>CBDBMG010000003.1:820000-932339 GCA_965207375.1 Nitrosopumilaceae archaeon | reverse complement strand
GGTTACAGATTTCTCCTTAAAATGAATTTCTTTGATCTGTTAGATGGCCGAATGTTCCCTGAACTGATTGGCCATTTCTAGTTTTGTGCAGATCTTAGCTAATGGCCGACTGTTATAATCACCTCTGTAACTATTTGATGAATAACCAGTTGTTTAGTTTAGCCATAGCAAATTAACAATGTTCATGTTTGTACAGACATGATAACAAGAATGTTAAAGACGATTTATTCAGAGAGAGGTATGAGCGAAAGAGTAAAGGAAGAAACAACATTCATGCTCTTTTTGGATTTATTGCATGAGTATGAAGGTAATTTCATTATAATTATAATGCAGAAAGTATTTCAGACACACATTTCCAGTAACAATAATGGTGATTTCATTAATTTTGTTGTACTACTGCATACCTTCCTCACTTTAGAACTTTTAGTAGTCACTATCAGCTAAAATTGACTGAACTGAGTGTATTAGGTTTTAGCCACATCTGAGTACATCCCTTTCAGAGGTGGTTCTGGCAACTAGGGACTGGTCAAGCCAACTGAAGCTCCCAATCCACTCTAAAAAGGAATGCACAAAAATATTAGAATACATTGTGGTTTTAGGGCTAATCATATAACTCATGATATCTAAATACTAATAAAAACAGCATATAGCTACCTAATATATAAATTAACATATATCTTGCCTCCGTTGGTAACTGAGGCATAGACTTCTAATGAAGTAGCAGCTGAAGGGCACGCAATCGCGAATGATTCCATCTTTTAACATAATCACATGATACGGGTGTGCAATAAAAAGATATTGGTAATCAATGTATATATATTAAAGAACTGCTTTTGAAAGGCAATTATATAATTAGTTGATAGCTTTTGTATAGTGCAGATTATTAGTTGGTAAATATATACTTAACTATAAGAAAATGCAAAAAGTGGACCAGCCCAAACCGTACCAGCCAGTATGCCAGAGCCGCCCCTGCCTTTAGTACTTTCTTTCATTTTAAAATGACTTAGCTACAGATAAAAATAGAAAACCTATTAGCTACATGGCGAAAAAATAAATAATATTTACCACCTATTAATTTTTACAACTTTTGTAGACTTATTTTTACTCATGTTTGCATTATTCTACTGATCTATTTTCATTATCCAACACAGCATATTCTACTACCTTAAATATTGCTTAATATAAAGAAATCTATATTAAACACCCATAGCTGTGTGGGTCTGTTTTGTGAAAGAGGGGGCAGTTGAAAATGAAAAACTTGAGTCAAAGAAAAGAGCTTAGAATAGCTATAACTAGTTACACCCAGTAGCTTATTAGGGATTTTTCTAGGGGGCATTTTGCCCCCTAGAAAAATGGCTTTGCCCACCTGAGTTATCCTCACTTACATATTTGCACTTAGTCAACAGCTTGACTCGACAGTCAGCATATATACTTGAATTTGCCCCTCCTGAACTTAGCTATTTACTAGAAAAATCCCTGCTCATGTTAAAGCACATCTAATATCAAGTGGTCTTAGAAGTGCAATGTAACAACAGCATATTTAATTTATGCATTAGTAAAATGTTAAGACTAATAATTAACTAATTAGACTTATTTAATTTCATTGTTACTATGTTGCAGACAATGAGAATTGTGACTTGATGCTAAGTCAAGTTTTGAGTTTCTTCACTGGTGCAGAATATCCGCCACCACTTGGATTCGACACAGATCCAACCATAAGATTTTGTAATTCATTGGAGTTCCCTACTGCATCCACGTTTGCCCTGGAAATGACGATACCCACAAAATATCATGATTCTCCGCAGGATTTCCATGATAAAATGTTATGTGCATTTAAAAATCATGGAGGATTCGGTTTATGGTGACTGATTATAAGTTCATCTGAAAAACAAACATCTAATTTAGGCTTTGTATTAGCTACATGGTTAATGCTTGTAATCATATTGATGAATCTTCCACAACACAGTGCCCCAAATATTTAGAGGGTGCCTGGCCCCCTGGAGTGACAATCATTAAGTACCATAGTAGTTTGCTAGGACTCTTCAGTGGATAAACGACCTGAAGAAATGACACAATATTAATCACCAAGGCAAGCTTAAGCTGAGGTGATTATTGTGTCATTCCTGAAGATTTACTGATACGCTGGCAATGCATGTCTTATTAGTTACTTAGACAGTGACTTGGGTGTCTTACCAGTAAGACACCTGTAGACTTCACAAATAATTCACAAATAAAACACCTGAATATCTCTCAAACATCAAAGCATTCTTGACTTGCCATTGTCTAATAATAGTAGGGATCACTATGAAAATGTATGATTTCACAAAAATATGTGCATTGAAACTTTAAAATCAGAACACACAAAACCAGCTACAACTCTATTGGCACAACATTAACATAATCTATCAAACCTATTTACAGTTTTACACACCAGCTGCTTATCGATGTTTCATTATAAGCGCCTGCTCCAAGCTGGGCTCGTATTATCAGACAGCTATCGCGTCAATTGGTCCGGCTAACAAGATATCCTTACTTTGGCATCATCAATGTATTAATTACAATTGCTTATGCATGTTGTTTGCCAAAGTAGGAATTAAACCTTGTAGATGTACTATACTTGTGTCCTTACTTTCTATGTCGATCCCTATATACTTACCTTTAAATTCAAAGTTATATAAGATGTTATACATATATACATAAGCACCCAATATTACCCAAATTATAACTTGTTGTTCACAATAATTATCACATTTGACCAGTGATTTTCAGTTGGCCTTGGTCCCTCAGTAATGTTAAGTCATACAGGTATTGTAGAGTCCATTAATCAAAGTGTAAGCAATAATCCATATTTGCTCAGGCACTTGCAATGCAGATTGTGGCCCAGCGAAGTGCTAATTAGGTATTACATCATCTTAATTAATTTCTGGATTCCTATCTTAATTATGTATGGCAGGTCATCTCCATAGCAACACTTTAAATTGGCTATACCATATATATACAGAGCTTTTCTAAATTAAGTACGGTACTACCTTTCACAGGGATGTGCCGAGGGGAGTTTCAGGAAACTCCCTTTGGATTTTATTAGCAGTTAGAATTTTGAACCACGGTCAATCTAAGACTTATAACCAAGAGTTTATAATATTATAAAAATATATATGTGACTGGCTTTGGGAACTGAAAGCCTCCACCTTCGCACAAAAAGTAAATTCAATTTTATTGCACAAGACAATAGCTACACTAAAGACCTATCTATACACAGTGTCTCTACTGTCCAATGTTAACTGGTCTGCTTTTCTGGAGGGCACTTTGCCGACCCTGTGATGTCATGGTTAAGAGAATGGTGCCTCTGGAGGGCACCAGTTCGGGAGCCATGAGCTGAAACTGCTGCCATTGCTCCGTGGACTTCTTCTCGACATGGTACGTAGGTGCCTTGTGGCTATCCCAGGTGGCCATAGCTACTCCAAAGTGTCTCTATGGAGGTTTAGCCTCCTCCCTCCCCACCACCCACCCACATGCTTTGTTGGCCTTATATTAATGCCCACCTGAAAAATCGTCTGAAAAGCACTGAAAATTGACCACCAGCCATTAACAAGGTTAGCTATATGTAAGTTAGTAGATTACTATGTTTATTGTTGCCAATACAAGACGGCCAGCTACTGGCGGTAGGGTGTTTGAATTGGCAGAATATTTTAAAATGGTATTTTTTGAAATATTACCACACATATATTATGAACTCCTGCTAATTACAAGGTGACTTCTAATGTACATGTAACTAGATGAAAATATCTGTGAATACCATATGGCTATAACTTCATCAGAAAAGTACAGGTAACTAATACTTTTATAATATAGTAATTAAGTGGTAACTAGTTACTAAGCTGGTTTTGGGAAAGCATCTTGTAATCACTAGCTGGCTTTGTTACAATCAGTAGGTTATAAACCAGACTGAACAGCAAAGATAGGTTGCAAGGGCGGGGGAACCCAGGGGCTATTTAAATGATCAGGACAGTATGGCCATTTCTATAGAGTGACAGTAAAATAGGGGGCACATGCCTCCTAGTACCCCCTTTCCATTGTCTATGATAGGTTGTGGAGCAAGAGATTGCCAGTTGCCAGTTACTGCTTTGGTTAGTGATAAGACTATAAACTTACAAACTAACAAAAAGCCTCTAGTGATACTAATGCAGTTATAATAGCCATTTAATAGCAAGTTACTTGATAAGTGTCCACAACAGGAATAGACAACTCATGAGAGGCATGCGTATTGGATTATGAAAGCACTGGTCCACTTCAATTATTGCTATTGATATAAAGCATGACGGCCAACAACCCCAATGTTATGTTCCGTGAATGAAGTTGAACATCCATGTGCAATTAACAGCTTCCATAAACACTTCAATGCAAACTAAGTTTTCATACCTTGTCCAAAAAAATTTGCACTCAAAGCTACTGTTCATATTAAATTTTATGATTTTTAATCATCATGTACATATATTACATACTTCTAAGAAAGTGATGTGCATGCGTGTACAAAAGAACGTACAGTAGTGAATAATGATAGTCCACCATCTTCAGATTCTTCTAATGGATTTACCAAGTTTGTCAAAGTAATTATATCACATGAATTCAAAGGTACATGGGTGACAGGTATGGTCACCACATCAATATCATTATCAACGACTGCTGGTCCCTCCCAGTCAATGCCATAACAGTCCTAGAGATTATATGTGGATAAAAGTATTTAAGTATGTGTGGAAGTTAACTTACTAAAGAATTTTCCATGAGACCTTGTACAGCATGGTCATCATTACATCTCTCCACAACACCTGTGATCCACAATTGAAATGGACTACAATTTCTTGCTGTACATAAACGATGATGACTATAGGAATTCTGGAATATATGAAGTGCATAGTTAATACGTGGTAAATATATATAGTGCAATGCAAAGAGATCTACTTCACTACCAGGGTCCAAAAGGTTTCTGTCTTCTAACATGTAAAATAAGTTGTAAAAATATGAAATACAACCAGAGAATAAATCACACCAAAAGCGTTCAATCCGCTGATTGTGTACGCTACGGCCAGTGATACAACTCCCACGACCAGGTCCTCGGTCTGGGTGGGTAAGCATAAACTGTGATACCATCACATTCTCCCCTCCACGATCACACCTTACCCTTGATGGTAATCCATACAACTGTACAGCCTTTAAAAAATGTTGCAACACAGTTTCAGCTCTATTGTTTGAAGAGGCACCAAGGTATACAGGTAACCTACTAAAACCGTCAACGGCTCCATGAATGATAATCCACCATCTTATAAGTCGATGTAGCCCATCAATATGCCACAAGCTATTTGGCATTGCCACACTATATTTCCTTCAATGGAGGCTTTGCCTCAGACGCTCACAGACTCCGCTAGGATCAACTCTCATTAGACTGTTCCGAAGCTTGTAACGTTGAATTCGCAAACCTAAACTTCTTAGGTATCCTTCAAGTGATCTCTGACCCGAAAAGGGGTGCATTGTTACGAACTGCTGAGTGAAGATATCCAATTCACGATCACTTATATCACTATAACATGTTTCACTATCCAAACCATACTCAGTTATTCTTCTCCTGATAGTTCTTGGCGAAACATTAAACAATTGTGCAATTGCTGTCTTTGTGAAATGATGTTCTAACAGTAATGATAAGTGTTCTTCCGACACTGGGATTACGGGCCGTCCTCTTAAACGACGACGATGGCACTCGTCAATTGAACTCTGTATGGCTCGAGCAATTCCTACTGAGGATTCAATTAAAGCATCTACATACCCAAGCAAGAGGTCTTCAACAGATACTATATCTTTAAGGAGTTTTTCTGCTTGTAATAGCAATTCCCGTATTCCCTCTTCATTCATTTCACTCTCAAATTGTGAATGGCTCACAGCCATCCTCGTTACAACTTGTTCAATCTCATCAAGGAAATCACGTAGTATTGTAACATCAGCCATTTCAATTATCTAAGGATGCATGGTCCCTAGTTTACGGACCTGATCAGACCGGACCACATTGTAGCACCTATTACCACGTGATCACCTGCACCTATCACCTGAAGCTGCGCCTATCACCTAGTCTGGCGTAGCTGCGAGGACCATCTTCTATTAAAGGTAATCCTGGCAGATTATGTTTCTAAATGTATCTTCAACAAAAGTATAACGCTTCGAAAGCGAGTTCGAAAGAGCAAAGCAAAGTTAACAGCTACAAAAGGTTAAGAATTAAAGCGACCCAAGGAAGAACATACAGAAGCATTCACCGCAGGAAAAATAAAGAAAAGGGCCAAGGAGAACTGAGCAAAACGCATCAGTACAAACGATAATAGATGAGATACAGTCTAATATTTATATTGATGATATGCATGATGGAAACTAATGGTTTACCGTCGTTACGGAGCCACAGCCAATGAGGAGACATCTCTAGAAACAACCGATGCTGATGGGTTTAGTTGAAAATGTGGAACATTCAAGTTAGGTCTCACTGCTGAGCGCTGACAGCCAGGATACCATCCACTGGACCAGCCATTACCAGCAATCAGCTGGGATGCACGAAGAAAATATAAGTACTACAGAGTATCACCTGTTTTCAAAGGGGCAAGCCTGAGCACCCCCCACCAGCATACAATTTGGCGATTAGAAATGGTTCCATTGTCCATGCACGAAAACGACACTATCAGATGGAGATGATTGTTGCATGTGCCACCCTCTTTAACTAATGGAATGTAGTGGTTCATAATCAAACAAACGTCTAACCAATTGCGCAAAAGACTGGTCTGCTTACTTTGACCTGAAAAGACTCTCTCAACAGGAGTGCCGCACAGCATTTAACAAATATGTATCTAAGTTTATTGATGATAACAATATCACTAAGAAACTGTGGTCCTTTGTTAAAAACAGAAAGCAGGATTGTAGCTATTGGTATTGGACCATTTGAATATCAGGGCTCAACAATCACTGATTCATTGTCTAAAGCAAATGCTCTTACTAACTATTTCTCTTCAATTTATACTAGTGAGGATGCCACTAATGTTCCAGTTTTAGAAGGAAACCCCCTTCCCGATATTCCACCAATTCACATCCATGCTGATGGAGTAGCTCAATTTCTTCTTAATCTAAAGTTTCACAAAGCTGCTGGCCCAGATAATTTTCCATCTTACTTTTTAAAAGAAGTTGCCAACGAAATTGCTCCAGCTCTTTCTCTAATTTTCAAGCTTCGTTGAACCAAGGAACTTTACCTGACATATGGAAGTCTGCTTTGGTGGTGCCAGTATATAAGAAAGGAAACAAAAAGGACCCTGGCAATTATTGCCCGGTTTCACTAACTTGTATATGCTCAAAAATTATGGAACACATTATCTATTCTTGTTTGTTTGATCATCTGAGCATTACAAGATGAACAACATGGTTTTCGTCGGCATAGGAGTTGTGAGACCCAGTTAATCTCAATTGTACATGACCTTGCCCTATGTTTAATTTCACGATATGAATAAATATTGTGCTAGCATGAAAGATTAAACTCTGAACAGACTACATTCTATAGATAGTTATTTTACACATAAATAACTCTAGCTAAAAGGTTTTAAGCCAACATTTGCTGTCAGTGAACATCAGTTTTATGACTCTAGTAATCATATTAATGGTATCTACAGCCATTTTATTCATTCTTAACAAGAATTAACACAATAAATATTGATACACGATATTTCAATATTAAGGTAAATCCAATAAATTGTCTGACAAATATCACAATATCGATTAAATATTGTAATATTGCCCAGCACTACTGTACGGTAGCACAAAATTTAGTTATATACATATTTGAGCCTAAGATTGGTACTATTCCAGATTTATTTTATATGACGTATGATAAATGTTGCACTATCATGATCTAAGTTTCAGTACATCCTTGACACTATCGTTTATAAAGTAATAACACTCCCATTTCTATAAGCATGCCACGTAGAATTTACCGATACTTCAAATACCAAGTACTGGTATTAAATGTATACACAAGTACAAATACTGATGCTTATAAAGGGTAACACTCTAAAATATCTGAAAAGTTATGTGGGTATTATGGCAATGCCTCTAGGGTGTCAAAGTGTGCTGACCTATAGGGTGTAAAATTTAATGTCAACACCCTAATGGTGCCCAGTAATGGTCATTAACACCTGGTGTGCTCACAACACCCTTACCAAATAGTGCAAAAGTTTGACGGTGGAAAACTGATGAGTTTGACAAATGGCTAGCGATTTGTTAAAGTTTTCCCTACCAATCTCTTCTTCTCTTAATGCTTCTCCTTTGAAACTCATGATCACAAGCAACTATTTGTTGAAGTTTTGCTTGTCAAAGTTTTGTGAACGCTTCATTTGTCAAAGTTTTCCCCGTCAATCTTTTGCACTATATGGTAAGCGACCTGTGAAAAGAAAGGGTCTGGCACCCAAGACTAAAATTTCCTATGGGTCTCACAGTTTTTTCACCTATCATAAAATCCTTTGATCTCGTGGGGAAGATAACATATAAGATTTTTTGTGTCGAGGGATTGACAGCCCTGCAGAACAGCAAGAGAAATGTCGCTAACCAAATAGCCAGCTATCTACCGATCTGGAGATATTAACTCAGTAGCTGGTAGAGTATATCTACGTATATAGATGTACACCTCTCTATTATGCTTCTGAAATTTTGTTTGTATCAGTTGTGTTTTGCAGTCATATTCCCTGAATATTATTAGTCTATGCTCCAGAAATCTCTTTGTAGCTACATGGCACTACGGCATCTTTATTTACTTTACGCAGAAACACATTGAATTTGTGACAGTGCTTTAGGTTCACATACAAAATTAACAAAATACGTAGTGTTTACATTGTTTAACGTGTTGAAATAGTCCATGCAATCAGTACAACTATTATGTAATCCTGTAAAGTAGGCATACTAATGATGGGAGTGCAACGTTGCATTAAATAATACAAGGAATTTTAGCTATAGTTAGCTACGTGAGTGAGTGTGCACCTGACTCCACGTATCTGGCAATACAAACCTGCAGTGAAACTAAAGTGTATATGTAGCACGCTGTAACCAACCTTTGAAATCTTATACATCATGCACGCCTTAAAATCGAATTGTGTGAGCATAGTGATTATACGTAGTTTAAATAAACAATCAATTATAATTGTATTAAAATTAATTAACAACCATGCAAGTAGCTAATAAAAAGATATTATTGTGGTCAAAATTTTTGAAATTACCTTCTAGTAACCTCAAGCTTGTTAAGTGGAACCTGTCAATGTGGACACCTGCATAATCCACCCACTCAAGGTAGCCCTTTAGCTCATATGTTGACCTATAGCTATAGAAAACCAGGACACTTTAATTTTAGTTGATCCTAAGTACACACAGTAAGTACCTACATATGTAACTATGTATGTGATGCATGGCAGCAGTGTGAAGACAATTGCAAGATACTGTTTATTGATATGTTGACAAAATGAGCAGCAGACTGCTATTGATTAAAATATAGACAGTTTACTGCATAAGCTAAGCATTTCATCTTGTATGTACCACAATATTTATTGAAAGTTTACCTATACAACTATAGCTACGTATATACGTATGCTTGTGACCAAGTCTGCAAAAATAGGTCTCCAGGTTTATGAATTTGAAGAGATATAACTCAGCCTGTGGGCAAGGTATAGGTACACAAATTTGACACAAGAGAGACTAAGTGTACGACTATAAATGTTGTAAAATTTGGATTGTTAGCTAAATTTATTGTTCTGCTATTTGTATAGATAACTAGTAAGACATGCATCCCTGCTGAGTTAATTACTGTGTCATTCCTTCCAGGCTGCTTATCCACTGAAGTATCCTAGCAATGCATGTCTTACAATGGCTTGGGTGTCTTAAATTATCAGTAAGACACCTGTATTAGGTGTCTTCACAAATGAAACACCTACATAAATACCTCGCGCCTATTATAATTATGCTTTTAAAATTGCCTATTATGCTTGGAGCAATGCTCCCCATCATACTCCAATTATGCTCCATAAATATCATTACGCTCAAGAATTCAACATTAATTTTACTTTCTTCCATCTTATCTTAATTGCTAATCTTACTTGTTGCTATTTTCTAGCTAGTTCCTCTAGAGTGTGAAATTTCTTGTACAAAAGAGCTATTTACATAGTCATTTTAATTATTTTTAGTGGCACCCAATAGCTATACCATCTAAAAGGTATAGTGTACGTATGTGTGTATTAATAACTTTGTGGATGTTATAAATGATTTGAGTATGCAGCATGGCAGTGTACGCTAGAAATTTTGCCTATTATATATGCCAACATTATGCTCAATTGGCGCAAACCTACTTCTCATACGTACATCAACGCATTCTTAACATGCCATTGTTTAGAAATTTACATTAATAGATACATACGTATCACACACACACATATTGATTACAAAGTTATTCCATATAGTGGTTTTTGTTTGCGAGTTCCTAATTTTATAATTTTTGCAAAATTTGCAAGGCATCACAAGATAGCAAATTTAAACTGAAGATTTTTGTATGTACATAGCTGTATGCAGTTTACAAATTTAATAATAGTAAATATTACTGCTTGACTAGAAAATCAACGGTTCACAAATAAAACTCGCTATACAGTACTGCCCTTTTCCTACTAGGGCTGCAGTAATTATGCTATAAACATGTTATGGCATTTCACAAGTAAATATAAATTGATATACGTAGCTACACTAATAGAACAGTAAAATATTTAGTAAAGCTATACAATTTTGAGCATAATTACCTTAGCCCTATTTCCTATTGATATCTTTATTGTTTCAATTAATGTATCTATAATCCAAACTAAAATCAAACATTTATGCCTAATAAAATGTTACGTACTTTCAAACTAAAACGCAACTGTTAAGAAACTCAATAGTCAATTAATTAGCCTTGGAGGCTTGCTTTAATTTGTCCAGCCAAGTTAATGTATCTTCCCTTCTCCAAGGCGTTTATGATATCATTCCAACTTGGTTGTGAAGCCTGCTGAAGATATGTTCTGAGCATTGCATTTCGCTTCTGATCCAGAGTTTGATAACCTATATCAATCCCATGGGTTGCCTGGCCGGTGCTATCTTTTAAGAGATGAGGGCAGACTTGGTCCCAATTAGCAACATTCTGAAATAGTTGTACCAAAATATTGAACTCTGGTGCTATTAAAATACAAAGGAGTAATTCTTAGCTGTAGTCAGCATACTCTCTGCTATACAATGGTGCAACAAGCTATGTATGTGCTGAAACAGAATTGTAATGATTGTGGTGTTTTATATACCAACTATATGTAGTAGTGATGCCACAATATGAAATTATTTATGTCATGATAATCATGATATGCTTAATTAATAAACTAAACATGTTAATATGTTAACTGGTAGCCAGGGCAGAGCAATAGTAAAAATTATACCATCATGATACGTAGTAGGAACAGTAATATTTATGATTCTGAATACAATCTTGTTAGCAGCATTAATTCATATTTAGCTATTATAATAGCTAAAAGCAAAGGAACATCAAGTATTGTCAGCGGTCATGACTCTAAGTTACGTACTACCGTATTTCATCACATTGATAATTTTATCAGTTGAAACAACAAGTATACCTATTCCGATTATGTATATGGTATATATTTCCTTTACTGCATAAAATTTTCAAAATCTGTTAACTGCGGGTAAGTAAATGGGAATGGGAACGGAAAACATGAACGGGAACCTCCATGGGAACTCATAAAATTCATTGCAAAACAGCTTTTGCTCCTTCTCTAATAAGGTTTATAAAGCTGTGTGAGCCAAGCCAGTAATGTAATATTTTGGCTTACTTGCCTATCGCGCTGAGTGGCCCACCACGATCTCAAATCACATACACTTTGGCTCAAATCAATTTTCAAAACACAAATCGGTGATACACAAAATCAGTTCTCAAAACACAAATCAGGCTCTCAAATCATAAAAATTAATACCTAAATATGAATCAAGTTTCGCCACTGACTCTATAATGTACTTCCTATATTTTTATCTTAGAAGGCACATAATGAGTTGGCTGTGCTATGTATATCACAAGTGTTTGTTTTTCTGCAATGCAGTGGACAATCATGCGGCGTTCAGTTATTTTCAGTTTTTTAATGTAAAGTGTAGCATACATCTTTCTAGTCGATTTTACTCATTGATTTATCATTGTCCATATTTATTTAGTATTTAAAGATTTATAAAGCAGTTTTCAAATCACAAATACAGTTTTCAAATCATGAATATCCACGTGCACAGTTTTGAAATTACAACTGTTTTCAAAGTCACGTACACCAAACTTGCTTGCAACGGACCCCTCGTACTAAGCGATCAAGCTGGAAATAATCGATACATTTCTACAGGTATAGCTACTTATACTTTTTATAAACCTAAAAATACTCTACTTATGTAACACTCACTTTGTCAGCTTACTTGATGGTCGAGCCACCAGGCTGTTTCAAGTGCATGTTGGTGTAAGCGCCTGCACTTATATTGGTGAAAATATTGCACACTTATAACTATCCGCCTATAACACTGCAACACCGGAAGCAGTCTTGTGACTCAACAAGCCCTGCGCGATAGGAAGAGTAAGCCAAAATAGTACAGTACTATAGCTTAGCTCATACATTAGAGAAGGAGCAAAGGTTATTTTATGGTTTGCAACAAATTTGATGTGTTCCCAATGGAGGTTCCCATTTTCCTAGAATTCTACTTGCCCATTAACTGCATGAGATTCTCTATTGAAAGCTGTCTGAATGGTAAAAATTGTGTTAGATTCTTATGTTCACATACAACTTATATCATTTTAAAATTTAAAAGTGTGGTCAAATTTCATGCGCATATACGTAGCTAGCTAACCTCTGTGTCCTCATGCCGGGTCATAATTTGAGAGTGCATATACTTGTGGTGAAGTTATTAAAGCAATGAGGTTTATCCAGTTACTAGTTATAGGCTGAGTGATTATCGTGATTGTACTCACTACCCTGATATTTTGGAGCTATTCATGAATAAGATAATAGACTGCCTGACCATTTGAATAGTAATTTGGAATTTTTATAGGATATTTTGTGCCGGTTTTCTCATGCCGGGTCACAAATTTGTTTAGATAAGATGCTTATTTCATAACCTACATAGTTTGCATTAATTTTTATATTATTTATGTATGTTGCATATCATGATAATCATGAAATTTTATACCATCCATGATAATTGACTGTACAGTATAGCTATTATTACTAGCATTTAAAAAAAGGGAGTAGGGATTGCAACAAAAAGTAAGGAAACAAGTAGCAAACTAGCTATAATAGTTTGCTAACCTGAGAGCACCCAAATCTACAAGATTTAATCCGTACTTTGACAGGCGTAGCTATATACATTGCATGATGCTTAAATAATTATTAAGCTATATATACGCCTGTCAAAGTAGGGATTAAATCTTGTAGATTTGGGTGCTCTCAGACTAGCTAACTATTATAATAGCTAGTTTGCTACTTGTTTCCTTACTTTTTGTTGCAATCCCTACTCCTTTTTTAAATTTTAAATTTTTTAAATGCTAGTTTGTTTACTTTTTATGGTACACTTTGTAGCTATATAGATATACAAGTATTCACAACTGCAGACAAAATTTTAAGTACTGTAGCTATGTATGTAGCTTGTTTAAAGGTTTTTTAATTGCATGCAGTGCCTATGTGAACAGCCATACAGACATTCTAATCTCGCAAGCCCCAGACCCAATTTACGTGCAGCTGGGCCCAATCAATTAGAGATGGTAAGCGCCGGCAGTACAGGCGCTTATCATCTCTAATCGATAAGGCCCTGCACGTAAATTGTGACACTAACTTAGTAACTGACGTTCCTGAAATATTAAGACTAAAATCAAATGTGCACAATAATATACAGCATCAATAAACTCTAGATATTCGCTGACAATATTACAAAATTCTTATACTCTGTAATGGCAATACACTGACGGCCTAATAATATCACGTGTGCAAGCCATGGTTTCATATGATGTAATAGGCTAATCGACACCTTTCGTGAGTTTTCTCACCTTGCTAAGGGAATATAGAAGAACAAGGAAGGGAATGAAGGATAATAGGAATCGCCATGGCGCAGTGGGTAAATTGTCTTCGGAACAACAGTTTCGTAAATGCGACGCAATTACCTTGCTGTGTTGAATTTCTGGAGCCGTACACCTAGCGTTACGGCAGGCTGGCTGGCTGGCTGGCAGGCAGACAAAATCCAGTTAATTTTCGAAATTTTCATAATTCACTGTAGATCGAAAATATCGGCTTTTCGCTTCGTTTAACAAAGGTACAGCATTATTACAGCTGTACCAATGCTAAGTAGGTATTTTCGGCTAAAGCCTATTGTAAAGTGGTTTTTACAAGTGTGAAAAATTTGGAAGCCACAAATTTTCATGGCAATCCCTACTAATACGTAAGTACTACCATACTTAATGATATATATTTGTGGCATCATATAGCTACTACATAATATTATATAGCTGTGTACGTATGTAACTCAGGTACAAGTGTATATCATTTTCAAAAATTATTTCAGTTAAACCTGTCTAATCTGGTCACCCATGGGCCACAATTTGCTGACTTTATTAAGCAGCGACATAGTTGCATTAGGAAGGTCACTTTGTACATGCATAAATTACATGTGTACTAGGAGATTTTTGAGTTGGCTGGTTTAAACAGGTTACTTTATTACATGGTGACCTGATTAAACAAGTCCCACTGTAGCTGCAAAAACTTGAATGGCGCAATCTTATTTTTTATTACTATATGAGAGGAAAAGTATCAAGCAAATCATCATTACAAACTAACTACGTACATTGTTCAAATATGTTGTGTATTTTTCTTTTACATAGAGATTGGTTCTCTTGGACAAAATTGATTTAACCACCAGGTTACTTTGTTGCTCCAGTTTTACATTATTTTCATGTATATTCACATGCTTTATTGTCCTCAAAATAGTGACTTTGTATCGCACAAGATTGAATTATGTACGTACATATGACTTATCAAAGACTAGCACATGGTCTATAGTGTGATGTAGCCGCATTACTATACTGCATGTATGTAGTACGTACAAGACACAGGGAAACCGTTATACAGATCTTGACTTTTTCGGAGTCAGTGTATACATATAAACTGCCCCTAGTCTCAATTTAGTGCATAAACAGGGTGGTATTTGCACTGTTTATGTACGTATAACTATATACACTGACTCCAAGATTTGTATAGCAGTTTTCTGTGAAGATTACTATGAATGGCAATTTGAAAATTTTCTGAGTACAGAAAAGAGGAAGCAAATTTGTAAAAAATGTATGCAAGCAACAAGCAGTAGAGGTTTAATTTAAATCTGTATATATATGCTAAACAAAAACAGCCTGGCTGTAAAAAAAGTGTGAGGCCAATCAGAAGCCACAAATATAAGCGATCAAAAACTCTGATATCAAGTAAGGCCAAGAAATTGAACATTTTATTAAGAATCTTTTTACTTGAATGACATACAATAGTTTACAGGGCATTTTCACAACTATGATTGGCTTTGTCACTTGGCCACCTTATAAAAGATGATAGTGCAAAAAGGTGGCCAAGTGACAAAGCCAATCATAGTTGTGAAAATGCCCTGTAAACTATTGTACATATGTCATTTAAGTAAAAAGATTCTTAATAAAATGTTCAATTTCTTGGCCTTACTTGATATCAGAGTTTTTGGTCGCTTATATTTGTGGCTTCTGATTGGCCTCGCACTTTTTTTACAGCCAGGCTGTTTTTGTTTAGCATATCACTGCTTTTTGTAAATATTCAAAAACAGATTATATACTATAAACAAGTCCTGACAAGAAACCTTATATAAAGTATGCAGAGTAATAAAATTTTAAAGGGGAGAGGAGGAAGTTAATATGTTGGGTATTTCCCTTGTATTCCCCCAAATAACTAATGAACATTATAAAGTATGTGTTATTATAATATAATTGTTAGCTACGTATGTAGGTGGAGAACAGTTGAGAACTTCAATGAAGACTACATCATTGCCATCCTCTACTGTTGATTGATCTACAGGAGAAGACAATTAATATTATAGTGCAAAATATTGTGTATGCTAATAGTGACAGTGGTCTCCTATTTATAATGTGTGGCCACTGTTCACCTCTTGTTGTTTTGTATAATTATCATGGCACATTAACATGAATGAAATCGTTAAAGGCTAATTTTGATAAACTGAAGTGTCATAATTTCTTTAAACTTATCCTGAAGATTTATATATCAATATAGCTTGTGTATCTGAAATTTCATTCAAATGATTTAGAGGGGGTCCGAGTTATGGAAACTATCAACATACAGTGTAAAAGTATCTCTCAAATACATTGAGGTATTTGCTTTATGCTGAAAGTTGTTTGTCTGGTAGAGCATACATAGGAGAAGTGTTGATACAAATTTGGTTGAAATCCATGCAGAAATGAGTGAGTTATTAGACAAACAAGTGTATGTACTAAATGAGTGTTTTAAATATAAATTCCGGGATTCACGCCGGGGGTCACGCAAGCCCACGAAAAGTGTGCGGCTGTATCAGAAGACTGGATGGTCCGATTTCGATGAACTTTGGGTTACTGATTCTACATTAAATGAAGGTACTAATTCTCTAATTAAAGAGCGAAAAGGGGCGGGGCAGATGGTTCGTCATGCGTTGTCGCAAAACGAGCGCCATAAAACTCGCAATGGCTGATACTCAGGAATGGAGGTAGCTATTTACTTCATTGTTGGTATATTGATTCTATATAGTAAGAACGTACTAGGTCCGTAATAACTAATTGGTAGCTTTTATGGCGGCTTAGTTACAGCGTCTGCAAATTTTTGTTTGAGCGGTGCTACCTGTAAATAACTTACTCGTTCGTCGCGTACAGCTGCTTCTTCTTGGCCTCGCGACTCACTATCGTGAGTCTTGATAATTATATACAATATATATATTATATATATATATATATATATATATATATATATATATATATATATATATATATATATATATATATATATATATATATATATATATATATACCGTATATTGGGAAATTTTCGAGGTACAAAATTTTTGAGGATGCTGCATTTTGAACTTTTTCACGAATTAATCTTTGAGGATGTTCTGTTGCATCAGGCTATTTTATTAGCTTTACAAACTTTTCTAGTATACCTGATTTTCGAGGTTGTGAGCTAATCCATGAAAACAGCAAAATTTTGTTACCTCGAAATTTACCAATATATACGTATTAGTTAAGGCACCACCATGACTGTGTATGGAAAATACAGCATGATACAGCACGAGGCAAAGCTGAGTGCTGTATTTGTCTTGAGACACCCCTGAGTGCTGTATTTTTCTGTACACATGAGCTTAGGAGGTGCTTTAACTGGTGCTTCTATGGTTTTAAGAAAATGTCATATTTCGCCTACGTATGTACGTATGTATTTCCTCTCTAAAAGCTCTTATATTAGATTACCCAGCCTTCAAACATGTGCATGCACATGCATGTACACACGCATACAATTGACTTAATTCATTTTATAATAAATTAACTCACCCGAATACAATGATACTACTTTCCTTGGGGCACTAGGATGAGACAAGCCATTCTGTTCGACACCTGTGTATGTATAAGATTTGCAAGTGCAGATTTTTAGCATGAAAACTGGTATACATAATAATGAATATTACATACTGCACAGTAACAGAATTTACTGCTACGTACGTAGCTATGTATGTAGATACGTATATTGCATTTCTATATGATAAACTCAGTTTTATTGCATGCTTTTGTTTGCATAAAAGATTTCTGATAAAAATGTGTGTAGCTACGTACGTAGCTATGCATGTTAATTGGCTGTATGTAGCTATAGTAAAAATTTAATGGGAAGAAAATTTCTTGTACGTACTCACTACGTACCTACGTACTTCAAAAATAAAATTCTTTTGGACAAGAGCCATAATTGTTCTGAACACAAGAACAATGGTTAGCTACGTACATAACTATTGAATATTATTTTTTGAAATTCATTTTTGTAAACGGGTTTTTTGAAGTCACTCTAGCTACAATACTTACATAGCTACATAGTTAATTAGTTTTTTCAGTTGTTATTTGTTGTTATTAGTAATGTACTAGCTAGCTAGCTATGTACTAGCTAGCTAGCTATTTATCAACTAATATGCAAACGTTTATCAACTAATATGCAAACGTTTACAACATTATAAGGAACACTTAGAGTTAAAGTTCCAAAATCAGGTCAAAATTTGCATGCTAACATGGAGGGTTTTAGCAGAGCCATTCGCATATTATCTACTGTATGTAAATTACACCTACGTATGTTCTTGTATTACGTATACCATCTATCTCTTATTGTGTAGCTACGTATGTACTAGTTATAACTACGTATACAAAATCTGCAAGTCTTATAAAGTTCTTTCCTACTAAATGCTGGATACATGATAAAATTTTTGTTTTAATAATTACATTTAAAAGTTTTCTCAGCCCATCACAAATACATAAATTCATACATACGTATAGCTACGTATGTTCATATGTACATACGCATAATAAACACTTTAATCACTTACTATCTCTAAATCTGGAGGCTAGAGCTTTTAAAGTACGGTCATTATCAGTTTCCATCGCTGTTAAAAGCTGTTCTAATAAAGGATTGGAGGATTTCCCCTTTACATTATCATCAGGATAAAATCCTGGTGTAATGCATTCATCTAAGAAAAATGTATTTTTGCCTGCTTTTGTAGATATTTCTTGAATCTTCGCCTTAGTATCTCCAGGTAAAAACTTGTTTGAATATAGTTTAGACATGAAAATAGCATCATTTGTTGGAAGTTTTGCAACCAACTGTGGATAAAAGGTTTTATATACATCTTCTAAACTTGTCATCTTTCAAACTCTAGAAATGGACATGAAAATATTGCAACTATATATGGTTTTATAACTGTTTGAGCCTAGTTTACACCTCCGATTTTGCCAAGTCAATGGTCTATAAAAATTTAATTATATTGGAATGCTATACAAAAGTCGATGTTTATTTTACAAACCTTGTAAATTGGACTCTGTAGCTATCTCTTTCCTAACAAAATTTATAAAGAATTGATTCAGAAGTGGCTAATTTGGAAGTGTATTGTACTGTCACAATTATTATTTATTATCTCCCAGTGTGTGGGCGGATCAAAGAAGCCGCCAGGGAGATATTATAGTTATTACAGTGTGATAACTATAATATCTCCCTGCCCAGAAACCTTTAAGGTTGTAGTTTCAACACCTATTTACAGCTACTAATAACAAAGTTTGTACACACAAACACCTTTCGTGACAAACGATTTAGTACAAGTGAACAAGCTTTATGGGAGATAAACAAGTTATACCCCATTCACTTGTATGGTATCCTTGATATTAATACTTGACCTGGCTGCACCTCGGTCTCGTGTAATAACAAGGATACCATACTCGTTCTGGGGTATAACTAATACTTATTACATAAAGAAAATAGTATTAGAGTTTTGGATTAGCTACGTAGCTAGCTATATGATGAAATATTAATTCAAAAATGATGCAACTGTGTCAGGATGGTCTCTAAAAAACCATATTCCAAAGATAAATATCTTGGAAAACTGGCTACCATAATATTTATATATGTAGGTATGTAAGATAGCTTACTGTTGATTGGTTAGATTTTTAATTTCAAAAATTGGGTCAAAATTTGCACACAAACATGAAGGATTTTCGCTGAGTCAGTCACATACGTACATACGTATATCATTTTATAGCTAACATTAGAGGACAATCAGCTATTTAACTAAACTGCCTGCTCAGGTATTTAGCTACGTATATAATTAATAACAATAAGAATTTCAATTCACCAAATTTTCGTCCTCCACACATATGTTTGTTAGAAGATAATTCGCCAACCAAATTTTGCTACGTACAGGTATAGCTAGCTAATCCGGATGCAGATCCGAAACTCTTCAGGATAGTAGCTAAGTATTTCAAACAGCTGTGAAATATGTATAATATAATTATGTTGCACACTCTAATGGTTACTGACAGTGTTTGAAGTTAACATCAGTAGCTACTGTAAATATATGGCTAAAGTCCTTATTAGCTGAGCTTGTGGTTGTACATTAACGTATATATACTGTTAAAAATACAAGTTTGATGATATCACTATCTGTAGGATATCTGCGAAGTATTAGATCAAGATATCCGGAAAGTAAGGTCTATTGCAATCTATATGTATGTAGAAATTTTATGGTATGGGCCTGCATGCCTAGATATTGGAGCATATACGTAGATTATAACAGAACTATATGATTAGTCATAACTCAGTGACCTACTCTGCATGTGACCTTCTCTAATAATTGTACATCACTTTGGTAATGTGGATCCCAGACTGCTGTGCAGCGTAATCCAATAATGGACAAACTTAAGATAAGCTTTTATCGTCCAAAATGAACCTTTGTTTAGATTACATTTAATGTTTTAGTTGCTGTGTTGGGGATATTTGCTATCTATACAGTATATGAGGATGCCAGGAAAGTGATTTGTGAATTAAAATTATGTTTATTGTTCTAGCTACTGATATTAAAATTATGTGTACAACTTCATTTGAGAGTGTAGCTGATCAATACAGATAATTGGTGATAAAGATCTTGTAAGTCTAATAAATTACGTTAATGTTGAGTCACCAGGTTAATGCTCAGTTAGAAAGGTGGTTGATATTAAGGCTGTACTGATACCGATATCGGCACAGATATTCATAATCCCCACACCAAAAACCAATTACAAAGATGGCAGCAAATGAACTCTGGCCAGTCTCTGGTAGGCGGGATGGTTGCCATCACGGAAACTACGTACATTATCACGCTGAATATCGACAGATATGTATTTATTGGATCAGAAATTGGGTGGCACGTGAGTCTTTCAAAAATTTAGTGGTAGCTATATAAGGAGTGAATTTTTGTACTGAGTTTCATGATTGGTGGACTAATACCATATACGCAGAGCCAATATCGACATGCAGCATCATAAGCTGCTTATATAGAAGGCTGTTGTTCTGGCAACTGGTAATGGTGCTTGCATCTGCAGGCGTGATTGCCTTCTTAGCAAGAGACTAGCTGGAGTGACGATCCAGTGACGATCAACCTATCCCTGCCAGCACCACTATTTTAATAGCCACATGAATGCTTTTCTTGCACGTGATCATAAAATCGCAAAATGCATGTGCTTCTACTCATCTCAAGATAGCATTTATAGTAGTTAGTGCAAATTAAATGTCAAGGAAAGGCACTAATTTAAAAGCTTACATTTGGTACGTAGCTATGGCTACTTGTTTCTGGAGTTTTTTGATTTGTAGCTATACCTATTATTCCACTGGACAGCACTTGGGACAGCATACATATACAAATTTAAAATCATGTGTGGCCTTATATTATGATAATTGTGGTACATATAGCTAGTTCTCACAATTGTGATATACGTATGTATCCTTTAGAATCGTGATGCCTGATCGCTCAGCCCAAGTGATGAGTCTTTGTTCATGTGACTTATATCCTAGTCATATCAGACCAAACAATAGCTATAGTGTTAGATTTATATACACATACAGTATATGAATCATCAGATATTAAAATCATAGTGGTCATCACTTTTGGAACGTTGACTCGGGTTCACCTAACGACTTCAGAACACAGACATCACTCTTTAGCTTGTAAGCGTACACCGATTGAACATAGCCATTCAGAAAATAGTCGTAAGCCTCAAGCTGTTTCCACGATAGTTGTTCTTGCATATAAAGCCCTGGTCACCTAATGAAGTATCATATGTATCCATACTCCAATGCTGGCCATGCAGTCATATCATCCTTGTATTCCTCTCATTGTAAGGATGTTCTTCTAAACTTAATCCAACAAGTTTTAATTTCTCCTCATAGCATACCTAGCTTTGGCTTGACGTATATTCAAACTATTGCAGATATTGATGTATATTCAAACTATTGCAGATATAAATTGGTATCCTATGAAATAAACTACAAAGTTTACTGTTGGAGATTGATGACTCATAGTAGTTAGTGGATTCTCTCATAGTAACATGTGGTGGAGATTGTATCGTGGTCTTCCCCTCAGATATATTGGCTATAAATACTATAAATAGTTTACTAATATATACGGTATATACGTATACTGTCCTCATCTTTGTTACACTTATTAGGAATAAGATGTTGAGGTGTCTATCATCACTGGGGAAGATGGCTTGTCATCGGCAAGTGGCCCTTTTGGGGATCCAGCACCACTAGTGCAACCTTCCCCAGACTCAGCCTGCTTGCTGTCACGCTGTCCCCAGGACTTTTGTAATAATGGCGTGCTCACCCTCTACTCTGATCGTATCAGCAGCTGTTGGACCCTATCCTAACATGTAAGAAGTCACCCCCTGATCCCTCTCTTCTTCGGCTTAAGGATAATGACTTCAAGCAATGCTCACACTCCAGGCTCGTACAAATGAAACATTTGAGTTCATCAATAAAATAAGAGATGAGCGATGAGGTTATCTGGATGATAAGTAACGATGGTGTCTGGAGGATGGGGGCACACCAGGTCCCAGCTCTTGTCTCAAGATCAACATCTCTGGAACTTAGTCTGTCTGAATCTAACAGGTTGCCCAGCCATGACTCAGTAACAATGGTAAGTGTGCAAATCTCACTTTTATATGACTATACTTAACTGAAGATCAATCATGTGATGACTGGTTTCGGACAATATACGTACAGACATTTAGCTAGGCAGAGCTAATGATCGATATAATTACTCATCTTCCTGTTATAAGGGCTAAATCTGGCACTGGGCCAGTCAGTCTTTCTTTTGTAAGACAATCTCTCCCATCTAACTACATAGATGAGTCTTCCCACTCCATGACTGCTGCAGTTGCTGCTGCCCCTATGTAAAAGCTGTGACCTGCATAATTCAGTAGTGATGCACTGAAACATATAATTTGAAACTGATGTTAACTGCACAAATCTTTTGTTATTATTAAGACTGTTATATTAGAGGATATTCCCTTATCTATCTGTTATGACTGTTCTATTAAAGTTATATGGATCTTTGACATTTATTTTCATAAATACGACTAGGGATGACAGGTGGTCTACTGATGCACAATTTGATTTAGATGGCAGCACATGCTTCTACATCCTCACTTCCCCCTGCAGGTATTCTGAGATTACTGCTGTGTTCTTGTCATGATGTTAGCAGCCAATAGCAGGTGATGGCTGCACCCATCTATGATGTAAGATGTATTATTATTTGAGTGGCCAGCTCTTGAGACCATGTCTCAATTTAGAGGGGTAAATGAGATTTTTGCTCTGTTGTTGAAGATGGAGAGCCACTAACTGAGGGCTTACGTACATACATCAATCCAAGATGAGTCAAGTATAGCTAGGTACTTAATTTCCTTCCCTAACACTGCCCAGATACGTAGATGAGCACAAAACAAAAGAGGTTAGTTATGATCACACCCAAACTAGGTGGAGAACCAATCCCACTGTGCTTTCTGCTGTGTGCTTAAAAATGAAGCCATGTGTGTGTAAGCGCATGCCAGCAAGTTAGGTCAGTATAGCCACACAGCTATAATTATACCCAGCTGCCTGTACAACGCTGGTCTGGTGAAGCCCTGTGGTGTACCTGCCCTCAAAGTTCCACAAGTGACCTTGAGTAAGGTATGCCTCTCTTATTGCCCTCCCCTGGTCTTGACTGCTTTTCTGCAACTGGTAGGAATTGAGGTCTATGTTGTGATGCTACGCAATGGCCAAAGGTGGAGGGATTCAGCTCTCCCCTCAATCTTATGTATCTCTTTGGCTACAGCACATTCTCTGTATACTTTTATCATATTGAATCCCTATATTACCATCCAAGGTTGCTTACCAGTTGAAGAATTGTGGACAAGTGGGCCAACAGGTCAACTGTTTCTTAGATGTTGAGGCAGCTGCTAAGATAGCTACAGGATAAATTGTGAATGCTTGTACCCAGCTGAAAGTGACCTTTTCCTTATAGGCTGACAATCACTAGCAGTAGCTGGCCACTTGGTGCCATAGCCACAACGTATCATCAGGAGCTTGAAGACTCACTATATTCCAATTTCTGTATCCCTTCCATTGGTATAGGGGGAGTAGTGCTGGGCAATATTTAAAATTAGTAAACTCGATATATTGTCAGAGTTAATTTCACAATATGAATAAATATTGTCCTGGGATGAAAGATTAAACTCTGAACAAATTACATTCTATTTTACACATAAATAACTCACTGTATGCTAGCTAAAAGGTCATAACCAAACATTTGCTGTCAAAGTGTCAATGTACATCTGTTTTATGATTTTAATAATCATATAAATGGTATTTACAGCCATTGTATTCATCCTTAACATGAATTAACGCAATAAATAATTATTGACACACGATATTTTGATATTAAATAAATCCATGATACGATAAATTGTCTGACAAATATCATGATATCGATTAAATATTGTAATATTGCCCAGCACTAAGGGGGAGCCCCTTCAGCCATCACTGATGAAGAGGTTTTGATGAGGAAAGTTTCAACTAGATCTCTAAAGATGGAGGAGTAGATGGAAGAGTAGGTGTAGAGTAGACCGACAGTCTCAACTGTTCTGCCCCTGACATTAGCACCTTTCTTTGTCCCCTAGCTATAGGCAATGTTACCCATGGTGATATGCTCGGGTGACCACCCAGCGTGGTGGTTGTCTTGATTGTAAGTTAAGTCCCTGACCATATAATTGGTACCCTTGCTACAATAGCTGAAGCCTAAGCCCAATTAAGAATTAGGCTGCCATTGATGTTGTTGGTGCTCCTGCAGTGTGTAATTAGGTGGTTACTGTGGCCATGCCAAGTACTACAAGTACATAAGTCCCTGGCGATGCCAGTGACTCCTTGGTGTAGTATCAATATTGAGTAAGTTACTGTGAGTGGATATTCTGCATATGGCTAATAGCAGCTGCACATACATATTAGGCTATGCAAATTATGGAAGGTATGTCTCCACTGTAAAGCTGGCCATGTACGCTAGGGTCTGATCATGACCTGCCAAAGGCACTGTTGAGACTGACCATGCCAGCTAGGATATGATCCTAGTCCCTGTTGAAGACATTACTGTGGGAACTGGCCATGCCAGCTGTTATTATTATTATTGTTTATGGACAAAAATTACAATTAAATAATTATAATTAAAGTTGGCCTCTCATGGTGTCCATATCCATTTTCAGCCCAAAACATATCCAGTTTATTCTTAAATTCAATTATTAACTGGGCGTTACTTAGTTGATGGGGTAAATCATTCCACTGATCAATTATTTGATTAGTAAAAACTTAGATCTTGCAAGGAGTTTGGATCTAGTTTTAAAAAGTTTATAGTCACGACCTGATCATCTGTGTCACACTTGCTAATGGCCAGTAGTTATTATGCACAAAGAGGGCAGCACGATGTTGTACTTTTTCCAGCTCCAATATGTCCTGTTTCAGCCATGGCGACCAGGCAGAAGAAGCATACTCCAGCTGAGGTCTTATCAGAGTTTGGTAGAGTTTCTCTCTAACTGGTTTAGGTGCTTTTTTGATATTTCTACGTATCATGCCAAGGGTGGAGTTAGCTTTGGCTGTGATTTCTTCAATGTGTTTAAACCACTGCAAATCTGACTGAAGTACAACCCCCAAATACTTGTAGTGATTTACTGCGTTTAGACTAGAGTTATGAAGTTGGTAATCATACAAAACTGTATATTTTTTGAATTGAGTGACCCTCATCACAAAGCATTTTGATATATTAAATTGCATATTATTAAGCCAGGTGTCTTCCCATGTCTGCATGGCAAGTAAGTCCCGTTGAAGATCAACAGCATCTTGGGGTGATTTAATTGTCTTGTATAGTAGACAGTCATCTGCGAACAGCCTTGGGGTACTGTGGCTAATGCAGTCTGGGAGATCATTTATGTACGTATATGAGAAATAGGATTGAACCCAGTACTTCATGTGCCCTGAGGTACACCAGAGCTGACACAAATTGAAGATGATTCAGAATTCTCCAAGACCACCCTTTGGGTGCGATTGAAAAGATTCGATCCAAAAAGAAGTATAGCCCCTGATGCCAGCTTGTAAAGAAGTCTACGATGTTGTATTACATCAAAGGCCTTCGATAAATCTGATATGATAGGATCGGTTTGCTTTTATCATAATTTAGAGTGAGATCATCGAGCAAGGAAATCAGGTGAGCTTCACAGGATCTCCTCTGTCGAAAGCCATATTGTAGGTCATATAGGATATTGTTATTCTCTAAATGCTTCATAATATTGCAAACAATGAGGCGTTTAAATACGTAGCTTGGATGTGATACAAGTAAGTGATACTAGACAGTAATTGGAAGGTAAGGTACTGCTACCTTTCTTGAAAATTGGGGTAACAAAGGCAGTAGTCCAATCAGCAGGAACTCTTCCAGTGTCTGGAATATTACCTGAAGGATGGGGGCAATGATGTCACTGGTCTCTTTAAGAATTGTAGCGCTAAAAGCATCAGGACCACTTGCTTATGAGTCTTGAGGCCATTGAGTAGGTTTTCTATGCCTTTTGAAATGATGATAATGTCTTGGTCCCTGCTGAAGACGCTCCTGTTGAAACTAGTCTTGGACAAAATGCTGGCGTTACCTTCGTCGTTGAGTATAGGCCAGCTGCAGACCAATTTTCAGTTATAGTCATTATTATAAGCGCCGGTACTTTATCGAGTGCTTATTATTGCAAAAAACGTGCAATGACTATGGTGACGCTAGTATTTCTTTGTTCAACGCTATATTGTAATGGTTAGCTAGCTACTTATCGAAGGGAGATCGTTTGATTGCGGTTTCGCCTTATTTAATGTACCGGCACTATAAGTGATTTCGCCAACATATAGCTACGTAATAACGCACGCCGGGATATTATGCCGGTTTGCAGGTTGAAACGCAATGAAAATTAGAGAAGAATGGCTTAGCTACTTGCATAATAACGAAATAAATTATTACAAATTACATTATAATACATATTTGTGACCGGATTTGACAATACCCGGCTTCCACGCACAATTATAAATATTTAGAAATACTGGTTTTAATTATTTAATTTATTCTATCTCGGGAAGGGAAGGAGCTGCGTGCATACAATTTGTCACAATTATGTAGCTATTTATAATCTTTCAGTGCACCAGCTCTCCATTGGATAGCTGGTTGAATTGCCCGCCATTTTAGATAGTCTATAAAATGGGCACAGTCAATATCACAAATACCTCCACATAGGGGCGGAGGGTGGGGTGGTGGAGGGTGGGATACAGCTTTATAAAAACTTCACGAGACCGAAACACAGCCATATAGCCTTACCTGATGCCCCTGTAGGCTTCAAATGGCCTAAAAAGTAGCCAAATCGATGACTAAGACAACTATCCAGTCTATGGACGGTTTCCAGTCAGGTGGCTGCCCTTCAAGTCCCACCAGAGCCATTTAAAGACCACCCGAGCACCCGTGGACGTCTGACAGGCCCCACAAACAAGCCACAGGAAAAGCAGACCGGAGAACTTCAACCACCAATACATGCATGGACTGTTAGCTAATTGACATATCTATCGAGTAGTGGTGAAAAGTGTGTCTGGTTATTGTGTGCGTCAAAGACGGCTTTTGTCAAATCCAGTCACATTTAATAATGACAACAAATCAAACCTACATGTATACATGGTTAATATTATTTAAACCCTGTTATACTAGAATGATAAAAAATTAAAAATTTAAAAGGTAAGTAGGGATTGAATTTTGGATTCAATAGTGCTACAAAAAGTAAGGAAACAATGAATAAGATTTTGGGACGAGAGAACATTCTGGCATGAGATAATTTATAAAAATTTAATCCCTACTTTTGGTTCACTTCAGGTTTGCCAAAAGTAGGGATTTAACTTTTATAAATTAAATGTTCTCTCGTCCCAAAATCTTATTCCTTGTTTCCTTACTTTTTGTAGCACTATTGAATCCAAAATTCAATCCCTACTTACCTTTTAAATTTTTAATTTTTTATCATTCTAGTTTGTTTACTTTTTATACATGCTAAGCATTCATATTAATCTTTCAGCAGACGCACAAAATTTTACAGGTGCTTACGTAATAATTATGCTTGTTTACAGGCGCTTGTTAACAACGTGCTGACATGGCAAAACAGCTGTGTGATAGCAAATAATACTCGAAAAACAGCAAAAGCTATTTGTCCAAGGCTATAATCTCGAAGTTCATGATGTAATAAAGTACACGCGAAAACATCGTGCCACTGTAACTAATTATATCACGTGCAAGCCAGGTTTTTGTGTGACGCAATAAGCAGAAGCCGTTACAGGCTATCTTCACCTTCGGTAAAATTCGCACCTTGCTAAGGAATAAAGAAGAACAAGGAAAGGAATGAAGGATAAAGGGAATCGCCATGGTGCAGTGGGTAAATCGTCTTCGGAATAACATTTTCATAAATGCGCCGCCATTACCTTTATTGTGTGAAATTTCTGGAGCCCTACACCTAGCGCAACCCGGTCTTACGGCAGGCTGTCAGACGAAATACAGGTGAATTTCGAAATTTTCAAAGTTGGCTGTAGGTCGAAATATTCGACTTGTCGTTTCGTTTAACCAAGGTACAGCATCATTACAGCCTTACCAATGCATTCCAGCTGGTTTTTTCGGGTAAAGCCTATTGCAAGGTTGATTTTTAAAGTGCGAAATTTTCCCGAAGCCGTACAATTTCTTACCAATCTCTACTATTAAGTACTACCGTACTTAATGATAGCTATGCAATCGAGTACATCATGTGTTTACGCCGAAATTCTTCAGTGAATTTTCACCGCCTTCTGTGCCATCGTAAAAAGACCGCAAACCATATAATTATGGCGCAGTGGATTAGATCATTATTATTATTGTTACTGTGCAGGAATCAATAAGATTATAATGCACAGGTTTAATTATAAATAGTTATCTAACTCTTTACAAAAATTAGTGTATCATCTTTGGAACAATAGAAATATGCTTTTTTGGTCCCTTTTGCTACCTGAAAGTTCACTGAACTGCATTAGTATTTAGCTACTTATAGCTACAAACTAGCTAGCTAGATATACGTACATATAGCCACTTAGTCTACCGCTATAGCTTTGTATTTTAAGAAGACGTAAACACGAATTTGACATTCCATCTATTAGTAGCTGTATACCGCATAGCCTAAGATTTTCGAGGGTGAAATTTTTCATGGATTTGTGAATTTTGCAGCTTCCTGAATAAAATTTCGCGGATAACTGAAAAATTCAAGGATAAAATTTTCGTGGTTATCCACAAATCCGTGAAAGTTTTTACCCTCGAAATTAGGCTATATTTTATTATTATTATTTACCATTACTGTGCAAACTTCGCAAGCGAAGACTATGCACAGAAGAAAAAGATACATACACATTTACAGTTCAATCATATAATCATCTAGTTTGTTTTTAAAAGAAATTAATGAGTTGCTGTTCACGAGGTCTTGGGGTAATTGATTCCATAATGGTATTGTTCTCGATAAAAAGGAATACTTTAGGGGATTTTTCTTAGCTTTCAGTTTAAAGGGGTGGGAGTATCTGGTACTAGTAACAGTGGAGAGTTGAACATACTGGATATATGGGATCGTTATGAGATTATTAAACATCTTATAAAATGTGTGTAGGCTGGCTTTGTTGCGACGATCCTCTAATGACTCCCAGTTGAGATGATTTATCATGGCAGTTACACTGGAATCAGAGCAGTAATCATTAAGGACATAGCGAGCTGAGCGACGCTGAACTTTTTCAATGTTATCAACAAGAACAATGTTATCAACAAGAAATTATTGCCACGGTGACCAGACCACACATGCGTATTCTAATTTGGGTCTTATCAGGGCTCTGTATGCAAGATCTTTTACATATGTTGAGGCGACTTTGATGTTTTTAGGAGGGCACCGCATAAAAAGGGTCGGCTAGACTAGGTATAATTTATTATAGTAGTTTAAGCCGGCTGCTAATTGACATTCCATCTATTAGTACGTATAATGTTTTTAGGAGGATGCCGCATCATAAAAGGGTCGGCACGCCAGATTAGGTATAACTTATTATAGTGTTTAAGCCGGCTGCTAAGCCTGTGCAGTGTAAAAACGGACACCACATAGCTACGTACGTGGCTAGCTATGCAGTATTTATCGTGTCGATCCCTATAGCTAGCTGTCGTAGCTATAGCTAGGGACCGCATAAAAAGGGTCGGCTGGCTAGACTAATATACGTAGCTTTATGTCGTACTATGATTATAACTGAAGTCGTATAACAGGAAACCTTAGCAAAGGAGCATCACCGGCTCTGCTGAAACAGTAACGTCGCCCCACAGCCTGGGACGCATAATTTGCATTCGAGGCACCTGCTGAGCATACATAATGCCTTATACATTTAGATTAGCTAGGTATATGCAGTAATAGCTAACTTCTTGTCTGACTATATTATATATATATATTAGCGTGCAAAATTTAGCTATAGCTAGCTACGTAGCTATACGGTACAGATTTAATGCAACGTAGCAATCGCTCGCTCGCGAGTACGGGTGAAACTGATTCTTTGCAAGTATCACCTTAGTTGAGGAATCAATTCATAAGCGGTGTAGCACCTGTGAAATATCCTTATATTGAAGTAGCAAGACGAAGTAGCTACTATACAGTTTATAAAGTGGGGCGTGGAACAGCTATATGATAATATTGTCTTGCACTTGCAAATCAATCAATACCTCCGTAAAGGAGAGCTACCCATGTAGAGGGGGAAAAGACACACAACTGATAAAAATATAATTAATTAGTCAGTCAATAATCTTCGAGTCGCAACGTGAATGCTGTTACACGCACTCACAAGCGTTGCTACTCGCGATGTTGCATTAAATACGCATATAAGGAATTTAGCTGGCTACGTGTATGAGTACGTACGTACCTGATTCCACGAATCTGACAATACAAACCTGCAGCTTTATTACAAAAGAAACTAAAGAGTATAGCTCGCTATAACCGACCTTTGAAATCCTATATGTAAAAACGATCATGTACACCTAAAAATTGAACATTTATAGTATTTCATCGCGTGAGCACAGTGATTATAGTAGTTGCTATAATAAAAATTTCCATGCATGCAAGTAATAAAAAGATAATATTGTGGTCAAAACTTCTCATGAGATCAATAAGAAATCAAGACGGAATCTGCATGACATCATCTGTGATTCCCACAAAATAGAGTGAGTAAACAAATTGGATTCCACCGTGATCCATATCCAAATTGCTACGCCTACAAGGCACAGAATAATTGCTCAATTTGCAGATATAGAGCAACATTCCAGTGATGCTAAGGTTAAGGCTGTTTTGTGGCAATTACATTGGACTAGGACAGAATTAATTCCACTGTGTTATAACCTGATTATTAAAGAATGAAACAAAAATTACGTAATTTTATAGTAGCTATTTGCTATCCATATTCTGGCCAAATCTGGTAGATTCATATGATTGGAGCCATGTAAAATAGGAACATATAGCTACGTATGTTGCAAAGCATTAACATTCTAGTTAAAGCACTCTCCAAGTATATACATATGTAAGGAAAATACAACATAATGATATAAATAGGGGGCATGTCAAAAGATAAATACAGCATGAGGCAAAGTGTATTTATCTCAAGACACAACTCCAAATGTGACTGGATTTGCGAAAACCGTCCCTAATGGCACAAGAATTGAAATCACCTAGACTCAAGCACTATACATATACACCATTCACGGGGCTATAGATGGCCAGTTCTGCTTTTACAGGCAGTCTTTTTCCCACCCTGCTAAACCACGTTGGTCCACTACAGGGTGCATGGGGCCACTGGGGGGCACTAATAAGGCTACAAGCACTATACATATACACCATTCACGGGGCTATAGATGGCCAGTTCTGCTTTTACAGGCGATCTTTTTCCCACCCTGCTAAACCACATCGGTCCACTACAAGGTGCAAGGGGCCACTGGGGGGCACTAATAAGGCTACATGGTGTGTCAGGCTGCTGCCAATGACCGTCTCGGCCTACCATGTCGACTGTGGCTGTTTCTGTGCCCTACTGGGGACACACTGCTGCTGTCTGTCTCCTTGTGGATGGTATAACCCGCCTTCAGCTCCCCACCCGCCCCCACTACCCACCCCTCCCGCCCACCCACCCACTATAAATTCTATTCGTGATATTACAGCAGTTGGAAAAAAACTGTCTCAAAACCCAGCAGTATCAGCTATGTGGTAGAATTAGTTATAAAACAATAGCTACATAAGTAGTCTACTTATACTGTTAGTCTGGCGTGGCTACATTGTAGCACAAGAGAACCACAGTGGCTTCAATATTTCAAATTGGTATTTCTCGAAACACAAAATGTGCCCTTAAGGATGGTTTTCGCAAATCCAGTCACAAATGATGTTTCTCTGTGTAATGAGCTATGTACGTAAGGTGCTTTAGCTGTTATCTACATAACTACATATGTATATTAATAATTGTGCTTCTCAGTCACCTAAAGGTGCAGAGCAGCAGATCATCGAGTGCGATGATTCAAGTTGTTAGAAGGTTTGAGCTACGTAATTAACTAGGCATGAATCTAAGTATGCAGCTAGCTGTAAGTTTCTGGTGATAGGGGCGTCATGCAGTATTGACTGCTGTATCGACACACAAATTGACAACATAATTACTCAATTAGTAGCAAAAATGAATTTAGTTAGTGCTGGATAACGTTTGACACACATAAGGTGGTGCACCATATAAAGTGCTTGTTTTAACAGATAAATGTATTGAATAGTGTTAATTGTCATCATTTGGAGTTTTACACCAATAACAAGAAATTATCCGTACAGCATCCTTGCTAACTACGTACCTACTTGATGGAAAAAACACATTTAGCTAGTCCCTTTGATCCGTCCACACAAAATGTGACCAGGCCTGAGAAAACCAGTCTTATCTACACATAAATTTTGACCTAATTTTCGCTCTTTCAAGTTTAATACGTTATTCTTTTTCCTAACATAATATTTTAATACAAATTTCATCATCTATGCAGAATTTCCTAAGGAATTCAACAAAACTTACAAGAAATGAGATAGACACCATGATATGAATAGGTGTATTTTGTGTAGATAAGATTGGTGTTCTCAGGTCCAGTCACATATACAATTGAGCTCAGTCTGTATGTTTTACTTGTTCAATAATTGTGACCGGATTTGATAATACCCGGCTTCCACACACAATTATAAATATTTAGAAATACTGGTTTTAATTATTTAATTCATTCTATCTCCGGAAGGGAAGGAGCTGCGTGCATGCAATTTGCCACAATTATGTAGCTGTTTATAATCTTTCAGTGCATCAGCTCTCCATTGGATAGCTGTTTGAATTGCCCGCCATTTTAGATAATCTATAAAACGGGCACAGTCAATATCACAAATACCTCTATATAGGGGCGGAGGGTGGGTTACAGGTTTATAAAAACTTCACGAGACCGAAACACAGCCAAATAGCCTTACTTGAGGCCCTTGTAGGCTTCAAAAGTAGCCAAATCGATAACTAAGACAACTATCCAATCTCCGGACGGTTTCCAGTCAGGTCACTCAGGTGGCTGCTTTTCAAGTCCCACCAGAGCCATTTAAAGACCACCCAAGCACTCGTGGATGTCTGACAGGCCCCACAAACAAGCCACAGGAAAAGCAGACCGGAGAACTTTAACCACCAATACATGCATGGACTATTAGCTAATTGACATAGCTATCGAGTAGTGGTGAAAAGTGTATCTGGTTATTGTCTGCATCAAAGATGGCTTTTGTCAAATCCAGTCACAATTATGTAAGAGCTACATATATTAATTGGTTGCTAGTTAACTTCGATCCCTATTTCCATTGAAAATTACTAGTTTGGTCAGTTTAGCTACAGTATATAAAAAGTAGCTAGCTATGTGGTGAACCTGATGACTTTTAAGTGGCTGCTCACTCTGCATGGGTTTGACGATATGCCCATCAGCTTGTAATGCCTGCATATAAGTGGCCTGTTAGGTAAGAATATACATATGAGACACAATATCTTAATATGTGACCCGACATGTGAAAACAGGACTTATTTGCACATAAAATGCGATTTATAAGTAATCATAGGAGTCTAATAAAATTTACACCATTTATGTAGCTTTTCATAGGGAATCTCATTAATTTTAGCTTTTTTGCGTTGACATCACAGTGTGTATAACAATTAATTAATAAAAGTGCCTCTGCAGAAGACGGCGAACAGCGGACCACCCCTCAGTAACTCCTAAGGGCAGTGGAATGGTGGCCCAAATAGTGACAACCATGCCCAGAAAAATGTTTTCACATAAATCCAGTGAATTGTATTTGGTAGGGCTTTGCAGCAGCAAATGACATGCTGCAGATGGCGGGGATGAGTGACAGAGACTGGCAAGAGTGGGGCAGAAAGTCTGAAGTGGTCCTCAACATTGAGAATCCAGTAGCTTACACAGCAGGTCAATAACACTGGCCTTACGACGAGAAGTCAAGGATAAAAATGTTGTTCCATACAATTTCTCAGCCATCTTTGTATTGAAACCAACTTGTGTAAATGAGTAGCAGAAGCTCCCATAAAAATGATGCCACCATATTCACATACAGACCTAACAAAAGATGTAAAAGTACGTAACATCAAAGCCATGTACTCTCATTGAGGTATTCTCTAACGTGATAGAGAATACTTAATTGTTGACAACAACAGTAGTCAACTGATCAATCATATAGCTCCAAGCAAGTTTACGATCAAAATAAATACCCTAAATTTTCAAACATCAACTTCTTCAATGGGAAGAGTGGCCATAGGTGGGCAAGGGTGGAGGAAGCTACTGAAAGTTAGGGGGGCCACTTAGCTAAACTCAAGTGATTTTCTATTGCAAAAATTGAATTCCTATGGAGTCTTAAAATTTAAGAGGGGCCATGGCCCCCTTACTTCCGCCGCCTATGGTGGTGGGTGTATAAACTAACATCTCTCTTATGTGAAACACAAAGCCAGTGACATTTAGCAGGCTCAAAATTAATAATCCACATCAGATCAATCCACATATCCGGGTCAAATGGGTCACTTTTTCTCCAGGTCAAGTTTGGATCAGTTGACCTGGATTAATACTCTATAATACTAGTGATTGTTTTATTAGAGAGCATCGATGTTTGTCAAAGTATAATGCTGTGTTAGTCATTCATTTCACAGTAAAAGACATTTTAACCAACTGTACATTACTAAAAGGATGGCCGAGGCACTTCAGTTTTAAAAGTGGGCGTGCCATGCGGGTTTCAAAGATTATAAAAGAAGACTGGGTTTTACGTAAAACAACTTTATAGCTGGTTTAAGTTATGTTGAGTATTGTTGCTCTGTAGATTTCAAGTTCTAAAAATCCGGGTCACCATCCGGGTCAGCAGGTCAATATCAATGCCGGGGTCAGCGGGTCAACTGGGTCAATATCTTTGACCTGGTTTCAACTCTGATCCGACCCCACGAGCATTTGTTTCATCAGCTGCAGTAGTCCTATCATCTGAGAATCATCAGCATACTGAAGTAATTATATAAATCACAACTGTGATACAAAATTTGAGCTGAAAGATGACGAATACATATTAAACAATATAGGGGACCAAATGCCACCCTGAGGAACTCCTGCAGTGAATGGCCACTGGGATGAGGTGTCTTCATGAGCAACAACATACAAGCTTCTGTCACAGACTCACAGATATACGTATGAATGCACCGAACAATAAGCCTTACCCCTTATTCTCATACTCCAGAGGTGTTGTAATAATCCACCCCGCCAAACACTATCAAATGCTCCATGAATGTCCAAGGACACAATTCGACACGCTCTAAAGCCTGTATAATGCTAAAGCAGCTCCACAATATTGAGCCCCAGTGCCTTCATTATTATTGTTGGTGATTTTAATGTTCACGAACGTGGATGGTTAGGCAGTCCCTTCTGCTGGTGCTGCTGTTCGTGGGTTCTGTGAACTGTATAGACTTTCCCAGTTAGTTGAGTATTGGATCTGGCGATCAGTGAATATACTGGAACTGTTTCCTATCATCCATATTTGGGGGCTAGTGATCATAAATTATTGCTATTTTAATGTGAAATTTACATATGCCATCTCCATTACCTTCTAGAAGGGTACGTATATCATTGGAACTCTGCTCCATGGAATCATATCAATGGTTACTTTCATCGAGCCCAATGGGACATGTTGAAGTCTGAGCCTATCTCTGATGTTGTTGATGCCCTTGTTAAAATTCTTAAAAAAGTTCGTGATCATTAGGTGTCCTCCACCGTATCTATTGTTAAACATCCTGGAATTGTTTTTGCCAACGTGCCTACAAACAAAAACTGCAGGCTAGGCATGATTGGCCAGCTTATTGTAAGTACTTCTGTGATTCCAGCTAAGCGGGCCCAAGCTATTGCCCTTCATCATCATCGAAGATCTCTTCTCACTAAACTGCAGTCAGGAACTAATGATCGTATATGGTGGAATCTTACTAAGAATATTAGCGGACTATGTAAATCTGATTTGCCCCTGATGTTGACAGTCTTGCTTCTTATTTTGTGAGCAAGGCATCACTGTCTGCTGATTTAGATCCTACTTTGTCTACTAAGTGTCTAATGTAACTTGCAAAATATCTTGGTGGGTGAAACTTTCTAAGGTACGCAGTGTGTTAAGTTCTCTTGATGTGAAGAAAGCTTCAGATGGTGTTTAATATTTTGAAGTACTGTTGTGATAAACTTTGTTATTCAGTGTATTTATTGTTTCATTGTGTGTGTAGAGCTAGGGAGTTTCCACTTGCATGAAAGGTCTCTCATATCACCCCTGTTTACTAATGTAAAGGCTCTGTCACTGACCCACGATTTTGTCGCCCGATCGCTGTGCTCCCTACATTGGCCATGGTATTCGAGCGAGTTATTTACTCACAATTATATCGACACATTTCCCCCTACATTTTATCCACTCGGTTTGGGTTTATTATCAATTAGAGTCATATCAAACACACTGGATTGTCGATGTAATTTATGGACAAAATCATTGTTTCTTGATAAAGCACATCTGAGGTCCCAGACATATAATACATCTCACAATCAACAGAATTCATCAGTAAATTATCTCTATGCAATAACAGAACTCCACCGCCGTGGCGAGAGTGGTCATGACGAGCAGCAGTGACATACGTATTCCACATCTGCAATGGTTCACTGACAAGAGAGGTGCGATAAAGTCTGGGAGCAACAGCAGCAAGCTGGTACTCAGTTAATTCAGGGAATCCCTGATGATATCCTCAAATATTAGAAAGATAAGCATTAAGCGTAGCTATTGCACTACACAGTAGGACGCACTGTAAATGTCCTCTGAAATGAAACTGGCTCATTCGGACCTTCTGACAATAGAATAGCTGGAGTCAACACCGGGTTCAAAGTTTAAAGAGAGGAAAATAACATACCACTCATGTCATGTGTTACGTGTTCGTCTGTAGATTTCTAAAATGGCACGTGTGTGTGCTGTTTTGACCTTTGCAGCACATGTATGTGCTGGTAGGACCTTTGCGGCACATGTGTGCGCTGGTATGACCCTTGCAGCACGTGTGTGTGCTGGTATGACCTTTACAGCACGTGTGTGTGTGCTGGTATGACCTTTGCAGCACGTGTGTGTGCTGGTAGGACCTTAGTGGTACGTGTGTGTGCTGTTTTGACCTTTGCAGCACGTGTGTGTGCTGATAGGACCTTTGCAGCATGTGCGTGTGCTGGTATAACCTTTGCAGCATGCTGGTATGACCTTTGTGGCACATGTGTGTGCTGCCCAGAGAATAATACTTAATTTGTTTTAATGCCCCCGCCCCTTAACAATTTCCTCGGTTGCCCTGTATCACCCAAAATACTGGTTTAGTAAGTGTTATAGATGGTATGTATATATGCTATGTGTGCGCGGTGTGGTGGCTGGGTGGCTCATTACCTCACGTAACTGCGTGAGAAAAAGTACATTGTTTAGGTCAATGACTTGTGTAATTGTGCATGGACAGTAATCATTGTTTTTCAGCATGTAAATGACTTTAATTTGCCTTGGACTCATGCAGCTATATACGTAATAACTAAGATATCATACTCATAATAGTGATATAACTAATACATATAGCATGTTATGGTTTCGTCAGGTTAAACAAAGAAAACTGGAGAGGATTTTGAATTCTGCAGACGAAGAAGAAGGTACCGTATAGCGCAAAACTTTGGCGGAGGAAAACTTTGGCAAATTCTTGAAACTCGCCAAAATTTAACCCTCCAATTTTTAAAAAATATAATTATTTAAAAGGATTGGAGGATTTGATTCGTCAAAGTTTTACTCGCCAAAATACTGCAGGAGCAAATTCGCCAAAGTTTTCCTCCGCCAAAGTTTCACGCTATACGGTATTTTACATGAGCAACAGCCACTTTATATCGACAATGATGAAGGAAAAATCAAGTGTTTTTGGTGCAAGGATCTTTTTTGTGGGAGTGAATTGTTGAAGCACATCAATCAACTTGTTCACTGTTCAAGTACACAGCAAAAAATGAAAAAAGTCTTTGTACGACAAGGCGGAGGTCAGGGAATATAATTATGTTACCTGACCTTAATTTTGATCTGTAGCTAACTAGCTATGTTATGTATCATTATGCAGTTAGTTATATATGCACAGTAGCTGTAGTATTTTACATGCATGCTATTATTGTATGTACATATAGTGCAAGTTCATGATAAAAGTGAAATCTCATTACTATCCATCGGTAAAAAAGAATCTGATAAGTGCTTTGAAAGTATAGCAATCTTTTCTGTGCTCATAACATCATTTATGATCGCCATTTGCTTTGTAGATGATATCCTATGCCACAATCAAACATCTACTAAACTTATCCAGATGGATTCACAAAATCATAGAAATTTGTATTAAGAAGAAGCTGCAAAAATTACAAGCTGGTAAAAGGCAAGCTGTATTACAAGAATCAAAACCCAGATGGAACCTTGATTGACTAAGAAATGAAACAGACAGGGTTTTCTTGAATGTCACCTCACTGCAGGAGGGGAGATGCTACCATTGGGAAAGTAAAAGAGTGATATTATTGGCCAAATTGAAATTGACCAAAAGTATATACGTACGTATAAATAGCTACTTTTATCTTGACTATATACATAGATTGGTTATAGCTCTCTAAACCATATACGTACATGCAGCTAACTATTATATAGTGCTACATGCATGGGCTGTCACTATTCACTGGACTGGATTCTAACCTCTAATTCACTGGACTGCTCTCTAAACCATTGGATTCTAATTGTACATTATAGCTAGTTAACTATATGTTTATGTAGCTATGGCCAACTTAATATTTCTGCATGGCTGCATATCATTACAGCATAACTCTATGTAGTTATAGCTATAGCTAGCTATAGCTGTAGCTGTATACGTAGGTTATAGACCTTGAAAAGCAAAGTTTTGGGTTTTACGATTCATTGGGCCCAAGGGCATTTCGTTATGCGCAAGGAGTTTTTACTGCTGTAATGTAAGTTGTATACTATATACGTAGCTAGCTATATAGTCAGATAGTTCATTGTGAGCTGATATTAATTATAAGTAGGAGATACTTGAAGAAGTGGAATGAAATATGCAATGATGATATAAATCAAGTTGATGTGACAGAATTGAATAAACGGCTTCAGAATGCATATGATGGTCACAATTGTGGAGTTTTTTGTTTGAAGGTATGTACATGTGCAGCCGTAGCTAATAGCTGCATGTACTAGCTACATATAGCTAGCTAATCATGTATGTATCATCCATCTAATACCAACCCAGATAGCCAAGCAGTTGTTAAGAGATGGGATCATCAATGAACTTGCAATCAAGCATACTCAGGACTTTAAAAAGGCAAGACCAGAGATCGGGCTCTCCTTAGTCCTTACTTAAACATTGCGGTACAAATTTATACAATAGCTATATAGTTAACAATTTTTAGTTGATATATATGACTGAAAGATGCGATTTGTGTGGTGGTATCAGTACTCTATGGCCTATTTGAAGCTGTTGCTCTGACCTGACTGACTGACTGACTTTACATAAGCGCTAAAAAGTCACATGAAATTCATGTGATTAATATTACGAAGAATTGGTGACAAGCACCTGTTTTCATGGAAAATCTGTTGTTTATCTGTATGCAATTTTGTGCTGTGAGTGGACAGATACATTTGAAACTGTTACTGTATTGCAACCCGGCCACTAAATAATTGCTCAATTCAATGTAAAAATAATATTATGCATGGGCTGCACTAAAAACTATTTTGTACCTTATTGGTTTTATCTTATAACAACCTACTAACCCAACTTTAATACAGAAAAATATTTTTCAAATAGGTATAGCCTTATAGTACACTCAATATTAAAGCTGACTGCTGTAACAGAGCCTTTGACTGCTATATATTAGAAATCATTGATCCGCAAAATTCTATTGCACTTCTTGTACATTGATGTGGTACAAGAATAACCAGAAGTTCTAGGGGGTTTCTAGAACCCAAGAAAACCTCCTCCCTATATGGTCGTGTATACTTAAATCATCAGGATCAGGATTCTTGAATGTCCATGCTACAGAATTCATTTAGTTTAATGATCTGAGTTGCAACAGAGCGAGACAACTTCCATGGGGCTATGATAGATGGTATGTATACACTTACCACTTATGACCTGCGGTCCTTCACGTGCAATAATAATTATACACTGTACGTTCTCAGTGTACAAGCAACAGTGCAGCTACATGAACAGGTCAATGGTATCTAGAAATTTGTACCGATATGATAAACAGTAAAGCAATTACAGTGATAGACGATAATGTATAAGTTAGGGCCCAAACGAACTTAGCTGGATTCGAACATTCGTTCGAATGAACGAACTTTCGAATGTGGGTTGAGTGCTTCGAATTATATGAAAGAATAGTATGCGGAAAAGTACAACAATATCCGTTGTTGGTGAAAGTGAACATGGAATCTGACGAAAGTTCTAGCGAGACTAGGAGCGAAACTCGGAGTGAAAGAAGTAGCGAGGATAACCCAGCGACTGCAGTGAGTGAAACAGAAAGTATTTTTGTGGATAGTAGCGATAGCCTAAGGCCTAAGAAATACCGCTCAGACGTGTGGGACTACTTTACTAAGGACACAGGCAGAAAGAAAATGCTGTGCCGATTGTGCAACAATGAATACTCTTACCTCGGAGCAACAAGTAACCTGAGAGATCATTTGATTCGTTATCACAAAGATAAATATAAAAGGAACGATACCGTCGGAAGCGGCAACAAGCAGCAAACCAGCATGGATACTTTCCTTAATCGCCATAAGTGTACACCAGCACGTAGTAAAAAGATAATAGAATTAATTGCGTTCATGGTGACTAAAGATTTACGACCTGCTGCTGTCGTTGATGGAGAAGGGTTTAAGCGACTTTTATCTTTCCTAGAGCCTGGCTGTGTAGTTCCATCGTCAGTCCACATAATGGATGTTGTTGGTCGGAAGTATGCTATGGTGAAGGAAAAATTGAAGAAAGTTTTAGCTGAAAATACAACAAAGTATTCTATGACAACAGATATTTGGACTAGCTTTGCTAACGAAGCTTACATTTCATTGACTGTACATTTTATTGATGATTGTTGGGAAATGAAGAGCTATACTCTGGCTACTTATTCGTTTCCAGAGCAGCACACAGGTGACAACATTGTGGAGAAGTTGAAGGAGGTTGTTAGTGAGTACCAAATTGATGATAACAAAATATTTGCTATTGTTCACGATCAAGGGTCTAATTTTCAACGGGCAGGACGTCTTTTAGAAGATGACAAGCAGTGGAAAAGTGTGAACTGTGCTGCTCAGTGTCTACAGTAATGTATTATGGAAGGATTCAGTATCAGCACTATAGCACAGGCTTTAGGTGCTGCAAAAGCAGTGGTCAAACGGTTGTTTCCCCATATAAGAATCACAAAATATGAATTATAAATATATGTAAATAACATTTATTCCAGTGCAGTATTTATAAATTAAATGCTTGAGGAATGTTCTACTGGTTCTAATGGTTCTGATGGTTCTAGTGGTTCTGATGGTTCTAATGGTTCTAGTGGTTATTGGTTCTAATGGTTCTAGTGGTTCTGATGGTTCTAGTAGTTCTGATGGTTCTAATGTTTCTGATGGTTCTGATGGTTCTAATGGTTCTGGTGGTTCTAATGGTTCTAGTGGTTCTGATGGTTCTAATGGTTCTGATGGTTCTAGTGGTTCTAATGGTTATAATGGTTCTAGTGGTTCTGATGGTTCTAGTAGTTCTGATGGTTCTAATGGTTCTAGTAGTTCTTATGGTTCTGATGGTTCTAGTGGTTCTAATGGTTCTAGTGGTTCTGATGGTTCTAATGGTTCTGATGGTTCTAGTGGTTCTGGTGGTTTTGATGGTTCTAATGGTTCTAGTGGTTCTGATGGTTCTAGTGGTTCTGATAGTTCTAATGGTTCTAGTGGTTCTGATGGTTCTGATGGTTCTAATGGTTCTGATGGTTCTAATGGTTCTAGTGGTTTTGATAGTTCTAATGGTTCTAGTGGTTCTGATGGTTCTAATGGTTCTAGTGGTTCTGAAGGTTCTAGTAGTTCAGATGGTTCTGATGGTTCTACTGGTTCTGATGGTTCTAGTGGTTCTAATGGTTCTAATGGTTCTAGTGGTTCTGATGGTTCTAGTGGTTCTGATAGTTCTAATGGTTCTAGTGGTTCTGATGGTTCTAGTAGTTCTGATGGTTCTAATATTTCTGATGGTTCTGATGGTTCTAATGGTTCTGGTGGTTCTAATGGTTCTAGTGGTTCTGATGGTTCTGATGGTTCTAATGGTTCTGATGGTTCTAGTGGTTCTAATGGTTATAATGGTTCTAGTGGTTCTGATGGTTCTAGTAGTTCTGATGGTTCTAATGGTTCTAGTAGTTCTTATGGTTCTGATGGTTCTAGTGGTTCTAATGGTTCTAGTGGTTCTGATGGTTCTAATGGTTCTGATGGTTCTAGTGGTTCTGGTGGTTTTGATGGTTCTAATGGTTCTAGTGGTTCTGATGGTTCTAGTGGTTCTGATAGTTCTAATGGTTCTAGTGGTTCTGATGGTTATGATGGTTCTAATGGTTCTGATGGTTCTAATGGTTCTAGTGGTTTTGATAGTTCTAATGGTTCTAGTGGTTCTGATGGTTCTAATGGTTCTAGTTGTTCTGATGGTTCTAGTAGTTCAGATGGTTCTGATGGTTCTACTGGTTCTGATGGTTCTAGTGGTTCTAATGGTTCTAGTGGTTCTGATGGTTCTAGTGGTTCTGATAGTTTTAATGGTTCTAATGGTTCTAGTGGTTCTAATGGTTCTAACGGTTCTGATGGTTCTAATGGTTCTGATGGTTCTAATGGTGGAAAATGATTCTAACGGTTCTGATGGGTCTAGTGTTTCTAATGGTTCTAGCAGTTCTGATGGTTCTACTGTTTCTAGTGGTTTTAATGGTTCTAAAGGTTTTGGTGGTTCTTATGAGACATAAATCAATACTTGCAAAATAATATCATGTTATGGGCTACTGCACATGTAGCTATGTAGCTATGTTTAGTGATACAGTGACTCTAGATCTGTGGTTAACTCAGTTAAATATCCTTTTATTCTTCTACTTAAAGTTTAATTGTGTGTATGTATGTATGTACGTACGTATTCTTCTAAGGATACATATGTCTATTTTGAATTACCATTTGGCTTAAACTTATATCTACTTTATAAAATGTCTTTCCCCTTATGTAATTGTTAATGATGCCTTGAGTTTAGCTACATATCAAAGTAAAGGTCATTTAGGTACACTTAACATCAAATGAGACCTACAAAGCATCATGACCATTGGTGTGACTTCATGATGCACTGAGTTGAATAGGTGTCATCAATATTGTCTTTGATTTATTTTTCACACTGAGCATCAAAGCAAAGAGCCATTTATATACAGTGAGACTTTAAATGAAATGCTCATTTCTGCAAGTGACTTAGTAATATCAATATGAGTAGTGATCTTGAAGTGCGCCTTATTGATCCTGATGAAGTCACAGTGGACAATCCATATAGATTCTGTGATAAGGAATCGTCATTTAGAATATACAGGGGTAATTTATATCTACCTAAGTCAGACTTTGGTATGCAGTTAGTGGATTTTGTTGAAGCAAAACAACAAACCGGATATTGTTGCAAAATTACACGGCAATTTGACCAAGAGAAGAGGTAAGATTTTTAATATTCCTTTACATTCATTATGTAAGTATAATATTACAATAGCTGCAGTCCACAGAAAATTGGATTTCATCAATCAAATAAATTCGACCTTTGGGAGTGGCAGAATGATGTGTTCATTTAGTGACAAAGAGCTTGCACAGTACATAAGCTATAAGCGGCAATGCTTTCATAAGGACCAACCAGATTATGTAGCACGAGCGGGAGTTTCATCATTAGGCAAACAAGTCTGCGGAAAAGTGTGGTTTTTTTCAGACAAGGTGGCTTTAAACAGTAATGGCCACATCATAAGTTACTCTGAACACAATTATGTGTGGCTGAAGTATTCTGTATTATTAGGAAACAACTCAAAGGAGCTGTCACTGGAAGAAATAACATGTGATTTGGAGTTGCCTCTGTCTACTGCATCATTTCCAGCATTACTAAACACATTGGAAACTTGTTTGATGTATAACTTTTTAAGTTGTGTGTTAATGATGGGTGCTGGAATAATGACCTTCCACTACCAAGAACTAATAAAACTGTTTCGATTGTGCCCACAAGTAATGGTCTCTGGGCCAGTTTCAACCGGGAAAATAGTTTCAATCCATGCAGCGCTGTCACTTTTTGGAGCCGACAATGCTAAAAACCACTACATGAAATGTAGCAAAGCCTTTTGCCTTCAAAGGTCAACAATTTCAAATTTACCATTTAGAATAGATGATCCAAGCTTTCCTGTTGATGTGGCAGACGTAATTGTTTCATTCTACAATGGCACAATTTCAGCAAATGTGGCTTGTGGTAGCCTACTTCCATTAACGTGCCCTCTCTATAGCAGTAATTTCACATTTGGAAAAAATGAAAGGTAAATGTATATATGCTGAGTGCATATTTTGGTACAAAATTACTGTTTTATTTTACAGAATTTCATCACGCACACTGCTAGTTCCATTCAACCTTCCCAAAGTAGGACCTATGGATTCAATGCAGGCAGCAGCATTTCAACAACTACCCAACCATTTAAAAGCAGCTTCTTCTATGGCTGGTGTCGTAGTAAGGATTGAAACTGATCTTAAGACTGAAGGTCGTGAAGAAATTCTGCAATTACTAAATCCTATATTCTTTGAAATTGTTGGAATTTCCGACCCCCGAGTTGTTACAGGATGTTCAATTTTACTCTACTTTACAAACAAGGTAAACTTTTACATTTCATTATATGTGCAAAGAGTCCTAGGTGTTAATGAGCATTAAATAACAGAAATTCTATGTATGTTACTGATTTCTTTCATGTGTATCTAACAGATGCTTGATTATGGCTTAAATGACTCATCTGCTAAAGAAATGAAAGCAAGAGTGCTGAAGCATATGATAGAAACTGTATTACCAATACTTTTGGAGGCTGATCCAAGTGATCCTAAAAGCCAGGAAGTCAGTAAGGAGGAGAGCAATATATTCAACCGCTTTGCTACTGCTTTGCTACAAGGTTGTGAAGATTTGGATACAAATGAGGTGTGGCTTTATACATATGTATGTATTAGTTAAACCCCGTATAAGGCCAGATATCCTTTGTTAATTTGCATGAGGCTGAGGTGGAGCTTACTTTCTGCTGAATGGTTGTTAGTCTTAACACCTGCACAGTTCAGTCATTACTAAGTAATGCACGAGTTTATTATGATGTGCATTATTTAGAATTTGCTATAATATTGAAGATTATTTTCCTAAAGACTAATAAGCCTGTCCATAGCAAGGTGATGTTTTACCATCTAAAAACCAGGTGCTGTGTAAATCTACTGCTATTAAATTCAGACTCACACATAACAATGTATGTATACAAATTTAATTCCTATGTTTAAATCACCATTATACTCCAGTATTTAGTTTTTTAAAAAGTCATATAAAGCCAAATTCTTACTGTAACACTATAGGGTAGCCTTCTTTTATAAGCTTCACAACCTGCATAGTATGCCCACTTTTAACTTTGTCTTGTTAGTAATGTAAATGTCTTTGTTATGAATTGAATGGCAAATATGTATAGTATTACCTTAAGCTTGCTCTTTTTCGACAGTAACTCACGACACACTTTGTTACTAAAGCCACGCCCATCAGTTATATCGATAGTAAGGGCCACATAAAGAACTGACAGGCAGTAGGACTTGTTTGATTGGTTGTTCAGGCTTCATTTCATGTGAATGGTTTTCATAGCCTGGGAGCACGCACACACACACGCACGCACACACACACATGCATACACACTTCCTGGATAAAAGAAATAGAAGCCAGGCGTGCGCCAGTCGGATGGCGTTAAAAGGTAATCAAAACATTAAGTATCAAAAGCACAAGCTAGCATGGTCGATACCAGTGTACTGCATGGCATATAACTTTATATATCCCACTAAACAAATCCTTATTTGGCTGATTTTTGATTGAAAAATAATTCTCTTAAATTCAAAGAGATACGTATAATATTAACTAATGCTTGCTAAATATCTGTTGTGTCCTCAGCTTTGGATAATAACTATGATATTATACTTGTACTGGGGTATAACTGTACGTAACTTAAATCCCATTGATTGAAACAATATTTGTAAGTAACTACTTTTAGTTATTTTTAGGCTTGCATAGCGTAAGTCACCGAAAGTCGTGCACCGCCTTTACACAGCTCAATATATTGTGTATACTTTTTGTGCAGAATTACATGGGATATACTAACATGTCCTTATTAGCCTGGCAGGGCCACCTATGAGATCGATCGGATCTATCATCTAGTACGAGGTGCCTAAAATGTATTGGATCTTTATTAACAGGCTTAAATTGCTGTGTAACTTTAGGTTTTGAAAACATGTCTCGTATGCATAGGCGATAACTGATTAGAAATTTTAATTGTTGTGCCATGTGCTGCGGAACTTACGTATCATCTCTAATTGATAAGCACCTGCACAAGAGTGTCTGGCTAATGGAAATGTACAGGTGCACAACTTAATGTGCTACTATGTGGCTTTCGGTGAATTGTGCCTTTTTAAAGCTTCCTTAGTTTGATATCTTAATCTACTAATAACACTGAGGTGATTCTGTCACTTGGTAACACAAATGTTATTTTATCACGTGAGTCCTGAAGTATACACGCATAATCATTAATGGTACGTAATAAGTTTATGCAAAACATGCATGACTTTGAGTGACTTACAGTACGCTATCACAATATCACTAAAAAAATGAGTTGACCAAAATATATGTATACGTAGTATTATGCATGGGAGGATCAAATGCAGTGGTTATTTTTCATAAAATCACTAGTGTGCTTGTACAAGTTAACTTCAATTTGCCAAGGCTTCTCATATATGTATGATAGCTACATAATCATGTATGCTAAAACAATATTAATGGTTTGGGATTGATATGTACATTCTAGTAAAGTTATTATTGATTAGCCAGCCCACAGTGGTGGCGCAACCCAATAGTTGTTTCAAGCTAGTGGGTAGGGTTATGGGCTGGGTAGGTATTGTATAAGGTATGATATGGGAGTGTGCATGTGGTTGGGTAGTTATAGAACTGTGGTTGGGTAGACATAATATGGTAGAGTATTTATGGAATTTTGGCTTATTGACACAATTAGTCTTCAAATAGTATAAATGCAATTTCTTTGTTAATGCTATATATAAAGAAATGTGAATTTTAAGACTTAAAGCACTGCACTTCTTTCATATGAAAAATACAGCACTCAGTGAGTGTCTCATGACAAATATAGCACTTACAGGTAGCTTCGCCCCTTGCTATATTTGCCACTTGACTGTGACACCTGTATTATTCATACAGACTTGTGGCATTGCTATAAAAGTAATACTTATAAGCTGTGATTACTGTACTGAAAAATGCTAAATAACTTTGACAACAGAATACCTTTTGTATTACATTACAAAACTCTCTAATTTAGTTTAATCAGTTTATCAGAATATTACCTAACCGAAAGGGACAGAAAAGACCAGCAATAGCTGTTCGATTTGAGGGAGTTCCTTTTATTTTACCAATGAAAAAGGAAGAACTAGCAGCAGAGGTTAGAAAAGCAAGAAAGGCTAGTCATGAAGTTGGAGAGTGCAATTGTGCAATTAATTTTAAAAATGGCAAAGCAAAAGCAATTATTCTTTATATGGACATATTCGATGACAAAATCAAAGAAAACTTACTTTCAAGTAAGCAACTATTTTGATGAGGAAATGCTAAAATGTTGTAACCTTATTACATTTTCAGAATTTCAACAAGATCTTAATCAGCAGCCATTATCACAATCAACTGAAAGTAAACAGGTGTAAAAAGTAATGTATAAAATTTAAGCATTTTTATTGTACAGAAAGAGGAAATTCCACTTTAACTAACCAACAATTAACACCATCAATGGAAGGTACATTAACATGTGAAATGATACAAATTTTAACCACTTTTATTATAGCAGAGACAGGAAATTCCACTTTAACTAACCAGCAGTTAACACCATCAATGGAAGGTACGTTAACATGTGAAATGATACAAATTTTGACCACTTTGATTATACCAGACATAGGAAATTCCACTTTAACTAACCAACAGTTAAAATAATCAATGGAAGGTACGTTAACATGTGAAATGATACAAATTTTAACCATTTTTATTATAGCAGAGACAGGAAATTACACTTTAGCTAACCAACAGTTAACACAATTAATCGAAGGTACGTTAACATGTAAAATAATACAAATTTTAACCACTTTTATTTTACCAGACACAGGAAATTCCACTTTAACTAACTAACAGTTAAAATAATCAATGGAAGGTACGTTAACATGTGAAATGATACAAATTTTAACCATTTTTATTATAGCAGAGACAGGAAATTACACTTTAGCTAACCAACAGTTAACACAATCAATCGAATGTACGTTAACATGTGAAATGATACAAATTTTAACCACTTTGATTATACCAGACACAGGAAATTCCACTTTAACTAACCAACAGTTAAAACAATCAATCGAAGGTATGCATTGCTATGCGTTCCTTAATGATGAGTCTTTACTCACGTGACTATTAAAATACATTGAATAGCAGTTGATTAACAGTGGTTTAACTTACACAGCGCTTGGTTTTTAGATGGTGAAATATAAACTTGTTATAGCAGAGAAAGGAGATTCCAATTTAACAAACCAACTCCAGCTTGTGGCCTGTGCATGCCTGGTTTCCTGAAATTGTTTCTGTGCAGATGTTGATATGCGTCTGTGTCTGTGTATTAAAGACTAATGAAGTTTAGTAAATTCTACTTCTTTTCAGTTTCATTATAATTATGGCACTGATGATGGGTGTAGCCTTAGTAACAAACAAAGCATGTCGTTAGCTACTACCAAAGAAGATTAAGATAACATTGTATTAGCTGTTCAGTATAAGACTTAAAAATTTGAATTTAAATGTGGATGCAGTGCTGCATTCCTTTGTGATGAGTCATTGTTCATGTGACTTACCTGTGATGCAATTGTATTTTTTATCAAAGCAGTACGTATAGTAACAGACATATGGTGCCTGGTTTTAGAAGGTAAAACTTTAGCATTGCTAATACACTGGATTATAAAGGGATTGTTATGTGATCCCAGTGATGACTCTTTGGTCTGTGACTTTCCAAAACATACGATTTTGTACTTGTTGTTAGCTACCTTCCATTGACTGTGTTAACTATTGGTTTGTTAAATTGAAATCTCCTCTCTCTGCTATAAAATTACAAGCTGATGTTTTACCATCTACGAACCAGGCACCGTGCATAGTAAACTACGTTAAACTACTACTAACACAGTTTACATGTATGTATGAATACTACAGCTATTTTGTGATCACATGTACATAATTTGCACAGGTCAGAGCAAAAGCAGAAGAAAATGAAAGCAACTGCTGAAAGTGTCGCTCCTAGGAAATTACGAAAAAACTGCCAAGTACCAGGAAATTATGTAAAGGAAGCAATGTTTATGACTAGTAGCTAACTAACATTCTTTGATATGACTACGTAGTTATATTGTAACTTTGATTTTGTTGAAAAGAAATGGAAATGTGATGGTTAAAACTTCACCTTGTTATTATGGCCACAGTGAATATCAGCTGTTTGGTATCAATATTTTTGATAGAACGTCGAACTTTCCTATTTATTAACATTAAGAATACATCATAATATGACTGAATTAGTAGTATGAGTTATCTATGTTTATTCAATAAGTATAAGTTATATCATGGTCTGAGTATGATTCTTAGTTATTACATGAGTCTGAGGTGGAGCCAAGGACGGGTGTTAATGCTTCTATTCCAATAATACCACCATCTTCCAGTACTTTTGAAACTTTGATGCATACATAGGTGCCTGATAATTTTTGCATGCCAGTTGTTAAGCAAAATACAGTTGGAAACATCATAAAATTATTTCTCTAAGCCTGCTATATGCCATAATTATAACTCTTACAGTTAACAGGATAATACATACATACAAAAATGATTATGCTAGTTAGTAAGCATTAACCACGCATTTTGACAACTGTGCGGTTATTTTTTGTGACTTAATACTGTAAGCAGGGTTATTTATGAGTTTCTCTTCTTAGTAACTGACTGCATAGAGGAAAGAGAAGGACAAAAGGAAACACCATGCATAGTATACTAAGTAAATGCATAGCGCACTAGTTTTAACCAGTTCTATTCTTTATCTTACCTGATATCAAAGTTTTGGTCACACATACATAGCTACATACCTATTTACAATGCTGCTTCTGATTGGCCTTGTACTTTTTTTACAGCCAGGATGTTTTTGTTGTTTAGGATATACTTTTAAATGAAGAATAAAAAGAGACATACGTGTACTGTCATTATATGGAACCCATACTTAATATATCCGCAAATTACCCCCCAAGATTAATTAAGTGTATTGAATGTGGAGGTTCTATGTATGAAGCCTATTGGAATGATGGTGGTAGTGCTTCTAGACAACCAAGGTTACTTCATAGTGTCGAGGATATTGTTTATCTGATTAGCGCTGTTTATGTTTGTGACAATAGACACAAACTACTATCACATGACACAGTAGTACTATCTCTATTGCCAAAAGAAGTGATACCATTCATTTTTCAAACAGGAGTGACAAGGCAACTGTTTAACATGTGTACATCCCTTTGTAAAAAAGGAATGACATTCTTTGACATGGAATCTTTCATATTAGAAAAACGGTGGGAATGTTACAATAATAAACAAAACATACTAAAAACAACCAAAAAACCTTGTTATCCAATAATGATGATAGTACTAAAGAAGATGGCAGTACTACTAGTGACTTTTGGAAATCACCCACTTCTAAATCCCCAAGCAATGATATTTTAGCGAAGTGCTTTTTAGCTGGATTTTTGCAGAATGAACAATTATATTTGCAAGAAATGGAAGCTATTCCTATAGAGGAACAAGTATTAGTTTTGATCATACTTTTAAAGTAGCTTCTAACATAGGATATCTTAGAGAAGATAAGAAATGGATTAATGTATATAATTCTTTATTTCTGGTACTAAATGATCAAGGAAAGATAGTATCTTGGCAGTTAACAAAAGGTACAAGTTTTCAGGAAGTTGTGGCTCTATTACAAAATCTTGGAAGTAGATCAGATGAAAATTTGAGGACAGTGTATGTTGATGACTGTTGCAAACTTCGCAACAAAATAGAAAATGTTTTTGGAAAAAATATATCTGTAAAATTGGATATATTTCATGCAGTGCAAAGAATTTCTAAAACTTTACGTAAAAGACATCCATATAGATTACAATGCTTACAAGATTTGCGTTTGGTATTTAGATGTGATGGTGATTCTGGAGAGAAAAGACTTTCTACAACCCCCTCATCTGAAAAGATCTTACTAAGCTTTGAATAATTTTATTAAAAAGTGGTAGAAAGTAGCTGATCACAATGGTGTAAAATTATTTAATAGTGAGACAGATGTTGCTACTGAAAGGCTTAAGAAACACATAACATTGGGGTATTTGTCTAATATTCCAGCAGGATGTGGAACCAATCGAAATAAAGGACTTCATCAACTCATTGGAATAGAAGTAGGATTGGAATACTTCTTGCTTATGCCTTGTTAACTGTAATTCTACATTCAAACAATGCCACAATAAAATTTGGAGGAAAGGTTGTAAGCAAACCAATTACAGCCAACTCTTTATGCAAAGTTCCAACAATGAGTACAAGAACAATAGGAATTATGCCAAAGCATCAAACCATTACAAACGACACAGGATGTGATCATTATGAGCAAACTACGTTTGAAAATAGCACAAACTTAGATTTGATAATGGCCACATTTCAAAAATGTGTTCAGAAATATCGAGTTGTTGAAGGATTACAGAAAACAAATGTGTCAAGGCTAAATGATTACATTCATGTATTTAAAGAATTCACAACTCGTATTCTAAACAAAGATGATAGCAGCTTTGTTAATCATCATGACAATCTAAGCAAATATGGATTGACTGTTTCTCCAACAATTCCAAATGGAAATTACTTTTTCCAAGCGGTGGCTATGAATATTAAATCAAGACCTAACAGATGGATTGAATTAGGCACTACTGATCTAGAATCTTTATCTCTCAAACTGCGAGAGATATTTGTGAAGGAAGTTAGTGGAGAAAATCGTCCATTATATGAGGAATTCATTCCATTACTTAATGATTATACTACAGAGGCACACAAGTTTCTGCAAAATGGATTCTTTGACAATGCATTTGGTGATTTGATGCCCTTAGCTATAGCAACAGCGCTAAAAGCATCCATCATAATTATTATCTCTGGATGTTAATATCATCCCACATATGTAACTCCTCTAGTTGGTCAACCAATTGATATGATGTTCTTACTATATAACCCTACAGGATCAGGTCATTATGATGCAATAATACCTTATATTTACACAGTGAAGGATTCCAAAGCAAGCAGCAAGTCACACAAAGAGCACAGCTCTTGCAGATGTGGGATTAATGGTAATAATTCAGGAAAATCCTGTACTCCAAACCAATCTTATGCTACTAGATGTAAGTGTTATTTAAGTAGCACTACATGTAGTTCATATTGTCACTGCAAAAATTGTAACAATCCATATGGTCAAAAGCCAGTTACATCAATCGAAGGCAAGAGAAAGAGGCATGCTCTCTCATTACAAATAGAAATTCCATCAAGCAAGAAATTTGCAGTGGAAAGAGGAGAAGTATTATCTGTAAATATTTGGTCAACATTTGAAACAATTGTGCTAAGTGAACTACAGAATATCGAGGAGACAGAGGATTTAGATACTTTTCAACTGTACAATGAAATTATCAGTTATTCACAATCAAATTTTTGCCTTTAGAGGATGAAGTTGTGCTTAGATATAAAACAGCTACCCAGATTGCTTCAAAATTAAAACACATGTTTGAACATGCAACAATATAGCTATTTATTGTGAGAATTTTCAAGGAATTATGTAATTTATGCACCATAAAGACAATGTCACTAGAGCTGCATGATATTAGAATTTTTAATGCAGGCGCATCCCTGGTTGCTTGAAATCATTTCTGTACGGACGTCAGTAAGCGTGCATGTTTGTTCATGTGTGTCAGTATGTGTGCGTGTGTGTTTGTGTATGTGCCCACCACAGGCTTCAAAAACAATAACCAGTTTAAAAAGTTTTGAGTTCCGTTACGTTTGCCATTGAAATAGCCGGTGTGGCCTTAGTAATGAAGTGCATCATCAGAACCATAAGAACTACTAGAACCACTAGAACCACTAGAATCATCAGAACCATCAGAACCATCAGAACCATAAGAACTACTAGAACCACTAGAACCATCAGAACCACTAGAACCACTAGAACCATTAGAACTACTAGAACCACTAGAACCATAAGAACTACTAGAACCATAAGAACTACTAGAACCACTAGAACCATCAGAACTATCAGAAACATAAGAACTACTAAAACCACTAGAACCACTAGAACCACTAGAACCACTAGAACCATCAGAACCATCAGAACCATAAGAACTACTAGAACCACTAGAACCATCAGAACCACTAGAACCATAAGAACTACTAGAACCACTAGAACCACAAGAACCACTAGAATCATCAGAACTACTAGAACCATAAGAACCACTAGAACCACTAGAATCACTAGAACCACTAGAATCACTAGAACCATAAAAACTACTAGAACCACTAGAACCAGTAGAACCACTAGAACCATCAGAACTACTAGAACCATCAGAACCATAAAAACTACTAGAACCACTAGAACCATTAGAACCATCAGAACCATAAGAACTACTAGAACCAGTAGAACTATCAGAACCATAAGAATCACTAGAACCACTAGAACCATCAGAACCATTAGAACTACTAGAACCACTAGAACCATCAGAACCATAAGAACTACTAGAACCACTAGAACCAGTAGAACCATCAGAACCAGTAGAACCATCAGAACCACTAGAACCATCAGAACCATAAGAACTACTAGAATCATTAGAACCATCAGAACCATTAGAACTATTAGAACCACTAGAACCATCAGAACCATAAGAACCACTAGAACCATTAGAACTATAAGAACTACTAGAACGACTAGAACCATTAGAACCATAAGAACTACTAGAACCATTAGAACCATCAGAACCATTAGAACTATCAGAACCACTAGAACCATCAGAACTGGCCATAAGAACTACTAGAACCACTAGAACCATTAGAACCATTAGAACTACTAGAACCACTAGAACCATCAGAACCATAAGAACTACTAGAACCATCAGAACCATAAGAACTACTAGAACTACTAGAACCACTAGAACCATTAGAACCATTAGAACTACTAGAACCACTAGAACCATCAGAACCACTAGAACCATTAGAACCTTTAAAACCATAAGAACTACTAGAACCATCAGAATCATAAGAACTACTAGAACCACTAGAACCATTAGAACCATTAGAACTACTAGAACCACTAGAACCATCAGAACCATAAGAACTACTAGAACCATTAGAACCATCAGAACCATAAGAACTACTGGAACCACTAGAACCATCAGAACCATAAGAACTACTAGAACCACTAGAACCAGTAGAACTATCAGAACCACTAGAACCATCAGAACCACTAGAACCAGTAGAGCATTCCTCAAGCATTTAATTTAGAAATACTGCACTGGAATAAATGTTATTTACATATATTTATAATTCATATTTTGTGATTCTTATATGGGGAAACAACCGGTCAAACACTTCCACCATAGTACCCGAGCTACTGAAGAGCTACGAAAAAGGCAAGAAAGCATGAATCAACCTAAACAAAAATTGAAAAATGACTGTAAAACACGATGGAACAGTACCTTTTACATGTGTGAATCGCTTCTTCAAAACAGATGGCCAATTTCAGCAGTTCTAGCAGATGAATCTGTGACAAGGGTAGAGCATAGAAGGCTAGATTTGACAACCACACAGTGGGAGCTACTTGGTGATTTAGTAAAAATACTTCACCCACTAGAAATAGGAACAACATACCTGTGCTCTGAGGCAACCTCATCTCTATCGTCAATTCTTCCTGTTCTTTTTGGAATTCTCAAGCATCTGGAAGTTAAAGAAAATGATTCAACAAACATTAGAAGATTTAAGATATCTGTTGATAGTCAGATTAGAAGTATGTGGCATTTGGATGACATTGATTCTTCAGATATCAAAGTGCTTGCAACAGCTTTGGATCCTCGGTACAAAGCCCTAAAATTTCTTAATGCAGAAAAAATATCAGAAGTAAAAGCAGAATTAAGAGACCAAATACAACAGCTACAATTTGCTTGTGATACGCTAAACTCAGACTCACAAGTCTCACAAAATTCACAACCTCCAACCAAGAAGAAAGCTCTGGATATTTTGTTTGGAAGAGAAGAAAATAATCCATCTGTTACATTAGAGGATGAAGTGGATTTGTATTTTTCTGAATCTGGTGCTCCTAGGAATTCTGATCCTTTAGCTTGGTGGAAAGCCAACTCTTTACGTTATCCTCATCTCAGTCAGCTTGTAAAACTTCTTTCTGCTATCCCAGCAACTTCCATAAGCAGTGAAAGGTTGTTTTCAGTAGCAGGGTTAACTGTCACTAGACTTCGCAGCAGTTTGAGCAGGGAGAATGTAAATGCATTAATTTTTCTCCATAACAATTACTGTTTAATAACATAATTTAAAAATATCATAATATTGCTTTGAGTCAAGTACTATTAAATATGCTGTAATTTTGTTTTACAGATCAATTTGTAACTATTATGCACAATGATTTTTTAAGTTCAAAAGATTTGTGAACTTTAACTAATGAATGTTCGAACCCTGGTAATCCAAATTCGTTTGGGCCCTAGTATAAGTATATAATTATATGCAAAGTACGTGTATATCCAATGCAGTAATCATCAATTATCAACACATAAAAATTACATGAAAATAGATTAATTAACCAGGGCTGGTATCTTGTAAAAACTCATAGGCGTCGGAATCAGGGAGCACGTACCCCCCAGTTTTTACCGTTACTCCATATAATGTATCCTGATAACTTATCGTGCCACCTCAGTTGTGGAGTGCTTCCTACGCACCTTACTCAAGTACTATCACCAGCTGTGCCTGAATCAGTTGTCAGTTGGACATTTAGAAATCTGGTTGTTTGAACCTTAAGAGTAAAGAACTAACAATGAATTGGCAGAATGCAGAACTCCTAATAGATTATATTTGTATACATGGAATATCACTTAGGATAACAGTCATAAGGCAGCACTGTATGTTATCAATATTTTGGGGGCCCATGCAATGCATGTGCAGCCATGCACCCATCATTAACATAACTTAAAATTTAAATGGATGTAATAAATTTATACCATAGATAAGAGATACCCCTCCTGAATTGGAAACATACATACCCCACGTGAACAAACTGATGTCACCATCTGCGTTTTGCATGGTATTAAAGAAATTCACTGTACTCAAGTTTCCAGCCAGTCATCATCGTCATCTATACATTTTCCCGTTGTCTGCTGATTAGAAGTGATATGTCTTGGCAAGTTTTTGTTGGTAGCCACTTAGTTTCAATAAATAATGTTTTAGTACCTATCCTAAAACCATTCTTGAAGAGCTTAATGCAGTGTATAAGTAAGGCAAAGTTTGTGCCATGGAAACTTTGAACCAGAGTTTATAGAAGTGGCTAAACTGAGAAAGAAAAAGGTTTTATCTCCTTCTGGTGATATTGTGGCTACTCTGGATGAAAGCATGTGCATCAATGTGGATGGAGTTGAATACTCAGCTACTGTTGGACATGTACAATGTAGTATATTTTTGATGGAGCAGTCTGTTTGTTTAACTTGCAGTGAATATCGTGTAACACTCTCCGTTCTCTAGTTTCAAGACACAGTAGGCTAAAAACTGTTAGCAGTCACATCAACACAAGATATTTGCAAACACCTCAAAGATCCGCATACATACAATCATTGCAGAGAGCCATTAAAAGCAAAAATGCTCAACTCAGAAGGCTTAGACTGAAAGCAAAAATGTTGATGGAATCTAGTTCTTGTATACAACTGGATGATAGTTTGAATTCAGATATGCAAAGAGTTATTGAGGACCACAAGGCATTGGAGAAAGATTATTTCAAGCAGATTTTTTGAGAACAACAGGTATGCATTGAGTTTCTGTGCATACCTCATTTTATCTTCCACAAAGGTAAAAGCTAACAAGGCAAAGAGAAATGGTGTCAGGTGGCACCCCTTGTTTATAAGATTATGCCTTAACATAATGTTGACATCCTGGAAGACTTACGATATTTTGCGTGTCAGGTTATATATGCTTACCTTCAAACAGGACATTGAGAGATTACACGCACTGGCATAAGCATGAGACCAGGCTTTGATGCAACTATAATCAATCATCTAAGAGTGCAGAATAGGAAACGTACGTATGATAAACACTACAACTAAAACTTCTATTATAGGTTTGTTGTTTTATGATGAAAATTCGTGAGCATCTTGTATTTGACAAACATACTGGAACAATTACTGGATTTGTTGATTGTGGCCAGCAAAGCCTGGATGAATGGTTCTCTGCATTCCAAGAGAAATGCACTCGTGGGCAGTCTCTGAGAAGCCACACTGTGGCAACTCATATGGTAACATACGTATATAATGACCATAATTAGAGGAAATTTTTAAATTGAACTTTCCATTGTTTCATTTTGCAACCACAGGTTTGTAATACGTATATATTTTATATTGGTCTTGTATGTGGCATTCTTAGGTGTCACCTCTAATTATAATTACTTAGTGTATTTGGTGTGGAGAGCTATTAGAATGCTTCAATTACCTGTTGTTCAAGTAGCTAGTTTGTGTGGTTGCAGATGGTGCTGCTCCTAACAGAAAATTCTTTAGATGGCATCAGATGGAGCAGTATTACTATATGAAATCAGGTGTCACATACAGAGTGCCTAATGTGTGTCGTTCATCCGGAGATTTCATTTACTTTATTGCTAATATGCCACATTTGATAAAAATCATCTGTAATGCTTGGTACAATTTAGTGTTGTTTTAGTTAATCAAAACTAAAACTAAAAATAATTTTAGTAAAGCAATTATATTTTAGTTAACTAAAACTAAAACTAAAACTAAAATTAATTGCAAGTCAGTACTAAAACTAAAACTAAAACTAAAATTAATTGCAAGTCAGTACTAAAACTAAAACTAAAATTAATTGTGACTCGGTACTAAAACTAAAACTAAAATTAATTGTGAGTCAGCACTAAAACTAAAATTAATTGTGAGTCAGTACTAAAACTAATACTAAAACTAAAATTAATTGTGAGTCAGTACTAAAACTAAAACTAAAACTAAAATTAATTGTAAGTCAGTACTAAAACTAAAACTAAAACTAAAATTAATTGCGTGTCAGTACTAAAACTAAAACTAAAACTAAAATTAATTGCAAATCAGTACTAAAACTAAAACTAAAACTAAAATTAAATGTTAGTCAGTACTAAAACTAAAACTAAAACTAAAATAGAATGTAAATTTTTACTAAAACTAAAACTAAAACTAAAAGCGTAACTAAAACTAAGGGTAATTACGTCTTCAAATGGCATATATGATGCAACATAACGCTGTTTAAGCCTGTTTTAAGCCTGTTTTTACTCAATACTAAAACTAAAAATAGTTTTAGTAAGACATTTTTATTTTAGTTAACTAAAACTAAAACTAAAATTAATTCAGAAATATTACTAAAACTAAAACTAAAACTAAAAGTATTTAGAATATAACTAAAACTAAAACTAAAAATACTTCAGAAATCTAACTAAAACTGAAACTAAAACTAAAACTATTTCAGAAATCTAACTAAAACTAAAATTAAAACTAAAAATACTTCAGAAATCTAACTAAAACTAAAACTAAAACTAAAAATATTTCAGAAATCTTACTAAAACTAAAACTAAAACTAAAAATAATTCAGTAATCTTACTAAAACTAAAACTAAAACTAAAATTATTGAGCTAAGTTACTAAAACTAAAATTATAAGCCCTTACTAAAACAACACTAGTACAATTCTCAGGACAAAAGGTCTCATCATCTTGTGGTGAGGATAAATTTCTTACTGAGTTGTACATACTTGATCTTTGTTGTAGAACAGTGGAGTTGAAATTAGATGATCGCACCTGATTGAATTAGTAGAGAAGACTAGTACAGAGCTTGAAATAACAGTTGGCCATCGGCCATTTTCCGACCAATTTCAGGTTTGGTTGATCAAAACTGATATGCTAGGACAAATTTACTGTACACTTCCAATGGGGAATCCAATGATACGTTCCTACTTTCAATAAATGGCCGACCAATTTGTAATTCTTATTTCAAGCATTGCTAGTAGCAGTACAGGTCTGTCCATAGGAAGGAAGCTTACTAGAGAGCACACAGTTTTAACTTATACTCAAGGATGACAGTTTGTTTAGCTGTTCAGGTTAGTTGTTTCTGTTAATAATCTTACACAAGACTACACTTAGGTCCTTAGTAGCAGTGTGGCTAATAGTTTCCAAGCACTGCGGGAACTCAGAAGAATACAAGCCAACACAACTGAGACAGAGAAGTTTTGTCGGATCTTTGACAATTTTTTGATATTTTCAATACTCGTGCCATTGAAGAAGCAGACTGAAAAAGAAAACCTGACTTGAAACCTTTCTATTCAAGTAGAGATGAAAGATTAGAGGTGTGTAATTTATATAGCTATTTGCTCATTAAATGGTCGATACATTCAATGTTATTTTCAGTGGCCACAAACTACCTTACTACAGTACTTGGAAGATTGGAAGAAGCCAGTTGCAGATGATAGCTCAATACCTAAGGAAGAAAAGGCATATTGTACATTGCCTCAGCAGAGTATTGAAGGAATTAGGATTTGTGGTATGCTTCAAATTTGAGAAAACAACAACAGTTGATTACATATGTATATATCACAGCACACACTCTGCCTGAAATGGACAACCAAATTTCTGCTATCACATGAAAGGGCCAACTACATTTTGACAGAGCGATTCAATCAAGATACTTCAGAAATATTTTTTGAACAGCAGAGAGCCACGGGGCAGCGTAATGATAACCCATCCGTTGCTCAGTTCATGGAAAATAACCAAGCTCTAGTTATACAAAAGTCCCTGGCACTTGGTGGAAGTAAACAAAAAGTAAGTTACAATTGTCACCCCTTTGTAGGCCTTTGCCAAAGCATACGTAGATGCAACAGACACATAAAATTTGTATAGCTAAATATAATTGAATGTTATGCTCCAGTTACACAATAGTACAACACTGGTGATTTATTGTAAAGCTTTCCTCAGACCTTTTTGCCTTTGATGTTGCTTTTTGAAGCTTTCTTGCACTCTTTAAACAGCCTATTTGTTACAGCGAATCCCCTTACTGTGAACCATAACTCTATTACATCTTGTAGAAACATCATAGATTTTTCTTGTTCTAAATCTGAAATTAACTCCCAGAAAAACAAGATGTTTGGGTTAGAATTTGCTTCAGATATTATTTGCTCTTTTTTGTATCCTCTTTCAATAAGCTGGTAGGTAGGGATGCGCCTAATATGCTCAAAAATTTACCTATTATTCCTTCCAGAACTTCTCAAAATGTTTCCCTATTATTCTTAAAATACCACCTATTATTCCCAAATTATTCCGCTCTGATAGTAAGAAAATAACAGCTATATCAACTAACCATTGATTACACAGCTATAGAATTAAAGACCTTGCATAGAAAGTACCTATAACATTGAGAAAGTACACAAAGTTATTGCCGAATTGGAGACGAAATATTTTCAATATGCGCTATAATTAATTGCGTGGGCGGACGATCGTTTAATAAATTTTATGCTCACTAAGGACCTATTATTCCAGAATAATTCTCGTATAAAATGGTACCTATTATTCCTCAAATTATGCCGGCATATTAGGCGCAAGCCTACTGGTAGGTAACTACTTCAATAGCTTTAAAGCAGTTAAAAGTATCATTAGAAACATGTTGCAATCCTCCATGATCTTGAGCCTTTATCCAAATCTTGATTTCATCATTGTAAGTACTTGTACGTAGACCTAACATGTCCCACAATGCATTAACAAAAAGCCCCACTTGTTTTTTCATGCTTCCAAATTAGTTTCCTAATGATATATCCAGCCACATAATATATAGCATTTTCCTCAATTTCATCAAACTTCCTTTGTTCAAGTGTGGCCGGTGTTCAGGGGTATTCAGCAATATTCCAATTACTGCTACACGATTCATCCAAGGATTTATCATATTCATAAGTTAGAATCAACAGTTTCTCCAATTTCCTCTTCCATAATCTTCCATAATGGCATTTGTTTCTGTGCTCTTGCTGGAGTTGTAAACTTTGGACTTGATAATACTCGTGGATGCTTTTGCATTGTAGATTCAGGTAGTATCGTGGTATTGATATACATACTGCACATGTGCAAAATTTGGGTTGAAAAGGTTGAATCCAGTGTATTAAGTCACGTGAGTTTTATGACACATGACCAACCTCCTCTGGGGACTCTGTATTGATTTGCATTATTGTATTGTGACATTGTTTTCAATTATAGGGAAAGAAAGTGATGTACACAGTTGCTATAGAGGAACTGCTGGCGTGCTGCTTCAACTTGAACAGCTTCCTAATTAACTTAATATTGTTGAAATAGTTCTCTTGGAATGCATATATGGCAGCAGGTCAATATATGTAAGATATGTGACCGAGTCTGTGAAAACAGGTCTTATCTGCATGCATATCCAATTCTATGACTTTAAAGATGCATAACTCACTCTGTGGATGTGGTACATATGGATGTACGTAAGAATTTAGAAGAAGACAGACTAAATCCTAGTAAGTGGCGCAATTGCAGATTGGTAGCTCATTCACAGGGGAAGTTATGTTTCACTGAATACGTGTAATTGGATGTGCAGATATGTAAGACCTGTATTCGCAGACTCGGTCGCATATATTTTGATCCTTCCACACAAAGTGGTATATATGTGACTGGCTCTGCGAATCCTCCATGTTAGCGTGCAAATTTTGACCCATTTTTAGAACTTTAAAATCTCATAACTCTCTTACTATTCCATGTAATGTTGTAGAAACTTGCATATTAATTGATAAATGATCCAGCTACATGTTAAATATAAAGCAATTAAAAATTAATGCAACTATCAGGATTTTACAGCTGTTTGTATGAAGCTATGTAAAATACACTAACATGGAGGTTTTTCGCAGAGCCAGTCACATACGTATATAGATATTAGTTTGTTTGCTAATCATCATTTTCACAAATTCATCTGTTTATAGAATTCAAATTCATCACAATTCAATACTTCTCAAAATATTGTCATCATTACATATTGATCATAATTCTATCATATTCATCTTGTCAATGTGACTATTCTTGTTAGCAAATAACTAAAATTCCCCTGGTGGCTCACAGTGGCAAAAATCACCAGGGAATAACATTGATAAAATACTCAATTGAATTAAATAATTATATACCAAATGGTTTAGCGTGGCAAAAACCATGGGCAGGGGAGTTTACTTCAAGACTCAACTCCCACAAAGGGCTGACAGGCAACAAACTGAAGAGGTGCAAAACCATGAGGGAATTATGCCTCCACAAACAAGCTGACAACTGTTCTAATAAATGGTGAGTAGCTAAAGCTATAGTAGTACTACTTCTGTTGGTTGTCCTGACAGCTATAATATCTCTTAAAGTTCTCAAACTCCGGTTGTTTATGTGATTAAAGCGGTTTGCACACCTTGCAAAAACTGCAGACGCTTTTCAAATTTTGCATTTGCGTTCATCATTTTGTTAATGTATAGAACAAAGTTGATGCTGCTGTACAGTGATATGGTAGTTATAGCTGTTAACTAAACGAACATACACCTATGTTAACCATCATAGACTGCTGATATTCTGAAATATTAAACAAGCATGCTGCTCACTTGGTGCTGCTCATAAAAACTTTTTAAAGGTTTGCGCAAACCGCAGTAGCTACACTATCGCGCTGCACATGCAGTTTCTCTATCGCCACCCATACACTCAGTTTTCGTTGATAGGAACTGCGTACTTCACTTTCTTTCCCTGTTAAGTGAAAATCTTTTATTTTGTTCTTCAGTACATACGTATGTATTTCTCCATGGCAAAAAATAATGTCATAATACAACAAATGCAAACGAATACATATATTAGAGTTCCCCAAATAGCTAAGAAGCGACATTTTGTTTTGTGATGTCATTTTGAAAAAGGCTAATAAAGGCTTGTTGATTGATGACAATCATGTGCAAACCATTCACACATAGTCTGGTCTGCCTAGTATAGAAGGTACACATTTACGTATGTCACAGTTAATGTTAAACAGTTATGTAGTAATGCACCATGTTTGTGAGGCAGAAATGTTCGAGAGTATGTTGCAACAGAGAATATACTGAGGAATATAAAGAAACACTTATGAGGATTGGTTTCTACCTTGTATCGCTGCTTGTTTAGTTGTATCAAAACCCTATAATGTTTGTATCAAGTGCAGCTAACCATCTCAGCATATTACAACTAACGAACCATCCCAGGCTTTGCTTCATGTTCTAACCCTCTTAGAGTTGTGTGTTGATGAGGAACTTGCACGACTATAAGGGAAGAAGGTTTTCTATAAGTACTGGTAAAGGAACCACTGTTTTTAGGTGACGAAACACAGCATTTTACCAAATCCGGTGGGTAAAAACTGCTAGAACATCATTTCTCTCGACAAAATTCTTAATTAGTTTTCTCCTTGATAGTATCATAGCCTAAGGAAGATGCTACAGTCCTGATAACGATATCTTTACACAAACATCAATCATGGCCAAACAATTTGATGGAAAACAACTTGATATATTTACCATCTAAAAACCAGGCTTTACATACCGTTTATCTATCACTATCGTTATGTATGTGGAGATGTCACAACATGAGCATAGATTCCTCACTAGGGCATGCATAGTTAATTTGTTAATTTTGAAGTTTAAATTGGCTTTAAACTTAGTTTCTTGGTGATTTAATACGTAGTGGTAAGAACTTGTTTTAAGTCGAAACTCTTAGCTGTACCTTTGATCAGCCCACGCAAAATGTAATAAGACCTAGGCCACTCCAAATATATTTCCTGTTTCCCATTCACCATCCACATCTGTTTCCTGTCAACACTATTCTTCCATTATCTATGGTTTTTCTCAAAAAACAACATCGATTTAGCTATCTCTTGGACTATTTATGACCTAAAAAATAATGGAATGGAAAATGTACCTCCCGCCTGCATGCTTTTATATATAGTTCAATGGAGGACAGGAAACAGGAAATATATTTAGAGTGGCCTTATTGTATTTTGTGTGGCAGATCAAAAGGTACAACAGTTCTTTATATGCCATAAAGTGCCACAAAATGTCAAGAGGTAGTTATAGAACTGTGGTTAGTAGTTATAGAATGGTAGAGTAGTTATAGAACTGTGGCAAATTTACACATTTATATCAAATATGTACATTATACCTTTCATTTATACAATGTCTTGCATGCCAAGTTAAGATGGATATCTTGCCAAGTTAAGGTGATTGGATATCTGGGTGATGTATAGGGTAACTATAGTGCCACTATAGTTGCATTACACACAGCACTAGCTATAGCTACTGGAGTATAAATAGCTATCAATAAAGTTTTAAAAAAGAGCTTGGACATTTGAAAGATCAAAATTAATGACCTTTGGGTGCCACTGAAACAGCCCAGTTATAGTTGACAAATGTCAGACTGATTATAATTGTCTCTCCCTTTTGTATAATTTCATGCACTACTGATGACACCATGGTTATTTTATAGAATGTACAGGACAATTTATTGATGAGTCAGTATAATCGTGTTGTAGTCGTGGAAAATTTTTTGATACCATGTTATGAACTGCTGCATGCTGGATACAAGAAGACGTTTGAGAAGGTATAGCAATGTGCGTAATAAGCTGGCTATATTCTGTTGTAGTTTGTGTTTGTAGATTTCATCTTTATATTATGGTATACCACGAAGTAGCTAACAGATGAAGCTTTCGTTAGCATGTATGACATTTTCTCAAAAGAAGAAGGTACAGCATACGTATTAACCATGTTCCCATGAAACCTATCATATCAAACAATTTCTTTTCAAGGCTTCAGGTCAAAACGCATGAGAATGCTGGTTGTTGCTGCATGCATAGTTCTATTTTGTAATTGATATGAGACACCTATCAGATGGAGAATAGAAGTGGATTCTGCATGCCATTGACTACTGGACAGAATTCAACTTTGTATTTCCCCTCCATCAAAAGAAGCAGAATCCATTGCTACTGTCTTTAGAACATACGTCTTCCCATACTTTTGTGTGCCTAAAATTTTGCATTCAGATAATGGAAGGGAGTTTGCTAACAGTATAATTGAGTGCCTTATAGAATTATGGCACACCAATATACAAAATCATACATGATCAACCTTGACATCCACAAACACAAGGAGTAGAGAGAGCACACTGAACACTCAAGCAGAAGTTGGCCACTCAAGAAGATACAGGATGGTCAAGGATGTTACCTCGTGTTATTTGTAAGATAAAGTTAACATTACTGTATGGTTTTTAAATGGTGAAACATTGACAATATACGTAAGTATAGCAATGGTAATATTACTAACAAATTATACGTTTTACTTATGGTTTCCATTTCATGAATACTCAAGTATATGAAACTACTGGGCACTCTCTGTACAAATTGGGTTTTGGACAGAAACCTCATCCAATTTTATTTGCTGGAGCCAAGAGGATTTCAGTTGTAAATGAAGAAGATGTGGGATTGCTTTTGAGGATATTGGTGTAAGTGAAGTGAATTAGCTAGCTACGTAGCTCAGTATGTCAAGGTATGATATTTAATGTTAGTAGTTGCTACAGGCTTTAGCTATATACAGTAAGGTTAGGCAATACTTTAATATTATCACCAATCAGAATCGTTAGCATGCAATAATATTACATGTGCAATAATTATTACATGTGCAATATTATTGCACATATTGCAGTGCATAAAGTAAAATTTCATTTCAAAAAGTGTACATGAAAATTTCAATACAAAGCAAATGAATGACCACGCTCACAAAAATACGGAAAATATATTACGCCTACGGGAAGAATGTCTTGTAGATTTTCGTTAATTACAGCGCATAGAAAGAATGCACACTTCTATATCGCTTAGAAACGGAAGTATGAACATTTTGTTATACTGTTTATTGTCAGCAAAGTAGCCTCACTAGCCTTGCTATAGTCACCATTCCACAACAAAGTGCGGCTATGGATATAAATGCCCAATACATATTGTATTGTGGGATTTGCCCGCAGAGTTATAATGTTGTGTTTATAGTTACCTTGAGGTGTATTACACAAATATCGCTTGGAAATATAATCTTTGTTGATATTAAATTACAATAGTTTCATAGATGTGCTTAAAATCACAGCCAAAATAGCCGCCAAAACCTAGAACACGTTGCTAATGGTGATTCACCTAAAGTTTCTTGTCTTGTCGCTTGTTTCTTGTCTTCAATGGCTGCATTATCCGCTGGTAACGAAGTATGTTCGCTGGAAATAAACAAGTTAGTAACCAGGAAGTAATTAATTAGCATAACAAAGGTTGTATGGCTTGCAGTTATGTTTTCGTGGTTTGTGGCATGTACTGTGACAAACGTTAACAAATGGTAATACAATGTGTTACAAAAAATAAATTAACAACCATACACCTGTTCACTAAAATTGCTTAGTTATTTTCTGTACAACATCAGTCATCCAACCAAGTATGGTGTGCCACAATTAGATCTATCGGATGAAGTAAATATTGAAGCACCAGGATCATTGTCACACAATCAGTTGTTAGTTGAAAAGGTTATATGCAAGACCTTTAACCACTGCAAATGCGATGTTGTTATTAGTGATCGTTTCAGATCCTTGTTTACCAATAAACTGTTGAGAATGGGAAGAACTATGCACAAGCTAGGTGGACGGGGAAGGGCTAACCAAATTGAAAACTGGAAGGAAACAAACCGGTCACTTATACTACATCCAAATGAAATTGTACCCAGGACAAAAAAACAGAAAGTAGAAATTTTTTTTGTACAAGCTCAAGCAAAGAAAATTGGACGACTACAAGAAGATTTAGGAAACTGTCAGCAATTATTATAAAGGATGCCAACATAAAGCTACAGAAAGCACAGGAAAAACACAAACAACTTGCTACATCACTTGGTCCCAAGGTAACTAAGCATAATAAATCTTGGTCACAATACAGTACACAATACAAGAGTCAACAGAAAAAGCAGATAGCAAGCAATGTATGCATATCACTAAAATTTACAGAAAATACCCATTTTCAACCATCAAACGTAGAAATGAGAAATATCGAGACTAACGAAATGTTATCAATACACCAAGATGGCTCAATTACATTAATAAAACCACAACGTACATCAGAAAATAATAATACTATCACTAAACAAACCTTATATGTAAAGGAAAGGTTCAATATTTCTGACAAAGCATATCATGAACTATCTATAGTCCATCCATCATTACCACGCTGGTTAACCTTAAATAAAACATCCAAAGAAATGGACTGTAATAGTACCATTTGTCCTACACCAGGGCCAATTCTAGGAATACAGCAATCACTTAAATACGGTACAGCTCGATTTAAACTTTAAGAACACACGCATGTGCAACTGCACGCGCACTGCACGAGCATAGAAATATTCGCTACGTGCTCGCGAGCGCACTGGAGATTAATGACGTATAAACCGCCCGTGGAGAGTAACAACACTCGTTACGAGTTATGCACTCGAGACTCGTGTATCTCGGCGTGCATTTAGCTCGTAACATGAATGAACCTGTTACTCGACTAGGGATAACAATAAAACAATATAAAGCCGTACCGTATGGACGTACGTACGTACTTTGTAACTGGCTGAAACTTAAACTGCATCAATAAGGACACTTCACACGCCCTCCTACATCTGTCCGCATCACGTGCATCGGTGGTTCTAAATAATGGTGAAGTAACACGTGTCAGTTGAAGTTGTTGTCCCTCAGTCTATGAGCCTTTTACGAACAGAAGAAATGGAATATCCACAAGAGAATAAAGTTATTGCACGCAATCCATCATGAATGGACCATCTTTAAACCATGCATGTAAGTTTGACGAACGTGCACGTTAGGATTGTCGTCTCGTGCGCTTGCACACTGAACAGAGTTACTGGTGGCGATCAAAATTCCTTAGTGAATGTGCGTGGATTGTAACGTGCGTCCATGCACGTACGTACGCGAGCATGTTAGGCGACGTCATACGTGCGTGTATGGCTCGCGAAATTCTCGTGCAGTTGTCTACAGACACGCACGAATTTGAAAAATACTTGAGATGAGCTACGAAATACATGCGTGTCACCCGCACGCGTGCTTCAAGTTTAAATCGAGCTGTACCGTACCGCCTTACAGTACGACTGGAACACATGGTGAAAATAAATCCAAGCCTTCAAAGAAATCATCTGTAAAGGTGAAAATAACTGGTGACGGCACACAGGTTAGCCGCAGTATGCATGTTCTAGTAATGGTAACGAAAACCCCAATTCACCTAGCGGGAACCACACTATTGCTATGCTCAATTCCCAGGAAAAATATGAATACTTGTCAGAAGCAGTAAAGGACATTGCTAATGAAATACAATCAATACAATCAATCACTATTGATGGCCAAAAATTTAACATTCAATTTTTCTTAGGTGCAGATATGAAATACTTAGCAATCTGTCTGGGCATACAAGCTGCACATGCTAAATACTCTTGTATATGGTGTAAGTGTCCAGCAAAACAAAGGCACGATATTTCTAAATCATGGTGTTCTGTTGAAGATGGTGGAAGAACAGTTGAAGAAATTCAACGTCTTGCCATAGGGAAAAATACAGAAAAGTATGGTTGTATACATCAACCACTGTTTCCATCTATACCGATTAATCAAGTAATACCCGACATATTACATTTGTTCCTAAGGATTAGTAACATACTAACCAACTCACTAATTCTTGAGTTAAGAAGAATGGACGGAATTGAAAAATTGAAAAAAAATGAATTTAATCAAACTACAGCAAAACACCTTAATACATATATCACATACTTAAATGACTGCTGCAAAATCCCCTTTGACATGTACATGGACCAAGAATCAAGAACCTTAAAATGGAGAGACTTAACTGGACCTGAAAATTAAAGCTATTCAAATCAATTAATATTCCTAAACTTTTTCCCAGTTTAAGAAATGCAAGAGATGTTCAAACACTTTGGGACATGTTCAAAAATATATATGAACTTCTATGGTCAAACAAAAACATGGATGAACAAGAAATCGAAGATTTTACGAAAAAAACTACAAGTTGGATAACTCTATTTAAATCCCTATATCAAACAAAGAATGTTACCCCTTATATGCATGTGTTGGTTGCACATGTACCAAAACTTTTAAGGGATGTTGGAAGTCTTGCTAAATTCTCCCAACAAGGCGTAGAAAAATTAAATGATGATATTACAAAAGATTACTTCAAGAGCACAAATCACAGGAGTGAGGAAGCATTAAGACAAATCATGCTTAAATTGAACCGTTTGGAAGAGCTGACTGATCAACAACATTTTACAATTAAGCACACACACATATGTTCTACTTGCAAGACAATAGGCCACAACAAGAGAACATGCCCCACAATGAATATGTAGGCTATAGTGTTATAATGCACAGTACATATAATATACGCTGTATAAAAGTTGACTGTAGCATGAGCGGAGGATACTATTCCACTGTGCTAAGGTTCCATTACTTCTTACAAATTGGAACACTAAATGACATCTACTGCCAAAATATTGTGTCTTCATAGTGTCATCATCTTGTAGTTGGAAATTAATTTTTTGGCGTTGGCACTTTAAATAAAACTTCACAGTACCTGGTTCAATATAGCAGAAATCTCCAGCTGAATTTAGCCCCCTCATATACCATCTCTCTCCCAACAAATCGTCTAACTTAGACAGTGATGACAAACCATAGACTTCACATTTGCCTTTTGTTCCATTTCTAGCACCTCGTCGAATGAGAGCTTCAAAGTGTAAACTATCAAAGCTCATGACGATAGAGCAAACAGGATCAGCCTTTCTATTAGAGACCAATGATGATTTTATTTGGCACGCTAATTCCTCAAATAGACAAAACTTAGATACGTAGCTGGTGCCTGCCTAGCAACAACGAAGCTCCTTCATCCAAACTACTATCGTTCTCATTTAAATCAACAATATCATCTGCCTTTCTCCATTCATCATACTTCCTACTGTACCCAATATACCTCACTTTTACTCGCTTGTTTTCTTCATCACGCTCTAGAATCTTTAATTGGTAAAGTGTTGAAGATTTAGGCAAAGTAGTCTCGTTTACTTTGGTACTTAGAGATCTTCTTGGAATTTTAATATCTGCCAATTCAGAATAATTTAGCCTGCTAACCGAATGCTTCGGTCTTCCAGACATTTTCAAATTAATAAGTGTACGGAATAAAGCTGTATTCATTTGTAAAGATATATGGAAATATTTACTTTCATTTTTACGGAATATTTTTTGATATGTACACCAACAATTGATGCTAAACTGACAAATTAAATCCTTAATAGAGGGGATAGACAACTTTTTATAATAGATGTTAAGAATTTACTTGTAGCATGCATGTTTGATGACAGTCTGATTTTGTATTTTTCTATTGTCGGTTGTATAGAGGACTTGCAGGGGGCGTTGCCCACATCACGTGAAAATTTTATGCCATCATTTTGGGTGGATTGATGAACTGATGAGTGGATTCGTGCCATCACAATATTTGACAGAACTTAGCGATGAAGCTGGCAAGAAATGTTACCAGGATAAAGTTGCACAGCTTCAAGCCACTGCCGACCCGTTTTGTTTACTTCAGAGGGGTGGCAAAGAAAAAACCCGGGATAAAATCGGGAACTACAATGCAGAAATGGAGTGGCTTAACTGGCCGAGTGTCACCTACGTGGACATTTATAACCACTTGATTCAGACACCAAGTAAGTACACCCATGAGATGCTTAAATCATACAAAAGTCGGTTACAATCTTTTTGTAATGGGTGGAATAGCGGAGTCAAGGTGGTGAAAATTGAACAGAGTGCCAAATGTGTAGCTGTAGCACAAGTTAAACATTCTTAGACACTTTCAGCTACACTTTTGAAAGTCTGGGTGGCCCTCAAATTAGATGGAGAAGCAATAAGTGCACACTGTACATACATGGCTGGGATTGGAGAGGTTTGTTCAAACACCGCAGCTGTTAGTTTTTTAGTGGAGGCCAACACTCAGGCTAAGCAAAACCTCTCTTATACATCATTGCCATGCAATTGGCTACCTCCTTCTTTTTGTACTGTGGAATTTTTACCTGTGAGTAAAATAGATTTTAGGACTCCACAGCAAAAACAAAAAGTAGCACTTGATGATAATCCTCACTCCTCGGTTCGACATGTTTTGAAACCAACTGAAGCCCAAATAAGTGATTATTATTTACAACTTAGTAAATTCAAGCATAAGCCAGTTTTTCTTTCTTTAGTCGAGCCATACAGTGATGCTTATGTACCTTTGTACATCAAAGGAGTACTGCCATCATTGCTAACTTCATTGTTTGATAAAAAGTTTGAGAATGAAGCTTCTGATGTGGTGACACCATTACAGAAGAACAAACCTGTGCAATAGAGCTCCACACAAGAAGCCAATCCAAATCGAAGCTGTGGTTTTAGCAACGAGCTGGGCGTGTCACCGCTTCTAAGCTACACGAACAAAGTTGCACAAACCACTGGTATCCTTGCTAAAATCTGTATGCTATCCAGAATCAAGTGTTTTTGCTGGTAAGGCATGCCAATATGGCTGCCAGCATGAAGATGGAGCAAGAAAGCTTTATGAAGAAATCATGATAATTGACCATCACTCGTTTAAATTATGTAAAGTAGGGCTGTAAGCCGAGAGTTGCCATTTTTAGGAGCATCTTCTGCTGGCCTTGTGCAGTGTATGTGTTGTGACCATGAAACTTTGGAAATTAAATGCCTATATTCATGCTGGAATATGAAATTTGAAGAAAAAGCACTGGATCCTTCATTGTGTTTGGATAAAGTAACATTGATTCTGAAAAAAGAGCATCTTACTTCTGTCAAGTTCAGTTGCAGATGTTGTTAACAAATACAAAGTATTGCGATTTTGTTTTGTGGAGGCAAGGTAGCATTTTACGGCAACGGATTTTCTTTGAAGAAACATATTTAAAGCCTATTTTGAACTTTTTGTTCAGAAGTGTATTGTAATAAATAGAATACTGAACAATGAACATTGTTATAGATAAGTAGTTACGTAGGTCATTTCTAAGTAGAGTACTTTAGGTTATTGTAAATGAATGATTTAACATACTGCAGTTTAATAGTCTAGCTATAGGCCATATTCCTTTTTATACTTTCCATTATACTATTCATTTATTGTGCCTTTGTATACCTTCAGTATAAATAGCTAGAGTTTTCTTATATAGTTCAGTTCATAAATCTGTAGTAGATATCGCAGCAAATATTACACTGGCGACAAGGATAAACGAATAACTATGGCTAATCACGGAACCATTGGAGAATATGATCCTCAAAAGGAAGACTGGACATCTTACAGTGAAAGACTACAGGAGTACTTTACTGCAAATGACGTGGACGCAGCAGCTAAAAAGCGTGCAATCCTATTAAGCGTGGTAGGATCGTCAACCTATCAGCTGATCAGGAACCTGGTAGCACTAGCAAAGCCAATTGAAAAGGCATTCGACGATTTAGTAAGGCTAGACAACAATAAAATAGAGCCCAACAATAACGAGTACCTGTTAATATATAAAGAGGCCTAGCTTTGATCTGCAGAAGTTCCATTTATATAGTAGGTATTGATCAATCCTTTATATAGTGAGCCCTATAGGATTTGATTGTGGGTTTCAATATAACATCACAAATGTAGTTGAGTGTAGCTATAGAGAATCTCCCAGACAGTTCAGAACAAAAATTGTTTTGCAATGGAAATGCTTGCATATCCTGCCTTGCAACTAAAAATCTTAAAAGATCAAGTGAAGTACGGGCAACTCGAAACTTTACAGTATACGTATGAAGCATCACTAGATAAATTAGTGCGTAATTTGACAAGTACAAAACACCTTATATTGGGAATCAAACAAATTTCACAAAGTTGGAAGCAATCGCAAATATTTTCTAGCAAATAATAAATGGTCAAGAAACTTTTAATTGTAGCTGGTAAATATTAAATACGTAATAAAATGGCATTAATGTTTTTCAAGTATTTCAAACAGGAGCGTGAACAAATTAGGTTGTACCATCTACTTCAATAGAGGAAACGAACAAAGAAGTGGCTATAAGAATAGCTGAAAGTGATGGCAAAGGTGGAAAACGTGCGCATTTGACACCTGAACAAAAGTCTAGAATTGGTAAAATTTAATATGCTGCACAAAATGGTACTACAAATGCGATAAGACGTTTTGCTAAAGAAGTACCTCAGCTGAAAGAGAGTACTGTACGGGACTGGAAGATTAGTTACGTACATGAGATTACCAGAAAGACAAGGGATAATGAGATAGTAAAGATGTTAGCATTGAACGGCTTCCCAAAGGATTAAAGGGTAGTCCTTAGTTGTTGGGGAAAGAATTAGACCAGCAAGTTCAGGTATATTTCTTGGCACTCAGGGATGTTGGCGGTCCCAATTATAGATGGGGTTGGAATTCTCCCCAACAAAATTGGAGACTATTTGCTTGTTTTCATTCAAGTGTCGATTATTGCCTATTCAAAGCATAATGCAAACATGAACACTTTGTTGTCGGAGAATAAAGGTTCAAAAAATTACAAAGAGCTTGCAGGTGATGATGCACCACCAACAATGTTTGAATATTATCAAAAGTTAGCATCGACAATTTGGCACCTTGGAAAATATTTTGTACATTTATGCATCACCTAAAACCTGTTATAACAAGGATGCACGTGTATTTGAGCTAATGTCAAAACATTCACAACACAAGTGTGTTGTAGGGCTACTGAACGAATCAGATTTTTTGAAGTTGTGTTCAATGTTGTATATCATTAAGTACGGTAGTACTTAATAGTAGGGATTGGTAAGAAATTGTACGGCTTCGGGAAAATTTTGCGCTTTAAAAATCAACCTTGCAATAGGCTTTACCCGAAAAAACCAGCTGGAATGCATTGGTAAGGCTGTAATGATGCTGTATCTTGGTTAAACGAAACGATAATGCACCTATCATTGTCAAGCCCCAGGTACCCCGGGTCGCGCTACGGGTGGGGATTTGTAGGGGATTGTCACCTAAATTTGTCCCCAGGGTAGGGGCATTTGCACAGCAATTTCACAAAGATTGAACATTCAAATAGCTACGTATAAAGGTCAAACATACAAAAATACCTGACCATACTGTATTATAAATCATTCTCTCGTCTTTATAAAATTTCGTACGAACTTTTTTTGTTTCAACGTGGTTCTTGTTGTTTTGTGCGTTTTCCTTTTCCATATAAATAACGTGCGTAGTTCGAAGATTTAATATGGAAGAAACATGTGATAAGGAAGTATTAGTTTGTTTTGGTGAAAGGAGAAGGGTAGTGAGATTAGGCAAGGCGGCATCTCTGGAGTCACTGCAGGCCTCTGCCCTACAAACATTTTCTGACATTTTGCCACCTTATGAACATCAAAAACCTGGACTCGTGTTTCAATTGCAGGATGTTAATTGGGGTGGAATATTTATTGATATTGAGAAAACACAGATTATACCTGATAAGAGTGTAATAAAGATGACATTGGAGCCAGAAGTCATGCCTAGTATTTCATCACTGAAGGAAACTAGTGATATTTCACAGGTTTGTGCTTGCAAAATATGGCTATAGTGAAATAGTGTGTACATGTCTGTTTGGTTGTTATATGGTTTTTATCACTGATTTTGAATTAGCTATCTGATGTGGAAGTAACTAGTGTTGAATCAGTACCATCAAAGTATGATGCTCAGCAACTTCGTCTTTGTCCGACATCTTCTAAGTTGACCCTATGTAAACCACATTTGAAGGTACATGCAATAAAGATGAATTTATATAGTTAGACAGCTAGCACAGTGCATTTTATACTTTTCCAAGTTAATTTGTTGTTGTAATTTAATTTTTATGACAAATTGCAAATTAGTTTCATGTACATATTCTATTGATTATATAGCAATTGAAACCTGATTTAGAACAAGGTGTACGTGACGAGGCAGTTATTTACAAAAAAGAAAAAAATCGTCCTTTAAGCAACTATCAAAAGGAGATCAATAAATGTGCACAAGACATAGCTATACGAGAACCCAGTCTTCTAGCAAAGAGAGGTATGTTATTAGAGGCTGATCAAAAAGCAGTATACAACAGTGGATATAATTTCAAGAAAGGCTATTCACGCTCAAAAAGATTCTTGAACAATAGCGCTAATAAAGCAATCAAGCGTCCGAAGTTAAGTAAAGATTTTCGTGAAAAACGAATCCAGGACATTGAAGAAGAAATTAAAGATTCAAGACAAAGAATTTCTTTTAAAGAAAAAAGGGTAAATGCTGCTGCTAACATGAAGAACTACAAAGTTTGTGATGAAATTACTGGTGAAATATCTGAAATCAAAGCCAAATGTCGTGAACTTGAAGAAGAATTAAAGCAATTATTGGCTAAGGAAAAACGATCTAAAAAATACCAGTCTATTGGCAATAAAAATAGTAGCAGTTCAACTTCTGGTGATCATGCAGAAAGGGTAGAGAGCTATGATTTGCCAAGTAGTCCAAATTCAGTTTTTAGTGAATCTGAGCCAAGTCTTGAAAGTTCTTCACAATCTGAAGATATAAAAAAATATGGAGATATCAGAAAATACATGCCATCTACTAGGCAGAGAAATCGAATTACTGAATTTACAGCAGAAGAAATCAAAAAATTTGAAAGAAGGCTGGAGGAACAATATGACCTCCCAGATGAACGCTATGATGAATGGCTGCATATTTTCCATCCTGATGCCACACGTTTGGTTCAAGGTAAAGCAGCTGACAAAAAAACTGATGCATCTTCAGTAAGTGAACAAGACCCACAGTGTAGTACTACTGAAGATGCCAACTTGCAGTTATCAAGACACATGCATCCTTTTTAAGTCGGCCTCCTTGTAGTACAGTGACCATGCATGCCCACCTACAAGGAGGCCAATTAGTATCCTTATGCCTATTTATAAACCGTATTTAGCTTACTGTAAAGATTATACTAAAATACAGCATAATATATGTGTAAGTAAATGCACTGAACTTTCCCTTGTAGAGTATTGTTATATTGCACATGAATATTGTATGCAGTTCCATGATCAACAAAAATGCACTCACTGTCAAGTTATGATTAAAGCAGGTAACATAGTCATAGCACATGGATTAGTTCTTCTTTCTCAGGTATTTAAAGCTTGCTTTCCTGATGTTACCTACACATCAACCAAGGCAAAACGCAGACTCTTACAGTTACCACTTGTGGCAGTTACTATTGGCATCTCCAGCAGTGGTAAAGCTGAGGTTTACTTACTTGAAGCTTTAAAAGGCTTGGATTATGCAAAGCTAACTGAAATCATGGAGTCCAAGATGTGTAGTAAGAATCGTTCCCATTTTACTAAAGAAGATATGAAACATTTACTTACATTAGCACAAAGCAATCGGGAACGCGAAGTTATGCGACACATTATCTGTCAAACTTCTCAGCTTTCTGCAACAGCTGCTTGCAAACTATATGGTTGGCAAAACATGACTGAACGTTTTGCCACAGTTGAGAATTATTTTAAAGAGGCAAGTGATATCAGAGAAGCCATTGAAAATATAGCCTCTACTCAAGAAAGTGCAGTGCTGTTATCATTAGGAATACAGGGTGAGTTGAGCTGTAGCAGTGAAGATGAAGATGACAAGAATGATGATCATGATAGCAGTTTCAGTAATCTTAAGCCTCTTCCTACCACATCAGAGTTAGATAAACTATTGGTTGGATCAGATTTCAACTGGTATGAATTTATTACACAAATTTTGGAAAGCTGCAAATGTGATGGTGAAGACGAAGAGGAAACAATTATTACCAACTTAGAAGAGTATTTTGCACAAGCTGTGTCATCAGTTAGTGAGCACCAAAAACTGTTAAATGAATCACACAGTGCATTTTGGAATGAACTGAATACTATTAGACCACTATGGAAGCACAAAGCTGCAGAGATAAATGGTGAAATTGTAAGTGATTCTGACTGTACCGATAATGAGAAATACATCAAAATAGATGATATTAGAAGTGAAAAAGCACGTTCGCTTATAATAAAACGAAGAAAAAGCATACAGAGAAGAACACGATATTTGAAAGCTAAAATGATAGCGGAAAAGAATTTTCTAGCTCGTAAGCAAAGTCAGAAAGTTAGAGGAATACTGAAAGACTATCCAGATATTGGTGAGGTTATAGAGAATTATGTTAAAGAAAGAAATATCGCATAAGAGAGCATTTGCAAAGGGTTTATCAACGTAGTTTTTCTTATGGAACTGTAGTTCAGTTGTGTGTTGCCCGTAATAAACGTAGGAAATCTGCTGTGAGGTACAAAGGGGTTGCACATGTTACCTGTAGGAGAGCTCGAAAAGGATTTCAACTTAAGTATAACCCAGACTCCCATTGGAGTAATGCTCTATACCGAGGATTAAATTTACTACAATACAGGGATGGAAGACACATATTAAATATTAATCGAGATGATGCAGCAGGGTTTCGGCTAGATACAATGGCAACCCACAGACTCCACAGAACCCCAATAGTACAAGGCCAAGAATCTATTACCACTTATACTGACTATGTAAATCGATATCCCTCTACTTTGCAAACTACCTCCTACAACTTTAGTGGTACACAGACCACACAGGAAGTCTGTGTTGGGGTTGTGAAAGCCAGTGGGTTGTTCCCAAAGAATGCAGCTCAACATGCTGCAGATTTAGCCTTTTTACAGACACTTCCTCACCTTTCACCTGTGTTTAATGACCCTGTAAATAATTCACCAAAGGTAATAGAATGTGTAAGAGTGGACGGAGGTAATGATGAAGGACCCAATCATGAAGAAATACAGTTTTTTTGGACAGCTCGGCATATTGAAACACCAACTGTATCTACTCTAGTGACCACACGCAACAGTGGGGCATCTTACCTCAATAGAGTTGAATTGCAGAATGGGTGTATGGCATTGGGTCATGCTAATCTATTTATCCCTTCAACTCTTGCAGGCTCATGTTTAGATGCAAAAAGCAAAAAAGTTGATTCTGTCAAATTTAAAAACAACATGAAGCTTGCAACAGAGGTTTATATAAATAGGGTTAATGGTTGCCCTTGTGGAGAAGGCACCATTGAAGTTATTGAAGGAGCTGATTCTATGAAAAATCAGGAACTCAGGTTAAAAGTTATTCAGTTTCTTAAAGGATCAAAACAACAAAAATGTACTTTGAAAGATGACGATCCAAGCACTTTTGCATATATTGAGAATGTGTGGAACATCAGAAAGAACCACTTGTTACAAAGCTCACAATACATATTTCATTTAGTATGCTGTTACCAACCCACATGTTCACATCCCTTCTGCAGGAGTGGTTACTATAAGGATTTACCTAACTGGTTCTGTAATGGCCCGAATGTTTCATACTTACCCATACCAATCCCTGACCCTGCTAGACCTTGGGGATCGGCTACTTGTTCAGAATGTACAGGAAAAGTATGTTATGGGCATTTTTTACCACCTGATGTTGCAATGTTGCTTCCACAACAAGGTATGGTGAAACCACCATCAGTGTATATTAAAGAAACATTTGATAAGTTGAAGACAAGTCCATCTGACCTTCAAATAGAAGAAATTGCTAAAACCGTGCTCCTTCCTCCAGAAGAAGTGAAAATGTGGATACAACACCTACAAACTGTTAAAGATAATCGAAAACAAGGTGCTATAAAAGCTGCAAGAACTCGTATGATGAATAGAAAGGCTAAACATCAATCAATGCAGGCCAGTGAACTTTCTGATGTGTATTACTGTGGTGTATGCAACGAACAATACATAGATTATACAGATACAGTAGAAAAATGGATAGCTTGTGAAGGTTGTGACAAATGGTTTCATTTTGTGTGCATGGGAACCAATGATAAGAACATACCAGAAAACTTTTATTGTGAAGAATGCTTGAATGAAGAATTGTAAACAGTAGTGAGGAATTTGTGAAGACTTAATATTTAGCATTCAGTATTTAGAAATTGTTGTACATATGTAGCATGTACCTAACTGTATGTATCGTTATGTTGGCTACAGGTATAAGCTATGTAGATCATTAATTTTTGTGATTTTCTTACTAATCCCCACCTCATACTATGGGGAACAGTAGGGGATTTGCAGCAAAGCATATCATGTTAGCGAGCTACAGAATTATTTTGTGATTTCCCTACAAATCCCCACCTCATACTAAGGGAACAGTAGGGGATTTGCAACATAAAGTTGTCCCCAGGGGTGGGGAATTTGTAAGCCAACTATTGCAAATCCCCACTCATCCCCACCACTGCCCGACCTGGGGTACCTGGGGCTTGACAATGATAGGTGCATAAGTCGAATATTTCGACCTACAACCAACTTTGAAAATTTCGAAATTCACCTGTATTTCGTCTGACAGCCTGCCAGCCTGCCAGCCAGCCTGCCGTAAGACCAGGTTGCGCTAGGTGTAGGGCTCCAAAAATTTCACACAATAAAGGTAATGGCGGCGCATTTACGAAAATCTTATTCCGAAGACGATTTACCCATTGCGCCATGGTGATTCCCTTTATCCTTCATTCCTTTCCTTGTTCTTCTTTATTCCTTAGTAAGGTGCGAATTTCACCGAAGGTGACGATAGTCTGTAACGGCTTCTGCTTATTGCGTCACTGGCTTGCACGTGATATAATTAGTTACAGTGGCACGATGTTTTCGCGTGCACTTTATTACATCCTGAACTTCGAGATTATAGTCTTGGACAAATAGCTTTTGCTGTTTTTCGAGCGTTATTTGCTATCACACAGCTGCTTTGCCATGTCAGCGTGTTGTTAACAAGCACCTGTAAACAAGCATAATTATTACGTAAGCGCCTGTAACATTTTGTGCGCCTGCTAAAAGATTATTGAATGCTTAGCATGTATAAAAAGTAAACAAACTAGAATGATAAAAAATTAAAAATTTAAAAAGTAAGTAGGGATTGAACTTTGGATTCAATAGTGCTACAAAAAGTAAGGAAACAAGGAATAAGATTTTGGGACGAGAGAACATTCTGGCATGAGATAATTTATAAAAGTTTAATCCCTACTTTTGACTCACTTCATTCAGTAGGTTTGCCAAAAGTAGGGATTAAACTTTTATAAATTATCTCATGCCAGAATGTTCTCTCGTCCCAAAATCTTATTCCTTGTTTCCTTACTTTTTGTAGCACTATTGAATCCAAAGTTCAATCCCTACTTACTTTTTAAATTTTTAATTTTTTATCATTCTAGTATAATTATAATTCCATAAGGGTTAGGTTTGCGTAGGTTTGTCCCTATTTTTGGTACTCATTATGTATATTGTTTTATAATATATTAATTTCATTGTATATTAATATGTAATTTATTATTGTATTAATATGTAATATTAATATATTATTATATTTATTTGAGTGTAATATGTTATGACGACAAGCGGTAGATTAAAGTTGTACATATTAGCAGGAAGTATGACAGGAGGGAGAGTCGTTACCATTACAGCTTGTGTACCAACGTAAGACTAAGGGTTCTTTACCAACTGTGCCTTTTCCCCTTTTCTTAGTAATTGGGATGTAATTACCCCAAATCATTGGTGCAATGAAATCACCATGGATACATTCATAAAATTATTGGCCTTAAAAGACATCAATTGCAACTCCCTGAAGATCATAGAGCTTTATGCATTTTTGATAATTTTAGTGCACTGATAGGATCTTGAAGAGCACAACATTGATACAGTATTTGTACCACCAAACTGCACAGCTATTGGATAGCTAGTTATAGCAATGCATTAATACAATCAGTTAGGGAAACATGCATGTTTGTATTCACTGCATATATTCACTTTAGAAATTAGTCATTCATCATCACTATCATCACCAGCTTGGCAAGCATCATCACTAATGTCATCCCAATCATTATCATCATCAATAACATTAATAATACTATCAATGTCATGATTATCATTATCCAGTCAAAATCCATCATTTATAATGCTTGATAGAATCAAAAAATCTAAACTACCATCAAATGAATGGAGTGTGCTGCTTCAAATTGCAATACACCAGTCCATTTTTATAAAATACAAGATGTTCGTAAACACAATTTGGAAATATTACATTTAGTGATTATCGATTCAGATTTACCTTGTAAGGTCACAGTACATGGTCATGAAGTTAGCAGAGAAGTATGCACTGCTTTGTTTGATATACCCAACACAATTGATGATTGTTAATTACCAAAACTTCTTTCTCAACTAGATCAACTTAACATCTGTCCTGGTCATCGTGATGAACATTTTATTAATATGGTTAAAAACAAAAAAGGAATAATTTTGAATTCTGCTAGTGATGTAGCTGCGATGAGTTTGAGGTGGATTATGGTAAGCAAAAATTATCTGAAACAGTGAGAACATCCGACAAATAGTAAATGTTCACAATGCACATCATATTGAGAAATTCTCTGACCTATACGTATATCACGGATGGCTTAAATGACAAAATGCACCTCCATCTAAGACTATCCTCCATCTAAGACTATCCTCCATCTAAGACTATGAATAGTCATCTTAATGAGAGGTGGCTAAATAAACCAGAGAGACAGAAAAAAGATTCAAATAAAATCCAAATTAAAGAATTTACAAAAGAAAAATAATTATCTGTTGGAGAGGATTAAAGAATGCAATAAACTGAAAGGTATTACAATTGATGACGAATTACATCATGGACTGAATGAGATCATGAAGCAGCATTCTGAAGAAATACAGAAGAAGTATAATTCCAATAGTTTTTATTGCCTGTTTTGGAATGAGCAAATCAAAATACAGCAAAACATCCTACCCAGAGGCGATGGTACCCAATGCTTATTCATTGGTGTCTTCATCTTAAGATGATTTCAAGTACAGCAAATGACACTTTGAGACATATACTTGTATTGCCATGTGGTCGTACACTACAAGACTATACACACTATATAAAAGCTGGTGTTGGAATATAGACAGATGTGACCAGACAGTTATTATCAGTGACAAAGATGGATACACTAGAAGACTATCAAAAGTACGTAGCTATGTGGCATTAATATTTGATGAAATGAAAATTAAAGAGGGAATAGTATATACGTATGATAAGCATGAGTGCAAAGTGGTGGGATTTGTTGATGTTGGTAGTGTCAACAATATGCTTTGTTTATTTGAACAGTCACTAATAGACGGTGATGATGAAGAAACTAATCCAATTGTTGCAAAACATACGTATGTTGGTTTTTATGGTTCGTAAAATTGCAATTTCCATATGCTCAATATCCTACGGTACAGATTTAGTGCAATGTCGCACTCGTGAGTGGTACACACGTGTGTATGAGTGACAATACAAGACATGTGTTCAAGTGGCAATACATTTGTGTTCGAGTAGCAATACATTCGGGTTTCAAGTGGCATTACACTCAGGTTCGAGTGGCATCACACCAGTGTACCAAGTGTTCCTATGGAAGCACACATGAGCATGCGAGTAGCAACTCACATACGTATGTGTAGATTAAAGTTGCATTTAATATGTAGATTAGGTAGGCAAAGGGAGCGACGGTTGGCTGCCAGCCAGAGGGAAACTGATGAAGAAAGACACGCAAGGTTTATAAACGCAAATCTTACATTTTGCACTGGCATTTAATATATAGACGAGCAGCAGTTGGCTGATAGTCAGTCAGAGAAAGAAGAGAGACTGAGTAGAAGAAGAGATCATGATAGGCTGATAAGACAAAATGAAACTGAAGAGAGACAAGCAAGGTTATTACATAAAATGGGTAATATCTGCAATGATGTCACAAAAATGAAAATGGCCGACATAATATGGGGATGATGAGTGCTTTTTACATCACAATATGTTTATTATCTCTTACCGCTCTGCTTTTCTGGTTACAGTTCAATTACTTTGTGACAAAGTGTCATGTAGAAAGTCCCCACAACATTGCAGCCATTTCCAATTATGACTACCATTTGTCTTGATTATATTCCTGTAATGACCAACTTTATATAGATTGGCTATGTGTAGAGAGTATGAGAGAAATAGACGTGCATCTATGAGTACAGTGCAATGTGAAGCTCTAATTGAAGAGCCAAGACAGCAACAGCAGAATACCAATAATTTGTCACCATCACAAAGTATAAATCTTGAAGTTGATGATTCAGAAGTAACCCAGAGAATGCAGCAATTCCATACAACCCTGACTGCCTTAGCAAATGTGCTATGTGATGTTTGTTTGGAACGTTACCCTTGCATTAAGGCTGATGTAACAGGTGTATGTAACCGTTGTCGTGTTGACTCTGAGGTACCAAAGTTGTATTCTGTAACAAACAATATGGACCCTAGTGCAGTACCACCTGAACTTCGTGTAAGTTTATACTTTCTCACTACAATTACATTTCGGAAGGCTCTGTTTCCATATCAACATGTAATTGACTAATTACAATGACATATGATGTTGAAGTACACGTGATCAAAAACAGTCAAAATAGGTCATCATCCTGTGTTAGTATAAATACGCCACATGGCTCCACTCTACTGGCTTTTTCTTTGGCTAAGACAGTTGAAGTAACTCCTCTTCTACCGAATTACCATGGCCGAGGATCAATCTGCAGTTCAACTGGATAACGCTTTGATCAAGCAGCTCGTATCATCAGTACAAACTCTTCAGTCAGATGTGGCCACCTTGAAGAGTGGGGCCACTGGTGGCTCAAATTTAATACAACCACCTGCGGGCGCAGCCACTCTGTCACAGACCGACAGCGTTGTTAGTGGCAGTAGTAAGGATCCTCCTGCTAAACGGAAGCACAGCCTATGCCAACATAGAGGAGTTGCCTACATTTATTACAAGACACCATCAGACAACTCTGCTACATCAATTTACAACAGCAGCAGATTCTTCTAAACTACAAGGAAAACAATTGGCAACATACAACTTAAAAGATCACATGGAGAGTAATAATCCCACTACCTTTCGTATGGTAATATCGGGTACATCTGGTACAGGCAAGTCTTACCTCACTCACTGTCTCAGACTGCTCCTCCAAGACAAGATCCATGTTGTTACGCCAACGGGAGTGGCAGCATTTAATATTGATGGTAACACCCTCCACTCACTTCCATCCCTACCTACTACAGGTGAGTTCAAGGACCTTGAAGGAGAGAATCTCAAAAGGTTGCAACAGTTACTAGAAAGTATGCAATATATGATTATTGATGAAGTCTCTATGGTTGGTAGAAAATTATTTTGGGATAATTAAAGCAGTAGGGAGTTTTCCAAAGAATCCATCTCAGCACTGTGCTGACTTGGAAATGTTAGAGGAAACTCTAGAAGTCAAACCAATGTTTTTTGTATTCAAGCTGATGTGCTGCAGACGAAGGGCCAATACATGAAGAAGTACAATTTATATGGACAGAGAAAAATCTACAATTGCATGTCTTGTTACATCACAAAATAGTGGATCAAGCTACCTAAACCGTGTAGAATTACAGAATGGCTGCCTGGCTTTGGCACATGCCAACGTATTTATTCCATTAACTTTAGGAGGATCGTGCATGGACTCAACAACAAGAAAAATTGATGAAGAAAAGTATGACAAAAACATGGACTTGGCAACTGATGTTTATATTAGTCGAGTGAATAAGTGTCCATGTGGAGACTCTGTTATTCATCTTTATCACGGAGCAAATTCATTAGAGCATCAAGAAATACATAAATACTTTCTTCAGTATGCTAAAGGTAATAAGAAGCAAAAGGAAGCTTTGAAAAGGAGAAACCAGATTTGTACAATTACTTTGATACAGTGTGGCAGTTAAAGAAACTACATAGCATTAAAGAATTGCCTGCACAATACATTTTTTCCTTGTTTGCTGTTTTGATGCTTCATGTTGCCATCTTGTGTGCAGGAGTGGACAAAACAGCTACCACATTGGTACCACTGATTTTACATCTGCCTTTGCCAATTCCTGATCCTGCAAGGCCCTGGGGTAGTGCTAACTGTAATGAATGCAAAGGAACATGTGCCAGACACTTTTTGCCTCCTCAGGTATGTATCCTTGTTGTCACCCATATCACCAATGAGAAAGCCTCCATCAGCTGTAATCAAAGAGAGGTTTGATAAATTGCAGTCTTACTCGCCTTCTGAATTAGTTTGTGCCCAAAATTGCTGAAGAGGTTTTATTATCAGTTGGTGATGTCAGAATGTGGTTAGATCATTTATATATGTACCATAAAAGAAAACCGGAAGAGAGGTGCTAATAAAGCAGCTGAAGCAAAAGATTCAAGTTACTCAATGTATCATTCCACTAGTGTAGACACAAAGCCCTACATGGTTACTGTGAAGGTCAATGGAGCTGATCTTAAAATGGAGGTAGATACAAGGGCAGCTTATCTGTGATCAGTGAAATAACTTACAACATCCTATGGCCTCATCACTCCACTCCATTGTTACAACCATGCTCTTCCATTTTGAAAACCTACACTGGAGAGACCATCAAAGTGAATGGAAAGATATCTGTCACTGTTTCGTATCAAAAGCAAACAGCACAGGTAACCTTGATTGTAACTACTGGAGATGGCCCAAGCCTACTAGGTCATAACTGGCTGAAGAGTATTGTACTGGACTGGAATTAGTTAAACCAAGTCCGCCAAGCAACAAGTCACTGCCAAGAACTGGTGGAGAGGCATAAAGAATTGTTCAATGAGGAATTGGGTTACGAAAGCCAAATTTCACATCCACCCAGATGCTACTCCTAAGGCAAGGCCAGTGCCTTTGCGTTGAAAGCCAAGGTTGAAGCAGAATTAAACCGCCTAGAGAAAAATGGTGTTATACATAAGACATATTGAGTTTGCACATTGGGAAGCTCCTATTGTTCCTATTGTTAAAGCAGATGGATCCATCAAGATTTGTGGGGATTACAAATTAACTGTGAACCGAGCAGCCAAAACAGATTCATACCCCTCCCCCGTATTGAGGATCTGTTTGTATCTCTCTCTGGAGGACAGTTATTTTCTAAATTAGATTTGGCTCATGCTTATTAGCAGATTCCATTGGACGAGAATTCTCAACTGTTTACCACAATCAATACACACAAGGGTCTGTATTGTTATAATCGACTCCCAATTGGTGTGGCTTCAGCCCTGGCAATTTTTCAAAGAGCCATAGAAACCATTCTCCAAGGTATACCTCATGTTTGTGTATACTTGGATGATATACTGATCACTGGAGCAAACGATGAACATTTGCAGACATTAGAAACAGTCTTTTTGCTTCTGGAGAAGGCAGGCATTCGGCTCAAACACAACAACAGTTCCTTCATGTTAACTGCAATTGAGTACCTGGGTCATAAAATTTCAGCCCAAGGATTACAGCCAACCAGTGAAAAAGTGCAGGCTATCTATGAAGTAGAGATGCAACAATATATCGATATATCGCCATATCGTGATACATTAGGCGATGATACTGTATCAATACACATTTAAGTTGTATCGATATATCGAATATCGTGATATATCGATATATCGCAGTGTATCAACATTAAAACTGTATACTTATACGTACAATATTTCATTAGTTGTATATTGTGGGCTGCCAGTTTTACAGCTCTGCAAATATTTAGTGCTTATAGAAAGTTGTAATTTAGGAAAAAGGTTTGGTTCATCTGTGAAAATCAGCTAATTCACACTTTACTGTATCGTACAATATATCGCTGTATCGTGATACAAAAGCGGCAATATATCGATACACCCAAATCATGTATCATTGCACCTCTACCATGAAGCTCCAGCACCTAAGGATGTCACACAACTCAAGTCATTCTTAGGATTGTTAAACTACTACTGTAAGTTCCTCCCTAACTTATCTACGTACCATTCTGGCTCCCCTCTACAGGTTGCTCCAGCAGCAGCAGATAAAATGGCAATGGGGACCAGACCAACAGAAGGCATTCACTAAAGCTAAAGAATCACTGACCTCAGACTGTTTGTTAGTATATTACGATCCAAAAAAAGAATTAGTACTAGCATGTGATGCGTCACCATATGGTATTGGAACAGTGCTTTCCCACAAAATGGAAGATGGCTATGAAAAGCCAATTGCTTTTGCCTCCAGAACATTGGCCCCAGCTGAAAAGCACTACTCACAGTTAGACAAAGAAAGTTTAGCAATTATATTTGGTGTCAAGAAGTTCCACCAATATTTGTGTGGTAGACATTTCACTATTTTATCTGATCACAAGCCACTTCAGTATTTATTTAAGGAATCCAACCCTATGCCAGCCATGGCATCAGCAAGAATTCAACGATGGGCATTAACATTAGCAGCTTATGACTACAAGATGTATACAAACCTGGATCTAAGCATGCAAATGCTGACATGCTCAGTAGGTTGCCATTACCTCAAATACCATCAGAGATTCCCATCCCTGGTGAAACACTTTTGGTAATAGACATGCTTCAATCAATTCCAGTTTCGGCACAACAGATTCAGAAATGGACGAACCGGGATCCAGTGTTGTCAGTAGTACGTTCATTTATGTTGAAAGGTTGGCCCTCTAAAGTGACTGACCTTAAGCCGGAAGATGTTAAGCCATTTATGAATCGACAGGCAGAACTTAGCATTCACGATGGATGTCTAATGTGGGGGTAATCGTGTTGTAGTGCCATCCTCAGGTAGACAGAAATTGATTGAGCAGTTAATCCTGGAATGTCCAGAATGAAGAACCTGGCACGAAGTTACGTTTGGTGGCCAGGAATTGATCAAGCTATTGAAGATGCTGTTAAAACTTGTGCTCCATGTCAGCAGACACGTCACTTGCCGTCACCTGCATTACTACAACCATGGGAATGGCCTTCCCACCCATGGGGTCGTGTACACTTAGATTATGCAGGACCACTGTTGGGTCACATGTTCTTGATCTTGGTGGATGCTCATTCTAAGTGGATGGAGGTAAAAATAATGAAAACAACAACTTCGACAACTATAATTGAACACCTTCGAAACATTTTTGCAACACATGGCTTGCCAGAAATGTTAGTAACTGATAATGCTGCATATTTTATGTCAAGAATTTCAGGATTTTACTAAGTTGAATGGAATCTGTCATGTTACCTCAGCTCCTTATCATCCAGCATCTAATGGGTTGGCTGAAAGAGCAATCCAGACTGTTAAAGAATTTTTAAAGAAACCAGCTGAAGATTCTTTACAGACCAAACTTTTATGTTTTCTGTTACAATATCGCATAACACACATACGACGGGTACCTCACCTGCAGAGGTTTTACTTGGATGACGACCACGTACACAGCTAGATTTGGCTGTACCAGATTTAAACAACAAGGTTTACTGAAAACAGCAACATCAACAAAACCACTGTGATAAATGCAGAAAAGAAAGACATTTTCAAGTAGGAGATGCTGTGTATGCCCGCAAATTTCCATCAAATGATGCTTGGATCCCTGGAACAATCATCAAGGCCAGAGGACCTTTGTCATATATGATAGAATTGGAAACCGGACAAATTGTACGCAGACATGTGGACCATTTGCAGTCCCGCACTGAAGACTCCACATTAAGTCCAACCTCCGACTGGACAGATCTACCTGACATTAGTTTGGATTCGCATAATGAATCCAACCAAGAAGTTACACAACCCGAGCAACCTCCATTGCGTCGTTCGACTCGTGTCTCCATACCACCTCAACGTTATCCACCTGAGGACTTTCAATCCTAAAGATGGAGGAGTGTAATAATTTATGAACATTTACTTATTTGGACATTTAAGAATACTTGTTTTAGATCACTATTTGTATTAGATTGCACATCCTGGAATAGGGATTCTATTGTATACCTACGTAGGTATGAGTTAGCTTTTGTAATTACTTACACCTCATGCTACTACATATGACCTTATATCATTGTTGTACTGTATTTGCACGTATGTATGCTCACCCTTTCAGTATCCTGTTTTGTACCTATAAATACACTGTTGTTTATACCTCTTTCAAGCATATTTATGAGCACTGAATAATCAGCTAGTCCCAAGTGGCTCTCTTTAATAACTAGTTCTGTACGGTTATTACAAGTTGTGATTTATGTGAACGATGGTTTCACTTCACTTGTGTGGGGATTGTGGAAGAACCTGATGAATTTTTATGTGATGAATGTATATAGCTAAACAATGATGTAACCATGCAGTTTTTAATTGATGTAAATTTGTGTGTTACTTGAATCATAGATTATATAGACTACGTAACCAGGATTGTACACGGAGTGGCACACTCCATAGGAATTAGTAAAAATTCCTAAACTATCAATGATGTACATATTCTAGGCGCGATTTTTGGATAAAGATGGTTTCTAACTGTTACGGTACAGCTCAGTTTAAAATTAACACTCGCGTGCAGCAAACACGTGTGCATTTAACAGATTTTGTCGAAGCACACGCGAGTTACTCGCATGCTGGTTGTATGGCACGAGAGCATATATGCACAATAAAATACACTGCCCGCGAGCGAGCATACACTCGACACGACATGTGTGAGCTACGTCACGAGGCACGCCAGAAGCCTATCGCACGCAAACAGATGCACTCGCATGGCTAATGCATGGGGTGAAATTAATAAAGTGGAAAGGCCTAGCTCTATCATATAATCATTGCTAGAGATCTATCAAAGGTTTTAAGACATTCGGTGATATAATTTAATTGTGTGGAACCGAGCAGGAAGACTTTAACCAACAGCAATGTAGTAGTTACAGTACTACCTCTTTTCCAATCTACTGTAGGCCTTTCCTTTGCTTCCCAAAGACTGCAACAAACTATAAAAACTACTAAATCACTAACACGTGTTATTGGCGCCCTAAAATATAAGAAGCTTATTATAAACACGTGTTAGGCACCCGTATTACAACTGTAAGCGCCCGCGCTTGATTTGTCGACGAAGAAATCTACTCCAGGATGATTATCTGTAGTTTCACAGCTGGTATGTTAGATGATAATGCTGAGTATTACTAGAATCACGAGGAGAGACAAACTACACGCGTGCATAACTCGCGAGGCACTAACAAGCGCACGTAACGTGAGACAGCTCGCGAGCAGGGTAACCTTCTCTTGAGTGCACTTCATGTGCATATGACTCGTCACGAGGATCGATTTGTTGTGCGCTTGCGCGTAACTCGCGAGTTGCCTGGCAAAATCTGCGAGCGACTACAGTGACACACGCGTGCAAGTGTCAAGTTTAAACTGAGCGGTACCGTATTATAGCTCGGTTAGAAGTGTTGTTCCTTTCGTGTCTCATCGTGTCTTGTAAATTATATTTGGACTATAATTTAAGCCTAACATATCAAGTGCATTTTTATTCGTAATACGTGTGAATAACTTAATAAAGAAGATTTTAATACATTTCGTGCAATTATTATGAGTTTTGGGTGTGGAGAGTATGGTAGAAGGGCTACTACAGTCTTCTGTTTTAATATCATGTCATAACAAGTGTAAATAGCTTATTGTCGTTGTTCCCAGTAGTTCCTACATTCCTTGTGCTTAAAAAGAGGTTTTATTAATCTTTGGGTGTTTAACTCAAATATTTGTATGTAAAGAACTAAAACAATTACTGTTAAGTTCAAGCATCAGCTAATAGAAATCATATCACTTTTATCCCAAACTATGTTGCTAGTGCCAAAATAGATGAGCACAATTTTTATTGATGTCTGAAAGGAGAGGGCATCGAAAACTACAGCTATGTTCAAAAAAGAACTATGAGAAGAAAAGAACAGAAGCTAGGCATCAAGCTCTGCTCACTAAAGGTAAGGTCAAGCAAAGTTAATATGTTTCTAGTCCTCCTGCCTCAGTGATCATTTTTGTCCGGTAACTGATAACACATACACTGACATACACATACCAGCACTTGATAATGATACCATGTTAAGCATTTGACTGGTCAAATTATCAATGGGAAAGTCACTGAGTTTCTAATAGAACCAGTGTCCAGACAATTTCAATCCTTACAGAGGCTAGTTGTTAGGGGGCTGTGCATATACGTATAAAAAATTGTAAGGGGCTCATTATATGCTCATGTGTAAAATTTGTGCTAAGCAAGACTGTTTTATTAGAGTGTATTCACTTGTCACAATGATAGTGACTGTTTTATTAGTATAGTAATGGATCTTAATTGTATTGAACAGACTTGTAAGACTTAGAAATTCATGCTGTAAAGTAGGGGGCCCTGGCCCAGCACTGACATACACGTAGACGCACACACAAACAATTTTCCTTATACGCACAGATTTGAAAAATATGCATAAAATTTTGTTGCTGAGAAAAGTTGAGTCACAGCTTTAAAATGAAATATAAATGTGGTAGCCTAGTCAATTTATTGAATGATGGTTGGACCAGAAACAGATATTCAACTTTGTGTGGCTTTATGTTGAAGACTTGCCAGATAGCTACATTCATCCAGTGACGTAGCTACATTCATCCAATGGTGTAGCTACACCTGGGCTAACCCGGGCTTAAGCCTGGGCAACTTGATAGCTTAGCCCGGGCAATTGCAGTCTGGAGCCCAAAGCAGCCAAAAACATTATGAATTATGGATTATGCTATTTATAATTTTATTTTCACTCACCAGCCAGTAGTGTAGCACTAGCATGTATATAGTAGACATTCTTTACACATGTTTAAACTTAAACCCACGATTAAAAGAAATGTGATTATATTTGTCGCGTGAGCTCGAATGTGAGTTATGTCGAAGCGCCGGTCAACGTCGTTAGTTCCTTCAGGCGTAGGGCAACTTACCTTGTATGACTGTCAGAAGATCAGGACAAAGGAAGACAACAGTAGTGACATTATTGATCTGACCACTTTGAGCAATATTGACAATACGGCTGACAGGATTACAAAAGATGACACGTGCTCGGACACGTGCATGTTAGCAGTAGAACCTGGAGAGTTCTGTGGTAGCGATGAGTTAGCGGAAGATGAAATGAAATTATTGAATGAAGAGCTTGTAGGTAGCAGTATTAATGTAACTAATGTTTCCGGTTCTTTGGATGCTGAAGCTCCACGTTAGTCAGTTTGAGGCTGTATGGCTACCGTAATATTAAAGCGGGATTAGTTTGGCAAAGGAAGAGTTGGGTGAATTGTGTATTAGCTATGTACAATCATTCATTTTTAAATAGCTAGTTAGTTTCTTTCCCTTTATGTACGTAGCTACAGCTACCTCCCCTAAGCTGTTGGCATGAATTACCTTCAGCTGTCAGTAACATGTTCTATTTTATTGTTTTATCTTTTATGTATACTTTATTCTTGTACTGTAAAATCAATGATAACAACAATAATAATACAGCTACGTACGTAGCTGAAGTACAAGTTGGTGTGGTGTCCTGGTATTTCTTCTGTGGCAAAGAAATCGTTATTAATATTATTATTACTAGCCTGTGGACTACATAACCATACGTATATAAAACCAATTGCAAGGGATGTACAATTAAAGATACCTGCTTCATCACACATTGCAACTGGATATAACTAGCTACTTTACAATTACTACTGTATTTGAATTACAATATCATTTTCCAGTTTTCAAATAGTTCTATGATACCTGGCTTCATCAATTATCACACATTGCAACTGTTGGTATAACTAGCTACTTTACAATTACAAATGTATTGAACTATAATATTTTTCGATATATTGTTTTCCTCAGTTTTCAAATATTCAGGGTAAGGATAGTACCCTTTTATAACTGAGTAAAATAACTGAGTAATATAATAAGCCAGTTACCAGTATTTACAGGATGTAATCTGCTTATAACTTATATGAATCTTAGGATAGTAACCTATATGAGTCTTGACACACGTACGTAACTAGGTATAATTGATAATAATCATTATCTAATATGCATATATTATAGGGCAGTATAGTTTACCTGAGGGCAGGAACTGAAAGCTGAGCAATCATGTATCTTCACTTACGAAAACTCTCTAATAGAGTAGTCATCGTTACCCCTAGCTGAATATTCTCTTGAGATCAAATCTTACTATTCCACTGGCCAACAAGCTATTCAAGGTTTATATATTACTCGGAAGACTGGAATATTTACTGGGAACGGATTGCTGTACCTCTTTCTGCTCAACGTATGCGTGTTAGCAAAGCATGTAACACGGAATTCCGTTTTTTTTAGTTAAACTCGGAGACGAACCAATACGCTAGTTAGGCTGTGTTTACAGGTAAAAACTTTTGGTTTTATAATCAAAGGCTTTGTTTTGTAACCATATGTTTAAGTAGGCAAGCTTTAACACCTATTTATGAGTCGGCTGTTTCGTGCGCTTTTATAACAGCACGCATACCAATGAAATGGTTCCATACTATTTAAACAAATTCGCTGATACATTTGAAACACACATCAATCCACTCAGGCGAATCTTTTAAGCCACATTCCAAGGCCATAGGACACACGAGTGCTTTGCAACGTATGTTTTTCTTAGTTCTTGTAAACAATTTCTTATCTCGTACACGGAATCCCTTTCACAAGCCAGTGAAGAGGGGCTCACAATTCCTGTGATGTCGGTTTGTTTAGCTTAATATGTACATCAATCGATTTGCTGTAGCATAACAAATCCTTTAAACATTATTTGAATTTCATACAAGTAACAGGGAGGTCATTATATGGCCATTTGTAATTGTATTTTAATATGGCGTCAAATAAATTTTGCATGTCAGTAGAAGGCAGGTCATAGCTTCTGAATGCTAGCTTCTATAGATTATAAACAAAGACTGATCTATTCCATATAGAACAGCGATTCTTTTAAGCTATATTACGTGGCTGTGTGTTAAATACATCGCCAGTTACATGGTCTTGTAAAACAGCAACGGACGTTTCTTCTTGACAGTTGTAAAAATATTTCCATGGGTTTTCCAGTTTTCTTCGTGAATGCCACCTAGAGGAGGCCACAGCTGTACGAATCTTGCTTATTCAGCTTCAAATCTACGTACATAAATCGATTCGCTGTAGCATAATGAATCCTTTAAACTTTAATTGAGCTTCATAGAGGAAACACAGAGGTTTTTATGGGGCCTTTTGTAATTGCATGTCATCACGGCAATAACAGCGATTTAACTTGTTTTTGCATGTCAGTAGAAATTACCCCATAACTTCTAGATGCCAGCTCCTACAGAATTGAAACAAACACCATTACATTCTATATAAAATAGCGATTCTTTTAAGCTATAGTATAAGGCTTTGACTTAAGTACTTTGCTAATTGCAGGCTCTTAAAAATGATTTCGTTTTTGAAATGAAGAGAAAATGGCGAAATTTTGAAGAAGTTGGGATATCTCAGCAACGAAAAGGTCTTTTAAAAATTCCCTTGTTTTAATTTCCCTTTGTATCAAATGTTTTCACTTGGTAGTGTTATTATAGACCTAGCCCTTCCCAGTTTGCCACACATTAATTAATTATTAATTAATTATTTAATTAATTATTTATGAGATTATTATTATTGTATAATGGTTATGTAATTATGTATTTTTCTTTATGTAATTAAGTCACCGGGAAATGTAGCTAATTGTGCAAATCGTCGAAATGATATATTCTCGATATACTAATAGTATTATTATATTATTGAAGGAACATAGTAATGGAACTACCTATTTACTTTGATTGGTATGCCGACCGCTTCTTCTATGGTGAAATCGGCTGGTGGGCATAACTGGCTCACCATCCTCCACCAAGTTAGTCGATGCATCCACAGATAAGTTTAATGTCAAAGGAACATTAACATCGCTTAAAATCTCGGCACAACTAGCCATAGCGAGTACAAGAAATAATGAAGAAAGAGCTATGCAAAACGGAAAATCTTTACACACACTATAGTATACGAAAAACGATTTATGTTACATGCGTGGCAGCCAATCCCCTTCATCCACTAAAGCACCCAGGTGCACTACTTAGTAATGTACCTTTTCAATCATACAATGGCATTTCTTCTTATTACTTGGGAAGTGGACAACAGCGTAAGTATTATCAAGAGAAATGCAAAAGTGCTTCTATCACTTGAAGGAGAAAAGGTGAAGTTTAAGTGGCCTAGGAAGGGAGTCTACACTGGGTCTATCATCGATTCATCCAGTAAAGAACACTAAACAATTCACTTGTGCAGCTACTATTTCAACAACACAGTGTTGTGGCTGCTAGTGCCATTGTTTCAGGAACATTGCAGGTAGGAGAAGAGGTCGGAGTGAAATGGGGGGGGTAAAACTTACAGTGCTAGTCTTAGCAGCTGGTACTATTATATTTCATGATTCATCATCATAATTAAATAATTGCAGGTGATGACAAAGGCTCATTGATTACCTCTATGAAAGAGCTGGCCACCACAAAGAATAAGCAAAATGCCGCCACAAAGCAAAATGCCACCACAAAGCAAAATACCGCCACAAAGCAAAATGCCACCACAAAGAAGGCAACAGATAATGATGAACAATTAAAGTCACTAAGAAAGAAAAAGAAACTGCAAAGAAAAACTTAAGATGCCAGGAGAGCAGCAAATGAACAAATACTTCAAGAAGATGATGATGATGAGGTACCACCACTCCCTCCACCCCTTACTATATTACAAACTGTAATGTCCCAGCCACCACTCTAGGGTTGGGCGATACCAAGATTTTCTACTCACGATAATTGCAAGAAGATGACTAGGCAATAATTACAAATATTGTTAATGTCATGTATTACATGATTTACATCAATATACAGTAATTAGATACATTTTATGTACATATAAAAAATTCAAATAATTATAAACCATGTATTTTGTAGAGAAATAATCATGATAGCTAATCAGCTGCTACATCCTCAGAGTTGTAGAGTTACAAGTTCTTAGACAAGAACACCAGTTTGTTAACATTTTCAGCAGATAAACGTGGACGAAAATGATTAGCTATATAGCCGGCTTTACTGAAAACTCGTTCCGAAGGAACACTTGTAGCACAAGCACATAAATACTTGCGGGCAAGTCGTGCTAGTATAGGAAAGTGTTTTGCTTCATCTTTCCACCAACTCAGAGGATCTTTTTCTGGGTCCAAATCTGGCAAGTAGAGATACCGAGAAGTTTCCTTCTGTACCACTTCTTGAGGTGACCTGGAATCGTCTAGTTCATTCCTTTTCTCCTGCACTATCCTTTTGAGGATAGCCCCCAGCCCTTTCATCTTCTTTGCTGGTGGAACAGCTAGAATACCTTCAGTTGTACGTTGTTCTGGTTCATGTAACTCTTGTATTACAGAAACACAAACATCTTCCACTTCTTGTTTAATCTGAGATTGGGTTCGTTCTTCATCACTCAAGTACCTGGCCTTAAAATGTGGATCAAGGTAAGTACACTTATCTAGCAAGTCAGATACCTCTTCATGTATGTAGTATGTCTGAAGCTTATCTGAAATAATCTCCTTCATTTCTTTGCTTAGAGAACAGTCTTCAGCTGACACTACAAGAATTTCATCTAAAATATGCCTTAAAAGAGGACGAACTGCAGAAATGGTGAGGTGTTTTTCACCAGAAAGGGCATCAGTGAAAACTGACAAAGGTTTTAAAACTGAAATCACAGTTTCCAGAACTGAAAATTCTTGATCAGTTGGCATGTGATGCCAATTCTTACGGTCATTATCCAAAACAGCACTAACAGCTTGTTGCTACTCTAAAATTCTGTCAATCATTTGAAATGTTGACCCCCATCTTGTTGCAACATCTGATATCAACTTGTGCTGGTCCAGCCCAAGTTGGATCTGTTTCTCTCGCAGGTCCCTGTTTTTTTCCAACTTCTATTGAAAAGAGCAACTAAAGAGTGACACCTTCCTAAAGCCCTCTGTACCCTTTCTAATTGAATGGCTTTATTAACACATAGATCCAAATTGTGTCCAAAACAGCTAATTCTCCTCCAATCTAGAATCGTGAAGGCTGACACAAAGTTTGATCCATTATCCGTAGTTGCACATATCAGATTAACTGAATCAAGCTCCCAGTTTCCCAGAATGTCTTGAACTGCATCAGCTAGGTTTTGGCCAGTGTGGTCATCTAGAATAGGTACTGTGTCAAGACAAAATGTCTTCAGTTGCCAATTATCGTCAATAAAATGCATTGTAAAACTCATGAAAGGGTACCTAGCACAGCTGGTCCACAAATCAGTTGTCACTGCATAGTAGGTGGCTCCATTAATGGCTGGTTTAACTACAGTATCTCTCAACTCATTGTAAAGCTTAGGAATTTGCTTTTCAGCAAAAAAATTTCTTGAAGGTAAGGCATACTTCGGGTCAAAAATGCTTACCGTTTTCTTAAATCCCTCTTTCTCTACAGTATAAAAAGGCTGGTTATCTTTTGCTATGAAATAAGCTACAGCATAGTCCAGTTCCTTAGCTCGCTTAGAAGTGCCTTCATATTTCTTGCCCCTCTCGATAACTTGCGCAAGTGTTGGCTGGTTAGTTGGCTTCTAGCTTGCGGACACTTCAACGTAAATTTCAGGGTGGTTGTCCTGTAGATGAGTAAATAAATTAGTAGTATTAGATCACTTTGCCCAGATAGCCTTATGACAATGGCGACAGATTGGCTTCTCCACCTCCGCTGGATCGGGAAGGCCGTCCTTATTGCCCTTTAAACCAAAGTGCTCCCAAACCTTGCTAGTAGTGTTCGGCTTCCTCACTAACACGTATACTTCACGTAAGTCTTCATCTTTATGTTCTTTACCCATACTCAAGTTGTTCTCGCTGTCCACCATTTACAATACCGTGACGTCAAATAACTTGCGCATGCGGCGATACTGCAATAAAACCGCATAAACGGTAATATCGCTAGCTATTCAAGTGTCAAGGTTTACAGTATCGCAATACTCTAGTACCGCGGTACCACGGTATTATCAAAATATCGCCCAACCTTACACCACTCACAACCTCTCATTCGACTTTAGTCACAAGCACTACAGCCATAAGATCCTATTGTCCACCAGCTTTAGTCACAACTGCCTACAATCCACCAGCGTTAGTTACAACTGCCTACAATCCACCAGCGTTAGTCACAACTGCCTACAATCCACCAGCTTTAGTCACAACTGCCTACAATCCACCAGTGTTAGTCACAACTGCCTACAATCCACCAGCTTTAGCCACAACTGCCTACAATCCACCAGCTTTAGTCACAAGTTCCTATCGTCCAGGAACATTATTCACAACTGCCTACAATCAACCAGTGTTAGTCACAACTGCCTACAATCCACCAGTAACACTGACTAATTTAGACGGCATCTTGCCTGATGATGAAATTTTAAATAAGGACTGGTATTAAGTTCATTTGAAAATCAGCCAACAAACATAAGGAGGGTACTTTGTAACATGGAAAGCGAAATTCAAGGAATTAAACAGCGAATATCTGTTTTAGAGAATTTTCTCCCTGATGTTAGAAATAATGAAGAGAGTCGGAATCTGCAGCTGTGCAACTAATTTTATCGGACAAGAGAATGGGATGGAAAGCTGCTTTTAGAAAATTATTAATTCTGACCTTTGGGGTGGAGACACTTGGAAAATCTTGTGCCATGGGAAGGAAGAACTCTAAATCAGAAAAACTGGATGAACGGAAGTTGCAGCATCTCAAAGGTACTATATACGCTCTCATAATTTGACTAATTCAATTGTAATACTATTTAGAAATGATCTATACATCATATGGGGGAGAAAGTGACCTCACACCACAGGCCATAAATGTTGTCATCAACAGTGCCTGTTCAGTGGCTCATAGAACACTAAAGAACATGGGAGATGTAAGGCATTTATTGTATACATGTAGAACACTGATCATGTATGATAATCATTTATTTATGGTGAACTTATTTAATGCATGCAAATAAAAAGCACATGTTTATAAACAGCTGCACACATGCTGCACACATGCTGCATGTGTGCAAGATAATTCTAACTGACCTTGTGAGCGTGTCTGCATGCATATGCAAACTGCATGCATGCACTAACATGCAAATAAACTGTATGTGTGCATGGGGGCCAAATGCATTTATGCAGTTTACAAACATTATGTTACTAAAAGTTTTCTTATGGCATGTGTACGCATGCATGCAAATTTTTATAAGGGCATGCTAAGCATTCAATAATCTTTAGCAGGCGCACAAAAAGTTACAGGTGCACAAAATGTGTAATAATAATAATTATTATGCTTGTTTACAGGCGCTTGTAAATGTTACAGGAGCACAAAATGTTACAGGTGCTTACGGTACTAATTATATCACGTGCAAGCCAGGTTTTTGTGTGACGTAATAAGCAGATGCCATTACAGGCTATCGTCACTTTCGGTGAGAGTTGCACCTTGCTAAAGGAATATAGAAGAACAAGGAAGGGAATGAAGGATAAAAGGAATCGCCATCGCGCAGTGGGTAAATCGCCTTCGGAACAACATTTTCGTACATCTGCTGCCATTACCTTTATTATGTGAAATTTCTGGAGCCCTACACCTAGCGCAACCCGGTCTTACGGCAGGCAGGCAGGCTGGCAGATGAAATACAGGTGAATTTCGAAATTTTCAAAGTTGGCTGTAGGTGGAAATATTCGACTTGTCGCTTCGTTTAACCAAGGTACAGCATTATTACAGCCTTACCAATGCATTCCAGTCGGTTTTTTCGGGTAAAGCCTATTGCAAGGTTGATTTTTAGAGTGCGATTTTTCCAGAAGCCATATGATTTCCTAACAATCCCTACTATTAAGTACTACCATACTTAATGATACAAAGTAACAATGAAGTAACCATATGAATATGTTTTAGAAAACAATAGTATGACAGGACGATCATATAATCAACTTCATAAAGATGATGTACAACAACACACTAGTAATGAACAGCTCAAGAATGAAAACAATATTTCTACCCTTGAAGGTAAGCCTCTCTCTTCAGTGTAAAGTATAATCATAGCTGGTTACTTCATATTGTTTACATAGGTAATAATCTTGGGAAATTGCTTGAGCAACAACAGCAGATAATCAGTTTACTGTCCAATATACGTAGTTGAATTTAACTTGAAATAGCAAAATTCTTAGCAATCACCTGCCAATCAGAACTTACGGCCTCCTGAATTGATGAAGAATTCTAATTACTCACAATATCAGCCATTATCGTCTCAGCAGGATCCTTCTTTCTCTCATCAGTTACAGCAACAGCCATCAGCTACTTCATATCCCTTGCAAGAAACCCTTCAACTACATCAGAACACTGAGCAGTTTGGACAGTCTTCCTCGGCCTCCTTACAGCAAGGCATCACTCCACAACAATCCAGCTTACAGTCACACAGGCAAAACAGCTGCACACCAGTTACTCAGCAGATGATATTTTCTTCATTCCAACAACATTCCTCATGTTCTGATGCAACACAAAGTTTACATTCCCTTTCAGATGATTTGTTGATAGAGCTGGAGAGTGGAACTGAAGACTTGGACCTCTTTGCCACACAGTATCTTCATGGTCTACACCACAAAATAACATACCACAGAAACGAATGATTCCACCGCCACCACCATTTTCCACCCCACCGAAACTTTTTCCAGTAGAGCAAGTGAAGTAGAGCAAGTGATGATTATCCTGGTACTGATGTTAACTCACTTAGAGAATTGGCAAAAGCTTTAGCAAGAGATGCAATTTTTGCAGAGACGAGCTTATTAAAAGTAGTTTAAGTGGGAGGAAAATACTGGAAGTCTTGATAAGAAAAAAATGGATTACATCAAAACCGTGGTGCATTCACGACGTCCCTCCATGTCAGATATAGATCTTGAGAACATTTGGACACTGTGTAGATCATCAATTTCCAAGTCATGTCAAACCCTTAGGATCAATGCAAGGAGAACACTTTGACTTTGATCCATATCTAACAATATTGATGATTTATAGAAATTAATGCTGTATGTATGCTTAGGAAAATATTATATGATCAAGTGGATAATTTAGATGTCTTTAGTATTTTAAATCGGTCTCATGCATGTAGCTAGTAATTACAAGTTAACATGATATAGCAGGCTTGTATCCTAATGTTTTGGTGATGGACTGAAGAATTCAGTTCACAGATTTGGATATTTGTAAACATTTAGTCTGCCTCTGCACTGAACATAAACAGTAAAATTATACAGTTGACTGATTAATTAGCATCGCACTTACCAACAAGCAATGGCGATTATCTTTCATATGACGTTATGAACCCATTATTTTATGCTGAGTTCACAACACCCATAGCAACATTATGTTCTTACTATAGCTTTTATCCAACCCCTATTCCACAAGCTTCTTGAGACATTACAATATCTTTTTGGCCGTCTCCATTTTGTTAATTATAGCCAATCACAGAATAGATTTTGTTAAACTTTAAAAGTTACAACACAATAATGCATGCATAAAAATGATTAATCATGCAGTATAAGTAAGACAAGTACGTACATAAATCACAAAACAGCTGTATAATGGCATGTTGAGTCAGTAGCCGGTAGCATCACCATTAGCTTCAATAACTTTTGTTTCTCAAGTGATTAATATAGCATAAACACTTGTGTATATTAACTGTGGCCCAGAACTGAGAAACACCATCAATAAGTTCCTGATTGTTTCTTGACTTTACCTCTCTTCGCAGGTGTTCTTTAAGTTCATGCCAGACATTTTCGATCGGGTTTAAGTCAGGCGACTCAGGTGGCGTTTTTGCCACCAGTTAATTCCAGCTTCTTCATAGAAATTTTGAGCATAACAGGAGGCGTGTTTTGGATCGTTGTCCTGCATCAGCTTGTGAAGAGCAGGCGGAGGAAACTTCTCTTGAATGAATGGTACAAGTGTCTGCCAAAGAATCTGACAAAAAAGTGGTGCATCCATCTTTCCCTCGAAAATACAGACATTGGTGGCTCCCTTTTTACTAATGCCCGTCCACACATGGACTTTGATGGGATGTTTAGGGCAGGGCTTTAATCTAGGCTTCTCTCCTATTTTTCAGTAGCAGAAATGTCGATGAGTTTCTAACTGCACAGTGGTCTCATCACTCCATATTACGGTACTTTGCATAAAAAAGTTTGCGAGTTGGTCGTGATACATTCGTGAAGTTTTGCGTAAGGCGCTAAATCACGAAGTTATTTGCGAAATTGTCACGCGATTTGCAATCAATGACATACTTCGTGAGTCGTGGTACTGTATATACGTACGTATGCAGAATACTTACAAGAACTACGTATGCGATGCATTGCGAAGCGAGGCATAATTTGTCACACAATGCAAACCTTCGCGTAGTATCCTGCATACTTCTCGTATAGCACAGTGCGTTTTACACGTCCATGGTCGTGCTTTACGTGTGCATGGTCTATTTAACGGTATGGCTAACCTAACAGCAAGCCTAACAGATGCATCTAAATAATTTAGTGAGCGTGTAGAGGCAAGGCCACGCCAAACTATCATCACTATATCCTTTTGCATGCAAAGCAAATACCTTTGCAAAGTATCCTGCGTTCTTTGCTGCCCTAAAGCGGTACCTTCGCAAGCTGAGTGTCTGAGGCTAACCGCTTTAGCCAAACTTTTGGCGAATAGCCGCTACGTCACGATATGTATATAGCCTATAATAATTGGGCGTGTACCGGCGTACTTCGCAAACCTTTGCCCAGAATGTAATAATACTTTGCGAGGCGTGCATAACTGTTAGGCAAAATTACAGACAGTTCACAGAAACTTGCAACTTAAATTCGTAATCCGTAATCCGTACAGCTCACCAGCGTTTAAATATTGTTGACATGATTTTAGTGTGTTAAAATGGATCCCTTGTATGATTCTTTGCTCATTTCGTCTGAAACCGAGGTTTTAACTTCTGAAGAGCCAATCATTGTGAGTTAATTTGTTGTTAGATGTATCGTTGAATCAACTTACTGTTTTATTCGGTTACCTGAATTACGTCATTTTTAGAGTTTGGCAGGAGGACGAAAGGGTTGAAGGCTTTACATGTAAAATGGCTGCATGTACGGTTCTTATCATGTTTTGTTTTTATTGTAGGAAGAGTATGACTAGAGTAAAAATAATTAACCCAGCCAAAAAGAGTGATTTCATAATACGAGATTTTCATAGCTTTCATGAAAAATTTCACTCGATCGCTGAAGTCAAGGTGAAACTTATGAATGAGCTTGGCACCTTGTTACCTGAAACCATTGATTTTAAAGTAGGGTACTTTTTTGGTAAGCAGTTGACAAAGTATTGGCTGATGTGTCAGAAGGATTTAGAAAACATGAATAAGAATTTAAGTAAATTAAAAGGAACCTTTATGTTGTGGTGTGAAGCAAGGAATCAATAGCAATTAGAGGGTAAGCGACACAAAAAAGCTGAAGACGAGCCACCGTCTAAACGACAGCAAATAGAAGATGAACTAGAAGAGATATATCAACAGTTGAAAACAAAGCATGGCAATAAATATTCTATTCCACAACTCAGGTGCTGGGCAAGGCTAATAATGACTGGTAAGTATGATAGTAAGGATGTTATAAGTTTCTTGTCAATCAACCAAAGAAATCTAAGCAGATGTCTTTAGCTGATGCTATTACTGGAGCTGTTAAAACTTTTACAGATGCTGTAAAGCCCCCACCAACTAGTGCTTCATTAGTGATTGAGAATAACAACAATAATTCCAACAGTATTTCCACTAGTATGGCCTCCCCTAACACCACTCAGTCTAATGGTGTTGGAATATCCCCAAGTAAAATAACTGACCTCAGAATGAAGAAATTACAGGAATTACGTGAGCTACAAGCACTCTTGGAGCAAAATGTGTTAACACAGCAAGAGTTTATTGAATAAAAGCAGTTAGTGCTAGACTCATTAAGAAAGTTAACCCATTAACATGAACCAATATAAACCCTTATAGCTATATGTGATCAATAACTTTATTTATATACGTATGTACATGCATGAAAATTGTTTGATTAATGCACATGGCTAAAGATGTGGCTATAGATATATATGTTTATATGTTTAATCTTGGTCCATGTGATAAATGCCAGTACTAGCAATCCACCCACAGCAGTCCTCAGGGGTTACATGACAAAAAGAAGTTTGTATTACAGTTTGTAAATCCATTTCATTGCTATGCAGGTCACTTTCATACCATTTAATTTTCTTTTTCACTTTAGAAAACAATTCCTCTATAGGATTGAAGTCTGGTGAATATGGAGGGAGAAATATTACTATTGCACCAACCTGTTGAATCATTTCAACAATGCCTTCAACAGAATGAATTGAGGCATTATCCATAATTATTATTGATTTTGAATTAGATCCATTGAATGGATTTAAATGATACAGCAGTTTACTGTGAACAAATTCATAAAACACATCACCATTTATGCCACCAGTTATGGTGGCACAATCTAGCAAACCTGCTGTACTCATGAATGCTATTGTAGAAAGATGCTGACCCCTCACTAATAATTTCTGTGCTACAATAGGTTCCATATGCATACGTACTTGCAAATTACATCTCTTCTATCTGTCCCAGTTTCATCAAGGAACACAAACATGTTAGCCTTGTAGAAAGAAAAACAATGCACGCAGCATTTCATCTTGTTGTGTAGCAGCAATACACATCTTTTTCCTGGAAAATTGTAACTTATGCAAAATCTGACAAATCGTAGACTCTGCCATCCTCGTGTTAAAAGTTGTCAAAATTTCATTTTGTATCTCGTGCACCATTATACCGGGATTGTCTAGCACAACATGGATAATAAAATACTTTATTTCATCTGTCACTTTTCTTATTAAATTGGATCCATCATATTTCTTTTTCTCTACATCTCCAGTTTTTAAAAACAGTTCAACAGTTCGATGAACGGTAGATGAATCAATGCCTAAGTTGTCCGCAACGGCTCTAAAACTTAAATCCAAACCTAATCTCTGGTAAATCATTCGCCACCTTAAATCCTTGGAATAAGCACTAGTCCTCTTGGGTTCATAACTTGACATCCTCAACGAGTTCCTCAACTGCCGGTTATCATGTTATTACGCGCTACTGAATGGCACGCATGCAGTTTCAAGGAGCTTAAGCGCTAAATTATGAACACGTGAGCAGACTGTGCAATTCGGTTTTAAATTGCAAACAGGCATAAAGATTCTGTATGCAGTGTACTTCGCGAAGCTTGCACAAGAATGCATGGCGAGTTATAGCAAGCTAATAAAGCCAAGTTAACAAAGCAAATGCCAGCCCCTATAGAGCAAACACAGCTGTAAATACACAACTAATGCATTATCAAACAATGATTTGCATGAATGTAATGCAACAATGGCTACTACTAATGCTGAAAGCTGTGTCAGTGAAAAGCCAAAATGCTATATAATGCAATTTAAAGGGAACAACTCCAAAAGGTGGGGTGGAAAGGAGACCTGGATTGAAGCTGACATATTGGATGAGTTGTACGATCAAACTGAGCTGGTTCATGGTGCAGAGATAGTAGTGCCTTGGAGATCTAAAGGAAAACTTACTCACTGGAAAGGAATTTTCATTGATGCCACTGCAAAATCATCAGGTAGATGTATCTATGGCTTTATTGGCTTACTTATAAAACAATTATTCAGAAGTATGTAAAGAAATGACTACTTCAACTTTAACAACTAACAAAAAAAGGAACACACAAAGTGAAAAGCCAAAATCAAATAAAAGAAAAAAATGTGAGTTGTAGCTACACTAGGTACTGTGCATGTGGTGAATTATGTGGACCCTCTTACAGGTGACAACAAATCGAAAGCTAATGTCTTGCAAATCAGTAATAAAAGCTCTACAGGAGAAACAACAGTAAACAAAGGTGATTTGTATACAACTATATTATGTACATAATGTTATTAAAGCTTTTTGTATTGGCTATTACATGTAGATAAAGCAGCAAGCAACAAAAAACTTTTGGGACAACTGGTTGAGCAGCAGCAGGAAATAATAAGACTATTGTCCCAGGTGGTACCACAAAATACACAGATTATTCCAGCCCCAAGCAATCCTGTACCCACAGTAGCTAATACAATCTCAGCTAATACAATCTCAGCAAATACACCAGCTCAATCTTACCAGCAGATGACACTGGAAGCTTTGCTATCGGATGATTTAAATGCCACTACATGTACCACAGATGAAGAACTTGATTTTTTAGATTCTCCATCATGGCAATCTTGTTTGTCATCAGGACCTGGTGAACAAAGTGAACAATCTGCTGGTCCATCAAATGCTGTACAGCCAACACCTCCGACCAATTTGATGTCCCAGCCGCCACCTCCAACCAATCCAGTGTATCAGCCAACACCTCCAATTAATTCAATGTCCCAGCCAATGCCTCCAGCAAATCCAGTGTATCAGCTAACACCTCCAACCTCCCAGCCAACACCTCCAGCCAATCCAGTGTATCAGCCAACACCTCCAACCAATTTGATGTCCTAGCCAATGCCTCCAGCCAATCCAGTGTATCAGCCAACACCTCCAACCAGTTCGATGTCCCAGCCAATGCCTCCAGCAAATCCAGTATATCAGCTAACACCTCCAACCAATTCGATGTCCTAGCCAACACCTCCAGCCAATCTGATGTATCAGCCAACACCTCCAACCAATCCAAAGTCCCAGCCACCACCTCCAGCCAATCCAGTGTATCAGCCAGCACCTCCAGTCAATCCAGTGTATCAGCCAATACCTCCAACCAATTTGATGTCCCATCCAACACCTCCAGTTAATCCAATGCATCGGCCACTACCTCCAGCCAATCAGATGTCGGAATCACATTCAGTTGCAGCTTTACCACCACCACCTTTCAGTACACCTCCTAAGTTGGTGCCAGTTGAACAAGTCATGAAGGATTATCCTGGGTCAGATGTTGCACCACCACCACCTTTCAGTACACCTCCTAAGTTGGTGCCAGTTGAACAAGTCATGAAGGATTATCCTGGGTCAGATGTTGCAACATTACGAAAATTGACTACTGCCTTGGCACGAGAGGCAATATTTGGCAAAGAAGAGCTATGCAAAAGCAGTCTGAGTGGAAGAAATAAAACTGGTGGGTTAAATAAGAAGAAGTTGGATTAATCAAAAATGTGGTAAAATCTCGTGTGCCCAATATGCCAGATGTACACTTTGAAGCTATATGGAAGCAATGCAGGGGATCCTTATCAAAATCATGTCAAACTCTCCGTACTGCAGCAAGGAAGAAAATTTTCTCTTAACATTAAATTAATTAAAGAATTATGTTTTGATTGTAATTAAAATTAGTTAGTTAAGTAATTTAGCCAGTATTTCTCTATGTTAATGATGTCAAAATTCACCACTGTTCAATGAATGATAAATTACAAGCACAAAAATGGAAAACACATTTTGGGAATACATTTGGCATGCTTACCAAGTAACTAATCAGGAATTTCAAAAATAGCCAACCCTAAATGTCCTGCTTATACTTACGTAGTGTTAATACCATTGCTCACCATCAAGAAATAGATCATAGTAAACCGCAATTAGTTAGCACCTTACAAGATCACATTTCTATTTGATGATCATCAATTTTAGGTTAACGAAATTGTGGTTAAGTGAACAAAAGAGTGCTGTACAAGCTGACTATAATTCCATTTAACCCTCTAACCCGCATAAGCCAGTATACTGGCTTATGCGTTTAGGGTCTATAACCCGCATTAGCCAGTATACTGGTTTTTAACCACACGCAAGCAAACAAACAGGGCTAGCTTAAATATTATACGGCCTATAAAAACATTTAAATTATATTATTACTCACCATTAAATTCTGATTCGAATGGTCACATTGGCAAGCAGCTCCGATAAAATCATCCGTCCTCAGGAAGGCTCAAAATAACAAAAGAAATCATTCTTCTTCCTTTTCGCCTGCATGCATTTAGAAAAGCGGCCATAACTTGGCCGTCATTGCTCCTATTACAAAACAACTTGCGCCATTTTGTTCCTCACGTGATTCTGCATCTGATAATATATCGGTAATTGCTTCAAAAAAAGGCGGCTCGTACCGTGAAGGGCAAAGTTTTTTATCGACGAAACAAAGAAAACCAGTGCATCGCTTCAGAGGAAGTTTCAATTGCGAAGTAAGGTAGCTGTCACGAAGTAAGGTAGCTTTCACAAAGTAAGGTAGCTTTCACGAAGTAAGGTAGCTATCACGAAGTAAGGTAGCTTTCACGAAGTAAGGTAGCTTTCACCACGAAGCAAGCCAGTATCTTACACCAAGTAATTATCATTTGGGTCTAATACAATTAAAACTAATTAAGATAATGTAAACAGGTCATAGCAAATTCTCAATGACTTCATGTCTGCCATTCTCTCAACAAATGGCATGATTACTGTTTCATGATTACTGTTTCACGAACAGCTTCACGATTATTGCTTCACAAAGGTGTAACGACTATTCGCGTTAATTTCACAAACTTTTTATGCAACATACCGTAAATACCATTTATAATAGTATTATATACCACTGCTTCAAATAGTAAAGGCACCTACGGTACAATGCAAAAAAGGTAACGACAGTATCGCGATAGGTTCGCAAACCTTCGCATAATTCGTTATGTCGCCAATTTTACACGAAACAATCGCGAAGTACTCTAACGTTTGTAGAAATTCATGAAGCCATGCACAGTTGACTACTTATACAAACACCATTAAACTTGGTGCTATGTAAGAAATAAATTTTAATCTACTGCTATTGTTAAGAATATAATGAGGAAGATTCATGACTAAGGAACACATGCATAGCAATGTATACACATTTAAACTGGCTTTATGCTGTTGACACTTCACGGAAGTGTCAATATTCCACATAAGATATTAACATGTAACAGTAAATAAAATGTGTGACTTGGAACAATATCTGGTCATAAGTAATGATTTTACTCACATACAGACGAGGGGTCCGACACCTTGTGGAAATGCGTACGAGATTTATAAATCACATGATTTCAAATTTGATTTATGATTTACACACTTGATTTATGATTTATAACTACGATTTGTGATTTAAATCAGCAGAAGTATCAAGGGTATATTCGTACTAGACCTGTCTTATAAACCTAGCCTACTGTATATGGTATTTTGGTACTCGATTGAGTATTAAATTACCTTTTTGATATTTTAAATCGCGCAGGATTCTCGCTGCAACCAATCACGTAGCAACTCAACAAGAAATAACCGCAATACCAACAGTATAAGCGTCTGAAAGTGCTCGTTCTCTTTAAGAGTTTTTCTGCTACACGTGGTAAACGTGTTACAATACCAAATATAGAGATTTCATTGGTATTTATCAATAAATTTCGTATTTAGAATAGATTTTGTAATTCATCGTGATTTAAAAAGCAATTTGATTTATGATTTAGATTGTGATTTACACTGATTTATACTGCAGCGTACGAGATTTACAGAAGTGTCGGACCCCTCACATACAGATTATACACAGGGTATAAAGTACAACTGAAGGAACTAAACTTTCAGAAATGTGCTATTATCCATGAAATACCTGATTTAGTGCACAGAATATGATATCTGATTTAGAATCTAAACACCTGTACTTCTATTTATATACATAATGAAGCACTAACTTTCCTATCCTCCTCACATCTGAAAGTCACAAAGGCGTACGTGTCATTGGGCATCATCTTGATTTTCACCGGCTTCAATCCTAACCCCACCAGACAATATTACAACATTCTTGCCCAGCTAATGTCTGCCACACTCACCTTGTAGCCTTAGTAGCGTGGAAGATTTTAGTATATAGGTTCACCAATCTGTGACAAGATTTCGTATTTTAATTTTGAACACCTCTGTTGTAAACTCAATCTCCACAAATTTCAGTTCCCTGTTGATTTGAGCAGACACTTCTTCTCCCACTTCCTTGCAAGTGTCGCCTTACTTAACTGGCTGTTTTCCCTCTGAAACCTCATGCTCCACTATTGCATTTACTTTGCAGTTATTATTCTATTTTTTATACTCCAGTAGTTACTTCAGGTATAGCTTGTATTTCGGATACTAAAGGATCTACGAGTGCAGGCTGGCTAGCTCCCTCGCCACTGTTAGTCACCCCAGATTAGCCTCGCGTGGTCAGACCGCTTTTTTCCGTTTTTATTTGTGGTGAATTTCCGCCACCACAAATAAAACGGAAGAAAGCGGTCTGGCCACGCGAGACTAACCCCAGACGACATTATAGCAAAACTTATACCTTCTATTCATACGTAAACGTAATACTAATCAGTTGTGTAACGGCTACTATGTCTATGGTTCGACGTCTTTGACAACAATAGTTTCCAATTACATAGATTATAGAGGGCGCGAAGCGCAGTATATACTATCCAGAGTATACTATCTATGCCAATTATAAAACCCACCTTTTAATTTTTAAGGGCGTTTTAACAGATTAAATTCTAAGTCGAAAATCAGGTAGCTACTACCTTGGGCTACAGGCACATTTTATGATATATGCATATACCGCCTGTAGTACGTTCTCTTTTCCACCTAATTCAAGGCAGTAGGTACGTAATTTTCGACTTAGAATTTAATCTGTTAAGCGCCCTAAAAATTAAAAGGTGGTTTTAATTGGAAACTATTGTTGTCAAAGCCGTTGAACCATAGACATAGTAACCGTTACATAGCCTATTGTATTACGTTGCATAATTAAGTGTGAAATAAGAGGAATAAGTTTTTGCTATAATGTCGTCTGGGG
>CBDBMG010000003.1:745000-815000 GCA_965207375.1 Nitrosopumilaceae archaeon | reverse complement strand
GTGTGTGTGTGTGTGTGTGTGTGTGTGTGTGTGTGTGTGTGTGTGTGTGTGTGTGTGTGTGTGTGTGTGTGTGTGTGTGTGTGTGTGTGTGTGTGTGTGTGTGTGTGTACATGCTAGCTGTAGATACGTATGTAGGTATGTATGCTTTACTTTATGAGCGGAATTTTTTGAGGAACTTGTGTATAATTTGTGAAAGGACTTATATTTGGAGGGACTTATTTTTGAAAGACATACGTATGTATTTATTGCATAAATTTATCTAAGAAATGCCTATTTGGAAATGAATACCTTGTGACCTGAATCCCCTGTGCAATAGACATTGATACTCGCCATTAGACGGGTTTCAATTCCCCACCAAGTACATACGTACGTGTGTCCATAGTTTATTTCTTTGTAAACATCAACTGATCATACATATGTATACCACCTACGTATGTGATATCACCTACATACACGTACGTGGTCACTTACATATGTACGTTACATGTGAAAATTTTTGAGAGATGTACATAAATTTGCTGATTTCACTGTAAGCTTGCTGAACACTAATCCTCACAAAGAAGCAGTGGCTTAAGGAAACAATGTATTCAACTTAATGATCTACGTAAAACACAAAAATCCTTTCAAACTTGTCTTCCGTGAAAATAAGTCTCTACTGTTACGTATATTTGTTTTTAAAACCAAACAGTCTGGTGCATGTGTGTATCTGTCTTCCCCCAAGTTAAGGGCACATATATCTAGTGGCATGATACGTATGTACCCTGTGTGATTGGTCAAACAAGTCTTACTGCTTTTCAGTTTATTTATATGGCACTTGCTGTTGATATCACTAATGGGTGTGGCCTTAGCAATGAAGCACGTCATGAGTTATTGTCAAAGAAGAGCAAGGTAATGCCATATTTGCCATTTAGTACATGGTAAAAGGCATTTAACCAGCTGTACATTACTAACAAGATGGATTGAAAGTGAGCGTGCCGTGCGGGTTGCAAAGTTTATAAAAGATGACTGGCCTATAGTGTTACAGTAAGAATTTTGGCTCAAAATACTACGTAAGTTTTATCACTAAAGTACTGGAGTATATAGCCGTACACATTTTAAACAGAAGAATTAAATTTGTATGCATTGCTATTGTGACGAGTCTTTGCTCACATGACTTACACATGACATCATTAAGTATTATTACAATACATTGAATAGCAGTTGATTAACAGTAACCTAGGAGTTGTTTGTGGAGTACCAAATAGAATTTTCTTTGTTACCATTGCCTTCAGTGGTATACCATAACAAATTTTACCATCCAAAAACCAGGCGCTGTGTAAGTTAAACCGGTAATCGCACTCCGGTGTCTTGTGTGATAGACAGCAATATACTCACTATATGCTAGGATGGCTGGGGTTTAAATGTTACTGCATGCATGTATGTGCATATGTAACATACCGTGTAAGCAGAAAATAAGACAGGAAATATTTGGCGAATTAGGTACGTAATGAATCACTTTGGCAAATTAAATTTGACGTTTGAAGAGTAGCACCGATATTCATAAGTGCAACTTAATTTTGGAATGTATCACAAACTGTGTGGTGTAGTCATATGTACAAGGTGAGCAATCCTCATGCACAATGACGCTAGCAATGACGAGCGAGATTACGAGCACGATGAACATGGCTGAGTATGGCCATGTGCTTGTACAAGTGCAGTTGCAATTAATACTGAATAACTGCCAAAAATCAAGCTAAAAGTTCAGAAGTTGGTGAATTAAATTTGGTGATTTCCTCAAAAAATCGCCAACAATCAAATTTAATTCCCTGTCATATTTTCTGCTTATACGGTAGCTAAAAACATACGTATATATTTTGGACTTGTCTAAATAAATCACTTAGACCCTTTTCTTGTCAGTAGTGCATATATATCATGTGGTACGTAAGCAAGGTTCTATAAAGAGTGGTAGAGTGGTACACATTGCTCAAAGTGTCTTTAGTATGATAAATATCCTTTGATGTTGGTGGTAAAAGAGATGATTTCAATGTTCTACTGATGGAAAGCCTGGGTGAGTCTCCCTGCATCACCAAGGAGCTTACCATATATTTACATACCATATAGCGCAAAAGTTTGGTGGAAAACTTTTAACGAATTTGACGAACGGCTAGCGATTCGTCAAAGTTTTACTCATTAAACTTCTGTGCTATACGGTAGTCAAAGATGATTCAAAAAATTTCTTATTCCTTTGGTATATGTATGTACATACAACTCAACTGCCCTTGGTAGCATAATAAATGAGTGCCACTGTCTGTCACAGAATTTAGAAAGTGAACAATGGCATTTTTTGAATAAATTTTGCCAGATAATACAACAGGACCTAAAAATAAGTTGTATATATTGCTTCCGCTGTGCCATTAAAACGCATGAGACAATCAGCCAAAATGTTAACAAATGCGTGAGGTGTGACAGACAGGGATACTCACCACTATACTACCAAGGACACTTTATGAAGTCAGTTAAAATTGTGCTATATAAATTGATAGTATATTTCTCTGTACACATACAGCCTGCTAAGACTGGATATACGTAGAAACAAATGTGAGTTCACAATCGGACTTGGCGCTGATGGAAAAGGTTAGCGCTTGTGTTTAACTATATACACTTGTGTTTATAAAACGTTATGATTTCAGGTGTGATTGGATTTAGACTGGCATCATACAAAGGTTAGCAACTCTCAGAGTTGGGGTCGTTACTTTTAAAAAGTAACTAGTTACAAGTTACTAGTTACTTTCAGGAAAAGTAACTCGTTACAGTTACATATTACTCTCTCAAATAAGTAACTAGTAATATATTACTAGTTACTTTTTACATTAAAATTCACTCGTTTTGCAGTAAAAATCATGTTTAGCAACCAATTCTCTGATATTAAGTAGTTAAAATATGTCTGTGTAACACTATTCATGATTCCTAACACAATTTTTAATTAAAGGAGTTTTATTGAAATTACTATCAGTGAACGGACTTTCACAGGAAAATACGGAAAGTAATATAACTAATTTTGAAACTTTGCAAAAGGAATATTATTACTAGTTACATATTACTTTTGAGAAATGTAACTTGTTAAGTTACTTAGTTACTTTAAAAGTAATATATTACGTAACTTAGTTACAAAGTAACTAGTTACCCCCAACTCTGGCAACTCTATTTTAATAAGTTAATATTTGTAAATTATATATGCTGTATAAAATGTGTGTATATATGTGACCGGATTTGCGAAAACGTGCATAGTCCACACATCCAATTTTTCAACTTTGAAGATTCATAAAATCTGTTAGGTATGATGGATACACTTAAAACTTTCAGCATTTACAGAGCTACCATTCCTCTATCATTGCTTCAAATTTCAGATCTCTATACTGTTCCTACCAGATTTTATGAATCCTTGAATGAGGAAAATTGGATGTGTGAACTATGCACGTTTTCTCAAATCCGGTCATATATATATATATATATATATATATATATATATATATATATATATATATATATATATATATATATATATCATGAACCACGGTAGTGGTTCATAATAGGGATCCAACGAAAAATTGTGTAAACACTCTAATAGAACGTACGCCAAAAACCATCTTTATAGCTTCCTATGCTGTTGAAAAAACCGCCCAGATCCTCTTTCAATACTTCTAAGACTATTACCGAAGTATAAAAAGCCTAGCTATATGGTATCTATATTTTTCATGTTTTTGAAAATACCCCAATTTCTCCATCTTCTTCTTTCTTCTTTCTTCTTCTTTCGCGCATCTACAGTCCACACAAAGTCGAAATCAGAAATAAAAACTGCTGGCGTATCTTTAAAATGCCCCTACTCAGGTCTGTGATACTTTTAAAAGTTCGTTTTCTAAAGGGATTGGAAGATATGAACCAAAACTTCCTCCATAAAGATCGAGAAGCCATACGAACGCCCGTGGTGCATGTGCCAAAACGACCTCAGCATTATGTGACCAATCTTATTGACGCCATACTATCTGTAATAAGTGATTTTATAACTGAGCAACGTATTTCAGCTATTGATTTCAATCCTTTATTTTCATCGCTAGAAAAATAACCAAGTCCTTTATTTTCCGCGTCATATATAACACTAAGGTTTCCTAGATAAGGCGCATTAATTAGAAAGCGCCACGTTGTCAGCTGAGTATTGTTCAGAACTGTTGAGATGGAGAATAACACAGTGGATTTATCCATTCTAAGGTAAGTGCTATTGTGTGCTGTGTTAATTGTTGTATTTAACCACCGCGCGTGCTTTTGTCCTGGAAGCCGGTATGTGTGCGCGCGTCTGTGTGTGTCCGTCCCTCGGGCTATTAAAGCCATTGACGCCTGAATAACCAATTTAAGTCCTACTGCTTTTCAGTTTCTTATAAGGCACTGGCTATCGATACTATTGATGGGAGGGGCCTTAGTAACGAACCGCGTCATGAGTTACTGCCAAAGAGGAGCAAGGTTACGTGGTATTTGCTGTTCATTACGCAGTAAAAGCCGTTTAACCAGCTGTACATTACTAACAAGATGGAGCACTTCAGTTTTAAAAGTGGGCGTGCCGTGCGGGTTGCGAAGCTTACAAAACAAGACTGGCCTATAGTGTAACACTAATGCGTGTAAAGAGGCCGCTAGGGAGGCTTATGAGAGCAACCCTGAAAAGAAAAAGGAGGCTGTCAGAAAGATTTATTACGCGAATAGTAAAAGATAGTTGTTCATACATTTCATGTGCAGGTGTCACTGTCCAGCAATGGACATGAAAAAACTAAAGAAACTAGTAAATATAAAAAATTGTTAATTTCAAAATGGAGAATAGGGATCCTGAAAAAACTACCTAAACAAGGTGTAGATAGTGAGAGTTTGTGATTTTATTATATTTGAGATCCCTATTTTGACTGTTGAAATGATATATATAGTTGATCATACTCTCAGCTACTGTCAAAATAGGGATCTCAAATATAATAAAATCACAAACTCTCGTCGGTGTGTGTGTGTGTGTGTGTGTGTGTATGTGTGCATATACTGTATAGGTGACCGGGCCTGAGAAAACTACATGTAAAATTTGACCTAATTTTCAATCTTTCAAATTTATTAACATTTCATCATATGCAGAATTTCCTAAGCAATTCAACTCCTATATATTGTACTGAGATGGCAATGCATTGAATGCAGTAGACCTTTTAAACCTTTTTGAAAAAATTGATTACGCTAATTATATTGGTGACTGCACTATTAGAGAGTATCAATGTGCAGTTGATATGTTAACAACTAAAATATGAAATAATCGCCAATTCAAAACACTCTAAATATAACTGCTATACCGGTATATAATACGGATTTCATTAAAAACTCTAATAGAACAATCATCAATTGCAAAATCTATATAAACTTGGGTCAATTATTTTATGCATGTATGACTCTGTATCTTATTTTGTTTGAGATGTACACTGTACGTGCATGCTTCTGTGGGTCCTATTAAAGATTCCATCAAGGGAGGATGTTTTCATTCTATACCCTCCTTCTTGCGTAGCAAAATTTTTTGAACCTAAGCAGATGTAAATTATCTACATCTACATATCCTTCAGTACTTCTTGTACTCTTTATTTGTGACTGAACTTGCAAGAACAGATCTTACCTGCACATCTAATTACACACATTCAGTAAACCATAACCTTCCTGGTGAATGTGCTAACAATCCAAAATTTGTGTACATCATTACATTAGGGCTAAAACATATATTCTAAAGATAACTGAATGAATCTTTTTTTAATGAACAAATATTCGAATTATTCTATAGACAATTTCTAATTTGCTGTTTTATCTGCCTCCTATACCCTGTAATCACAGGGACATAGGAAGGTCTTCATAATTGGTCGGACCAAACTCACAGTAACATTCATTTGAGCATAACAATTAATAAAGTGTGTGGGCACTGTTAATATTACTTCTGCTGATATGTCTTTTCTATCCACTGCAGTGTAATATGTGACCATCTCTGTGAAAACCAGCCTAGTTCGCACCTGGTAGTAATTAGAGAAACACTTGTTTAAATATTTTAGATTGAAACTACCAGCTTTTGCTCGTACTAGGCCGCTTTTGTTTAACAGAACTGGACTTAAGTAATCTATTGAATAAATACAGTTTACCTTTGAAGTTGTTCCTTGCTTGATTTTAGGCCTTTTCAGACGATTTTTTTGAAGGTTTGCATCAATTTTAGCCCAGTGTTATGAGGGGGTGGATGGGAGGGATGAGGAGAGGGAAGAGGAAAAACCTCCCCAGGTGAAGACACAAGGTGACTAGTTGCCCACAGATGGTCCTGACCATACAACCAGGCCGAAGGGACATCATTCTGATCAAAGGTAGAATTCCAGGCCGGCAACGCCTAATTAGTGCGCTCCACAGGTGCCAATGTGTCGGTCCTGGTTTTACAAGACCTCAAATCCTCCCCTCAGAAAAGCAGACCACTTGAGTCTGGCCATAGGAGATGTGGTGTTTGGCTAGCTATTGAGTATAGCTACAAGCTGGACCAAAAAATGAATTTAAATTTTGGTGTAAACTAGGCTGGTTTTTGCAGAGACAGTCACATACGTATAAGCCTAACAGGTCTAATTCACACAAGCAATCTTCGCTTTTTGCAAAAATGGAGTTTTACTTTCAAATCTTGGGATTTTGATATTTCGAATTTCTATTTATTTATCTTAGAATTTGAATATTCGGTATATTTTTGGCCTTAATTTATAGTCCTATGTTTAGTCTATCTTGTGGCAAATTTGTATACATATAGCTTACCCACAGAGTGAGTTATGTTTCTTCAAAAGTCATAAAAGTGGATGTGCAGTTTTTTCAGACTCGGTCACATTCATAGTTGTATTTATTATGGTCACATTTTAATATTTAATGTGTAACAGATGTGTGCATTCTTTATATTATACTAACAGATGGATAAGTGTGTACATATATATATATATATATATATATATATATATATATATATATATATATATATATATATATATATATATATATTAGTGCATAAACGAATCTCATTTTATAATCTTCGAAGATTTGTCTACAACCTTCGAAGCTTCAACAAATGTTTATTTTATTTACTTTTGTCATAGATAATCATTGTTAGTGATAACACATGCACTAAGTTACCAGCAAAATGCTTTCTTCTAGTACTAAAGCTGTTAGGAACACATGTACGTAATTGGATTATGCAGAGCCTAGAAATATAAATTCACCATTTTGGCCGCTCATGTAAGGGACAACGACTGCACAAATTACCAACATACTCCATTATGTAGTGAAGTATAAACATTCAAATGTTGCATTTGATATTCGAAGGTTCAAACCTTTGAAGGTTTGTTCAAATCCAGTACATTTATGCACTAATGTATATATTATAATATATATAGTCTACTTGAATAGGTACGCATGTATATTTGCTGTATGTATATGGTGACAGATGGAAATGTCACAGTCCTCCCGCCATTTGATTGCATTCACGTTTCAGACAGAGCTAAGGAGATTGTAAAGGTGTGTACATACTTCTTGTACAATTATATTACTGTTTGAGCATGTAGACAGTTTAAATACAGAATGGATAATGGTACATACGTCTGTACACATTGTACAGTAGATTTCCTTTGTGTTCAGATTTTTGCAAATTCTATGCCCCTTGAAATTTTCCATATACACTCAGAAACATTGGTAAAAGGTTTATGACGTGGTTGCTATGATATGCAAGTAGCATTATAAACTTAACCAGAGTGCTTCTGTGGCCTAATGGAGAAGGCATTGGCCTCCTAAGCCAGGGATTGTGGGTTTGACTCCCACCAGGGGCTTTTTTCTTGATCCTTAAGACAGTTGTGTGGGTGGATGCAGCAGAGAGGCATTGCTCTTAAGTTGTATTAATTGATGAAACAATTTTTGCTGAACGCAACAGTTTACGTGCTTTACAGTATGTATTGGCTATAGAACATTCTATAAGTAAATGTAAAATCTGACCATGTCTACGAAAACTGGTCCTATGTGTACATCCAATTTTATCACTTTAAAGACATGCAACTCAGCCTGTGGGTAAGCTATAGATGTACAAATTTGACACAAGTGAGACTATATGTATATTGCACATCACTACTGCACATTAATGGAAATCATGCCATGTGTGATGTGGTTGCTATGCATGTACATAACTAAACAGAGTATTAAAGTTGATCACAGAGCCTCTGTGGCCTAATGGAGAAGGCATTGGCCTCCTAAGCCAGGGATTGTGGGTTCGAGTCCCACCAGGGGCTTTGTTTTTTTAATCTGTAAATCTTCTTTTATACTATTGTCTGCTGTACATCCCCTGTTCAGTACATATATACATATGTACGTACGTATATTCACATTAAAGAAATAAAAACTCCACAAACATAACATGTATGTACGTATGTATGTATGTATAACATGTACGTATATACCCACCGGCCTAGCTTATACCGAGGTATTTGTTAATGCTAAAATATAATTAAATTTTACCACAAGCAGAGTACCATGATAATTGTTGGTTTTAGTATGTACATGTGATCTTTGGATTGCAAGTTTACTACGTAAGTGCAGTACAAGACTACTTGCAGCAAAAATTACAGGCAAATAAGACCACTGTATCTCCAAATGTTCATTTCATAACACATACATACATAAGTAAACGAATATAGATTTTACTACGTATCTGAATACCAAAATTCAAACAAGAAAGCCTGGATGGTTGACTGCTTGCATTTTGATTTGCAGTGTAATGGTCTCACTAAAGCTTTAGCTTTGGTAAAATTTTAACCACTGTTAAGTATACGTATGTACGTATGTACATATGGATGTATACATGTATGAATTGGAGTAGAGCTGCACCGATAGTAATATCGGTATCAGTATCAGTACCGATATTGGCATATTGGTAAAAAAGATATAGCCCACCATATCGGTATCAGTACAAATATCGGTAATATTGGTGACAGTTTTGTTGACCAACCAATGCTACATGTGATTGTAGTGAATTGAAGTAGAAATTACTGATTTGTTCTACATAGTGGATAATATTAATCTAACTTGTACGTATGGTAACTGAATATCTAGACTTAGGATGATTAACTATATCAGTATCAGAATCGGTGTTTTGCATAGCTGATATATCGGCGATCGGATTATTGGTTATTTTGCTTATCAGTGCACCTGTAGGGGTATAGCAAATTGAAGTGCTTTATAACAAAAAGGCCCTGGTGGGACTCGAACCCACAATCCCTGGCTTAGGAGGCCAATGCCTTCTCCATTAGGCCACAGAGGCACTTAGTGAAGTTTGTTTTCTATTTACTTACTTCCAAATTTTGTCACTTCAATACCTTTTAATTTATACTTAAAATACACACAGGGCCCGTATTTATGTACAGGATTAGTAGAATAAACACATCACTTTATCATTTCTGAAAACTTGTGTGACATTCAATAAAGGATTTATAGGTAACTAGGGAAAATTAGCGGTGTGAACTAGCTCACTCAGATAGTCACAATTTGCCCTGTACATTAATCAAAATATTAGTAAGAGGTACGATGATGTGGTTACTATATTATAGGTTGGTTTTTGCTTGGATAATCACAATTGTACAATTGTTGAATTTGGCGATTGTCTGCAAAATTTTAATTTTTCATCCAAAATTCATCAGTACAGTAAAATACAGGAAGTTTTCCTTCCAATCACTTTTACCAAATGTCCATAATAGATTATGGACTCTTGCTTTTACGTACCTAGTACGTGAATGTACGTATTTACATAGGACTACTATGTGTGGAACACACATCATACATGTAGCGTCACTCATCAAAAGTCGACCACCACCTAAAGTCGCGCAGTACACAGCTCAATGCATTGCATATACGTACTTTGTTATGCAGAAATATACGGGTGTATACTAACATGTCCTGGAGGACCACCTATCGGATCGATCAGATCTATCTTCTAGTACAAGGCACCCAAAATGACCCAAAATGGTATAAAGTTTTCAAACTTACTGTGCGACAAAAAATCCTATGGAAAATGTACAGGTGCGTGACTTAATGTGCTGCTGTGTGATTTTTGGTAAATTACACACTTTTAAAACTCCCTTTTAAAGTTCAATTGCTTAATTTACTAATAACCTAGAGGTGATTCTATCACTGGGTAACACAAAGGTCATTTTATCATGTGGGCCCAAAAGTACATGCGCCTCGTTATTTATAGTTACATAATAAGGGTAATGCAAAAACTGTGCAACTTTCGATGACCTACGGTATCTTGCATAAAAAAGTTTGCGAAATACTCGCGATATGTTCGCGAACATTCTTATAACTCGCTAAATGGCGAAATTATCTCGAACACCTACGCATACATTTTACAGCCAGTGGTATGCAATTATAGTTCGTCGCGCCTCGCGCAGGGAAACCCCTCGCGAAGCAATACCTTCGCATCGTGAACGCACCGATTCGCCACGCTATGCACCGTTGCTATATTCCTTCGCAAAGTATGCACAGCACGTCGCGAAGTATGCATATAGCACCTCGCGAAGCACGAAGATAGACACAGGTAAACAGCGGACAAATCACAAACGTAGCCATTCGCTAACTTACTAGCTTCATAGTTGTAGCTGCGTAACGATTATGGCTTGTTCTTTTTTCAACCCTAAACGCTACGTCGTTAGGTTTGAAGGGAATAATTCGAAGAAATGGGACGGCAAGGAGGTATGGCTCGACGCGGAGGTGCTGGACGAGCTGTATTCAAAAAACGAATTGGTACATGGTTGCAAAATCACCGTTCCATGGAAAAGCAAGAAGAAGATCACTCATTGGAACGCTGTTTTTATTGATCCTAGTGTACCACGCCCACCAAACGATAATGGTATATACACAGTTAAAAACAGATTATATATTACCAATAGCTAATTCATATAATTGTATAGCTGCACCTTTAACACCTCAAGCTGAAACTACTGTTCAGCAGCCAGCTACCAATGCAGCAAGTAAAAAGGGGACACCTCAGAAAAAATCTCAAACTAAGAAAACATCTAAAAGGCCTGCAAAACGTAAGCTCTACAGTGGGTTGTAATTAAAAGAATTCATCTTCTTGTATGTAGGCGATGACAAACCATCAGGAACAGTATTACAAGTAGGGAACATACCAGAGAATACAACAAGTAAAGGTACATATACATACATCATACATATAGATATTACAGTAAACTTATGCTTGGTATTTATATCATACAGGTGGAGAAAGTAATCTAATTTTGTCTCAACTTGTTGAACAGCAATCCCAAATAATCAGTTTGCTCACCAACATGGTGAAACACACCATCCCAACACTTGCACCAACACAGATGGTTGCTCAATCCCAGCAAGTGGCTCAAGCACCCCCACAAATGATTGCTCAATCCCAGCAAGTGGCTCAAGTACCCACACAAATGGTTTCACAAACCCAAGTGGCTGAAGCAAACAGGTGTTCAACTCCAACCATCATGGAGCTGTTGGAAACAACAGATGAGGAATTAGAGTTTATGAATTCTCCTTCTTGGCAATCCGTATTGTCATCTGATAAAGAATCAACTTCCACAGCTGCTCAAACACCTTCAGTAAATCCATCAGTGGCAGCTTATTCAGTGACTCCACCAATGGCAGTCGATACACCAGTTCCAACCAGATTATCTGTGACCCAGCTATCTAATCCATCGACTCCTTGGGGAACATCAGCACATCCACCAGCTCCATCCAATCTACTAACTCCAGCTGACATAGCCACTCAGCCAATGTCCATCTATTCAGTGACTCCACCGACTCAAAATAGTTCATTTTCTATGACCCAGCCATCTTTACCACCAACTCCATGGGCATGGGGAATGTCAGCCCATCCACCATCAACCCCATCCAATTCAGCTGATTCAGTCACTCAGGTGACTCAGTCAATGTTAGTCAATCCACCAGCTCAAACAAGTTCATTATCTATGACCCAGTCATCTTTACCATCAACTCCATGGGGAACGTCAGCCCATCCACCATCAGCCCCAGCTGATTCAGTTACTCAGGTGACTCAGCCAGTGTCAGCCCATCAAGCGACCATTTTACCTCCTCCATTTAACACACCACCAAAGTTATTACCAGTAGAACAAGTAATGAGGGACTATCCCGGGAATGATGTGGCTTCGCTTCGCCGACTGACTACTGCTTTGGCTCGCGAAGCCATTTTTGGGAAAGACGCACTATCTAGAAGCAGCCTCAGCGGCAAAAACAATACGGGCTCACTAGATAAATAAAAATTAGACTACATAAAGGCTGTAGTTAGATCCAGAGTGCCCACCATGCCAGCTATCCAATTCGAAGGAATTTGGGACAAATGCCGAGCTTCCCTTTCCAAGTCTTGTCAGATATTGAGAACTACGGCTAAGAAGAAGATACTCAGCTAATCTGGCAAAAAGAACAGTTTACATTGATTTCGCTATAATTCATTTCGTCACATTAGGCCTTATAATATTGTTGTTGATTATAATATGCCAATATAATGTTATATAACTTACTTAACGAAGTGTGAATTTCTCCCTTACACGGATACAAGACTGATTGCAATCAAATCACGTGATGGTAATCAATGATAGAGCTACTAGGTGGGTGGAGGCCTCATTTAGCCCACGCAACTAAGTTAAAATTGTAAACATGCTTTATTAATCTTACCGGCTGCGTAGATTGATTTAATAGAATATCTTGAGTATAGAAGCAACCTATCTACTTATAAAATGCAATAACAATTCGCTACAAAAACGTCGATCCATAGGCTCAAAGACCATAGATTTATAAACCCCAGGTACGGGATTGGAAGCGGAGGAATTTCACACCAATTAACACCTCAGTCCCTGTCCGATTGGATTTCAAAATATTTAATTGAAATACCATGGAAATACTATTTAATTCGCAAATTGTAGTGTTTATTTAGTGCGCATCAGTGCATGCATAGATTTATCGTAGATCGTAGGTTATACTATCTATGGATTTATAAACCCCAGGATGCATGATGGCTTCGAATGTGAGCGAAAGTGAAACTACATCAAGCGGTAAAATATAGTGTGCTATCAGTAATAAGCAGATGTTATACATTTCCTTATTTTGTATAGAAATACTAGAAAAGGTTGTGGAATCTGTTTTAAGGGAAGGAAGGTTTCAATTTTCAACACCATCAGCCAAATGTGCTCGTGACACGGCAGCTGCATTAATAGCTTGCAGGTCATCACAGCCGGATCTATTCCATCAGTTTTCACGTTACCTCACCACTACATTGAAGAAATGTTTTGTTAATACACACAAAACAAACATTCTTAAAAAAGCCAAGATGTGGGGAATGTATCACCAGTTGAGAACGTCAGATAGTTTTAAAAAAGAGTGGAGATTATTTGTGGAAAAATCTGTGCAACTTGACATGTCTGCAGCATTTTATCAGTATGTTACTCATGAAGTGTTTAAAGAACTCATCAAGTCTGAATATCCTGTGTTTTCTGCTAATGCTGCATCTTTGCCTCCATTAACTAATATTGAAGAAAATGCTCTACGCTATGTGGCAGGATATGTTTGTAGGAAAATACATGATCGTTTACAGTCATCTACTTGTAAAGACAAAGCAGTAATGATCCTTTGTTTAACTGACATGAATGGTGGTGAGGAAGACAGTATCAAGCAGACTGATGCATGGTTAAATATGATAAATAGAGGTGGACTGTGGCGGGTTACTGATGAAGTTTATCAGTTGTTTGTTATAATGGAAGAACAGCTAAGACAGCAGCTGACGTCACATGAAGATAATCTTTCCACGGAAAAGAAAACAGAACTCGTAGAAGCCTTGTTAAAGAATGAAGACTTGCTTTTTCAGTGGTGCTTCTGTGCAACTTTTCTAGCCCAGGATACCGCAACAGTTCTGTTAAAGCAAGTGGTTGAGTTGTACATAACAGTACGTGGATTTGCTTTTGCATCCTCTTGCCTTGAAATGTACAAACAAGCAAGCAAAAAAACACTATCTAAAAAGAAAGCTTTACGCAGTGAACTCAATACATTAGAATAATTTTTTGACTTATTTTATGAGCTTAACTACATTACAGTATGCAACAATTACAATGGCGGATAGATTTTAACTATGAACTATTTGAGACCTAACTACAATGTTACAGCATAGATTTATAAACCCCAGGTAGCTACCTGAGGTTTATAAATCTATGGTTACAGTAATTACAAATACAACAGTAGACTATATTTGAATACTATTTCTTTTTTGATTTTCGTTTTTGAAGGGGAGTGTTTTCAGCTTCGATTTTACGTGTTTTCTTCGATGGTCCTCCATCACGACAATTGCCTCTGATGGTTGCACATGTGGAATTGATCACTCTAAGGGCTTGAGTATTTTTTAAAAATTCAGCGGCATTAGGATTTTCATGAGTTCTTCCTCTCTGCCGTTGTTGCCCAAAAAAGTTCTCTAAATCATCTTGGCAGAGCCTATTACTAAAAAAAATTTCCACTTCTGGTATAGTGAAGATATATTTGACCATTTCCACAAAGGATTTAACTGAAATGAATACACATAATAACAATAAACATTAATTTCAGCTGTGTACCTGTGATCCGAATTCCCTGCCGTGTCTCAAGTGGCAAAAGCATCATGTTTTGAGCGCTTTTCAAATCTTTGAAGCCATCTCTGGTTTTCACACTTGTTTCCCACTCATTCATATAATCTAGCAATTCTTCTAACCACTGGAATATAATTTTGTAATTACATGCTCACAGAAATAATATTTATAACCTTAAGTCTGAAGTCTTCAGCTGTACGATATGGGTTCTTAAAAGGATTCCGGGTTAGCTTACCAACAGCACTATTGCTAACATTCAGGCAGTCGAAAAATTTGTCAAATTTTTCAGCAAAGTTAGCTGTTTCTTCAGCTTCCTCTCCTTGAGTAACACGGATTCCACTTGCGACTGAACTGCTTAATACCTAGGGTTAGTTTATAAGGTAAGCTAAAAATACAATACAACAGATTACCTGGGCAGCCAAATCAACCCTCATCTTAGAATAGCTTGTAAGCCATATATGTTCGTACTTCAGTTTGGGTATTAAAGCCAAGCCAGGAACTTCAGCTGATCGATTTGCATTGTATAGTCTAATAAGGTGTGTCCAGGATATTTCTTTTCCACGGAACTATTACACAAAATAGTGAAAGTGACATAATTTCACTATTATTGTTTCCTCACCCAAAGATGACGCTTGCTATTGGACCATGCATTTCTAACAGTCTTCATCAGATGTGGAGGATCAGCCAAAAAGAATATATCTCTGTTGTCATCAGCGTATGGGTTAGCTACTTTATACACTACATCCTCGGGTGAAGTATCAGGATTGTGCAAACGGAAGAGTTTCCGGTTGGCTGCAAGACCATCACATGTGAGGGCTAGCACCTTAAAACCACATAACTCTAAGCGACTTATAGCCTCCCAGACAGGATCATACATCAGCTCTCCCGACAATGCCGTGCATGGAAACTGTGCATAAGGGAAAGAGAGACGATTGAATAATCCTTTCACTAGCAACACTAGCATTGAATTAGCAGGTACAGGTCCTTCACATTGTGAGTCAACAGCTTCTGCTTGCTTCTCCAAAGCTAACAAGTGTGTGTTAACGTCACCCAAGTTAGCAAAGCCTATAACTGCTCCTGTAACGAAGATCAAATATTATTATAAACTACCAATAACAACATACCTGTATGTTTGTTATATACAATGTCTTCTTTAATATGCATTTCGTCCATCATCAATATAACATATTTATCTCTCTCCTTACAGGTGCTAATATCAGCTGCTTCCATTAGTTGCTGATCCACATCATCTGAAAATCCACAAGTTGTCTTGGTATAGTACGTGTAATCACGCAGCGTCCTCTGTGATGGGAGTTTAATAACTCCACTCTCCCGGAGCATTTCATAAGCACTAGACCCAGAAAGGTGACGCAGATAGAGACACCAGCGAATCATGATAGGGTCCCATCGCATTGACGACATCTTCTTTAGCGAAAGTGCTTTGCACTGTTGTTCCCAAAAGGACTTAGCAAATGAACCATCTGCATGTGATTGTGCAACGGCATCAGATTTCTCTTCTGTTATTTCAGTAAGATACTCACTGAGTTCATCATCAACAACTGTTCCTCTGTCTTCAATGAGCTTTTCAATGCGTGCATTTAAACGACTGATTTGTTGTTGTGTAACTCTAATATGCGAGTGCATTCGTTTCATACGTGTCATTTTCTCTGGTGTGGACAGAAATCTGTAATTTGTATGGCTATTGGTGCTAGTTTTGTCATTGTCCTTCCCCTCATAACTGGTTCGATAGAGTAAACGATTAAGCACTTGTCTGCATTCTTCACAAGGTCCACAACGTTTTACCGGGTTGCTTCCTTCTGACTCTGGTAAAAGCAACAGACATTCTTCTGACTGTATAGTTTTTCTCTTACAATCATAGAAAGCCACACGTTGTGTTCCTATAAAAAGTATGAATAAATGAAATACTAAGTCAATCATACCTGAATGATTCATAAAATTTCCTTTCTTCAAAGTAATTAATCCTTCATATTTTGAATCATCATTTCCCGAGCAAACAGTTAAAGAATGGACATACAGTAAAACTGTCTTCAAGTCAGCCAATGAGCCAATTATTTTTGGTAACACGGCAAACATTCTAGAGCTAGATGATACCGACTTTGTATCCATAACTGTAACTTCCCAAGATCTATCAACCTTTATTTTCACACACAAGTTTAGCTGGATATTCCCTAAATCACTCATCTCACATCTCAGAAAGGTTAAATAGCCATTACAATCATTTGGATAAGGATTAATCCATCCTAATGAGAATAAACATGTATATGTATAAATGTATATTGCAAATACATTTTACCTTTAGGGAGAATTGGCAAAATAGATTGTCTTTTGGCAAGGTCATTTAGAGTTGAGGCAGGAGCTTGCTCACAAATAATTCGAGAAATCGAAACCTTGAACTCTATATTGTTGGGTTCATGTATTGAACCAGAAGGCTTGGATAGTGCAACTTGTTGAAGTGGGATACTGATAGGATATAAACGGGAAACTGAGACAACATGTCCTCTTTGCTTTGTTCTTTTCTTCCTAAATTCATTCTTGCGATGAACAGAAAGTCTCAGTTTTCGACCCATGTCTATCAGACACACACACAAAGTTAATTTTATATACTAGACCTCAATATACTTAGCTTTTATGTATATAATACAAACAGTATTGATATAATGCTTTTATCAGATAATCATGCACTTTTAACATAAATCATGCAAAAGATCATGTTCTAAGCTTGACATTTATAGCACGTATTGTCTTGTAGCGCTATTGTGCTCATAGATAAGTGTAGACAAAAATGCAACTTCGATTTATGCCAAGAATAACTTCTGGAGCAAATATTGAATAATAACCACAGCTAGTAAAAAATACAGTAGACCATACAAAAGTTTAATTCATAGGGAACCTTATGGCAAAAACTGAAGCTTTCCATTGCTCGACTAGACGCTACAAAGGTGCGACAAAATGCATCCATTGTTGTTTACGTGTCCCACCATAAAAACGAGCCTTAAATACATTCCAAAGAATGGGAAAACGCGATTTTACGTTATATAAACACGATATAACCCTAATACTTACTGGTATTAGCAAATTTATGGTCGTGAGCGCCACAGATATGTCTTCACCAAGCAAAACGGGCGGGACAAAGGTGAGAAATTCCATACATTCGACGGACACGGAGTGTTTCAACAGTAACCTATGGGGCGCGCCGCTAGCTTCCAATCCCGTACCTGGGGTTTATAAATCTATGCAAAGACAAAGAGATATTTTTACCTACGGCTTTCAGTAAAAAATTTGATCGCCTAGCGTGCTATTTAGGAAAGTTATTTCCTCTGATAGGGCTCATCTGATAAAAGTGCTGAACTTTGGACGTGTTATTCTATGGTGAAGTGATACAAGTGTTTCCATTCGAGGTTTAACAGAAGCCATTGCGTAAGCTTGGTAGTCTAAAAGTAAGTCTGTGATTGCGTAAGCTTGGTAGTCTGTGATTAGTTGATGGCTTCCTATGATTAATGTGGGTTTAACGAGTAGCAGCCACCTTATGACCACACTGTGAAGCTAGCGGACATCGTTCCCGTGGTGTTCATAGCTTCCTGCACCGTTAACATTGTATAGACAGAAGCCATCTACAGCTATAGCCGACTGAAGGTAATTTCGGCAAGTTTCAATCCTCTATTTGACATTACACTTGTCATAAAGTAGTACCTTATTGTATTATTTTTAAACGACAGTTATTGTATTATTGATATTATAATGCAGTATAACATTGACAGTAATTTTTATAATAAAATCATTACAGTCACATCACATGATTATAATATAGAATAGCAGTTCAATGTTAAAGTTTTTGGGTGCTAATAACCAGTAGCATCTCCATTATTTTCTATCACCTTTGGGATGACCTTCTTTAGATGACCAATGTACCTGGAACATTTGTGCCCATCCACTGTTTCCCAGAAAGTAAGAATGCCATTAATCAATTCCTGTTTGTTTGTTGGTTTGATCGTGCCGCGTAGATAGTCTTTAAGTTCGTGCCACAAGTTTTCTATGGGATTAAGATCGGGCGACTCCGGGGGAGTACGCCACCAGTTGATGCCAGTCTCCTCATAGAATCTCTGAGCAGCTCTTGAACAGTGCTTGGGGTCGTTGTCCTGCATAAATTGATGTGAACCTGGAAATGGAAATTTTTCCTCAAGGAAAGGTAAGAGTGTTCGTCTTAGTATTTGGCAGAACAATGCAGCATCCATTTTCCCCTCAAAGATGCATATACCAGTGGCTCCCTTTTTGCTGATTTCAGCCCAGACATGCACTTTGGTGGGGTGCTTTGGGCGTGGTTTAGGACGTGGCCTTTGTCCTTCCTTCCTACAACAGTATCTTCTATGGCAGTGCAACTGGATACTAGATTTGTCAGACCAAATAACGTCATCAAAGTTATCACGGAGATTTTGTTGAGCCCATTCAAGACGCTTTTGTTTATTTACATTTCTTATAAGCTGGCAATAGGCTGAGCCACGGTATATCCATCCCATCTGACGTTGATTTCGGAGGATTGTGGTTAATGAGACATAAACATCATGGGATGCAAGGTTAGCTTGAATTTGAGTTGCAGTAGTTTCATCATCTTCTTGCATGGCACGTTCTATTATCTGTAGAATGGCAGGAGATAACTTTAAAGTTCGTCCAGAGCCTGGCTTTCTTGCAATCGTGCCACGCTGTATGAAACGCTTAAGAAATAGGCATATTGATTGCCTTGAAATGGTAGTACTGTCCTCCAGCACTAAAATATCGGCAATTCTAGATATTTTGTATCCTTGCCAATGCAAAGAAAGAATCCGCAACTTTGTATAGTCACTTAGCACCATAATAACTAACGCGCGAATAAGGCCAACAGTAGATAAAGGTAGTCTCGCAGGCCAGACCCTTTTTTTAGGAATAGCGCGCGCCGAAGGCGCGCAAAAAAGGGTCTGGAAAACTGACAGTAGCGCTTTTGTTCTGACACCCACCAACTTTTTGGTGGGTGTTAAATTGTTGAAAGCATAGCGGTACCTCAGATGCGTGAAGTTATTCGCGAAAATATGCATAGAGATTCAAAATGGCCGAGCCAATCATTAGAGGAACATGTTATTCAAGCAGCTGCAGAAGCGGCAGCTAGGGAAATAGGAATCGCTTCTCTTAAGAACAAACAAATTGAAGCTATTACCTCTTTTATAACATTTTGAATCTCTACGATGCATATTTTCGCGAATAACTTCACGCATCTGAGGTACCGCTATGCTTTCAACAATTTAACACCCACCAAAAAGTTGGTGGGTGTCAGAACAAAAGCGCTACTGTCAGTTTTCCAGACCCTTTTTTGCGCGCCTTTGGCGCGCGCTATTCCTAAAAAAGGGTCTGGCCTGCGAGACTAGATAAAGGTAAGCTAACAGTTGTTAGACTCTAACAAAATAAACAGGATTTAATTAGCACAGCAATTTATACAAGTGTCTGCATTGCGAAAGAAGCGAACAACGTGTGTGTAGATGAAGTTACTTTGTCTCTACTTCGCAAACAAGATGCGTGCCATATAGCCTCGCGATCGTTTACACATGGTAATTACCTGTACAAACCGCAACCCTACAAAATGCGTGACACTCAATCAATTGTATAAACTGTTTTGAGACCATTTCATTAGCTTCGTCACGTCACACCCTCGTGCCTAAGGCTTCACAAAGATGTCGCAAATATTCACCATAATTTCACAAACTTTTTTATGCAAGATACCGTATGCTATGCATACCATAACATCTTGTTTACATATATACGTACATGTACAGTATGGACTTGTGCAGATAGTTGTTATTAATGTTGGATATATTATAATCTTTTTATTGATTTAAAAAGTTGTTCCTGGTGGGACTCGAACTCGAACCCACAATCCCTGGTTCCGAAGACCAATGCCTTCTCCATTAGGCCACAGGAACACTTGTTGTGATTTGTAAATAGTCTAACACTTGATCACATGGCGTACTCCTGGACTGCAGTGGAACCTGTGTAATATGGATACCTTGGGACCAACCAAGATTATAAGGGTGTCCTGACTTTCTGGTCAGCTTACGTACATATGTACTAAATGGGACCTCACTAACTGTGGATTATACAGGTGTTCTCATATTCCGACATTAACAGGTTCCGCTGTACTCCAAAATTACTACCAAGGGACAGAATCGCTGGCTCTATCAGTATAGCACGTATTCAGCCTAGGCATCAGAGACCCATTATACGTATGTACGTACGTACGTATGTCTCAAGCTTCCATCAGTCAAGGACTGATAATTGTATACTGTATTCTAAGCATCACTTGTATACGTACATACGTAAGTGTTAGCATAACTGACTGATTTTTTGTCTAGTATATACAACATTTGCATAAAGTGTTATTGTGTTCTAATTATTGGTGCAAAGTTGTATCGTATAAGTACAAATTTTCGAGGGACATACGTATGAGTGAATAATTGTTCACAATTATTCACTTACAAAAAGATTGTGAAAAAGATCAAAAACTTGGATTCGTGAAAGTTACGTCCCTCGAAAATTTGTATGTACATATACAGTATACATGTGTAACTGACTAACTGTATTCTAATTTATTGGCCATTGCAATTTATCAGTGCAATGCTTGTATGTATACGTACATATATAGTGTTATGTACTTGTGTGTGTTTTACATACTATAGGCATTCCAGTCTTTTATCGAACAATCAGATCTTCCAATTTTAAATCCAGTCAATCTTTCAGGGTAAGAGAGAGAGAGAGACATATATAGATATTTTATTACATAATATCGTATAGCTGGAAGTTTTCAATAGAACTTCATCAAAGTTGATGGTCAGTCTTTTTAAAAGTATTGATCTTGATTTTCAAAATTCTGGCTATATGATATCCAAATAATGAGCACTCAGTTGACATATGTACCAAGGATGTGCCCAGGTTTAACAAAGTGGTGGTTACAATAAAATGGTTTTAGATGTTCAAAACTCAATGATCCTTAATATCTGTGCTCAAATTGTATCTTAGTCTAGGATTCCTTGTAGACACTTTGTTTTATATTTGGAGTACGTAGATACTTAAAGTATTAAGACTAAGCATTTCCATTCATGCTGATGTTTTAGTACTGGTCAGTGAGCTTGTAGTGGTGGTCAGAGTAGTGGTCGCTCCCAACCACTGTCAACCACTTTGGGCACATCCTTGTTACATGTACAGTACTTACAAGTTAAAGTAAAAACATGGAACTTATGTACACATGTACATATGTACTGTTTATGCTATAGTTATTGGTGATCATTAACTGTTAGAACTTGTAATACTGGTGAAGATATGGTTGTCATGGTGATTCATCCTCAGAAGCTAACAAACGTACGTATACTATATTTTGCTTTGTGTGTGAACATACGACATATGTACGTACATTGTGTGTGTGTGTTGCATGTGCGTGTATGTGTGCGTGTGTGTGTGCACGTGTGTGTGTTGCATGTGTGTGTGTAGGCCTCAGTCAAATATGCTCAAAAATTTGCCCAAAATGCTTTTGGGAATTTCCCAAAAATTTCCCCTATTATGCTTAGACTTCTTCCTATTATGCTCGATTATGCTAACAGTAATTATAGCTGTGACAGCCTGTGAGATATGTATATACACATGCATAATTTATATAATTAGCTGTATTAACTAAGTATACAGCTTTCAGTTAGTTCCATAACTACACTGGCTGTCACAAGGCGTGCCATCTTGAAACAGTTTACTAAAAATTACGATTTATTCCAGGATACTACCCCAAAATGCCAGCATTATGCTAGCATAGCAGGTCAGCCTATTATGCTTTAAATTATGCCGGCATATTTGACTGAGGCCTATGTGTGTGTACATGTTAATGTACTTACATAATTTACACAAGTACGTAAATGTCCTATGTTTTTACGTACATACATAGGAAGAGTTGGATAAGCAGAAAGTGCTGTTGGCCGAATACTTCACTACAGGTCCAGGAGCCTCCTGTGGATTGTCATCCCATTACTTTCAGCCACTCGGACAGCGGTAAGGGATATACATACGTATGTGCATGACGACTGTCTTTGTGAAAATCCACCACTGTTTGCACATCTTGCATACCTCAAGCTATAATTTTAACGATACACTAAAGTTAGTAATTTTTTTGATTGTGGATTTAGCAATTGCACATCGATAAATACTCTCTAATAGAGCAGTCACCAATCATTAGTGACTGGTTTATTAGAGAGTATCGATCAATGATATTTAGTGTTACCAATTTTTAACAAGTTGGAGCTACTCGTTAAATTAGTGTATCTTAGCCTCACATAACCATATAATATATGTAGGTCATAGGCTGGCTAATCCACGTAAATAGAAGATCATGTATATGTATGTACATACTTCAGATTTAGTGTTGGCAGTTTCTCTGGGGAGGTAAGGGGGCACTTTCCCCCTGGAAATGATATTGCCCCCTGGGTTAAGCCTTAAGGATAAATTTGCACTTAGGCACTTAACAGTCAGTTAAGGTCCTGCCCCCTCTATATTTTTGAAAATCTTGCTGCTGAATTTATATTCTAAAAAATTCTGTACATACATACGTAGCTACATACGTACGTATGGTTGCTTTAGTTGGTTGGATAATTTAGCCAAACTTGATTTATTGCCTGTAGCATAAACATGTGTGCTGTTATGCAGTCCTTGAAATAAGGATTAGAAATTGGTCGGCCATTTATTGAAAATAGGAACATATCATTGGATTCCCCATTGGAAATGTACAGTAAATTTGTCCTAGCATATCAGTTTTGGTCAGCCATATCCTGAAATTGGTTGGAAAATGGCCAAAGGCCGACTGCTATTTCAAGCTCTGGTTATGTATCAGACGGTTACAAGTGTAACAAGGTTGTTTAGAAAAAAAATTGTTCCTGGTAGGACTGGAACCCACAATCTCTAGTTCCGAAGACCAATGCCTTCTCCATTAGGCCACAGGAACACTTGTATTGACTTGTAGATAGTCTAGCACTTGATCACATGCCGTACTTCTAGATTACTCCAATTTTATTCAGTTACGTATGTAAATTTTTAGGGCTGCAACGAATACCAGTTTACCAGTTTTTTAGTATCCGGATATTTGTATCCCTTAACGAACAAATATTAAACTACGTATTCGTTAATGCTAAAATTATATACGTATGATAATTATTTGGCTGTAGTACATACGTATGATGAATTGATGTCCAGATCTTAGTATTTGTGGTATTACAAGTTTACTACGTAAGTGCAATGCGGAACTACTTGCAGCAAAAACTGCAGGTATGCGTAAATAAAGCTCTTTCCAACTGTACATTTCATAACACACAAGTAAGCAAATCATACGCATGTAAACTAGAGACTACAGGTATGTGCCCACAGTGGTCGGCAGTGGTCAGTACCAACCACCATTAACCACAACTCTGACCATCACTACAAACTCAGCATGAAATCTTGCTATCCACTTCATACAAAATAAATACTTGGTATCTACGTATGATTACATGTGTGTACGTACGTATGTTAGTGATGTTTTATTATGCCTTGTGTTGTACAGTCAATCTGGTGCTACACCCGATTATCAGTTTGTGTGTGGATCACAAGTAAGCTTTACAATTTATATGTATGTGTATACTGTGTGTGTGCGTGTGCGTGTGCGTGTGCGTGCAGTATACGTATACTATGTATGTGTATATATACGTATGTACATGCACATGTACGTAACTATGTACGTATGTATGTAGGTAGTTAGGTACATAGGTATTCTTTATATATATTTATAGTATGTTCATGAGAAGTTGATGGGATTAACATTCAGGATATCACCAAATGCTTTCTTTCAAGGTACCTATGCAGTAGCTACTCATGAACATGTACATACGTACATGATGTAAAAGTATAAGCTGTTTATTCATTATGCGGTAGAGATGCACTATATTGTGGTGTGTGTGCATTTTATAGTGATATGCTGTATGAATTATATCATGATAAAAGTGATATGAATATGAAATTTTATGTAAATAATGGTGGCTAACACATGAAATGTAACCTTTTTTGGCCAAGGACGTAGCTATTAGTGTGTACGTACATACGTACGTATATGCATGTAAATTGTCTTATTCTTCACCGTAGTATATTGTACACTAAGTACATGTACTGTATGCTTGTGATGTATGTATGCATTGTATGTATGTATGTACGTATGCAATTATTATTTATATTGTAGACATCTGTTGTGGGACTGGAAGTATTGGACTGACCATGGCCAAGGTTTGGAATGCACATGCACATGCATATACGTATACGTACACGCAAAGCTGAAAAATTAATGCAACTATAAGACCCATTTTAGAAATCATGTCATATGTACGTATGTACATGTTTACATACGTGTGTACATACGTACAAATATCTACTGGTAATCCACTACTAATCGCTGCTGTCACATAGTGTCACTGTTACGTATGTATGTATGTATGTATGTAGCAGGGGCGGATCCAGGATTTTTCAAAGGGGGGGTCAAGGCAATGGTTATATGTATAAATACATATTGCAATTATTCACATTATTATTTTAAACGAAGTGCATTGTAACCTACTGAAAGCTATAGATGCATGAATCTACTCGCTGCTGTTCCTGCAGCTCAGCAACTGTATAGCTAGCTATAAGCTAACGATATTTACGTGTGCATGGTTAGTTATTTATACTAAAACCCTGTGCATTACATGATTCTTCTTTCCTGTTATCAAAAATCTTTCAGTGCCCCTCTGCAGACGATTCATCACGTGAGCACTCGCGTGAGCAAAAATTCAAATCACTGAAACTGAGTAGTGTATTATCTCACAATTTATTATTTCATCCACCATAGTACCTTTAGTTTAAACTCGAGTTTGAATTATTCTGCCCTATCATCAGTTCAAAAAGGGTCACTGGCAAGCCGCACGTTCAAATTCCTGGGAGAAAAGACGCGCAACCTCCTCATGAGATCCCTCTTCAGTACGTACATCATTTACCGCATCGAATCAAATGCACGTTGATTAATCTCCTTATCCGCCATATTACGGTAGCCAGTGCTTGCAAGGAAATAATTATCGAAAATATTTTTGCGGCGCTTGTATCGGGTATTCATCACAGTAGCTAGCTGATTAAAGGTCAGCAATTTAACTAATCTTTTAGTTATAAAGAATGTTCTATGAGCTAGTTTTTATGTGAATCCCCAGACATAATCTAGCCGGTTCTTGCGCTTTATAGTACAACAAATTAATAATTATTTTAGCGCCTATTAGAATAATTATTTCAAGCGCTTGTTTTAGAATAAGCACAGATTGGAAGGGGGGGTCATCTGACCCCTATGACCCCCCCCTGGATCCGCCCCTGGTATGTAGTGTAGTTACGTATGTGCTTTCTTTTTTATTTCTGAGCATCAGTACCATTACAGTGTATTTTTGTGTATTGTGTTACTCTTAGTCGGTGAATCAGGTTATTGGGATTGAGATGGTGGAACAAGCCGTGAAAGATGCTGAAGTTAACGCTGAAGATAAGTCAGTATAATAATTATTCACTTACACAATGCAGAGGCAGCAGAAGTAAAACAATTGAGGGTGACTGTTTAGGTACCGTATTTCCTTCAATAAAAGGCTCCACTGTTTAAATACGTATGTAACAAGAGCCGGTGTTAAAACATGAGGAAGGTTTTTAGGTGTTTAATTTTGCAAAGATCTAGTCGTTCCGGACATTTAAATCAACTCGGTACTCTGAAAACCTTGTCTAGGTCTTTTGCTTATACACCATTCCTTTGTTAAGCACAACAATTATTGATCCAGTATGAAAATACATACATGCCTACCTGCCTGACCACAGCAATTAACCTGCTGTATATTGGGATAGTTTGGTTGGGGAAATGTTTGGTGAATTTGGCAAATCATCCGTGATTCATAGAATTATTAAGTATCTGATCTATCCATTCGCCAATCTTTTCCTCACTAGAAGCTCAAGAGAGCCAATAATAGCCAAATTTTTCCCCTGCAAAACTTTCCCACTATACAATATGTAGTTTTTCTTAAAAGATTTAACAATTAGAGCTGCACGAGTTCCAACAGGAAAACAAATCATTTGAGGACCTTACAGGTGAGGGGAATTATGTGTGTTTTCAAACTTCTAGATGTACAATCCTGACTGTTTTATTACAGTATATTGATTTTGTGTATTATAAGTAAGGCCATACCAAATTATCTTATGTTTCACGGATTGTTTGCTTCCTCAGAGTGACCCGGCAGGCCAGGAAAAAAATAAAAACCATAAAATTACTAAAGGTCACAGCATGAGAAATCTTGATTATTAAAACTTTTCAGTTGCTCAAATCAATTTTACCACTTCCTCTCTTTGTATTCAAGTTTACCAAGGCACCAAATGATTTTCATAGGAACGCTTGTATTCTTTAAAACAACTTTACTATAAAATAACAAATTAATCTCACAAATTCATGTCCACGTCACGTGACTCTTTAGTCACATGATTTTTATTTTTATATGACTTCTGTAAAAAGGGGACCCGCCTCATCCATGAAACATAACATTAATTTGGTATGGCCTAACAGTGGCGGTGGTGCAAGGTGTGGACTAGAGCTCTCCAGCTTTGCCCCTCCAAAAATGAGCCAGTATATATATATATATATATATATATATATATATATATATATATATATATATATATATATGCTCGAAATGCTGTAATGTAATAGTCAATCAGTCCCTACCCTCGCTCTAATATACGTAGCAGGTACTACCCCCTAATAGAGCAGTCAATAGGATAACTTTTTAATTTAATAATCCCCCAGCCCCCCAACTTTTATTCACTTCCGCTGCCTCTGGATAAACAAGTCTTGTACCCTTACTGCAGCTTCTAGAAGGCTGCATCTGTAGCTGTATTGGTCGGCTAACTCTCTATAAAAGCTATACGTGTATTGTTTGCTGTATAGCATAAACATTTGATAGGAGAAAATTTTAACAAATTCATAAATCTCAAGTTATGAATGAGTTTATTTCTCTGTATATTGATATTATTTGAAATTTGACAGTGAACATTTTGACAAATTGTTAGTGAATCGTCAAATTTGTCAAAATTTCCCTCGTCCAATATTTACGCTGTATGGTACATAAGTATAGCTACACTGTACCCCCTAAGTCCTGTATGTAAATACATATTTTTGTACCATTTTTATAGTTTACAAATTAAAATTCTACTATAATCTAGTGCATAAACGGATGTCAACTTATAGGGTTTGAAGGTTTGTCTGCAACCTTTGAAGCTTTGATAAATGTTTCTTTTACCTACATACTTTTGTCATAGATATTCATTGTTAGTGATAACACATGCACTAAAGTTGCCAGCAAAATGCTTTCGTCTAATACTAAAGTTGTTAGGCACACATATAATTGTATTGTGCAAAGCCTAGAAATATAAATTCTCCTTTTTGGCTGCTCATACAAGGGACAAGAACTGCACAAATTAACAACCTACTCCATTATGTAGTGACATATAAACATTCGCATTCAAAGTTTGGAACCTTCGATCGAAGGTTTGTTTGAGTTTGTTTGAATAGTAGATTTGTTTATGCATTACTACAATCTTTGGAGGACTGCCCCCCTCTCAGCAAGTCTTAGCTAAATCTTAAATTCTACTCTGTGTTATAAACTAGCTACGTACGTATGTATGTATGTATATACTGTAGCTATTCTTGTTTTTTATTGGCTACTCACTGTACGTGTAATGTCTGTCTATAGGCATCAATAACACTTCTTTCTTGTGTGGAAAGGCTGAAGATATTCTGCCGGAGTTGTTGAACACTCAAAAGATGACGGCAGACCATGTGATCGGTGTAGTAGACCCACCAAGAGCTGGACTACGTTAGTTATGTGTTCCTATTATGCAGCATGTGATTATTTAGTAGGCAGAGATTAGGATGGATTATAAGCACAGGGCCTTGATAAGTAGCTACGTACCACTTGACATACAGTACAGCTCAAATGCAACTTGATGCCTGCACGTGGGTCGCCGGATGAACTTATAAACAGGTGTGGGTAAAGGCACGGGTGCCTTCAACAACCCGGTATAAAATTATGGTGCCTGTTTTGATAAAAGTTTCTTAGTACTCACCATTATACGAGCTACCAATGCTGTATTATTTATTCTAGTGAATACTTATTATCGATTACAATACTGCATGCGCATGACCAGACTTTTAATTATAAGGCGCTTATGTCTATAAACGCCCCTGGGTGTTAACAAAGAATATAATATTTTTCCTATGGAGTCGATTTTCAAAGCAAGGCATGGTAATTACCCTTGTCTCGATTTACAAGCAAGGTATGACAATATAACCGATAGATACGCCCAACTACAAGATATGTACGTATATAGCTGGCTAGTATGTTGCAGCATTGAATACTCAACAGTCTATGTATATACGCAGAGTTGGGGGTAACTAGTTACTTTGTAACTAAGTTACGTAATATATTACTTTTAAAGTAACTAAGTAACTTAACGAGTTACATTTCTCAAAAGTAATATGTAACTAGTAATAATATTACTTTGTAACTAGTAATAATATTACTTTTGCAAAGTTTCATAATTAGTTATATTACTTTCCGTATTTTCCTGTGAAAGTCCATTCACTGATAGTAATTTCAATAAAACTCCTTTAAAAATTGTGTTAGCAATCACGAATAGTGTTATGCAAACATATTTTAACTACTTAATATCAGAAAATTGGTTGGTAAACATGATTTTTACTACAAAACAAGTGAATTTTAATGTAAAAAGTAACTAGTAATATATTACTACGTAGTTACTTATTTGAGAGAGTAATATATAACTGTAACGAGTTACTTTTCCTGAAAGTAACTAGTAACTTGTAACTAGTTGCTTTTTAAAAGTAACGACCCCAACTCTGTATATACGTCACCAAATGTATATTAAATAAACCTACATGAAGAACTGAGGAAGGTGGAGAGGAACCCACATCATTACCTGTTACAGTTATCCTTTGGCAGGCATGTATGCGTGCACACACACAAGCTGGCATTGGCAACAAGTGAACGGGCATCATGTTGCATTTGAGCCGTACCGTGCATGTACGTAGCAGGCTATTTTCTAGGGAAAGTTTGCACTGTAGTTACGGTCTTTACAATCCACAAAATTTTACCTTTACGTAAACCTCCTAATGTAGAAAATAACAAAATAATTGTTCCTTTAAAACAAATAATCCAAGAACCTTGCATGTATTATTTCAGGACTAAAGTATAATCTTCTTGTTGTAGTTATATGAAGCAAATACTGGATAATTATGTATTTGAATACCAAGAGAAGTATTTGGATGTACAGTGAATGATTTTTCTGCATTAATTCTTACAAGTTTAATGGTATCTTAGTAATTAACCAAGCACTTTTATAATAAAATGATACACTAAAGTTATATTTGTGGATTTAGAAATTTAACAATTGCACATTGATACTCTCTAATAGTGCAGTCACCAATCATAAGTGACTGCTTTGTTGATCAATGTTTATAATTAGCATAACCAAATTTTAATTAATTGGAGCTACTTGTTAAAATTGCTAAAATTAGTGTATTGTTATACGTAATAACTCGGCGTAAGGTACATATGTGTATGCTGTTGATTTGTGATGCCTCAAAATCTCATAATCGCTCATCCCTAAAAATCATCCATATATGAGCATCTTATTTTTATACTTATAGATCAGCGAGTTGTGCAGGCCATCAGGAGAAGTCCACTGATACAAAAGACCATCTTTGTGTCATGTAACATCCAACACTCAGGGGTTACTGGAAACATTGTAGAGTAAGTTACTAGCTAGCTATGTACGTATGTACCTAAGGCTTTGCATTATTGAGATTTCAGTACCTGCCTTCCCTCACACAAGTTGCTTTATGTACGTGCACATTATGTAACTAACTACACCAGTTAAACATTGACTTATGTTTTCTTTTGTAATCAGAACCCTCTATAAGAGTTATAGAATTACACAATTACACAAAATAATTACAATTGCAATCCATACAATAATTTTTTATATAGCCTGTGCAGGATGAAATCCAATTGGTTTGCTGGGCTACCGTTTCGACCAATGAAAGCCATTGTAGTGGACATGTTCCCGCACACCAGGCATTTTGAGCTGATAATGGAGCTACAAAGATTGTCCCAGAGTGAAATGGAGTCCAGTGAAAGTTCAGGAAAATTAACTACCACTACTTAGTTTAATATTAGCTATGTACGTACGTAGCTATGTATGTAGTTTGATGAACTGCTAAAAGTGAAAATATGTAGTACGCAGCATCAGATTTTCTCCAATACACTCCATAGAGCATTGTATGATAGAGGTGTACGTACGTACATACGTAGCTACCAATAAGGCCAGCATTTATCAATACCTTGTTTCTTGTATTAGTAAACCCCTCCACAAGTAGGATATCCTTGATATTAGCTACATGAGGTCAAGCCCGAGTGTTAATATCAAGGATATCCTATGAGTAGGGATGCACCTAATATGCTCAAAAATTTACCTATTATTCCTTCCAGAACTTCTCAAAATCTTTCCCTATTATTCTTTAAAATACCACCTATTATTCCCAAATTATTCCGCTATGACAGTAAGAAAATAATAGCTACAGCTAACTAACTATTGATTACACAGCTATAGAATTAAAGACCTTGCATAGAAAGTACCTTATAACATTGAGAAAGTACACAAACTGATTGCCGAGTTGCAGACGAAATATTTTCAATATGCGCTGTAATTAATTGCGTGGGTGGAGGATCGTTCAATAAATTTTATGCTCACTAAACCCTATTATTCCAGAATAATTCTCGTATAAAATAGTACCTATTATTCTTAAAATTATGCCAGCATATTAGGCGCAAGCCTACCTATGAGTGCAGGTGCATGGGGTTTAACTGGCTACTGTCACACAAAGGAATTATGCTTTTGATGTGACCACTGACTTGTAAGAGTTTGACTGGCTTCAGCAGTTTTGAACACTCTTTGGCTTGAGGTAGCTACATGTTAGATATACATACCCCAGACACAAGATTGGGTTTGTCATTTGGCCACCTTTATAAATAATGGATGGAACAAAAAGGTGGCCAAGTGACAAAGCCAATTATAGTTGTGAAAATGCTGTTAAGTAAAATGCTCTTAAATTATGTCATTCAAGTAGCTATTGATTTTAATAAATAGTTTTAACTCCTTGACTGCACTTGATATCAAAGTTTTTGGTCGCATTTACAATGCTGCTTCTGATTGGCCTTGCACTTTTTCTATAGCCAGACTGTTTTGTTTATAGCTATTCACAAACAGATATGAACATAAAAAGTTATATCCATGTATACATGCATATAACTTTTATGTTCATATACGTAGCTAGCTGTATGTATAAAAGTGTTATATTATACCCTTTGTTATTGTGTATGGATTGTTGTGCTTTCAATAGGTGAGGGTGCCAACCAATGGCTAGAAGTATTGCGGATCATGTATTTGGTTATTATAGGTGGTAGGTCTGTTCTAGTGATCAGGCAGGCAGATGAAAATCTCGTTGTTTGCAAAATTTTCAAAATCCTGTAACTTGGCTTCTAATACGTATGTATACATATTTTCAATGTTTGAATATATTTTTGGAATTGATAATGGTGTACCAATAAACATACGTATGATTAGATTCTGGAGAGATTATTATTACAAGGTTGCTTTTCAGACACATTTTTGAAAGCCATAGATTTCCGTCAATCCCTATTATTACTACTGTACTTAATGAATAGCTACTTTGTAAAGATTTTACAATTAGTTACATTACTTCCCGTATTTTTCTGTATAAGTCTGTTCACTAATAGTCACTTCAGTAAAATTTTGTGTTAGCAGTCATGAGTAGTGTTACACAGGCATACGTACATAGCTATCTGATGTAAAATTAACTGCTAGCTATATAGTTAATCATCAAATTTTAGTCTGAGAATAGGTGCTAAACATCATTTTTACTATAATCCCTAACAACCAATTTTTGCAGCTTACATTATGACCCTTACAACAAGTCTTATTTGCACGTTCAATTTTATAACCTTATATCACTCTGTGGGTAAGCTACAGGTATAGAAATTTGACACAAGAGAGATAAAGTAGCTATATAGCTAGGACTATATAAATGATACAAGGTTTGGAATGTTAGCTTATTCATACGTAAGTGGTTATGGCTCATTGAATGTGTAATTTGAGATTTGTTTTTGCAGACTCGTCCCATAGTAGCTACATGTATATGTAATTCTTGGAAACTTTGGTTTCTTTGAATATACGTAGCTACTACTTTGTATAATGAATCCCCTCAATTTCTAATCTTATAAGGTTTCAATAACACATTGATAGTTATTAAATTGTCTATGAGCCTTACTTCATACACCAGGAAACATTTGTTTCTTAGAATGCAGCTACTACTGTGTAATTAGCTTTCTAATCTGAAGGTACAGCTAGCTACGTAGCCATATATGGTTTCAATGTATTAGTACCAGGTAGCTATACGTACTAACTACAGAGTTTTATATGAAAGCCATGGCCACTCTATAGCTAGATGGAATTAAATCAAAGATATAGCTAGTGATGCTGGGTATACATACAGAGCTTATGATGATGGCCAGTCATCAGACATTTTCCAACCAACTTTGGCATTTGATCAGTCAAACTAAATTTGACCAGACAAGTTTACTATACATTATCAATGGAGTAGTCAATGAGTCTATTATAAGAAAACAAATGTCCGGACAACTTTTAATCCTAATAAGTATCGTATATGCAGCATTGGCTAGGTGTTATTGATATTAAATTTTAGTCTTTCGTGATGATTTCACTTCTTTCCTCAGCTTTATATTGTTTCTCTTGTTGTCGATGTTTCACCAAATCTGTCTTTTAGAATTAAGATAGCTATGTGCTGTGATAATCTTATCATTCTCAGTAGCAGACGTGGATAATGGAATTGCATGTTCTTCATCAATGACAAATACTGTTGATCAGTCCTTCTATTGTAGGACAATTTATATGACACTTGCAATATAATTGATGGGCATGGCTTTAGTAATGAAGAGCATTGTGAATTCCTACCAAAGAAGAGCAAGGTAATGATGTATTTGCAATTCATTAAATGATAAAAGGTGTTTAACCAGCTCTACCATACTAACAAGTAGCTAGGAATTGACATAAAAAGTAAGGAAAAGTAGCTAAGTAGTAAATATATGTAGCTATCACTCATCACCCATGTAGCATTGTATACTGCATGTGTCTACTCAAGTAGCTATGGAATTGCAGCTGGGTAGTTACGTACATATGTACATACGTACATGCACAAATGAAGCACATTCTCTAGCACCTCAACAAGATTAATCCCTATTTTGGCATCATGATGTATTGTTATATGAAAGTTGTTGCCAAAGTAGGGATTAAATCTTAATTTTAGAGGTGCTAGAGAATATATTTCATTTGTGTAGCAATTATCCAGCTGCAATTCTATACTCGAGCAGACACATGCAGTATACAATGCTGCATGGGTGGTGAGTGATATATACGTATATTTGCTAGTTAGTTACTTTTTTCCTTACTTTTTATGTCGATCCCTACTTCCCCTTTTAAATTCAATTTTTTTAAAAACTTTTTATATACGTAGATTGTAGCTATAGCTATAGCTATGTAGCTATACTAGCTCTTACATTATTTAAAAAATATAATTATGCAACCGGATTTGATAAAAGTCTGCTTTAACATGCGTATATATACGTAGCTACGTAGCTATAGCTACAAGACTATACAGACGCAGTTTTCACCACTGCTCGATCTAGATCTGTCGATTAACTATTAATATCATACATTAACTATAGCAATTGTCTTTTGCGTGGGCGAGATCAAAGAAAAATCTGCACTTTATTTTCCATACTACAGCAAGTGTGCTGTATGGAAAGTACAGTACAGTGATTGGCAAATGCAGCACGGTGGGCAGTCCAGAGGTGTCAAGAATCTAATTAAGGGAGGGATTACCATAGACCATGTAAACAACACATCAGTAAACAACAGTATAATATGTGACCCTCCAAGCAAAAACCAGCCTAGTTCACACTTCCAAATTTGCCACTTCAATGCTTTATAACTTTTGTTGGGAAAGACATAGAGAGTCCAAATTTGCAAGAATAATAGATTAGACATCACTTTACCATTGCTGAAAATTTGAGCTTGGTGTAGCATTCCAGAAAGGTTTTACACGTCATTAACCAAGTTAAATCAGAGGTGTGAACTAGGCTGGTTTTCGCTCAGACAGTCACATATAGTCCGCGATAATTTAGTAACCTTTTGGCTGCACTATTCTATTCAATGCACTTAATGGAACCATGAAGGAAGCCAGTAGATATGGCTTCACCACCCACACGATAAAATTGGCGAAAAATTCTTACAAACCAATTTTTTAGTAAGATGATAATTCTTACCCTTCTTATCTGATTTAACAACAAATAAGCAAGCAAATCGAAGCTAATACGAGAGCTACTGATTAACCGGTGCCATCCCATGCAAAACAATAAACCAGTTAAAGCACTGCATACTCGTGCTGTACGGAAAATGCAGTTCTCGGGGTGAGGTCTCGTGGCAAATACAGAACTCGGCTACACCTTATGCTGTATTTCCCACTCAACCTCACCCCTCATGCTATATTTTGTATACAGCACTCACGACTGTGCTTTGACTAGTAGCTAGCTATCTACATATACGTACGATTATGCTTGTGTTAATGCGTAAAGTTCTTTGATCTGCTTTTCCTGCATGTGGCTTGTTCCTAATGCATCTTAGATGCCTTGCTCTATTGGTACAATCAGCCACCTGGCTGGAAACTGACATGGGCGAGACTGCAGGTGCATGAGTGTCAGGCTAGTGGTCTCACTCTGAGTCTTATTCATCGATTTGGCCACATTTTCGGGAATTTAAAGCATAAAAGGGCCTCATGCAGGTAAGGTTCTCTGTCAGTTTCATGTAAACTTTTGTAAAGCCTTAACCTGCATGTTGGCAACACCCTGTTTGTGACTCACTCAAGTAGACTTCGGCACTGAATCAGCAAAACTTTCTAAAATAGTGGGCAGGCCAGCAGAATCTCTGGCTGAATTTTTAGCTATCCAAATGAAGGGTTTTTCCACTGATTATGTGTAACTAGAGACTTGTGGCAAATTGCATGTAAATACATGCAACCCTATATGATAATTATGCATCTTCTTATTATTATGATTATATGATTAATTACTGGGTGTAGACAGCAATGCTGATATGACTCAGGAGAATACAAACATCAAGTTAACTAGCTACATTATTATAGCTATGAATTAAATAACTTTGTGTGCACTGAAGTGTAGCTATCCGCCTGAATTCTCTCACATTATAAAGAGCATGAGATTTTACAGCTATATACGTAGGTAATACTTTACTTGAAATTACACAACCAATGAAACCAGTGCACTGAGCCTCCTGTATACATACGGACTGAATGTTGCAATTGAGGACAGCAGTAACCTTAGTCCTACATCAACTTCAGTGATCATCTAACAAAAGCATTAAACAGTCGATCAGTTGTCATTATGATGCATTAAACAAAACCAAAGTTTGGGGGATCTGACACATACGTACGTGGCTATGGTCTTGTCTGCACATCCAATTTTATGACTTTGAAGAACGTTAACTCACTCTGGGTAAACTATAGGTAAAGAAATTTGGCACTAGAGAGATAAAATAGCTATAGCTATTCATAAGGTAAGTTATATGGTTCATTGAATGTGTAATTGAATCATTGTGAGATAAGACCTGTTTTTGCAGACTCCATCACGTAGCTACATGCATATGTATTTGCATGTAATTCTTGGAAACTTTTGTTTCTTTGAATATAGCTACTACTTTGTATAATGAATCCCTTCAAATTAAATAGCTTTCTAATCTTATAAGGTTTCAATAAAACATTGATAATTGTCTTAGACTAATGATCCTTAGCTACTCAATACCAGGAAACATTTGTTTCTTAAAATGCAGCTGCTACTTTGTAATTAGCTTTCTAATCTAGCTAGCTATACATGGTTTCAATATATATATATATATACCACTTTGTGTGGGAGGATCAAAGGGAATTGCAGGGCAATATATCTTATATTGCCCTCTGCAGAGGGCAATATAAAATATATTGCCCTCTCCAGAGGGCAATATTCAGATATTGCCCGGGAAGGTGGTTTCCAGCAATCCTTTGAACAACTCTTTGATACAAAGCTTTGATAGCTTTGATCCAAATGCTGTTTGGACTGCATTTATATAGTAGATATTGATCAATCCTTTATATAGTGAGCCATATTGGATTTGATTGTGGGATTCAATATAACATCACAAAAACGTTTTGATCATCAAATCACATTGCTATGATGGATGGGGTGGGGCTTGGGGTGATGTTCGCCCACACATGATTGCATATTGAGGTGATGTTTGCCCATGGGTCACTAGTATGATCAATTATTTATATAGTGAGGCCTACAAGATTTAATTGTGGGTTTCAATATGACATCATAAAAACGTTTTGATCATTAAATTCAAACCCACAATGCAATCCAATAAGTCCCCATATAAATACAGGGAGGCCATGAGGCTATAATTGTACTGGTTTGCCCACACATTAATTGGTATATAATAGTTATACCATGTGCACTCGTGGTTTGCCTGATATATACACCCTCAGCCCTCGGGCCTGCGGCCCTCGGGCTTCGGGTGTATATATCAGGCAAACCACTCGTGCCCATGGTATAACTACTAAATATATATGTATGTATGTATGTAACACAGTCGCGAGGGTTTATCTGATATATTAGCACAATGTTCGAGGTGCAGGGCGAGTGCATATATATCAGGCAAATCTCGAGCGAGGCTGTGTTATAACATTTATATTACACTTTGCATAGGCTTACGTACTTTGCGAGCGCTTCTCATAGCAGTGATGACTGTAGTGAATTGTTTCATTAGACGATCCCCGACTCAGTATCGGATAAGATTTCAGTTTCCTTGATGCTATTACAATAGGGCATCGAAGAAAATGACCTAAAAACTTAGTAAAACTTTGGGCCTAAAATGAATTCCACAAATAAACACGCGTATCACGTAACAAGTTATTTATACGTACATCCCAGCAGACATACCAAATAAGATAAGGTGTGGTATATTGTAGTCGAGGCTAAAATGGTAAATATATTTGAAATTTTTTTTAACATTAATGTTAATTGCACTGATTATATGCATAAAAAGTGTTGTGAAACCAATTATAATTTATGTTGTGACATAATTCTCCATGACATAGCTAGCTATGACATAAAAATTCATATATCGTGACATCCCCCTACTTGCTAATATTGTTACGTTTTTGAATAGTGTTAGTCACTAGCTATATATGGCTGGTTTTGGGGTTTTGACAGTTTTAGTAGTTTTAGGGTGGCTCCAAACAATTCATGTATGGCTTCTTGTAAGGTTTAGTGTATTCTCGCTAATCTATAGTTGTGCAGGTAATACCTGTGGTAAACTAGTTTACTTAAGGAGCATAGTAAACTATTTAATGGGCATGGCAGACTAGTTAATATAAGGAGCATGCAGGTAGATCTTTACACCTAGGCAAACCTTTTTGAATAACTGAGTGATATTTTAGCCCTTGGCCTTCAAATTTTGATGCAATAACCTGGGCTACAATCCTGCGCTTGCAGATTTTTAATAGCTTGTTTTGTTTATTAATGCGGACTTTTAGAAAGCATCTGTGAAACTTGGAGAAGCTGTCCCCTTGAAAAAGAAAGCTGAGAGAAAAATTAAGACCGCTTAATTGTAGAGGATAAGGTAAATGTCATTCGACAGAAAATACAGGATGCTAGTTAGCAGCAGCAATACATTTGGTATTTGTAAAAGAAGCAAAAAGTATAACTCTCAAATAATTTTGTTTGAGATGGTAGAATGTAAAAACTGCTTATTTAAGATGGTTATTGAAAGTGGCTGAGTGATACAAGGGTTTTAAGTTTTCATAATGAAGCCATACATGAACTATTCTGAGCCACCTTAAGTACATAGTTTTGTCTGTAAATAGCTATGTAAGTGTGTGTCATTATGGCTGATTTTCATTGATGGTTTGGCTGGTTATGATGGTTTGAGTAATTTTGCCTGTAAATAAGTGAGCCATAGTGACACACACTTATTTACAAACAAAGCATCTCAAAACCCATCAAAACCTTGGTTTTGATAGTTTGTGAATAATTTTTATGTAGATATACATAGTTAGACATGAAAATCCATGAAAACTGGTTTTCAAGTTGGTTAAATAATAATGAATTTTCCTGTCATTAAGTATGGTAGTACTTAGGATCGATAAAGAATGTATGGAATTCGGCTTTTTTGCACCACTAAAAGCCTAGGCTTTAGCTGTAAAAAACCTACTTAAATGCATTGGTAATGCTGTAATAATGCTGTACATTTGTAAAACAAAGCAAAAGTCGATTATTTCAATCTATAGCTACTGAATTTTAAAAATCTCGAAAATTGCCTGGATTTTGTCAGCCAGCCAGCCTTATGTAAGACCCGGTTGTGCTAGGTGTACAGCTCCAGAAATTCAACACAGCAAAGGTAATCTCGTCGCATTTACGAAACTGTTGTTCTGATGACAATTTACCTACTGCGCCATGGTGATTCTTTTATCCTACTTTCTTCTCTATCCATTGGAATGCGTAAACAATTTCAGCGTGACCACAACATTCCATACCAAGTATAAACAGGAACAATAATGCGCACTGGCTGTTTTATTATACAGACAAGTTTATAAATCACTACGTGGTAGAGGGAATATCAGTGTACAACTGCTTAGAAGCAGCTTCTATTGGCTAAAATCCCAGCTACAATACTTAAGTATACTACATGTGTGCATACACTTACATGCATGGTTGTCACGCCATTTCACAAAACATGTACATAACATCAGCACCACTTCAATTGTAGTATTACTTTATAATGATAACTTAGACAAATAGATTTCGATGTTTTTTGAATGTAATTCACTATAAACAGCTGCTTTACCATGTTAACACTCTTGTTAACAAGCGCCTGTAAAACATAATTAAGTTGGTGCCTGGAAAGCAAGGACAGGTTGATTTAAATTATATTATGTCAACTAAAATACTTATGCAAGTATGCTATAAAAAGCAAACAAACTAGAATAAATAAAAATTTAAAAAGTAAGTAGGGATTGATCTTTTACTGCTACGTACAAAAAGTAAGGAAACAAGGAATAAGATTTTGGCACAAGAGAACACTAAAGATGCATGAGATAATTGATAAAAATTAATCCCTACATTTGGCTCATGATTTCAGTAGTCCATGATCTAGCCAAAAGTAGTGATTAACTTTTATCAATTATCTCATGCCAGAATCTTTAGTGTTCTCTTGTGCCAAAATCTTATTCCTTGTTTCCTTAGTTTTTGTAGCAGTGAAAGATCGATCCCTACTTACTTTTTAATTTTTATGTATATGTATGTATGTATGTATGTGTATATGTATATATATATTTATAGAATTTTGCGTGGGCGGATCAAAGGGCAAAAGTGTACTTTATTTTCCATAAAGCACTGTTAAGGTGTGAAGGGTGCTTTATTGAGTGACAACAGTGCTTTATGAAATTCAAAGCTTAATAAAGTACAGTTATGCATGGAGTGTTCATACCTTTGTAAACAACACATACCAACATGCCAGACTGTAAGGGGTATGTATAAACAGTGGATCCAGGGATCAAGGACCCGGGACCCAAGAGGACCCACGGGACCCAACTTTTCTTCGAATTTTGCTGGTACTTGTATGCTTCATATAACATTTGTAATCATTTGTATTACCAATGATTAATAATCCATGCACAATGATTACAATGATTGATATAACTGTAGCTAAAAATCAAAAATCACCAAAGCCCATAGCAGTTCAGTTCCAAAAGTTCATAGTCAAATAAGTAGGCTAAAGACGAGTTCCAAATGTACTGTTTAGAAATGATTTATGAGTGGCATTCAACTTCATAAACACTTCGTCTGGGATAGATAGCTCGGTTGGCTGAAACTCTGGAAATTTAGCACGAATGCACTGTGGAAATGCATGGTAATGAGCACACGTTTCCCTAGATAACCGAGTTAGACCTGTCACCTGATCACTATATTGTTGCCTCTCAAAGTGTCCAATAATAATGTCATATGGAGGTGGCAGTGGATCTCCATTTAGACCACGTTGATATCCAGAACGACAACCTTGGCATATTCAAATTTGTTTTGACAAGAACTTCACAAAAAATGGATTAGACTGCGGTCGTGGAGATTTTGTTAACCCCTGAGGTAAGTAATTAATGGCATCATTAATCGGTGGCGTTGATAATGAACAAAATGTGTAACTGTCATTGATGTATGAGAACAATGTGCTGGCTGTTGGTTAATTTGTATATGGCTCATAGGAAGTACTTGTGCTGTCACTCCATGGGTAACTGGAATCAATGGTAGTGGTACTGAACTGGCACCTGTTTTATGAGGTATACCGACAGCCGGAAGTAAAGAAGATGTAGTAATTGACGATGCCCTTGTTGGCTAGTGTACACAGTTTGTGATATTAGCAGCATTAATGTCTGGTATTGAAATATCACTGTGTGTAGTAGATGTATTCAATGAAGACCCTGTGTTACCACTAGCAGGATTCTTATAGGCTCCAGCTGGTACAAGATTTTCATCCTGAACATGTTTCTTCTTGCTTCATTTCTTAGTACAACCTGGTTTTTTGCCTGCATTTTTTGGCATTCCTATCATGGCTACATCATGTAAACCAAGACTATTATTGGAGTGACTGCTTTTAAGCAGTTCTTCGCATTCATTATTCTGCATGGCTACCGCCAACACATGACTGCAAATTCTGTAACCAGCGAATGCAGGACACTTCTTTTTATCACAAGTGTACTGCCCAGGGGATTTACCAGCTTGGACTTTCAGAGGAGAATCAGGATTTCTAAATGACACAACAAACCTACTTTTCCCATTAGCATCTGGTACCGGTGACATAGATGTAGGATCTGATGCAATTGCCTGTGCTTTTGAGACCACACGCTCCCAGATTTCAGAAGAAACATTTGATGGTGGCAGTAGAGATGTGACCTTGCACCTTGAGCTACTTACCATGGTTGTATCATCATCACTATCATTTGAAGCTGCATCATTTATTTTGGCACACATCACTTTCTTAATATGTCTTTTTCTTTGCTCAACAGACATGTTGGTCCACATGGATAAAGCTTTCTCTAAATGGGCAAAGTTGGCTTGGAAACGATACTCACCAGTACGAACAACAGCCTTTTCTAGTTCTTGATATTGAATTTTCACCAACTTGAACATTTCGTCACAAAATTTGTCCCAGTTTTTCTCTTCATAATGCAAAGCTCGCTTTACAACATTATTTATACTCTCATTAGCATTAGTTGTAAAATGTGCTGGTGGATGTCCAAGTCCTACCCTTTCACGGACAGGGACAATCATGAAGCTACGCATATCTTCTGCATAATACTTGACAAACCATGGATACATCAGTGGACTTCTTGAGGAGAACTCGGCTTCCCATTTCTGCCAAATAGGCTGTAAATATGATAGCATTTCATCAAATTCTTCATTGCTTTTGGCATCTACCAAGCCTGTTGCATGAGGAGAATAAAATGATCCCATAATATCTTCATGAAACAAGCTCTGATATTGCTTTGGCACTCCTATTTCTTTCATCTTCTCTTGAATATCACGTGTCATGTGAAGAGCGCAACGTACGTGCTGTGCAAACGGTAGATTATTGAGAATGGCTGCAGAAAGATTGCTTTCACCATCTGTACCTACTGCAAGTATGCGAGAAAGGGGTGGGTGTGCTCCAACAATGGAAGAAATCAAGTAATGGTATGATTCTTTAAGTTTCCTTTGATGTACTAACATTGGCCCTATAAATGTAGGCACAGTACCATCGAGCTTTTTCAGCATAAGATTTTTGTAGGCAGTTACCGTCACCATAAACTTGCCACAATTAAAAGTAGGATCGAATCCCAACACAGTGAACTCATCTTCACAGGTACAGAAGCGCTCTATGTCAAGTAGCTGCTGCTCCAATGCCAGAACACACGAAGGCTCTGGCGCAGCTTGGACACACCGAACAAACCTTTCACCTTCACACTTGGACTTCATACACATCTCCATAACAGCATACAAGAGATCATGGTTAGGTCTTGAAGAGCTAGAATATCGTGCATTCGAAACTTGGCGTCGGTTCCGTGGCAAACAACTGGTTGAACGACACTCTACAATGCCACCTTCTTCTTTTGTGATTTCTGCCACAACAGTTTTAGGTGCTGAATTGCCACTGCACATTTGTTTATCCTTGATTTTCTGCAGAGTACTAGGTAATGTTCTAATGTATGAATCTGAGTGACGACGTACATTACCATGAGGTTGCACTTTGACATCATGTTCACCGAACTTAAATGTGTACTGGATGACACACAGATCTTTGATGCTTCCAGCATGATCTGCAATGAAAATAATCATTTAATTGTATGTGCCGCTCTAATATACATACCTTCAATAAAAATCACGGTACGAGATAGATCTGATGCAGCATGATGACAGCTATAGTTCTTTTTGATACGATAAACACCACGAGACATTTCTGAAGGACGTTTCTTTCCAAGGGAAACTAATTCACACAAGTCACCAGACTCGGTGATCTTTACTTGAAAGTACTGAGAAGGAGAGCCAGTATGCTTCCAAACTCCCATATCATCAGCAAATACATCATTCCTGGAGGGCAGCTTAGTTAGATCAACAATAAATGTTGCATTCCGATTAATAGAAAGTGGTTGTTTCTGACAAATCCATGGTTCAATGTGATCTCTTTCAAAAAGTAAATAGCGAATAATTTCACTTGATGACAAGCTTTTTGTGCCTGTGCGCCATATAGGTAATTCTTCATTACCAAAAAACAATGGGGCTTATCAACACTGTCATCAAGCCTATAGAAGGAAAGTAAAACTATTCAGGCCAGCTTTGTCACGTGTCTATGGTGTAACTCCCACCATAGATAATAGATATATACCCCTTTCCTGACCTGTTACACTTTCCTTACCTGTGTACTAGAATTCGTAGCACTTTGTAAATATAGGAAGCTCCTTGTTCGACGGGATTCAAATCATACTGAGTTATATGGCAGACGTGAGCGATAGTATAATGGGTCACGAAAGGTCTACACAATATCGGCAGTATGCTCTTACTTTATTTGTTTCTTCACAGGTGAACTCTCAGGGGTACTCATAGATGAACTCTCCGGCATACTATTTTCACTTCCGCGAAAGCTGTCGTCTGTATTGGCATTTCCAGATGTTAGGCCATCACTTTCATCTTCTCTGCTACTTTCTATAACAATGATCTCCTAAAAACCATTTAACGTATAACACACGTATCTCGACATCTCACTTGACACTTACAGACATGTCTTCGCCACCATGCTGTTACCGGTATCACGTGAAATGACCATAAAAGGACTCGCCGCGAATCATGTGTACTAGATTGCTTTGGATAATTTATAGCTGTATCGTGGTTCAGTTGCAAGCTCTATCACATTCCAAGAAAACAGGAGGGTCGGTCCCCACGGGTCTCAGGTCCCCACGGGTCCAGCTCCCCGGATCCATTGTTTATACCAACCCGACTGTAAGGGGGTCTGGATTCACTGGAATGGAATGGTGGACTGGAACGGTGGAATAGAATGGTGGACTGGAACAGCGGAATGGTGGACTGGAGTGGCGGAATGGAATGGTGGACTGGAATGGTGGAATGGAATGGAATGGTGGACTGAATGGTGGAAAACACCCATTATGCTTAAGTGTAAAACCTAAAGTACTCATATTAACATATAAACACTTTGCACACATACCTAAACTGATTCCCTGGCACAACTTTAACTGGAGACCTAAACTGATTTCCTGACCGCTCAACTTCCACCAAAGATTCCACGTCATCGCATTCATCTACAATAATGGGACTTTCAATTGTTCCAGTTGCCTCTTCTTTATTCTCAGACATGACTGAATAACAACAAACTACTTAACACCTTAGCCACAAGGTCTAGATGTGCGCATTAATTAGAATGAGAAAATTGAATAGTGGCAGGACATTACCTATTGCATTAGCTCGCACCGTATTAAACCGACAAAGCCGAGCGATCTGACCACGCGGTACACTGGTATCGATTCAGATTTACTATTGAAACCATTCCAGCTAAATTAATGCCCGCATTAATTAAATGTTAGTACATTAAAATCAGAGATAATAATAATATTATATAGGGCGCTACCGCCCAACTGAGGTATAAACGAACTGCTGTGTGGTCACTGCGAACAAATGACAGCGATTACTGATTCCAATTAGTCCATTCCAGTCCACCATTCCATTCCACCATTCCAGTCTACCATTCCATTCCACTGAATCCAGACACCCAGACTGTAAACAACTCGATGCAGCTTGGTTTTAATTTTCTATTTCATTTCGAGGTGTCTTGCACAAACAAACCACTTAGCTATCTAGTTTTATAACGAGAGAGAACACGATCTAGTACGTAGCTAGCAAGTCTCGCTATTAAAAAGCACCGATCTGTAGCTATATTGATACGTATAAGCTCACGCGTAATAATAACTCACGCGTATGTGTATGAATTACACTTCAAGCTACAATGAACCAGCGAACACATTTATATCGAAGCATTTCTCTGGAAAATTCTCTAAAACAGTTAAAGCATTGCCTTGCTCTTGCTATACGTGAAATAAAGCACTCGGCTGTGCACCTCGTGCTTTATTTCATATATAGCACTCACGGCAATGCTTTAACCTATACTTATATAGCTAAGAAGGAATATCTATGACCAAATGTTTCAATATAACAAATAGCAACAGCAACAATAATTATACAACCGAGTGCTAAGAAAAACAAACATTACGGTTAGCATTTCGTCACAAAAGGGCTGTTAGGTATAATGAAAGTATGAGGTGATTAATTATCTTGAAATGAGGTTTACATGGGCACACATTTAAACCAAGTTAATGTAGAAGCTTAACAAGGCGGTTAGGTACGTGAGTAGCCAATATGATGTGCATCAATTGGAGTCGGGGTATTAATTAGAGTTGGAGCATGCGCAAATAGTCAACTCGTGTTCCAGGTGTGAACAACAACATATATACCTTGTGACTGTCGCTTAATCTGCGTAGTACATCTCAATCCGAGAGCTGAACGATATGCCACGACGGAAGAAAGCTGTGCAGGAGCGTGTTTCAAGAGTTCGTTCTTCGGAGAATAGTGGTCGAGGCAAGGATCAAGACCGGACCGTCGTCACGCGTGCCACCACCCTCCGCGGCACGCCGGCACTACCTGCCGCCAATAGTCGTTCTACTCAAAGACAAAGAAACTACCATTAGTAGCACCAGCCAAGGTGTTAGCACTCGGGGAGGTGTCGCCAATCGTTCTACTAGGAAACGGGCACGTGAACCATCTACAAATAACCAAGCCCCCGGACGATAACGCACGCGTATTTCCGCCCAGAATGTGCCAGACGTCCATGAATCTCAGCAGCCTGACACCAGTGAGTCCGAATTGGATACGAACCAGGAGGACCAGAACCTACTGACCCAGGCCGACATCCCAAGGATTATAGAAGCAGTGATGAGCAACCTTTCTGTACAGGATACGTCTCCAGACCCACCGCAGGGCCCCTCTGGTCTTGGTAAGTGTATATCTGCACCTGTATTATTACCTCTTGAATGTGTCTGTAAGTACATATACAAGTCCTTGTGTATGATTGTCTCTTAGTTACATACGCGTTTGCTCTTAGTTACGCACGTGCTTGTTAGCTATCCAATTCAATATGAATTATAGCAAAAATTATCTCAACCCGTTCTATCCAGACCTTAGATATGTCGCTGTATTCTCACCAGAGACACCCCCTCTTACTAATCACCAATCATCTGTGAGATCAAGCCAGACACCAGAAGTCCTAGCTGGGGCGGCAATCCCTCCTATTCCACTGTACCTTGTAGAACGAATCAAGTCAGGCGCCTTTGTGGAGTTGGCAGACCTTATACCTACCCGCCTGGGTTTTGAAGACACCACAAGATCAAAAATCAAGCATCGTTCCGTTGCTAATATTAGCGAATGGCTGCAAGCCTTCGCAGTATACGTGTCCGTTATTGCAAAAACACAACCCTATCGTGTCCCCGACCTGATGGGCTATCAGATACTGATAATTGAGGCCAGCCCCGAGTATAGGAACAACAGCTGGTTAGCATATGACAGGCGCTTCCGGCAACAAGTCGCAGCCCACCCCCAATGCAAATGGTCCAACATCGATTCCACTCTCTGGACTCTGGCCTTTACCAGCCAAGCCAAGACAAGCCGTTGCAGACACTGTTTTAGCCTGTTCCACCTCTCACAGGATTGTGAATTTGATCCCAACCCTACCTCACCCCCAATAGAGCCGCAGTTTACAGGAGCGTCTCGTGTTAGGCCTGTTCGTCGCAGACTGATTTGTCAGCAATGGAATCAAGAATCCTCCCAATCCTGTTCGTACCCAAACTGCCGCTTTGAGCATGTATGCTCCATTTGCGCTGTCAACCCTGCAGCAAGGGACATCAATCACAAGGCCATCGTCTGTCCCAACCACCCAGCCCAGAACCATCAGCCAATAAACGCTCAAAGACCACCGCCATTGTTCCCATGAGTCAGAGCCAACCTCCCTCCCCCACCACCTCTTTACGTACCTTGACTTTGGCTGTAGTACTTGTTAAGTATATTACCTTTTGCTGTAGTACTTGTTAAGTATATTTATCTGTAAAAAAATTTATATGATTTGTGACCTTATAATACATATTGATATGTACAAGGTATATGAATCATCTGGTACTAGTTCATATCGTTATTAAAATTATAAAATATTTCAGAGTGTACTTGAATCGACCCAGAACACAGCATGTACGCCGTATCAACAATGGCTACCAGAGTGGCTGGACCACCTTCCCCTGGTATCAGCCCCCACAAAGATTCCTCCAGAGGCCACTCGCATAGAGAGCCCACTGATTAAGGTGGCTTGGGATCATCACCTACGTAGTTACCCATATCAAGGCCTGGTCCAGTTCTTCCTACAGAGTCTCTTCACCGGCTTCAGAATAGGATTCAGTGGCAGCAAGCTACAGTCAATCAAGAAGAATCTTCAAAGTACAGTTGCCCAACCCAAAGTGGTAGAAGACTATATACTTCATGAACTAGCATTAAGACAGATGTCAGGTCCATACCCAAGCTCAAGATGCGGAGATGTTCACATCAATAGATTTGGCGTTATACCAAAGAATCATCAGCCAGACAAATGGCGCCTCATCACTGACCTGTCATATCCACCAGGCGGCAGCGTTAATAATGGAATCTCACCGGCTTTGTGCAGCCTTTCTTACGTCACCATAGACCACGCTATACTAAGCATTCTGCAATCCGGAAGAGGAACAATATTGGTGAAGATTGACATCAAAAGTGCATTCCGGTTACTGCCAGTGCACCCAGCAGACCGACACCTCCTAGGAATGAATTGGAAGAATAACATCTACATTGATCATTGTATCCCATTCGGTCTTCGATCAGCACACAAGTTATTTAACATCCTCGCCGATCTCCTCTCATGGATTGCCCAGAATGCCGGAGTGTCTTATCTCATTCATTACTTGGATGACTACTTGACAATGGGACCACCAGCATCGGCCATTTGCCAAAGGAATCTAGACATCTTTATATCCCTATGTGCAGACTTGGGAGTCCCATTAGCATCTGAAAAACTGGAGGGGCCTTCAACATCACTGTCATTTTTAGGAATCATACTAGACACTGACCGTATGGAAATCCGACTGCCATCAGATAAGCTCATCAGAATGAAAGCACTGCTCCAGACCTGGATACCAAGGAAAAAAGCCTCAAAGAGGGAGATCTTGTCGCTAGTGGGTACCCTCCAGCACGCCACTAAGGTCATCAGACCAGGCAGAGCCTTTGTGGCACGAATGTATCCAACAGCAGCCAAACTTCGTAAGATGCACTTTATCACAAGGCTGAATGTTGCCTTCCGCTCGGACCTACTTTGGTGGCACACCTTCTTACAATCCCTGCCAACCCAGATTTCTTAGCCAACACAGATGCATCAGGGACATGGGGCTGCGCAGCAGTGTTGGGTTCCCAGTGGCTGCAATGGCAATGGCCACGGGAGTGGTCCGATATTAGAATCATGGCAAAAGAGCTGATACCCATTCTATTCACTTGTATCGTTTGGGGAGTGCAACTATCTCAGCGCCATATCAATTTTCAATGTGATAATGCAAGCCTCGTCGTGGCCATCAACAAGGGCTCATCCAAGGACAAATTAGTGATGCACCTCCTTCGGTGCTTATGGTTCTTTGTGGCACATTTCAACATTCAGGTTACAGCTACTCACCTACCAGGTGCACTCAATGTCACTGCGGATCACCTTTCACGTGGAAACCTAACCCAAGCCTTTATATCCACCCCAACACTATCTCAACAATCAACCAGCATACCTCCATCAGCAGTTAAACTCGTCTCTCCCAAACAGCTGGATTGGACTTCCCTCCAATTTCACCACTTATTCCAAGAAACTTTATTATCCGTTAAATAATTTTACTAACCTGTTGTACAATACCACCACACAAACATAATTAGTTGATGCTCATACTATCATTACTATTATTATATTAATACTTACAGCAGTCGTGGCGGTTTGTCTCTGGCAGAGCAACCACCTTACTCCATCTGACTGCAGCAGCCCAATCTTGGAATATCAGCTGCCACAAGAAGAGCTTAATACCACAAGCCTACAGAAATACACCACATTCTGCTCTCAGACTTAACAACAGGCACGTCCAGCGTCTGAAGAAACATGGCTGTTATTTGCCACACATTTGTCCAGCAAGGACTCTCCCACTCAACCATGCAAGTGTACCTGCATGTCCACAGTCTGCTACTCGCGTGTTGCTGCAGGCGAATACTCCAGTATCCAGACAACTCCTCGAATGAACCAGCTTTCAAAAAAGGGATCCGTAAGTTGCAAGCTACCACCAGACAACCCTATGAGCGCCAGCCCATCACTTTTCCAATTAGGGAATGCCTGCACACAGCTTTGTCAAAGCACACCAGGGACTACTACATCGAGAGGATCTGGGCAGCCTGCACTACTTACTTCAACCTCCTTAGTATCAGTGAGTTCATGTCACCAGCCCATCACATCCACACTGTTAACACCTCAGGACCTTGGAGATTTATCAAAAGCTCTAGCATCAGCAAAAAGCCAACACTGCCGCTACTAACTACCTCTTAACTGTCTTGTATCATCATATAACCTTCTTATCCCAGTTTCTTTAGCGTAGTCGTATGTATACGTATATATATTATATATGTACATAGCTATTGCTTATCGTGATACGTATGTGCATGTACAAACTGTAGCTATTGTGCCTATCAGCAGGCGGTTATGGTCTATGCTTGGGTGGAAAGCCACTTAATGTGCCTTTCATTGGCCTGATACACCCAAGCAGTGTTTAAACAGAGGATAACCCTCAGCCATCCAATAAACTAGCTAGCTACCCTCTAGGTATCTGCCTGATTTAAAATGTGTATATATGTTTATGTATATATATACCTTCCGAATTCAGTCCCAGCCTTAGACTTGGTTAGGTTTCCTCAGGTGGACAGAGCCCTCGTACAACTACCAACCCCACCACAATCAACTGATGGTGGTGGAAAAAAGACCCACTAATCCCAGAGGTGTCAAAGGCAAGTGAACTACATTAAAGCTATTTGACTGAGTCTGCAAAAACAGGTCTTATCTGCACATCCAATTACGCACATTCAGTGAACCATAACTTCTCCTGTGAATAAGCTAACAATCCGCCATTAATTTTACAGTCATATGCTTAGTCTCTCAGGTATCAATTTTGTGCTACGTATCTATAGAGTGAGTTAGCTACCGTATAGTAAAAAACTTTGGCGGTAAAAAAGTTTGGCGAATTTGTTTATATAAAAAATTGGCAAAAAAACTTTGGCGAATCTATAATGATATCATTTTAATTCTTTTTAATATGCACCGGACCTCGTGCGGTATCAAACGACGATTGCGATGTACAGTTTCAGCGTGGATTCGATGATTAGAGGTTATCATCAATACAAAACCATTTGGGAAAACCCATCGCGCAGTGATGAACTGTTGTGCGAGCGTGAAATTTGAAACGCTTACGATACCCATGCTGTGGCGATCAAAAAAGATATTGGAGGAGTACAAACAATTGTGGGGCATATTGCTAAGAAGATATCTTCACTCTGTTCAATTTTTTAAGGCGAGGTGGAATGATACTTTGTGAAGTAAATGGGCACCGACGCTATTCGTCGGACTTACCTCAAGGGGGGTTAGAGGTGCCCTGTGTTTTAACATTTGTAGCAGCAGAAGAGAAAGAAAAGGCTAAGACTAAGCGTATATTTGAATCAGTGTTGGGTATGAAGCCAAAAGAAAGTGCAGAATGTACTACTCACACACCAACCCCTGACATTAGCGATGCATTGGCTATGGAATCTGACGGTTCTGACCCTTTTATAGACTTGACTGAACTAGCTCAAGACACTGATCAATCTCCTCCGAGTAAAAAACTGAAAATCTTTAGTGAAGAGCAAATCATAATGGGCCAGGAATTGTCTGACATTGAGATTAACTTAGCACAGGAGTTGCTAAAGACACAACATCCTGGATTAAATGGACTCAGATCCACGCTTTTTCAGGAAAGGAGAGAAGCTACTGCAGAAAACAACCCTGTGAATAATGTCCAAATTGTTCATTGTCATGAAAGACACCACTGGATTACAGTCACCACTGTAAATTGCAAGCTAGGAGAGGTAAAAGCTTTTGATTCATTGTTTACTTATTGTGATAAGGAAACAATCAGAATCATTCATCATCTTTTTGGTACTACCAACTCACCAAAACCACAGATAACAATGGGCCGCTGTCAGAAACAAAAAGGGAAAAAGGATTGTGGGTTATTTGCTATTGCCTTTGCAACAGCTATAGCCTTTGGATTACAACCTAGTAAGCAAAACTTAGATCAATCTGCTATGAGAATGCATCTGGTACATTGCTTTAATCAAAAGCAAATATCCCCTTTTCCATGTTATTAAATGTACAGTATCTTATCATAATATTATACAAATCAATGATCAAATGTACTATATATATATATGAAATTGATTAGCATATATATAATGTATGATTAAAGTATTGGTAATTATCAATTATTGGAAATCACAACTGTTATAAAGTGTGAGGTAGTCACTTCAAGATTCCAGCTTCTCTAAAGCCATTTTGAATAATAATGGGTTTGCTTTTGATGTAGTCATAACAAGATTTCATCCATTCAGCTGCTAAGGGCTTGACTATGCTAAGCCTTAAATCAACAGGCTTATTCTCGGACTGTCCTTGTAACTGTGAGCAAACTTGCTTAGCGTACCAAGTTTGAAATTCATTTCGCAGAAAAGATTTTGCTGACTTATTGACACTTAAATCTAAAGGCTGTAGCCGGTCGGTACAATTAGGGGGATCAGGACAACATTAATGTTATTTTGATCAAGGAGGGTCAGGATGGGGGCAGTGCATTGTGCCTTGAAATTATCGAAAGTTAACAATGCTGGATAATTCTCAGCAAGTTTCAGTTGTGCCCTCTTATTACGGATGTATGGTAAAATAATGTGCTCTAGATATTCATTCATCGTATTTTCATTTGACCAATGGTTGGCCGAATAAGTCACGTGCCATCCTGATGGAAAGCTATAGTGGGGCAGGCAGCGTGTTGTTTTCCCCTCATATACCAATTGTGGAGGTAAAAACTCGCCACCCATTGACCCAGCAAAGACCACAGTTATCTGTCTTTTGTCATCTTTGCCTGCAATTTCTATCCGTTTTGCCCCTTCCTCAGCCATCGTCCAGTCTGAAACCGGAATATAATGTACCCCTGTTTGATCAAAATTAACAACAAGATCGTCTGGAATTTCATCCATGGCGATGACTAGTTCCATGTCTTGTAGATATTTTCTCTTCACCTCTTCAAAGTGTTCAACAGATCCTTTTGCTTTAGTTGTTCCCTTTCTTTTTACGAACCCCATTCTTCTCAGTAGATACTTTGCCCAGCCTTCTATCAAATTAAATGATGACAACAAGTTTGCATCTTTGTGCATAATTATCCCTTCTGCAGCACCTAACACAACTGCTGTATTTATAACAACACCCTGAGCCCGTAGATCCCTTATGTATTCCCTAACCTGTTATTCGCCTAACATAAGTGGTCGTCCATTTTTCTTTAGAGGTAGTTCTTGGATGCTTTCACCTTGTTGTGAATTATCGTTACGAGAGACTTGCTCTAGGTACTGAGTCTTCAGCCTCCTGACGGTGGTCTCCTTCAACGAAGCGAAGTTGCCGGAATACTTGTAAGAAAAATATCTCATTGCTGCTGTTGTTCCGTGCTCAGCTGCCCGTTTTCCAACAGTAAATCTTTGCGCTGGAGTCAACTTGATGTAACGCTTCCTGGAACTACTTGTAGGTTCCGAATCGGCTGCAGTTGGTGGCGCAACAATTTCTGCCACCTTCTTATTGGCGATTTCGATAGCTCCAGATGGCATCTTACTGCTTAAAGGTCCATGCGGGTTAGGCAGAGAAACATCCGTTTCGTCGTCCTTTAGTGCAGACTTAAAGTAATGAAGGATAGACTTTATGACACGCGTGGCACAGAATTGTATCACGTGATTATTTAGAAACAATTGGCGACAAAAACTTTGGCGAATTGTAGGGGATTCACCAAATTCGCCAAACTTTTTTACCGCCAAAGTTTTTTACTATACGGTATGTGTCTTCAAAGTCATAAACTTGGATGTGCAGATAAGACCTGTTTTCGTACTCGATTTTAAATACGTATAGGATTTCTTGAAACTCCCTATAATTCACAAGTTACATTCAATTATTTGTCTACTCTAATTAGTGCCAATTGTTTTGCACATCCAGTAAAGGGGCGGTATGGAATGCAAGGCTGCAAGCACCATATGTGGGCTCAATAAGGGTAGTAATATAATGTTATGTGTTTTATGGGTATAGCTAAGATGTTATGGTTTTTGAGATACCTATATAGCTAGATATACATGTAGTTGTAGCTACGTATAAGCAAAATTTTGGAAATAGAAAAGATATTCTTGAAAGAAAAATAAGTAGCTAAAATAGAGACGCATCCCGAACTGGTATTCAAACTTGCAATGTTTAACCACAAAACCTAGGTGGTGCAATCTCCCACTGTTATTAACCTCCGGTTTAATATAATAACTATTGGTTCCTGTAGCTAGCTAGTGACCACAGGTAAATATATATCCATTTTGATTTTACTAATAGCAGCATTGATGGCCTAATGTATGTGTACAAAATGATAAAGCTAGCTATATAGCTATGTATATACAACAGCTAGATGCAAAACATAGCTATGTACTACAGAACCAGATGTATAGCTATGTATTAACTAATACTGGTTGAAATATAACTATATAGCTAGCTATACTAGAGTTTTTCAAATAATGCATGTGATTATTTATATTATGGTTGACAGAGTATAATAACTATAGCTCCTGTTTCTACTGCACAAGCAGTGCAAGGGTATCAATCAGAACGCCTTCATCAGCATACACTTGATTATAGCAGATCCTGACTTCAAAGTCGTCATTTTGTGGAAAGGGAAACTCTCGATTGAACCAGGGCAATCCAACATCGGCACAGCAGTTATCTTTAGCGTTGGTGCAACCAGTTCCTTGCCACAATGGGTCATCGGTGTAGTAAGTAGCACCAACAGGAGTTGTTGAACAACCAGATGAGCAGTAATAGTCTTCACGAACAAAAGAAGGAGCTTCTAACAGAGCAAGGACAATTATAAGCAGCATAACTTAGGTCACTAGAGAATCCTGATGCATAGGTCCAGACATGTTTACGAGGATTACCGATCGTAATGGACACCCCATCAACATATGCATCGTTGATACCATAAAGAAGATATTTGTTTGAGTAAAAAGAATCTATAGTACCTTTCTGATATCCTCTCACCAACCCAAGAGTTTTATTGTATTGTATCCCATGTGAATGGATAGTAACAGATGTGCAGCCTGAATTATCTGATGAACGCCGACACATGGTTTTGGGCTGTTTCTGGATATAAAAGTCACGAAATATTAATTATAATTACATAAATACATTGCTATAATGAATAGCCAATGGTTCGGTTGATTCCACTGGTTCTAATGGTTCTCCTGGTTCTAAAGGTTCCACTGGTTCTGGTGGTTCCGCTGGTTCTAATGGTTCCACTGGTTCTGGTGGTTCCACTGGTTCTAATGGTTCCATTGGTTCTGGTGGTTCCAATGGTTCCACTGGTTCTGGTGGTTCCACTGGTTCTAATGGTTTCACTGGTTCTAATGGTTTCACTGGTTCCACTGGTTCTGGTGGTTCCACTGGTTCTAATGGTTCCACTGGTTCTAATGGTTCTAATGGTTCCATTGGTTCCACTGGTTCTGGTGGTTCCACTGGTTCTAATGGTTCCAGTGGTTCTCATGGTTCCACTGGTTCTGGTGGTTCCACTGGTTCTAATGGTTCCACTGGTTCTAATGGTTCCATTGGTTCTGGTCGTTCCACTGGTTCCCATGATTCCATTGGTTCTAATGGTTCTACTTGTATGTGTGACACTATGTAGTATGGCTATGTACATATATGTCTTTTATGGGTCTGGAGTATACATATATATTACTAACATACACATATAGCTAACCAGCATTCAGTACACAACCTATAGCCAAATTCAGCATCCATGGTAAACATATTAGTTGGATAAGCAATTTTCTTTTAAGCAGAAAAGTTATTTGTAGTGTCCCCTGGGGATCAACATTTTGGATCCTCTTCTTTTCATCATGCATGTGAATAATCAAGCTGCTATGTACCTTAAGTCGTATCAAGTAGGCCTGAGCGATAGTGAAAATAATGCTATCACAATAGTAAGACACTGACTATTCACGATTATGAATACTATCACGATAGTTAGCTACGTATATAGTTAGTATTTCAGTATATAAAGGAAAAGAAACAGCTAGTTATCACATATTATCAATGTCAGATTACCCATATGTTTTGATTTTGCATTATTATTGGCACATTTTCTATGAATTTTTGTAGAAATTACTATTCAAATAGTCGGGCAGTCTACTATCTTATTCATGAATAATCTCAAACCACGTATCATGATAGTGAATACTACGTATACAGATAGTTGCTCAGCCCTAGTATCAAGTGTCATGTATGCGTTTACAGATGAAACTAAAATTTCAGGTAATTAGAAACAGCGATGATGATCTACTATGGCCTTCCAAATGACTTGAACTCCATCTGTTGGCAGTTGATTATGAACTTCAACATCAGTAAGTATAAACTTATGCGCCTTGGTCCTCTTCATCATTATATGGCTTGTACCCGATATAAACCACATGTTAATCAATGCCGTTACATCCTATAAAGACCTACATAGCCGGGCGCCTTATCTGATGAACATCCCGAATTACACAACCACACCACAAGAAGTCTAAACTTAACCGGGTATTGGAGATGATTATCGTACAGCGGGTTAATTTCGAGGGGGGAAATTTTCAAGGTTTTCACGGATTTTGCTCTATCTTTGAAATTTAAACTACGAAAACTACTGAATAGTTGTGGTCACGGGAGACAGATGATGTGGAAAGCCACGCTAGACAAGAGTGGAGCTTATTCCAAGGATTCAGCAAAAGCAGAGCTGAATTTACAGCTGAGCATGGCATTGCAGCTACATGCAGTGCGGCCTGCTGGAAGTTTACAATTTTGTGTACCAAATATCCGCCCAAGCATGAAATATCCAAATTTACAGGCGATCGAGCAGTAGTGTCAGTGTAAAGGAATACTTACAGAATTGGAGCGAAAACAAATATTGAAGAGCTATACCAGAACTTGAAAAGCATGGATGGCCAGACCACCAGGCTACTTTTAGCGCAGGGTGCCATTAACCACTGGATAGCGTGCAGTCTTATGATGATTACCTTATAGCAAATTTTATCTGTGAATAGGTTGTGTTAGCTAATCTAGTGTCGTTTTAGTAAGGGCTTGTAATTTTAGTTTTAGTTTTAGTTTTAGTAACTTAGCTCAATAATTTTAGTTTTAGTTTTAGTTTTAGTAAGATTACTGAATTATTTTTAGTTTTAGTTTTAGTTTTAGTAAGATTTCTGAAATATTTTTAGTTTTAGTTTTAGTTTTAGTAATTTAGCTCAATAATTTTAGTTTTAGTTTTAGTTTTAGTAAGATTACTGAATTATTTTTAGTTTAGTTTTGGTTTTAGTTGGATTTCTGAAATATTTTTAGTTTTAGTTTTAGTTTTAGTTAGATTTCTGAAATATTTTTAGTTTTAGTTTTAGTTAGATTTCTGAAGTATTTTTAGTTTTAGTTTTAGTTTTAGTTAGATTTCTGAAGTATTTTTAGTTTTAGTTTTAGTTTTAGTTATATCTCTAAATACTTTTAGTTTTAGTTTTAGTTTTAGTAATATTTCTGAATTAATTTTAGTTTTAGTTTTAGTTAACTAAAATAAAAATGTCTTACTAAAACTATTTTTAGTTTTAGTATTGAGTAAAAACAGGCTTAAAACAGGCTTAAACAGCATTATGTTGCATCATATATGCCATTTGAAGACGTAATTACCCTTAGTTTTAGTTATGCTTTTAGTTTTAGTTTTGGTAAAAATTTACATTCTATTTTAGTTTTAGTTTTAGTTTTAGTACTGACTAACATTTAATTTTAGTTTTAATTTTAGTTTTAGTACTGATTTGCAATTAATTTTAGTTTTAGTATTGACACGCAATTAATTTTAGTTTTAGTTATAGTTTTAGTACTGACTCACAATTAATTTTAGTTTTAGTTTTAGTACCGACTCACAATTAATTTTAGTTTTAGTATTAGTTTTAGTACTGACTTGCAATTAATTTTAGTTTTAGTTTTAGTTTTAGTACCGAGTCACAATTAATTTTAGTTTTAGTATTAGTTTTAGTACTGACTCACAATTAATTTTAGTTTTAGTTTTAGTTTTAGTACTGACTTGCAATTAATTTTAGTTTTAGTTTTAGTTTTAGTTAACTAAAATATAACTGCTTTACTAAAATTATTTTTAGTTTTAGTTTTGATTAACTAAAACAACACTAAGCTAATCCTCGAAAGTTTATTCACGAACAATTTATACTAGCCTATCCTCGAAATTCCCCCCTCAAAATTAATCCGCTATACGGTAGTAAATCATTTGAATGCCTTGATCCTAAAATAAAGTACGGTCAGTATTAATAATCTGGTCTGTCCAGCCCAATTCTGAAATATGAAAATCCTATCTGGGAATGCACTTTATTCTTACCTAAAAATGCTGGAAACAGGACGATCCAAATACTCCTTCAGTCTATCACTTGAAACTACCGACCCTGTAATACTCACAAATACGTATATAACCATATATACATATTCTATAAAACTGGAAAATTTCAAAGGTCAAAGATTCAGTTGAGAAGTAGTAAAATTAGTCATAAGCATTGTAACAATACTACTGTTGAAATATTATTCCATAAATCATTGAAAATTAAAGCCTTCAGAATTTTCCAGTTTTTTATATTACCTTTTCCAACTTCAATGCAATCAGACCATTGAAACAAATCACTAGTATTCATATTCAGGTAGCACTGATATTGCTGGTGCCTCATTGCTAGTGAAAATGTAATGTTAATAAAATTACCCATTGAATGTGATAATTGCTTAAAATAGGAATGCTTTGCTTCGAATCTCATTGTCCAATGTCGAACTAAGGGTCCAAATCTAAAAAATTACAACTTATATACACTTAACACAAACTTCTTCTTACTGAATCATTAATCGTGGCATGTGCACCATAAAGTGCATCTTTGGAATCACACTGTGTTCAGGGTATAACTTACAAAACTCGTGATGATGATCACTGATAAGTGTAGATACATAAGCAGCAAAATCAGCTGAAGTGGTTGGTGAAAACAGTATATCCACAATATCCATCAATTGTAGAAATAATTCCCAATGCTGATCATCTTCAAGAACAAAATCTCCAATAATCAGTGGTAAAACATGCCCCAATAGGTTCATTTGCGATGCTGCAAATAAACAATTGTAACAGTTAATGTACATAATATTCACAAACCATTTTGCTTCAAAGAATTGCTTTGTGAATTTAAAGTTTTATGTGAAAGAAGGGTGGGACGACTTTTGGACTCCATATATCTGAGCTCCAAGTTTTCCAATCGAGAGTTAAACTCATCAAGTGTAAAATAATTTTTGCTGTTTTTAAATGTTTGTAACATCAGCTTAGTTTCATATTGCAGTGTGTAAGAAATTTATAATAGGTGTTGGGTCTAAGTACTAATCAGATAGCCACCAAATCATAATGTCCTGCACTTGCTATGTACCGTCACAATGTATTGGATACATAGTATTATCATGTTATGTATATACATGTTTAACAGATTTCCAGGGTGAGCTCAAGTAAACACTGTCTTTGTACACAACAAGTATATGCTAAGCAAAACAGCCTGGCTGTAAAAAAAGTGCGAGGCCAATCAGAAGCCACAATGGCTATAAGCGACCAAAATCTCTGATATCAACTAAGGCCAAGAAGTTGAACATTTTATTAAGAATCCTTTTACTTGAATGACATACAATAGTTTACAGGGCATTTTCACAACTATGATTGGCTTTGTCACTTGGCCACCTTATAAAAGATGATAGTACAAAAAGGTGGCCAAGTGACAAAGCCAATCATAGTTGTGAAAATGCCCTGTAAACTATTGTATGTCATTCAAGTAAAAGGATTCTTAATAAAATGTTCAACTTCTTGGCCTTAGTTGATATCAGAGATTTTGGTCGCTTATAGCCATTGTGGCTTCTGATTGGCCTCGCACTTTTTTTACAGCCAGGCTGTTTTGCTTAGCATATCACTGCTTTTTGTAAATAGATTACAATTATAAACAAGTCCTGACAAGAAACCTTATATGAAGTATGCAGAGTAATAAAAATTTAAAGGGGAGAGGAGCTGGAAGTTAATACTTTAGGTGTTTCCCCGGCTTGTATTTCCCCCAAGTAGCTAATGAACATATATAGTACGTATTACTATAATTGTTAGCTATGTATATAGGTGGAGAACAGTGAAGAACCTCAATGAAGGCTACATCATTGCCATCATGTCCTGTACTGTTGATTGATCTACAGGAGAAGATATATTATAATGCTATAAATAAATTTTGTGCATGCTAACAGGACAGTGGTCTCCTATTTATAATGTGTGGCCACTGTTCACCTTGTGTTGTTTGGTATAATTATCTTGCATGGCACATAAGCATGAATGATCATTAAAGGCTAATTTTGACAAACTGAAGTGTCACAATTTCTTTAAACTTATCCTGAAGATTCATATATCAATATAGTTTGTGTATCTGAAATTTTATTCAAATGATTTAGAGGGGGTCTGAGTTATGGAAACTATCAACATGCAGTGTAAAAGTATCTCTCAAATATAGTTAGATATTTGCTTTATGCTGAAAGTTGTGTTTCTGGTAGAGCATACATAGGAGAAGTGTTGATACAAATTTGGTTGAAATCCATGCAGAAATGAGTGAGTTATTAGACAAATAAGTGTGAGTGTTTTAAATAGAAATTCCGGAATTCACGCGCAAGCGCACAAAAAGTGTGCGATGAAAATGAAAGAAAGAAAGAAGAAAGAAAAAAAAACGACGGGCGCCTAAAATATTTTTGATTACAGGAAGGAGTTTATAAGGCGCGTACGGAAAACTCGTGTCATGGATATCAAACGACTTCAGGTCAACGATTCTTCATACATTGAAGGTACTATTTGTTTAGTAAACGAGTAAGTAGGTGCCAAGGGGATGGTTTTTCGAGCGTGGGCGCACGAACGGGTGCCATAAAACTCGCAATGGCTGGTACTTAGGATTGGTGGCGCCGATTTCCTCCATTGTCGGGTTACTAATTCTATATGGTTAGAACGTTCTGAGTCCTGAATAACTAGGCGATAGCTGTCGTGGCGGCTTAGTTACAGCGTTTTCAAATTTCAGAGCGGTGCTACGTGTAAATAACTCACTCATTCGTCGCGTACGGCTGCTTCTTCTTGGCCTCGCGACTCACTATCGTGAGTCTTGATATTCGTACGTATAGCTACTTCTAAACTATTTCCTATGCTTAATTTAAATAGTAATTTAAGTTGTGTGTTAATGATTTAACCACTTATTAAACCAGTAGAACCATCTGGAGTGTCTGAAATAAACAGAAATATAAATGGTGTCAAATATGACAAAATTGTCTGTTTTCCAAAATCCAGTCACATATATAATACTATAACCACACATGATTAACAAGTTGACGTATTACCATCTAAAAACCAGGCACTGTGTGTAAGTTAAAACAACTGTTAATCTATTGTTAATCAATGTATTGTAATAGTCCTTAATGACGTCACCAGTGAGTCACGTGAGCAGAGACTCATCACTAAGGAACACATATCTGATAGCAACGCATGCGAATTTAATTCTTCTGTTTAAACCCGCTTTGTACTCCAGTACTTTAGTGATAAAACTTTTTGAAAGTAGTATAAAGTTGTTTTATGCCGAAATTCTTACTGTAACATCATAGGCCAGTCTTCTTTTATAAGCTTCGCAACCCGCACGGAACGCCCACTTTTAAAACTGAAGCGCTCCGTCTTGTTAGCAATGTACAACTGGTTAAACGGCTTTTACCGTGTAATGAACGGCAAGTACGCCATTACCTTGCTCTTCTTTGGAAGTAACACACGACGCGCTTCGTTACTAAGGCCCCGCCCATCAACAGTATCGATAGCAAATGCCATACAGAGAAACTGAAAAGTAGTAGGACTTGTTTAATTGGCTATTCAGACTTCATTTCACGTGAATAGTTTTTAATAGCCCGGGGGGCGGACACACAGACACACACGCACGCACGCATACCGACGTCCGCATGAAAGTAATATCAAGAAACCAGGCGCGCGCCGGCATGCGGTCGACGGTCGGCGCGCGCCTGGTTTGAAAATGCAAGTGCAGTATACACAGTCAGTAGAGAATGATTATTATATATACATGCATGAACACTCGCAGCATATGCATATACTTAATATACGTACGTAATATAACAATACTAAGTAGCTACTGGTAATATAGATATATAATATTATATGATCAGTCTACGATTAATCTTCATCAGATCCTCCACTAGACAAACTGTCATCATCCACATCACTAGCGCTTGTTGGACTCGCCTGTTCATCCTCCATTTCCAATAATTGCAAAGCCTCTCCACCTCTCAACTCTACTTGTCTAAATACTTCTACAGCAGATGACAGTAGCCTCAGCGCTCTTTCTTTAGCCTTATATAGTAAAGCTACTTTGCCTTGAATATATGTTGTGTCTCTGCTCACTGAATGGTACCGTCTTGTTATCACCTAATCATGTAATAATAAAAATTATATAATAATGTTATGAACTGTATACTGTTTATGTATTAACATATACATAACTTCCTGTATATATTTGTGAGGTGCCTCAATTTTTGCAAGTTGATTTTCTAGTCTAGCAGTAATATTACATTTGCGAACTGCATACAGCTACATACGTACAAAAGTCTATTGTTGTTGTACTTTGTCTCAGTTTAAAATTTGCTATCTTGTGATGCCTTGCAAAATTAGGACCTCACAGACAAAACCCGCTGTACAATATATTCTGTTGAATTGCATCAGCAAATTAAAATTTATATTCTAGACCTATATATTGCATAATTGCTTATATTGAATAATATACATGATCTTCAGAGAGAATTCAATTTGTCAAAACAAATAATTTATACCCAGTATAGCTACGTACTATGTATACAGTGGCATCTGATCATGATTTGTTTCATAAATACATGTCATACATCTCTACATGTGCAGCCAGTAAGTCACCACATAAGTATATAGAGGTGTACATATGTAGGTATAATAAATACATGTGTATTAATGTACGTACGTACATATATATATACATATGCAGTGACTTTTCATCCATTATATTTTGAGTGGGAGGAATCATCAGCCGGCCCCACTATAACATGCAGAGCATGGGAGAAATAATATCAGTTATAGCTTCTGACCAAATTTTGCCAGACAAAATGAATTTGCAAAACTTTATTAGTCGTTTATGGTATGTATATGATCCTATGTCATTTGGACAATCATATGGATCAACAAAGAAAATTGTTAAACAGGGAGTCAGAAATATTCAAACACATAAACTACTGAATGTAGAAAAATCCCAGACTAGTAGTGACTTAAATCCTATGGGTATCATATGTAATCTAGGCAAGAGCCAAAGGAGCCACACAGGATTCTCTGCATTTGTTCTACACTTAACTTACTTCATCAGTTTGACTTCCTGTGCCATCATGAGTGTCCAGTTGTAACATTTCTTCGTTTTCTAAACAAATAATCATACAAATGCATGATTAACCAAATTACGTATCATGCTCATAATATGCTAGTATAGGACGTAGGCCAATGATGATAGAAGTCCTGTTCAGAAAATCTAGTGATACCTCTGAAGTGATACGTAATGCACAATAGCTAATACAAATAATACCCAAAAATGTACCAATTACATGGGTGACAACACTGCCATTATTCTGCCATATCCTTTTCATACACCCACAGGTAAAATTGTCTGACTATGCAAGACTGCATGCATGTATATACTATTGCATGAGCTGCTGTCTTTATGTATGTACGTAACTACGTATGTACATGTACATGCATGGGTACCTGATATGCTTTGAGAAATAGAAGGCAGTATCACCCCGTAGTAAAATCTTAAGAGATTATTCATTTCACCAATCAGCAATGCTCTTTCTTCTCTATAACGCTCTGTTTCATTAAAAATCTCAACTGCTTGTAATTTATTTTGAATATCAACACTGCGACGTTGACCTATAGGATTATACATTAGCTAGCTGCTGTCTGAGTATATGCCACTTAACCTGTAAGCAAAGACCATGGAAAATCTCCATCTATAACAGCAGAAACAGAAGTTGCACAATAATTTGCATCTTCAATGCATAAATCATTGTATTTCTGTACACATTTAGTTAATTTCTTTTTTCTGATGTTATGGCTCTTCTCAAATGTGATCGTTGTTTACTAGAGGCTGTGTTAGATATTAATACATATGGACAGTAAATCAATATTATATTCTACATTTATTTATTTACTTGCAAAACTTTGAATAGCAACTTGCTTTTTCTTTATACTAAGATAGGACATCTCCATATCTGCCTGAAGCGACTCAAGTTTCCGCTTTATTGCCAAACACTTTCCTTCTACAATGCACTGCTGCCTTGTTTCATCATTTGTAATGTGCAATCATGATTCCAGCACTTGCAGCTGATCCTTCATTTCTTCCGATTTGGACAATAAGATCCAGGCTTCATTAAATAAACTATCTAACTCTAACAAAATAAGTACAAAATAATCTGTTATGAAGCTTAAATGCATGTACACAAACAATTAGATATGTACCCCTGTAGGCATATATTATACCTACGTACCTATCACAACACTTTCTGTTGATGTAGTAGAGGAGCCGTATTCAGTCAGCTGTTCAACTACTCCTACCTCTCTCCATAATAAATAATACTTTTCTCTGTCATCCCGCACTCCCAATTCAGCATCCAGTTCACCTAATTAGTGTTAGGTAAATCCCTGATTAAATATTAATATTTCAATTGTACATTATCACGGATCAGTATTTCCTACCTTTTGCAAGTGTCTTACATGTATTATGTATGTGTTAAAACTCATACGTAGCTACACAGTATGTACGTATGTATATATGTACGTATGGTACTTACGTACATAAAATTGTATTTGGCAGTTACTTAAAGATAGATTTCTTGTAGATGTCTACAATCTTAAACAGTGAAGAAGATATGCATTGTAATGTGCATAGGTGTATTTTGTGTACATAAGCCCGGTTTTCTCATGCCGGGTCACATATGTGACTGGATTTGCAAAAAGGGGTCTTATACACACTTCCAATTTTATGACTTTGATGAGTCATAACTTTGTTTGTGATTAAGCTATTACATTAAAATTTTTGCCCACATTAGTTCAAGATAGGAAAGTCTTGTCACAAAATTTCAAAGCTGTAGCTCAACTACAAGCTGAGTTACATCTCCTTAAAGTTGAAAATTGGATGCGTGTATTATAAGACCCCTTTTCACAAATCCGGTCATATATATACATATGTGACCGGGCCTGAGAAACTACATAGAATACACCTATTCATATTATGCATATATATATATCTCTTTATCTGTGTATGTTATTCAAACTCTGTTAGTTTTATTGAATTCCTTAGGAATTTCTACATATAATTATACATGTAGCTATGATAAAACGTATGTGAAAATACTGTGTTAGGAAAAGAGTTAGCTGTTAAATTTGAAATACTGAACAAATTTTATGTGTAAATAAGACCTGTTTTCTCAGGCTCTGTCACATATACACTCTCACACACACAGACATATGCACATATAAATGTGGGTGCCAGAATAGGGGGTCAGTGGGGTCATTTTCCCTGTATTTTTAATGAAATTTCCATAGGAATTAATTTTTCAATAAAAATGTGTATTTTGCTACATCTTTTTGGTTCCCACACTTAAATAGCTTCCGAGCTAACATTAAATATTCCCCTCCTATTCAGCTACGTATTCCCCTTAGTCCCTTACTCTGTTAAATGTGATTAATCAACTTTTGGTTTATTAAGCCTAGTCATGTTTTGCCAACAAGCCCAAGATTTACAGATATGTCACTGTACATACATGCAGTACATGGTAATTTAACTTGTGACTATTATATGATGATAATAATTATGCATATGGTAACAATTCACTAACAAACTATACAGTTATAGATTTTTGTCATTCATTGTTATTGAATATGGTGAATTATCATCAACAATACTGATAATTATATATGTGGCTATAGCTATAGTATTACTATTATCACATGCATAAGCATACATATGTATACGTACGTAAACATAATTATACAGTTGGATGAGGTAATTGTTGAATGCATTAATTTTGCATGAGGTAAATAATCGTGTTTTATTTGAGGTGTCTGCAATAGATGTATAGAGTACCCCCTGAATGGTTAGTAAGATTATATATTTTTGTTAATGAACTTGTAGGTTTACAGGTAAGCATGAGTGGTTTGAAGGCCTGATCAGGCCTAGGATATCCCACCTCTGACACCTTGGCTTGTAACAAGCCTGTAATAATTCGGAATAGGAAATATGATTGATCAATAGCTACGTATACTCCTGTAGACAGTCTGGTGTGAATAATAGTCTGCTACACTGTATGGATCATGCATGGAGACTACAATACTTAATAATTAAGTTGAAATAGCATCAAACCATTCTATAATGAATTCTCAAACATTTTACTCCCGTTATAACTGCATCTTAATTTTGGACCAATTGCCACTTACGATTATTATATATGTGACCCAGCATGAGAAAACAAGGCTTATAATAAAATTATACACATAAAATTTGATCACATTTTGAGATTTTGAACTTGAATAACTTTATAACTAATCATAGGAGTCTAATAAAATTTACACCATTTATGCAGCTTTTCATAGGGAATCTCATGCAACTTGTAGATTTCTAAAATCTTAAACAGTAAAGGAAATACATACTGTAATATGAATAGGTGTATTTTGTGTACATAAGCTATAATAAGTAATAGTAGAGATTGACACAAAAACATGGTATACCGCTTTTACGCACCTCATAAACACACCTTACAATATACTTTACCCAAAAAAACCGACTGACTGAAATGAATTGGTAACACTATAATAACACTGTATCTTCATTAAACACCACAAAAACCCTACTGATGCAATAAGTAGAGAACTTTAAAAATTTTCAAATCTACCAGCATTTCATCTGACTGCTTGCTGGACTGCTGGACTGCCTGCCGTAAGACCCACTAGTACTAGAAGTATGGCTCCAGATTTTTCACACAACAAAGGTAATCGCGTCTGATTTACAAAACTGCTGTTCCGATGAAGATTCATCCACTGTACCATGATGTTTCTTTTCATCCTTCAGTATCTTCCTTTTTCTTTGTCTGTGCTGTTAAAAGGCTAGCACAGGTGTCAATGAATGTGGGCCTTCGTCACACAAAACAGCCGTGTGCATACGTGATATAATTAGCAATGTACCTGCACCCATTAATACTATTAACAGACATGATGTATTTTACCATAATATGTCCCAATATATAACTTAGACAAATAGATTTTGATGTTTTTTGAATGTATTTTGCTATAATACAGCTACTTTGCCATGTTAACGCTCTTGTTAACAAGCGCAAAGTAGGTGCCTGTAAACAATTTAGGTGCCTGGAAAGAAAGGACAGATTGATTTATATTATACAATTATGCCAACTATATACTTATGCAAACAAAGTGCTTCATGAGTATACAGTAGCTATAGCTATTATATATACATGCAGCTAGCTACTATATACATACCGCGAGATTAGCTCTAGAGATGATCCGGGTTGAGGTTGGGGGTCTGCTTGACTCTTACGGTGATGGCGCGACATCATAATGGGAAACTTGTGGCTTGTCATAAGGCTAGTATTTCCACTGCTACTGCGGAAACCGCTGTTCATACAAGTGGCTGTAGTACCGATACGGCTCATAATACCGATAGAACTTGATTCTGAGGGGTTAGGCACGGCTGAAGTGACTGCCGTGCCAGAGAGCTTGGCAATAGCCTCCATCAGTGCACCAACCACGGCTTGACGTCCGGCTTGATCGGCGTCCATATCTATAGCTAATTATAACCGAAAGACCACTATATGTAGCGCATTAAAAACGACTGATTGCCTGCACACAAAATTCCGTATGGCAAGCGCCTAGTAACAAAATTATACTAGTACATATAAGGTAATAAAAGTACATACGAAATCCAAATATACATTTCAGATGTACATACGAAATTTCAGATGTAGCTACATACGAAATTTCAAATGTACATACGAAACTTCAGATGTACATATACAAAATTTCAGATGTACATACGAAACTTCAGATGTACATACGAAACTTCAGATGTAGCTACATACGAAATTCATATGTACATTTCAGATGTACATACGAAATTCATATGTAGCTACATTTCAGATGTACATACGAAACTTCAGATGTACATACGAAACTTCAGATGTAGCTACATTTCGGATGTACATACGAAATTCATATGTACAGTACATACGAAATTCGTATGTAGCTACATACGAAATTCTATGTAGATACATTTTAGATGTACATACGTATACGAAACTTCAGATGTACTTTTTAGTACAAATTATTAGCTATAGGTTAGGACAGTTGATGAACACTGTCCTAACATTTCACAGTACTATACTAAGTTAACATTTTGTATATAAGTGACCAGTTACTTGAATGCTAAGCAAAACAGCCTGGCTGTAAAAAAAGTGCGAGGCCAATTAGAAGCCACAATGGCTATAAGCGACCAAAATCTCTGATATCAACTAAGGCCAAGAAGTTGAACATTTTATTAAGAATCCTTTTACTTGAATGACATACAATAGTTTACAGGGCATTTTCACAACTATGATTGGCTTTGTCACTTGGCCACCTTATAAAAGATGATAGTACAAAAAGGTGGCCAAGTGACAAAGCCAATCATAGTTGTGAAAATGCCCTGTAAACTATTGTATGTCATTCAAGTAAAAGGATTCTTAATAAAATGTTCAACTTCTTGGCCTTAGTTGATATCAGAGATTTTGGTCGCTTATAGCCATTGTGGCTTCTGATTGGCCTCGCACTTTTTTTACAGCCAGGCTGTTTTGCTTAGCATATCACTGCTTTTTGTAAATAGATTACAATTATAAACAAGTCCTGACAAGAAACCTTATATGAAGTATGCAGAGTAATAAAAATTTAAAGGGGAGAGGAGCTGGAAGTTAATACTTTAGGTGTTTCCCCGGCTTGTATTTCCCCCAAGTAGCTAATGAACATATATAGTACGTATTACTATAATTGTTAGCTATGTATATAGGTGGAGAACAGTGAAGAACCTCAATGAAGGCTACATCATTGCCATCATGTCCTGTACTGTTGATTGATCTACAGGAGAAGATATATTATAATGCTATAAATAAATTTTGTGCATGCTAACAGGACAGTGGTCTCCTATTTATAATGTGTGGCCACTGTTCACCTTGTGTTGTTTGGTATAATTATCTTGCATGGCACATAAGCATGAATGATCATTAAAGGCTAATTTTGACAAACTGAAGTGTCACAATTTCTTTAAACTTATCCTGAAGATTCATATATCAATATAGTTTGTGTATCTGAAATTTTATTCAAATGATTTAGAGGGGGTCTGAGTTATGGAAACTATCAACATGCAGTGTAAAAGTATCTCTCAAATATAGTTAGATATTTGCTTTATGCTGAAAGTTGTGTTTCTGGTAGAGCATACATAGGAGAAGTGTTGATACAAATTTGGTTGAAATCCATGCAGAAATGAGTGAGTTATTAGACAAATAAGTGTGAGTGTTTTAAATAGAAATTCCGGAATTCACGCGCAAGCGCACAAAAAGTGTGCGATGAAAATGAAAGAAAGAAAGAAGAAAGAAAAAAAAACGACGGGCGCCTAAAATATTTTTGATTACAGGAAGGAGTTTATAAGGCGCGTACGGAAAACTCGTGTCATGGATATCAAACGACTTCAGGTCAACGATTCTTCATACATTGAAGGTACTATTTGTTTAGT
>CBDBMG010000003.1:727500-740000 GCA_965207375.1 Nitrosopumilaceae archaeon | reverse complement strand
CTGTAACCCCAATATGTATGTATTTATGTATGTATGTATATATAGCTATGTAAAAAATGTCATAATTGTTGGAGCCTCAAAGATATAACTTCCTATTGGAATGCAAATAATTTTATTATAAACTCTCAGTCTCTCACCCACAATGCATTGTCACATTCAAGTAACTGGTCACTTATATACAAAATGTTAACTTAGTATAGTACTGTGAAATGTTAGGACAGTGTTCATCAACTGTCCTAACCTATAGCTAATAATTTGTACTAAAAAGTACATCTGAAGTTTCGTATACGTATGTACATCTACAATGTATCTACATAGAATTTCGTATGTACATACGAATTTCGTATGTACATACGAATTTCGTATGTACTGTACATATGAATTTCGTATGTACATCCGAAATGTAGCTACATCTGAAGTTTCGTATGTACATCTGAAATGTACATATGAATTTCGTATGTACATCTGAAGTTTCGTATGTACATCTGAAGTTTCGTATGTACATCTGAAGTTTCGTATGTACATCTGAAGTTTCGTATGTACATCTGAAGTTTCGTATGTACATCTGAAATGTACATACGAATTTCGTATGTACATACGAATTTCGTATGTACTGTACATATGAATTTCGTATGTACATCCGAAATGTAGCTACATCTGAAGTTTCGTATGTACATCTGAAATGTACATATGAATTTCGTATGTACATCTGAAGTTTCGTATGTACATCTGAAGTTTCGTATGTACATCTGAAGTTTCGTATGTACATCTGAAATGTACATATGAATTTCGTATGTACATCTGAAGTTTCATATGTACATCTGAAGTTTCGTATGTACATCTGAAATGTACATATGAATTTCGTATGTACATCTGAAGTTTTGTATGTACATCTGAAGTTTCGTATGTACATCTGAAATTTCGTATGTACATCTGAAATTTCGTATGTAGCTACATCTGAAATGTATATTTGGATTTCGTATGTACTTTTATTACCTTATATGTACTAGTATAATTTTGTTACTAGGCGCTTGCCATAATTCCGCGTTTATATTATATAGCTAGCTTGCATGCACGCTGCACGTGCGCAAGCACACATATAATTGCATAGCATCTCCATAATATATAGCAACCTAAGCAACGCACATGCAGTCCTGAGTTCTCAGTATAGTTATGCAGTGAGCCTCACATTACTTGTATTATAGCAGCAGCTACTCACATACATGCAGTATAATTATATGTTTATATATACGTATAGCTATATAGCTATACGTATGCATGTGGTGGCATACTGTAAAATAATGCAACTATCAATGCCAACCCCCACTTCCCCCACCCGGCCATAGATGGGGATTTGTATGTCTTTTGCTAGAGTTATACTCCCCATCAGTGGGGATTTTGTAATGGTAAATATATATGTGATTGTCTCTGCAAAAACCAGCCATGTTCGCACTAAAATTTAAATTCATTTTTTTGCCCCAGCTTATAGCTATACTTAATAGCTAGCCTAACACCATATCTCCTATGGCCAGACTCAAGTGGTCTGCTTTTCTGAGGGGTGAATTTGGGGCCTTGTAAAACCATGACTGACACATTGGCACCTGTGGAGCGCACCAATTGGGCGTTATCAGCCTGGAATTCTACCCTTGACCAGAATGATGTCCCTTAGGCCTGGTTGTATGGTCAGGACCATCTGTGGGCAACTAGTCACCTCGTGTCTTCACCTGGGGAGGTTTTTCCTCCTCCCTCCCCACCCCCCCACTCCGCCCTCCCCTCCCCTCCTCCCTCCCACCCACCCTCCCAACAAAAAAAGCATAAAAAATCAACATATATGTACATGTAACTTAGGAAGCCAGCAACATTGTCAGCCATTGCTAGTGCCTGAAATTCCTTGCTGTTTCATATATTTATGCCTAAGAGCATATTCCAAACCTATCGATTTAATTCTGTTGTATTTGTTTCAGTTGCCTCTCTCTTTATACTGAATGCAGTCATATCAACAGTAACTGGAGACATGTAGAGAAATCTAGTACATTGATGACATCATTTCCAGAGTCTCCTCTGAAGCACTAGCCACAAAGTAGAGTTGTACCGATATGACTTTTTACCAATATTCCGATAGCCAATATATAAACTAAATGTTAAAATCATTAATACAACCGATCCAATATAATCAATCGATTGTATCTATTGGTCATGCCCTTTATAGATTGTAACTACAACCATAGATGATGCGAATGGGTGTTGTGGATGAGGATTTCTGTACTGGTGATGTGAGTACTTTTACTGAATGATGCATGCACCTTCTCAATGAAATTATGCCCCTCTTGCTCTGCTATGCATATGATGTTGTCATACTTCTCCAATAGTTTTGGTACCAGTTGTTAAAGGTGACTGTTTTGCGGGTTCTCCAGCTTCTCCTTTCACAGCATACCATATACAACAAAACATTTGAAGGGCACAATTTTAGTTCATTAGATTATGTTGATTATTAAATGAAGCTGCTACCACAAAACATTTCCCATGAATTTTCATTTTAATTCTAATCGCGAAAGTTTCCCCTTGAATATTTGGAATAATAATTATATGGTATTTGGTAGGAAATGGGGCATGATCATACTTCCATGGGAATTTGTTCCATCTTCTGGTTCATGAGATGTATCAAGAAGATCTCTCATACTGCAAAAGGAAACTGGTGGCTGAGTCCTTATCTCCAACAAAATTCTAATGGCCAGCACCAATTAACAGAGTGATCTCATTCTCCTGTTATATGTATCTAGGATGTGTCAACACAAGGCCTAGGCCTTGCAGGTATGGAATGTTTCACAACCTTGAAATGAATTCTGGAGAGGTGTTGCTATGTGAAAATTCCTTCACTTGACCAATCAGCTGCCTTCTCTACTGGTGTAGGACCGTTAACAAGTGCTCACGCTGATATTTGTTCTCCAGTTAATGACACTAAAATTAATTGACTGTGCCTAATAGCTGAGCTGATGGAGATTTGGCTACAAAATGCAAATATTTTCTTCAGTTTTTGGATCTAGTTTTAGTACATATATTTCTGAGAAACAAAGGACCTTTTAATTTCAGCACCATCATTGAGTAAGATATATTTGCCCTTGTATGGCTTTCAGCAGACATGTGGCTGTGTTACAATCCTTTTCACTCAAGCCACTAGACGGGTGTCTCTAATCAATGGAATGGAATATGGACTGGAATGTGGAATGGAATGGAATGGACTCAACAATAAATAGGTCTACTCGTACTGATAGCTATATTATTACGAATGGAAATTAATTATTAATAAACTTGTGCTACTTACAAATACTTCACCAATCGGTATTAACAGGTTCAATCACGAGCAATGTCCTTACAAATCGTTACAAGCAAACAAAATCCGGAAGTGTTAAAACGGAAGCTGAAATGCAAATGCACGTGATCTGCATAGACTAATTATTGTATGCATGAATGTCTGAAAGTGAGTGAGCAGCTTAATAACTGAGTGTTTATATGGCTGGGACTTCGTCGAGTCCTATTATTGTGGATTCAGACGATTCACCGACGCCGAGACAGACACCGTCATTGAAACCACGTACGGGTATACCTGCAAATGTGCGGACGCCATGTCTTTCGGCCTCGCCTTCACCTAGTCTCGCGTGGCCAGACCCTATTTTTCGCGCAGGGGCTTTATCGCTTTCAGTATATTTTTCGCGCAGGGGCTTTATCGCTTTCAGTATACTGAAAGCGATAAAGCCCCTGCGCGAAAAATAGGGTCTGGCCACGCGAGACTAGCCTTCACCTATCAAGTTGGTGAAAAGAAAAGAGAAGCCCAAGTACGTTAGCCATGGTTGTGCATGTTTTATATAATAATTGTATTATTATGTGTGTCTATTACGTGACTGACCGATGCTGGCTTTATGTGGTAGTTCCCTCAGTGTTAATTCGCAAGCGCGTACTTGGCCACACGTGCATGGTGACATCTATAGCTGTAATGGATGTTAATACATAATCTTTCTAGTGCTGTAATTATCAATTTAATATAAAACTAAAGCCATGGTTGGCTGCTTGCCCTGACAAGCTACGCGGGGAGGTCTTGTAATAAAAGAGGGCGAGAAATGACAGGCGGCCAATTAAAATTTTAACATGCTGTTTATGCTTGTCTAACAGGCAATTCATTAAAATATCTGCTAGCTATAGCTTTATGTAACTCTGGTTATTAATTCCGTGGTACGTATTAATGTTAGTCATTAGTTATTGGCATTTTTGTTAGTTTTCAACTACAACATGTAGGTATATGTTAGACAGTGAAAGTGATTCAGAAGTGGTAGATTATTCAGTAGGAAGTGATAAGCAAACTTCTTGTAAGAAGCAGTTGTTCAAGGAAGATGATGAGTAAGTATACCTATTTTTTGATAACTGTAGTAGTATATATAGTAGTACGTGTGATTTATTACAGTGGTGTGTTTGTGTGGTAGTTTTTCTAATTGTGATGATGATGACAATGATGATAGTGGTAGTGATGATGATGTTAGCAAGAAGATTAGAGCTAATCAAACATCACATCCTGAAACCCCCATTTATGAATTTCCTACACAGCAATACAGTGTTGATGATCTCATTTCAATGTTACTTGACCCACAAGATAAATCTTTAATATGTACAAAGCGTCCAACAGACATTAAGTTTAGTGGAACTTTTTTGATCGATTTAGATAGCTTACAACACCCTGATGATGCTAAAAGAGATAACTTTGGAAAGTGGAAGCAAAGCGGATCCCATACAATTCCATTTCAGGCTTGGTACTCCGAAGAAGGGAAATTATGTGTCAAGCATCTGCATGATAAAGTTGGTGGTGAAACTGATATTCAGTACATTCGTCGTTTACACTATTATCATCCTGCTGACAATGAGTGTAAAAGAATGTTGGCATTTATCACAGGTAGATAACACTTCTTTATTATGTATTTTTATATGCGTGATTCTATGTGATGCGCAGGGTACTTAACATGGTGCAATAATCTTAGCTTCAGTTTCATACAATGTATAGTTCGATGAATTGCACAGGATAACACTAATAATCCTCCCATGCAAAATCAATAAATCAGTAGAAGCAGCACCATATACTCGTGTTGTACGTATGATAAAATACAGTAGGGTTTTGTGACAAATACACGTGCTGTATTTGCCACTTAACCCCACCCCTAGTATATATCATCACAATAACATGTAGCTAATACTTATGTTAATTGTGTATTGATTTTTAGATTCCAATGGAGATCTCCATCATCTTTGTGTAGCTTCATACTGGTTTCCAAAAGGAAGGATACCACAAGCTCTTCCACATGGCAACTCCAAATTTGACGTTGCATTTCATCCAACATGGGCGAGCACAATGACGAAAATCAAGAAAGAAGCAAAAATTCATGGTCCTAAGGATACAGTAAACAATGTGAGTAGCTCTAGCGGTGGTATGATTAAGGCCTGCGGAATAGGACAACTGCCACGTAACGAACATCAGGTATCAAACATGAAGTACACCAAAAAAAGGCTTCTGCTATTTGTGATGGTGATGAACTTTTTGTCGCAATGACAGATTGCAAGTCCAAGGATATTACTGCTCGTTTTGTTAGAGATGTTAAGGCTGCTCCAGATCCTGCCTTAGTTCTAGCTAATGATCAACAGCTATATGATTTGGTTCGCTTTTGTACCAATGCTGAAGAATTCTCCATTGTCACTGTTGATCCTACTTTTAATTTAGGGGAATTCGATGTTACCCCCATAACTTACCAAAACTTGTTGCTACAAACAGAACGATCGAGTAATCATCCTACATTTTTGGGCCCAATTTTAATCCATTTTCGTAAGAATTTTTCGACCTACTTATATTTTGCATCAACTCTAATAGGACTAAAACGTGATCTTGACAAGCTGAAAGCGTTTGGTACTGATGGAGAAGCTGCCTTAGTTCTCATGAATTTAGGTTTGCCTTACACTTATCTTGTGCTATTCATTTGAGAAGAAACATTAAACAGCAGCTACATAGTCAACATTTTCCAGAGGAACATATCAAAACTACTTTAGAGGAAATTTTTGGTGCTTCCAAAAGACTGGTGCATTTAGATGGGCTTATTGATTGTAAGTCATGTGAAGAGTTTGATAACAAGCTAGCATTATTGAAACCTATATGGGACGCTAGAGAATCAAGCAGCTCTGAGTACTAAGTCTTCAAATTTTTATGAATGGTTTGTGACACACAAGGCTGAAGTACTGAAAACTACTGCTCTTTATCCAATCCGTGTGGAAGCAGGGCTGGGAAACCCCCCAAAATTGTTTACTACAAATGCCAGTGAGTCACTGAATGCTGTCATAAAATCAAAGGTAAACTATGAGAAAAATGAACTCGGAAAATTTATGGACAAAATGAAGTGTCTAGTGAATGATCAGCAACAGGAAATTGAGCGTGCAGTTTGCTCTAGAGGAAAATACAGGTTTTGTTCCCAGTACAAGTTTCTAGAAGTTGATGAACAAAAATGGTTTGGCATGACACCAGAAGCACGTAGCAAACATATGTCAAAGGTACATAGTGCAACTTTGGTTCCTGTTGGTTACCACACTTGTGGCACTACTTCTTTAATATGTTCTACACCAAGTGTGATTTCTTTCGTTCCTGAACCAACTGACAAATCTATCAGCTTATCTGTTCAGGTAGATTCGTTTGCAGATAATGTATTTATACCTACTCCAGTGCTTCAGGGAATTTGGAATAAAGTGACAGAGCTTATCAATGCCCCACAAAAGATAGCTCCAGCACCAGGTTGTTCACCGAATTCACGAATGGTAGAAAGTAAATCTGGAAGTAGACCACACCTGGTAACAGCAGGGAAAGGTAATAAATTTTTATGCGATGGAGATTGTGCAAATTACAAAGCTTTTGGAATTTGTTCTCATGTTGTGACTGTAGCAAGTGTTACTGATTTGCTGCCTGCATTTCTTGATACCTTTCAGAAACAAAAGAAAGTGCCCAATCTAACAAATTTAGCTATGGCTGGTATGCCCAAAGGCCGAGGATACAAGGGTGGAAAGCCACCACGTAAAAGAATCAAAACTAATCCTGAAATTAGAGTGCCATTTAATCCTATGACAACGTGTGAATCAATGAATGCAAGGAACTTGAGTGAAAGTAATGCAGATGTTCATCCTTCAAACTTCAGTTCTCAAGCTCATTTTCAGACCAAGGATTTTCTGCTTCACCATTTCAGTGTTCGTATTTTTCACCCGCATATTCTAGACAAAGTTACATGCTTCCATCTGCTTCTCAAGTTGAATATTCATACAGATCACCAACTCTTCAAGGGCAAAATCTTACACTACCATCTTCTAGCTTAAACTTATTACCACCACCACTTGTTCCACTACAACCAACTATACAACCGTAACTAATATGAATACACAGAACGTTTCTGGTGGCATGTGTAATGTAATTGTATCCCAAACTACTTTAGAGCCTTCAAATCAAGCAGATTTGGAACAAAGACCATTTAATTTGCACTTTATATCTGGAAACATTTCACGATGTGCCGGATGCAAGAAAAAATATTTCAAGCCTCCCAAGGTACCAGATGATTTATGCATTCAGCATGAAGAATGGCGCCAGCTTACGTTCCCTGATTCTTTATCACCATCAAAGATCTTTAGCAATGCGTATTACCATGCAAGTTTATTCTACATTAAATCAAAGTGGCCTTTGTTTACACCAAACCAGCTAGTAATTCCCCCGTCTATCCATGCCAGATTGTTACCACAGCACTGGGACTTGGTTTATAGAGTCTTTGGCATAGAAAAACAGATGAATAGCTAGATAGCTAGTTGGCTTTGACATTTAATCATATACATGATTACTAGGTAGCATTTTTTGGGTATGTAGCTATATGTATGTATGTCTTATTGAACTCGTGATTTGTTGTGTGATTATTTATAGCTAGCAACACTGATAATTTACTGCATGTAGTAGCTATAATGCATGACAACTAGCTAGCTGGTTTCACACCTTTAGCATGCATGTATTATAGAGCTATAACTAGATGATAGAGAAGCTATTCCATTCCATTCCACATTCCAGTCCATATTCCATTCCATTGATTAGAGACACCCCCACTAGACTGGGTTTTAGGTGTGGTACTTACTGGAGCATGGTTTGTGGGTGTGTTGTCATCATATGTGCCAGATTGCCCATTTACATTTCCTCAAAGGCTAGTGTGATGTTTCGTTACAGTTGTTGCAGTGATGTTTGGATTTGCATTCAGATTTATACGTAGCTTGTGGTGTGCGGGACAATTGCTTAACCAGAGCTAGGCGCCTTGGTGATCTGTGGCTATATAAATATTATAGTGATTATTATTGATTGCCTTTTGTGTGCTCCCTTGCAATAGACACATAGCTACAGACTGACACGGTCCTTTACTGGGTGTATCGTGCCCATGCACCACTGAGAAAGGAAGCAGTAGTCATTGTTGGCCCTTGGGAGTCCAAATGTGGAGTATTGGATGTAACAAACAGCCCTCACTCAAGTATCTGCATCTCCTTCAGTATCACTCCTCTAAAGTTCATTGACCAGATTTAGATTATGCCAGCATAATTTTGAGCATAATAGGTAGCTAAAAGCATCAAGCATAATGTCAGCATAATAGGTAGCTAAAAACCAAGCATAATGTCAGCATAATAGGTAGCTAAAAGCATCAAGCATAATGTCAGCATAATAGGTAGCTAAAAGCATCAAGCATAATGTCAGCACAATAGGTAGCTAAAAGCATCAAGCATAATGTCAGCATAATAGGTAGCTAAAAGCATCAAGCATAATGTCAGCACAATAGGTAGCTAAAAGCATCAAGCATAATGTCAGCACAATAGGTAGCTAAAAGCATCAAGCATAATGTCAGCACAATAGGTAGCTAAAAGCATCAAGCATAATGTCAGCACAATAGGTAGCTAAAAGCATCAAGCATAATGTCAGCACAATAGGTAGCTAAAAGCATCAAGCATAATGTCAGCACAATAGGTAGCTAAAAGCATCAAGCATAATGTCAGCATATAATAGGAAGCTAGTGTTAGGCTAGAAATATTATCAAAGATCGATATACTCTAACAGAACAGTTACTATATTAATTTATTTTGTTTGTACAAGTGAATAATGGTACAAGATAGGAAAAATTCATCAATTTTATCCTTGACTCCCTCTACACCACTTACTTGTGGCGTGACACTCAAATAGTTCTTCACTGGCTACACAGTCATAAATTAAAACAATGAAACAATTTGTCACAAGTTGAGTTCAGGAAATTAGTCATTGCCCCTGCAGTATGGAGATACTGTCCAACAGCAGATACTACTTACTAGGAGGATTAGTGTGCACTCTGGAGACATGGCCCAGTTTGTACTATTAATAGGCAATGGCCAGTGTGGAACTACACAAAGCCAGGTCCTAGATTTACAGGCAGATGCTACAAATAGTACAGTAGTAAGTACACATACTTCTTAAACATTTGGAGCCCATCAAATAATTAACTATTCTTATGGACTACAATAGCCTATACAAATTACTTGTGGTACAATTGTTCTGTGATTTGTTAGGAATATCAAACAACCCACTACAAAGAAGATTAGATCTTTGACACCTCAAGAACTGATCAAAGTCAAACTTGCATGGATTCAGTCAATGACATATTTTGCCAAGGAATTTAATTTGACAACCTAACCTTCAATCTTCAAGCCACGTGTCACTTGTATACAACAGCTTTGTTTCTTTCTAGATGACAACAGACTCATTTATTGAGGCTGTCACTAGCTATAGAGCAGTACACCCGGAGGCTGGAGGTGGTGACAGATATAACAGAAGAAAGCTAGCTTCAAAGATTTGTTAGTTGAAAATCATAACTTTAATTTGCACAGATATCAGGTAATGCCTTAACGTATCTTGCCACAGAGATGATGAACTCAAGAGATTGTTTTGATCTACTAGCTATGATGCAAGCTTTTGGTGTGGTGTCACCCAGTCTGTATTTTGACAAAATTAATAAATCCAGTGTACTGCACAGGCTGCAGATCCTTATAACATGCTAGGGCTTATTGATTGCACATTAGTAATAATTATTATTAATGTAATCAATCTACTCATTATTAGTAATATTAGTATTTACTATATCATTACTATTTATTACTATATGAATTACTAAGTATATTATTTTTGGTCTAAACCCTCTTTTATTGATTTGCCAGAATATAATATCAACAGTAAGACTATATCTAAATTTGTGAAAATCAAGGACCTTGATATTATCTTATCCTTGAATTTGAATTGGGATTATCACTATAAAAATCACCGGCAGGGCATACAAATTTCTTGGTCTCCTTCGCCGGATGACTCCATATTAGCTAATATATATTTCCATTGTAAGATCACAACTTTTATATTGTTCACAAGTGTGGCGTCCCTATTATATCAAAGATATTTTGCTATTCAAAAGAATACAAAGAAGAGCTACTAAATACATTCTAAATGATTACAAATCAAGTTACAAATCATGTTTATTACATTTAAATTTACTACCCTTGATGTACATATTTGAGTTAAATGATTTAAGCTTCTTCATTAAGTCATATAAATCTGCATCTTCCACATTTTAACACTAACAACTATATAATTTTCGAACATCAATTACCAGATCCTCTACTTCCCATAAGATGATTCATCACTGAATGCTCTTCTTCTAGCTACCCTCTCACACCATTTTTACTTTTGTAGACTGCCACAACTTTGGAATTCTTTACCCCCTATTGATCTTACCCTTCCCACCACTAAAATTGTTGTAGCTATTTTGAAAACATTTTATGGAGTCATTTTGTTAATAATATTGATAGTGATAATGTTTGTACTTTTCATTAGCTACCTCTGCCCCTGCTGTCATTGCTCCAGTTGTCCAAAACCTTATTTCACTTGAATATGTAACATTAACTATTCTCACCCCTCCTCCTCCGTATATATATATTTTTATTGTAGTTAGCTAAGTAGCTGTTATTTCATTAATTAGTTTTGTTATATAATTATTTAATTAAGTAATTTTAGTTTTCTGGCTGGTGGCACAGTTTTCTGGCTTGTGGCACTGGTTGCCATCATATGGCAAGCCATTCGTTTCAAAATTCCCTTCGATATAAACAATCAAGACTCACGATAGTGAGTCGCGAGGCCAAGAAGAAGCAGCCGTACGCGACGAACGAGTGAGTTATTTACAGGTAGTACCGCTCAAAAATTCGCAGACGCTGTAACTAAGCCGCCATAAAAGCTACCGCTTAGTTATTATGGACCTAGTACGTTCTTACTATATAGAATCAATATACCAACAATGAAGTAAATAGCTGCCTCCATTCCTGAGTATCAGCCATTGCGAGTTTTATGGCGCTCGTTTTGCGACAACGCACGACGAACCATCTGCCCCGCCCCTTTTCGCTCGTTAATTAGAGAATTAGTACCTTCATTTAATGTAGAATCAGTAACCCAAAGTTCATCGAAATCGAACCAGCCAGTCTTCTGATACAGCCTTATAAAGTCCTCCTTCCAGTAAAAAAAATTTACGCGGCCGTCGTTTTCTTTTTCTTTCTACTTTCTTTCTTTCATTTTCATCGCACACTTTTCGTGGGCTTGCGTGACCCCCGGCGTGAATCCCGGAATTTATATTTAAACACTCATTTAGTACATACACTTGTTTGTCTAATAACTCACTCATTTCTGCATGGATTTCAACCAAATTTGTATCAACACTTCTCCTATGTATGCTCTACCAGACAAACAACTTTCAGCATAAAGCAAATACCTCAATGTATTTGAGAGATACTTTTACACTGTATGTTGATAGTTTCCATAACTCGGACCCCCTCTAAATCGTTTGAATGAAATTTCAGATACACAAGCTATATTGATATATGAATCTTCAGGATAAGTTTAAAGAAATTATGACACTTCAGTTTATCAAAATTAGCCTTTAACAATTTCATTCATGTTAATGTGCCATGATAATTATACCAAACAACAAGAGGTGAACAGTGGCCACACATTATAAATAGGAGACCACTGTCACTATTAGCATACACAATATTTTGCACTATAATATTAATTGTCTTCTCCTGTAGATCAATCAACAGTAGAGGATGGCAATGATGTAGCCTTCATTGAAGTTCTCAACTGTTCTCCACCTACATAGCTAACAATTATATTATAATTACACATACTTTATAATGTTCATTAGTTATTTGGGGGAATACAAGGGAAATACCCAAAATATTAACTTCCTCCTCTCCCCTTTAAAATTTTATTACTCTGCATACTTTATATAAGGTTTCTTGTCAGGACTTGTTTATAGTATATAATCTGTTTTTGAATATTTACAAAAAGCAGTGATATGCTAAACAAAAACAGCCTGGCTGTAAAAAAAGTGCGAGGCCAATCAGAA
>CBDBMG010000003.1:250000-722500 GCA_965207375.1 Nitrosopumilaceae archaeon | reverse complement strand
GCAGCTGGAGCGGTAGGGTTGAGTGATAAATACAGCATGAGGCAAATATGCCTCCTGCTGTATTTTCTATATTGCAAGGGCAGAGATATGCAGGGGGTAGAAGGGGCTCAAGCCCTGCCACTCAAGCCTTTGCCACTTTACAAGTAGGGTGAATATACGTACGTAAATGTATGGTGAACATATATAATTTCACCACTGTGAGATGAGCTCCCCCATTTTTAAAGCTGTTTCCACCCTTGTATAATTGTACTCGGTGAGGGAGAATCAAATAAATAATTACTTTATTTATCATTATAGTGTGCATGGTAATCATTAAGTACAGTAGTACTTAATAGTAGGGATTGGTAAGAAATTGTATGGCTTCGGGAAAATTTCGCGCTTTAAAAATCAACCTTGCAATAGGCTTTACCCGAAAAAACCAGCTGGAATGCATTGGTAAGGCTGGAATGCATTGGTAAGGCTGTAATGATGCTGTACCTTGGTTAAACGAAACGAAAAGTCGAATATTTCGACCTACAGCCAACTTTGAAAATTTTAAAATTCACCTGTATTTCGTCTGCCGGACGGACGGCCTGCCAGCCAGCCTGCCGTAAGACCGGGTTGCGCTAAGTGTAGGGCTCCAGAAATTTCACACAATAAAGGTAATGGCGGGGGGGTGGGTAAAACCGGGAGCGGGAGCGGAAGATGCGTAGGTAAAACCGGGATATGGGAGCGGGAGATCACGTGGTCTGGATATTTATTTTATTATTAATTTGTCTCAAAGGACAGGGGATATAAGAAGGTGAGGCTATGTATACCGCTTCGAGGTTTTAAGTGCTCAATTGTTTATCTAGTGCATATTCGCATTCGAATTCCCACCGCGCGCCCAGCTGATGCATCTCATTGTATAGCTAATGAATCGGTTCCTACAGAGTGTGAGGAAAAGCAAGAATGGTGAATCCTTTGTTGCTTAGACTAGGGTGGACTCTTAAACTTGCAAATCAAGCTACACGTCTTGGTAAACTCTTTAATCTATGGGTAAACTCCCCTCAGACTATACCAGAAGCAGTGGAAAAGGCATAGCTGACTGTTAATTGAACACTGCATGCATATATACAAGATGATGCATTTAAATTTTATTCACAGCTGTAGCTATACACATCACAAGATTATTTATAGGTATACATATACATATGTACACACGTATATACCTATATAGATACACTGAGGTATAATTATAATTATTCCTTATAATTACAGAAATATAACTAAAATATACAGCCTACACATCTGTAATGCAGTAATAAGCATAAGATCCTACTTTGTCTGTAAGTTATATTTTGTACCACGTGGCACCAGTTCAAGGTTTAGCCTTGAGTGGAAATATTGAAGGATTGATGTTTTCCCTTCTTGTAATTTTCCTTTCAACATTAGCAGCAGGCTTGATTTCAAATTATTTTCAATTTCATTGGCTACAAATTTTGAAAGAAATGTAGGAGTTTGCTTTGCAAAAAGTAACATTATTGTCAGGAAATTATCCACCGTGCAGGTGTTAGTATATATATCATGATGCCATCGAAGGGAGTCTGGAATATCACACTGCATACACTTGAAACCACCTTTTCTTGATGGTAATGAAACATTGTAATACCTGAGGCAGTGAGTGTGATACCATTCATTACACTTAAGGCAATTGTGTGCATTAAACTCCTCTTGCATTTCCCCATACACAGCAGTGGATGTAGATCCTTCAATCCATGGTGTATTGCATATGCAAATTGAAGTTACCTTATTTGTGATGGTTTTGCAATAGCCTTTCTTAGCAGTTTCAAATTTTAGTCCTACATCTCCAGCCTTCATAAAATTCAGAATATCACATTTAGAAGAATCAGTATCAACTCTGACTTTTTCCAAGTCCTGCATAGGAAATTTACAAGCCACAAGCAACAGCACAGCTGTACATAAATCAGCATGTCGATGATCTGTAAACTGCACACCAATGTGTACAGTTGTTAATTCATGAGCTGCAGACCGGACAGCAGTGCCTGCATGGTAGTTTATCTCAGAAACATCTGGGTTTTGATATGTTGATACAATCTATAAATATATCACACAGTTTAAATATATATATGCAATCAAAAGTTTATAGTTAAAAGAGTGTCCAACTCACAATACCCTCAAAGAACACACTGCATCAAGTAGTGATGCAATATGCAATCACAGTCTATGTGCAGTGCCAGTAAAGCATTGCTCTCCTATATATCAATGCCAATCAACAAGGCTTATGATCAACAAAAGATATTAATTTTTACGGAGATATACAAGAAATTACAGAAGCAGTGTTTGTATGGGGTATATCCAGGATTATAGACACTCTCTCTACTTCACTATAATATTATTATGAACTCTTGAGAGTTCATAATAATTATAGCTATGCAGTAAAATAGAGCTCTTGATGCAATTATGAAATAACCTATAGCTAATTAGCCAGGTAGTGTTTCACGTAATATTATATAGTTACAGTACATATGTATAAATATGATATTCATAGTGTTGATATAGCTAAATGCAATAGCAAGTTTTGTATAGAACTACACATACCTCAATTCTAGGTCTATTATTCTCATCATTGAGACGTTTCATAAATGCTGGATCGGTTAGTTTGGATTACTGCAATATTGCCTTCTGGCAAATTACAGATCTCCTAAAATAAAGACAAAAGCATGATACGTAGCTATATATGTATCACTATAGCTAGCTACCTCATGATGATCCACTCTTGCTTTGCAGACATGTGAACATAAAAGGATACTGGGAAACACAGAATCAACTTTATCTAGAAAATCTTTCCAAGTGATTTCCATGGAATTTTCCTGGCCTGGTAACAAGATACGTTCTACAGAACTGTTGGCTTTCCTTGAGCTAATCAGTAGACTATCCAAGCAATGATAATTTCCATTATCTGTATGTTGTATCTTATTGATGTCTATAGAATTGTAAGTAATAGCTACATATGATTTTGTATTAAAAGCACTATGTTATATAAATTGCTAACCTGCTCTAGCTGCTGTAGATATTTCACTTGGCTGGATATGTGAATTGTTCTCATCATTTTCTGGAGTAGCCTTCTCATGGTTAGAATCTATGCAAAATAATGTAATGTAGCTATGTATGTAGCCAGATAAATTGTATCATGAATTCATGATGATTATGTAAATAATCATGCAGTGTTCAATTAACAGTCAGCTATGCCTTTTCCACTGCTTCTGGTGTAGTCTGAGGGGAGTTTACCCATAGATTAAAGAGTTTACCAAGACGTGTAGCTTGATTTGCAAGTTTAAGAGTCCACCCTAGTCTAAGCAACAAAGGATTCACCATTCTTGCTTTTCCTCACACTCTGTAGGAACCGCGGATTCATTAGCTATACAATGAGATGCATCAGCTGGGCGCGCGGTGGGAATTCGAATGCGAATATGCACTTGATAAACAATTGAGCACTTAAAACCTCGAAGCGGTATACATAGCCTCACCTTCTTATATCCCCTGTCCTTTGAGACAAATTAATAATAAAATAAATATCCAGACCACGTGATCTCCCGCTCCCATATCCCGGTTTTACCTACGCATCTCCCGCTCCCGCTCCCGGTTTTACCCACCCCCAATGGCGGTGCATTTACGAAAATCTTATTCCGAAGACGATTTACCCACTGCGCCATGGCGATTTCCTTTATCCTTCATTTCTTTCCTTGTTCTTCTTTATTCCTTAGCAAGGTGCGAATTTCACCGAAGGTGACGATAGCCTGTAACGGCTTCTGCTTATATTGCGTCACACAAAAACCTGGCTTGCACGTGATATAATTAGTTACAGTGGCACGATGTTTTCGCGTGTACTTTATTACATCGTGAACTTCGAGATTATAGCCTTGGACAAATAGCTTTTGCTGTTTTTCGAGCGTTATTTGCTATCACACAGCTGCTTTGCCATGTCAGCGCGTTGTTAACAAGCGCCTGTAAACAAGCATAATTATTACGTAAGCGCCTGTAACATTTTGTGCGCCTGCTAAAAGATTATTGAATGCTTAGCATGTATAAAAAGTAAACAAACTAGAATGATAAAAAATTAAAAATTTAAAAAGTAAGTAGGGATTGAACTTTGGATTCAATAGTGCTACAAAAAGTAAGGAAACAAGGAATAAGATTTTGGGACGAGAGAACATTCTGGCATGAGATAATTTATAAAAGTTTAATCCATACTTTTGGCAAACCTATGAAGTGAACCAAAAGTAGGGATTAAACTTTTATAAATTATCTCATGCCAGAATGTTCTCTCGTCCCAAAATCTTATTCCTTGTTTCCTTACTTTTTGTAGCACTATTGAATCCAAAGTTCAATCCCTACTTATTTTTTAAATTTTTAATTTTTTATCATTTCTAGTACATATAGCTATCAGTGATTGTGACCCTTAATTATATCTATTTGTTCAAGGTTTTCAAAAATCAAAACCTGTAAGTTGCTTCATAAAATTAATGATAATAGATTCCTATGCAAAAACATTTTTTACATATAAACTCATTTCAACATCCAAGATCATGCTAGCAATATCAAAACTAAAATATACTAAATAAAAAACCAAAACTAAAAATACCAAAACAGCACCACTATGTATATATATCCTCCTGGTTATGAGGTAATGCCTTATGATTCTTTAGAGGTATACACTGTACTTCCTGAAGCTAAAGTTTGCTAGTGCCTTAGCATGCCTAAACAAGATTGATGAACAGACTCATTAGTATGCATACCTCCTTCTATAACCTAAGGCCAAGCCTAAACTAATATTACGAATAAAATTCTTAACTGAATGAGACGATTTCTTGCTCCTTCAATTGCTGTCACTATTCACTGGACTGACCTACTGGACTGAATCTTTTTCCTTTTTGGAGGGTTATTTTTACCAAATATTGGATATCTTGAATTCTTTTTAAATGACCATAAATTATGAAGTACTTTGAAGTTAATTCTGGTATATTAGCTGCAACCATGATTTAGCATTTTATTGGTTGTTTCAGCAATTCATTAATTAATTGCATTAGTTAGTTATATAGGTTTGAGTATTAATAGCTGATATGATATGTACGTATTATTATGGTTACTATATGGATGAAAAGCCTCAAAGAAAATTGTTATTGAAACCTTGATACTGATGTAGCTGTGATATTTTGTTTTCATTGTTTATCATGTTGTAGCTTCCCTATAATGTTTATGCCTACCTTCTTACTCTACACAGCTAATGTTTATCTCATTATATGCAGCTAGATGTGTCTAAATCTTATTGCTGTACATAGTGTTGTACATGCTTTCATCATTTAATTGCAGCACAAAATATTTCAGAGGTGCTTGAAACAATTGGCTACTATTCTAAAGGATCACCTGCCGATATTTAGATACATATTTGTTTCAGTCCTAGTAGGGGCCCATACTTGATAAATGTTTATTACACCTTCTCCAAATAATTGAGCTGCATAAATTAATGATTGAATGATGAAAGCATGTACAGCACTACGTACAACAGCCAAGATTAAGATTTAGACGCATCTAGCTGCATATAATAACGATATATAAACATTAGCTGTGTAGAGTAAGAAGGTAGGCATAAACACTACAGGGAAGCTATAACATGATAATAAAGTATCCATTCCACCATTCCACTATTCCAGTAGTCTAGTCCACTGTTTATACACTCCCTGTTAAATGTGCATAAAAATAAAAAAAGACTCAGTCCAGTTTCCAGTCCAGTATTCCAGTCCAGTAGTCTAGTCCACTCCAGTGAACAGCAACAGCCTCCATCAATGCTGTGATTTCATCTTGTAGGTGGGCTGAGGAGTGTTGTTTACTGTTTGCAACTTCACACCTCCTTTGAAGCTATTCAGCTTAGCTGCTATTGATATTAGAGGCATGAACTGTCTACAGTCTACTGTGTTTTAGATTTACCAATTACTATGTATGTATGTATGTATGTATGTATGTATGTATGTATGTATGTATGTATGTATGTATGTATGTATGTATGTATGTATGTATGTATGTATGTATGTATGTATGTATGTATGTATGTATGTATGTTACCAATTACATGCAGACTACCACTGCATTATATGTACGTACATATTAAATTTTATTCTTTTTATACCTATAAATGGCTGAGAAATGTACAACCTGCTATCATAATGCCACTTATCTTTATAAAAATACAACGACAAGGCATATAAATAGCTTATAGAGTGGATTAAACTCCATTGGCTTCAACAAACTGTCATTAAATGCTACACAATATTCCCCTGATCTACATATATTTCTGTAATCTACTGATATTTTTCTATAAAATGATAAAATGTAATCCTAAGGCAATGTGTAGAAAATCACATGATAAAAATCCATTTAAAACAGTAGTCCCATTTGCCAATATTCATACTAGCTAAAATTAATGATCACTCTACACCTGAAATTTGGATGACAAAAAGTAATAAACTGGTGTGACTCACCTTTACAATATCGACCATTAACTAACCGAAAGCCACTACGGCAAGAACAAATAACACTGGTCTGTGTCTCGGTGCATATATGTTGACATCCTCCATTGTTGCGTTGACATGTTCGATCTACAACAAATCATAGTCAGCTACCAATTAATAGTTGATATAAAAAAGATATTTTGCTAGATTTGCATAATACGAAATGGAGAATGGAATATATATAGGATACACAACTTAGTAATAAAATACATAAACTGAATCATGGTAGTATACACAGTTGTTTTCAATGATTCATACACATAAACATGTAAATTTTTTAATATTCAATGCTTATATATATGTGTGACTGGATTTGTGAAAAGAAATCTTATACATGCATCTGATTTTGCAACTTTGATGAGTCATATCTTTGTTTGTGATTAAGCTATTGCATTAAAATTTCACCCACACTAGTTTAATGATAGGAAAGTCTTCTCACAATCTTTCAAAGCTGTAGCTCAACTACATACAAGCTAAGTTACATCTCCTCAAAGTTGAAAAATTGGATGCATGTATAAGATCTTTTTGCAAATCCAGTCACATATATAATGTTATCAGTATCCTTCTTTGATAATAAAAAGTTAGATACGTATATTAAAAGTATTACAAAATTTCTAGCTACGTAAGTAGTAAATTATTTATATTAGTACGTACATATGACAAACTGTCAGTATTGATACAATTATCAATGTGAGCTATTTTTGCAATACCCAAGATAGCTGGATTAATAATTTATAAAATAGTTAATTTTGATACACGACAGAACTCCATTCAAAATTTCTAAATCTGCTTACACTACCGTATTGATGGCAGAAATATTGATGGATTTGGCACTCCGTCAAATATTGATGGATTTGAGCAATCTGTCAAAATTTTCTTTTTCAATACCGTATATTGCTTTTTGTTCACGGTGGAAAAGTTTTGCGGATGGATGAGGTAATCTTCTAATTCGCATGGTCCTGCTTGCATTGGGCTGCATCAAAAAGTTCAGCAAAATATTGTAACAGTTGTGCCCGGCGACAGTCAGAATAGTTCTCACAATACTGTACCACATGATGAAGATTGTCAATGTGTACTCTTTGCTGCTCGTAAGTTCCTTCACTACGAATTAGCCTCTTGATACGGCTCACATCACAATAATGGTAGTAAAAGAGGCAGCGCGCAGGCGGCAGGGTGACCATCCCTGCCTGCACGGCCAGACTCTTGATAATAACCTTCCACCGACTTGGGCAATGAATGATGTAACACAAATCTGACATCAGGCTTGTCAATGCCCATGCCAAATGCGATAGTGGCACATATCACCTGGCAAGATCCCGCCTCAATAAATTGCATCAAATCGTTTGACTCACTTTACACCTCCTCTCACGCACCCATCGATCTTGTACAATAGCACGCTCTCCATCACTGAGTCCAGCATGATACGGTAGCGAACTGATCCCTGCCTTATTCAGTTCTCCACTGACTGCCTGACAATCTTTACTGTATAAATATGAAGCCTAACCAACAAACTACTGTTAGTAACCATTTAGGCTGTCTCAACTTCAGCTGATTGAGAATATCCTTTCTAACACGAGGAGTGGCTGTAGCAGTTAATGCCATCATAGGAATTGTGTTAAACCGATCTCTCAATTGACTAAGCTTCTTATAATCTGGCCGGAAATCATGACCCCACTAACAAAAAATATCAAACTCATCTCTGGGGTGTCTTGTAATGGTTACATACTGAACTAATGCAGTGGGCCTCATCAATAACAAATCTAGTGAGCATTTTTCGCTGATACAAACTATTCAGAGCTTTTATAAGCTTGTTACTTGCACTAAGCTGAACGCAAAGAGTACATATGCATATTAATGCTTAGCAACATGTATTTCAATACCTTCTCTGGAGTAACATAAAGTAACTTCACCTCAGGATACTGTGTTATGTAAATATTTGTCTCTTGATGGCAATCCACATCTCCTGATAAATAAGTGCTCTACGAACCAGCCATAATGTTTTGAAGCCTCCACCGCTTGTCGTCAACAGCCATCTTACAGCCGTAGACGTGTAACTAAGTGTAGCCCTGAGTTCACAAAGCGTTTATTTCACAAAGTCTCCACGACAGGACCTAGATAATATCCCATTGTATCGATACTAGTAGGTGACACTGGCTGAACTGGGCTGAAAATTGGCTTTTTTGATGAGTAATGAAGCCGGTATTTTAATTACGCATGTGGTAAACTTCGAGCAAGATAGGCTTCCCACACGATTTAAAAGTGGTTTTCACTAATCGCTTATACTTATATTCATCACTGATACTGACCATGAAGTGAAACGGAGCATCATGTGGATTAATAAGCCAAAACAGTCATCACGCCACCAAAAATAATATTCAATATTAAGCGCATCACCCGTAACCTTAAGAAACCAGTATTGCTTTGTGCCCCTAACAGATTGAAACATAATTGAAAGATTTGCTTCCATTTGTTTATTTGAGGAATCGACTCCTTTGAGGAAATCTTTAACAGACATGCCATGCTTTCCCGTACGTGGGAAAAATTTGGAGGGGTAAAATATTGGCGAATAGGCTAACCTGAACCAATTGGCGGGTAAAATATTGGCGAATGAGCTGAGTTGGCCAATTGTTTACAAATATACTTTGGATGCGCGTAATTAGTAATAATAATCGCCGTTTGAAGGCGCTTAACTTAAAAGCGCGTAACCAGTAATTTGAGCGTTTGCACGTTTTCTTGTGAAATTGAACCCTCTGTGATTGGTTAACCAACTTCTATAGCTATTCGCTATGCTTATACAGCAGGTTTCATTGTGTTGAATCGATTTTGTTGATGGGCGTGACCTTAGTAAACGAAGCGTCTTGTGAACAAGGTTGAAAAGGAGTAGCTAACGGTGTATTAAGCGTCCGTTTTACTGTGTAAGCGTTTTAGCTATAGTAAAAGGAGAGTGCTTTGTATTTCAGTTACTGAAATAATTTTGTGTTTCCGAAAAGAAATTATTGGCGGGTAAAATATTGGCGAAGAGACCACAATTCGCCAAATTCGCCAATTTTTTCCCACTCCAAAATTTTCCCACGTACGGTATAGGCAACAGCAGCAGCAGCAACAACAACAACAACAACCACAACGACGACAGCAGCAGCAGCAGCAGCCGCTGCAGTATGTACAAGTGCCTCAGGTATGGCCTGTACAGCCTGCATCTGCAACTGTATCACTGCCCCAAATTGGTAAGGAACTATATAGGAGGGTCTAGTCTCGCGTAGCCAGACCCTTTTGTCGCAGGGCGCTTATCGATTAGAGATTATAAGCGCCCGCTCAGAAAGGGTCTGGTGAAGTGACCGTATGCGTTTTGTTCTCACACGCACCTGGCTTGGGTGCGCGATAATTTCTCACCCCTGTGAAGTTTGCCCAGGTGACGAATTACGCCCGCCCGTCAATTTTATTCAATCTCGTTATGCGCAGAGATTCAACCCCGTTTAATTTTCCGTAAATTTTCGTTACAAATCGTTTGAGTGCCCAGGTAGGCTTTGCCACGGTGTTAGCGGCCAGGGTCGGTGCCCAGGCAGGCTTTGCCACGGTGTTAGCGGCCGGGGTCGGTGCCCAGGCAGGCTTTTTTAAACAATAGTAGGCTTTACACAATTGTTTATGACATTTATATTGGTGCTTGTCTCTCTTGATCTTGCTAAACCAGGCACATACCAGATGGTGGCTGGCGCGCACCTGGTTTCTTTGGTCCATGAAGTGTGAGTGTGTGTCAGTGTATGTGTATCCACTCCTGAGGCTATTAAAAACTAATCTGTGTTCAATGTTCTTATAATGTACTCCATGTAAACTTTTCTATGTTAGCCATAAGGGTAGTGTTGTATTATACATTTATGACACAAATTGGCATGAACATTGTCATGACAATTACAATGACATCAATATTGGCAAAAAACTTCGCTAAATTGATTGCAATTCACCAAACTTTGTGTGTACTATCAATGAAGCCATTATTAGAAAGGCATACACATATACTGGGTGTCCAATTATGTGCAGCCACAGCGTATCAACATTAATTGTCATCTGTCCATTAGCTGCTGTACAATGTTATCATCATGGATATTATATGGTCGACCATTTGTCAAGCCAATCTTTATTGATGAAAGTATGCAAGTTTTATTTGGACACACATAATCTAGTCGTGATTCTACTATGATCTTCAAGCCAAAAGGCATGAAGCATTTTTGTTCCTATATTTTAATAATACTAGTATGCAGTACGCACACTATATACTAATTATAACTTGTAAACACTGGGATAAATGTTAGCTTCTACGTTAGCAACGGAAAAGGAATTTAGTGTTTATACAATAAACAAGCGTGAAATCTATTAAGAACAAGTAACTTACCATCTGTATAGTTGGAGATCACTGATAAAGAAATGTATCTCGTGAAAATTACCCAACCTTTTACTATGTTAGGCTAAATTAGTGCCTAGCTGTACATAAGGTCTGTAAGTTCATAATTATAAACTGTGTAATTACATAAGTATAAATTTGGGACTCAGTTTTTTTGCCCCACAGGCCCAAGTACCAGCCACTTGGTAACCCTGCTGTATGGTACATAATTATTATGTTAATGACTAGCTAATTGCTGATGCTTTGGTGTAGTGTACATAGCTATATAGCTAGCTACATGATACAGAATGTAATCGGCTATTCTTATACATGTTGTAACCCTATTCAGCTTATTGAATATGATTGCTAACTGATAGTTATCTTGTTGTAATCTACGTACATGTAACCAGTGATGTACACTACTCCTGTAGGTTTTCTAGTGCATGTATGTCAATGCAAGCACTCAACTGTGCTGCTTGTAAGACTGCCATCAAGAGAGGACACAATAGTATGAAGTGTAAATGTAAGTTTATACATACACACAACTACACAGCTATAGGGGTGAACTGGCTTATTATATCACAGATATCCTCAAGCATGTGTTTAACTTAGTACTCTATGTTTTCAAGAATAATTTGAAGTACTGATTATAACTTAACAAGGTAATCTATTTTTAAAAGTTATGCAGAAAAAACCAGCCCTTATAAGCTATATACGTACATATATAATGTATAGCTGTTTATACACTTATAAATATGTATTCATTATGCAGATTGTAAAGTTGCATGTCATCCCAAGTGTGCTGCTGATCTGCCCAACACCTGTGGACTACCAGCAGAACTAGCAGACCACATGTTTGCACAACCGCCCTCCAGTAAAATGTTGAAGATTGATAGTCAAGACAAGCATACAGCAGTGGAATATGTACAGATTAGAAAAGAGGGATGGCTGAAAGTTTATCATCAAGGAAAGTAAGTAACAGCATAGTAGCCAAGTCATTAGACATTTTGTAAAGTTTGATCTGACAAAGTGTCCTAGAAAAAGTTTATTGCCATAGTATTTAATCAAAAGCACGAAGCCATTTAAGTTCTCTGTGACATCAATAACATGCGTACTTAAACCAGAGGCTTGCAAAAACTGTAAATTCATATTTTATGGAATGTGGTATAATTTGTATAGCAAGCCTACGGAAGAAGTAAGATACATTATGAACATTGCTATTGATTTGTAACTGATGTTTTACTTTGTACGGAATAAGCAGATTTTTGGTGTAGTGAAGTTTGTAGAGAAGAGCATGCTATAGCTACTCACTTATAGTGCTACATAGCTACCTTACTATAAAAATCTACTAAACCTTCAAAGAATGATAGCTGGCTTCATTCCTTACTAGGCGAGTGATAGACTATTACCATTATTCATAATATAATGTATTTATATCCTACCCTTCAATTAAGCCAAAAATTTTTAGCCACATGGAATTTATGGTATGTGCAAGCCTTTATGTAGTTTATGTACATACATGTAGCATAGATGATGAGGAAAACTTAAACAGCTTCACACTTTTGAATAAGGTCCATTATAATGTCTGAACAATTAAATACTGTATAGCTACGAGAAAATTTTCGAGGTATATAAATTATCATATTGCGCTGTAAGCTTGCTGAGCACAAAATATTAACCTCAAAAATAAGTAGTGGCTTAAGGAAACAATGTATTCAACTTGCAGATCAGCAAAACATAAACCTTGAAATCTTTTCATAGCTACTTGCCTTCTGTGAAATATACATCTTGCAAAATTTTCCACATAGCTATACAGTACATAGCTAGCTATGTGCTATGCATTTTAATACTTTTATTATGCTCTAGAGAAACATTTTGCTTTATTAATCTGATCACTGCAATTATGAGTTAATCAAGTTGCAATTAAAACAGTTCTGTTTTTAACACTCTAATAGTGGGGCGGCATAGCAAAAAATTAGTGACAATTGTGCACTTTGTGATAAAGCACGAAATTTGGTATATGTATTGAAAAATGCATTATACACAAATCTGGATATTGGGCCATTATAATTTTTACATCTGGGGTCATTAGCAACCATTTAAAATGGTCCTAATTTTGATTTTCTCTATATGTCTTATTTTGTGTTTTCATGTACTTATCTTGTGTTACTTATCTTGTGTTTTTATGTAGTTATGTTGTGTTTTCGTGTAATCTTGTATGTTCCCATATTATTGTTTGCTAATTAGTTGCCTAGCAAACTTTTAGAGGTGATGGAGAATTCCATTTACCCTAGTTCAACAACATCAAAAGAGTCTTTTCATGGCACTGGAATTTCTCTCTTTCAGCATCCCACATATGATGGTGAAGGAGTGGATCAAAATATTGTCATTGAGAGAGTATCTCAGGATGTAAGTTGTAAATCAGTTGATGATTTGCTATACTTCTACACTGATATGCCCCCTGTTAATGAAAGCATTAAGAAGTCATCTGTTCCAGCTACCAGTAACATATCTTTGAACTGGAATACGCAGCTACAAGCAGCAAACTGAGCAAGAATACTGCTGGCTTAAGTATACAAGAGAAGTACTAGACAGCAAAAATGAGACTTTTAGTAATATATCTTGGGCTGCATACCACGCAAGTCGTCAGCCACTGCAGAGTCATGTCATCTGTCCAACTGCCTTACTTCCACTGTTTCTTGAATCTGCTCACACAGTAGCAACGATCAAGCACTCCTTGCATGTAATCAAGAGTGCGATTGAGCATCTGAATCCTGGGCAGACACCAGTAGTCACTCTTGATCAGCCTCTATATGCCTAAGCAAACCAAATCCAGAAGACTCTCGGGGACTGGTTAAAAGGAAGTGGCTGGGTGCAAGCGCTGGTGCAAGCTAATGTTACAACACCAGGGATAGCTGACTCCTTTTTGCAAGCAGCACACGTTACTTGAATCATAAGAGCCCATCAAGTTACAGTTACCGCGTTATATATTTAAAAAAAATCACACTTATGATTACTACTGTCTAACATCCATAGAAGGTGAACAAGAGATATTGGAGTTTAAACAATGGTGTAATCAAAGAGCACAAATCTGTCTCCATTTTCAATACTGGGCGACTGTTATGGAATTAGAACTCTGTGTATTAGTCTATGTACGTTCTTTATGCTAGGCATCTTTCACTATGTACCTTGATGCTCTAACAGAACTCACTCCCTGTTTCTTTGTCCTAGATCACACCAATTATGCTCGATGGATTCCTGTTTATCTCAAATACATGGCTGAAGTTCCAACTGAACACCCAGAGATAGCCAAAACGTTTAGTGATGGTAATTTCGCTATTCAGAAGACCAATAGAGTGTTCTCTGCTATCCCTATTGATCAAGCACATGAGCAAAACAATAGCTACATCATAGGAGATGGAGGAGCTGTTGGCCTAACTGATAATCCAAATGCTCTCCAACATTGGATGATAGCAGGCCCAGAAGTTGCTAGGATAATAGAAGAGTTTCATGATGATCACTATCACTTTGGGAGTAAAGTTAATACAAATCATCATGACCAAGCACCAAGTGTCCAAATTTCATTTTGCTAAAGATGTTTGCTCTCTTGTCAGTGTGATGGAAGATCTTGGTAATCCCTTTGAAGAAGAAAGTACTGATGTTTTAGTTCTTGACAGCAAGGAGATTGCAGATTGCACAGCAATAGAGACAATTCAAAATGTGCAAAGGATAGGCCAAGAGCAATTTCGAGCTTTCACCAAAGAATGTCTTGTTGATCGATCAAAATCAATTGATGATGTGATTCATCACAACAAGCTAAAGTTGTTTAAAAACACGGCTAAAACAAATATGGGTTAAGGTAAATAGCAATTGACCTCACAAAATCTGATGTAGAACTTTTCTCACGAATTTACATTGGATGCCAGACTAGAGATGGAAATCTTGAAGAATTCTTTCCTCATGAAAATCAAGCATATCTTCCAGCGCTATCTGATTGTGGCAACTTCTATCTAGGTACCAAAAGTAACCTGCTAATATGCTTGAAAAATCTCTCTGAGACTCAATCTGAGGCTCCAGTGGCAAGTAGCTATAGTGTAATACTTGATGGAGCTGTCATTTTCCAAATGCTGAAGCCTACTGCTATCAAGAATTTTGCTGAATATGCCTCTCAAATCTTTATTCCTTACATTTTCTCACGGTTTCAAAATGCATCATGTGTGGACCTGGTGTGGGACAGGTACTTAGAAGATACTTTGAAAGGTACAACCAGAGCAAAATGTGGGAAAGGAGTACGTAGACGTGTAGTTGCTGGGGCACTTATTCCAGGAAATTGGAAAGATTTTCTTCGTGTGGATAACAAGACTGAATTATACAAATTCTTGTCTCATGCTGTTTGATTCATTCAATCAGGAGGAGAAATAGCTTGTTATCACTGATGGAAAATTAGTTCTGAGCAAGCCCCCACTGCATGATATTGCCTCACTCTCTCCTTGTAGACATGAAGAAGCTGATCACACTGTGGTCATCACAAAATATTGATCTGGACTGTAGATACAGATTTTGTGATACTAGCATTGTATGTGGCACAAGGTCTAGGTTCAGAATATGAACTCTGGCTAGCATTTGGAACTAGCAAATATTTCCGGTATATAGCAGCTCATAAAACAGCCAATAGACTTGGACCAGAGAAATCACTGGCACTCCCAATGTTTCATGCACTTACTGGTTGTGACACTGTGTCCAGTTTTGTTGGTCATGGTAAGAAGACAGCCAAGAAGGCTGCACTTAAATGTACATCTCTGTGTGCATGTGAAGGAGAGTGTTCATAAAATTATTGACATATAATAGTATAATTATACTATTGTACATAATGTATGTACATAGCTCTACAAGTAGACAGCTAGCTAGCTACTTTTCAAGTTAATGTACTCATTTTAGAATATTTTGAATCTTGTATTTAGCAAGTTTGTAAGCATTGGTAGGAATATTGATAAGGGGGTGTGGTCTTTCAGAGATGGGATGAAACCTACAATGGCCCAATATCTAAATTGTTTCATAATATAATTATCAACCTGTGTGCCAGATTTGGTGCTTTTATCACAATTTGCACAATGGATTTGCTATGCCGCCCCACTATAACCCATATAAGCCAATATACTGGTTTTTAACTACACGCAAGCAAACAAACCGAGCTAACTTAAATATTATATGGCCTATGAAATTATGTTATTACTCTCCCTTAAGTTCAGATTCGAACGGTCGTATTGGCAAACAGCTCCAATAAAATCATCCGTCCTCAGGAAGGCTCAAAGTGACAAAGCTTCTTCCTTTTCACCTGCATGCCTTTAAAAAAGCAGCCATAATTTGACCGTCATCGCTTCTATTAAAAAATGTCTTGTACCATTTTGTTCCTCATGCGATTCTGCATCTGGTGATATATTGGTTATTGCTTCAAAAAATGACAGCCCGTATGTGAAAGGCAAAGATTTTTTTGATGAAAATAGAAAACCAGTGAATCGCTTTGTAACCAGAGACTTGTTTAGCTTATATTACAAAAGTATGGATGCTTATAGAGGTATATTTGTTTTGTGTACAATAAATGGCCCGTGTGCTTGGCACCAGGCCATTGCTGGGCCTTTTAACAACAAGAACATGAATGCTAAATTAATATGCAATTTTGGACTACGCGTTCTATCATTTTCTGTGGGGCCAAGGGTTAAACCTAGTGCATTTGTCTGAGAAATTGGTATGTGTGTGTATCCACCCCCAGTCTATAAACAAACATGAAATGAAGCCAGTTAAAGTAGCTCTAATGCCATCTTTTTATGACACTTGCTATTATTATGAATGGACATGGCCTTAATAAGAAGCACATTGTGAATTTTCTGCCAAGGTTATGCTATATTAGCTGTCCATTTCACTGTAATGGTATTTAATCAGTTATACAATAGATAAGAGTGCATGGGTATGCTATGCAGTAGCAAAACACTTAAAAGAAGACTGGTTACGTAGCTATAGTAATAAATATACAGGTGTTGCTATGTGTTCCTTAGTGATGAGTCTTGACTTCCTCACAACATCATTGTACTACGTATATAATGCAATTTTTGATGTAATAAAAATATTGATCGATCACTTCATTTAGAAATCTGATAGGGAAATAATCCTAGACAGACAGTATTTTAATCTTAGGTCACATGTATTAGCTATACTACTGGAAAGGATAAGTTTTGACAGATTAGTGTTAAATCCATCAATATTTCCCCTGTATAAAAACTATACTGCATGTATATTCTTAACAACAGCAATGGAATAAGTTGCATATAATCCTGTCGCTAATGCATATAGATTATACTTGTTTCTCTTAATTCTATGTTTAATTTATTATTGTTTCATGTCAGGTACAACGGTAGTCAAGAGTGGGTGGTTATCAGTGACAACAGAATCTGCTGTTATTCTAGGAGAGAATTCAACAGAGGTACATCAAGAAATGTTAAGGCTATCCTACCATTGTGTAATCCAAGTATCATCACGGTGCTACATGCCACACTGAAGAGAAACACAACAACTCCAAGTTTTAACAGTAAAGAAGCATTTGCAATAGAACAATTAGGACATAATAATGACATCATGACCTATTTTGAAGTAGACCCCACAAGTAATAAAAAGGATTGGATTGGTGTATTGGAAAATGTCCTGCAAGAAATATCTGTAAAGAAAAGTAAGAAGTATCTGAAAGAAGTACGAATGACCCCAATGTTATTATGATCAAAATCCTCAACATCAAGCAAATCCCAGTTTAGCGTAAACTTTGATGATGCTCATCAAGAAATTAATGACTGAAATTTATAATATAATAATACTTACAGTGTAGGTAGCTATGTATGTGACTTTTTCTTTAATAATATAAATTTCATAATTCTGGATAATTTACTTTATTGGTTTCTATTAAATTATATTTTGAAAAAATCATATTCTTAGAAAGATCATATTTTGAAAAAAATCTCAATGTAGAAGCTGCGGCTTGCATGTCTGAAATTGCAGAAGTGGAGAAGTATTATGAAGGTACGTAGCTGCAATGTGAATGAGCTGACATTAGAGTATCATCAGCTAACCATATGGTGATTACGTTGTGTGCACTTTATAATTTTACCTTTGCAGTGGAGGACAGAATGTCAAATCTTGAGTTTGAAGCTTCTAGTGATCAAGTGGTTTGACTGACTCAGTATCATCCAGAAGCATTACCGATTGCCCATGTTGCTGCATTAAATAACTATTTACATCTGGTAGCTGTATTACTAGAAAGTAAAGCAGCATATCATCAGCATGCCATTGCCCAACTTTTAGGATACTTCATCAGGGCATGTTCAAACATCTGGATACCAGGTCTGTGCAATCTACCTTTATCTAGTGCACTGTCTACCCGTCTTTACCTGTGTCTACCTGTGACTACTACAATCACAAGTTACTCATGTGTTATTGTGTGGTTGCTAGGCAATGCCATTGGTTTTGTGGTATAATTATTATAATGAATCCATATGTAATAGTTGTAACACAGGCACTCGTGCTTTGCCTGATATATACACACGATTAATTTTAATTATTGACTCACAATAGCTAGCTAGCTAATGTCTTAATTTTGGTAGTAAAACTGAATTACTTTTAATGACACTATAGTCATTAGAAAGCTATGCATCTGTTCCTGTAGAATCTTGAAGTTATATCTAAGTCTTTAGCAGTTTCTTTGCATGCCAAAACTCTATTCTGTTCACCCGTTAAATCTTAGCTATGTATGTAGTTATGTAACTAGCTAGCTGCAGTGCGTACATTATATGCTACTAATTATAGCTATCACATGCATAGCTAGAATATCTATTTTATTGCGACCAATTGCAAGCTGATCTTCTGTAGCTGAATATTAGAACATCAAACCTACAGAAATACTAGGTGCTATGTATAGCTATACAGCCACTAAACTAAGTATAGCTGTAGCTAAACATGCACATGTCAGTATAATACTCTATTTTGTGTATCTATATAGCTATGTATCATTAGTCAAACCTTTCTATTATCATCTGTAACTATAAATGTAACTTGAGACTCTTCCATAGCTATCAATAGATCATAAGTTACGTACTTCTGATCATTGATCAATAACTATATAGTTCCTATACCACATTTCAGAAAAACGGAAAATTGTTCCTGTAGAATCTTGAAGTTGGCAGTCACATTGCACGCCAAAATCTCTGTTATAGCTATTAGATTACATAACTAGCTAGCTATATACATACGTATATAAATGCAATGTGTGTATTGTATGCTACAAACTAGCCACTATATCACATAGCTAGAACATTTATTTTAGCAACCAGTTGCAAACTGCCAGATCTTCTGTATAACTGAATACATTGAACCTATACAGAAATACAAAAATGATATCATCCTATAATTAAAAAAATAATCATATACATACGTAGCTATATTATAAATCTTCATGCACATGCCTAATGTAAATATCTAGCTAATGAGAATGCATATAGTTTATATTCCTCAGCTTCTGGTTCCAGGAATAACCAGCATCCAGTACCTGAAGAAATGGCTACGATTATCTACGCATATTGTAGGCGTATGTATTTATAAGGGCTTACATTTTGTTGTAGGAGAGGTTATCACGAATGGGGTTGCAGTGTTGGAACTGAAAATACTTAAAACTATTTAGCTACAAGTGTTAATAAATATTCTATTAAGGATTTTAATTAGAACTTACCGAATAGCGTGGCTACAATCTTTATTGCAAATGATGTCGGCTGAGGGCTTGGCTTAATTGTTATCAGCTGGTTAAATCGTTCTGTCGGTTAAACTAGGAAGTTAAGAGTGACGTGATACGGTAAAATTTACCTAAATTTGAGTAATGTTTGTTGTCGAGGGGGCGCTGGGTAGGTGAATGAAGTTAGCAGTGAAACTGCGTTTGCAATTCTGTAAAAGCTGGTTGCTAACGTTAGTTGTTTTAAAAAATAGTTGATGAGTGTTTACAGCTAATGGGATTGGTTGGTAATTGTTTGGCCTTAAGGAGATTATGGATGTATGCATATGTATGCGCAATAATTGGGAATGGAAGGGATCACGCAATGTATAAAGGACAGTTGGAGGTTTGTAATGGCGTGGCGTGCATAGAAGATGGATGGGCAGCGATACGTCGTCATGGGGACAGTTAGATTCCTGCTAAGATGGGAGGTAATCATGATATTATATAATATAATTATATTTAAAAGATTGATTACCGTATAGCGCAAAATTCTGGCGGGGGAAAACTTTGGCGAATTTGTCGAATTGAACGCTATTCGCCAATATTTTACCCAGCCAAATCCATTCAATAAAAATCTTTTTGATTTGGTTGTCGATAAAAATTGACTCAAGCGCGTGTCGGAAATTCTTTCAGCTTGTGGATAAGAGGCCCAATTCGCCAGTTGCAGTGATTGAGTGGTAGTACTTACAACTAAGTTAATCATCTAAAAGGTGAGAAGTACGTCATTAAATGCGCCGGTATAAAAGATGAGTGCGCGTTATAATGGTTTATGCCTTATAATAATAGGCAGTGGATATTGAACCGAAAGTCACGTGCGCATTATTTTGGGACTTAGAAAATTTATAGAAAAGTTTTATATTGAAAAGAAAAAGGTCAATCTCGGACTCGAACTCGGTGCTCCAGATTATCAGTCGGATTGCTTTACCACTCCAGCTACGGTGCCCCACACTGATCATAGTTGAAATTATGTATTTTAATTCTATTCAACTGTGTGAAATTGTGCTTTCTCCAGCCTACAGCTACTGCTAACACTAAAACTAACCCTATCCCTAACCCTAACCCTGGGCACCGACTCAGGCCGCTAACACCGTGGCAAAGCCGGTCTGGGCACCGACCCAGGCCACTAACCGTGGCAAAACCGGCCTGGGCACTAACGCTCACCTCTAACCGGTTTGGAAATATATAAGCTACGAAAAAATTGCGCACGTGACTTTCGGTTCAATAACCACTTCCATAATAATATTATTAGGTATTGAAATATTTCTCACCTGTTATAGTTGGCTTGACGCTAATCACTGGCAATCAACAGTGGGGAATTCTGCAGAAAAAAACGTCTTCTCAGTACAGGCGCTTATTCTAGCGATAACGCATGCAAAAATTAATCAAAAGTGGATCACGAGACTAGTTAAGCGCAGTAATAGATTCGCCAAATTTTTCCGCTGTAGTTTAAACATTAAGGTACTGTAAATTCGCCAAAAGTTTTCCTCCCCAATACTTTGTAATTACTAATTCACCAAAGTTTTACCCCGCCAGATTTTTGCGCTATACGTATTACGAGATATTTTAATTTTATAATTACAAATAGTAATAGTTGCTCAACTTGTGAACCCTCCAAGGTCAGGGGTGGTGGTGAGAAAATTGAATATGCATTTCAATTGATGGGAGGGGTGTAGTTTCTTGGCTAGAAGGTGTGAGTTTTTGCTCTAACAAGCTGTGATTTTATATTGTTGTTGCTTCTAAATGTAAGCATAGGAGATGGGATTGTAATATGATTAAAGCTTTTGATATTCCGAAGTGAAGACCAGAATTTTCTAATAATTTTCATGGCTTTGGTTGCTGAAGGTGTGAATCTTGTAATGAAAGCTAATCTCTTCGTTTTGTTTGTTTTGAGCTTACGTTTAAGGGATAAAGATCTATTCTTGAATTGAATACTATTAGTATATATATTGATGAAATTAGAAGAGTATCCTCTTTGAGAAGGTTACTTTTGTGTTTGAATTTGAAAGAGTAGAAAGACTCAGCCCTAGAATTTGTACGTAGGTATCGTTTCATCTCTCCGATGGCCACACCTTTACTAGTAACTTGGGGGATGGTGTGAGTCAGCGTGGATGTATGCTTGATGGTTAGTGAGTTTTATGTGTGTCTCAACGTCTAGCTTCCTTGTTAATTCAAAATCTGGACCCTTAAAATGTTGATATCTAGGAACGTAAATTTTGGTGTGGTTGTATTCAAAAGTAAATTTAATTAATGTGTGGTGTTACGCCCTCTGTCTCCAATTCTTGAGGCTGTGGTACACTAGGTGAAGTAATTGTTTCTTCATGATGTGCATTGGAGTTCGTAACTGCGTTTGAATGATTTGAAGATATAGTTTCTGTGTCACTAGTTTCACTAGTAGGGCTTGGTAGTCGTGGTGGGCTGATGAAATCCTGAAGAAAGGCTATCTTTTCCATCACCACGGTTCTGTATTCTTCGGCTTCGCATATCTCCTCTTCTAATGCCGTTGCATCCTGTATAGAATCGGCGATCCTCGTATCTACCTCTTCCAACTTGACCTTCTTTTGTTGCAGTTGCTCCAATGCTGTTCTCGGCGAGATCCTCTGCGCAGGGGTGATGGGCTCGGTAGAGTCCGTTATCTCCGTGATTCTTCCAAAGGTTTTGGTAACGTGAGCTCGGTATCCTCTTCGGGATGCTTGGAGACGGGCTAGTCCTTCCATCTCTCGATCGTGTCGGCGTTTACTGTGAAAAAATAACTACAAGAATTATTTCTTTGCAATAGCTCGCTTGCCTTACGGGGTACCGTTCAATATGCCACGGTACCACAACTTCTAAGTAGCGGGTTACGATGGCCGCAAGGTCAAGCGATCCTGGTCACAGCACCAAAATGTACGGAATAGCTATTTGCGACGAGCAAATATGCAGTTGACAGGTTCGATGAATGAATCCAGGAAGGACTAACACGATGCCCCTTCGCGTGATAATAGGATTCAACTAACACCCTACGTACACAGTTAGCACGTTCTTATTCTTATTAACACACTCTAAACTATAAACTACAATCACGTGACCTAATACTATCTAATACTACAATCAGTCAATGTTACTTCGCGACAATATATATTGCACATCACTAGTGCAAATGTTATAGCAAAACAATAATGGACTTTAACGCAATTACGTAGCTACTATGGTGTTTATTGTAGGTGCCCATCTGCTTCAGCTTGTATGTACGTATAGTTAACTAAACAAAAACAGCCAGGCTGTAAAAAAAGTGCGAGGCCAATCAAAGCCACAAATATAAGGACCAAAACTCTGATATCAAGTAAGGCCAAGAAATTGAACATTTTATTAAGAATCTTTTTACTTGAATGACATACAATAGCTTACAGGGCATTTTCACAACTATGATTGGCTTTGTCACTTGGCCACCTTATAAAAGATGATAGTGCAAAAAGGTGGCCAAATGACAAAGCCAATCATAGTTGTGAAAATGCCCTGTAAACTATTGTATGTCATTCAAGTAAAAAGATTCTTAATAAAATGTTCAATTTCTTGGCCTTACTTGATATCAGAGTTTTTGGTCGCTTATATAAAGGGGAGAGGAGGAAGTTCATATTTTGGGTATTTCCCTTGTATTCCCCCAAATAACTAATGAACATCATAAAGTATGTGTTATTATAATATAATTGTTAGCTATGTAGGTGGAGAACAGTTGAGAACTTCAATGAAGGCTACATCATTGCCATCCTCTACTGTTGATTGATCTACAGGAGAAGACAATTAATATTATAGTGCGAAATATTGTTTTATGCTGATAGTGACAGTGGTCTCCTATTTATAATGTGTGGCAACTGTTCACCTCTTGTTGTTTGGTATAATTATCATGGCACATTAACATGAATGAAATCGTTAAAGGCTAATTTTGATAAACTGAAGTGTCATAATTTCTTTAAACTTATCCTGAAGATTCATATATCAATATAGCTTGTGTATCTGAAATTTCATTCAAATGATTTAGAGGGGGTCCGAGTTATGGAAACTATCAACATACAGTGTAAAAGTATCTCTCAAATACATTGAGGTATTTGCTTAATGCTGAAAGTTGTTTGTCTGGTAGAGCATACATAGGAGAAGTGTTGATACAAATTTGGTTGAAATCCATGCAGAAATGAGTGAGTTATTAGACAAACAAGTGTATGTACTAAATGAGTGTTTTAAATATAAATTCCGGGATTCACGCCGGGGGTCACGCAAGCCCACGAAGTGTGCGATGAAAATAAAAGAAAGAAAGAAAGAAAAAGAAAACGACGGCCGCGTAAAAATTTTTTTACTGGAAGGAGGACTTTATAAGGCTGTATCAGAAGACTGGCTGGTCCGATTTCGATGAACTTTGGGTTACTGATTCTACATTAAATGAAGGTACTAATTCTCTAATTAACAAGCGAAAAGGGGCGGGGCAGATGGCTCGTCGTGCGTTGTCACAAAACGAGCGCCATAAAACTCGCAATGGTTGATACTCAGGAATGGAGGCAGCTATTTACTTCATTGTTGGTATATTGATTCTATATAGTAAGAACGTACTAGGTCCATAATAACTAAGCGGTAGCTTTTATGGCGGCTTAGTTACAGCGTCTGCGAATTTTTGAGCGGTGCTACCTGTAAATAACTCACTTGTTCGTCGCGTACGGCTGCTTCTTCTTGGCCTCGCGACTCACTATCGTGAGTCTTGATATGGTAGTAGATCTTGGATAATGAAATACAGCTGAGGATTCTCATTTCACATTCAATAAAGGTCTTGTGCTGATCAACAGTTATCTTCAGTGCTCGATGGAGTGTACGCCTAATATAATAATTATAAAATTTTGTAGTTTACAGAGTTCAGAGCTGTATATGCACTAAAAATACAGGCAAGCCTCGGATTTGACAAACTTTTTGCTTATGTTTCAAAAACACTATTTTATCAAACCTCTTTTACCGCCAAAGTTTTTCCCTATACAGTATCAAACTATCAGCTAAATCTCATATTGGTACGTACATCGCTGTTATTTGGAGCTGAGCTGGCTGGTGGACATTGGTGGCTTGTGCTGGTGCATGTGTTGGTGAGTGTGGTCGTGCCTGTGCTCAACAGGGTAAACAAAGTGAACTAACAAAACAGTAAACCTGGCATGTACTTATTATACTGGTCTGAAGGCTCCTTGTCCAAAATATTCTGATGGAAACTGATGCACAAGTGTTTGTTTTGGTGTAATGTGGGCCCCAAACAGGCCTTGCAATAATTTAATGATAATTGTTTATGCTGAAAGGGGTATTTGTTAACATTTAAATGGCTCTTTTATACCTTCACTCATAACATTTAATTGTGGGTTTAAACATTATAATATAAATCATCATTTTATCATAGCTGTGGTGAATTACAGCAATAACAATAACAAATGGACCATCTAGAGCTGAAGTACATTACACCTGTACAGTATATCTCACATAAAATATTTTATTGTGGGTTTAATTTAAATGTACTATCATATCATTGTTCATTGTGATATCATCAATGAATTAGTTATGTAGTGAATAATCATAAAACTTCTAAAAATATTACAGAAGACTAAAACAACATTATACTGATAATAATTTCATTTCGTGATCATCTTCAGCTGTAGGTATATTCAAACCCACAATTACTAAAAATAATTATGTAGTTATATAAAATAGCCAGGTAAATGTTAACAACAACTAAACATCAAACTGGGTCTGCAGTCTATACTTTACTATGTTAACTTTTAAGACTAAAAAGTACGAAGCAGTTAATTTGTTCCCACCTCCTTTATACGTCGTATACGTATGTACATATAACAATATATTATAGATCAGTCTTACTGGTGATGGACAATAACTGAAAAATCTTCAACGATAAAATTACCATAAAGATAGCAGGTTTTTCGAGGTGGAAAATCTTCATGAATTTCATGAATCGATTGTCATTTGTGAAAAATTTTCCCTTGAAATATTTACCAACATGGAATTAAGTATCTTAAAAGCATCCAAGATGATACTGTTTTGCCAAATACAAGCAAATAATCTATAAATTTCATTACGAATTGCAGCTGTTAACAATATGGTTACGTAGGTGAAAAACATCATGAAGACTGCAAGGGGCCCTTATGAGAAGTTTTTGGCCAATGAGAAGGCACAGATACCAACTAAAATCAAGATTCCAAAGCTATAAGCAATTTTATGTGTAATTTAACTTCGGTATTTCTAAGCGCTCATTTGGGTGATTCGTTAAAAATCTTACCCTTGAAAAACTGCTATAAGGCATGATAATATGAATTTAATTGATACATTAACTATAATTATGTTGGGATATTCCATAATAACTACGTACATATCACACACACACACACACACACACATACACACACACACGTATGTAGACAAATACACTAATGCACACACACCTGCACAAATGCACACAACTGCACGAATACACACCTGCACACACACATACGTGCACACACACGCACGCACGCACACGCACGCATACACTTACACACTCACATGCACGCGCGCGCACACACACACACACACACACACACACACACACATACACACACACATACACATTAATCTAACATACCGCAGACTACTTTTTAGAGTTGCACCGATATGACTTTTTACCGATATTCCGATAGCCAATATGAATAAATTTGTAAAACCGAAAAAACACAACCAATCCGATATAATCAATTCATTTTAAAGTCACTATTGCACCATAAAAGTTCAACTGAAAGAAGATTGAAAGTATCCCACAAGTTAAAGCTTTCATCATGTTTGGTTATAAATACATATTGACACTTCTTACAAAAAGTAGGCTGCTACAGTTTAAGTGTAAACCTCAGTGTTTGTATAAGGTATGGCTTCCTGACCACCACTTGCCCACCCAAAAATTTAATTAACAATAGACTTGTGACTGCCCAGCAATTATATCGGATCTGCTAGTAATCTGACAAACATACCGATCCGATTACCGATATGAAAAAATCAGCCGCTATAGGGTATTTCCGATAGCCGATCCGATTATCGGTGCATCACTACTACTTTTCCGTTTTTATTTGTAGTGGTGGAAAAGGGTCTGGTTACCTTTAGGTTACTAGTGCTGCTCAATATATAATCGTGATGAAAAATAAAATTGTAATATTTTTAAATATGTATATGTAGTGATAGATAATATTTTGTGTAATAATTTATTGGAAATATGTTGCTACTGGTAAAGAAAGTGTGCTAAAAGAGTTTTTCCATAATTCTCTAATATCCTGATAATATATAATGAGTATGTAAGTACGTACGTACGTACCTGATAGTACAATGTTTAACAGAATAAATAATTATCAGTAATGTTTTTGTGAATTTCATGCATACATGGAAATATCGTGATAATTGTGATGATGAGCTGCATAGAATTTATATTATTGCACAGCCCTACGTATATCTTACCAACTTTTGGTGCTCTGGGTTCCACAAATTTTGTGCAGCATTGATTGCTGAAAAGGAAGTGTTAAACCAGCAGCACTTGTGATGTACGTATAGGAGGCTAGGTCAAACCAATACATGGTTTATCGTGCCGCTTATTAATACATGGTTTATCGTGCCGCTTATTAAACAAGTTTTTTTGACTTGTCATCAGCAATCAACGCTCCCTAAGTCTGTTTACAGCACAAAAAATCTATGGTGTAGTAACTAGACCTTTTTCCACCACTACAAATAAAAACGGAAGTGAGCAGTCAGGTTTCGCGATACTATGCATGCCCGCACAACACAGAGTAAATAAAGAATTAACAAAACAGTAAACCTGGCATGTACTGGTTTGAAGGCTCATTGTTAAAATTGTTTTGATGGAAACTGATGCATTATTTTACTTTAGTGTAATGCAAAATTCAATAGGAATAAAGACAGTGCAGACATTCATTTATTACCTGGCTTTAAACCCTTACATATAACATTTCATTGTGGGTTTGAATATTACAACATGAAAACTATTAGTTAGTCAAACATGTCATATTTTGTATGTTAGCCGCCATTTTGTGTTACGTATCATTACATCACGATAGAAGAAATTTCATATTCATATCATCATTTATCACGATATATATTCATATTCTGTATAATGCACACCACTAATATGTTCCTAAGTTAACACTACATAATTCATTGATGGTATAACAATGAACAATGATATTACATTTAAATTAACCCCACAATCAAATATTTTATGAGATTTCCTGAAATGTATGTGTACAAGTGTAAGCTTCTAAATGGTCCATTTGTTATTGTTATTGCTCTAATTCACCTCAGCTATGATAAAATAATGTTTTGTGTTTGTAATATTCAAACCCACAATTAAATGTTATGAGTGAGGGTATAAAAGAGCCAGGTAAATTTTAATAAATGTCTCCACTGCTTTTATCTTCCATTATTGAATTTTTCCAAGGCCCGGGGCCCACATTACACTAAAACAAAAACTTATGCATCAGTTTCTATAAAAATATTTTTAACAATGAGCCTACAGACCAGTACATGCCAGGTTTACTGTTTCGTTGGTTCACCATGTTTACCCTCTGTGTGTGTTTGTGGGCGAACTACGTATCATGATATATAATAAGAGTTGCACCGATATGCAAAATAACCGATATTCCGATAACCGATATATTGGCTATGAAAATCACTGATTCTGATACTGCTACCAATTCATCATTCATGTAGTTTCCCTACTTAAAACACAAAAATGTTACACAGAAAATTTTAATTTGCTGTTATGACATATTTATTGTATTTTGCATGGACGGATCAAAGGGTTCAACAGTTCTATAACTACCTTAATGTGTCAAGGAGGCAGTTATAGAACTGTGGTTGGGTAGTTATAGAATGCTAGAGTAGTTGTAGAACGGTAGCTTGTTGACACTTTTATCAAAGAAAACCATATACTTGTGCAATTCCTTTATTCAGTACTATCAAAGAACTGTGTTTTATTCGCACATTAATAGGTGTAAAATACAATAAAACACTTAAAGCACTATCAGCTATATCGTAGATCAGGAATGCTTTGGTGGTAGTAAAGTAGCAAGAGCTAAATGTTCAATGAGCTTTAATTTCGTAAACTTAGCAAGTGTACAAAATTATTTTAAGCCGGAAATTTTTTAATACACAGAGTTTTCCTGCTATATAGCTGCATGTGGCAAAAAATGAAGCATGGCAGTGTACGAAATGGAAATGTGCATTGTTAGCTTATTCACAAGGGAATTTATGGTTCAGAGATTGTGTGTGATTGAATGTGTAGATAAAACCTGTTTTCGCAGACTTGGTCACATATTACAACAACAATACCGTACCATGTATGAAATGCCAATATCACTCAACACACTGCAAATGCTGTACTTTGTGGAATAATAATATACACTATGCATGTTAGATAGGATAGCATAATATGAAATGCACCATGTACGTACATGCATATGATTACCTCTCCTATTTGTAAAAATGCACAATGTATGTATTTGTATGACCATACTACATAGCTACATCAAGGAAGCAAACATGTTTAAAATATCGGATCGGTCATTGGTATAGAATATCAGCTAAATCTCATATTGGTACATCGCTGTTATTTGGATGGTGGGCATTTTGGTGGCTTGCCCTCATGCCCATACATATAAACTTGTTAAAGCACTTTTGTTAACATTTACCATGCCCTTTTATACCCTCACACAAAACATTTAATTGTGGATTTGAATATTACAACATAAAACATCCTTTTATCATAGCAGAGCTAAATTTGAGAATAACAATACAAAGTAACCATTTAGAGCTGAATTTGGTTACAAGAGAAGCAATACCCTACCCTGTATTTGATGGAGTACGTATATCTTACTCTTAATATCCAGATATCCTAGATTCTTGGGAGCCTTTCTACAAGACATATAAAAATATTTTGAGGCCTGATTTTCCTAATGCTTGTTAAAATAATACATTACTACATACATACGCACATACAGATAACGGAACGTGTGTGGATTTCAACTTGTATCTTAAGGGTGAATCCACTTTGAAGCACTAGTGAAAATATTCTGTTTCACGGTATAACAGTATTACACAGTAATGTAATTGTGTATAAACACACAAACAAATTAATGCACACCTTCTTTTATTAATCTCATTTCAAACTGCTTGATTTTGGAGTTTTCACTGATGTTTCCTTGTGGTGGATTGGACACAATACTGACCTAAATACAATGAATAATACAACTATTATCCTGCTACAAACATACGTACATATATGTACCTAGCACATACAAGCTTTCTCAACTCACTACCATATAGAACAAACCTTTGGCGGGGAGAAAACTTTGGCGAATTTGGTGAATCGCCACAATTCGCCAAGTTTTTTTTGCCAACATTCCCGATGAAGCACGTGGTCATGCAGTTTGTGTCGGGAACGTACGACACGTGAAACAAGGCACCTAAATATTGTGCATGACTTACGCGATTATTAATGCAATACTGGATAACTGAATCCCTTCAAACAATCACTAAACACATGGAAGTTAGCGAAACACCTTCATAAGACTTTTACACGCTTACGTGTGGCATTTATTGTAGGTGCCCGTGTGCTTTAGCTGTATTATAATTATGGTAGTAGGCCTTGGCCACAATTGGGTATTCGCATTCAATAAAGATCTCGTCCTTGATCAGCAATTTATCTTGAGCGCTCGATGGAGCGTATGCTCGCGATATAAAGAATTTCGTAGTTTACAGATTTCAGAGCTATCGTGCACGCACTATGAAAATGCAGGCAAGCCTTGGATTCGCCAAACTTTTTTCTGCCAATGTTTCAAAATCACAATTCGCCAAAAATTTTTACCGCCAAAGTTTTGTTCTATACGAGTAATATGAATATAGTAATATGTTAATATGAATATTTGTGTACAAATTACAATGCAGTGTGTGTGTGTTGTGTCATTGTGTGTGTATTGTGTGTGTGTTGTATGTGTGTGTTGTATGTGTGTATATTGTGTGTGTGCGTGTGTGTGTGTGTGTGTGCGTGTGTGTGTGTGTGTGTGTGTGTGTGTGTGTGTGTGTGTGTGTGTGTGCGCGTGTGTGTGTGTGAGGGTTGAAACCGGATCGGGTCATCTGGGTCTGACACACTTTATAAAATATCCGGGTCTGACCCGGATTCTGCATTGGATCATGTACAATATTAATGGCATCTGGAGGTGATGAATTAAGCGTGCCTGAGGGCGACAATATCACAATATCTCCTCAAGATATTTCGAGATGGGTGACTATGCACGGGTATTAGATGGATTGACTGTACAATTAGAGTATTTCAATGGCGCCCGCTGCACACCTCAAAAGTTTATTTATGTAAAATTCAAATACTACTTTTCAGTGATCACTTGTTGGGAATTGGGATATAATTAGGACTAATGCAGCATGAATACACAAATCGTCCAGTAGGAGCCACGCCCAGTTTATTTGTACGAGAAAACCGAGAATATATACAAATAAATGTGTTTGGTTAATATATAGCCTGCATCTACATGCTGTAATGCAGAACCAATTAGTAGTGCCCAGAATGTAAGTTTCGGTGCACGCCTCTACTGCAATTAAACTGGGTCACATACAGATTACTATCTGGGTCAGTGGGTCATCCGGGGACCCGGTTTCAACCCTGGTGTGTGTGTGCAGAGCATCAAGTAAAGACTGAAAATGCTCTAAGAGTTGTCCAGACAGTTTACCAAGAATGATCAGACATCAGTAGAAACATATTGTAGTATTTCGTATCTTACGTACAGTAATATTGCAAAACACCACATCATATCACAATGCAGCACCATAGGATTGAGTGTAGAGAGTATACGTACACAATTACTATTTACATTGACAACCAACGCTGAAACCAACAGATCCACATTAATAGTAGTTTTAAGGTATGACATCTACTGCTGCTCTGTGCATCCTTAAAATGCAAATATTGCTGCAATAATCGCAGTGCATCTTTTCAAATATCGCCTAACTTTAGATATTACAGTTATACAATTACTTAGTTGTGGACAACAAACACGAGTCACGTGCACCACTTACCATCTCCTTATTCACTTTTTGAAACCACGATATCTGCAGAGGCAGGATCCTATTCGCGTAGTTCCCAGGAATCGTCTTCACAGTAAAGTATATGTTGATATCAGACCGGTCTGGCGGATGAAGGTCGCTGCTCAGAATACTCTTACTTGAATTATTGCCGACAAGCAGTCGTCAAATTTGTTGCTGTTAATAGTGGTCATGATATTGGAGATGATAATGTTGTTTCCAGCATAACTCGCCGCTACACGAAGCGATTTAATGAGCGATCTGAGCATAACTTCATATACATCCATAGTTATCTATGGTCCACCTCATGGACACAACAATTATGCAATGGTATGCGTGATTCCGTTTTTCGCGCAGGGCGTTTATTGTATGCAATATATAAGCACTGCGTAATAGACCTTATACAAGTTGGGGGTCTCGTGCGGACAGACCATTTTCGCGCGCGCCGAAAGGGTCTGGCCATGTGAGACTAAAGTGGGTATATGTAATCAAGTTACTGCACCTAGCTATCATAGCATATAACCGGCTAGCTGTAATGGCACAACTTTAGGCTAGCTATAGTTGCCGGCCGGATCAGTGTTCAGTTACGTTCTTTCTAGGTCTCGCTTTTATAATAGCCGGCCTATGATACACTCGCGACATCTCATTCCTTTTATTGGAAACGTCACGTGTGCTCTATGATACACGCGACATTTCATTCCTTTTTTTGGAAACGTCACGTGTGCTCTATGATACACTCGCGACATTTCATTCCTTTTATTGGAAACGTCACGTGTGCTCTATGATACACTCGCGACATCTTATTCCTTTTAGTACAAACGTCACGTGTACTCTATGATATACTCGCGATAATATAAGGTTCACAGTTATACAACTAGCTAGCTCAACGTATATGTCAAGTGCACATCACGTCAATGGGGCATGCAACCAGCTGAGTGGTATGCTACGTAGCTAAAACTTGCTACCTATAGCTATATAACTATTGATAATATAGCCCCTGACTGCAGCATGTGCCAAACTGCAACACAACCACTAGCTACGTTTTTACAAGGCTACATAAATACTTAGGTAAGCTTGTCTCATCTGAGTATATATTTTCCAAATTTCAGCCAAATGCATCATGCGTATAGCCATGTAGCTTTAATTTTTCAGTGGAAGATATAGCTAGATGAAGGCCTATAGGGATACTAAAATTGTTTGACACAACTGATAGCTATATAATGTATACACAGGGGCGGATCCAAGATTTTCCGAGAGGGGGTCTGAATATAGAGGTAATCTCTGAAGCAGGGGGCGCAGCCCCCCTGAAGCTATAGGGTGTTTTACACCAAAATCATGCCTAATCCAAGATTTAGAGCATATTTAAGTAAATACAAAGAAGTTTTAAGCCAAATATGGAGTAGGGGGCGTGGTGGGTGCAACCCCTTGGAAGATATAGGTTGTTTTATCTCATCAAGTACTGAAAATTCGCTTAATTCAAGAAATAATACATTTTAGTGTGTTTTTATACCAATACATCATTCTTTTGGCTTCCCTGATATATTTCTGGAAGGGGTCTCGAGACCCCAAAGAACCCCCTGGATCCGCCCCTGATATATGCATGCATGCATGCAGCTGTATAATTAATTACAATGACCTGCAGACAATTTGAACATGCACCCTTAATTAAATTAGCTAATTATAGCAGTGACAAATGCAAATTACTAATTTAATGATTAGCTATACAATCCATGACTGATTATATATAGTTACATTAATTAGCTAGCTAATATATTCCTGGACAAAGTGATCACTCGAAATCAAATACATATAGCTACGTAGCTACTTATATACGTATGTACGAGTAGTTACAATAATTAGCATCTTCGAGATTAATAGTGCGCGCCTAGAATACATTTTAAGTCTTGGTTGGATAGCCATTTAATCAGTTTTTCCTTATTAAACTGGTGATAAACATTAAAACAGGATGCTAAAATGCCAGAAATAGTTTGTAAGGAGACAGAAAATAAAAACGGGACTGTATTCTAATATTTTCGTGCTCTTGTTTTTTAGAAAAAGCTGTGTGGGGTGAAAATCCAGTGAATCTCGCTGCCAACATACTTCCAGCCTCTGGAAACGAAATAGCCCTGTAGCTACCTCACTGGGAACTTTAGAGCACTCCCGGTTCCCCTACAGGATGGCCGGACTGATTATTTTTTGGCGGCTACGGCCCTGGTAAGTACATACACACATATACATGAATGGTAAACTATGGCATTGTCAAACTTTGGCGAATCTCACTCAAAAATATTTGTCATTGAAAAGTGCCTCTAATAATATTTTTCCACGTGCACATACAACAGATACTAATATCTTATTCTATTTGATTGAATGGCTTTGGTTAGTACTTTGCGGTTCTGTTACTTAACTATATTGTAGTGTTAGCAACATACGCAGTAATGTTGTGATATTGTAACACATATTTCCAAGATCGACATTGATTATATCATTATGATACTTGAATACCGTCAACTTCTACGTATCATGGAAAAATCCATATGTGGGGACAAGTCATAGCATATTTGAGTTTGTATATGTTTAAACTATACTACATATGTTACTGTATTTCAGTGTGTGAAATAACATTTGAAGCATAAGGTGATTCACTGTCATAATATGATAAAGTTTGCATGGAAATGTACAGATCTGTCAGGCAATATAGTAAAACCATGCATTTCTCAACAGTTTGCTTCTGGACATTTTTACCATACAATTTTAAAAATGCCCTGACTACGCTGTTATTTCTCACACTAGTATTTATACACTTTATATATAGCCTATAGAAGTTCATCACAGTCCAAATATTCAGTCACTAAATATGTTAGACTGATAATATCCAACATTTACAATGCTACTTTAACACAATTATATAGCATTGGTTGCAGAGCTTACAATAATGGCCAATCGTCTCCAGCCAACTATGGCATATCTGACTGACCAAACTAAACAAATTTATAATAATTTATCAATGGGGAAGTCAATAAATTTACAATAGGCAAACAAATGTCCGGACAATTTTTAACCTTATCGTAAGCACTTGGTCAACAAAACCATCACTGACATGTTGGTATTACCAATATTGGTACAAATACCAATACTGTATATAGGTAATCCGATATTCAGATATTATCGGTATAGCAATATTGGCACTGGCACTGTATTAACAATTATTGGCAATATCATCGACCATTTTAAATTATTTCTGCATTTGTGATACAACTTTTAACACCCTCAAGACTTCTCATACACAGTATGTAATACATGAATGTATCATGTATGTGTGTGCGTGTGTGTGCGTGTGTGTGTACATGTCCGTGCATGCGTGCAAGTATTTATGTAAACTAAGTATGTATGCATGCATGTATGTGTATTAGAGATGGGACACTACAGGGTGCAGAATTATCGATGCATCACTCCAAACGTATTGCATTACATACTGTAATATATAGTATTGTCCCATCTCTAATGTGTATAATGTATGTTAGAGATGCAACAATATATCGATATATCGATATCGCCATATCGTGAATCATTGGGCAGCAATACTGTATCAATACATACTTAGGTCATATCGATATATCATATATCATCAAGGGCGGCGGAAGCAACTTTTGATAGGTCCGGCCAAGGGTATGGCTGTTAAAGAGAAGTGTGCGAAGCATGCTAATGCTAGGGGGGTCTGGGGGCTTCCCCCCCAGGAAATTTTTGAAAAAAACATGCTCTGAGATTGCATCTGAGAGCTTTCTCAGCCAGAACTTACTTCTCCATAAGTATTTAGCATATAGCTACGTATGCATGTGTGTTAATTTCCTATCAAAGTGACTCAGTATCACTTCATGTCCAATAAAACAATTATAGCTATAGCCATAAGTAATAACAGTTACAGGTATACAAACAGTTCAAAGGCTCTAAAACATTAGCTACATTGGAGCCAGCCATCACTTAGATTGGCGTCAGCCATCACTTCAAAAACCATATCCTTAGATCCATGCATCGCTTTGGAAAGCAGCAACTCTGTGGTGGATAAAATCGATTGAAGGTATAATTAGTATTGGAAGAACTAGCACAATCGGCATCCATCTGCGAAAATTTACACTGGACGTCACCGACACGTGTCACGTGATATGCGCGTGCACTGAGAACTACTGTAAGCGTGATTGATTCATGGACTAAATGAACTAGAGTATCCTTTTATAGTGTAGCTAAATAATTATACGTATCCTATCCGTGAAGTAGCAACAATCTTACACAATCGTATCAGGTGTGTTTTTGGTCTACCCGAAAATATTAGAATCTTCATGGAAAAGTGGTCCGGCTAAAACCGGACCAGCCGGACCGATTCCGCCGCCCTTGATCATGGTATCGATGTATCGACATCAAAATGATATACTTATATGTACAGTATTTTATGACTGATGCTGTAGTTGTGTAATATGGTTATCAGTTTACAGCTCTGCAACTATTTAGTGCTTATAATTTTTCTAGCTGTAAATGCTGTTCATTTCACAGTAAAAGGCATTTAACTAGTTGTACATTACTAACAAGACGGAGCACTTCAGTTTTAAAAGTGGGCATGTTGTGCAGGTTGCGAAGCTTATAAAAGAAGACTGGCCTATAGTGTTACAGTAAGAATTTCGGCTTTAAAAAGTTTTATCAGTAAAGTACTGGAGTATAAAGCTGAATAATTAAATGTGTATGCGTTGCTATGTGTTCCTAGTGATGAGTCTTTGCTCATGTGACTTACTGGTGACATCATTAAATACATTGAATACCGTACAATTAGTGGGTCTTCTCCTCAAGTTTACATTGCCAACACAAAAACACTATAAACTAATGAATTTCATCAACCAAATAAACAGCTTGATGGATATACAATGCCTTTATTTGTATTCCTAACGAACATGAATAAAGTTGCTTCATGATTATTTACAAGATCATGTCCATTTTGAAAGCTAATATAACGATACTTACCTTTTGACAAATGAAAATTGATACCACATGTACCGTATAACGGTGTTTTTGACTTATTGGGGCTGACAAATAAAATTAATGGATCGGCATTACAGCCCATCAAAAATTTATATCACACAGTAGTATACAAAACAATGGGACTAATGCTAATGCAAATATTAGCTAATATTTTGCATTAGCACTACGTAATATTAATTAGCGTTGCCCAATTATTAATTAATAATCCAGCTCATACAATTACAGTACCTATCACACTTAAACACAGCAAGTTGGCACTGGTATAAGGAGTACACACAACAGCTGCAACTTATCCAACAAGAAAACTACCAAAATCTTTATATAGACGTACCATGGTATTTACTACAACTAGCAGGTGTATACATAGTTCCATCAGGTTCCTTTATAGTTCCGTCTTCTTTTTACATAGTTCCTTCTTTTCAACACTTCTTTTTTTCTTCTTTGTTTCTTTCTTTCATTTTCATCGCACACTTTTCGTGGGCTTGCGTGACCCCCGGCGTGAATCCCGGAATTTATATTTGAAACACTCATTTAGTACATACACTTGTTTATCTAGTAACTCACTCATTTCTGCATGGATTTCAACCAAATTTGTATCAACACTTCTCCTATGTATGCTCTACCAGACAAACAACTTCAGCATAAAGCAAATATCTCAATGTATTTGAGAGATACTTTTACACTGTATGTTGATAGTTTCCATAACTCAGACCCCTCTAAATCATTTGAATGAAATTTTAGATACACAAGCTATATTGATATATGCATCTTCAGTATAAGTTTAAAGAAATTATGACACTTCAGTTTGTCAAAATTAGCCTTTAACGATTTCATTCATGTTTATGTGCCATGCATGATAATTATACCAAACAACAACAGGTGAACAGTGGCCACACATTATAAATAGGAGATCACTGTCACTATTAGCATACAAAATTTTTATTTAAACACTATAATATTGTTTTCTCCTGTAGATTGATCAATAGACTGTCAGTAGAGGATGGCAATGATGTAGCCTTCATTGAAGTTCTCAACTGTTCTCCACCTACATAGCTAACAATTATATTAATAACACATGCTTTATATGTTCATTTTAGTTACTTGGGGGAACTACAAGGGAAACACCCTAAGTATTAACTTTCTTCTCTCCCCTTTGAAATTTTATTACTCTGCATATTTTATAAAAGGTTTCTTGTCAGGACTTGTTTAAATTATATAATTTGTTTTTGAATGCTTACAAAAAGCAGTGATATGCTAGACAAAAACAGCCTGGCTGTAAAAAAAGTGCGAGGCCAATCAGAAGCCACAATGGTTATAAGCGACCAAAAACTGTGATATCAAGTAAGGCCAAGAAGTTGAACATTTATTAAGAATCCTTTTACTTGAATGACATACAATAATTTACAGGGCATTTTCACAACTATGATTGGCTTTGTCACTTGGCCACCTTTTTGTACTATCATCTTTTATATATAAGGTGGCCAAGTGACAAAGCCAATCATAGTTGTGAAAATGCCCTGTAAATTATTATATGTCATTCAAGTAAAAGGATTCTTAATAAATGTTCAACTTCTTGGCCTTACTTGATATCACAGTTTTTGGTCGCTTATAACCATTGTGGCTTCTGATTGGCCTCGCACTTTTTTTACAGCCAGGCTGTTTTTGTTTAGCATATACATATACTTAAAGAAAAATCTAGCACATTATGTTGTCATTTAGTAGAACTTACCTTAAAGACGTCACCTTCATCCTCACGTTCACAAAATTCCAAACCTGTTATAGGGTGGGCTTCAGGCACATAAAGATGATTATTAAAAGGCACTCCTTTTGACACCCACAACATGACTTGATGTTTATATTCAAGTTGAGCCAAAATAGATTTCAACTTCTCTAGTTTGCTTTCCTGTTTTCCTGCATCATAAAAATATAAAGGCCACTTCTACGTATATACGTACATGATCACACAAACCTTCTGTCCAGGTGTGAATAGTGTAGCCAGTTGGTACAGCTTGAAGTTGTAAACGGTCGATCACATCATCTTCTGTCGCACCTGCTTTGGTCCAACCATATATTTGCTTAAGCAGAGTAACATCCACAGCAGCATTAGGAATTGTGGCAGTGATTTATCCATCCGCATTACCTAAAAAAATAATATGTATAACGGAACTATCATTACAACCAAGTACATACAGAGAGGAGTGATCATTGCAATCATCTTTTGTAATTTCATTCGTGAATATTTTGCTCTAGCTTCACTACAGATTTGAAATACAGACAACGGCTGACTATTTCCTTTTGTTCGCAGAATGTTTCATTCAACATCAGTAGTAAAACCTAGCTTTTACAGATACAATTATTCGAACAACTGAGTATACAAGAGATTAGTACCTGCTACTTTCATATTTCTTTTCACCATTTCTTGAATAACATTGTTGGCTAACTCACGGATCTTTATATCACTTTATATGGTATACACTGAACAGGAAGAGCATAAGGTTTTGATCTTCTTTCTTCACAGCTGATCATGAAGACCAGAATATGAGTTGCAGCTATTCGCTGGTGACGAGTAATTCCCTTGATGAATGAAATCAAGCTTTGTCGGATGCTTGTCAACTGCTTTGGGATATTCTCTTCTTGCCACAAGTCCTGATCCCGCTAAATCTTCTCTACTATACTGCTGGTGTCTCTGTAACATTTCCGGCCCATGTTATCTAGCTGACTGATCTCCTTGACTTTCCAAGCAAGGGATATCAGATCCTTCTCCTTGTAGTGATCAGACTGAAGCTTACGGGAATAAGTATCATTTGAATTCTTTAATTCTAAACATAACATGGTATGATTATTGTCAATACATTAACCCTGCATACCTGATTGAACATATTGTAAATCTTTTGTAACATCCTCCAAAATATGTGTTAGTTCATTGGAGCCACATTCTGGCACTAGGCCAGCCTTCTTCACTGACTCCAAAAGGCTCACATATTCCTCATACCATAGGCATAGGAAGATGTTTTATACTGGGGGGCCAAATATATTCTCAGTAACCAGCATAGCCAGCCAAAATGTGATGTTAGAATAGCTTTTAGTCCTATCAGCTATGTTGTGCGAAGCACAATCAGCATGCGAAGCATGCTAAAGCTAGGGGGGTCTGGGGGCATGTCCCCCCAGGAAAATTTGGAAAATTACATGCTCTGAGATTGATTTTGGTGGCAGTTTATGCAAGAAATGATAGGAAATGATTTCACTGAATCAATGCCATTATCACAGCTTGAACTGAATAACATGATTGATTATAGCTAGTTAGCTGCATGATTAATGGTTACTAGGTATTAGTTATACAGTTAGCTATAGCTATTGTATGTCTAATAGAATTTTTTAAAAATTATGGCTATATGAAACAAGTAGCTAGTAGCTATAGTAGACTAACTAGCTACCTATCTCAGCTAAAATAGCTATTAATGCATGGGATCTAGCTTAGGAATGACTAATCACAACACTCATATACTAGCTAGTCTAGCTAGCTATATAGCTTCTAATTTCCAGAATATATAATTAATTGCGTGGGAGGCCGATAAGCACTGAGTTGTAGGCATTCTCTACATATAGACAGTAATAAGCTTTGCTTACACTCTATAAACAAAAAGCTAACTTATTTACTCACTAACCTCATTCAATTACTGGATCAACATTTATTAATCACTCGAATATATTAGAATACAACACCGTTTTATTTAACTTATGTCTTCATTTTCCTTTCAAGACTTACTTGATATTTTAATGATGAAACAACTTTTGTTCATAAAAAGGTACTGGATCGAATCTTGTATACTTGTTAGCTCAAAATAAATTACTCGTTCTAATATATTAGAATACAATAGCATTAATAGTATGTAGACTTGTGTTTGCTTGACTGGAAACATCCTGGCCATCCTAGGTTAAGCTGGTAAAAAGTGGGGGGGCCAAAATACATTTTACAAAATCTGTGGGGGCCATGGCCCCCCGGTTCCGACGCCTATGCCTTATACTGTTTCTGGAGTTGGCCATCATTCAAATCTACATCTCCACTCCACTGTAATTTCACAGATTCTTTGAGACCCTTGACCAAGTCACATCCATCAGCTTTCAGCCACCACCATGCAGTAGGGTGTGACTTCACAGCTTAATCAAGAACACTTAGCTAGAAATTACGATATTCATGTGTGTGTAGATAGAACAAGAAGTCATACTTGTATTTGAGAGTTCAATGTTACACCACTAGAAGCAATATCCCGTTCCAAGGTCCTTACAGAAAGTGCCAGTATATTAACTAAAGCCTGTAAAACATTGTATGTCTAGAACAAGTATTTTTTAAAAATCCTTACTGTCATTGGGTCTCGTTTGTTTGAATTGACTTCTCCATCATTAGATGCTGCACTCCACAGTGGTCCGTGATGTAATGCTGTCCACTTAATTCCAAATTGGCTAAACATTGTTTGTTGCCACAAACGATAATCAACTGGACAAGTAATCTATATAACCAATAGTACTCTACATAATAGTTTACTTATAATTCACATTTAACAGCAATGGAGAGCCCTATGCTGTAGTGAACAATAAGCAAGGTGCTACTTCAGGTCCTACTAAATTTAAGTAATCAAATAGTATTGTATGATTGTTTGTAGTAAGCAGGCAATAATATTATATAATATAAACACCTTTATTGTAATCTAATACCTGATTCACATCATCGCAGACATAGAAGCTAGCAATGTACTCAATTAAACCCATCAGCATACGATCAGTCGGAAATCTTAAAGTAGTATCATCAGCCCTTAGTGACCCTATTCCCTTAGCCAAATTGTAGAGCACATTAATACGCCCACTGCTCTTCAAATTCATCATAGCCTTTGCGGTGTAAGTCAGAAAATCACCAGGGACAGACACACACATATCAGATGTCATGTATGTGGAGAACAACACTTTCAATTTTACCTCTGCTAAAAGCTTATCATATAAGTAATAAACAGTGGAAGGATTAACATCTTCTGTTTGTACACTTTTACAAACATTCATGGTGCTCCTGTTGCATGTGTTTACACTTGCTGAGGAGTTGCTTTCCACTTTAGCAAAGAATTTTTCAGCCTCCTTAGGTGATTTAAACTTCTTAGACAGCCAACCAATAACTTTGAATCGGCAAGCACTGGCTATACAATTTCAACCTCACATAAGCCAAGTATATATTTTATCTAATATACTTACCAGTTCTACGCATACTAGTTTTGGCTCTCTTCTATAAGAATTCCTCCAAAAACCATCTTGCTTGTGGGTTGGCCAACTGCATGTCTCCAGCTGAATGAAACAAAACGAATTCCACAAGGGCCTCGATTTCTGCATCAGACCACTTCTCTCTAGGCTTCTGTGTTGCTTGGTCAACAGGCGATGGTTGGTCAAAGGGCAACCTTATCTGTCGCAGTGCCACGCGCATGGTAGAATTAAGCGCTCTCTCTCGTAGGGGCATTCTCTTGGTATTTCTTTGAGGCGTATGTAGAGTAGGTGAGGTTCTAGGTCGCTTTTTAGTCACGATTTCAGGTGTCAGAGTTCTCGTGCAATCCCCATGTCCATCACATCGGCGCACTTAATGAGCACGTGATGCCTTTTGTCTATCGGTGCAATTTACTCGCTGGGAGTAGTGGGTTTGAATGGGGTTGATAGCGCATAATGTCTCACTGTTATATAAACATAGTAAAAATCGATATTTGGAGCAAAATAGAAGTATCGTATGGCTGGAAATTTTCGAGGGACTAAATTTTCGTAGTTGAGCTCTGGAAAACATTTTGCAAAAATTTTTTCGAGGTTTAGCTAATTATCAATTAATACGCACTATTAATTACTAATTTCGAGGATAAAAATTTTCAAGGTTATAACAAAATCCACAAAAACAGCGAACTTTTTATCCCTCGAAAATTTCCAGCCATACGGTAAAGAAATGAATGTTGTACTAAATGTATTGGCTCACGTGTGTGTGTCGTACCTCCTCTGCGTGCATAGTGTGCTAGTCTGCTTTTACAGACAAAGAAGGTATGACAATAATAAAAAGTTATTTTTCGTGCTTTTATGCTGATTTATAGCGCCTGAAGATATTAATGTTGATGGCGAAATGGACGATGAAGAAGAATGAAGTAAGGTACAACGATGTATTGTACTATTATAGATTTTTTGTTATTAGTGAGCCAACCTCAAAGTTATGGCAAAAGTAAAAATCATGACATTTTTAAATGGCTAGTACAGAAATTGTAATTATACTCAATTTTTTGATAATAAATCAAATGGTGTGGACAGTACTGCAGTGCTCCACTTTGTCGAAACTATACTATACTATTGTGCACCTTCTGCCTTGTTCTTCGCTTCGCTGCTTTTAGTCACTTCAACTTCAGCATTACTCCGATAGGCACTGAATAACAAATATTTACTTTGGCGTGCAATCTTGAACTCGAATTGGCCTGTAGTTTTGAGTAGTAATGTGAACAAGAGCTAACTTGAGTTCTACAACCCAGGTTATTATCCATTGTGAGTAATCAGGGATAGTGTGAAAGGGATGTAAGTTGCCTTGGTTTCTGATTATGTTGTTTTTGAAATGTGTAATCTAAGCTTCTTAATTAACATTCCATTTGAACAAGTTCACTTTGCTAAAGTAACCATACCCTTTTATTTTTTATAAAAAGGTCGGCTACACCAGGCTACTGCGCAGCATATACACTTATAAAACTGAATTGCTCCGTCTTGTTAATAATGTACAACTGTTTAAACGGCTTTTACTGTGAAATGAATGGCAAATACAGCATTACATTGCTCTTCTTTGGCAGTAACTCATGATCCGCTTTGTTACTAAAGCCCCACCCATCAATAGATACTTTCCAAAAGTACGTAATTGCCATGGTAACATTTGTTCTGCCATTTTGAATAGGGCCACAGTCTTAAGCATTGTAAGATAAATGCAACCTTTATGGCCAAGGAACTGGCTGAAGCAGGCATACTTGGATCTTTCTTGGCTAATTGTTACCCCCAGAGGCTTGTAAGAGTTCTGAGGTGAATTTCGGAAATCATGCCTATATGTGCCATGTGAAGTGTATTAACCCCTTAACCTGCAAAGGCCAGAATACTGGCCACTTTACGAAAGCACCGAAAATGCAAAGGCCAGAAAACTGGCCTTAACCACATGCAACCAAACAAATCCTCATACGTAGCTTCAATCATTACAGAAGAGGCATGTGACAGGCAACACGTTCGTTTGCGGGAAATATTCTAGAAAGGAGAATACTTGCCAATAGAGATTAACTATACCGATGGGTAAGTCTGTTAATCAATAGAACACCGCGTTATAAAAGAAACGAGCTTGAAGGTTGGTTGTTTCGTTGGTTTCCTTCACCCACCTGAAGAAAACTTGCCAATACAAAAAAGTTACATCGAAGAACGGATTTGTTAATACATTCAAAAAAGTGTTATAAAAGAAATGGGCTGAAAAGCTGGTTGTTTGGCTGGTTTCTGGCACCAAGGTGTGACGACCATCAGTGCGCGTACGCATGCGTATCACTATCCTTTGTTTGAAAGTGGATCAAAAACAGGTTCGTGAACAATTGCTCTATGTAGAAAGATACAGGACAATTGTTTGAGTAGGCTTACTGGCAGTAAAATCGATTTGCACTGAAACGATAATTGATGTACTGCTGGCTGAGTCGACTGATAATTGATGTATTATCGCCTATGGCGAAACCGATAATTGATGCAGTTTTTGATAATTGATTTCGCGCAAAATATTAGAGGTTGTGATTATTGCATCATTGATTGGTTTTGCGGGAATTATACGTCATTGCATTATTCTATGTAGTCTACTTGTTGTATTGAGCATGCTGTGTGTTCTATAAGGTATTTTAACAGGCGAAAAAATCAGATTACTTTTTCATCCGGTTAATTGGTAACTAACGCTACAATATCGATACTATAGACACTTTCCAAAACTACGCCCACTTTATCGACGCCATTTTGAATGGGGCCAGTAATTAATTTTACATTGAAATGCCATTGAAACAACCTAGCACAATGTATTGTACTATTGTTATTTTGTCTTTACCACAGCAAGGGTTATAGAAGCATAACTATAGGCAGTAAAAGATAACACTTCATAAGTTTCCAGATGCCAAAGGTTTTGGTTATTGTGTTCTTGTTAGCTTGTAGTAGCTCTACAAGAGTTTTACAAGAAAACATGTTGTAGAACAACTTAAATACAAACATTATAGCTACAATTTCCATTTATATTGAAGTGTAGAGCTTGTTTAATTAAAGGTGTTGTTTAGGTTAATGATTTTTGTAATAGACGTATCTTTTTATCAGTTAACTTGGAAGCAACATGGTATTGGCATTTTGTTGATGTGGTTTGGTTGCTTTTATACATTTTGGTTTATTGTTGGGGGAGTTAATAGTATGCTAAACAAAAATAGCCTGGCTGTAAAAAAGTGCGAGGCCAATCAGTAGCCACAATGGTTACAAGCGACCAAAAACTCTGATATCAAGTAAGGCCAAGAAGTTGAACATTTTAAGAATCCTTTTACTTGAATGACATACAACAGTTTACAGCGCATTTTCACAACTATGATTGGTTTTATCACTTGGCCACCTTTTTGTACCATCATCTTTTATAAGGTGGCCAAGTGACAAAGCCAATCATAGTTGTGGAAATGCCCTGTAAGCTATTGTATGTCATTCAAGTAAAAGGATTCTTAATAAAATGTTCAACTTCTTGGCCTTACTTGATATCAGAGTTTTTGATCGCTTGTAACCATTGTGGCTTCTGATTGGCCTCGCACTTTTTTACAGCCAGGCTGTTTTTGTTTAGCATATCACTGCTTTTTGTAAGTATTCAGAAACAGAATATGTTAAATCCTGACAAGAAACCTTTAGTTTTTGCATCCAGGATGTTTCTTGATAGCATACCGTACTCATACAAATTTTCGAGGGACGTATATTTCGCGGATGCCACAAATTCAGCATTTTTGCGATTTTATTTTCGAGGATTACAGGATTTCGTATCGATAGATTATGTGCGCACTATTATAAAACATAAAATTTTCGAGGATTTAATTTTCGTGGACCACACATTATCCACGAAAACAGCAAAATTTACGTCCCTCGAAAATTTGTACGAGTACGGTATGGCTATTATGTAGAAGCATATGAAACAGATGCAACTTTGAAATCTTAATATTGAAAAACTCAGGCCCGAGATTTTTTTAAAACTTTCAATACATCAATATAGATTGTGTATCTGAAATTTTATGCAAATCACATGAAGGGGATCCAAGTTATGGTAACTGTCAACCTGCAGTGTAATAGCCCATCACAAATAAATTCAAGTGCTTTTTACAGGCTGAAAATGGTATGACAGGTAGGGCATACATGGAAGAAGTGCTGATAAAAGTTTTGGCTGAAATCCATTAAGAAATAAGTGAGTTATTGCACAAACAAATGAATACGCAAAAAGAGAGTTTGAAAAAACTTTCAGGATTCACACAAACTCCCACAAGCCCACGAACAGTGTGCGATAAAAATTGAAAGTAGAATCAGAAGAAGAAAAAAACCGACAAGCGCCTTGATGGAAGGAAGAGTTTATAAGGCGCGTGCGGAAAACTCGTCTCATGGATATCAAACGACTTCAGATCAACGATTCTTCATACATTGAAGGTACTATTTATTTAGTAAATGAGTGAATGGGTGCCAAGGGGATGGCTTTTTGAGTGTGGGTGCACAAACGGGTGCCATTAAACTTGCAATGGCTGGTACTTAGGACTGGCTATGCCGATTTCCTCCATTGTCTGATTATTGATTCTATATAGTTAGAACATGCTAAGTCCTAGATAACTAAGCAATAGCTTCAATGGCGGCGTAAACAAATTTCGCAGCAGTGCTACGTGTAAATAACTCACTCATTTGTCGTGTACGGCCTGCTTCTTCTTGGCCTCGCAACTCACTACCGTGAGTCTTGATAAAAATTAAAAAGTGAGTAGGGATCAATATTTCACTGCTACAAAAAGTAAGGAAACAAGGAACAAGTTTTTGGCATAAGAGAGCACTAAAGTTTAACCCCTACTTTTGGCTCACAGTGAAAGATTGATCCCTATACTTATTTTTTAAAATTTTATTTATTCTAGTCACATGTGACATAATTAGCAATGCGCCTGCCATTAATACTGTTTTTACTGTTTTTTATGTGTATTTTATTACATCATGAACTTCATAATATGAGCCAATATATATACGTAACTTAGACAATAGATTTTGATGTTTTTTAAAAGTATTTCGCTATAATACAGCTGCTTTACCATGTTAACGCTCTTGTTAACAAGCGCCTGTAAAATATAGTTAGGTAGGCGCCTCTAATGATTTAGGTGTCTAGAAAAGTAAGGACAGATTAATTTATATTATGTGATTATGCAGGCAAATGTATATACTATGCAAGTATGCCACAAAAAGCAAACCAAGGCTGTTTTGCGTAACAAAGGCGCAAGTTCATCGACACCTGCTCTTGTGAATTTCTGCCTTTTTTAATGGCACAAATAAAGAAAAAGGAAGATACTGAAGTTTGAAAAGAAACACCATGGTGCAGTGGATGAATCTTCATCTGAAGAACAGTTTTATAAATCGGATGCAATTACCATTGTTGTGTGAAAAATGGAGCCATACTCCTAGTGCTGGTGGATCTTACGGTAGTTCGGCAGGCCAGTGGTCAGACAAAATACTAAATTTTTAAAAATTCTTTATGGATCACATCAGTAGGATTTTTGTGGCGTTTAACAAAGGTACAGTTTTATTATAGTGTTACCAATGCATTTCAGTCAGTTTTTTAGGTAAGGTATATTGTGACACGTGTTATTGAGGCCCGTAAAAGTAGGACACCATGTTTTTTGTGTCAATCCCTACTATTAAGTACTACTTAGACTCCGTACCTGGGATCGGCAACCGGCAAAAATTTCTTTGATGTCTTACGAGCTGTCCATGTTGCATTAGTTAACACCTCCCCTTTGAAGTCCCGTGATGCGCTTACTGAAGAAGAAGGTTAAATAGACGGCAAATGAGGAAAGCAACATAATATGGCACAAGTGCACTATATGCTAGGCATACCAGACCATTTTATTTTCAGAAGGGAGCCACATAAATGGGTCGGCTACGCCAGACTATTAATCACCGTAGGGCATCTTCCTAGAGCAATATCACAGATTTGTTCGCTTTTCTGCTGTTACTTACTAGTAAGCGTGCATTATAAAATAAATTGTAGAATAAAAAGAAATGTTCGTGTTTTTTAATTTCGTAGAAGTATTAACCTTACGAAATTTTGTAACACCGACATCTTCCTGATCTATGGCATAACTTTTATCTGGCAAAGGGCTGTAACTACGTACTGAATAAAATGTATTTTCTAGAATGATGTCTACAAGTATTTTTAGCCATTTTAGGTACGGCTACTAACCAAGAGTGGCTTCTATAAAAGGAGTGAGTCAGATATATTACCAGTAGTTTATTAATACAGTCTACCTTTTAAGCTACAAATTTAAATGCATATGCGTTGCTATCAATGTTGTGCATGATGTCATCTTTTTGTGATAATCATAACATGTGTACTTTCTGCCATAGAAAACTGTATAGCACAAAAATTAAGCAGGAAAAACCATTCACAAAAAAGTTTAACAAGGGAAAACTTTGATGAATTATTTGTGATTATGGGTTTCAAAGGATAAGCATTAAGAGAAGACTGTTGGTAGGAAAACTTTGATGAATTGCTAGCCATTCGTCAAAATTGTCAAGAGCTTTCCACCATCAAACTTTTGCACTATACAGTATGCAATTCATGCAGTTACCATGTTGACAAATTGTTAGCCAGGAAATTACAAGTTTCGAGATCGAATGGAAAATTTGCCAATATTATATATGCACATATGTCCGTACAATAGGAATATAACTAAGTTAGTTAAATAGGACCTCACAGGAGTGTCAGACACTGTCTATCAGAAAAGTTTATTATGTATGCAATGAATATACGTAGTTGGTTCTTACCACTATTTTTATTAGGGCTGCAATGAATACCGTCTTAACGAACGAACACCGAACTATTTGTTAATGCTAAAAATACATTACAGTACAAGCAGAATACCATGATAATTATTTGAGTTTAGTACATATGAATTAATCCCCAAATCTTAGTATTTGTTGATAGTACAAGTTTACTAAGTGTAATGCAAGACTGCTTGTAGCAAAATTGCAGGTAATTAAAGCTATTTCCAACTGTACATTTCATAACACATAAGTAAACGAATACCGAATATTGATTTTATTATTCGAATAACCAAATTCTAACGAATATCCAAACAAATCGAATATTTGTAATTTTTATCATTGAAATACTTTCCTCATGTGTTACTGACCTTGTTGTTGTAAAGTAAATGTGTATAAGTGGAAATGTATTGTTGAAATTCAAACCCACAATTGATTATTGTAAGTGCTATTATAAAAGGAATTTGTTACAATTTTTGGAAGGTTCTTCATAGCAATGGAAGGACCTTGTTAAAGCAAACCATCTAAAAACCAGCCACTACAAGTTTAATATACTAAGAATATGCAATGATATTGTGAGGAAGTTACAAAACTGAAGACTCATTGCTAAAAAAAACTAGTTATGTTTCTTTAGAGTTGAAAAATTGGGTATGTGTTTAAGGTCCCCTTTAGCAAATCTGGTGAGAAATACTTTCACCGTGTTGTTGTCCTTACTGCGAAGTGTAAGCGAGATATAGAGGTACATATAGCTATCGATATTTATAGGTGCGTACTACTAAGCGTTAGTACAAAAGTAGGTTTGTATGGTCTTACCAGCAAATAAATTACACATGTGTGTATCATGTGTGACAAATGATTCCTTAATAATGCCCACCCTAACAATATTATTGATACGTATATTGCTGCCAAGATGCAGGGATGTGCCCAGGTTTAGTAGGCAGTGGTAACACAAAGGTGTTTTAAATCTCTGAATCTTAGTGATCTTTAATAACTATGCTCAAATTGTGTCTAGGATTCCTTGTAGATATTTTGTTTTGTGTAAAGTGCATGCCTAGCAAGACTTAAGCATTCTGATATTTTAGTACTGGTCAGTGAGTTTTTAGTTGTGGTCATTTTATCTGTATCTGAGTGGTGGTAATTTTGTCTGAGTGGTGGTTAGTCGACTCCAAGTTTGTCATTAGAATTCACTGTTCTAAAGAGGATATCCCTTTGTCCAATAGCTCTATCTTTAAATGTGTACTTATAAGTTTACCTTGAAAAAACACACTGTCTGTCCTATTGTACCATGACCAGGATAAGTAAAATGGAATCCTACTATCCATTTACATACGTATATGTACTGTTCATCCCATCCTATTGTACGTACCATGGATAAGATGGATATATAGTACAATGGAATCTTAATGAAACTTGAAGAACCAGTTAAACAAGTTTTACTTCTTCTCGGTTTCTTTTTATGATATTTGTCATCAATCTTATTGATGGGTGTGGCTTTACTAATGAAGTGCATCATAAGCTCCTGCCAAAGAAATATTGTATTAGCTGTTTACATTAATTGCTATGAGCAAATCACTGATTCAGTTTAAAAGTGGACTTAGCTACCAAGCAGTAGTGAAGGTTTTAAAAGAACACTGGTGTAAAATGCTACAGATATAATTTTGGCTGAAAACTAACTAAGCCACTGGAGTCCGGTTTAGACGTAAATTTAAATGTGGATGCCATGCTATGTGTTCCTTAGTGATGACTCTGAATTTTTAAACAAGATGCGTCGTGCACCTGATTTATAGAGATTACTTTCCCAAAAAGCATTTGTTAGTGTGTGTGTGTGATTTATAGTGGCCAGGAAGCCATACGTAATTTAAGAAGTATAAGATCTAAACTTGCTTACACAGAAGGTGTAAATTTGCAGGTATCTTTTACAATTACATAAGATAAATGACTGTTTAGAGTAATTTGTAATTATTTATGACATCACAATTCATTAATGTTGTAGGTTTTTTTCTTTGAATGTTGGGGGTGTTCTAGCCCCTCCAGCCCCCACTCTTGCCACCTATGCTTGCACTCAAACAATAGAGCAATTGTATACTTCAAGAAGTTGATGTTTTACAATCTAGTTAAACCACTATAAATCAACTGTTATTCAATGTATTTTAATGATGTCATGAGTAAATCACATGAGCAAAGACTCGTCACTAAGGGACCCATAGCAAATTTAATTCTTTTGTTTAAACCAGCTTTGTACTCCAGTATTTAGTGATAAAACTTTTCAAAAGTAGTGTAAACTTGTCTTAAGCCAAAATTCTTACTGTAACACTGTACACCAGTCTTCTTTTATAAGCTTCACAACCCACACAGCATGCCCAATTTTAAAGCTGAAGCACTTCATCTTGTTGGGAAAATACAGCTAGTTAAATATGTACCTTTTATTGTGAAAGGAACGGCAAATACAGTATTACCTTGCTCTTCTTTTGGCAGTAACTCACGATGTGCTTCGTTTAGTGGCCAAGCCCATTGTTAGCAAGTGCCATTATACAGAAACTGAAAAGCAGTAGAACTTGTTTAACCAATCACACAGGGTGCATATCACACCACTAGCTATACATGGCCCCGGAGGACACACACACACACACACACGCACACACGCAAATTTCACAGCATTGATATAATGTAGAGCCTTACAGCAGAAAAGAAACTGTAGAGGCTACTTGGGTACATATAATATTACTTTGAATGATAAAATGTTACTATTGACTTCTCTTCAGCCTCGCTTTGTTTGAAATTTTTAAGCTTTACATGAAATAAAAATGACAAATTTACACAGAAGGTGTAAATTTGCAGGTATTTGTTACAATGCAGAATGCCTCAGCCTCACTTTATTTGACATTTTAAGCTTTTACATGAAATAAAAATATTAAAATCTAATTTGTGTGGTATAGAATATTCATGCATGTACGTAATCACAGTAACATTCAATTTTTATTGTGTTTATGTAGTACCTAATCCTGATGTGCAAATCACCATATCTGAGAATGAGACATTTGATGATTCTGATGCCTTTGAACAATCTGGAAATGAAACACTGAGAAATCTGACAATTAGTGATCCACTAACACTAGACTGTGCTGTTACTGCTGTTAGAGGTATCTCTACTTCAGTTGATATTATATGGACCACTGGAGGTGTAGAGATAAGGAGAGTAGATGACATTATGACTAATACAAAAAATAATTCTGCAATTTATACTCATTAATTTGAAATATCATCACTATCTGCAATTGACAATGGAAGAGAGTATCAGTATACAGTAATGATTAATGCAAGTCAACCAGTTTATAGTAGTGATTATTTTACACTGATCTTCAATCAGTAGTGAGTAGCTATAAAAATAATAAGATATTTTAGCAGCTATTGAGTATGTATGCAAATAATTTTATTGTTGCATGTTGATAGGACATTTACTTATACGTAGTAATCATTATATAATATTTACATTAAATACATAAGTTTCCATGCCTTGTATGCTTTAAACTTTTATAAATTATCTCATGCTATAAGCCAAAATTTCATTCCTTGTTCACTTTGTAGCACTGAGGGATCTATCCCTACTCACTTTATATTTTTTTAATTTTTAATCACAAAAGCTGCATGGTTAGCTACAGTTTAAAAATGGATTATGCATAACAATGTATGTACATGTGGTACGTATAATTTTATGTCACTGTATAAATGTATATAGCATGGACATTTTGTTTTAAATGTATATGCTACATTTAATAGTTATAACATGGACATGGGTGTTCTGCCTGATACGAAGAAGCAAACAAGGTCAATAACTTGATAGAGTGTACATATGTGTTCTATGGTTGTGTGCATTTTGGATGGTGTACAAGTTCCATATAATAGACTCTTTCTAAAAATACGTAATTGTCATAGTAACATTCGTTCCGCCATTTTAAATGGGGCCACAATGTTAGCCATTGTATGGTAAAATCGAGGTAAAATCAATTATATGGTCAGTGAACTGACAAAAGCAGTCAAAGTAGTGTCTTCCTAGGCTAATCGTTACCATGAAGTGCCTTAATGCTGCGAAGTTGATTTTTCAGATATTATGTGCATATTAATAAGCTAAAAGCTATAGTGTGAAGAGAAGTTGTATTTACGTTGTTGTACAACTTGTTTTCTTGTTAAAAGCCCTTGTAGCTATTACATATTAGATAAATATTATGGCTGTATTTAATATTACGCTATGCACCTGCTGAAATAAACCAGCTAGCAGTAAATGTTCACCATGCTGAGCTCGTTGGGATTAATGTTTGGGTTGGGACTAGTCAATGCATACAGTCTTGGCATGCTTTACAACAAACTTAAAAGTTCTTTTTTCCACTGCTACTGTTACACGAGATAATAAACATGTGACACCCACTCAGGCATTTGTATTATTGAGCGAGGACGATGAGATGTCATATCCACTGTTGGTTGCTTACTTTAACCATAGCTCACGGCTTCAACTCTCACTACTTTAATAGGCTTCCATGAATTTGGAATAATCTTCCTTCAATAAACATTAATCATTCAGCAAGTACAATTAAATCTACCCTTAAATCACATTTCTGGATACATTTTCTTAATTATTTTGATTTTGACTGTCCTTGTACTTACCATTATTATTGTCCATGTAACAAATGTTTATCCACCTCTGTACATACATTTTATAATTGACTAGTTAGCTAAATATAATTACCTATGGATGCCAGCTAGGCCTGAGCCAATTATGTTTTAGAATTACCTATTATGCTTTTGAGCATAATTCCCAAAACAAGCCTATTATGCTTAAAATTATGCTCGGAAATTCTCAGTGATAATGTGAAATTTAATAGGTCAAATTAATATTTTTAAGATTCATGTTGGTTTTTTTGCACTCATTATCATCAGATATACATTTACATTATAACTCCTACAATCTATTTTGTTGAATTCATCACTTTTAATCATTGCATTCATCACATACCTAATTTGATAAAAAAATTACTGTAGATTCACTAAAAAATAGTCACTTTCAAATTCATGCCTTTGTGGCATGCCTTGCACAAAAAGTTTACCTATTATGCTGGCATTATATTTGATGCTTTTACCATCCTACTCCCTCAGCAATATTTGTTTTGTATTCTTACCTTATAATTCTGTTTAACTACGTACTTGTAGCTATTGCTGTAAAGTTTTAATTATAAACCAAGTACTAAGAATAATACAAATTGCGGTTAAAAGTGATGTCAAAACTGGGCGTATATAAGTCTTAGGTAATTATGTCTTAGGTAATTAAGTCTTAGGTAATTAAGTCTTAGGTAATTAAGTCTTAGGTAATTAAGTCTTAGGTAATTAAGTATTAGATAATTAATTATTGGCTAAACTACGCACTCTAGACACACAAACTAACCTTTAAATAAATCACCATTTAGTAGCGATTCATTAATATGTAGGGTTTCATTTAACTCCCTGTACTTAAAAAGTGCTATTTAAACTCTAATAAATGCCTACCAGTCAACCCCGCCCAGCGTGTACACGGGAGTCGAGATGGGCGGTGTGGTATGCAAGCCATACAAAAGCTGTAAACAAGTACACGAGGAACGGAATTCTCCGTGTATTTTATTAATGGAGAGGATTGCCATGTGACGTCGATTGTAAAGTGGCTGGCTAATGGGCAATTAACCATAGAAGCCATGTCGCCTAAGCTTGTGTTAAGTTTATTATAATAATTATTAAATTATCTGTGGTGTGTATGTTATAGTTATATCACAGTGCGAGTATGATATCTTAGTTATTACACGAGTCCGAGGCGGAGCCGAGGACGAGTGTTAATAACTAAGATATCATACGAGTGTACTGTGATATAACTGGCTTCTATTACAATTCCACCTGTGAGGCTTGTGATCCTTTGTTGCAGTAATTTACAAACACGTGTTTAGTACAACAGACAGGTGCAACTCTCTTTAAACTTTTTCTCACTATATGATAACTACCCAGACTATATGATAACTACCAGGAAGTAGTTATCACACAGTGGTATTGTAGTTATCATATAGTACTGTCCTTTGATCTATGGCTTCATTGTGATAGAATGGCTACTGATTGTATAGCTGGGTACTGATTGTACAGCTAGCTACAGTGTATTTGTTGTTGCAGCTACTGTATGTATGTAATACTGACGTATATAGTAATAGGGTATGTATTAATGTTCATTAATGCTGTATATACGTGTCAAATGATTAGGCCTTGTATATTCACTGATTATACTTTAGATGTAGGCTACTTGATATTTTAGGACTATTGTTGTCCTATGATTATATGTTGATATAATGATTACCCGCTTGGTGATTGATCCGAAATGACTGTACTTGGTTTAGGGTCATCGTTGCTAGTAATAATAATAATAATAATAATAACTTTGATAGGCGTTCATCTTTAATTAAAATACAAAAATAATGCATAGTATGCAGAAGATAATACGGTTTGCACTTAAATGGCTTCAGTTGACATTCCCTTTAGTGAGTTTTGACATTGCATTGTAATGTTTTTAATAAAACAATTTGTGTATGTTGTTATATAAACAGTAGCAGTGGTCACCCTATTTATAATGTGTGATCATTGTTGCTATACTTGCATGCATAGTTAATCTTGGCTTGGGTTAGGCCCCCTACTTGGCTACAGCTTCCGCCGCCTAACTTCACAAACTTCATAATTTTGAGAGTAGTCCCTTGGTCCCCTATATACATCAGGGACCTAAGGCCCCCTGTATTCCAGTTCTAGAGTTGTCATGCACTGGCAAAACTAGTGTAGCTAGCTAGCTAGCTAGCTAGCTAATTAAATATATGATATAATTGCAGGGTTCCAAGAAGGACATAAAACAGTCAACATGTGTTGAATATAGCTATGACTATCATTAAGTACGGTAGTACTTAATAGTAGGGTTTGGTAAGAAATTGTACGGCTTCGGGAAAATTTCGCGCTTTAAAAATCAACCTTGCAATAGGCTTTACCCGAAAAAACCAGCTGGAATGCATTGGTAAGGCTGTAATGATGCTGTACCTTGGTTAAACGAAACGACAAGTCGAATATTTCGACCTACAGCCAACTTTGAAAATTTCGAAATTCATCTGTATTTCGTCTGCCAGCCTGCCAGCCAGCCTGCCAGCCTGCCTGCCGTAAGACCGGGTTGCGCTAGGTGTAGGGCTCCAGAAATTTCACACAATAAAGGTAATGGCGGTGCATTTACGAAAATCTTATTCCGAAGACGATTTACCCACTGCGCCATGGCGATTCCCTTTATCCTTCATTCCTTTCCTTGTTCTTCTTTAATTCCTTAGCAAGGTGCGAATTTCACCAAAGGTGACGATAGCCTGTAACGGCTTCTGCTTATTGCATCACACAAAAACCTGGCTTGCACGTGATATAATTAGTTACAGTGGCACGATGTTTTCGCGTGTACTTTATTACATCGTGAACTTCGAGATTATAGCCTTGGACAAATAGCTTTTGCTCTTTTTCGAGAGCGTTATTTGCTATCACACAGCTGCTTTGCCATGTCAGCGCGTTGTTAACAAGCGCCTGTAAACAAGCATAATTATTATGTAAGCGCCTGTAACATTTGTGCGCCTGCTAAAAGATTATTGAATGCTTAGCATGTATAAAAAGTAAACAAACTAGAATGATAAAAAATTTAAAATTAAAAAGTAAGTAGGGATTGAACTTTGGATTCAATAGTGCTACAAAAGTAAGGAAACAAGGAATAAGATTTTGGGACGAGAGAACATTCTGGCATGAGATAATTTATAAAAGTTTAATCCCTACTTTTGGCTCACTTCATTCAGTAGGTTTGCCAAAAGTAGGGATTAAACTTTTATAAATTATCTCATGCCAGAATGTTCTCTCGTCCCAAAATCTTATTCCTTGTTCCCTTACTTTTTGTAGCACTATTGAATCCAAAGTTCAATCCCTACTTACTTTTTAAATTTTTAATTTTTTATCATTCTAGTGATGTAACTAGTAAGTCAAATGAGCAAACACTCAACACTAAGGAACACCAAAGCATACAAATTTAAATGGCTTTTACTGTGATATTAACAGCAATAACAATGTTACCATGCTCTTCTTTGGCAGTTACTTACGACACGTTTCATTATAAGTCCTGCTCATCAATAGTATCGATAGCAAGTGCCGTACAGAGAAACTGAAAGGCAGTAGGACTTGTTTGATTGGCTATTCAGACTTTATTTCATGTGAATAGTTTTTAATAGCCCAGGGGTGTACACACACAAATACACAAACATACATACCGACTTCCAGGACAAAAGCAATTTCAAGAAACCAGGTGCATGCATGCATGGTTTAATTAAAATAATAAAAATGATCAAGATGAATCACTGGCCATTTGTAAGACAAATTAGCACAAGGGCTTCTTATCTGTCTGATACATTTCAGATCAAGCATGGATAGATGGTAGATGGTAGTTTATGTTTAATACCTAATGCTACATAGGAGATAAACAAGCTACGTAGGAGGGATGTTTACACTATGGTACGTATATGGTATTCCCTGCTATACGTACCTTGTTTATCTCCTGGTAACAAAAATCATTTGTGTTTAGCAATTACGTACGTAGCTCCATTGGGTGGTTGGCAAGTCAGATCAATCATAACATTTGACTGGCTATTTTGAAAAAATGGTTTCACCCTGAATTAGCTACAATATGTAAACAATTTCATTTCATAAACACATGTCAAGTAGCCACATACATATGTATGTACATTAACTACGTATGTGAACTATGTAGCTAGCTCTAGATATTAGTAACTTTGAAAAATTGAGGGCAAATACCTGTCTCATTTTGTGTTGAAATAATAATTCATGCTTCCAATAAATTGGTGCAGGTAATATGCGTGAATTCACAACCCTGCACAACTACTAGTGTTTATTAAACGAAGATAAAGTTGATTGATAATGTAAAGTGAGAATTAAAACTTTAGCTTATAACATAACAATAATAATTATAAACTAAAAAGAGTGGCTAGCTATGTAGTTAGGGATCTTTGCTAAGATTGATCTTGATTGTTCTGGTACAAGTTAACCAAATGATACATAGCTAGTAACCACAAAATGTGACCCAGTCCGAACAAAACCAGTCTTATTGCCATAAACATTTTGAGTTAATTTTGAGTCTTTCAAGTTAAATAACTCTTTTTCTGAACACAATATTTTAGCACAAACTTCACCATGTAGCTAGCAAAAATCCTAAGTAATTCAATAAAACTTATAGAATTTGAATAGCACGCAGAAAACAAGAGATAGATACCATTATACACATGGGTATATTTTCGGGCAATAAGACTGGTTTTGTCAGACCGAGTCACAAATTGTAACAAAAGAAAATCTTTGTTTCCCTGCATTTTGTAGCAAAGCATTTTGTAGCGAAGGTCCCAAGCTACTCTTTTTAATTTGATTTTTTGCCGTTTAAGATTTATTAGTATTCTTAATGCAAGGGTGTAGGAATAGGGGCCACAAAGGTCAGGGTTCACCCTAGTTTGCAACAGGTAGTGGGTTAGTAAGTCTTACAACCTGTTAGTTGAGTACAAATTTTATGTATGGTACAATTTAAGCCCTGAACTAAAATTGTGACCCCCTACAATTTTTCATCTTCATACACCCCTGCACTGTACTTACATGTACATACGTATGTACGTATGAGAAGACATAAAATCAGGTTTTTACAATGCTTATTGAGGTCCTTAGCTACATATCTGATAGCAATACCCATTTAGCTACGTATATAGTTTATATATGTACGTACGTAGCTATCCACTGTCTATTTTGATGTGTAAGTATCTGATACATTCAGAATTTGTTACCAATGTACGTAGCTAGCTATGGTATGATCAGCAAATGTACAGTTAGCTACGTACCTGTACCAAACTTAGTTATACGTACGTACCATAGATTGTGATTTTTTTCGTGGTGAAAATATTTTTGTATACGTATAAGAGGGAAGTTGAAAAATTATTTTTATGAAATTTTATTACGTACTTAATGAAATTCAGTAAAATACGTATGTTGATTAAATATCATATGATAATTAAATGGTGAACAAACGGTATCTCGGTTGCAGATACCCAACAAATATTGCCTGTCATAGTGATCCATTTTACGGGTACCTGCACCCATTTGGGCAGATTTTGTGAGTTTACCCACAGTTTACCAACCAGTAACCTCTGCTTGTGCATCAAGTTACCTATGAGCTGTACCGTAGCTATATCCAGGTGAGTTATGCCACCAGGATGCCATATGGCATCGTCAGCAATTAATCAGTAAAATAACCTTGCCTGTGTTATAAAATGCCTTCTAAAACATCGTGATAGGGATTCACATTAGAGTGTCACAGTAAAAATTTCAACTTCATGTTTAATCACTAAAGCACTTGAAATAATTAAAATGTCCACTGTTTTAATTGCATTTTTGGTAGCTTAATTACATTTGTGCCAGCTTAGAGGTGGCCAGGAAGCCATAATTTTTGATAGCTTAGAGGTGACAGGAAATCATCAATTACTTATCTGAAAGCCAGATTGACCACAAGAATTTACTTACATATTGCCTAAATTACTGTGTTTATAGTCTCTATTCCTCTATTCTTAACATTATTTCAGTCTGCACAAACCCATCTTGATGCTGTGAAGTTTTCACTCATCTCACTGTAGTCAGGTTTCTTCTGTAAAATTCTTATTGAGGTGATTGATACATTGTGCTTTGCCTGCTGTCAATGTCATTAGCTACTAGGCAGGTCTATATCTATATTGCCAATAGGTCTATATCTACTGTTAATAGGTCTATATACATATTGCTAATAGACAATATTATTGCTAATACGTCTATTATTGGCTAATACATATGTTTATATTGCCTTATTGACTTGCGTGTGCCTGGTTTCTAGTCCTTTATCTTGTTACTATCGGCATGTGCAATCAATTATCTACGGAACAAGTATTCAAACACATTTTTTGCATGAAATAGGCCATAAGATGTCTAGCTGATTGTTGGCTATAAGCAGGCCATTCTTTTTTTAAATGTTTTGTTACCCAAACAGGATGCCCACTTTTATAATTGATGAAATTGCTTTTGGCCGGGAAGTCGGTATGCGTGTTTGTAAGTGTGTGTGTGTCTGTGTGTGTGTGTATGTGTGTGTGTGTGTGTGTGTGTGTGCGTGTGTGTGTCTGCCCCCAGGCTATAAAAACCATTCACGTGAAATGAAGTCTGAATATCACCAAATAAACAAGTCCAACTGCTTTTTAGTTTCTTTATATGACACTTGCTGTCGATATAACTGATGGACGTGGGCTTAGTAATGAAGTGCATCGTGAATTCCTGCCAAAGAAGAGTATTTGCTTCTCAGTGCAATGCATTTAACCAGCTGTACATAACTAACAAGATGACAGTTTTAAAGTGGGCATGCCATGCAGGTAGCTAAGCTTATAAAAGAAGACTGGCCTGTATAGTGTTACAGTGAGAATTTTGGCTCAAAACTACTTTTAAAAGTTTTATCACTAAAATATTTGTATGCATTGCTATGTGTTCCTTAGTGATGAGTCTTTGTTCATGTGATGTACTTGTGACGATATTACAATAACAATTAACAGTGATTTAACCACAGATAATAACTTACACAGTGCCTGTTTTTAGATGGTAAAACATCAACTTCATTTCGTAATTATGAAGCTGCATGGTTTTGGTGGTTTCTCAACACGTAGGGCACTTATGGATTGGGTTATAAGTGTCTCGAAATTGATAGTAGCTAACAGCTATGTGCTAGGTATCTACAAATATAGCTTCACAATGAAAATTTTAACATACATACTAGAATAGTAAAGAATTATGAATTTGAAAAGGAGTGGCCAAAGTAGGGAGTAGCTAGATCAGTTCATCTATGATCAGTGCTCAGTATCTACGTACATACGTACCATACCACTCAAAGGCAATATCTAATTTTTAAACCAGGCGCGCGCCGGCCGCCGGCGCACGCCTGGTTTCTTAAAATCACTTCTGTGCGGATGTATGTGTGTGTGTGTGTGTGTGTGGATGTGTGTGTGTCCGCCCCCCAGGCTATGAATAACTATTCACGTGAAACGAAGTCTGAATAACCAATCAAACAAGTCCTACTGCCTTTCAGTTTCTCTGTACGGCACTTGCTATCGATACTGTTGATGGGCGGGGCCTTAGTAACGAAGCGCGTCGTGTGTTACTACCAAAGAAAAGGTAGTGTTGTATTTGCCGTCCATTACACGGTAAAAGCCGTTTAACCAGTTGTACATTACTAACAAGACGGAGCGCTTTAGTTTTATAAGTGGGCGTGCCGTGCGGGTTGCGGAGCTTATAAAAGAAGACTGGCCTATAGTGTTATAGTAAGAATTTGGGCATAAAACAAATTTATACTACTTTCAAAAAGTTTTATCACTAAAGTACTGGAGTACAAAGCGGGTTTAAACAGAAGAATTAAATTCGCATGCGTTGCTATGTGTTCCTTAGTGATGAGTCTCTGCTCACGTGACTTACTGGTGACGTCATTAAGGACTATTATAATACATTAGATTAACAGTGGTTTAACTTACACAGAGGGCCTGGTTTTTAGATGGTAATACGTCAACTTGTTTAACAAGTAATAAACAGTATTTTCATGTACTGATGTGTCCATCAGTGATTCAATGTTGTATGAGTAGTGAGTACTTGAATTAACTTTAGTGCACAGTTTTGTCTATAATCGCATAGGTTGTATGTAGCTATATATTGTGCTGTTAGTAGCAGTGAAATTATTCTCAAATTGCAGTTTTAATAGCCTAGGGGCTAGAGCATATAGCAATATTTAGTAATTACACACTATTAAAATTCACAATGCAGAAATTAACCCATTTAAGTGCAAGAAACAATGATGCAATAAACAGCAAATGAAATCACGTAGCACTGAAGATTTATAGTAACCAACTTACATGGTAACAAAGTAACGATTACAGGTGGAATGAATACTATAGTTAGTATAGAAGAATTTCTCGATGCTAACTTTTAATAAAAGTGGATCATATCAAAAAATATTGAAACTTTGTAATACATTACGGGAATAAGTGCCACGCCCTCAAAAATAAGTTTTTGTGTGTATTTGTATTGGAAAACCATGGATTTTTAATCAAAATCTTAGAAAACTAGCCACACGATTTATTTTATCAACTAATACGGTCGGAATTAAATAATACTACCTTTAATACATACCTTGTCAACAATATCGGCTAATTAAGAAGAAGGAACCCTCCGCCTTTTCACTTCAAAGTCGGCCATGCATGCGCAATTTCAATACAAAATGTATTGTGGTTTTGCGTAATTTTGGGTAAGGTTTGAAAAAAGTTCTCTTAGATAAATATATAAGAGAATAGTAGCATTAATACGGTCGGAATTGAATTCTCTATACTTTTCTCTGTAATTTGGTATTTACAGAACTTTGAAAATCTTTATGGATGGTTCCGCTTTTTGCGTTTAAATAATATGAAGTGGAAGTACTATGTGTTAGAAGAAGACAAGACTGTTTAAACTTATGGAGTAAGTAAGTTTATGGCTTTTTAACTTATTGTAAACATATAAGGATGGTTATCTATGGTTATAAGTAGTCGGCGGGTATGGCGCGCCAAATTTTTTCTGGAGTTTTGATTCATAACTTGCCACAAAGGCGGCCGATAGGCAGGTTATAGTTGTTGATAACAATGGAAGACTGGTAATTGAAGTTATTGTTTAGTTTTTAAACCATTAAGTCTGTAGTATGCGGAAGATATCCGTTAATTAGTAAATTTGCATTAGATTCTATATACATTGCGTATTTTTGATATGTTCAATGAATGTGAAACTGCTAAAACAAGTAATGTGGAAGGAACAAGATTTGTGACTGTGTCTCAGATTGGAATAATCAGTGTGCCTCAGTTTAGAGTGGGCATCGTAGGTCATGCTATGCAATTAGTAGACAATCACATAAATTTTGTGCAATTCAAGAGTAATTGTACACGTAATAGTCAAAATTGCGCTTGGCTTTGCCTTGTGCAATTTCTTGACTGTTACTGATATAATTATTCTTGAATTGTACTCAAATGTGTTTGATTACCTATACTAATTATGTGACAGACACTTACAAGCTTTCTGGTGAACTTTAGTGATAGATTTAAGTAGACAAGTAGCCAGCTAGCTAGCTATACACAAGGGTAAACAGTAACCTTGCAACGTTATATATTTCCTTTACATGTACGTATGTTGGGACGTAGCTATGTGGCTACTACCTACACCTAAGACAATAATCTATTCAACTCTACTGCTCATTTAATTGTTTGGTACTATTCAGAAATATTAGAATACACTTCCATACATTGTTTAATTGTGTTACCATGTCTTGTTTAGTAATTTCAAAACATGAAAATTAAACATTATGTTAATAGTCATTCAAAAAATACTAGGAGTAGCTAATCATATTTTATACTATATAATGCATTAGCTATGTCTGGTGTAATTACAACATTTTGTCATTTTTATTACAGTGTTTAAGAATCCACATGTTTTGCAACCCCCAAAGTTACCCACGAATTTTTTACAGCGTCAAGAGCACTTAAATGTCATTGTTAGTAAATTGTGTAATGCTACTAGTAATCTAAATGCACACAGTAAAGTAATTGCAGTCACTGGAGTTGGAGGATTTGGTAAAACTACTATCGTCGTTGGACTATGCTATGACCCAAGAGTTCAAAGGCAATTTACAGGTGGTGTGTTGTTTATAGAGCTTGGACCACAGGCCACTGATCCAAAAGTTAAATTGATTGAAATATATTGCAGTATAGTTGGTGAAAGCCTTGACAACCTTAACAATCTGGAAACTGAAATCGGAAATATTTTAAAGGACAATTTTCTTGTCATTATCGATGACATTTGGGATGCTAAAGATGCAGCACCACTAATAAAAGCTTTTAGTAATTGTCATGTGGTGTTCACTGCAAGACGAAATGACATTGCTCAAAAATTAACAATTGCTGAAAATATTGTCAAGGTAGGTCCAATGAAAATAGATGAAGCCGTAACTTTATTGTCCGATGGGCTGTTTAATCTCGACAAAATTTCAAGTGACGATAAACAGCTGCTGAAAGAATTAACACAAGACGCTCACATGTGGCCAATACTGTTATGCCTTGTTAGGGGACAATTAAATCATTATCTCAAACTGAACATCCACGTAAACAAAACTATCAGAAATGTCCAACACAAGTTACGTGATAGGGGATTGACAGCATTTGATAAGAGTGACGTCGAATCAGCAAGCAAGATTCATAAGTCTGTCAGAATCTATATTGAATCAACTTTAGAATTGTTACCTGAAGTTGCCTTAAACAGGGTTCATCACACTGATTTTATTTACTGGAATTGGAGGAATTTTTTCTGAAGCAGCACTGCCAAGTTTATGGGATATCTCTGATCTAGAAGCCAAAAAAGTTGTTACAATTCTGTCAGATTATGGCCTAGTGTCATTTAAGAATATTTTTATGTCACAGTACTTGAAAAATCAGGTGGTGGTACACACTCACAGTGTTATCAGCCAGTACATGTTTGACCATGTCAGAAGTGATCAAGTGGCTACCCTTTCACCATTTGGGTTGCTGCATACTAATAATTCCGTTGGTGACAAGCTGGAATCACTGTTCAGAAGTTCTTACTTACAGCAGGACTTATCTCAACTAACCCCCAGGGAATATCTGACATATACAATGCTCAAAATTGAACATGTTGTCATACCGTTTCAGCTAAAAAGGATCACTGCACACATATTACACGATCCACACGTTATTCTGTTAATACTACAGAGAATACACAATACAATATGTGCATCCGTTAATCATATACAGATTATAACTCAGGTTAGCGAGCAAATTGTTGCATTAGATAGCAAGTGTAAAAAAGCATTAAAAGGTGCACAAGTATTGAACAGAATCATCAACTCAGAAGTACAGCATTTTCTTTTTATAAGGGACTACGATAAGCTGGAAAAATCTCTTGAAGAACATTGTACAGTCTCTTCCAATGGCAAAATTGCTCAAAACTGTATTGAACTGATAAACCAGATCATTCCAATGTGTGAAGATTCCATATTAAAAAGTTTTAACTTTGTTCAGCAAATGCTAGAAACAATAACACCTCAATATCATTTTATTACTTTGGAAAAATTGCCTATAATAAAATTATATATTGGTTTGCATAGAGATATTGTCAGTTCCTTAAGCACAGGATCAGTGGAACTCTACAAGAAGTATACTTACACAACGTCTGGTGATTTTAACAAAACTTTGGATTCAGTGTCCTCCAGTTACTCGAGTAAGCTAAAAGAAATTGCACCTATTGTTTTATCAAGTTCATTAGCAATGTTCAAGAAATAACCAGTTAGCTACGTAGCTATATAGCTAGCTGTGTACTTGTATACGTACATCTTATATTTGCTTTGTAGAATTAATTTCATTTTGTCTGTTAGCTACATACTTCATGTATATAATTTTCTTGTAAATAAGTAGCTACGTATATAAATATGGTGTAGTTTGTTTTATGTAGTCAACTAATAGCTAAGTATTACAATGTACGTATGTATAGCTACATACTTTTATACAATTTGCATTATAACCATTCATTATGTGTTTGATCACAACCACTGCTCTAATAGCTAGCTAGCCTGCATCATATGGCTGCATACTAGGGCTGAGCGATTAAATCGATTTTGCACAATTGTAATCATACAATCATGATGTTGATGTTTATTTGCAGACCTATTATGAATATTATTTCGTATGTCATACACATGCGTACTAGTAGATCACAAATGGGATCCAATCTTCTTGCTACCGATGAAAATTCATTGGAATTGTTACCACTAGAGAATTCTGTTAGTCCTGTATGGAAGTATTTTGGATTTCCCAGTTGTGATGAAAGGATGGTAGAAAGTGATTGATAAGAAGCAAAAACGTGTATTTTGTAAACTGTATAAACACGATTATTCCTACGTACATTGGAAATACAACAAATTTGTAGCAGCACTTGGAGGAAAGTCATATACAAGAATTTCGTCAAGCCAAAAAAGAAGCGAAGGAAGCTGCTAATGAATCTGAATCATCAAATGGTAGCTAGAGGAGGTGTTTGCGAATCAACCAAGTGTTGTCATAAAAGCAGCCTTATCCATGAAATTCGGAGGTTAAAGGCTCTAAATGAGTTGGTTTGTTATTTATATCAAAAGATATGCAGCCTTATTAAACTGTGGATTCTGAGCCATGTTGAGTACATTTTTTGATCCTCAATATTATCCCATGGATCGGAAACCCTTGCTGTTAATTACATTCCAAAGCTTTATGAAGAGAAAAGGAGCAAATCTGTAGTGAACTATCTGATGTAGACAGCTACGTATGCTCTGAGCACTGATATTAAATTTTGGACCTCATGTCACAATGAAGCCTATACTGATGTTACAATTCATTTTGTGGATGCTACTTACAATTAATGGCTTACCTTCTAGAAACAGTAGGGTTTCCAGAGGCTCACACTGGTCCTACTATTGCTGAAAAACTACAAGAAATACTTGAGAATTGGTTATCACAAGAGAAATTATCAACCATTACAACAGACAATGGGACCAACATTACGTATATTGTAGCTGCTCTTGGAATAACACAATGGAAACAAATGTCATGGTTTAGTCACACTTTACAACTTGCAGTGGAAGTGGTACTTAAGCTTACAGAGGTTTCAAGTCCTTTAGCTAAGTGTAGGCATCTTGTAGCACATTTCAACCGTTCTGCCAAATCAACTTATTTATTGAAACAAAAACAGATTGACCTTCTTCACAAAACACTGGCTTTGGTACAAGATGTCAGTAACCATTGGAATTTAGCCTATTATATACGTATATGGCAGAACATTTGTTATCCCAGCAACAGCCGCTGTGTGCTACACTACTAGAAAGGTGATATGATGGCATCTGATGCAGAATTTACCACACTAGAATTGTTTGTCAAGGTTATATGAAACCTCTAGTTGACATAACGTAACTGAAGCAATCGGTACAGAAAGATGGGTGACCATTTCAGTTGTGCGAGTTTACTTTAAGCCTGAGAAAAATAACAAGATTACAGGATTAGAAAAATTAATGAAGAACTCCATGCACATAAACCTTTCACATAGTTACGTAGATACAGAAGTTACATGTTAATGTTACTCAATGTAGCTGCATTTATTGATCCAATAATTGTGAAGGTAACAAAATTCCACACTCGCTCAGCCCTAATGCATACCTGTGGTTTTGCCAAGTTAATAGACCATAAGTTTTTTTGAATATGTTACAAAATGCTTAATTTTTTTGCAATGATAAAGAAAGAGCTACTGACCTTGTAAATATGGAGTATGTAGCTATGTCATTCCCAACAAAAATTGAAGTGGCAAATTTGGAAGTGTGAACTAGGCTAGTAGCTACTTTCTGAGACAGTCACATATTAATAAGAGAACATAATAAATAATATGTGCTCTTAGCTACATGCAGGGATTCATATGCTCAAAATACTTACGTAGCTATTATGGCTAGCTACAGTAGCTGTTTTCCGATTAGTATCATGCTCTGCAGTAGGCTTGCACCAATTATGCCAGCATAATTTTAGGCATTAAAAAGGATTGAGGATATTTGATGCTGGCGTAATAGGCAAAATTTCTAGTGCCCAGCTAGATCAGCCTAGATGCATGGACATTGATAAATAATGGATGAGTTTATATTAAGAAGCCACACAGCTTCTCTACTACAAGCTATATAATAGATGCTATATAGGATATAATAGTGTAGCAAAATTCGTTCATGTATAATTAATTTTATCATATTGCTGATACAGCTAATTTCATGTATGACATCCTGAGCATTATTAATAGCTACCAGTTACGTATGTGTAGCTATAATAAAAATTAATAGATCAATATATATACGGAGGAGATGCTATTTCAGAAAGAAGCTATATAAGAGTTAATAAGCCAGAAATATTTCACTCATTATTTCAAATAAAGAGGAATGTATTGTAAAGTATGCGGTTAATTGTGCAGTACCAAAATACAGACGGAAATTTTACTTGGAATGGAGTCAATCAAAAACAGTGCATTCAGTAAGCTTGCAAAATGTGTACATGTATTCCTTTAACATCAGTGTACGTATGTATATACATTCATAGCTACAGGGTATTTTTCAACATCAATACTACCCATTTCACCGCACAAGTTTCGTTGCCTTTTCGTGAGTGCTAAAATGTTATTGGTGCATATGTATGCAAGTGTTTCTGTGATAGTGAGTCGCTAAACTATTTCGTTACATTTTGTGCAGTGGAGATGAACATATTGTTAATAGTAGCTTGGGAAAGTGTTGACATGAAACCATGACGTCCATGAGTTTAACCAATGAGAGTAAAATAATGAAACGAGTTTAAATACATAAAATACAGGGAATATGCTTACGATTCATCAGATGCAGTGTCAACTGTCAATGAAGCAGATATTGTGTAGAAACTGACAGCAGTGTCAATAACAGCATATTTACACCAGAAGATTGCAGCTACATGTGTGAATGAAACACTCATTCCATCTGTCGTGACTTCACCGATCATCCATTGGAATTATTCTAGCTTAATAGACGCATGCCTAATTATAAGTTTAACATCAGAAGTAAATCTGATAAAGTAAGATAGAATTGAATGAATGGAACCACCAAGGTGTACTTAATTAATTAAAAGAGGATAGCTAAAAAAGAATTGAGAATAATGAATATAATAGGGCTAATTTAAGGCCACCCCAAATGAGAGTGTAATTTGAACTAATTTCCTGTCCAGATGTTTAGAAAATTTGATGTGGGAGGGAGGCTTATTATTATTATTATTCGATGTATTTTATACTTGCAATGTTAATTATGGTGATTGTTCTATTAGAGTATATCGATCTTTTGGTATGAATAGGCCTGCGTCGATTATGTGCTAGCATAATTTTTAGCATAATAGGTGTACTAAAGCATCAAGCATGATGCCAGCATAATGGGTAAAATTTATGGCGCAGGGCACAAACTGCATAATTAAAACCTACTCGTGCCATTTATACCGGCGGCCTAAAAGCTATAAAATACACTCAACCCCACTGCCATTCAACATTTTACAACAGCAGAAATTCACAAGGCATAGCTTCTACAACTCCTTAATAGTCGCTGTGTGTTAGGCACCTCTAAAATTAATTATAATAAAAGCTTTTATACCACTGGCATGTGGCAGAGCAGAATTAAAGCTGTATGTAGAGGTAACTGGAGGTTCATAAACAAGTGAGCTTTATTGAAATATATATTATATTGTGTATTATTAGTAGCATAATTGATTGTGGAGTAGCATAAAATCTAGCATGATAGGTGCAAAATTGGGGTAATTCCAAAAAGTATAATAGGCAATTTTCAGAGCATAATAGACGCAGCCCTATAAATACCTAGCCAAACACTTCCTCTTATGCTGGCATTATATATATATATATATATATATATATATATATATATATATACTGGATGTTTTTAGCTATCTATTATGTTGGCATAATCGGCGGGTCCCTCAGTATCATATAGACTGGCAGCACAGGAAATAGTTACAAATTTTCGCACATCATGACAATAATGACCATTCAATGCGGATCGGATACTCCAGACATGATGGGGGCGGAGGACAGGAAACTACGCTCTCATTTGGAGTGGCCTTTAAAGTTATAAATGTGACCCGGCATGAGAAAATAGGGCTTATATGTGCACATGAAATTTGATCACATTTTTGGATTTCAAACTTAAATAACTTTATACGAAATCATCGGAGTCTAATGGAATTTTTACCATTTATGCAGCTTTTCATAGGGAACCTCATGCACCTTACAGATTATTAAAACCTTAAGCAATAAAGGAGATACATAAATATGAATAGGTATATTTTGTGTACATAAGCCCGGTTTTCTCATGCCGGGTCACAAATGTAAAATCTTACCTTTAAACCCCCTCTAGTACCCTGTGATATTACAAATACTGCTACAAAGTCTTTTAATAATGTAAATTCCAAATTTAAACCCACAATCAAATATTTTGTGTGTCCATGACAAGATCGATTTTGTTGCAGAGGGTCTTTTCTTGCATATTCAAGGTAACAAATGTTAGCTATGTCTTGTGTTAACTAGGTAGAATATTATAATTATTATTTATAAAGTAAATTTGCATCTATAGATTTAAGTTTAAGGTTGGGTATGTAAAATAAAAGACTTAAGCTTAGTTAAACTCCCTCATCTAAACAAAGTAGCTACCCTACAACTTTCACCTAATAAAGTTGTATGTGATTATATATAATTAGCTAATGGATGCATGTAGCTAGCTATGTTTCTAAATAATTATGTAGCTATGTGTAAGTTTGTGCTTGATAAAGACAAACCTCCAGATCACTTAAAAAGAAAATTCCAAGATTCCATTACGTACTTTTCACTTTGAATCAATAAAATTAATATTTATGTCATTGTGAGTCTTATATACGTATGTAGATACTCTACATGCAAATATATTAATTTTTATACCCCACTATGCGTAACTACTGTATAGCAGGCTTTAAACCTTTGATTTCTGGTCTAGCAGCAATATGTGACCGTCTCTGCAAAAACCGGCCTTGTTCGCACCTGGTAGTAATTAGAGAAACACTTGTTTAAAGATTTTAATTAAAAATTACCAGCTTTTGCTCGTACTAGGCCGCTTTTGTTTAACAGAACTGGACTTAGTAATCTATTGAATAAAATACAGTTTACCTTTGAAGTTGTTCCTTGCTTGATTTTAGGCCTTTTCAGACGATTTTTTCGAAGGTGTGCATCAATTTTAGCGAAGTGTTACGAGTGGGTGGGTGGGAAGGAGGAGGGGAGGGGAGAGTGAGGTGGGGGGTGGGGAGGGAGGAGGAAAAACCTCCCCAGGTGAAGACACAAGGTGACTAGTTGCCCACCGATGGTCCTGACCATACAACCAGGCCGAAGGAACATCATTCCGGTCAAGGATAGAATTCCAGGCCGATAACACCCAATTGGTGTGCTCCACAGGTGCCAATGTGTCGGTCATGCTTTTACAAGACCTCAAATCCTTCCCTCAGAAAAGCAGACCACTTGAGTCTGGCCATAGGAGATGTGATATTTGGCTAGCTATTGAGTATAGCTATAAGCTTAGCCAAAAAAATGAATTTAAATTTTAGTGCGAACTAGGCTGGTTTTTGCAGAGACAGTTACATATTTGCTATTATTAAATTTGCAAACTGCATACAGCTGCATACAAAGTGTATTGTTGTTTGTACTTATAGTATCTTATGATACCTTGCAAATTTAGGACCCGTTGCAGACAAAACTTGCTATATAGCAGTACTTAGGTATCTCTTTCACTGTAAAAGATTTAAAAATTTGTTAAGAAACATCAGATTCCATCTTAAAAGCTGCATAAATACTGAAAACTGTTAGAAGCCAAGTTTAATTTAATTTTTAAATCCACAATGTTTAAATGTGGTCAAATTTTATGTACACCTAAGACCTGTTTTCCGGATCACAATTGTATAAAGTTTTGCTATTACATAGCTAGCTATACTGTATAGCTACGTATAACTATAGCTACTAACATACGTACATAGAACGCACTAATCATATTACTTTACTAATGAAATTATAACATATCTTGAGGTCTGTGTATTTATAACTACATAATAATATAATGCCTGAGGATGGAGTGTTTATAAATTTAGATACAGACTGAATAGCTAATAAGTGTTGTTACCACTATTGATATAAATTTTCTTTTGTTGTTACTTTATTATGTCGATTAACAGCCAGACAATTATGGCTATGGCAGCGTATACCCTACACAGGTATATGTAATACACCAGTATAGGTGATGATTACAGGGGATATGACAGTCAAACTCCACACTTCTGGGATATTTTTTCATAATCCCTATAGTAGATCTATGAGTGATGCCTAGTAGCTAGCTATGTAAGAGTTTGTTCAAACATAGCCATAGAAGTCAAATTCTGCCTACTAATTAACAAACAGATGCTGAGATGCTGGCCACTAGTGAACGGAATCATAGCCGGAATTTTAGTATCATAGCTAATTATTAGAGTCACTTCCCCCATAATTCCAACTTTCCCTGTTACAGAATATAGTATGGATAAAATTGATACTTATATATAATTAGGTGTATAACTAAGCTATCCCTCCACCACCAGGATTCCAACTATTAATAATGATAACCCACCTTATAATTGTTCACCCTGTAGTTAGGTATATTGCCTAAAAGAATTATTAAATTATTACAGTGGACATGGTAAATTTGGAAGTGGCTAGTTTTTACTCAGGCACTCACTATTATAATATGATACGTAGCCAGCTACCTATGTGTATACTCAATTGAAATAACTATAATTATTTTATATACATATATGACCAGATTTGCGAAAATGTGCATAGTTCACGCATCCAATTTTTCAAAATTTAAAGTTTCATAAAAGATAAGGCCAAACAAAGTTAAAAATATGTTTCTGGTCCTCCTCAGTGCCTGGTCATTTTTGTGAGGTAGTGATGGTAACTTTTTATTCACAGCATGTTGTTATAGTTACACTGTTTAAATAATGTGTAGATTATGTAGTATAAACACATTTATCAAGTTCTACACTGAATAAAGAAATTTTATGTATTATCACGAAGTGAACAAAAAATACAAGCAAGTTAGTTTGGATTTTGACATAATTTAAGTTAAAAATAAAAATAAAAAGCCTGGTTGCCTGGTCAAATTTTGAAAGTCAGAAACAGACATTTAACTTTGTGTGGCCTAACTAGATCTAGCTACATTATTATGACTTCTAGCTATATAGTTAACAGTGAAACTGACCCTTCTTAGCTGATCCAGGTAATCTCCATTTAATTTATTGTTTATAACTTCAAGATACTCGTAACTACAAATTATAATTATATGTACGTACTATAGCTATGAATTGTATCAAACCACAGAAACATAATTGTATGGCTACAATGAATCCAATACATTGTACGTGTCTTTCTAAATATTGTACACTAGCTATATCATACTAGTATGTGACTCATATTTCCTACAATTTCTCACCATTTAGCTAGCTAGCTAGCTACAATTCCAATAATTTTTATGTAACCAAGTAGGTCTAGATCTGCATGTCCAATTTTATGGCTTTGAAGGCACATAACTCACTTTTTGGATAGCTACACTGCAAAATACAAAAGTATGAAATTCATACAAAATTACCACAATGTGCATACCAAATTAAATTCAATTTTGGTATACTTGTAAGTACGTCAAGTCGGCCGAGATTCACGCAACGGTTATACTGACAGAAAACACCACTGTTATGATAGTGAAATGTAGCACTTATGTACAGAGCAAATACAAAAGAACAAAGTACAAAAAAATGATAAAAAGAAATATGATCATAAGCAATTATAACAGCATGATTACAAAACTAAATGAGATAACTAACTATAAGGTCAGGTGTGTGCAATGAGTTCAGTTAGTGTTATTCACTGTATGGCTTCAGTGTATGCTGCTACAATACTCCCCCCCAGTGAGCTAGTTGGTGAACGTGCGATACTCTGCAAATCTCTTGGGCCAGTGGACATGACGGCCTGACCCAGTGACACGTGAGGTCGGTGATGACTTGGAAGTGGGAGAATCAAGTGGTGGCGAAGTGTCTGACTGAGATGGTTGTGGTACAGTAACTGAGAGGTTAGTGACTGCAAAGGCCTCTTCGATGTGTGCAGGCTTGAGACGGCCTATTGAAACAACTTCTTCTTGCCTGAGATGTCAAGGGTAAAAGTGACACGTGAGGTCGGTGATGACTTGGAAGGGGGAGAATTAAGTGGTGGCGAAGTGTCTGACTGAGATGGTTGTGGTACAGTAACTGAGAGGTTAGTGACTGCAAAGGCCTCTTCGATGTGTGCAAGCTTGAGACGGTCTATTGAAACAACTTTCTTCTTGCCTGAGATGTCAAGGGTAAAATGTTTATCACTGCAGTGGAGTACATGGAATGGACCATCGTAAGGCTTCTGTAATGATCGTTTGACTGCATCATGCCTTACAAAAACAAAGGTACAGGTGGACAGATCAGGAGTTGTGTAGAAATGTCTCTGTTGTCGGCAAACTGAAGGTGGTTTTAGCTGCTGCATAAATGTCTTTAGCTGAGTTGCATAGGAAATGGGGTCCAGATGATTTGTGGTGCTGGTGAAAAACTCTCCTGGTAAACGAAGTGTGGTACCATACACCAGTTCTGCAGCAGTGCACTTAAGGTCTTGCTTAATAGTTGTACGGATACCCAGGAGTACCAGAGGGAGAGCTTTTGTCCAATATGTTGGATCTGGTAGGTATTTCACTGCACTCTTCAGTTGTCGGTGCAATCGTTCTACCAGTCCATTGGCGATGGGGTGGTAACTTGTCAGCTGTGTCCAGAGGGCTGACTCAAATTGTTGACCTCTGTCTGTGGTGATGGTAGCTTGAGCCACAGTGTCTGCAGTGCTGTCAGGGATTGGTATCGCTTCCTGGGTATACATTGGTGGTAGAAGTTTACCAGACCTAGGAACTCCCATAGTTTGTGGAGTGTGGTGGGTTGAGGAAAGTTCTGGATAACTTGCACCTGGTCTGGAAATGGAGATACACCATCTTTGTTGACATGATGACCCAAGAAGCGTAGTTCGGTGACACCTAAGACACACTTGATAGGATTGATCAGTATGCATGCCATATTGCACAAAACGTTGCACAAGACGGATGTGTACCTTGTGTTCCTCTGTTGTTCTGCTGGCGATGAGTACATCATCTATGTAGACGTAGCAGAAGTCGAGTCCACGTAGCATTTGATCCATGAAACGTTGAAAAGTCTGTGCAGCATTCCGTACCGAGTCCAAAGGGCATTCGTCGGAACTCGAACAGTCCAAATGGTGTTGTAATGGCAGTCTTAGGAATATCTGATGGCTCCACAGGAATCTGGTGGTAGGCACGTACCAGGTCCAGCTTAGAGAACACTGTGCAACCATGGAGAGTTGCTGTGAAGTCCTGTATGTGAGGGATTGGGTAGCGGTCTGGGATAGTCACATTATTGAGAGCTCGATAGTCACCACAGGGTCTCCAGTCTCCAGGAGTCTTCTTCGGGACCATGTGAAGGGGTGATGACCATTGACTGTCAGATGATTGGATGATCCCTTGTTCCAGCATGTGCTCGAATTCATTCCGGGCGATGCGGAGACGGTCAGGTGGTAGACATCGAGGTCTGGCATGGACAGGTGGCCCCTTGTTGTGGATGTGGTGAGTGACCGTGTGTTTCGCTGATTGTGGTGGCAGACAAGGTTTGGTAACAGAGGAGAATTCAGCCAGCAAGGCATCATAATCTGTGTCCAAATGCTGCGGAGAGAAAGACGGGCTGGGTGATACAACATGAGAAATAATACCTTGTGTTAGTTGTGTCGTTATATCCACCAGCTGACCATGTCTCATATTGACTAATAGTCCATGTTGTCTGAGGAAGTCTGCTCCAATGATTGGTGTGGAAGTGTCAACAACGAGGTCAGCAATAACAAAAATCCAGCGGAATACACGTCTGAGGCCCAAATCCAGAGAGATGGACCGGGTGCCAAAAGTCGCAATGGATGAGCCATTGACTGCTTGGAGGCCTGAAAAGTCCTGCTTGTTCTTCTGGTCAGTATCGGAGGGAGGTACGATGCTCACTTCAGCACCAGTGTTAATGAGGAATCGGCGGCCAGAGTTAGCATCGGTTAAAAATAGCATGCAGGCGACTTGTTGGTAGGCCGGGATCGCTCGTCGCCCCTAGCGACTGGCCTGGGCGTTTCCCGACTTCTGACAAGGAAGTTGACATTTCTTGGCAGCATCTCCGAATGTTCTATGGTACCCGCAAAGCTGTTCGGCTTCGGTGGTGCTGTCTGCAGGCGTGAGTTGTCGTTACGATCTCCAAGCTCTTCGGAAGTAAGTAGCTGTTGGAGACGGCGTTGCTCGGACAGCGAGGTTCGGTTGGTTAGCTCTTTCTTTAGTTGCTCGTAAGGATGCTCTGCAGGTGGAGTAAGTAGTAGGTCCCGGACTTCCGTCGCATACTCGGGAGAAAACGATGAGACGACGTACTCGAACTTCGTCCTGGAAGCGCCGGTGATGCCAGATCATGCCATGGGTGGTAAACTGCGCTTCGATCTGGGCGAACCACAGTGCAGGATCCTTTGGCCAAAAGAGAGGTAGCTTGATCTGGATTGCTGCGACTCTGCCAGCGGGTGCATGCGGCGAGAGGAGGAGGATCTTCGGCGTTGACGGGTACTTCAGGATCCATCGCGTTCTGGTTCTAGCGTCAGGGTTACCAATTGTAAGAACGTCAAGTCGGCCGAGATTCACGCAACGGTTATAGTGACAAAAAACACCACTGTTATGATAGTGAAATGTAGCACTTAGCTATATACAGAGCAAATACAAAAGAATAAAGTACAAGAGAACAAAAAAATGATAAAAAGAAATATGATCATAAGTAATTACAACAGCATGATTACAAAACTAAATGAGATAACTAACTATAAGGTCAGGTGTGTGCAATGAGTTCAGTTAGTGTTATTCACTGTATGGCTTCAGTATATGCTGCTACATACTCATTGTGGTAATTTTGTATGAACTTCATTCTTTGCATTTTGCTATAATATTATAATAGGTATACAAATTTGACACAAGAAAGGCCAAACACAGAACTAGCTAGCTATATATCAACGATGCAAATTTTGGATTGTTAGCTTATTCACAAGGGAAGTTATGGTATGTATATATTTAGCTAGATGTGCAGATAAGATGTGTTTTGCAGATTCCACATAATATATATAGTTTCAAGTGTGTAGCTAGCTGTGTGTCTCTTACCTTAAATTGCCTCAGTGTATAGCTAGCTAATTAGTATGATATAGCTATTTGATCTAGCTTAGCTTAAAATGTCAATAGTTAGCTAGCTAGCTATACACTGGGTGCAAGTTTGCCTGTTATAGCTAGATAGCTATACTGTATATAGCTAAATTATATGCTGCATGGCATTACAATCGATGCCTTTGCTTATAACTATAATTATTCAATGGGTGATGTTATCATATGATATCATATGATAACATTGTGGTTACTGCTATAGCTAACCACAAATTAATTGGAACTAAAATGAAATGTCCAATGAAAGTAGAAGTTTATCTTTGATAAAAATACAAAAGCTAAGTATTGTTTTGTTAGTCAAAGCAAATTGACAGCTATACGTAGCTACTGTCTGGCATGCATCACTGGCTGCTTGCGATTAACAGTTTTTAAATAACGGATGATTATTGGTGAGGCGGCCGCCGCCGACTGTAAGCCAATGGTGTTTTCCTCCGACACTGATTCCCCTGTGCATATGGGTAGCCCGAGGGGTCCGGAGGAAGGAAAAATCGCCTACAAGCTGCGATTTAGCATCAGCATAAGAGTGAAGAGTAGTTAACTAGCTAAATGTATCACTAGTACGTATACTAATTATAGAGCAATATAGTGTGACGTTTAGCTATACGTTACACTGATTTGCTGCATCATAGATACTATATGGGTAAGTGTATATAGTATCTATGGCTGCATCAATTTGACCACATACAACCGCCCCAATATGACGTCTTAATTGCCCCACCCATAGCTACAGATTTATGTATATATCAAACGAATATCGACAAATCGAATCATTCCGACAAAGTGCACGGCCGAGCTTGAGCGATTTATCGGTAAACGTACTTGAGGCTCTTAACTCCCTGGATCCTGACAAATCCTCAGGCATTGACTTTATCGGTCCTAGAGTCTTAAATAAATGTGCTTACCCCCTATGTGGACCATTGCATCATCTATTTTCAACTAGCCTCTGCAAACACACTATACCATACGATTGGCGTATCCATGTTATCACTCCCGTACACAAGTCAGGTGACAAATCCCAAGTGAACAACTACCGTCCCATATCATTACTTAGTAACACCTCAAAAATACTAGAACAGTTAATCTACAATAAGGTCATCCATCATATCTCTAGTTTCCTTACACCTCAACAATTTGGATTCTTAAAACACAGATCTACTGTTCAACAACTGCTGGTATTATTCGATGTCATCATGAATACTGATCACCAGACTGATGTGATATATTTTGACTTTAAAAAGGCATTCGACAGTGTTCCACACAATGAACTCTTGTTTAAATTGAAATCCATGGGCATCTCTGGTGGTCTGTGGCTATGGTTCAAATCCTACCTGTATAACCGTCAGCAGTGCGTGAAAATAAATAACAAGTACTCTCATCTACTACCTGTTCTATCGGGAATCCCACAGGGCAGTATTCTTGGTCCACTCCTGTTTCTCATCTATGTTAATGACATTCCTGACCATATAAATAATTCATTATTATATCTATTCGCTGACGATACAAAATGTCTCAAAATCATATCTGATCCAGCAGACGCTATCCTATTACAGGATGACATCAACTCTTTAAACTACTGGAGTGAACAATGGAGTCTGCTATTCAACCCCACTAAGATTGTCCAAATCAGTTTCAAACTCAATTTACAGACATCATACACAATTGGAACATCTTTAATAACCAAAGTAGAAAGTCATAAGGACTTAGGTATTATACTATCATCAAATCTAACTTGGGATGCTCATTACAACCATATCATTGCAAAAGCCTACAGTATTTTGGGACTGTTAAAAAGGACTTTCTCACCTCAGAACCTCACTAAGAGCAAAAAACAACTATATATATATCTCTTGTTCGATCCCAATTACTATACTGCTCAATTCTATGGAAACCATACTTTATCAAACATATCCAGCAACTCGAACGAGTACAACGGCGAGCCACCAAATATATCCTAAATGACTTTACCAGTGATTACAAATCTCGACTAATCCAAACCCAACTGCTGCCACTTACCTATATACTAGATCTAAACGATGTAATGTTCTTTATTAAAAGTCTTCGAAACCATCATGACGGTTTCATCATTAATAACTATATTAAATTTGTAACCGGCAACACACGTTCTGCTTCAAGTAACAAACTCCACCAGGCTAGATCTACCAATAACACCAACAATAACTTCTACTTAAACCGTTTACCAAGAATCTGGAACGCACTACCTACTATAGATCTTAATGAACACCCAACAAGGATTAAGAACAAACTGTCAAAATATATAAGGAAGTACTTCTTGAATAACTTCAACCCAGCCATCACATGTAGCTTCTCAATCTTATGTCCCTGTATTAACTGTTCAAAAGTCCCTAAACCGCCGAACTTAAACGAGTACTGAGTTGTTCGGGGCCGAATCCGACTGCCAAGAAATGAATCAGTGTAGTTCTCGATCACCCTTCTGCTATGAAGATGTAGTATTACTGAAGTGGCTTAAACCTGAAGCCTATGCCGTTTGTTCTGAAGAATCAAGGTGATTAATGATTAGCTATCATAGGTTCGCGATTTTAAGAATCTTAATGGAACATCATAGTTGCAGTATACATACGTAGATAGCTATGTTAGTTTAGCATTTTAGCAGAATATATAGCATGCCTTTATGGAGCAAACTGAGCAGTGCATGTTTATTTCAGAGCTGCTATAGCTATATAGCCCAGGCCCTAGTTCTTTCCTCCCTTGTTCCTTTTTTGGTCATCAGATAAGCGAGCATGCAGATAAGGGACCTAGCTATATTGTAGTTCTAGAATCACTCGGCAGTATGATTATATGAATAAGAAATTTCGTTCAGACTCGCCGGTTTTCCGGATTACTGGTATTCGTGACTGATGGGTTTCCGGCTATTGGCTCGTCATATACCAACTTGGCCAGCGTATAATTATAACTGATTTCCTTAATTTTGCCTACGCGTATATTTCAGGGAAATTTACCTCATAGCTAAATTGATTGCCCACGTCCTGTGGTCAGTAGCTATATGGCCGGTGTGAGGCTTCCTGGATGAGTGACTCAGGGAAACAAATGTGAATATGAATGTAGTTTGGAATCACTTGCTTTCTAGGTGGTGATAAAGCAAACCTATAATTTCAGTGAAATAACTATAGCTATACGTAGCTACATAGCTATATACGTACGTATATAGTTCCTTGCTTTTTTGGTCATCAGTTCACCACCAGTCTTCACCCTCAAAATCTTTAGCTAATTCCCACCAAATCTGAAATCCTGGAATAAACACTGCATCAGTTTATGCCAATGTATCATCACTGACCAACTACTATTCATCTTTTAATTTTATTATGTCAGTGACAATAGTTAGCTAACTACGTAGCTATATGTCCTGACAAATTGTATAGGCAAGGTGACTATTAACAAAATTAATACCTGTCTATGACAATAGTTGGAATTCATAGTGATTGATATATACAAGTCCTCCAATAGCTAATTTGCTTATGCTAACAGCTACCATAACTAGGGCTCAAACGAATAGTATATTTTGATAATCGAATATTCTTTAATTTTCAAACAAATAGTCCGACTATTCTTTTACATATAAAAGTGACTACTTTCAGTCAATTTATGACTCCTATCTCACTCATAGCGCATATAATGAAGGGAAATTACTCTGAAATTTTGACATTAAACATTGATTATTATGTACAGTATGCTATCCATTAAACCACAGTACCCAAATAGATATTTGGACTATTTTGAATACGAATAATGGTAAAACGAATATTAATCTGAATATTTAAATATTTGTTTGAGCCTTAACCATGACAAAAGAATAGTTTCACTTTATGAAGATTCTATATTCTATATTCTTTGGACATCATGTTCCTATATTATCACTAGAAGACAACACTATAATATAACTACTTAGCTACTTTGTTTGGATGTATTAATAATGTCATAAAACAGATGTTAGCTAAGTCACAAGAACAGTTTTAGCATAAAATATGCCGTGTCAAAGTTTTGTTGACAGCTGCATTTGAGGCTATCAGACTATCATAAGTACAAAAGCATATGAAATGCATCAGTGGGAGAAGTACTGAATAATTGTACGATGTAGTTATAGCTATGTAGTTGTGAGTTGAGCAATCTTTACAATGAGAGTGGCCATGTGCTCGTGCAAGTGCAGCTGCAATTAATATCAAGGAGCTACCAAAAATAAAGCCAAAAAGCCAAGGAAATTTTCCTAAAAATCTAGCTAACCGTCAAATTTATTTACCTTTCATATAGCTACTGCATAAATAAATGGTACACACATACGTAGCTATATATCCATAATTTATATGATATATGTGCATGCATGCATGCATGTATGTATGTATGTATGTATGTATGTATGTATGTATGTATGTATGTGTGTGTGTGTGTGTGTGTGTGTGTGTGTGTGTGTATGTATGTATGTATGTATGTATGTATGTATGTATGTATGTATGTATGTATGTATGCATGCATGTATGTATGTATGTATGTATGTATGTATGTATGTATGTATGTATGTATGTATGTATGTATGTATGTATGTACGTATGTATGTATGTATGTATGTATGTATGTATATGTATATGTATGTATGTACGTATGTATGTATGTATGTATTTATGTACGTATGTACAGTATGTATGTACGTACATATGTATGTATGTATGTATGTATGTATGTATGTATGTATGTATGTATGTATGTATGTATGTATGTATGTATGTATGTATGTATGTATGTATGTATGTATGTATGTACGTACGTACGTACGTACGTACGTACGTACGTACGCGTACGTACGTACGTACGTACGTACGTATGTATATGTATATGTATGTATGTATGTACGTATGTATGTATGTATGTATGTATGTATGTATGTATGTATGTATGTATGTATGTGTGTGTGTATGTATGTATGTATGTATGTATGTATGTATGTATGTATATGTATATGTATGTATGTACGTATGTATGTATGTATGTATGTATGTATGTATGTATGTATGTATGTATGTATGTATGTATGTATGTATGTATGCATATAATTTTTTATGTTGTATGTATGTGTGTTTGTATGTATGTATGTATATACATATATATGTATGTAGCTGTATATGTGTCTTATGTTTATCATTACGCACACATACGTATTATTATGTATGCATGTGCAACTACGTATATACATATTAACAATTTTTATATACATAGTTCAGAGAATTCAGAAGCATCGCTTGTCCTAACAAAAAATATTTCAGATTTAAGACGTAAGTTTAACCACACAGTATTTAGCTAGCTAAAAATATATCCATATTAGTTGTTATATTTTGTAATTTGTTAGTATGGCTGGTAATTTAATAGCTAGCTACGTGTGTGGTTGTTGAGATCAAAGGTTGATCATAATTATTACGCAGATGTTGTATTTATACGTAAGTAACTATAGACCTAATAGTTGTGTGTGATTGTCACTTTCAAAAGTTGATATATACGTAATGAGATAGAATTACTAACTCGTAAAGGATTCTTTATTGAGTACTTCACAAGGCATTGCATGTACGTACTGACCTTTGGAAATTGTTAGACCATGTGTTACTCTATAGTTAAATGAAAAGTTAGCTACTTATCACTAAGAAACACGTAGGGACACATCAAGGGACACATCGAGGGACACATACACATTTAAGGCACAATTTTTTCAGCCTTTATGCAAGTGTACAAATAGTATACTAGGGGGAGGAGGTAATATTTTATATACGTAGCTATGCTTGAAAACATTGATATACATAGAAAAAGATGTGACATCAACATTTTCAGAGTGCACAGTGTGGTATGGGGAGAGGTTAGGAAAAGAGTATTCTAAATCTTGTACAAGTTTAAAATTGTGAATGACCCCTAAGTGCATTAAATTCGCCATGTGTAGTAGAAAATCTGTGTTGTTATTAAAAGACAACGTTGAAAAAATAAAGCAATTTTTATGCGACTAGATGGTTGATTTTTGTAGGCCTGGTCACATTTGTTCCAAACAATTCATCTAGCCTTTGATTCTTCTTCAATATATTTTATGAAACTCTGTGAGCTAACCCGCCTTGTATACATAAAGTATTATTGTATTGCTGTGAGGTACGTATATATGGGCTGCTGATTATCTGTAACGTAATTGTTAATAGTTGCCAAACAGCAGTGCATCCATAATGCATAAGAAATGTAGAGTTTATATTGCGTACATAAAATGTAGTCAATTTAAGCAATATGGAGCTATGTGTTACGAAACTATTGGTTGTATATTAAAACAATTTTGGAGAAAGGAACCAATAATGAATTCTAGGGAAATGGGAATGGGACTAAGTAGCAGTTACGTATATCCCAGAATGAGGGTTATCTTAGTAGCTAAATTAACTTAAGTCCGAGGTGAAGCTGAGTACGAGGGTTAATAATTAAGATATTAACTCATGAGTGTACTGTGATATACGTAACTGGCCCAGTGAATATGTCAGAGCTTGTTTCTTGAACTTGGCGATTTCTATCTTATTTTCTTTGAACTGCAATAGTGAAAAATAGCCTGTAAAATCACTGCGTATTAGTTTCAAGCTGTAAAATTTTTGTATTTTACAGTTTCATTATGTAATCATGATGAGTGGACAATTAGTTATTCCCCCTGTGCACTAAGTTATCCACCCCTGTGGTTTCTCTATGATCCGTCCATGCACCTGGACATAATTAACTATATAAAATGTTATATATATATGTTATATAAAATGGTATATATATGGTATAATGTTATAATAAATGGTATAATGTTATATAAAATGGTATATATATATATATATATATATATATATATATATATATATATATATATATATATATATATATATATATATATATATATATATATATATATATATATATATATATATATATTACACACACACACGCACACACACACATACACACACACACACACACACACACACACACACACAACATATATATATATACGTAGCTATAGCTACAGATATTAGCTATATGGTATTTAGTGAGATCTCCAGAGATATCCATGCATGGTACTTCTTGATTGGAGAGGGCTCAGGGACACACCACTCTTGTTTGTTACAATTGTCTGTACAGCAATATCTCTCAAAGTCTTCAAACTGGATTAGGCCTAGGAGTGCATGCAGTGTCTCTACAGCCAAGGTAATAAAAATTCCTGTCATGCACTTCAGCCTGCACCTCAGCCTTATACGGTGAACATCATTCTCCATCTCACCCTTATAGCCGCAGCAGCAACACCATGCAGTTGACACAGCTGATTAACTCAAAAGGGAATTCTATAAAAGATTGCGCATGGCGGTGACATCAAATTAGATTTACTGTAAACATCCAAATGAGAACTGTACTGTTGTTTCCTTCTACAGCCACTGTCATCTTGAAGATCATGAAAATAACATTTTACGAGGCATCATGCCGGTGAATTCGCATACATGCAACGAACAGAATCAGATGAAAACATTGGAACACTAAGCCAGTTATTGTAGCTGAGGGATAAGAAGGAATGGCCTGAAGCCACACACTGGCATATAGAGGTATATTATGTAAAGAGTTGGCATGAATTCTGGCCTGATCATGCATGTAAAGGACAAGAGCTCAGAAAACTGACTTAGTCAAGACAAGATTGAAACAACTGCTTATCCCGGGGATCCGACATTAGCTGAAATCTCGTACGTTCTTGCCAGAAATCACTGGCTAGAAATCAGAAATCAAGCACTATTATCTAGTATCACGCAAAGGGTTTCCCATGCAATTAATTGATTTCTGGAGCTTTGAAATCACAGAAATCAGTTGGAAATCAAGCTGATTTCGAAATCTCGTACAAGATTTCAGCAAGTGTTGAACCCCTTGGCTTAGCCTCAAGAAGTCAATACATCAGGTAGGCTATAGTATTTCCAGAAAGCAAATCTCCATAACAAACAGGGAACTATACAAGATCCTTCAGTAGCTACCATCATGCATGCAAGAATATAGAAGGAGAACAATCCATGGCCATGCAAGCAGCTGGAGAAGCACCAAAATCCTCGGGGCCCCTAAAGAATAAGGTCATGCAAAGTAGCCTGACGCTGTATAAGATTGATCAGAAATAGATGGATAACAAAGCACACCAAAGGTTATCATCAAAATGCACTGATTAACCCGGTTAATGATTTTTGATGATAGCCTTCGGTGTGCTTTGTCATCCATCTATTTCTGATCAGTTTTATAGTGGAGGTAGCTATAGTATATACGCAAATGGTGGTTAGCTTATAATGACCCAAATGCAAACAACTAGCTACGTACATGCATAACGAAGTTTAACTTGGGGACCCTGAAGCCAGCAAAGGGGGACCAGGGTATAATGGAAGTATGTAAAGTGCCAGGGAGCCTCGGTAACTTGAAGTACTAATATATAGCAGCAAGTAAGCTAGGGAGTTAATTAAGACACTCTGAAGCTGCAAGGGCTAAATACTGGTACTGGGGGGACTATAGTTGGTTCGTGTTCACCGTGCAGTCAAACTAGCTGAGATGAAGCCATTTAAGATCGAAGCATTGTAGACATGTTTCCTACGTCACTATTTTTATTATGCGTAATATGCGCACACAATGCTCACGTTTGCAAAAATGGGTACTGACGGACAGATGATCCACTAATTACACACCGGTGCGGCTTTACCACAAATGCATCATGAACATTTATTAGCTTGGTAACTTCAAAAGACTGTAGGCTTGTGCTGATTGGGATGCTGACTGCCTGATAGATCCCCATGGCAATGATGACACTCTTAATACCCCTAGTGATGAGGCTGATGAACTACCTTCTCTGGGACGCCATCCTGCTATGCTGCCCAGTTCTAGGGAGTCTATGGTGGATACTATTGATGTCCTTGACACTTTAGGTCAGAGGGATGGTGATTGTGCAGATGCGGAATCTTCCCGAAGGTGCCACCTTGCCATCCCGCCCACTTCCAGAGAGTCAGTGGCGGATGGTGATGTGGATAACCTGTGCTACACTGTTGATGTATATAATCAGTTTTCTTTACTAACTGTAGAGACTACCTCCGCAGAGGAGTCAAGTGTTGAAGACTTTCCCACCAAACTTGGTTGACAATGTGTACTGATTATGAAGGCTACAAAATCTAAGAAATCTGTAAGCTCTGAGGACTGGGGTAATCCCAGTTCCGCTGGCCAGGTGGCAACAGTACATGTAGTGGAGAAAAGGCAGGTTGGAACTAAGGGACACACTACTCCGAAGGGAGTGTGACAACTGGTGGGCATATGATCACCCACTCATCGCATACAAAGCATGGCCATAATAAGGGTTGGGCTGAAGCACAGTGCTTGGACTTGGATGGACAGAAATATTTGGTCTCACCCAATGAATGGCTGATCTTGTGCATTTCATCCTCAACAGTTTGTCTCCTCTATCTCTGTCTACTATGGGTAATGAATTTTGTGAGTCTGTTGGCCATGCCTACTTACCTTGGATGGCCCGCTCAGTATTTAGTAAGGAGAGCTGGTATTGAACCTAACCTGCATGCCTTGTACATGGCCGGCTTTCATTGGCTACTTGACGGAGCTTGTGTTGTGAGAAATATATTCTCAGATCAGGGACATTTTGCCCAACCTTTTGTTGGGCCCATTTTGAAGAACCTTGCATGGCCATTGGCTTGAACTGCAGACTCTTGCTAAGGACAAAGGTGTTTCTGAAGAAAGGTTGCCCCTAAAAGAGGTCATCCTCACTGCTGCTCATGGGGATCTTCCAGATTTATTGTGTGTACTCTCCTTTGTATCTGAGTTGTTGGGCCATAGTCCCCATAGTAAGATCTTTCATCCATCTCATCCCGTTGGATCGTGGATATCTTATTTCTGCTGGGTCAGCTGTATGCATCCTTTGGCTCTAATCTTCATCTGTTTGGCACTGATAGAAATTATATTTACCCACCTCTCGATGGACATCTCTGATTTTCCAGAGGTAGAGATCCAGGCAGTACTCAAGGTACCTCTTTACCCACAGACCGCCATTCTCATATGTAGCATTATCTTCCATTTAGAATTGAATAAGCTAAAGGATTATAGCTAAATGGCTTCTCCATAGGAAAACTACAATCTCTGAATCTACATAACTCCAGCCGAAGCACTTCTTATTTCGTTGCATCGTCTCCGGGCTTCATGATGATATATAAATTTTTATTTTGGCGTGTTTCTATCGGAAGTTATTAAAGAAAAGGCGACCGCACGGTGAACGTGAACAACTAGCTAGGCCCTTCTATGATTAAACCAACCTATGTGCTGGATTGACACTGAGGAACAGCACAAACAGCTGGATCTCGAGATGGCTATACCGCAAAACGAGATTTTCTGGGGCGCGCGAAAGTTCCCGATATTCTCGTGTCTCGTGTTTTTGCAAACGTGTCATTTAAATCATAGATTAAGGATCTATGTTTAAATCTATGAGGTACAATGTAACCAAAGAGGCTGGGTATATTTCACGGAACGGAACGGTACGGTACGGAATAATATTCACGGAATTTCAAGGCATAAATTACGGAACGGAATGGTAATCACGTGTGGCGCTGTGGATCAAGTTTTACTGGTTTGTGTAACACGTGTGCGCCAGGAGTTTGAAAATGAATGAAGCCGTGCATGTACTGTGTGCGTGTGAAGGCTTTGAAGACCTCCGAAGCTGCTAGTACCTTGGAAAATATTCCTAAGGAGAATACAACCAGATTACCGCCAGTTAAGCCATAGATATTTAACCAGACCACCCGCTTCGCATAAAATATACGGGATATATACCGTAGTTTATGATACCATATGACAGGGATATCTACCGTCATATATGACGTGTATTTATGATTTAGAAATACAAGGACAGCACAGATACATATTTAATCCTTGATATAAATACTTTGAAAGAAGGTGCGCGGTAGTTCCACTCCACCAGCCCGGAGGAATTGTTTTCAACAGGTACCTAGCTAGCTACATATATTATAGTTGGTTGATGGTTTTATAACCTTATCAGGCTTAAAGCCAGAAGATTAGATATACGAAAATCCTTGCCAGCTTAGCTAGTAATTTACCAGTTAGGCACCGCTGACTGGAGGGTGTATACAAAGGCAGAGCCTGTACCCAAAGCCAGAGGAGCCTAAAGAATGACCTAATAAATAATAATATTATATATATATATATGCTTCTCAGGATCCACTAGCAATGCATGCATGTTTCCCCAACAAATATCACTAATATAACTGAACAATTGCAAGTCACAGTAATGTGTGGCCCCCCAGGGTAACATAAAAACACCGATATCAATATTTGGGTGACGGCAACCAGTCGTGTTGCCTGGAGAAATACACTGAAGAGATCAAAATTAATTGATTCCATACATAATATTAGTCCAGTACTCATCTAAATGTTTCTCAATTGTGATAGCCTCAACAGTATCAGATGGTGCATGAAAAAAATTGATTCTGGTTTTGTAGCAAACCTGATGCTTGAAAACTCTATATTGGTGGCCCCTAGTGGTAGGAAATGCGCTGTCCAATAAGCCCATGAATAAGTAGTATCTTAAGGTAATATCCCCTCCACCTCATGTAATTTAATGATGGCACATGCTGTACGTGTGTGTGTGTGTGTGTGTGTGTGTGTGTGTGTGTGTGTGTGTGTGTGTGTGTGTGTGTGTGTGTGTGTGTGTGTGTGTGTGTGTGTGTGTGTGTGTGTGTGTGTTACCCTAGTAGTTAGAGCACTGTTGGATTGCTGACCGAAAGGTCCCCAGTTTAATGCCCAGCTGTTTCCTTGAGTAAGGAATTTTACTCACATTGCTTCAGTCCACCCAGCTGTATTAATGGAATATGGTTCCATGGTTCATAATCTAACAAACATGAATGGAAACGGCAATGTTTATCTCACATGCCGACCCCCCTACTGTGGGTGCACCCACTTTGCATACAATATCCGGTATATATACCAGAATAAATTATATACCGTATGACAGAGATATCTACCGTTATATATGTTAATTATGTATTTATGCTTTAGAATACAGCGATCAGACACATACATATTTCTCCCTTGATATAAATACCGGTAAAAGAAGCTGCGTGCAGTTTTAGAGTGGGTTCTGATTCCTTTATCTTCTTTTTGACAGGTACATACGTATATTACCTGCCAGTTGGTTCCATCCTTGTGACTCGTGAGTACTGCTATTTGATTGAAGAACCATTAGGTGAGTAGCTACAAATTAGTGTTGCATACTGAATAGCATATATCAGTTACATCAGTATGTTGTACTTTCCACCATTCAATTATCAAGACTCACGATAGTGAGTCGCGAGGCCAAGAAGAAGCAGGCCGTACGCGCGACGAACAAGTGAGTTATTTACACGTAGCACCGCTCTGAAATTTGTAAACGCTCTAAATAAGCCGCCATGAAAGCTATCGCTTAGTTATCAAGGACTCAGCACGTTCTAACTATATAGAATCAGTAAACCGACAATGGAGGAAATCGGCCCAACCAATCCTAAGTAGCAGCCATTGTGAGTTTTATGGCGTCCGTTCGTGCGCCCACGCTCGAAAAACCATCCCCTTGGCACCTATTCACTCGTTTACTAAACAAATAGTACCTTCAATGTATGAAGAATCGTTGACCTGAAGTTGTTTGATATCCATGGCACGAGTTTTCCGCACGCGCCTTATAAACTCCTTCCTCCATCAAAAAATATTTTAGGCGCCCGTCGTTTTTTTTTTCTTTGTTTGTTTGTTTGTTTGTTTCTTTCATTTTCATCGCACACTTTTTCGTGGGCTTGCGGGAGTTTTGCGTGGGCTTGCGGGAGGTTTGTGTGAATCCCGGAAGTTTTTTCAAACTCTCTTTTTGTACATTCACTTGTTTGTCTACTAACTCACTCATTTCTTCATGGATTTCAGCCAAATTTGCATCAGCATTTCTCCAATGTATGCTCTACCTGTCATACTACTTTCAGCCTGAAGTAAACACTTGAATATATTTGAGAAAGGCTATTACACTGCAGGTTGAAAGTTGTCATAACTTGGACCCCTTGAAATGATTTGCATAAACTTTCAGATACACAATCTATATTGATGTACCACTCTGTAGTAAAAGTTAAAAAAATATTGTAGGCGTGAGTTTATCAAAATTAAGCTTCAAAGTTAAATTTACAATACTGATTGTGTGCAGAATTGTAAATAGGTATGTGTGAATCAGCTGAGGTACCGAAAGCTTTATTTTCTAACTATTTGAATGACATATGCCATTTTCTAAATGATCTATGGTGAAAGTGAACTGGCAAGTAGCAGCAGCAGCAACAGCATAAGGATGAAGCGAAGCTGAGTACTATCACGTTGTAGTAAGAATGCTAATTTTTAGCAACTTCTCCAACAACTTCTTCATAATATTTTCTTCTCTAACAAAAAGTAGTGATATGCTAAACAAAAACACCTTGGGTGTAAAAAAGTGCGAGGCCAATCAGAAGCCACAATGGTTATATAAGCGACCAAAAACTCTGATATCAAGTAAGGCCAAGAAGTTGAACATTTTATGAATCCTTTTACTTGAATGACATACAATAGTTTACAGGGCATTTTCACAACTATGATTGGCTTTGTCACTTGGCCACCTTAAATATAAAAGATGATAGTACAAAAAGGTGGCCAAGTGACAAAGCCAATCATAGTTGTGAAAGTGCCCTGTAAACTATTGTATGTCATTCAAGTGAAAGAATTCTTAATAAAATGTTCAACTTCTTGGCCTTACTTGATATCAGAGTTTTTGGTCGCTTATATAACCATTGTGGCTTCTGATTGGCCTCGCACTTTTTTACGCCCAAGGTGTTTTTGTTTAGCATATAAATTACATAGGTTGTTTTATAATTGGGCATAACTGCTTTTTAGCACAAAAGCCATGCCCTAGCCTGCTTTACAAATCAGTGTTAAGACCCTCTTAGTTTAACTGATAGCTTTCTGTGCACTCAGTATGAGCATAGTCTGTTGATATCGATAAAACCAAATCACCTATAGTGAGGTTATATAACACAGATTCTGAAGATATAAAGCGGATAGTATGGTTAATCTGAGGGCATGACCTCAATCTGAGGGTATGACATAACATGTATGGTATTGTACGTAAATCTTCACAAAACACTGAGTGGAAAGCATTGGTAGTCAAGAAGTCAACAAAATTTTAATCTTAGCTATAAAAATTTCTTTCAGTAATACGTAGCTACCATTGGCAAAAAGCTTTACCATGCATCTGTATATGGCTATGTATGATACATTGTGTATACATTGATATTTTGATTATAAGTCAAATTAACTTGTACATTTTAAAGGATGAAAAGGAGAACAGGTTTAGTTTAAATTTTTATCTCCGAACCCTACTGGAAGAAAAAAGAAATATAAAATTTTGAAAGAAGTAATTTATTCACGACATTCAGCAAAGACACCAAACGATATACCTGACAACTATTTAGATGAAGATAACTTTAGTATTAATGATGAAGTACTAGATATGACTACAACTGCACATACAAAACGTAAACTTAGATTGGCTGAGAAGTGGATGGAAATCAGGGAGAATGCATATACAGTAATGATTAACAGGCATGCTCTGCAAAAGGAAGTAGAGTGTTTTGCCTGTTCAAGCATTGCAACTACAAGATGCACTCTATGTGGACCATATTTAATGTGCTTGGAATGTTGTTATATTACTCATAACATGCATAACTTCCACCATTGTCCTGAAGTATGGAAGGTTTGTTAACATACATACAGTATACATACATACATACATACATACATATATATATATATATATATATATATATATGTGTGTATATATATATGCACGTGTCCATGTATATACGCATGTGTGTTTTGCATGCATGCAGGCTGTTTTCAATGCAGGATAACTGTTTTGTTCCTTTGGAATTGCCACCAATGGATTTTCCAATAACCACACTTACTTGTGAAACAGTACACAATCGGCTTGTCACGTGTTTTCTCACATTGAGGGTTGGTACATGGAATAAATTGCAAAAATCTTTCAATGTATGTGTATATAGGAGTTCCTCGTCAGCTTAATATCTCATTTTGTAAGTGCAAAAATGATTCATTAAGAATCATGGAGCTTGGTTACTGGCCTGCCTCACCAAGTCGACCAGTATTGGCATTTTCATTTTCATTTTTGGATTGGCTTGAGGCATTGCTTTTAGAATGTCAGATAGCAGTGAATGACTACTGTGATGCTGTAGAATTTCTTTTGAAAGATAAAATGAAAAGTGTATGTCAAAATATAAGTATAAACATTATTAGCACTAATATATTAGGTATGCCACACTCATTCTAATTGTCAAATTAAAAGCTCATTAGCTACCTACTAAGTTGTATAATTCTTTGCATTTTTTATTTTTTCTTCAGCTCCCTTGCAAGATATATCCAGTTTTGATTGACTGTTTTGAAGAGTATCGGTTAGGTTAATCCTTGCATTTATATATGAATATGCATGTGAACACATTATTAGGTTATGTAAAGGAAAATTGCGGGATTTGAAGGATATTAGTTTTGATGTAAGCAGTACTAAATGTCCAGCATGCCCAAAGGTTAGAGTGCATGTATATACAAGTCTTGTGCAGAGTTACACATACGTAGCTACTTAATTGTGTATGCATATACTTTTTCTCTTCAGACAGGTGTGTTATTACCATTTCAATTGATGCAAATTTTAAATTTTGGTCTCTGTCGGAGAAAATCTGCTGGAAGCAGTGTACATCCACCAATTGCTGCTACTAAATTATTTTTTGATCAAGATGAAGTTGACCATTATGTAACGCAGTATGATTCTCAAGCTGGTACAAATTACAATAATCAAGTAATTAAAGTTTAACAATTTCCTAAGTTTTATTACTATTATTTGTAGGAGTGTAGTAATTTTGTAGCAGGTAATGCCAACAATCTCTTCTCAGCACTTAAAGAGACAGGAATAATGGGTGCAGTTTGTCAACACGAGTTTCCACTGTGTTTTGTTAATTTATGCCATGGGGAAAGGTTACATGTGGTTACAATAATTATATGTTTACTTGATCAAATAATTATATGCTAGGATATCTTACAGTGTCTACCTGCTTGAAAAGCTGAAACAAATGTACCCAAACCATACCATACAACTCATGTATGATATAGCTTGTGTGCTAGTCAAGCATCTTAAGGTACTTACATAATTGTTTTGTTAGAATTGTCATGTGTGCCTTAAGTACCACATGTATTATAATTCATTAATTACTTTGCAAAATACATAAGTTAACTGTGACAAAGCTATTAGTAGAACTGCACATGCAACCTGTTAGGCATTAGTTTATTCATATATATTTAGGACATTTAATTTTTATAATGATAAGTCTGGCTATATTAAATTGTATATCAACTATATATTTGATTCTGTATAATTATCTGTCACACTTTTGATTATTGGTATGTATGATCATTTCCAGGCAAATAAACGTAATGATCTTCTGAAGAACGTAACATTTGCAGTTCCTGTGTTTCATGCATATGGGCACATTTTACAATGCCAGGTGTGTACTTAACTCATGTAATTTATAATAGCTAAGTGTGATAATATTGAACTCTTGATGTCATGGTAACCATATGTGTTTCCACTCAATTTGTTTTTATATACAATCAATGCCTATATCAATAAACTAGTAGTGTGTGCTAATATACGTATATAGTATATATTAATTCTTACTTGTAACCATATAAGCATTAACTTTGCAGAATGAAAGAAATCCAAGGAACATGACTGGATTTGGATTAAGTGATGGCGAAGGAGTTGAACGTCTTTGGGCTTATCTCCGAAATTTTTCTGCCATGACAAAAGAGATGCGGCCATCACATCGCATAGACATACTGACTGATGCTTTGCTGCATCATAGACAAAAGACCTCAGGGAAGATTGGTATGATCAATTAGTTATGTTTATAATTTATGTAAATTTTATCAGGTCATTTACTGTGCAAACGTATGGATCATGCAAAGAAATTCCACTCAGATGCTCTAAAAGGTTTAACAGTGCTAAAGGATGATCCCTCAAGTATATATGCTACATAGCTATGTATATCAGTTTGTATATGTAACTACATTATGCATGATTTATATTTGGACCTATATTATTAGCTAATAATTACACAATATGTTTATTTACACAGATTCTATAACTGATGTTGATGTTGAACAATGGGTTTTGGAAGCTAAGGAGTGTACTTTTCACCATTCTTGTATGTAAAATGTTAAATATTGCATTCCTTGATGTTTCATACTATTTATGTAGCACCTCAAGATTTACCTGCAACTTGGCAAGAAGATTATGTTTGTCTTATTGATGCAGCTAACATTATTAGGTAACTCTGTAATAATTGCTTGTTCTGTTTATAACAATAATACAGTATACAGTATACATAAATACGTGTTATTATGTAGAAATGCACTAATGGATTGCACGGATGTTTTGTCTAATAATGTTCGTTTGCTGTTATCTCATTTGATTAAGTAAGTATATGTGTACACAGTGGTATAGCCAAGGGTGGGAAGGACCTATAAGCTTTATACTGATTCACAATTTTGCTACAGATGGGTATTTGCATTAATCGTTGGGATACTGTATGCATGTATACTTGAAAGCTGATTACTAAGAATAAGCACTTAATCTATAATTAGTAAATGTAAACTGTTTGGGTGCGTGTTTGTGTGTGTGTGTGTGTGTGTGTGTGTGTGTGTGTGTGTGTGTGTGTGTGTGTGTGTGTGTGTGTGTGTGTGTGTGTGTGTATGTGCCTACGTACATATGTACATAATAATGATCAAGAAAAGTACATTGTACAGTGAGTTATGAGAAACTTTGAATGACCGATATGATAAGATCAGAGAAGAGAAACTAGTACCAGTGTATATAGTACTATTTTTAATGAGTGTTTGCATGAATGCAGGAAAATATAGCTTACATGTGTACACATGCATATTTTGTAGCTGTTAAATTGTCAATAAGCATCGATCATTACTGTACATTTATTTTGATTACATATTGCATGTCTCTGTTTATGTATCCATTAGGGCTCAAATGAATAGTATAATTATTTTGATATTCGAATATTCAAATTTCAAACAGATATAGTCCAAATATTCTTTTGCATATGAAAGTGGTAAAATGACACTACTTTTAGTCAATTTATGACTACTGTCTCATTTATGATTCACTTAAATTAAACATTGATTGTTACGTACTTGAAATTTCGTACAGTATATGCTATTGCTTTTAACCCAGTGTCCAAAAACTCAGTAAACAAATAATTTGTTGGCTACTTTTGAATGGAATAAAGTAAGATGAATATTAATTAATCTGAATATTTGTTTGAGTCTTAGTATCCATGTATGCATGTATATATTATACCATCAGGATAGAACAAAAACTACAGTTAACTGAAAGTAATTATAATGTTGAGTATCGTTGGTTGACCACATCACAAGAGTATAAAGATACAATTGCTACTGGTAAATCTAAAAAGAAGCAGAAACTAAGAATAAAAATGCAAAAGGAAGCAAGAGAAAGATGGTTTCTTCTTAGACTAAAATCAAAATATGCTGGTATGTTTTATGTACGTATGTTAATGCTATATGTTAATATTTCTTATAAATTAATGTACTCTAATATACAGTAGAGTATGTTGTCGTACATGTGTATGCAATTACATATAATTGTGTAGATGGTCAGAAAATAGCAGTTCGGTTGTCACGGAGAATAAATATTGTCAGCAAACAGCTGAAAATTTCACTTTCTAAGTACAATTCTGATTTAAACCAGATGTCTCAACTAACATGGGAAGAAGTTACTGATTTAACCAACAGTATATATAATGGATGCATATTTACTACTACTGAAGTACCCATATCCCTTAAGGCAAAAGCAGTCCAGTTGTATCACCAAACTAATAGAGCTCAAGAAGAAATTTTAAGGTTAAAGGAAGAGATGAACTGTTGTGCTCAACATTATATCTCTAAATATCAATTACTTTGTGACCAAATTAAAGCCTTGGAGCATAGTGAACAAAATGATAACTTGCATACTGCAGCATGTATTTCCTTGCTGAAATTTAGTACAAGGAAATGTTACTCTAAATTAAACTCATTGACTTGTTTTTTGCAGTATACATCTTTATCTGAGCTTGAAAACAAGAAATTGAATTAGAGAATTGTTTGGATAGTGAGAGTCACAGCTTAGAGGATACAAATGATTATGATGTTTACTTGCGTGTTCCTGAGTCAATACAATGTTCAAGTGATGAGTGTAGTGAAGATGAAGATGAAGCTGTGCATACTGGTATGTCATATAGATACGTATAATACACAAGTAAGTAAATGCATATAATGGTATAGCTATAATCTTTTATAGGTTCAAATAGTTATTTATTACTTGAAAATGATGATTATCAATTTAAAAGCAGTGATTTTATCTCATCAGGTAACAAGTATGCACATACGTAATATAATTATTCTACTTAGTATATAATTTATTTTATGTTAAAGTGGTAGTAACAGAAATGCCATTTTTATAGTTGCATGCTATTAATACATTATAGTTGGTAGTAATATGTCTTTATCCGTAGCAACAGTAGTCACTAGCAACAGTGATTCAGGTACATATGATCACTTATAGTACACACATACATATTAATACAATTATTTTATATTACAGCAACCACTAGCTACAGTAGTGAAAACCATTTATCAGGTATGCTAGTATAGTAATATTGTTGTGTGTACGTCTGTGTGATGTACGTAGCATACAGAGTAGAATCACCCACAGCTGATGAGTCTGAGAGTGATGAAGAAATGGAAGAACAAACTTGGAGAATAGATAGATTTAACAAGGAATGTTATTTACAAGCATTAAGAGATCAGGTATATTCTTGCATAGCTACAGCATGTCTTTTATGATGGTATGTATTATTAAAAGGCTACTATTAGTGAAGATGACTTTCTAACTGAAAAGGATAAAGAGATACTGAAGTTGATCAAACAAGGAAAAGGTAGTTTTGCTAGGGATGCGCCTAATATGCTCAAAAATTTACCTATTATTCCTTCCAGAACTTCTCAAAATCTTTCCCTATTATTCTTTAAAATACCACCTATTATTCCCAAATTATTCCGTTCTGACAGTAAGAAAATAATAGCTATAGCAACTAACTATTGATTAGAATTAAGACCTTACACAGAAAGTACCATATAACATTGAGAAAGTCCACAAAGTGATTGCCGAGTTGGAGACAAAATATTTTCAATATGCGCTATAATTAATTGCGTGGGCGGATGATCGTTTAATAAATTTTATGCTCACTAATGACCTATTATTCCAGAATAATTCTCGTATAAAATGGTACCTATTATTCCTCAAATTATGCCGGCATATTAGGCGCAAGCCTAAATTATGCATTATGTATGTATATAATTATAATGTATATTCACATGCACATCGTTTAATGTATACTTTTGTAGATGTACCGTATGACCACACTCCTGGGAGTTATCTAAAACAAATTAAAGAATATTGAAGAAGTCATGTTTATATGCAAGACCAATGCAAATAGACCAATAACTGATCCAATGAAAGATTATACATTAACATTGACACTAGAATACTGTGTTGCAATTGCATGGATTTTTGTCAGTATATTTATTATATTTGACGGCATATGCATGAGGAAATGATCAAAAACTTTAGGCCAGGAAAAGTTGATTCACACTTTGTGTCATTTCCATTATTCCTTGTCCAAATATTTTAACAAAAATTAAATTGGTAAAAAGTTGATCATGGGGCAGTAGTACTTTAGTGTTTGAAGAGATACATACAGGACAGATCTAGAGGACATGTACAATAATTGTGAATCAATTATGCCTTGTGTATTTTCTGTCGGTTGAACATAGTGAATTAGACAGCATATAACCTCCTTCCGGAATAAGGTATGCACGTGATTGGCACGTGTGGTATCAGGGTAAGTTTGGGTATATAAGCTAATTAATGTATGAACACGTGTTCAATTCTATGCTGCAATACCCCTAGCATAGGCTACCTCCCACCCACCCACCCTGATGAATGTATTGTGTTTAATTCCTTGACAACTGTCCAGCTCCTGATTGCCGATGCTGCTGTAGACTTTTTCACACATACAGTAATTTACGCTAACAATTTTGAGGGTGGTTGTGCACACAGGTTTTTTCCAGGCAGACAAAAAAAGAGAAGAGTCTATCAGGTTTTTTTCCCTTAAGCTCACTTGGGCACAGTGTGCTTAGAATATTGCACTGTGCAGGCCCCCACCCTCAGGTTCATGCAGTTTTTGTGTGTGTGTATGTTTTATTAAAATTAAGGTTGTACTGTAGTAGTAGTAGTGGTGGTGGTGGTGGTAGTGGTAGTGGTAGTGGTAGTAGTGGTGGTGGTGGTGGTAGTGGTAGTAGTAGTAGTAGTGGTAGTAGTAGTAGTAGTAGTAGTAGTAGTAGTGGCAGCAAGAAGACGATACTGGAGGTATATTTAAAGCGATTATCTTTGATATGGAAATCTTTCTTGAGTGGCCCTCGTAAGGTTAGAGCAACTAACTCATTTTGTGTCCCACTATTGTCGTATGGTTTTGGAATTATTCCTTGGACTAAAACAGAGATTGCTCAATTTGATGTGAAAACCAGGAAAGTGTTGACAGCAGCTTACAGTCACCATCCACGGAGTGCTGTGGAACGTCTCTATTTGCCTCGAAGTGCTGGTGGTTTGGGCCTGATTAATGTGGAGAATCTTTTCTATAGAAGAATGGTCTCATTTGCATGCCACCTCTCTACATCTACTGATAGCTTGGTGGGCATGTGTTTTAAATTAGATGAACTGTTACCACCACGTTCCTCTTTGATTTCTAGGGCTGTGTCTTATTGTGCATCTTTGTCAGTGCCGTGTGATTTGCGGCAGTGTGATATGTTTTCTTTGAAGAGTGAGATTTGTAAGAAACAGAAAAGTTTGTTGATGTCAGCTTTACTGGCTAAGCCTTTGCATGGCCGGTATTTCTCTTTTGTTAACTCGGATGTGGTGGATAAACGAAGTAGTTTTAACTGGCTTAAACTGCATCTTCACTCTGAGACAGAATCTACTATATTGGCCGTGCAGGATCAAGTCCTTGCAACTAGAGTAATTGAGGCCAAGGTGATGCACAAATCTATTCCCTCATTGATGTGTAGAATATGTGGTACATCTGAGGAGACAATAGTGCACCTTTTGGCAGCCTGCCCCATACTTGCCACTACAGCATATTTGCACCGCCACAATTTGGTTGCTGCTGTGATTCATTGGCACTTGATGAAGTTTTACTCTATTCAGTCGTGTGGCAGATCATGGTATAGTCATAAGCCTCCGCCAGTGATTGAATCTTCCATTGCCAAGATATTATGGGATTTCGGATTGGTTACAAGTCATAACCATCCAAGTAATCGCCCTGACATTGTGCTTTATGATTTTCACCAGCAAGAGATATTCTTTATTGAGATTTCTTGCCCAGCAAATATTAATGTTTCAACTAAAGAGGATGAAAAGATTAATAAGTATTGCTCCCTGGCAGCAGATTTCCACCAAATGTATAATATGCCAGTTACCATTATCCCAGTTGTTCTGGGATGTACGGGCGTGGTTTCCTCTCATTGCTTACAGTTTTTAAAGAAAATCCCAGGGTTCACACTGAAACTGTTTGGCCACTTACAGAAAGCTGTGCTGATTGGGACCTCACAAGTATTGAGAACAATACCCATTCACCAATGAACTATTTCTTATGTAATTGTACATGTCATAGTTCTTATTTTACTGTACTGTTGTACATGCGAATCATTTATGAAAATTTAGTAGTAGTAGTAGTAGTAGTGGTAGTAGTAGTAGTGGTGGTGGTGGTGGTAGTGGTAGTGGTAGTGGTAGTGGTAGTGGTAGTGGTGGTAGTAGTAGTAGTAGTAGTAGTACATAGTAGTTTTTTGTAGTTTAAAGTGGTTAATAATGAATCGGTAGCCTCGCAGTGCAGCTACACACCTCCAGTGTTGAGGGTAAAGTCAGTGTAAAGGGTGTTACATATTGAGGAAGGAGTTGATTTGTTCCATAAGATGTATGTACAAATGAATGTATAATAATAATACATCAGTACACACATGCATATAATATTTATGTATAATACATCTACGTATCTTGTGACTGATGCCTATGCATATGTGACTGCAGCTGTATGAGCAAAAACCAAATCACGTACACCTCTGATTAATTGCCCATGAAAATTTTGGGAATGTCAAAACACAGCTCAATGATGATAAAGTGATGTTATATCTACTCACCCTGTAAATTTGAGCTGTGTATATACATGTCTTTCCTAACAAATTACAATCGGAAGTGTGAACTAGGCTGGTTTTTGCTTGGACATTATTATGACTGTCGTCAGATCAATGCAGGTAAATACAAGATACTTAAAAATGCTAATCCTAAAGGAAAGATTTGTTTCTGTAATCCTGATAAAATTTCTGCCAGCCAAAGTTGCTCCATTGTTATTACAAACAAACTACAGCACCATGTTGAGAATCAAAGTAACTGGGAAACATTACGTTTCTTGATGTTATCATGTATAAAAATACGTACTAGCTACGTACAATGAACTGTAATGTAAAAAATAAACAATTATTAATACATACGTGTGTACTACAAGTGATCATATGTACCTGAACCACTGTTGCTAGTGGCTACTGTTGCCATGGATACTGTATTACTACCAACTGTAATATAAAATAAACAATTAATAGTTAGCTATACATACTTGTTAAGTGTTGTCATACAATTATTTTGTGTGCCTTAATTATTCTTAGCATAGGTGGTAAAAGATATGTTGGAGTTTAGATTAAATATCCATATCAACAGAGTAATATGTACGTATATGTACATTGCATATTTCACATACACTCCATTTGATTAAAGGGCCATGCTGTAATTTGTCCATTACAAAGACAATCATCTTCAAATGGTCCCTTCAACTCAGGAGGTACTCCTGGCTTTACAGCTTCCAGAATCACTTTTTGAAAGGTTCTAGGAAACGTGTATCCATGTAGTGTATCTCCATCGATTAATGTTGCAATTCCAGCACACTCATTGCCTTTTATTAATCTTACTCGGCTGCCTACAGCTGGAGTGACCATCATGCATTATGGTAAATATAATATATGTACATGATGATAACCAAGAGTACATAAATAAATATATATATATATATATATATATATATATATATATATATATATATATATATGTAACACTTTCACACCTCATATCAGTGCGTATATCTCGTTAACATTCCACAGCCAGTGCAATATCATATATATACACTGGAATTTCCTTTGATCTGAGGTGTGAAAGTGTTACATATATATCATCATGTACATATATATTATATTTACCATAATGCATGATACCCCAGGGTTAATGAGATATACGCACTGATATCAGTGCGTATATCTCATGCTAAACAAAAACAGCCTGGCTGTAAAAAAAGTGCGAGGCCAATCAGAAGCCACAATGGCTATAAGCGACCAAAATCTCTGATATCAAGTAAGGCCAAGAAGGCCAAGTGACAAAGCCAATCATAGTTGTGAAAATGCCCTGTAAACTATTGTATGTCATTCAAGTAAAAGGATTCTTAATAAAATGTTCAACTTCTTGGCCTTACTTGATATCAGAGATTTTGGTCGCTTATAGCCATTGTGGCTTCTGATTGGCCTCGCACTTTTTTTACAGCCAGGCTGTTTTTGTTTAGCATATCACTGCTTTTTGTAAATATAGATTACAATTATAAACAAGTCCTGACAAGAAACCTTATATGAAGTATGCAGAGTAATAAAAATTTAAAGGGGAGAGGAGCTGGAAGTTAATACTTTAGGTGTTTCCCCAGCTTGTATTTCCCCCAAGTAGCTAATGAACATATAAAGTACGTATTACTATAATTGTTAGCTATGTATATAGGTGGAGAACAGTGAAGAACCTCAATGAAGACTACATCATTGCCATCATGTCCTGTACTGTTGATTGATCTACAGGAGAAGATATATTATAATGCTATAAATAAATTTTGTGCATGCTAACAGGACAGTGGTCTCCTATTTATAATGTGTGGCCACTGTTCACCTCGTGTTGTTTGGTATAATTATCTTGCATGGCACATAAGCATGAATGATCATTAAAGGCTAATTTTGACAAACTGAAGTGTCACAATTTCTTTAAACTTATCCTGAAGATTCATATATCAATATAGTTTGTGTATCTTAAATTTTATTCAAATGATTTAGAGGGGGTCCGAGTTATGGAAACTATCAACATGCAGTGTAAAAGTATCTCTCAAATACAGTTAGGTATTTGCTTTATGCTGAAAGTTGTTTGTCTGGTAGAGCATACATAGGAAAAGTGTTGATACAAATTTGGTTGAAATCCATGCAGAAATGAGTGAGTTATTAGACAAATAAGTGTGAGTGTTTCAAATAGAAATTCTGGAATTCACGCGCAAGCGCACAAAAAGTGTGCGATGAAAATGAAAGAAAGAAGAAGAAAGAAAGAAAAAAAAACGACGGGCGCCTAAAATATTTTTGATTACAGGAAGGAGTTTATAAGGCGCGTACGGAAAACTCGTGTCATGGATATCAAACGACTTCAGGTCAACGATTCTTCATACATTGAAGGTACTATTTTTTAGTCCACTTTCACAAGGCTTCGGTAGTAAATATTACTTCTGAAGTTGCTCCTTTCCAGTTTGCATATATACATACATACGTACGTACATACATACATACGTACATACATACATGCATGCATGCATACATACATACATGCATGCACGCACACACACACACGCACACACACACACACACACACACACACACACACAGCATGCATGCATGCATGCATACAGATATACGCTGTATACAGTATATAGGTATGCATGAGTGTATGCATGTGTGTTGCATACACATCTGTGCATGGGTGGATCTAAGACTAGATGATAGGGGACAACTAAACAATACGTCTCTATCTGAGGGTGTTTCATGTTAGTTATAATATATGTACTTTGTAGTAGGCAGACAAACAGTAAGTTAGGAGGTTGACGCTGTGCCCTCTTGTGCATTGTGCATGCACATTAATTTTGTGATTGGGTCTATAAAACTACAGGATGTCACATTATTATTTGGATTTGCTGGTTTTGTAATTTAGTAGTGCCATTAAAGATGAGGATTTGCATGTTGAGGTAGTGAGTGGGCATAGTGGGGTGGAAGGAGTAAGGTTGGCTAAAAGACCGCTGGGTCTCTACTATATGACGGCACATGCCAGAAAAGCAGGTACACATGTATCAGACACTAAAGAGCAAAGGACATATCTGGCAGCAGTTGTACACCCATATGGTCCTATATATATTATCTTAATTTTTTAAGCTAAATATAGAAAGGAGAGACTTAACTTGTGCATGGTGAGATACTGATAGTTATATTTGTTGCTGTGATAATAATTTGTTGCTCATGATAAATTTTCTATTTAGATATACTGTAGGAGTATAAGTATTTAGCATACATATTTGTTGGTCAGTACATTTTGTTACCATGGTAATGGTGCTATCCACATGAATTGTATTCTGGAACACATGTATATACCACAGTACTGTATAGGGGGAAATTTCTTTTCAAAGTGACCATTTAAACTTTACAAATTATATTCCAATATACCCATACTAGAATTACTGGTAAACATGCACATGGACTGTCCTGCTACTGCAGCTCCCATTAGCGTAGCAGATACGTCCTCATAATACCTTTTAGATTGGACGGTCCTCACTATAATCCACACTTTGTTGTATTGGAATTTTCACCTTAGAGAATTTTCTGCTATATAACTATGCAGTATTGTAATAGTTATTAAGTCACTGTGTAACAGCTTGGATATTTACATACCATTTATGCAGGTCGAATACTTCACTCGCTCAATCTTCAACAGCAGGAGGTGCAGTGCCACAGTCAGGTAAATAATGCTGTAATTTGTGTGCTGCCATTAGTTCACAACCTACCTCTACAGATTATTCAATGGTGTTATGTTAACAAGTGTGATGTATGCACCCCGTGGATGTATATGTGAGTGAGGTATGCATTTACAATAACTGTTACTTGTATCATTGATACTACAGGCCATGACTATGTACATACAAGCAGAAAAGCTGCAGAGATGGACACGAAGATGTGTGACATACTATTTTCTTCATGTGATGTGCTTGATTATTTCACATGATAAATTATATAATATTATTATGAGTATTGCATTATACTAACACATAACAAACCATGTAGTGAATTACTAGCGATACATGACTATAAGGTTGTAACATATAACTCTATCAATCTTGGTTTTTATTGGCTATTGTATATCTATGTATCCACTAAGTTGCAACTACATTATTCGAGGGATATGTAGGAAGAGGAGGGACAAATTTACTTTTGTTCTTTGAATTTTTGGATAGTGATAGAGAGGCATTACCTTTCTATCTCTCATGATCTCATGCATATTTGAGCTTTAGCACCTGGATATATATGGTGCTGCAGCTGGACACCATAAACCTCCACATGGCACATGAACTATCACCTGAACTCTATAACAAAGTACTCAGAGAAATATTTTACTACAAAGACAAGAGAATACGTATAACATAGGGCATATAGAGATGAAAAAGCACTAGTCAAAGAGTCATCAGTGTGTACCTGAAGCTACCGATTTATAACTTCTTTAATTTAGAAGATATTTTAATAACTGGCATTAACTGCTTTAAGATTTGTATTCATAGAGCCAGTGTAATTACTATAACAGTGATATCTTATGAAACATGCATGCGTAGAAGCAAAATATATCCCCGTATAAGGATAGCTACATATACAGGTCAAAAATTGCAATTGTGCATGATTTTAAAAAGCACTAGTCCACAAACTTTGTACCATTCACAGGATCCAGCTATAGCTTGTACCATTCACAAGACCCTATAACTATATGTCACATAGCTATCGAGCTTCTATATCTACTACAATGTAAATATATACAATTATGCAGTCGATGTAGTCAAGCTACCAATATCAAATCTAGACTATACTCTATAGCTAGGTCTCTCTCTCTTTTGCTATGCATGAAACTGCAGTTGACTTCTACATCTCTACGTACACTGCATAATTATCTGTTTAACGAACATACAGTAAGGATGTCCTTTAGAATTTAGAAGTTAAGTTTGCACTCTCTGCAGTTCCTTTCAGCTTTTCTGCTTGTATGTATGTATGTAGTCATGGTCTGTAGTATCAAACGGTTATAGTAAATGTATACCTGACTCACATATACATCCATGGGGTACGTAGCTACATCAGGCTTGTTAAGATAACACCATTGAATGATCTGTAGAGGTAGGTAGTGAACTAATAGCAGCACACAAATTGCAGCGTTAATTACCTGACTGTGGCACTGCACCTCCTGCTGTTGCAGACTGACTAAGTGCAGTATTCAACCTTATATCCATGAAATTCTCTAAGAAACAAAAGACTCAAAATATACTCTAGACAGAATTTCTGAAGAGTTAAATTTTACATAGCTATCTACAAATTTTGTGAAGTGTGGATTATCGTGAGGAACGTCCAATCTGAAAGGGTATTATGAGGATATATCTGCTATGCTAATGGGAGCTGCAGTAGCACTGCAGGACAGTCCATGTGCATGTTTACCAGTAATTCTAGTATGGATATAATTTGTAAAGGTTAAATGGTCACTTTGAAAATACATTTCCCTCTACTCATATGGATAGCACCATTACCATGGTAACAAAATGTATTGTGAGTATAATTACCTCAGACTTCAGCTAGTTAGGCGCTGGGGGTATCCACAAAAAGGGCAGAGCTTGTAGCTAGCTACAAGGTGTTTCTCAAAGTGCATGCATATAATGCCAGTGTGGCTATAGCTACTGTATAGCTAAGTTATAACACTATATCACTGTATAGGTAGCTATATAGCTATACCTAAAAGATATAGCTAATATAGTTGCTATATTAGATTACAGAACCTTGTAATCATACATAAGTGTGTAAGAGTGCATTTAACCAATATAATTATATAATGTACTTACAGTGGAATTATGTTAACATGTTAAATGTGGATACTTGAAAATGAGGGCACCCGCGTAATCCACACTCTTAGTTGAGATCCCGAAATAGCCTTTTACTACACAAGCCCATCTGGTAATTCAGCTAGGACACCTTGGTCCCAAGGTGTTCATAGTACCATCAAAGGTTTGGTGCAATGCAAGTAAATAACTACATACAATAGCTAGCTTATTGGTGTTAGTGTCTTTGCAGCAACAATGATTAGCTACAAAGTTTTCTACATAGACTGCTTATATATACATGCTCTACAGCAATTTTTAAACAAGATTTATAGTAGCTAGCTAAAGGCCCATAGCAAAAACATGACCATTGACCATATATTAAGAACTAAAAACTGCACGTTGTTTGTATGCTCATCAAAAATGATTATATGTAGCTAGCTAACTAGCTACTTTTAGTATAGTTTCTACACTCAGTTCACAAGCTGACTATACTATACTCTGGTTTGGCGGTGATTCTTCACCTCCTATCCATATCTACCAGTAAAACCGGCCCTTCTATTAAACTTCTTGTGTGTGTCTGATGCTCCTCGTCTATCTTGATTTTCTAGAGATCTCTATTTATTGTATATGTGGAAAACAACAAAAACACCTGTTGCTCCAAAGTTACAAAAAATGGTAAATAACTGGACCCATAGCTTGAAAGTGTGCATGTCAGACAATATTAGACATGTTAGTTTATCTACAATCATCCTACCACACAAGAATGTGCCATTCATTTTTGCATGAAAATATTAAAAAACCAGTTACCAGGTTATAGAAAAAATAACTGGTAACTGAAATTTCAAAAATAACTGGTCGATTATTCAGTTAACTGGTTAAGTTTTACAGCTCTAGTTAGCTATACAGTTAGCTACATAAGCCAATCCGTAAAACCAGGACTGACACCTTGATTACCTGGAGCCTTGTACAACAACTGTACATGTCTAAGCAAACTATACATAGTAAGATATTTGGTCCAAATATCAGAGTTGTACACCCTTCAGATGTATGCAGCTAATAGAGGCGTATACCCACGCCTTCGGCGCTTAAATATCTCATGCAGACTGGGTACATCCCGGTGTCCAGCGGTACGCATAGAGTGTGTCCCATTTCTATGTCACAATTCGTGTTGCTATCCGAGTGTTGCTATAAAATCAATTATTATTTTGCTTGAAAGTATGGCTATAGCTATACATTTCTACATTAACGTTAATCAGTGTCAACCAACACCATTAATTTATTATTACAATAAAATGTATATCATATTACAAAGGGAGGCATTTGGGGCAGACGCAGCTCCATTCGATGTCTCGTGAAAAGTACTTCTTATCTACGTAATATTCTTCTCTCCTTAGAACAGGCATGTTATGAAATTTTCTGTATAGCATCCACAAGTACACATCAATGGTAAAATACATCAGAATTTCATTGCTTTTTCTCTACATAGCAAATAAATTGATAAATAAAACATTAGCACTTTGAAATGGTTGCCAACCTCTATGTACATGTATGAGTCATCTGTGGTATTCACTGTGTGAGAAGGTGAAGATATCCTCCATAGATATATCATTTCCTGATTTGAGATTTCATTACAACCTAGTTGTAAGTATATAGGCTAACTAACATTGCATACGTAGCTCTAAATCAGTAATAGGGATTTTCTAACCCATTTCAGCAAAAGGCTGCTGAACAAAGTCCAATTTAGTAGAACAAAGTTTCTGTACATTTTCAGTTAGGAGTCATTGACAATCTATAACTTCAAATATATATTTTGAGGGCTGTCATCAAGTCAAAAATATAAATCTTTGAATAGTATTAGCTAGTAACTATCCCTCTTAACATAGGTATGTATATGGTACGTACAAATGTGTTAAATCACAGAGAAAATATAATCTAGCTACAGATGATTGCTTTAACTTACTACTGCTTTTTTCTGTTGCAGATGGTAGTAAAAAATCTACATCATCCAAGTGGTTCTCCAAGGAATTCATGAAGATTGTATAGACCATCATGTGAAAGCCCCTGTTGTCTTTGCACCATTGATCTGATGTTCTTAACTTGTCTGGTATTTCTTGGCTGCAAAACAGCCAAGTGTGTTTCTGGAGGAACCTCAGTAACATGTTTTCGATAAACATTTGTTGCTGTACTAGCTATATACTTACATCCATCTTTCAAACTTTTCATTACTGACAAACAGGTTCTGCTATAAGGTCTTTGTGATTCCTCACTGGAATTCTCATGGGGAAAATTGACTGCATAGTTATCATCTCCGAGGTAATGAATCAACACTGCGTTTTTTGAGAAATCTGTGAATTAACTAGCTGATAGCTATGCATGCTTGATAAAGGTCCCTCATGCAGGAGTATCAATTTGAAAATATGATTTTTTCACTTTCGGGTTCTTCTTAGGAAGGAGGTGAACTCCTTGGTTGCTCCACCTGTACTGATCACTGCGCCAATCATCTAGAAAAATTATGCTATTTACTATAGCGATATATATGCTCAGTATATACTACGAATATGCGTATACGTACATGCCGTGACGTACCATTTTTGGATTCATCGTCATTGAGGTAAAGATACACCTCACCAGCCTTTGGCTTAACCGTAGATATTTAACCAGACACGGGATCCGAAACTGTGACGTCACGAAAGCACTCCTCACCTACAGCTCTATTATCTCAAGTCTTTGGCTCGAAAGAACTCCCATATAAATGTTTGAATGCGCAAAACATTTACATTGGGGCGAATGGCAACACACAGGCTGTTGGTAACTCCAGTTAAACGAGGATACAACTCGAACTGTACACGTAATCGGGTCCACAAATTCTAAAAGTTTCGTTTGAAGGCATTACCAGAAATTTGTATGGGTATATAGGACATCCACAAGTTCTATAAAAGCTTGATGTGTGTTGTAATAGGGTGGCACGTATGTATATTTATTATTTCAATTTTGTAGGGAAAGGACCAACATTCTGATGTCCAACGTTTGACTTCAATAAGATTGACAGAATTTATATTATAATATTATAGTAATTATTTAACAGGGTTTTCCCCAGAATAGGAAATCAGGATTGCAATTGTATCCTCACTTTACATCAAAGCATATTTTCAACCACATCAAAGACATTTTAAGGTGTAGCTCTACCGCTGTTTAGGGAAACCCCTGTATTATAAAGATATTGTGTTTGTGTGTGTGTGTACGTGTGTGTATGTGTGTGTGTGTGTGTGTGTGTGTGTGTGTGTGTGTGTGTGTGTGCGTGTGCGTGTGTGTGCATGTGTGTGCATGTGTGTGTGTGTGTGTGTGTGTATACGTACTTGCGTATTTATAACATTGTTAATTAATTGAGTGGGCATGTTAATATCTCTAATAATACCTATACGTTGGCGTGTGGATTGCCCGTTCGGCGTAATCTGTGAATGGTTGGATGGATGGAATGTTGATCACAGGAGTAGCTACGTATGTCATTGTGATGCGTACGAGCAATAGCTAGCTGCATTCCTTTGATAATAATCTGATTATATAGTCAAGTAGTGCTAATTTGCTGGCCACGAAGCCTGTATGTGAGGATATAGCTAGCTACTGATTGGTTAAATCAAGACAATAATACATGGTACATGAAGATTTTGACTGGTAGCTAGCTATAGGTGTGTATAGTAGCCGTGGGTACCGAGCCACTTTCTCACCGTCAATCATATGGCTAGGTAGCTAGTTTGGTGAATGTCACTATAACTGACTGACCGTTGTGAGCTTCATAACTGATCAGGTGAGATTTAGACATGCTTCATTTGTTTGTTGTTTGTTTGTTTGTGTGTTTACTTCCTTGTTTTTTATATATATATCTTTTTTCGCGCCAGTTTCAGCTAGCAATGCTTTAAAGAAATCTATAAGAGAAAGCCCAGCAGTGACTATTATTAGTTGGATTGAGGCCTGCATCTCATACAGTGCCCTTGTAAAATAACCGAAACCCACAACAGTTTTAATGCTGCCAAGGATACCAGTCGTGACTAGGCACTGTCGCAAGACCTACTGTCCGACTAAGAGCCGATGGGGAAGGCAGGTTTGCTTAAAAAGCTTCACCCATTACTGGTGCTGACGAAAATCTGGGCGATTAGTGATGAGCAGCCACCATCAGTAATCACACGGGGTTATGCGGAATTGCCTAGTGCACTCCATACATTTAGGATTGACAACGAAGCCAGTCGTGTCGCAAGGATTTTTAGACAAGAAGACCACTGTTCACTACCGAGTCGGCTTTCTCTGTGCAGCCAGAAGGACAGCAAAGACGACAAATGCATTGGCGTGATTAAAAGGACTCTCCCTCTGCAGAAATATGAGGTTATATGAGGTTAGAATCCATTTCTACATACATTTTACTATAGCTGGATCACATGCCAGATGTCCTACTATTTCTGGTAATGCATTATAGCACTTTGCCGTGTTGGGTTATTTCTTTCGATTGAAAGTAAATTGTATGTTTTAATACCGATTGTGGTATAGAATTATTCTTGATTTAGTAGAATATGGCTTGAAATTCTTCGAGCATAGCGTTAAATCCTTGAAAACAGGTCCACAATTTGTTTGTATGCTGTGGGTGAGGAGTGCGCACGGGAACAGAAACACAATTCCTCCTTCTGAAGGTAGGGTGACGGCAAAATATAAGCCATATATATCAAATGTTGCATCAATAACTTAAGAAGTCCCCTAGCTGGCTTACATTAAAGATTCTAAAAAGAGTATTTTAAAAAGAAAATTCGTTTACATCACGTGAGAGTTTCCAATCCCGTGTCTGGTCACCCGCTTCGCATAAAATATACGGGATATATACCGTAGTTTATGATACCATATGACAGGGATATCTACCGTCATATATGATGTGTATTTATGATTTAGAAATACAAGGACAGCACAGATACATATTTAATCCTTGATATAAATACTTTGAAAGAAGGTGCGCGGTAGTTCCACTCCACCAGCCCGGAGGAATTGTTTTCAACAGGTACCTAGCTAGCTACATATATTATAGTTGGTTGATGGTTTTATAACCTTATCAGGCTTAAAGCCAGAAGATTAGATATACGAAAATCCTTGCCAGCTTAGCTAGTAATTTACCAGTTAGGCACCGCTGACTGGAGGGTGTATACAAAGGCAGAGCCTGTACCCAAAGCCAGAGGAGCCTAAAGAATGACCTAATAAATAATAATATTATAATATATGCTTCTCAGGAACCACTAGGAATGCATGCATGTTTCCCCAACAAATATCACTAAAAGTCACAGTAATGTGTGGCCCCCTAGGGTAACATATTTCGCCTTAACAACACATTATTATTATAAGGGTGACAACAACCAGGCCTGTTACCTGGAGAAATACAAGAGATACATAATATTAGTCCAGTACTCATCTCAATGTTTCTTAATTGTATTAGCCTCAACAGTATCAAATTGTGCATGAAAAAATTGATTCTGGTTTTGTAGCAAACCTGATGCTTGAAAACCCTATATTGGTGGCCCCTATAGTGGTAGGAAATGTGCTGTCCAATAACCCCATGAATAAGTAGTATCTTAAGGTAATATCCCCTTCACCTCATGTAACTTAACGATGGCGCATATTGTACGTGCGTGCGTGCGTGTGTGTGTGTGTGTGTGTGTGTGTGTGTGTGTGTGTGTGTGTGTGTGTGTGTGTGTGTGTGTGTGTGTGTGTGTGTGTGTGTGTGTGTGTGTGTGTGTGTGTTACCCTAGTTAGAGCACTGTTGGATTGCTGACCAAGAGGTCCCCAGTTTAATGCCCAGCTGTTATTGTTGTTTTCTTGAGTAAAGAACTTTGCTCACATTGCTCCAGTCCACCCAGCTGCATTAATGGAATGTGGTTCCATGGTTCTTAATCAAACGGAAACAGCAATGTTCATCTCACGTGCCGACCTACTGTGGGTGCGCCCACTTTGCATATAATATCTGGGATATCACCTGCTTCACATAAAATACACAGAATATATACCATAGCATATCACAGGGATATCTACCGTCATATATGTTGTGTATTTATGATGTAGAAATACAAGGACAGCACAGATACAGATTTAAATACCAGTAAAAGAAGCTATGCATAGTTTGAGAGTGGATTCTGATTCCTGCTTTTGACAGGTACGTAGCTACATATTAAACTATAACCTAACTTAAAACTAAGCAAAGGTTTTAAAACCCCTGCCAGTTTAGCTACAATTCTGTTTGGTGTTTTCATGATATTTTATGGTATTGAGATGGATATCCAGCTCATCACTAGCTATAGCCTGATGGAATTTATCTGTGAAATTTGTTTTACCATATAATTTTTTAACTTACAAGCAGGTAGCTAACTTGTACAAGTATAACTATCAATTTTTGATGAGGATTTTTAATTTTTTTGTTAATGATAGTAATGGCTGAGAACTCAGTGCGGGGCAAAAGAAGTAACGCTGACCAGCATGATGAAGATGATGCTACTTTAGTGAGTTTATGGTTCAATCCACATGCATATTCAACTACGTAAGTGATCATCATTCATCAGAAATCGGTGTTTCTGTGAACTGTTCCAAACTCTTTTGCATAGCCACTTATAATTATACAGCAAGCAATAAATGCCCTGCATGAAAGGGTCTGGCAACACAAAACTCGAGTGCACGTTAGCTAAGTAAGGGTACACAAAATTGTACCAGAGATTTTTTAATGCAAACTAGCTACTTTCTATTGCAAACATCTAAGATATGTAGCTATAAGATGATATGGGTATAAATAAACTACATTTGATGCTAAATTTTCATACCATATTAGTATGCACATTGTCTGATAATTGATAGTTTACTCTACACTATAGCTACTCAGTGGTTTTGTCTACTCAATGGATTGCCTAGGAAAACTGAACCAAGACTAAACCCTGTAAGGTGATGAGGCTTAGCTAGTTATCTGTCACAGTGTACAGTATAATCTAAGGTCATACCATAGATAGTGTGTACTGATTATCTATCAGTGGTCACACAGTATTTGTAAATAATCTGGAAAATCAGGAAGGGCAATTTCACCACCTGCACAAGAAGAGATAGTAAAAATCACCATCTGCTGTTAATCTCCATAGCCATTAAAACACATCAGTGCTGCATTCAGTGAGGCGGCAATACAAAATGCGTTAGAATACAAAACCGATTTTGTCAATTGCCTCTGTATTCAGTTATATGTTGTAGTTTGATAGTTTCTTTGGTAGTTTTCTACTTGAAGAAACAAATATTATTGTATAATTGTAATATGTTGCAGTATTTTTATAATCGGTCGCTTATTTATGCGCATTTATATTAAATCATGAATTTATATTAAATCATGAATTTAATTTACCAGGGCACAAGTCAAATTAACCAGGGCGTAGGCCCGGGTGTAGATACGCCCCTGCCATAATTATGATGAATGATCTTCAGTGGTCCACCTTATATGAATGCAGAAAGTATTGCAAATAATTAGCTAATTACTTTTTATAAATTTTTACATCAAGACCCACCAGATATCAATGAATATCCCAGAACATTACTTACCTCATTCTATGTCTCACTTTACACGTTTATCTCACTATCAGCGATTAATACCACCTATAACATCATCCAACTACTATCAGAAAAGCAATCTAGCTACTATCTGCTTTTATCTAGCTACTATCTGCTTTTTATGAAGCAATCTACTATGGCTGCTTTTTCCCTCATACCATTACTGATTGGAATAACTTACCGAATGAATTAATTGAATGTACTAGCTACTCTAGATGAATTCTCATATCACCTAAAATCTTTGTGATTATGTATGACTGGCAGCTGGACCGAACACTTAGATAATTAAATAATCATATAATTTAGAATGTATGTTTTGAATTATTTGGGGTTGTGCAGTTGCACCCCCTGTGTTATATCAGCCATATGGCTGTCTTACACAGTAAAAAATCCAAATCTGCATGTTAACTTTACTCATTTAGACAATTGTAATTAATATATTATATAGCTACTAGGGCTATAGGTTATAATGCACCTATAGACCCTTAGCCACATATATATTACCTATATACGTATTTGTGCTATAAAGCAAATAAAAAAGGAAAAATACGTGATGATGATTAGGTGATGATTTGGGTAAGAATAACGGATAAAGCTTTTGGGAAGTTCGGGAAGGAATAGTTAATTTTTAGGCTTAGCCTAGTACGAAGGCAGTTTAACTTGTGTTGTGGAGTAAACCATTTTAGAGTGTGTTGGCTTCTTGGGTATGAAAAGGTTACTATAAATTCCTTGTATTATTAGATCCTTCAAGTGGGACCAAAATGATTCTACATTTGAGGTGGCCTCTGCATGGATATAATGTAGAAACCTCACGTGGGATTTGTGATATTTTCGTCAATTTTGAGGTGTATATATAGCTAGTGAATGTATATACTGTATAAATAACAAGGCATGCAATATTACAGTTAAATTCTAAACAACGTAGCTAGCTACCGTATAACTGAGGGTTAAATTTTCATGAATCACAGAAGTACACAACAGTAAAGAATTGTAGTAGTTAGCTACATATATATATATATATATATATATATAGCTATATATCATGTAGTAGTCTATAGTGCTAAGTATTTAATGCAAATATTGGGGTAAAAGCGTCACAGTTGTTAATTGTATAAACAGGCTGTGAGATTTTACGGTGTACAAGGGCCTCTTCTTCAGTGGATCTCCTCCTGGCTGACAGAAAGATATCAAAGAGTAATGGTTGATGGAGAATCATCTAGCCTGTTAAGTCTGGGGTGCCACAGGGTACAGTTTTAGGCTCCCTTATGTTTCTTGTGTATATTAATGATATAAATGAAAACATTACATCTTCCGTTTGACTATTTGCCGATGACTGTGTTATTTATAAGTCTATTACATCACTAGAAGATGCGGAACAGTTACAAGAAGACCTATGTAAAATATGTGAATGGACCAACAAATGGCAAATGAAATTAAATATTGATAAATGTGCCGTGCTACGCTGTACCCGTTCCCCGATTCCCATACAATATGCATATACTTTAATGGGTCATAATTTAGAGATAAAGAAACTATATACATATCTTGGTGTAGGAATTGATAATACTATGTCATGGTCATCACACATACAGTAATAGATCAACTAAAGTGCTGAATTTTATTAAACGAAATCTTAATAGTTGTCCACTTGACACTAAAAAAACAGCCTATCTAACACTAGTTAGACCTATTATGGAATATGCTGCTCCTATCTGCATGGGATCCGTATTACGACACTGACATTTATAAGCTAGAAAAAATACAAAGAAGAGCTGCTCGATGGATTTTATCTGAATACTCTAGAACTACCAGTGTTACATCATTGTTGTCTGTTCTCAATATACCTACATTACAACAGCGTCGTCAATTATCAAGGTTAACATTATTTTATAAAATAATTAAATACTATCAAAGAACCCAATTTCACACACGACAACACCATCCAAATCACTTTACCCTGCCACAAGTTACTCTTAATACTTATAAGTATAGTTTCTATTCAAGAACTATTAAAGATTGGAATAATCTACCAATTAGTATTATAGAATCAAGAGACTTGGACGAATTTATCCACTTACTTAACTAAAATTTTTATAATTGATTGTATCTATGATTGTACTATTTGGGGTTTTCACCCCCTGAGCAAACCAGCTGAGCTGACTGCCCAGTATTTAATCTTAAATCTTAAATGTCCGGTGATTGATCGCCCACTCATTTCGAAGATAAATTTACCCACCTAAAAATAGAATTATCTATACAAGTTATGTCATGTGCTTAATTGGATACTCTCAATAAGGCGTAACATTACATTACGTCATTTAAAATATATACTATATATAACAGTTGTAGTAGACATGGCTATATCAAATAGCCACATCTATATAGCTACGCCAGGCAAATTGTCATTTTACGCTGAGGGAATTCAACTGGAGCAAGGACTGACTCAGATACTGTGCATGCGTAAAGTATGTTGCAGGCTATAGTTAGCCGCTATTATAGCACATGCATGCGCATACACGCAACACAATGATTTCAATGGAAGCCAAAAAGTCACTACCATAATATAACTAGCTAGCTACATATATAGCGAATGATTACCTAGTATGGATTATATAGACTATAGTTTGTGCATGCATGGGCTGGTTGAAACTGACAACAACTCGATATCGTAGCTATCCTGCTACACTGTAGCTAGCTATAGCTACAATGTAACAGCACATTGTATGTATTCCACATCGATATGTAGCAAATAAATGATTATTGGGGCGAGCCTTAGCGAGCCCAACATAAATGGTGTATCGAGTTGAAATCACTGCATTCTGATGGTACGGCGTACGTACGTCGTACGTCACTCTAATTGTAAGCGCTACGTAGGTAATTCTAATTGTAAGCACTATGGCATGTAGCTACTTCTCAGTGTCTACGCGAGTTAATACGCAAATATGCATACAGTACGTCACACGGTCTAGATATATCGGTATACTCACGACTGACAAAGAGATAAAGTTATGATATTTCCAATCTAAGCACCATTATAAACAGTTATGTGGCTTACGCATACAAACACTTATATGCGCTTATGCATATCTGCGCTACTTCTCTGGACGTATGTAGATCTCAGTATAGATGGTTACGTATAACTTCTGACAAAGGGAGAAAATCGTAGTGATATGTTTTCACAACAGCGAATTCACGCAGCAACTACGTAGAAGACATGAACAATCGATAACACCCGATAACAGAATGACGAGCAGCGAGAAGAGCGACTGCGTAGAAGGAGAGAGGGAAATGAACAATCGACAGCAACAGAATGACGAGCAGTGAGAAGAGTGACTACGTAGAAGGAGAGAGAAAGAAAGGAGCTATCGACAGCAACCGAGAATTACGAGCAGCGAGAAAGGCGACTATACGCAGGAGAGAGAGAGCAAAGTGAAGCATCTGAGCAACGAGAGGAGAGATTAGAAACTTAATTAACAAAGCAGACTAATTGTACTATTTTAATACTAAGTTCTAAATACATCAATAGCTAATGTAATTATGCAAGAGGCATGTAACTAGGATGCATACATATGTCATCTTGTGCTTCATCATAGAGACTATACTCAGAGAGACAATTATCAGCATCACCAGTCACTGATCTTGTCACTTGTGATTATTACTTTTACACAAGAAAACTATATAGTTACCTCCATTATATCATCACCTTAGAAAACAATAATGTCTCACAAACACAACATGACCTTGGAATGTATAATGTTAACTATATGCATACATGTATATATATGTCGCGAAGGCTTGCCCCACGATGTTGAAACATCTGTCTAGTAGCATATTATACCAGTAAGTGCATTGTGTATGCTAGCTATACCGTATAAACCTGGAAGCATATACTTGGCATGTAACAAAATACGGAAATGTTACGGAAACTGAAAAGCCTAAAAATATTATTTAATATAATAATATTATTATGATTGGCGTTAGGTGGCTTCAATCAGACTAATTATCTAACTTGTACGAATCATAGATTATATATACACTTACCTATAATCGTGTATGGTTATTTTCATTGTACGGTTATTTTGCCGTGTATGGTTATTTTAAGGTGCCGGGATACCAGGAAAAGTTACGTAAGTTAAGCTAAACGAATTACGTAGTAAGTTAAATCTTGTACTATCACAATTTATATAGTCTCGCATAGCCAGTCCGCTTTTTCCCGTTTTATTTGTGGGGGCGCATAAATAAAAAAGGGAAAAAGCGGGCTGGCTACGTGAGGCTACAATTTATACGGAAAGAAGTTTAATAGAGAACGATAGTTCACAATTTATACGGAAAGTTTAATAGAGAACGATAGTTTTGGTATAAGATAAACGCATTAGGCAATTTAGTTATATCAGACGCGCGCCGTGTATTTCAATTCCTTTTTTGGCAAAGTAGCTAACTGCAGCTGTGATCGATAGCAAGCTTCAAAAAAGGATTCAGCATGGAGCTATATGGTTAGCTACGAGTTAAGATAAAAGCCAAAGCTTGGAAGCGAATGTTTGATGACAAACACGTGTACGATTTTTTCACCTTCAAAATCCCGGCCGCATAATACGCGTAACGTATATGATTGCACGCAACTTCCTTTGCTCTAATAAATTATGAAGTTTTTCCAGTGTTCATCCAATAAGGATTTATTAATTTAGCTAGGCGGCATTCATTAATCATACACGAATACTAAAAGTTAGATCTGGTTAAATATTGAGAGTGAGATTTGAAATTCTTAAAATTATGTCCTCTGCATGATTGTGCTGATTGTTGCAGGGGTAAAAATATTGGAGGGGTTCTAGTATAATGTCAATCTATCTATGAAAGATTTGGCACAGTAGAATCATATCACCTCTCTTGCAGCGGTAGTAGCTACAAAGATGGTAATTTTAAATATTCATTATATAGCCAGGGTATAGGTAAGTTCTTAATGGTTGAGACCATCTTTGGCACATTTCTGAACTTTCTCAATGGAAATCTTATGAGTGACAAAGAAGGGACCCCAGATGGCATTCGCATATTCAAGTATTGGTCGAACTAGTGCTTTATACAAAACTGATGGGAAACATTAATTGTAATCTATACATCTAGACTGGCAAAGGACTTGTTAATGATAGCTAGAACACAGTTTGCTTTGGCAATGGTAGCAGTATGGTGATGAAATTTTAGCCGATTATCAATAAACACTCCAAGGTCATTTTCAAGGTCAACAGTAGGTAGCTATAGAGGCTGAGTATTGCCAAATCTTGTACACTCTACCTGAAATCTTATTTGAAATCATTAAAACATTGAAATCTGAAATCAAGAAAGTTTGAATAGTGACTAGCTATAAAATCTCTACTTCCAATCGTGTTAAAGATATATAGGGAGAATGATATTGGATGGGCTCATTGTGCAGGTAACTAACCATTAAGCTAGCCAGGTTCTTTTAAATACTTTCATGATGGGCTTAATATCATTAAGTACGGTAGTACTTAATAGTATCATTAATGCTATGCTTCCTGGTATTGATCTTGAAAATTTGACTACATACAGAGACAAATTTATCAGAAAGGCTGAACTGGAGAAGGTGCTAGGTCGTGATGTAGTCTCCGTCATAGATGTAGACAAAATGATGGACAGGATAATACCGAAATGACAGATGGTACCATAACAGGTACAGTGGCAGACCTTAAATGTGCCCTATACGAAAGAAAGAGAGAACTACACATGGCTAAGAAGAATGTAAACTCAGAGATACCATTTAATGACTGGATATACGAGTACTTTGTAAAGGTGTTACCAGATGAGTACATTGTGGTACCTAGGAAAGAAAACATCAAGAATCTTGGTAAGGGAATTTTACCCGAAGAGGTAAATGAGTATGCGAAGTCTAAGTCTGATCTAGTCATTCGTAAAGATCAATTGGTGCCTCCAGGAGTGATGAGATGCTGTGTGGTGTCTGTTGTTAAGGATGTCCCCACTGTAGAGGTGATAAAAGGGTTAGTGAGTGAAATAAAATTAACTGATGAGGGAGATTACCCCGAATCGGAGTGTTTACGTAATATGTCAGCAGTAGTAACGTCCATGGCCATGGAAGTTTTGGCACAGGGAATACTGATCAACCAGGCCACCATTTATGGGATCATCATCGAAGTAGACAAGTTAAATGAAACGAGATTGCTCAAACTGACCTGACTTTGTGATGGCAACATGTACATCTTTAAAATGCCGGAAAGTGTTGCCACTGGATTTGGTACTTAATTCTGTTTTAAGTGTATTGTAAACATTTGAAAATGCTCAGTGGACCTACATACGATATTTACTAAACTGTCTGTATGGACTAATTATATAATCCACAACTTTTATTTGCTGCTGATACGTAGCTATATAGCCAGCTTGTATGTATTTCACTTGTATGATTAAGGTAATATCATCTTGTGTACGTATGTTGATTATAGCTGCTACAGAATGTCGTCACTACTCTAAAGTGCAAAGGGGCTTGGTCCTTCTTTGACATGTTGGCTTATTTCAGATGCAATCTTAATATATAGGTGCCTGAAATTATTAGAAGCTCGGAACAAGAGTTTTAAAATCTAGTTGAACCTTCTCTGCAAATTGTTTTTCTAGCATGTACATAGATGGGTTTACCAGGTTATTGCAGTAAAGGGATTTATGTGGGGTTGGAAGAGTAAATGTATGGTACATTTAATGTTTTATGTTCACACCTTAAGTCTAGTGTGTGTTGGTTGATGCTAGCCAAGGATGGTAGAGAACATAGAAAATTACCACATATCCTAGGATGAATCAGCACATGCATTATATGTGGTGAAACCAGTGTGATAAGATATGTAACACCTTTGTTCTGTACCATCCCAAAATTGAAATGGGTTGCAGAGAAATACTGCCCAGATATTTACATTAAAAGTGTTAGATTCAATTTTGGGTAGTCACTAGTGCTAGGACGAATGTATATTTTCCACATTCGAAGGTTCTATTATTGAAACGAATGAATGTTCGAATAGTTTGTTTCACTTGATTCATTTCTTATAAGAACATTTGTTCAGTTTAATAACAGAAAATAGGTTAGGAACTTAAAACTTAACTTATATTGTGACACTTTCTCTGCATAATAAATAAGAAATGTACAGAGATAGTGTCACAACACAAGTTGAAATGCAATTTTCAAACCTCTTTTCTGAATTTTTGAATCTACAAATTAAAAGTAATTACTTAGAACTTAGTAATTGCCATAGTTACGAAGGTTTGGTAAAACAAAATATTTGTTGAAAGTTACTTAACGAATGAATGTTCGAATATTCTACCATTTGTCCCAGCACTAGTAGTCACTCATACGAAATTAAATAGTTTGGTTTAACCACCTATGTACATAATCCTTAATGGCTACATTTATGTATATAATTATATGGATCATTGTTATAGTACAAAATGTTTCTTGTTAGGGCTGTGATACAAGCCACGATGCTCACTCGCTATGGCCTTAACAGTCATTTAACTTCGAGAGAGGGCCTATTCAAAACTTGGGTGAAGGAGCAAAAGAAAAAATATCAGGACATGGCGATATCATTGTTATTAACACTCATCCTCCAAGTGTAATAACAATGATATCACACTCGTGATATAACTATAACATATATAATGATAACACGATATAATTTTTCACACCCAATTGGTGCCTTCCATTGGTGCCATTATCACATTCGTGACTTTACAGGGTCGGCAAAATGCCCTCCAGAAAAGCAGACCGCTTCACATTGGCCAATAGAGACACTGTGTACGGATAGTCCCTGAGTGTAGTTATAATCTTGTGTAATAAAATGGATATCAGTTTTTGTGCAAAAGTGGAGGGTTTTCACAGAGCCGGTCACATATGCTGACACTTCGTCAAGGATACCTTTAGAGTACATACGCACGCACGCACGCACGCACGCACGCACGCACGCACACACACACACACACACACACACACACACACACACACACACACACACAATTGAAACCACTAGTAACAACAGCCAATCCCTGGTTGTGTTTGTGCAACCTTTTGTGTTGAAATGTTGCAACACTATGTATTAATGGTCTGAGTGTGCCATAACCAGATGAGACATGAAACTGCTCCCACTGCTAGCTAGATATCCCTTATGGCCTTGTGATGTGGTATGGGCACCTTCTGGCTACTTTTGGTGGCTTTTCCTGCTCTAAACAGAGCTTAATGGTTTGCTGGGGCCTCCTCCCTCCCCTCCATCCCACCTGCCCACCCCTTACTACGCTGGCCTGAAATTAGTACACACCAGAAAAAAATCATTTCAAAAGCCCTGAAATCCAGCCATCAGACATCAACAAGGTTAGCTATATGAAAGCTAATAGATTGGTGTGTTTTTGCTGCTATAATATTAAATGGCCAGCTACAGGCAGCAGATTGTTTTAATCAATTGAATATTTTAAAATGGTATTTCTCGAAATATTACCAAGTGCGAACATGGTGGGTTTTCCCAGAGCTGGACCGGATTTTGGAAAATAGTTCCAAATCACACATGTAATTCAGTGTATTTCTGCATGTATTTCTATTTATGCATATATAATTCTAGAATATTTCTCGGAATTTTAGCCATGAATTCCACATACTATTATGAAGTATTTTGGAATATGATACTGTTCATATGGTAGTGATAAATATAACCAAATACAAATTTGTGATTTGGAACCATTTTTCAGTCACATATTATGGTTGGACACTTGCTCTTTTGAAACCAGGCCTGGTTTCTTGAAATTGATGTATGCATGTGTCCGCCCCCAAGCTATTAGTCACAGTGAAATGAAATAGTAATAACCTGTTAAACAAATTTATTTGTCTCAAATAACACAGACATACTACCAGTTACCAATTCTATTTTATATAACTGGCCATGGCTTTTATTCTATGAACGGCAGTGTTGGTTAACAAAACTGCAGTGTTGGTAGTGTTGGTCACCATGTTGAACGGAAGTGTTGGTCACCATGGTTAACAAAACTTCCACTGTACGTAATAAAATGTATTATACTGCTTGAATAACAAACTGTACTCACATGCATCTACGTATCATTGTCGGTCATGATGGTTATCAAAACTCCCACTGTGAAATAATATGTATTTATTGAACTGCTTGAATAACATGGAATATACTGTGTGTATGTGTGTGTGTGTGTGTGTGTGTGTGTGTGCTGCACCACTCCTATCTACGTAGGTGGTCACAAAGGTATATGTTTAAGAAGTATTCAAGTGGATCAATATTTAGAACACATATACACTAATAGTCATGTACTATCTACTCAACTAGGAACAATGGTATGAACTATATAACCTGTTATCTTCTGTCTAAATCTCTAATAGCTATACCACACATATAGAAGCTCCCTGATGGACTATTGTACATATAGCTATAGCTATGAAACATAAAGATTGTGTGGTATCAGGATAGATCAACACAAATTTTATTTTAATTCATGATTTTTAGTAGGAAAATACATAATTTTTCTCATTGTACGTACGTACATATACAGTACGAATATATATGCACATATACGTAACTATCACTTGTAGACACCTTACATTGCCTGTGGGACCAGAAGTGGAGAGATTTTGCTATGGGACATTAGGAACATTGATGGTGATAGTACACCTGTCATTAAGCTCCAAGTTTATGTTAGGATTGGTAACTCTGTCACTTGCCTCAAGATGTTACGTGATGAGAATTATTTGATATCTACTTCAGCCAATGGAAAAGTGAGTTGTGTACTATAATTGTATGGTACATACTAAAGTTGTGGATAATCATATCAACAGTTCTTCTATGTTTAGGTTTATTTGTGTGCGATTACTTTTAGCTACGTAGTTTATACATTAAAATCACTGTTTTAAAAGACATTAAATCTCAACCAATTTAACTAAAACACCAAAGGTTGTGTCCATTAGATGAAAAGTTGTGAAATCAAAATGGGCAGCCAAGGCCACTGGGCAATAATTTTCACAAATTGATAACCAAGAGCTCTCCCTTCTTTTATTATGAACTCTTGTGATAACTTAATGTTTTGCAGTCTGAATTGTGATTATTAAAATTTAATTTCCATCAGTATTAACATTAGTCTACACTGGCCTTCTTCATCCACCCATTTTGATTTCATATACCTTGGGCATCTTGGATAAGATGCGTATACTGTATAGCACAAAAATTTGATAGGGAAAAACTTTGATGACTGAAACTTGACGAGCAAAATTTTGACGAACTGATTGTGGGTTTCAAAGGAGATGCATTAAAAGAAGGTTGGCAGGAAAAGGTTTGATGAATTGCTATCCTTTTGTTAAATTTGTCAAAGTTTTCCACCATCAAACTTTGCGCTATATGGTATATTATTGATGGCCAAATATTACACTTTGATAATAATTGTAGCTATTACAGTGGGACTTGAGGATAATGAGAGTAGTGTTACCATTCTCTCATGGTGTGACAGATGAATCAACTTTTAACTATACAAAGAGTATTATTGATAGTGAAGAAACATTGTTATTTTCTGGTAAGTTTTGTTTGTTTGCTACATAGCCATAGTGCTGCTACATGTGTACATTATATTGGAACTACAGCTATATAGCTAATATACGTATGTACGTATGCATATTATCACAGTAATCGTACTAGACTATACATAGCTAAGTACGTATGTGTAGCTAATGTATACATACTTATGTACGCACATTTTACTAGTGTAAAATTGTGTTGCGTATGTACATAGCTATGTAGCTGTATGTACGTAGTTCATAGGCATGTAGCTACGTATGTATATAATTTTATAACTACACATTTTACATGTTTGCATTATATTATTTGTACTTTGTTAGCAAGTCAGTCAAGCATTAATGTGTGGTCACTACTAAATGGCTGCAAGGTGCAAACTATTCCAGTGTCAGTGAATGATCACTACCAACAGTCACCAGTGATGTGTTATACTAACAACTTCTCTGGAGCTGGTCCATACACTTCAGCTTTAATAACTAACATGGGAGGATCACTAAAAGCGTTCTCTTTAAGAAATTCTTGTCCTGAAAAGAAAGACCTTGTATGCAGATAATCACAATGAATTCTGAGTAGAAGTGCCAATATTGCTTGTATATGTGGTATGCCAAATACTGGTGAAGTATACATTTATAACTCTATATAACTACTGTATGGTAATGATTAGTGATAATATTTTTATATAACTGTACATCATGATGCTTAGCTATATCACGATACAATATTTTATCACAAATAAAGCTAATCACAATTATAAACATAAAGTAGTTTTAAAGAAGTTTATATACATGCCTTCCATATCGGCTCACAATCAGGCAGTAGGTCTTACGAAGGCTGAGCATCTAGTGACTGTACCCTTGGCAGCGATAAATGTATTGTGGGATTCGATTATTTACATTGGTAGTTATACTGTTTCACTTGGAGGTCTCAATCCAACTAATTACTGGACCTTTGTTTATTGATTTCTTACATACGCATACATGGCTCAATATTATACATGTCTGATACTTCATTACTCCAATATCTGACTGTTCTATTACAGTAACATAAAGAATAGTAAAACCTGACTATAGCTATTGTTTGTCTCATACACGTTGTACCACATAAGGCTGCGGTAATTGTACCAGAATAACTTACCGTACTCGTACAAATTTTCGAGGGACGTAAATTTCGCTGTTTTCGCGGATAACGTGTGGTCCACGAAAATTAAATCCTCAAATTAATATAGTGCCCACATAATCTACCAATACAAAATCCTGTGATCCTCGAAAATAAAATCGCGAAAATGCTGAATTTGTGGCATTCGCGAAATATACGTCCCTCGAAAATTTGTACGAGTACGGTATAGCATAATGAAAAGAATTGTAATTCTAGGAATTTTGCAAGTAAATTAATATTATGAAAAACCTGCAGGAAACTCAATACACTCTAATAGAACAGTCCAACAGTCTATTAAAGTGGTCAGGTTTTACTACTCTTTATGTTTCTGTAATAGGATAGTCAGATATTGGAGTATCAGACATATATAATATTGAGCCATGTATGCGTACGTAAGAAATCAATAAACAAAGGTCCATCAATGACTATAATTAGTTGGATTGAGGCCTCCAAGTGAAACAGTATAACTACCAATGTAAAATAATCGAATCCCACAATATATTTATCGCTGTCAAGGGTACAGTCACTAGATACTCAGCCTTCATAAGACATAATGCCCGATTGTGAGCCAATATGGAAGGCATGTATGCTTAAAATGGTTAAGGGATAAGTGAAGCAGACGGACAATTAGAGTGAATAACTTACGTATTACATAACAATGTGTAAACATGCAAATTCACTGAGCAAATTAAGGTAGCTATGTATAAGTTATTATATCAAAAATTTATCAGTATTGTTTAAAATTATAAGTGGCCAAGTGACAAAGCCAATCATAGTTGTGAAAGTGCCCTGTAAACTATTGTATGTCATTCAAGTGAAAGAATTCTTAATAAAATGTTCAACTTCTTGGCCTTACTTGATATCAGAGTTTTTGGTCGCTTATATAACCATTGTGGCTTCTGATTGGCCTTGCACTTTTTTTACACCCAAGGTGTTTTTGTTTAGCATATCACTTCTTTTTGTTAGAGATTCTAAGAAATGTTATGAAGAAATTGTTGGAGAAGTTGCTAAAAATTAGCATTCTTACTACAACATGATAGTACTCAGCTTCGCTTCATCATCCTTATGCTGTTGCTGCTGCTGCTACTTGCCAATTGACTTTCACCATAGATCATTCAGAAAATGGCATATGTCATTCAAATAGTTAGAAAGATAAAGCTTTCAGTACCTCAGCTGATTCACACATAGCTACCTATTTACAATGCTGCACACAATCAGTATTGTAAATGTAACTTTGAAGCTTAATTTTGATAAACTCACGCCTACAATATTTTTTTAATTTTTACTACAGAGTGGTACATCAATATAGATTGTATATCTGAAAGTTTATTACAAATCATTTCAAGGGGGTCCAAGTTATGGCAACTTTCAACCTGCAGTGTAATAGCCTTTTTCAAATACATTCAAGTGTTTACTTCAGGCTGAAAGTAGTATGACAGGTAGAGCATAAATTGGAGAAATGCTGATACAAATTTGGCTGAAATCCATGAAGACATGAGTGAGTTAGTAGACAAACAAGTGAATGTACAAAAAGAGAGTTTGAAAAAACTTCCGGGATTCACGAAAAACTCCCACAAGCCCACGCAAAACTCCCGCAAGCCCACGAAAAAGTGTGCGATGAAAATGAAAGAAAGAAAGAAACAAACAATACATACATACATACATACATACATACATACATACATACATACATACATACATACATACATACATACATACATACATACATACATACATACATACATACATACATACATACCTATATACATCAAGACTCACGATAGTGAGTCACGAGGCCAAGAAGAAGTAGGCCGTACGCGACGAACAAGTGAGTTATTTACACGTAGCACTGCTCTGAATTTGTAAACGCTCTAAATAAGCCGCCATGAAAGCTATCGCTTAGTTATCAAGGACTCAGCACGTTCTAACTATATAGAATCAGTAAACCGACAATGGAGGAAATCGGCCTCACCAATCCTAAGTAGCAGCCATTGCGAGTTTTATGGCGTCCGTTCGTGCGCCTACGCTCGAAAAACCATCCCCATGGCACCTATTCACTCATTTACTAAACAAATAGTACCTTCAATGTATGAAGAATCGTTGACCTGAAGTCGTTTGATATCCATGACACGAGTTTTCCGCACACGCCTTATCAACTCCTTCCTCCATCAAAAAATATTTTAGGCGCCCGTTGTTTTTTTCTTTGTTTGTATGTATGTATGTATGTATGTATGTACTGTATGTACTGTATGTATGTATGTATGTATGTATGTATGTATGTATGTATGTATGTATGTATTGTACGTATGTATGTATGTATGTATGTATGTATGTATGTATGTATGTAGGTATGTATGTATGTATGTACGTACGTACGTACGTACGTACTACGTACGTACGTACATACGGGTATGTACGTACGTACGAGTACGTACATACGAGTACGTACGTACGAGTACGTACGTAAGTACGTACATACGTATGTACGTATGTATGTATGTATGTATGTACGTACGTATATACATACGTATGCAAACAGTACATACATGTATGCATTTGCAAAATTGCAAGGTTCTTCCCACACTGGCCGGCAGTGGTACAAAGCAATCAGGATCTTTAAAAGTGACCAGCACCTCTTAAAACCAACCAGTACAATTCTTACATTAATTACTGATGCAGGCATTAAATAGAAACCATGTAGTCAGACTAATTTACGTTAGTTCACCACTCAAAACTTCCTGGGCAAAACCCTAAAAACTCTACCTACGTATGTACGTACAAACATTACATAAAACTGTTAGTAAATTGTATGCAGCTTACAATTTTTATCAGCCTTTCAACTTGTTGTGTCTTCAGAGCAATATTACTACCAGCATACTGCATTAGAAACTCTACTTCAGTAGCAGTAGTAGCAGCAGCAGCAGCAGCAGCAGCAGCAGCAGCTGAAGTTTGATTGGCAGCTGAAGTAAACGGAAGGTGATCAATGATCTCCGTAAAGCCACCCAATCGTCCGGTGAACAACAACCGAAGCTGCTCAATCCTCCATCTTCCATTGCCTTGAAATGCCCAAACCATTCCCAAAAGTGTTGGCAAAACAATAAGAGCTGTTTCATCTAAATATAAGCAGTAAACATACGTATGTATACATGACATTCAAGAAACTAGCACTCTAAAGTCTAAACTATCTTATCCAAATGTCTATGGAGTTTGTAGTAAAATAAGTAAGTTGAATAATCACCTCACAAACTAATTGTTCTATTAGAGTATTTGTGTAAAGTTCACATACATATGACGTACGTATATGCGTATACGTATGTGTGTACATGCATATCCCAAGTAATATACGTATTAATGACCTACATACATATGTATACACTATATGTACAGTATAATTACCATGGAGAGTTTAAACAAGAATTGTATCCCAGTGTGTGGGCGGATCAAAGAAACCACCAGGGTGGATAATTTAGTTATCCCCCAGCACGCAGGGTGGATAACTAGTTATCCACTCGTCGTCAATGGTTACGTGATACAAACGTTAAATACAAAGCTTTAAAGCTTGGAGATAACAGTGAAGCTATTTCAGGTATTGTATAACTTTATTTGTAATCGATAGGGATAGTTGTAGCGATGTTGTAGGCTACTTTTGCAGTTGTTGTTACCAAACGAATGTATAAGAGTTGCCAATGAAAACTAGCTAAAAGATCGATGTATTCACTGGGATACAAGCTAGTTATAGCCCAGTACACTCGTGAGTTATCTTAGTTATTACCCTCGTCCTCGGCTTTGCCTCGGACTCGGGTAATAACTAAGATATAACTCACTCGTACTGGGATATAACTAATACTTAATGTACAGAGTGTGTTGATTATCTGAACTACTTGGAGGGAGGGGTCATATAACCAAACAGTACATAAGATCAAACACAATATCCATGCATCAGAAAATGATGCTATTGTTAAAATTTCTAGCCTACATGCATGGCTGATTCATATACATAAATTGACATTGTGGTTAATCAATGTTTAGACAATGAATGTTCCACAGCATGTAATATGCATGTACAGTATGTAAGTACATACGTATATACATACATACATATGTTCATGTAAGCAGTACAGATAACAATGGATAAAACAAGGATAAATTTTGTGGTACAAAATGTTATCATAAAACAATACGTATATCCAGTAGGGATGTAACAATATTACAATATATCGATATATTGCAATATTTATTGCTGCAATACAATACAATACGTCTGATAAAAATATCGATATATTGCTTATTGCAATATATTGTGATATATTGCAATATATTGCAACATATATTGCCTTCAAAGTTGTAAGTATCCGACCATTACACCACAATTATGACTGGACCTCTCGTAACCATGAATATTCAGTGTAATTTCTTGCTATTTTACATGTTTCCACTTAGTTTTTACTGCTAAAAACTAATTTAAAGACATGATGTCAAATATTGCAATACACTCAAAGGCAATATGCAATACGGTGTTGATCCATATTGTTGCATCTCTAATATCCAGACAAAATGTCATGTCAATTAAACTTTCAATTTAATGTGAATATCCATTAGGTGAATGTGGTAGAATGTACTGTATGTGCATAATTGTGACCGGATTAGGCTTCCACACACATCCAATTTAATGAATTTTGCGAACTATAACTTACAGTACTATTCTGTGAGAATGAAATGATGAAATGTGTTGACACAGAATTTATGACTAATGTACGTATGTATGCAAGACATACAATACAAAGGGGGGACATTATCATTAAGTACGGTAATACTTAATAGTAGAGATTGGTAGGAAATCCTATGGCTTCCAGAAAAATTCGTGCTTTTAAAATCAACCTTGCAATAGGCTTAACTCGAAAAAACCGCATTGTTAAGGCTGTAATGATGCTGTACCTTGGTTAAACGAAGCGACAAGTTGAATATTTTGACCTACAGCCAACTTTGAAAATTTTGAAATTCACCTACATATATTTCGTCTGCCAGCCGTAAAACCGGGTTGCGCTAGGTGTAGGGCTCCAGAAATTTCACACAATAAAGGTACCGTATGGTGCAAAATTTTGACAATGGAAAATTTTGACGAATCAGGGTTGGGAAAAGTTTGACGAGTAAAAAATTGATGAATGCCAATGTATTCATTTTATTCATTCATATCATATAAGTAGCTAACTAAACGGAAAATTTTGATAGGGAAAATATTGATGAATTGCTGGAAATTCGTCAATATTTCCTGGTTAAAATTTTATGCCGTACGGTAATGGCGGCGGATTTACGAAAATGTTGTTCCAAAGACGATTTAACAATTGCACCATGGTGATTCCTTTTCTAAATTGCTTTAGCAAGGTGCGAATCTCAACGAAGGTGACGATAGCCTGTTACAGCTTCTGCTTATTACGCCACACAAAAACCTGGCTTGCACGTTATAGCCTTGGATAAATAGCTTTGTGTTTTTAGAGCATTATTTGCTATCACACAGCTGCTTTGCCATGTAAGCGCATTGTTAACAAGCGCCTGTAAACAAGCATAATTATTACACAAGAGCCTATAACATGTGTGCCTGCTAAAAGATTATTAAATGCTTAGCATGTATAAAAAGTAAACAAACTAGAATGAAAAAAATTAACAATTTAAAAGGTAAGTAGGGATTGAATTTTGGATTCAATAGTGCTACAAAAAGTAAGGAAACAAGGAATAAGATTTTGGGACGAGAGAACATTCTGGCATGAAATAATATATTAAAGTTTAATCCCTACTTTTGGCACACCTACTGAAGTGAGCCAAAAGTAGGGAATAAACTTTTATAAATTATCTCATGCCAGAATGTTCTCTCGTCCCAAAATCTTATTCCTTGTTTCCTTACTTTTTGTAGCACTATTGAATCCAAAATTCAATCCCTACTTACCTTTTAATTTTTTAATTTTTTATCATTCTAGCTTCTAAGACTAGTAAAAGACTAGAAATAATAAATTATATGTACCTGAAGATTTTTCTTCAAGCTTCTGGAACTGTATAGTTAGCTGATGCATTGCTTCAACAATCACATTGATGATGGTGTCACCTTCTTCCTCTCTCTTGACAGTGGCGAATGCAAGTAGGATCAGTGTAACCTTAAAGCAGTATCTTTCAGCAATCAACCCCTCTGTGTTAATGAGGAAAAGGAAGATGTCAATTTACTAGTGTGTGTGTGTGTAAGTGTGCGTGCGTGCGTGTGCATGTGTGTGTGTACATAATAGATTTAGAAAAAACATCAAAGAATCAAATGGAACTTATTAACTAGTAAGAAGACAACCCACATTGCATCCCCACTAAAGTACTTTGTCTTGTTACTAATACAACTGCTGCTAAAAAGCATCTTATGTGGCATGAAATGAAGACTTCTTTGGTAGGCATTTATGACATGCTTTGTTACTAAGCCAGTTAGGCCACATCCATTAACAATATTAATGACAAGTATAAACATGTAAGCAATAGGTAGAACTTGCTTAAACGGTTATTAAAATTGACTTTATGTACAGTTATTATTGGTACGTATTAGGGGCACACACGCACATGCACACACACACACACACACACACACACACACACACACACACACACACACACACACACACACATGCACATGCAGATACATGCAGACACACACAGGACACATATTTACACACACTGTGGAAAAAACAATCTAAAGAAATCAGATGTGTACCTAATTTAATAAGAGTATGTACGTATATTCCAATACCATACATACATGCATATGTACGTAGATAAACTTGCTGTGCACAGAATGCAAATACATGTGCTAACAGTTTATTGCTCCCACTGATAGAAGAAAAAGGGTGATGTAACTATGTATATTGATATTACACACTGAACTGAATTGGTGGTCCTTTTTTATTCCAAGGAAAAATATATTTCAGAAAATATTTGGTGCAAATAAATGAGTGTTGGGGCATGGCTGGTTTCTTGAAGTTGCTTTTGTCTGGGAAGTCAGTATGCATGTGTGTCTGTCTGTCTATATCACACACACACACACATACCGACTTTCTGGATAAAAGCAATTTTAAGAAACCAGGCGTGTGCCAGCCAAGGCCGGCACGCGCCTGGTTAACAACTACGTAGCTACCCTAATTCTTGTCTCGATTTACAAGCAAGGTATGGCAGTACAACTGACTGATATGACAACTAGAAGGTACAAAACTGGCCAGTACATTATAATTGAACTATATATAATTACGGGTTGATGAAGAACGTTATGGACACCCACACCTTTCCCATGCCCATTTGCAAGTTCAACCGGTGACCTGCATGCAGGCATCAAATTGCCTGCGTACGTACATCACCCTTCCTATCGTATTTAAATAAACAACATCACCAAGTGAAATATTTTTCACCAAAGTTTATTTATGGCTTTTTATTGATATTTAGAAAAGTACAGCTTGTCAAAAATTTTTACTAAACTAAAATAACATCCTTAAACTAATTGGCGATATTATTGTGGAGCATGCATAACTCCATACTTGATGGTGTTTTAAAATCACGATACAATTAAATTTCTATACATATGTACATACATACGTACATACATACATACATACATACATACATACATACATACATACATACATACATACATACATACATACATACATACATACACATACATACGTACATACATATGTACGTACGTATGTACGTACATACATACTACAAACATACATACGTACATACATACATACATAGATATATACGTACCTACGTACAAACAAACAAACAATATATACAATTGACCTCTCAAGTAGTAGTGGTGAAAGGTGTGTCTGGTTATTGTGTGTGTGTGACCATGTGTCTCACGTATGTACGTACATACATACTACAATAGTACATACAGATATGTACGTACCTACGTACAAACAAACAAACAATATATACAATTGACCTCTTACGTAAGTAGTAGCGAAAGGTGTGTCTGGTTATTGTGTGTGTGACTATGTGTCTCAACACCAGCTTTTGGCAAACCCAGTCACACAAGTACACACTCATCTTTGCACTTATGTACATAAGTGCACTTATGTACATAAGCCTTCTTCTACAGGAAGAGGCCTTCCAAAAATTTTTAGTCAAAACTCATTGGTGTAGATCCACACTTTAAGATTTAGCAGGTTCTTATATAGTCTTACTTATACAAAGTGATTGTGGGTTTTAGTTTCCACACTTTGTTAAGATTTAGCAGGTTCTTACTTATACAAAGTGATTGTGGGTTTTAGTTTATTCTCACTATAGTTACTACACAATGATCACAACATCTTATTATCTCACATTGTCAACATTTAAAACTCAAACATACAACAGTGGCAGTGATGTCACTATACTGGTACAAGTGTATCTACAGTATAATATACATACGTAGCTATACAATATAGCATTACTCTTAGGCAAACAAGATATGCGCCTTGTTTCTATAAATTTCTTTTGTTCAGGAAGTTGGTATGCGTGCGTGCGTACGTGTGTGCATGTGTGTGTATGTGTGTGTGTGTGTGTATGTGTGTGTGTATGTGTGTGTGGTGTGTATGTGTCTGTGTGTCTGTGTGTCCACCCCCAGGCTATTAAAGCCATACACATAAAATGAAGTCAGAATAGCCAATCAAACAAATCCTACTGCTTCTCAGTTTCTTTATATAGCACTCACTATCAATACTACTGATGGTTGATGGATGGGGTCTTAGTAATGAAGCACATCGTGAGTTACTGCCAAAGAAGAGGTAATGCTGTATTTGCCGTTCATTCCACAGTTTAACTAGTTGTACATTACTAACATGATGGAGCGTTTCAGTTTTAAAAGTGGGCATGCCATGCGGGTTGTGAAACTTATAGAAGGCCTATATAGTGTTACAGTAAGAATTTCGGCATAAAAATACTAAGTTTTATCACTAAAATACTGGAGTATAAAGCAAAAGAATTAAATTTGTTTGTGTTGTTATGTGTTCCTTAGTGATGAATCTTTGCTCATGCGCATTAAATACTATTATAATACATTAAATAGCAGTTTAGATTTTTAGATGGTAAAACATCAACTTGTGATCTTCAGAAGAAAAATGATGATGGTACAAAAAAGGTGTCCAAGTGACAAAGCCAATCATAGTTGTGAAAATGCCAAGCTGTAAACTATTGTATATCATTCAAGTAAAAGGATTTTCTTGGCCTTACCTGATATCAGAGATTTTGGTCGCTTATAACTATAGCTACAATGCTGCTTCTGATTGGCTTCGTGTTTATATCACTGCTTTTTGTAAGTATTGATGTTAGTTATAAGTAAGCCCTGACAAGAAATGTTATATAAAGTATGCAGAGCAGTTAAATTTTAAGTGTCAACAAACAAACTTGAATATTATAGTACTATGGACTGTAATATTCCTCTTGAGTCTTGTAGTTATATGTAATATATTTGTCAATTACAGAAAGTGTACGTAGCTACGTAGCTATATACTGATTTTACCAGAGTAGCTAGAATTGTAGGTAAAATATATAATGTGCACTAATAACATGTATTATTTTCCCACTTATAGGTTCTGGAGGAAAGGAAGATGCTGCCATAGCTATCATGCATACACTTAGCTACGTATATGATTGCATTCACTTGTTTTTTCACTAATATTTTCCCACTTATATTGGTTCTGGAGGAAAGGAAGATGCTACAGCAGATGGCCGTAGCTATCATGTATACACTTATATGATTACATTTACTTATTTTTTTCACTAATAACATGTACTATTCTCCCACTTATACGTATATACGTAGCTAGGTTCTGGAGGAAAGGAAGAGACAGCCATACCTACGTATCATGCATACATTTACATGATTACATTCACTTGTTTTTTTAACAGCCACTTTATTATCTTGTATGAATTGTTGTATGTACTTTCAATAAGGTGCCCAGGAGCATTGTGGATGACATGTAGTTGATTAATGTGACAAATCTTGTTCAGTATATGTGACCCGGCATAAGAAAACAGGGTTTATGTGCACATAAAATTTGACCAAAAATTTGGATTTCAAACTTAAACATCTTTATAAGTAATCATTAGAGTCTAATGAAATTTACACCATTTATGCGAGGTTTCATAGGGAATCTCATGCAGCTTATAGAATTCAAAAATACTAAACAGTGAGGGAGATACATACTATAATATAAATAGGTGTATTTTGTGTACATAAGTCAGGTTTTCTCATGCCGGGTCACATATTATATTGCACATAATAATATGAACCAAATGTTTAAGGCTTAGGTTTGAAAAACTCATGCGTCACAATTTCTTTAAACTTTTAGTGAGAATTCAGACATTAATGTAGTTTGTGTGTCGGAAATTTTGTGCAAATGATTTAATTTTTCACCGAGTTATAGCAACTTTTGTCCTGCTGTGCAGAAGTTTCTCTTCAGTACATCAATGTATTTATTTAACCCTGAGGATTGCTTGAGTTGTACAGTATACATACGTAGGAGAAACGTTCGATTGAAATCAATGAAGGAATGAGTGAGTTATTAGACAAACAAGTTGATACAGAAAATGAAAATCTGAAAATAAATTCCTGTGGTTCACGCAAGTCCTCGTAAAGTGTGTCATGAAAATAAAAGAAAGGAGAAGAAAAAAAAACAACTGTCGCATAAAAATTTTTTACTGAAAGGAGGACTTTATCAGAAGACTTGCTGGTCCAATTTTGATGAAATTCAGGTTACTGATTCTACATTAAATGAAGATAATAATTCTCTAATTAACGAGTAAAAATGGGTGGGGCAGATGGTTCGTCGTGTGTTGTTGCAAAACGAGCGCTATAAAACTCGCAATGGCTGATACTCAGGAATGGAAGCACCTATTTACTTCAATGTTGGTATATTAATTCTATATAGTAAGAATCATAGATATATTACACTTAATAGGATTGGAAACGGATCACACGAGCTAATACGTTTCTATGTAAAAACGTGAGTCTGTAGAAACCAATGCGTGTTTTGCCTAGTACCTACCCTGGTTATCTTCAAAATATCATTTTATGACGAGCAAGAGCAGGTTACTAGTGAATCTAAACGTTTGTTTTTATTAAGTTTGTTTGTGTCAAGCGTGCACAAGTTGTTAAAGCAAGTACTATTAGCAATGTGAGAAGAAATCGAACTATTTTTGTTCTTTTTGTGAGTCGTTTCCGGCAAAAAGTATGTTTCTGTTCCTATATGTTATGTTAAAATGTATTACATCCACTAATTATTCTTTGTAACAAGACATAATACTTGTAAGAATTGAATGAGCTATGTAAGCTAGTCCCCTCTGCTTTACTTCGATAGAAATTCATAGCCGCTGCTGGCATGCTTCTGTTCTCCTTACTCCCGACCACTAGCAGTTAGCTTGTTAACAGCGACTTCAAGGGAAAATTTCACCTCTTGGTTGTGGAATGGGCTATATGATGGACCCATTTATCTTTCCAACATGGGTTAAACTTGCCACTGAAGTTCCCTGTTAACCCAGTCGGTCTTCCAAAAAGCATCCTTTTGCCTTTCTAAATGGCGATTGCAATATATTTGATTGAGTTGTAACGTGAAATACGTATGCAATTACAGAATTATATTGTGTCAACTGAAGTATGGAAATAGTATCCAACATTTACACATCTTCATAACATACGTATCTTCAGGGCTGTTAGTGATTGGTGGGAGGGAAATGTTGTTTACTGTTGTGCAGTTGCCACTTGCTCTGACTTGGCTAGCATGCTTTACGTACATCTTTGATTTTCCCATGCAAATACCATATATGCTTTTACCAGTCTACATATGTACCTACATTAGATGTATGTATTGTTAGGAGACAGAAGAAACATGAAACTACATTGAAAGTAAACTATGTAACTAGTGGTTGTCATAAGATGTATGCACATGAATTTAGGCCCCTCTTCTTCGAAGAGATCTCCCAAAATTTTTTATGAAGAAACAGAAAATGGGAATTGCATTTCCTTAAAATTTACCAATTCCTTATATAGTATTACATACATACATACAAACATATGTACATCCCTACGTACCAACAAACAAATAATATACAACTGACTTATCAAGTAGTGGTGAAAGATGTGTTTGGTTATTGTGTGTATGTCAACATCATCTTTTGGCAAATCCAGTTACACAAATATACATAAATATTACTCATATTTGTACTTATGTAGGCCTTCTTCTCTAGGAAGAGGCCTTCCAAAAATTTTTAGTAACATATAGTAACATATCATGAACCACGGTAGTGGTTCATGATAGGGATCCAACGAAAAATTGTGTAAACACTCTAATAGAACGTACGCCAAAAACCATCTTTAAAGCTTCCTATGCTGTTGAAAAAACCGCCCAGATCCTCTTTCAATACTTCTAAGACTATTACCGAAGTATAAAAAGCCTAGCTATATGGTATCTATATTTTTCATGTTTTTGAAAATACCCCAATTTCTCCATCTTCTTCTTCTTTCTTCTTCTTCTTCTTCTTCTTTCGCGCATCTACAGTCCACACAAAGTTGAAATCAGAAATAAAAACTGCTGGCGTATCTTTAAAATGCCCCTACTCAGGTCTGTGATATTTTAAAAAGTTCGTTTTCTAAAGGGATTGGAAGATATGAGCCAAAACTTCCTCCATAAAGATCGAGAAGCCATACGAACGCCCGTGGTGCATGTGCCAAAACGACCTCAACATTATGTGACCAATCTTATTGACGCCATACTATCTGTAATAAGTGATTTTATAACTGAGCAACGTATTTCAGCTATTGATTTCAACCCTTTATTTTCATCGCTAGGAAAATAACTAAGTCCTTTATTTTCCGCGTCATATATAACACTAAGGTTTCCTAGATAAGGCGCTTTAATTAGAAAGCGCCACGTTGTCAGCTGAGTGTTGTTCAGAACTGTTGAAGGAGGACAATGACACAGTGGATTTATCCATTCTAAGGTAAGTGCTATTGTGTGCTGTGTTAATTGTTGTATATTTAACCACCGCGCGTGCTTTTGTCCTGGAATATGTTTTGTGTGCGCGCGTCTGTGTGTGTCCGCTCCTCGGGCTATTAAAGCCATTAACGTGAAATAAAGCATGAATAACCAATTAAACAAGTCATACTTCTTTTCAGTTTCTTTATAATGCACTTGCTATCGATACTATTGATGGGAGGGGCCTTAGTAATGAACCGCGTCGTGAGTTACTGCTAAACAGGAGCAAGGTTACGCGGTATTTGCTGTTCGTTGCGCGGTAAAAGCCGTTTAACCAGCTGTACATTACTAACAAGATGGAGCGCTTCAGTTTTAAAAGTGGGCGTGCCGTTCGGGTTGCGAAGCTTACAAAACAAGACTGGCCTATAGTGTTACACTAATGCGTGTAAAGAGGCCGCTAGGGAGGCTTATGAGAGCAACCCTGAAAAGAAAAAGGAGGCTGTCAGAAAGATTTATTACGTGAATAGTAAAAGATAGTTGTTCATACATTTCATATGCAGGTGTCACTGTCCAGCAATGGACATGAAAAAACTAAAGAAACTAGTAAATATTAAAAAATTGTTAATTTCAAAAAGGAGAATAGGGATCCTGAAAAAACTACCTAAACAAGGTGAAGATAGTGAGAGTTTGTGATTTTATTATATTTGAGATCCCTATTGTGACTGTTGAAATGATATATATAGTTGATCATACTCTCAGCTACTGTCAAAATAGGGATCTCAAATATAATAAAATCACAAACTCTCACTATCTTCACCTTGTTTAGGTAGTTTTTTCAGGATCCCTATTCTCCTTTTTGAAATTAACAATTTTTTAATATTTACTAGTAGGAATAAGAGTGCCTCTTTTGTTAAGATTTAACAGGTTCTTATATAGTCTTACTTATACAAAGTGATTGTGGGTTTTAGTTTATTCTCATTTTAATGCTATAGTTACTACACAATAATTACAACTATCTTATCATCTCACATTGTTAACATTTAAGCACTTAAACAGTTCAAAACTCAAACATACAGTAGTAGCAGTGATGCCGTGATACTCATGAGACATGGTACAGTATTACGTAAGTGTATGATGTTATGGAATGATGATTATCCCCACCACAAAGATGTAATACATAGTCAATTGTATTTTAAGGAAAACAATGAAAGTGAAATAACTGCACTGCACTGGTGATGCTGATGGGTTGCATACCAAAGAATGCCTTGAAACTGATGAACCATCATACAGAATAAAATCTTAGCAGGGTACAAATTTGATTATTTTGCAATTAACAAATATTTTATCTCCATTTAATCCTTAAGTACAGTCAGAGGAGGGGTGACATGTTCACATGAGCAAAAGGTTTTGCACAGGTAATTCAAAGGGTTGTAAGATTAAACTACACAATATACGTATATATAGGTTAAACCTCAAAACGGAGGGTCTACGGAATTTATAAACCGAAGGCCCTGTGCTGTGGTGCCTGAGCAAAGTGAGGGTGCTACTATGGGCCTGAGGGTTATAAATTACATAGACTGATAGGTTTTGAGGTTTAACTAATTTAGACCCTTTTGGGTTATTGTACCTTTGCAGCTGCTTGTAACAACTAAACAATGGGAAAATGTAGCAGTCATTAGTAATAGTATCACCTGGTAAACATTTCTTTTTTAACATTCACCTTTAGCCAAAGTTTATTGCTAATTATTTAAACTAATCAAAACACCTGTAAATTTATAAACATGAAAAGAGTCTAAGTAAACATGAAAAGGGTCTAAGTGATTTAGAACACTCCAAAATGTATAGATAATTTATCACAAAAGGGTCTAAACATACATATATATCAATTGAAAAGTTCATTCTAAGCTTCAATCAATGGTGCAATCAACTCCAGTCAACCTCATGGTTTCCTTTTAATGCACGTAATGAATCACTAAACCTTAATCTGCATGAGAAGATTACATTGTAGCTAACAACCAACAATATAGAGAATGATTAATTGGTATACGTATGAAGCATCCTTTTGCCTTTCTAAATAGCAATTGCAATACTTTTGATCAAGTCGTGTCAGCCCTCCTCTGAAGTACAGTAGTAATTTAAGGATTACGTATAGTATGTACATGGAAAAATGGTATCCAACATTTACATATCTCCATAACATACGTATCTTCAGGGATGTTAGTGATTGCTGGGAGGGAAATGTTGTTTACTGTTGGGCAGTTACCACTTGCTTTAACTTGGCTAGCACGCCTTACGTACATCTTTGATTCTCCCATGTAAATACCATAATTTATATGCTATAACCAGTCTACATATGCACCTACATTAGATGTACATATTGTTAGGAGACAGAAGCGACATGAAACTACATTGAAAGTAAACTATGTAACTGGTGGTTCTCATAAGGAGTATGTACATGCATTTAGGCCCCTCTTCTTCGAAGAGATCTCCCAAAAAATTTTATGAAGAAACAGAAAATAGGAATTGCATTTCCTTAAAATTTAGCAAATCTTTATATAGTATTACATACATACATACGTACGTACGTGCCTACGTACAAACAAACAAATAATATATACAATTGACCTATCAGTAGTGGTGAAAGGTGTGTCTGGTTATTGTGTGTGTGTCAACACCAGTTTTACGCAAATCCAGTTACACAAATATACATAAATATTACTCATCTTTGTACTTATGTAGGCCTTCTTCTCTAGGAAGAGGCCTTCCAAAAATTTTTTAGGAATTATATGGTCTTAGCACTTAGTAAAGAGTTAACTTTATAAAGATTTAACAGGTCTTTATATAGTCTTACTTATACAAAGTGATTGTGGGTTTTAGTTTATTCTCATTTTTCATGCTGTAGTTACTACACAATGATCACAACTATCTTATCGCCTCACATTATCAACAGTTAAAATCAAACATACAGTAACGGCAGTGATGTCACTATACTGGTACAGGTGTATCTACAGTATAATATACATACGTGGCTATACAATACGATAGCATTACTCTTAGGCAAACAAGATATGCACCTGGTTTCTATAAATTTCTTTTGTTCAGGAAGTTGGTATGCGTGCGTGTGTGTGTGTGTGTGTGTGTGTGTGTGTGTGTGTGTGTGTGTGTGTGTGTGTGTGTGTGTGTGTGTGTGTGTGTGTGTGTGTGTGTGTGTCCACTATTAAAGCCATACACATAAAATGAATTCAGAATAGCCAATCAAACAAGTCCTACTGCTTCTCAGTTTCTTTGTATAGCACTTGCTATCGATGCTACGTGTGGGCATCAAGTTGCCTTTGAGCTGTACCATACATTACTCCTCCTATCATATTTAAATAAACAACATCACCAAGTGAAATATCTTTCACTAAAGTATATTTATAGCTTTTTATTGAAATTTGAGTAAATACATGATATTTAGAAATATAGCTATAGCTTGTCAAAAATTTACTAATCTAAAATAACATCCTTAAACTAATTGGTGATATTATCGTGTAGCATAACTCCATACTCGATGGTGTTTTAAATCACAATACAATTAAATTTCTGTACATATGTACATACTACATACTAAGGCTCAAACAAATATTTGAATATTCGGATTAATATTCATTTTACCATTATTTGTATTCAAAAATAGTCAACCAAATATTCGTTTATTGTTTACAGTGAGAATTTTTGGGTACCTTGGTTTAATGGATAGCACACTGTACATAATAATCAATGTTTAACATCAAGATTTTTGAGTAATTTGCCTTCATTATAGGCACTATGAGTGAGATACGTAGGAGTCATAAATCAACTGAAAGTAGTATCATTTTACCACTTACGTATATATGTAAAAGAATATTCGGAATATTTGTTTGAAAAATTAAATATTCGAATATCAAAATATACTATTCGTTTGAGCCCTAATACCTACATACATACGTACATACATACATACACACACACATACATACGTAAATACATACATACATACATACATACATATGTATGTACCTATGTACAAACAAACAATTGACTTATCAAGTAGTTGTGAAAGGTGTGCCTGGTTATTGTGTGCATGCCAACACCAGCTTTTAGCAAATCCAGTCACACAAATATACACAAATATTACTCATCTTTGTACTTATGTAGGCCTTCTTCTCTAGGAAGAGGCCTTCCAAAAATTTTAAATTCAATCGCAATCATTGAGGAATCCTTCATTTGTTAAGATTGAACAGGTTCTTATATAGTCTTACTTATATAAAGTAATTGTGGGTTTTAGTTTATTCTCATTTTAATGCTATAGTTACTACCCAATGATCACAACTATCTTATCATCTCACATTGTCAACATTTAAGCAGTTAAAAAGTTCAAAACTCAAACATACAGTAGTGGCAGTGATGTTGTGATACTCATGAAACATGGTACAGTATTACTTATGTGTATAATGTCATAAAATGATGATTATCCTCACCACAAACATGTAATACATACACACTGTAGTCAATTGTATTTTAAGGAAAACAATGAAAGTAAAATACACTGCACTGTACTGGAGATGCTGATGGGTTTCATACCAAAGAATGCCTTAAAACTAAGACTCAAACGAATAGTGATTTAAAAGCATTCGAATATCTTTTAGTTTTCAAACAAATAATCCGAATATTCAATTTAATATAAGAGACAGTAAAATGGCAGTATTTTTTGATAAAATAAGTTGACTGATGACTACTGCCTCACTTAGTACTGCTGAAATGATGATAAGCTGCCTTAAAATTAGCATAAATTGTAAATTGTTATTTGAAATCTTATTAAATTTAGTTAAATTTGTTCAACACACCACTGAAAACAGCAAACGAATAATTGGTTGCCTATTTTTGCATTCAAAACTAATATTAGTCCAAATATTTGTTTGACCCTTACTTAAAACTGACAAACCATCATACAGTATAAAATCTTAGTAGGGTGTATAAATTTAACTATTTTGTAATTAATAAATATTTTCTCTCAATTTAATCCTTAAGTACAGTCAGAGGAGGGGGGATATGTCACATGAGCAATAGGTTTTGCACAGATAATTCAAAGGGTTGTAAGATTAAACTACGTATACATCAATCAAAACTTAATTTCAAACTTAAATCAATGGTGCAATCAACCATAGTCAACCACAACGTATTTCATTTAATGCATATAATGAATCACTAAATCTTAATCTGCATGAGAAGAGTACATTGTAGCTAAAAACCAACAATTTAGAAAATGATTAATTGGTATACGTATGAAGCATCCTTTTGCATTTCTAAATGGCGATTGCAATACATATGATTGAGTTGGAACGTGAAATATGCAATTACAGTTTTAAAAAATTATATCAACTGAAGTACATACAATAGTATTTTAGGGATTACGTACAGTACATGGAAATAGTATCCAACATTTACACATCTCCATAACATACGTATCTTCAGGGCTGTTAGTGATTGGTGGGAGGGAAATGTTGTTTACTGTTGTGCAGTTGCCACTTGCTTTGACTTGGCTAGCATGCTTTACGTACATCTTTGATTCTCCGATGCAAATACCATATGTGATACATATTAACAGTCTACAATACATTAAATGTATCGTAGGAGACAGAAGAAACATGAAACTACATTGAAAGTAAGGTTCCCATAAGGTAAGGAAATTAGGGCCCAAATGAACTTAGCTGTATTTGAATGTTCGTTCGAATGAACGAATGAATGAACATTTGAATGTGGATTGAGTAATTCGAATTATACAAAAACCATAATATGCAGAAAGGAGTACAATAATTTCCATTGTTAGTGAATATGTCATCTGAAGAAAGTGTTTCTAGTGAGACTAGGAATGTAGCTAAATGATATTTCTTCATAGAAAACACAGTTTAATCACATGATTTATTGCTTTGATTTAAGCTGATGTCTATTTTGATTAAGCTAGTAAAGTTTAACTGTAATCTATATACACTACTAGTAAATTTAAAAAATTGTTAATTTCAAAAAGGAGAATAGGGATCCTGAAAAAACTATATAAACAAGGTGAAGATAGTGAGAATTTGTGATTTTATTATATTTGATATCCCTATTTTGACAGTGGTATGGTCAGCTACATAGCCATATGATTTCAACAGTCAAAATAGGGATCTCAAATATAATAAAATCACAAACTCTCACTATCTTCACCTTATTTAGGTAGTATTTTCAGGATCCCTATTCTCCTTTTTGAAATTAACAATTTTTTAAATTTACTAGTTTCTTCAGTTTTTTCATGTCCATTGCTGGACAGTGACACCTGCATATGAAATGTATGAACAACTATGTATCCTTTATTTATATTTACTATTAGCATTATAAGCCTTTCTGGCAGCCTCCTTTTTTCAGTGTTGCTTTCATAAGCCTCCCTAGTGGCCTGTTTACACGCATCAGTGTAACAATATAGGCCAGTCTTGTTTTATGAGCTTCGCGCAAGCCACATGGCACGCCCACTTTTAAAACTGAAGCACTCCGTCTTGTTAGTAATGTACAGCTGGTTAAACGGCTTTTACCGTGTAATGAACAGCAAATACAGTGTTACCTTGCTCTGCTTTGGCAGTAACTCACGACGCACTTCGTTACTAAGGCCCCGCCCATCAATAGTATCGATAACAAGTACCTTACAAAGAAATTGAAAAGCAGTAGGATTTGTTTGATTGGCTATTCAGGCTTAATTTCACGTAAGTGGTTCCGGGGCGGACACACACACACATACAACGGCGCGGCACACATACCTACTTCCTGGACAAAAGCATGCACGCGCCTGGTTTAATAACTTAAATACAAAATACAACAATTAACACAGCACACAATAGCACTTTCGTTTGAATGGATAGATCCAATGTGTCAACATCTACTTCTACTCAGACAACGTGGTGCTTTCTAATTAAAGTGCTTATCTTGGAAAACTTAGTGTTATATATGACGCGGACTTAGTCATTTTTCTAGCAATGAAAATAAAGGGTTGAAATCAATAGCTGAAATACGTTGCTCAGTTATAAAATCACTTATTACAGATAGTATGGCGTCAATAAGATCGGTCACATAATGTTGAAGTCGTTTTCGAACATGCACCACGGGCGTTCGTATGGCTTCTTGATCTATATGGAGGAAGTTTTGGTTCATATCTTCCAATCCCTTAAGAAAATGAATTTTTTAAAATATCACAGACGTGAGTAGGTGTATTTTAAAGAAATGCCAGTAGTTTTTATTGGTGGTTTCGACTTTGTGTAGACTGTAGACGTGCGAAAGAAGAAGAAGAAGATGAAGAAATGGGGGTATTTTCAACATGAAAAATATAGATACCATATAGCTAGGCTTTTTATACTTCAGTAATAGTCTTAGGAGTATTGAAAGAAGATTTGGGCGGTTTTTCAACACCAAAGGAAGTTTTAAAGATAGTTTTTGGCATGCGTTCTATTAGGGTGTTTTCACAATTTTTCGTTGGATCCCTACGGTGGTTCATGATATGTATATCATGTAAATTCGAAAGATTCGTGAATTTTCACTAATGAATGTTCGAACTCAGGTTATCCAAGTTTATTGCGTCCTAAAGGAAATACATACGTATGTACATGAATTTAGGCCTTCTTCTTCGAAGAGATCTCCCAAAATTTTATGAAGAAACCAAAAAGCGAAAATCAGAATGATGCACTTCCTAAAAAAATCCTTATATAGTCACACTTGCACAAAGTGATTGTGGGTTTTAATTTTATTCTCATTTTAATGCTATAGTTACTACTACACAATGATCACAACAATCTTATCATCTCACATTTTCAACATTAAAGCAATTAAAAACTCAAACAAGGGTATAGTGATACATTATTATATCGAGTAGCTTAACTGTAGTGATATATAATGTTGTATCACAGACCACTAATACATACATACACACATACATACATACACATATACATACATACATACATACATACATACATACATACATACATACATACATACATACATACATACATACATACATACATACATACATACATACATACATACATACATACATACATACATACATACATACTAAGGCTCAAACAAATATTCGAATATTCAGAATAATATTGGCATTCAAATAGTTAATTACGTATGTAGCGAATATTTGGATCTGAACATGTTACATGTTCAGGTGTAAATATGTTAACATGTTCATGTTCATGTGACACCTGAACTTGTTAACATGTTAGTATATTTAAATGCTAAACAAAAACAGCCTGGCTGTAAAAAAAGTGAGAGGCCAATCAGAAGCCACAATGGCTATAAGCGACCAAAATCTCTGATATCAAGTAAGGCCAAGAAGTTGAACATTTTATTAAGAATTCTTTTACTTGAATGACATACAATAGTTTACAGGGCATTTTCACAACTATGATTGGCTTTGTCACTTGGCCACCTTATAAAAGATGATAATACAAAAAGGTGGCCAAGTGACAAAGCCACTTATAGTTGTGAAAATGCCCTGTAAACTATTGTATGTCATTCAAGTAAAAGAATTCTTAATAAAATGTTCAACTTCTTGGCCTTACTTGATATCAGAGATTTTGGTCGCTTATAGCCATTGTGGCTTCTGATTGGCCTCGCACTTTTTTTACAGTCAGGCTGTTTTTGTTTAGCATATCACTGCTTTTTGTAAACAGATTACAATTATAAACAAGTCCTGACAAGAAACCTTATTTAAAGTATGCAGAGTAATAAAATTTAAAAAGGGAGAGGAGCTGGAAGTTAATACTTTAGGTGTTTCCCTTGTATTTCCCCCAAGTAGCTAACGAACATATAAAGTATTACTATAATTGTTAGCTATGTAGGTGGAGAACAGTTGAGAACCTCAATGAAGGCTACCATACTACTGTTGATTGATCTACAGGAGAAGATATATTATAATGTTAAAAATAAATTTTGTGCATGCTAACAGGACAGTGGTCTCCTATTTATAATGTGTAGCCACTGTTCACCTCTTGTTGTTTGGTATAATTATCTTGCATGGTACGTAAGCATGAATGATCATTAAAAACGGAATTAATTTTTGTCTAAAACGCGTTTGCAACCTTTTGCAACGCAACGTTCGGGCCCTTGTAAATCCCTGTGGGAAGCGCCTATTCCTCCGTGGTTTGCTTTAAACTACTCCCCATACATAGCCCTACAATAAAATCTAACATTTATATACCTTCTATTATCCTCATGTTCTTACTACAGGTTATAACGACGCGATGTTAACCTCCTGTAACTTCACAATGGAAGAAGATACAACTCCAAGTTTTAAGACACAGGCCCCCAAGAACATATACTACGAAGCGCCCCCCTTACCAATAACAGAATACTAACATGAACGGAGTACGAGTAATCCGAATATGCATATGTGATTTCAATATAATAATATTACATATTTAGTATTTACAATATTTGTACAATAATTCGCAACTTATTTAGTATATTTTAGACATGTTCTATAATAAATAAAAGTATTGTAACACAAGACAGTGTTCACACACTAGCTCAATTCCGTCCTGGGGTTGGTAATAGTATTTGAAGTCAATGCCAAGCCTGTAACATTTACATGTTCATGCAAGGTTTGCATCGAGTTGATAGCACATGATGACCAGTCGCTGAAGAACTGACAAAGCTATTGCAGAAGCCAAGCCAAGGGAGAGAGGATTACATAATTTTGAGATCACAATGCTATAAGTGGACGAGTTGCTGAAAGCTATTGCAGAAGCCAAGCCAAGGGAGAGAGGATTACATGATTTAGATCACAATGCTGTAAGTAGACGAGTTGCTGAAGAACTGACAAAAAGAGGATAAGATGAAAATGCTGTCACAGTAACTCCTACTTTACAGCATTGTATGCTGATTGCCAACATGAAGATGAGAAGATGACCACAATACTGCAGTGGCTGAAAGTGACAAAGAATGCTATCTATTTAGCTAAATATCTTGGTCCAGCTGATAATTGAAGAAGATATCTTTGGTGAGTATCTGAAAGCTGCTAAATAATAATTATGAAGATTTTTTTGATCCAGATGGATCCAGATGAATGCAGTGAAGAATTTTTTGATCCAGAAATGTTTATACGTGTCTTGACTCCTTCCCATCCACGTAGAAGATTGTTTGATCCAGATGGATCCAGATAAGTGCAGTGAAGATTGTTTGATCCAGATGGATCCAGATGAGTGCAGTGAAGATTGTTTGATCCAGATGGATCCAGATGAGTGCAGTGAAGATTGTTTGATCCAGATGGATCCAGATGAGTGCAGTGAAGAATTTTTTGATCCAGAAATGTTTATACGTGTCTTGACTCCTTCCCATCCACGTAGAAGATTTTTTGATCCAGATGGATCCAGATGAGTGCAGTGAAGATTGTTTGATCCAGATGGATCCAGATGAGTGCAGTGAAGATTGTTTGATCCAGATGGATCCAGATGAGTGCAGTAAAAATTTTTTTGATAACATCAATCCAGATGAGAAGAATTGGAATAGGCAATGGAGGTGCCACGATAGACAAACGGTACAACTGGGCAGCATTGTTGTTGTGGCCGGTAAAGAATCGCACAGCTGTAATAGTAGCAGTTTCCTCGAATCGCATGGCCTTTGCGCCGGCGATGGTTCATTCAAATTTCTGCCCTATCAACTTTCGATGGTAGGGTATTGGCCTCCCATCATTACAAATACCGCAAATGGGGAAACTTAGCAAATCCTGACTTAGAACAATTTGGCAAAAATAAAACATAAAATGATGATGCATTCATCAAGTTTAGCAAAGTTTCCCAATTTACGGTACAACTTCACAAATTATTGCTTGAGCCAAGGCTCTAATATTATAACAACAATTAGTTGTGCTTCTTTGAAATTAGGCTGCTAGTAGCAGCTTCAAATTCTACAAATACCGCAAATGGGGAAACTTAGCAAATCCTGACTTAGAACAATTTGGCAAAAATAAAACATAGAATGATGATGCATTCATCAAGTTTCCCAATTTACGGTGCCATATTAGCCAGCAGTAATTGCTGTTGCCCGTCGAACACCACGAGGAGGTTTGACACTTGTTCAACACACACACACACACACACACACACACACACACACACACACACACACACACACACACACACACACACACACACACACACACACACACACACACACACACACACACACACACACACACACACACACACACACACACACACACACACACACACACACACACACACACACACACACACACACACACACACACACACACACACACACACCTACTCCCCCCATGATCCACGTAGAGTGGTATGGGAGGACAAACAAACACACACACACACGTACTCCCCCCATGAAACACGTAGACCTACGTGGATGGGAAGGAGTCAAGACACACATACACACACACACACACACACACACCTACTCCCCCCATGATCCACGTAGAATGGTATGGGAGGACAAACACACACACACACACACACACACACACCTACTCCCCCCATGATCCACGTAGAATGGCATGGGAGGACAAACACACACACACACCTACTCCCCCCATGATCCACGTAGAATGGCATGGGAGGACAAACACACACACACACCTACTCCCCCCATGATCCACGTAGAATGGTATGGGAGGACAAACACACACACACACACACACACACACCTACTCCCCCCATGATCCACGTAGAATGGTATGGGAGGACAAACACACACACACACACACCTACTCCCCCCATGATCCACGTAGAATGGTATGGGAGGACAAACACACACACACACACACATACGTATTTTTTATTTGTTATTTTACACACACACACACACACACACACACACACACACGTATTTTTTTGTTTTTTTTATTTGTTATTTTACACACACACACACACACACACACACACACACACACACACACACACACACACACACACACACACACACACACACACACACATACGTATTTTTTATTTGTTATTTTACACACACACACACACGTATTTTTTTGTTTTTTTTATTTGTTATTTTACACACACACACACACACACATACGTATTTTTTATTTGTTATTTTACACACACACACACACACACACGTATTTTTTTTGTTATTTTACACACACACACACACACACGTATTTTTTTTGTTATTTTACACACACACACACACGTATTTTTTTGTTTTTTTTATTTGTTATTTTACACACACACACACACACACACACACACACACACACGCACACACACGCACACACACACACGCACGCACGCACACACACACACACACACACACACACACACACACACACGTACACAACACACACCATCCCATAGCCAACCATCCCTGATGGTGGACATTTCCCCCCTTCGTGTTCCCCCATCCCCCCCCCCATTCCCCCCCCCTTCCCTTCCCTTCCCCTTCCCTTTTCCCCTTGGCCTACCCACCCACCTACCCACCCACCCTACAACTTACACTACTTATAGAACTTACCTTCTGGAGTGGTATATAGCATAACATTCGGGTATACAAAAAGGCAATTGACACTCTACACACCCATACATAGTACGTGACCGACGTTTGTTATTTGCGCACACCTTACAATTACGTTGAGTAGGGTACTTACAGGGTACATGCTTGGTATATCGAGCCTCACTGGATGGCATAGCCGGGACCCTTCCAAGATTCCTACGGGAATCACACTGTAGTATCAACTGTTGGGCAAGCTCTACTACAAAATTCAGATGACTCATCCGCTTAGTATGATTCGGGCTCTCTTTCCGTAGGATGTAAGCATTCACCACACATGTATCCAGAAGGAACCAAAACAGTCGCATGTACCACTTTTTCTTAGACTTGCGTGTACAAGTGTACACCCTACGCATAGCATCAGCCATATCCACCCCTCCCATGTACTTGTTGTACAAACTCACAGATTCAGGGCAAGCGAAATTAATTGAGGACCCATCCCTCTGTTTCCTACGTACACTGGTAACTGCCCTGGGGTTGGTAACAGTGTTGACAAAAAAACTGCCCTTTTATCTTGCCAACAGAAACAATGAATTGGGTAGTGAGAAGGGTTATCATCATCACTACTGCTAGGGACAACCCCACTACTACTAGGGACAACAACCTCACTACTGCCAGTAGGAACAACCTCGTCCATGGGATCGGCATCATTTACAGATGCTTCAGCAGGAGGATGGACCGTGGGGAGTGTATCCTCTAGTGACAAAAATTCTATATTTGAAATATCCTCCCCTTTCTTCAAACCTTTTATTTGCCTATCACTGAAATTTGTAAACCCACGCCTATTCTTCTTCACGGTACCAATGCAGTAGGTCTTTTCTTTTAGCAGTTGGATTGCTAATTGGGGACAGGTGAAAAAGTTATCACAATACACATGGTAACCTTTACCAAATAGGTCCCGGGCCATATCCATGGTGACTCTAACACCAAGGTTCTTCTCTGCTGAGTCAGTTGCTCCCAAGTAAACTTGAAAGCAGCATGTAAACCCAGTGTGTGCATTACACCTACACCAAACCTTGAATCCACGCTTGATGGGTTTCATTGGCATGTACTGTTTCAGCAGAGATCGACCTTTGTATTTGACCATGGCCTCATCTACAGAATTTTCTCTGTGTGGCTTATACAAGGACAAACATTTCTCCCGGATACTATCTACAACAGGCCTTATCTTGTATCCCCTATCATACCCAGGTTGACCCCGTTCTACTGCACTAGAATTGTCGTTGAAGTGCAGTTCCCTCAAAATCTGTGTAAAACGGTCCCTAGGGAATGAAAGAACAACATTCGAGGCTCCCAAAAAAAGATTAGTGGACCAGTAGCTTTCTATGGTAGGCAAAACATGTACGCCCATCAAAAGAACGGTACCCAAAAATGACTGCAATTCAGGTACAGTCAAATCTTCCCACTCTGCACGATGACCCTCCCTTGTGGTGGCATACAGGTTTGTCTGCGTCACAATGTGTTGCAAGAGGTCATGGTCAAATAATTGTAAGAAAAAATCTAATGCAGTGGCAGTATCAGGAAGAGGGCTTGTTGGTCCAACCTCCTCAGTGAATGGATCCTGAACAGGCCACCTAAGAGCAGTAGGAGTATCCTTACTGGGACAATAAATAGGAGATTCATCAAGGCCACTACTACTCCGCCGTACACTGGGAGTGGAAACATGGCTGGTAGAGCTAGTATCTAAAGCAGAGGAACTAGCAGAACTGTCATGGCTCCTTCGTCCCCTCGCTGCCCGTCCCCTCACTGCCGATACATTCGCTGACCGTCCCCTCGCTCTCCGTCCCCTCCCTTCAGCCCGGGGTAAATCAGGTGAAGCAGACCTAGATGTAAGAGTCTCCTGCCTAACAGAAACAGGGGAATCAGACCTAAAAGAAACAGGTGAAGGCAAAACAAAAGGCATATCAGAAACAGGTGAAGGCAAAACAAAAGACGTATCAGAAACAGGGGACTCAGATCTAAAAGGAACAGGTGAAGGCAAAACAAAAGGCAAAACAGGGGGGGACTCAGACCTGAAAGAAAAAACAGAAGGCGTATCAGGCGCAGCTAAAACTGGGGAATCAAGCCTAGGAGAATCAGCTGCACAAGGAGACCTATCAGGAGTACTACACCGTGTTTGTAAGGGAATAATCCGCCTCCTCTTTGCTACACGGCGGCAAGTTTTTCTACCAGCTATGGGTGTGGTAACGGTGGGCCGTTGCCTTTTTTGCCCAAGTGTATGGTATGTACTACTCGTACCTTGTTCTGGGTCCTCTTCGTCGTCCTCTTCGTCGTCCTCTTCGTCGTCGGAGTCTTCCTCAGCCGTTGACTCATCTTTCCCCCCACTGCTCTCCTCCCCGCTGTCGTTTTGACTCCCCTAGATAAAAAGAAAACGTCAAAGTGAAGCGAGTTTATCTTCTTCTCCATAATGAACAACAGTTCGTAAAAATGACCTTGAATGTAACAAAACAAACCTTGTAAAGACTCAATCTGTCAAGGCTAGGTGGCGCCTGATCCTCAACACCGGTAAATTCATCTGAAGTATCTCCTTCCGAGTCATCGAAGTCGGAGCCACCGATTATAGAGCCCAACGCCGCCGTAGGATCCATCTCGCGCTATATAAACCGAAACGAAGAAATTCTTAGACAACAAAGAAGCTTAACACCTCAAGAACAACGTGGTGTTATCCGTTTTCCAATAGGATATTCGATAAACGGTTTGCGGTGGCTTTAAACCCATGCAGAAATGAGTGAGTTATTAGATAAACAAGTGTGAGTACTTCAAATAGAAATTCCGGAATTCACGCGCAAGCGCACAAAAAGTGTGCGATAAAAATAAAAGAAAGAAAGAAAAAAAACGACGGGCGCCTAAAATATTTTTGATGGAAGGAAGGAGTTTATGCGTACGGAAAACTCATGTCATGGATATCAAACAACTTCAGGTCAACGATTCTTCATACATTGAAGGTACTATTTGTTTAGTAAACGAGTGAATAGGTGCCAAGGGGATGGTTTTTCGAGCGTGGGTGCACGAACGGGTGCCATAAAACTCGCAATGGCTGGTACTTAGGATTGGTGGTGCCGATTTCCTGCATTGTTGGGTTACTAATTCTATATGGTTAGAACGTGCTGAGTCCTGAATAACTAGGCGATAGCTGTCGTGGCGGCTTAATTACAGCATTTTCAAATTTCAGAGCGGTGCTACGTGTAAATAACTCACTCATTCGTCGCATACGGCTGCTTCTTCTTGGCCTCGCAACTCACTATCGTGAGTCTTGATAAGAATGCTTTACTGTGAGTTCACAATACTGACATTAAGTGTACCGTCAATCACTATAATAATTATATCATTAAATACGGTAGTACTTAATAGTAGGGATGGGTAAGAAATTGTACGGCTTCAGGAAAATTTCGTGCTTAAAAATCAACCTTGCAATAGGTTTTACCCAAAAAAACCAGATGGAATGCATTGGTAAGGCTGTAATGATGCTGCACCTTGGTTAAACGAAACGACAAGTTGAATATTTCGACCTATGTACAGCCAACTTTGAAATTTTCAAAATTCACCTGTATTTAGTCTGCCTGCCAGCCAGCCTGCCTGCCTGCCAGCCAGCCAGCCAGCCTGCCATAAGACCGGGTTGCGCTAGGTGTAGGGCTCCAGAAATTTCACACAATAAAAGTAATGGCGGTGGATTTATGAAAATGTTATTCCAAAGACGATTTACCTACTGCGCCATGGCGATTCCATTTATCCTTCATTCCTTTCCTTGTTCTTCTTTATTCCTTAGCAAGGTGCGAATCTCACCGAAGGTGACAATAGCCTGTAACGGCTTCTGCTTATTATGTCACACAAAATCCTGGCTTACACTTGATATAATTAGGTACAGTGTTTCATGTACTCGCATGTACTTTATTACATCATAAACTTCCAGATTATAGCCTTGGACAAATAGCTTTTCCCATAGGCAGATTATCCCATAGTGAGCAATGAAGATAACAGTGTAAGATCTACGTATATGTATTTAGCCATATAATACACACTAGAATGATAAAAAATTAAAAATTCAAAGGTAAGTAGGGATTGAATTCAATAGTGCTACAAAAAGTAAGGAAACAAGGAATAAGATTTTGGGATGAGAACATTCTGGCATGAGATAATTTAAACAGGTGTAAAGAATTATGTACAACAAATAATTTTATATTGTTAACTAATTGACACTATAAAACAAGTGTACTTTATACAAACGAATATTTGAATATTCGACACAATAATTAAAGAATATTCGAATACTACAAACCACTATTCGTTTGAGCCTTAATACATACTTACATACATACATACATACATACATATGTACGTACCTACGTACAAACAAACAAACAATATATACAATTGACCTGTTAAGTAGTGGTGAAAGGTGTGTCTGGTTATTGTGTGTGTCTCAACTAGTGTTGTTTTAGTAAGGCCTTGTAATTTTAGTTTTAGTTTTAGTTTTAGTAACTTACGTAGCTCAATAATTTTAATTTTAGTTTTAAGATTACTGAATTATTTTTAAACCAGGCACGCGCCGGCCGAAGGCATGCGCGCACCTGGTTTCTTAAAATCACTTCTGTGCGGATGTATGTGTGTGTGTGTGTCCGCCCCCGAGGCTATTAAAAACTATTCACGAGAAATGAAGTCTGAATAACCTATCAAACAAGTCCTACTGCCTTTCAGTTTCTCTGTACGGCACTTACTATCAATACTGTTGATGGGCGGGGCCTTAGTTACGAAGCGCGTCGTGTGTTACTGCCAAAGAAGAGCAAGGTAACACTGTATTTGCCGTTCATTACACGGTAAAAGCCTTTTAACCAGTTGTACATTACTAACAAGATGGAGCTCTTCAGTTTTAAAAGTGGGCGTGCCGTGCGGGTTGCGAAGCTTATAAAAGAAGACTGGCCTATAGTGCTATAGTAAGAATTTCAGCATAAAACAAGTTTTATCACTAAAGTATTGGAGTATAAAGCGGGTTTAAACAGAAGAATTAAATTCGCATGCGTTGCTATGTGTTCCTTAGTGATGAGTCTCTGCTCACATGACTTATTGGTGAAGTCATTAAGAAGTATTATAATACATTGAATATACAGTCGATTAACAGTGGTTTAACTTGCACACAGCGCCTGGTTTTTAGATGGTAATACGTCAACTTGTTAGTTTTATATATTTTTAGTTTTAGTTAGATTTCTGAAGTATTTTTAGTTTTAGTTTTAGTTAGATTTCTGAAATAGTTTTAGTTTTAGTGTAAGATTTCTGAAGTATTTTTAGTTTTAGTTATATTTCTAAATACTTTTAGTTTTAGTTTTAGTAATATTTCTGAATTAATTTTAGTTTTAGTTTTAACTAAAATTACTAAAATTATTTTTAGTTTTAGTATTGATTAAAAACAGGCTTAAACAGTATTATATTGCACCAAATATGCCATTTGAAGACGTAATTACCCTTAGTTTTAGTTAGTTTTAGTTTTAGTTTTAGTACTGATTTGCAATTAATTTTAGTTTTAGTTTTAGTACTGACACGCAATTAATTTTGGTTTTAGTTTTAGTTTTAGTACTGACTCACAATTAGACTCACAATTAATTTTAGTTTTAGTTTTAGTACTGACTTGCAATTAATTTTAGTTTTAGTTTTAGTTTTAGTTAACTAAAATATATTAAAATTATTTTTAGTTTTAACTAAAACAACAATAGTGTCAACATCATCTTTTGGCAAATCCAGTTACACAAATATACATAAATATTACTCATATTTGTACTTATGTAGGCCTTCTTCTCTAGGAAGAGGCCTTCCAAAAATTTTTGTTGAGATGACTAAGGTAACTTGTAGTATTCGCGTTGTTAAGATTAGGAAGTTCTTATATAGTATTACTTATACAAAGTGATTGTGGGTTTTAGTTTATTCTCATTTTAAAGCTATAGTTACTACCCAATCATCACAACTACCTTATCATCTCACATTGTCAACATTTAAGCAGTTAACTCAAACATACAGCAGTGGCAGTGATGTCACTATACTGGTACAGGTGTATCTACAGTATAACATACGTACGTCGCTATACTAGACAGATGTTAAAAGCATCATGGGGGGCGAGCCCGATAATGATTACATTCGTTTATCTATTATGTGTAATCAGTTTGTGTACTGTAAAGCAATAGTAATAATAATGCTGATCAACTTCAATTGCAATGCTTCAAGTTAATTTTTGGTATGTTAGTTGCCACATGCATGCCCTTGGCCATGCACGCCATATCAAAAAATAAGCGTTGAAGTAATTGCAGTCTTCGTTTTAATTCGACTTAAAATAACCTAACAGGTTGATGAGTCTTTCATTTTCTATACCTACGTATAACTACAGGCGACTACATGCACAATAAAATGGCAGCAACTGCTCCATAATTACAACTATACATAATTATAATTAAACTGAGTGCACGTGTGTTTCTCTTTACCACGTGGTGCCATAATGGAGATTTCTAACTTCGTGCCTTCGTGTCCTGCTAGCGTGGAAGGGGTATTTGTAGGAAATATTTCACCCATCATTCAACAGTTTAAAACTTGAATGGCTTGTCCATCATATTTTATCGTTCACAGTCCGAACGCGATGCTCGCAACGTATACAAAACTTGAATGTCTTGTCCATCGTATTTTATCGTTCACAGGCTGCACACGCAACGCTCGCAACGTATATATCGACTACCGCCCAGTGTGGGACTCGCTCAGGCTCGCCCCAATAATACATGTATAGGCATAAGTAAACATTATGCATGCTTAATTCAACAAGTTATGCTTGATAGCATTACCCTTAGGCAGGTTCCAGTGGCTTTTCAATCCTTGCCAAATCTTTTTAAAACCAGGCATACACCTAAAATTTCTTTTGTCTGGGAGGTAAGTATGTGTGTGTGTGTGTGTGTGTGTGTGTGTGTGTGTGTGTGTGTGTGTGTGTGTGTGTGTGTGTGTGTGTGTGTGTGTGTGTGTGTGTGTGTGTGTGTCCACCACCCAGGCTATTAAAACCATTCATGTGAAATGAAGTTTGAATAGCCAATCAAACAAGTCCTACTGCTTTTCAGTTTCTTTGTATAGCAACTTTGTAACCTGCATGGCATGCCCACTTTTAAAACTGAAGCACTCCATTTTGTTAGTGGTTAAACAGCTTTTACTATGGAATGAATGGCCAATACAGCATTACCTTGCTCTTCTTTTGCAGTACGTAACTCACAACATGCTTCACAGAGGCGTAGCCAGACCCGGGCATACCCGGGCAGCTGCCCGGGCATCAGGTTACTTTGCTCTACCATCAGCAGCCTTCCCAGCTATAAAAATGGCGTACAAGTTATAAAAATGTATATAGCTATTTCTTACAGCACAAAGAAGTTTCCCAAACCTCTATTCTTGGCCCAATGGACTGATTTTTAGTGCAAGCGTGTGTTGTGCATTAATAAGAATAATAACTTCCTATGCTAAAACGAAATCAGATCGATCAGGTGATACAACTATTTAAAAATAAATATTGTGATCTTGTAAATCATCAAATCAGGATAGCAGACTACAGATTGATGCGAGAGACGGCAGTTTAACCTCCAAGTTAAGACGGAATCTTGTTTTCGTAAAGTGGATTCTTGTTAGGATTTTATGCACTGATTGATCCGTGTACGAGCCCCACGTGTTCACTGCTCAAAATTAGTTCTGGCTATCTGGTATGTAGCAGGTGTTTAGTTTTCGGTTGTTTTGTGATTTTCACTAGTGAAATAATGCTCGGTGGATGGTTATCATGAAGGTGATGGATCACGTGCTGGGATTTTATTTTATACGCGCTACGAAATTCAAGAAGTCGCTGCGATGAATCTGGTCTGAAGTCAGCTTTATGTTTAGAGTAGGTTGAGGAGTATAGCATAGCAAGTTCTATTCACAATAGTCATTATAGATAGATAGATGATTTAACTTCGTGCTTCCAATGAAGGTACACATAGCTAGCTCTCTCACGCATGCACTTGTAGGTAGGGTGTAGTGTAGTGCATTTTCAAAAACTATATTGATGTCCATATGAAGATGGACATGTGTATGTGTCCTGCATGAGGACAGAAGTAGCTATGCAACATGGGTTACATTTCATAAACAAGTTCTGTATTCCGGTGGCCCGGGCATCAAATTTCTCTGGCTACGCCACTGGTGCTTCATTACTATGTACGTAAATCCTGAACCATACGTAGCATTGATGGAAAGTTATAAAAGAAGACTGTCCTATAATGTTACAGTAAGACTACTTTTATCACTAAAGTACTGGAGTATAAAGCCGGTTTAAATTTACGTAGCAATGCTTTGTTTACGTACGTATGTTAAAGCATTATACAATATACTTAAGTACGTAATGTACGTATGTACGTACATACACAGGCTCTTTCATTTTATTTGCAAAAGACCTTCCAAAAATTGTATGGGTAAAAGTACACATATTTAGCAAACTCTTATATATACTAGAATGATAAAAAATTAAAAATTTAAAAGGTAAGTAGGGATTGAATTTTGGATTCAATAGTGCTACAAAAAGTAAGGAAACAAGGAATAAGATTTTGGGACGAGAGAACATTCTGGCATGAGATAATTTATAAAAGTTTAATCCCTACTTTTGGTTCACTTCAGGTTTGCCAAAAGTAGGGATTAAACTTTTATAAATTATCTCATGCCAGAATGTTCTCTCGTCCCAAAATCTTATTCCTTGTTTCCTTACTTTTTGTAGCACTATTGAATCCAAAATTCAATCCCTACTTACATTTTAAATTTTAAATTTTTTTATCATTCTAGTTTGTTTACTTTTTATACATGCTAAGCATTCATAATAATCTTTCAGCAGGCACACAAAATGTTACATGCGCTTACATATTAATTATGCTTGTTTACAGGTGCTTGTTAACAACGCGCGCTTACATGGCAAAGTAGCTGTGTGATAGCAAATAATCAGCAAAAGCTATTTGTTCAAGGCTATAATCCCGAAGTTTATGATGTAATAAAGTACACGGAGTATACGAACATCGTGCCACTGTAACTAATTATAATTATATCACGTGCAAGCCAGGTTTTTGTGTGATGCAATAAGCAGAAGCCGTTACAGGCTATCGTCACCTTTGGTGACATTCGCACCTTGCTAAGGAATACATAAAGAACAAGGAAAGGAATGAAGGATAAAGGAAATCACCATGGCGCAGTGGGCAAATCGTCTTCGGAATAAGATTTTCGTAAATCCGCCGCCATTACCTTTGTTGTGTGAAATTTCTGGAGCCCTACACCTAGCGCAACCCGGTCTTACGGCAGGCTGGCAGGCTGGCAGGCAGACGAAATACAGGTGAATTTCGAAATTTTCAAAGTTGGCTCTAGGTTGAAATATCCGACTTATCATTTCATTTAACCAAGGTACAGCATCATTACAGCCTTACCAATGGATTCCAGCCGGTTTTTTTGGGTAAAGCCTATTGCAAGGTTGATTTTTAAAGCGCAAAATTTTCTCGAAGCCATACAATTTCCTACCAATCCCTACTATTAAGTACTACCGTACTTAATGATAGTCCTACTTGTACAAAGTAATTGTGGTTTTGTTCCACCTCCTTTGCTACATATACAATGATGTACAGCTAAACTACACATCTTATCAATGTTATCATCTCACATTGTCAACATTTAACCAGTTAAACAGTTCAAACATACAGTAGTGGCAGTGATGTTATGATATACTCATGAGACATGGTACAGTATTACATATGTGCATGATGTTATGGATGATTATCCTCACCACAAGGATGTAATATATACGTAGTTAATTGTATTTTAAGGAAAACAATGAAAGTGAAATACACTGCACTTTACTGGTGATGGTGCAAGAATTGTCGTTCCCAAGAGTATGAGAGAGAATATTCTTCAGAAAATACACCAGGGTCACCAAGGGATCCAGTGATGTTGCTTACGGGTCAAAAACTCAGTGTGGTGGCCAGGAGTAACGAAAGACATAGAAGCTTTAGTCAAATCCTGCCCAGAATGCCAAAAGTCGGCAACTCTTCCAAGACAGCCAATGATAAAGTCTCCACTCCCTAACTATCCATGGGAGAAAGTAGCATCGGATTTATTTGAGTTGAACAAGACGATGTACCTCCTAGTAGTTGACTACTTTTCACGATTTGTGGAAATACAAAAACTCACCTCTACTACCTCCACAAATGTCATCACAGTGCTAAAGTCCATATTTGCTCGACATGGAATCTCAGCTACCCTTGTCACCGACAATGGACCACAATTTATCTCCAATGAAATGAATCAGTTTTCATCCACTTACGGATTCCACCATGTCACTAGCTCTCCTCATTATCATCAGTCAAATGGATAAGCTGAACGTACGGTGAAAACCATCAAATCATTAATAACAAAATCTACAGATCCTTATTTGGCTTTGCTAAGTTATAGGGCAACACCATTGCCATGGTGTGGGCTAAGTCCAGCACAGGTTTTTATGGGACATATCATAAGAACTGATGTTCCTCAACACCCAACGATATTCCAACCAGAGTGGTCCTATTTGAAAGATTTCCGGGAAGGGGAGGAGAGATACAGAAGTAATCAGAAAAAAAATTATGATAAATGTCACAGAACAAGAAATTTACCTGATCTTCCTGATAACTCTCCAGTATGGGTTGATATGCCACCCAATGGGTAAATCCCAGGAAATGTAGTGATAGCAGCTCCGGAACTTGTCAATGTTCCATCCGGACAAGTTAGAAGGAATAGATCCCAGTTACGTGAAAGAAGCTGTTTACCACCTGAAGTCATCCATAGAGAATCAACTGGTATTCAGACTCGCTTAAAGACTGGAACTGAGATACGCCCTCCACAACGTTATCAAAGCTGAGATTCAGCTTGGAGGGAGATGTAGTATAACTGTAACATTGTAAGTAATGTATGATGTAATGATTATGAGATACTATGTAATCATGTTAACTGAGTTGGGAATTTCTAAAGATCTTCCCAATTGCGTTGGGAAAATAATAGGGATCTTCCCACGCAATTGGGAAGATCTTAAGAAATTCCCAATAAAGTATTTCATAGTATTTTGTAACCAATGTAGTATTGTATTAGTAAGTAATACTAAGAGTGAAACAGTACATACCAAAGAATGCCTTGAAACTTACGAACCATCATACAGTATAAAATCTTAGCAGGGTACAAATTTGTCACAGGTAATTCAAAGGGTTATAAGATTAAACTATGCAATATATACAATTTATGTATATCCATCAAAAAGTTCATTTTAAGCCTAAACCAATGGTGCAATCAACCCCAGTCAACCTTTCATTTTAATGCACATACATACATCATGTATATCACATGTACAGACTAGAACAATAGGTTTGTCACAGGTAATTCAATGGTTTGTAAGATTACACAATATATACATATAAGTATATCAATCGAAAAGTTCATTCTAAGCCTAAACCAATGATGCAATCAACACCAGTCAACCTCATTTTAATGCACGTAATGAATCACTAAACCTTAATCTGCATGAGAAGATTACATTGTAGCTAAAATCCGACAATATAGAAAATGATTAATTGGTATGTATATGTATAAGCATCCTTTTGCCTTTCTAAACGGCAATTGCAATACATTTGATCAAGTTGTACATATGCAATTACAGTTTTAAATTTAGCAACGCTTATTATCGTGTCAGACCTTCTCTGAAGTATAGTAGTAATTTTGGGATTACGTATAGTACGTACGTACATAGAAAAATGGTATCCAACATTTACACATCTTCATAACATACATATCTTCAAGGATGTTAGTGATTGCTGGGAGTGAAATGTTGTTCACTGTTGGACAGTTACCACTTGCTTTGACTTGGCTAGCACGCCTTACGTACATCTTTGATTCTCCCATGCAATACCATATGTGCTATTACCAGTCTACATATGTACCTACATTAGATGTACATATTGTTAGGAGACAGAAGAAACATAAAACTATATTGAAAACAAACTACGTAACTAGTGGTTCCCATAAGACGTATGTACATGAATTTAAGCCCCTTTTCTTCAAAGAGATCTCCCAAAAAAATTTATGAAGAAACAGAAAATGGGAATTGCATTTCCTTAAAATTTAGCAAATCCTTATATAGTATTACATACATACATACGTATGTACATCCCTACGTACCAACAAACAAATAATATACAACTGACTTATCAAGTAGTGGTGAAAGATGTGTTTGGTTATTGTGTGTATGTCAACATCATCTTTTGGCAAATCCAGTTACACAAATATACATAAATATTACTCATATTTGTACTTATGTAGGCCTTCTTCTCTAGGAAGAGGCCTTCCAAAAATTTTTAAGAAGATTTTCTGTCAGATCAACACTTTGTAAAGATTTAGCAGGTTCTTATATAGTCCTACTTATACAAAGTAATTGTGGGTTTTAGTTTATTCTCATTTTAATGCTATAGTTACTACACAATGATCACAACTATCTTATCATCTCACATTGTCAACATTTAAGCGGTAAAAAATCCAAACATACAGTATACGTAGTGGCAGTGATGTCACTATACTGGTACAGATGTATCTACAGTATAATATACGTACGTAGCTATACAATATGATAGCATTACTCTTAGGCAAACAAGATATGCCCCTGGTTTCTATAAATTTCTTTTGTTCGGGAAATTGGTGTGTGTGTGTGTGTGTGTGTGTGTGTGTGTGTGTGTGTGTGTGTGTGTGTGTGTGTGTGTGTGTGTGTGTGTGTGTGTGTGTGTGTGTGTGTGTGTGTGTGTGTGTGTGTGTGTGTGTGTGTGTGTGTGTGTGTCCACCTCCTAGGCTATTAAACACCATTCATGTGAAATGAAGGCTGAATAGCCTATCAAAAAAGTCCTACTGCTTTCAGTTTCTTTGTATACGTAGCAACTTTGTAACCCACATGGCACGCCCACTTTAAAAACTGAAGCACTCCATCTTGTTAGTAGTTAAACAACTTTTACCAAGGAATAAACAGCAAATACAGAATTACCTTGCTCTTCTATTGCAGTAACTCATAACGCACTTCATTACTATTTAAGTCCCCACCCATCCATACGTAGTATTGATGGCAAGTTAACTGTCCTATAATATTACATCAGCTTTATCACTGAAGTACTGGAGTATAAAGCCGGTGTAAATTACGTAGCAATGCTTTGTGTACATATGTTAAAGCATTATACACTATACTTAAGTACGTACAGTGCTTGAAATAGTGGTCGGACATTGGACATTTTCTGACCAAAATTGACATTTGTCTGAATAATTTTGGTTTCGGTCCGACAAAATGTCCAAGCAGAAACCACTCATCCTTAAACTGACTGTCAGAATCATCAGTCCTCAACACTGTTCAATACATGGACATGTTAATACTAACTGGTTTAAATTTTAACGGATCTGGTAGGATGTTGCTGTCTTAACAAATTACATAAATGTCTGATCAAAATCACTTTTGTTCAGACAATCTGTCTTAGAATATTTTACTGCTTATTTCAAGCACTGTATGAATGTATGTACATATATAGGTTCCTTTTATTTCATTTGCAAAAGATCTTCCAAAAATTGTAAGGGTAAATGTACACATATATACGTATAAATATTTAGCAAACTCTTGTACAAAGTAATTGTGGTTTTGTTCCACCTCTTTTGCTATGTATACAATAATGCACAGATAACTACACATCTTATCAATGTTATTATCTCACATTGTCAACATTTAACCAGTTAAAGAGTTCAAACATACAGTAGTGGCAGTGATGTTATGATACTCATGAGACATGGTGCAGTATTACGTACGTATGTGCATTATGTTATGGAATGATGATTATCCCCACCACAAAGATGTAATACATAGTCAATTGTATTTTAAGGAAAACAATGAAAGTGAAATAACTGCACTGTACTGGTGATGCTGATGGGTTGCATACCAAAGAATGCCTTGAAACTGATGAACCATCATACAAAATAAAATCTTACCAGGGTATGGTACACTTCACAAAAAGGTTGGGAATTATCGCGAGCTGCTTCGCCAGGATTCGCAGCTGCTGTGAGTCGCGTAGTATTTGCACCAGTCACAACAACTTGGCCGGCAACAATTTGCGAAGTATGGCTTTATAGCACAGTATGGATTCATGTTCATGAGAAACCAGGCACGCGCCGCCTGCGGCCGGCGCACATCTGGTTTAAAAATAGCAGTAAGAACCAACTGTATTCATTGCATACATAATAAACTTTTCTTATAGACACTGCTGTGAGGTCCTGTTTAACTACCTTATAGTTGGTTCGCGTTCACTGTGCAATTGAGCTAGATGAAATGAAGCCATTTAAGATCAAAGCGTTGTGGACATATGTTTTCTACATCACTATTTAATTATGCGTAATATGCGCACACAACAGCTCACGTTTACAAAATGGCGTCTTCACCAAGACTCGTGCTATAGTATTTTAAAGAAAGAAAAGCGCCTCTGGAGCGATAACAAGTATGTTTTAATGAAACATATATCGACATAAACCAGGAATGGCGAGGTCAAATAAGTTTTAGTGCGCACGTTAAAATTAAAACGAATTGTTAAGTTGCTTCTGTATAGCGCTATAGTTTGAATATATTTACTGTACCTTTAGAGGTATCTTCGAGCAAATAATTCACCATTAGCAATGAAATGTATTATTATTGACGACATATTGGCGTGACTCTACCACAAATACGTCATGAACATGTGTCAGTTTAGTAACTTCAAAGGATTGTAGTTAAACGGCTTCTCCATAGGAATTGTACGGGAAAACTTAAAAGCTCCATAACTCCCAAGCGCTGGCTCCAGCTGAAGCGCTTCTTGTTTCATCCTCTCCGGCACTTGACGAGCTTCACGATAGTATAAATTTTTTTTATTCTAGCGTGTTTCTATCGGAAGTTATTAAAGAAAAGGCGACTGCACAGTGAACGCAAACCAACTATATATAGTTATATTCTTAAGGTACGGACATATGTGCATATATATTGGCAAGTTTTTCCATTCGATCTTGAGACTTGTAATTTCCTGGCCAAAAATTTGTCAACATAGTAACTGCCTGAACTGCATATTGTATAGTATGCAAAGCACCTTATAACTTTTATCTGGCAAAGAGCTGTAACTACGTACATACATACTGAATATAATGCATTTTCAAGAATGATATGTCTACAAGTACGTACTTTTAGCCATTTTAGGCACACCTACTAACCAAGGGTGGCTTCTATAAAAGGAGTGAGTCAGATATATTACCAGTAGTCTATTAATACAGTCTACTGAAAATTTAAATGCCTATGCTTTGCTATCAATGCTGTGTTCATCTTTTTGTGATAATCATAACATGTGTACTTTCAGCCATACAATACTGTATAGCACAAAAGTTAAACGGTAAAAACCATTCACAAAAGTTTAACAAGGGAAAGGTTGATGAATTGATTGTGGGTTTCAAAGGAGAAGCATTAAGAGAAGAATCTTGGTTGGTACAATAGGACAGACAGTATATTTTTTCACGGTAAACTTATAAGTACACATTTAAAGATATAGCTATTAGACAAAGGGATGTCCTCTTTAGAACAGTGGATTCTCATGACAAACTTGGACATGAGTGGGTGGACCGACCACTACTCAGACAAAATAACCATCACTCAGATACAGATAAAATGATCACCACCAAAACCTCACTGACCAGTACTAAAATATCAGAATGCTTAGACTTTCTAGCCACTTTACACAAAACAAAATGTTTACAAGGAATTTGAGCATACATAGATATTAAAGATCACTAAGTTTCGGAGATTTAAAACACCTTTATGTAACCACCACTCTCCTAAACCTGGGCACATCCTGCATCTTGGCAGCAATATATCAATAATATTGCTAGGGTGGGCATTATTAAAGAATTATTTGTCACACATGATACACGCATGTGTATTTCTTTTGCTGGTAAGACCATACTAACCTACTTTTGTACTAACGCTTGCTTTTACTTTAGAAGTACGCACCTATAGATATCAATAGCTAGCATATGCACTGCCTTCATGCTGAGATCCATAACATCCTGTCAAAGCCTTGATCCAAATAAATAGAACACAAATTTCAGTCCGTAACTTCATTACAACTCAAAAACTATAAACCACTTCATAATGTACATATAAAACTTTCCATTAGTCACCAATTGGAATGCTACACATAGTGTAGACTTTGAGAATAACGTCCGAGAATTTTTATTTCAGTGACCTCTGCATCTTGCCTACACTTCACAGCAAGGATAACAACATGGTGAAAGCTTTTCTCACCAGATTTGCAAAAGGGGACCTTAAACGCACATCCTATTTTTCAACTCTAAAGAAGCATAATTATTATTATTATTATTATTATTATCGTTTTACAGTGTAGTAAATTACAATAAAATCTGGCTATTGCTACATAATTATAGCTAGGACACAGAAAAGTTATGCACTGAGAGCCATTAGCAAGTCCTGCTAATGACTCAAAAATATAACTAATTAGAGTATATAATTAAGTAGTTATTAAAAGGGATTACAATTAATAGGGGGAAGTGGTAGTCAGTTAAGTGGTGGTGGTCTTGTACCTGAACATCGACAGTGACAGCAGGGGCAGTAATAATGAAAAGTGCAGACCGAGTTCTCGTTGAAGTATTTGGTAAAATGGTTCCATAAAAAAATAAATAATTTATGTTTAATTGTAGGGATGGGAAGTGTTAGGTCTATTGGGGGTAAAGAGTTCCAAAGGCGTGGCAGTCTACAAAAAATATGAATTATGGGAAATATTGGAGGAGCTTCTGTGATGTATCATTTTAGATGAAGTACCAGATCTTGTATTAGACTCACTGAATTTTATATAATCATTGATATTAAAATGTTTAAATGAGGATTTGTAAGATTTAATAAAAAATATAACTATGTGTTTCTTAGCAATGAGTTTTCAGTTTTGTGACTTCCTCACAACGTCATTGCATATTCTTAGTAGATTAAATTTGTAGTGGCTGGTTTTCAGATGATTTGCTTTAACAAGGTCCTTCCATTGTTATGAAGAACCTTTCCAAAAATTATAAATTGAAAGCTTATCATATTGCGGCAGATGTTTTATTAAAATTTACAAGTTCCTTTTATAGTAGCACTTACAATAATCAATTGTGGGTTTAAATTTCAACATTACATTTCCATTATTTATCACTTGTACACATTCACTTTACAACAACAAGGTCAGTAACACATGAGGAAATTCAATGATAAAAATAGTGGTAGAAACCAACTGTATTCATTGCATACATAATAAACTTTTCTGATAGACACTCCTGTGAGATCCTGTATAATTACCTTAGTTATATTCCTATGGTACAGACATATGTGCATATATATTGGCAAGTTTTCCATTCAATCTCGAGACTTGTAATTTCCTGGCCAAAAATTTAACGATTTATAGCGCAAAAGTTTGACGGTGGAAAGCTATTGATAATTTTGACGAACGGCTAGCGATTCGTCACAGTTTTTCCTACCAACAATCTTCTCTTAATGCTTCTCCTTTGAAACCCACAATCACAATCAATTCGTCAAAATTTTCCCTTGTTAAACTTTTGTGATTGGTCTTTCCCGTTTACTTTTTGCGGTATACATTTTTGCTGTTTAACTTTTGTGCTCCACGGCTGAAAGTACACATGTACATCACTATGCATGTAGTTACAGCCTTTTGCCTTATAACAGCAACTGTGGTCCTTTTCTGGTGATGTATGATATTGCCAGTGTATAATTGAGGCTTATTACTTAAGGAAGACATTGGCTGTGATGGTGAGGTTAACTTAGTAGGTAGAAGCATTATAAATTACTTGTATTTATTTTGCATGCACCTTAATAACATGTGTATCGTGTAACATCTTCAGGGATCTGCCCCACAGTGGTTGACCGACCACCACTCAGACAAAATAACCAACACTCAGATACAGATAAAATGACTACCACTAAAAACTCACTGACCAGTACTAAAATATCAGAATGCTTAGTCTTGCTAGCCACTTTACACAAAACCAAGTGTCTACAAGGAATCCTAGACACAATTCGAGCATAGATATTGAGTTTCAGAAGTTTAAAGCCCCTTTATGTAACCACCACTCTAAACCTGGGCACATCCTCTTGGGAGCAATATATCTATAATAATAATATTGATCCATCTTCTGTAGTGTAAGTAACAGGGCATTATTAAGGAATCATTTGTTGACAATACATGATACACACATGTGTATTTTATTTGCTGGTAAGACCACATGACAAATAATTTGTGTTATAGTGATGTCACAATAATCGTGATGTACTGATATAAAAATTCTATAATGCTAGTATTGCAAACATAATTTATACATATTGTGAGGATATGCTTTTGTTACAAAATTATTGGTGAAGTTATAAAAGTAAATACGTACGTATCCAGCTAACTTTTTATTTATTATGCATATCGTGATTATCATGATATAAACTTAAGATATCGTGATTATCACAATATAAATTGTGGAATCACTAGTATAATAATCTTATGAAGATGAACAGTTCAAGATTACTAGCACATCAACAAGCATATCACTTGTAAAACTGTAACAAATGCTCATCACTACCCACACACAATCACATACCCAATGTAACTGTTGATGTCCATTCGGTCATTTTGTAGGCTGGTATCCACGGTGATGTGTATGGCCGATCCATCAGAAATACGATTGTAGTAGTCATGGATGAGTTTAGAGTGCTCCGTGATCTCAACGCCTGTTGCAAACCTGACAGTGAAAATCAGAGCTTGTGACAACAGCCAGTCATCGGCTAACTATGGCATTTGATTGACCAAATTAATTTGACCAGACAAATTTACTATACATTATCAATGGGGAAGTCAATAAATTTACAATAGGAAAATAAATGTCCGGACAATTTTCAACCATTATGATAAGTACAACTAAGCAATGGTTCAGTGAAAAGTAAAACACAAAAATCCTTTCAGGCTTACCTTCCGCGAAATATAAGATGCTCGAAAATTACCGTGTATACAGTATTTGTATTTGCACTAACAGATTATGGGTGCTTGTACTACCTGGAAGAATATATAAATGTTAAACAAAACAGCCTTGCTGCAAACAAGATGTCAGACCAACCTGAAGCTAGTATGGCATCGCCGACCCTTTCATGTGTCTACTGAAAAATAAAAGGGTCTGGTCTGCTCTGTATAGCATAGTTGTTCTGGCAGAATGCAATTTTAAAAAGAATACATTTGTATGGTAGGAATGTGGTCAGTTGGTTACAAAGCATTTTGATTGGTTGCACCAGATTTTGGTAATCCAGTACAAGTGCGTTAAACAGAGCAGACCAGATCCTGTAATTCAGTAGGCGCATAAAAGGGTCGGTGATGCCAGACTACCTGAAGCAGCAATGTAAATCATTATGTGCATATTAATATTATTTTATATTATATATATATATATATATAAATAGCAAAGCCCACCAGGGGGAACACGCTAATATGGCTAGCCATTTAATAATATCAGCTGGCAGCAAAAAGTTTATATTTATATTTGTAACTTGCAAACACCTTATCAGCTAATTCTTTATCAAAATCTTCTTAGGATATTCTCAAAAACTAATGGGCCTTTTATAAAGGCCAAGAGCCAAGGGATGAAATATCTCAAATTTTGCTGCAGCATGTTACATTTAGACCAACTACTTTCCCTTGGAAGGGTAGGCTATTGAAGTACACGTATTTACTGTTAGAAACATTCTCACTTCATCTGTTATCTCATTATGGGGGACAGTAAACGCTGTTGTCACTTCCAAGGTGTTCCTCTCGCGTGCCCCCAGTACAGTACCAATAATCCGCTTCTGCGGAGTCTTGTCGGGGTTGTCTGGTCGTCGCTCATATCCTCCAACAATAGTAAATAATGCCACAGGGTGGATTTGTACCACCAAATCTATTGCATCCATTGCTTCTAAATAACGCCACGCATAGCGTGCTGCAAGGATTTTGTAACTCGGTAGTATCCTAACTAGGTGAAATGCATAGCATTGTGGGGCGAGCCTGGTGCTATGATAGATGGATGTATACACTTACCACTGATGACCTTACATGCAATAATAATTACTGATAAGCACAATACATCGTATGTTCTCAGTGTATACAAGCAACAGTGCGGCTACATGAACAGGTCAATGGTATCTTAGAAACTTGTACCGATATGTCATGAAAGCTGCAATAAGCAATAAGTACGTGGTGGTACCAGTTCTGTAAAAGTTAAATAGTGAGGATCTCAGGTCCATTCAACAAAGTGTAGAGGAAGATTTTTTTCTTGTAACTGAATAACATCTAATAGTCATCTATATTGTGTAGATAGCCAATGTTTTTCAATGTATCTGTCTAACCATTGCAGCGCTATATTACAATCTAAACAGGCCTAAAATCAAATGATCAGCTTCACTATTGTTTCATACAAATACAAACTTTCTATTACCTTGATTAGAAAGTTTTATTCATACATTGTGGTTAATAAGTTATGGTTAGCACTTGAATGGTATATACCCATGCTGTGGTTAACATTTAATGGCGCATGCTATGGTTAGCACTCCACGTGTTTGATGTAATGTGGCTAGCACTCCATGTACTTGATGTAGTGTTTGTTTGCACTTGAACAAGTTTTTAGCCATATATGGAAGGCTTCAAGCATGCAAGCAAGCAAGCAAGCAAGAAGACAGATTTCACTGTTGATCTCATATGGTGGGGCTCGCTAAGGCTCGCCCCAATTAACTCTTGGTACTTAGTCTCGCGTGGCCAGACCCTTGTAATAGAATAAGGGTCTGGTGACTCTAGTATACGGCACCTGTGCAAATGGAATGCAATTATTCATAAAAATAACGTAACTTTGCGCGAGACGTTATTAAACATGGCTTTGATTTACTGTGGTGGCACGACCGATGATGTTCCTTTGTTCTGCGTAGATGTATAGGATGCGTAAAAATCTTGTTCTAGGAGAAACATCACCACAGGCACATTTTCCTTTATGGAAGTCGGCCGTAACTAGGTGAAATGCATGGCATTGTGGGGCGAGCCTGGTGCTATGATAGATGGTATGTATACACTTACCACTGATGACCTTACATGCAATAATAAGCACAATAGCTACATTGTACATTCTCAGTGTACGAGCAACAGTACGGCTAGTCAATGATATCTTAGAAACTTGTACTGGTATGTCATGAAAGCTGGGATATAGCTAAACAGTAGAGCAATTACAGTGGTACATGTGTGTGACAAGCCAAGTAGCTCTGTACACTGAAATAATAGTATGTCACTTAAATAGTTACTTTTTTATAACATTATAACAAACTGCAATAAACAATAAGCACATGGTGGTAGCTACCAGAGTAAAATAGTGAGGCTTTCAACAAAGTGTAGAGGAAGATTTGTTTCTTATAACTGAATAATATAGTCATTTTAAATGTATCTGTCTACCCATTGCAGTGCTATATTACAATCCTAACAGGCCTAAAATCAAATGATCAGCTTCACTATTGTTTCATACAAATACAAACTTGACCTGCTAAGCTTTCCATTTCCTTGATTAGAAAGTTCTATTCATACATTGTGGTGAATAAGTTATGGTTAGCACTTGAATGGTATAACCCATGCTATATATGGTTAGCACTTAATGGCGCATGCTATGGTTAGCACTTCACGTGTTTGATGTAATGGTAATTAGCACTCAATGTACTTGATGTAGTGTTGGTTTACATTTAAACAAGCTTTTAGCCATATATGGTAAGGCTTCAAGCAAGCAAGCAAGCAAGCAAGCAAGAAGACAGATTTCACTGTTGATCTCACATGGTGGGGCTCGCTAAGGCTCGCCCCAATTATATACGGAGAGATACATGGAAGGAAGGACACTCGTATAAGGGCTGAGGAGACTGAATAAAAGGACTCTTGTAATATCTGCTGGCATCAATAATGGGTGAGATAAACTGAGCATGTAGCCATGCTCACGTGCTGTAAGTTACCGCCCTCTAGAGCTCTTGCTATAGCTTGTGTTGTAATATAACTTGTTTAGATGTACACTCGCACACTCTTCAGCTTGGTTTAACTTTCTATCTACAAATTGTGTTGAATTATGTGTACAGTGTGTATACATACCCCGTATCGTGGTGTATCTTCTATTAGAGTATTTGGGACTAACTTGGTGTGCCCTCTATTACAGTATATGATGATGTCAATATTTAAACAAATCAATTCATATTTATGTTTAGAGGTCGTACGGCAGGATATATTGTGTTATTACCTTTTATAGAAATACCTGGTTTTTGGTATGACCAGGAAAAGAATCGCTACTATCGTATCACAAGCAATCCAGCTCAGTCACCATCTGGTGTTTCACTAACCAACAAGGCTAAACATCAACTTAAGGTCAAATCAAACAACAAGGGGAAGAAGAAAACACAGCAGCCAGTGGATAGTTCAAATTTAGCAGTGACTATTGAAATGTCACATTGTCCATTGTTGGAGAAGCTACGGCAACCAGCCTGTAATGATGGTGGTGTTGACATGACTAAGTTACTGATACTTAGGGAGTATCAACATTTTGGATTGACACAGTGTAAAAGGTAAGCACATGCAGTTGATACATTAGTCAGTAATAATGGTCCTGAAATAAACTGTATAATGTCTTGGAGGGTACAGCCATGCCTTCAAATATTTAATGACACTCTGTTTTGTTCCTGGACACACACACGTACACATACAGAAATGCGCACACACGCACACGCACGCACACACATACACACACCAGAGTTGAACAGGTCAATCTGTACATCCAGGTCAGATGGGTTACTTTTTTGGCAAGTCATGCGGATCACTAGGTGAAGCTCAAAAAATCTGAATTGACCAGGGGTTATAATACTGTCTAATATAGCAATCATCTGTAATACTACTGACTGTTATATTAGAGAATATTGACTTTCTCCTAATTTGTATTGTAAATATAATCCGGCTCACCAGGTCTAAGCCAATGGGTCAGCGGGTTATTAGAATCAACATTTTTGACCTCGTTTCAACCCTAATACATACACAGTTTATAGAGCAAAGTATTGATTCATTGGTCCTTTATTGCTAGGTTAGTTTATTCTAGTATTCCAAGATTACTGGACTCAAAGTCTCCAATAATCCTCTGCTTTTATGGACGATCAAAAGCTATAGCAGTAAGTTGATGAGTCAATGTTTAGAAATAGCTTGTTGCCATGCATGAAACCTCACAAGGAATGATTTTTGAATGATAATATTAGCTACATCAGTTTGCTGTTTATTTCTATAGTAATATTTTATCAGTTTTATCATCAAAGGTGTTTTCACTGAAGTTACACACGGAAGCAAAGTTTCTATGCAATTTAGAGACACATGGCCTATTTGGATGAGTGTACCCACACGATTAATTACTGAGGCTGCAGGCAATATGTACGTAGGTAGGCAAGACCAAATTGCCCCAAGGTTCTACAAATTGCATAAAACCTACACTCTTTCTGTGATGGTTTTATTAAGTTAGTAAACATAATTTAGCCTTCATGACAAAAGTTTGGGCAAAATTATTGCAGTGGGTCGCTCAAGTAAGTGTATGGTTGGTGAATTAGTGATTAACCCATGGCAGCACCAGAAAGTTAAAAGACAAATGAATAAATAGCTCGCCCAAATCACAAAAAGATACACACTAAAGAAATGATATGCAAGTTGGCTTGAGAGTAGTCTACAATAACTGGACGATTAGTCCACAAAACCAGCAGAGGGGTCACTTTACCAAACAAACGCAACAGTGAAAGATTGTTTAAAATTTCTATAAAATCTTTCACTTAGCTGTATTAACTTTACTTAGTAGCTATGTACTATGTATATAATTATGCTAAACAAAAACAGCCTGGCTGTAAAAAAAGTGCGAGGCCAATCAGAAGCCACAATGGCTATAAGCGACCAAAATCTCTGATATCAAGTAAGGCCAAGAAGTTGAACATTTTATTAAGAATCCTTTTACTTGAATGACATACAATAGTTTACAGGGCATTTTCACAACTATGATTGGCTTTGTCACTTGACCACCTTATAAAAGATGATAGTACAAAAAGGTGGCCAAGTGACAAAGCCAATCATAGTTGTGAAAATGCCCTGTAAACTATTGTATGTCATTCAAGTAAAAGGATTCTTAATAAAATGTTCAACTTCTTGGCCTTACTTGATATCAGAGATTTTGGTCGCTTATAGCCATTGTGGCTTCTGATTGGCCTCGCACTTTTTTTACAGCCAGGCTGTTTTTGTTTAGCATATCACTGCTTTTTGTATATAGATCACAATTATAAACAAGTCCTGACAAGAAATCTTATATGAAGTATGCAGAGTAATAAAATTTTAAAGGGGAGAGGAGCTGGAAGTTAATACTTTAGGTGTTTCCCCGGCTTGTATTTCCCCCAAGTAGCTAATGAACATATAAAGTATGTATTACTATAATTGTTAGCTATGTATATAGGTGGAGAACAGTTGAGAACCTCAATGAAGGCTACATCATTGCCATCATGTCCTGTACTGTTGATTGATCTACAGGAGAAGATATATTATAATGCTATAGATAAATTTTGTGCATGCCAACAGGACAGTGGTCTCCTATTTATAATGTGTGGCCACTGTTCACCTCGTGTTGTTTGGTATAATTATATTGCATGGCACATAAGCATAAATGATCATTAAAGGCTAATTTTGACAAACTGAAGTGTCACAATTTCTTTAAACTTATCCTGAAGATTCATATATCATTATAGTTTGTGTACCTGAAATTTTATTCAAATGATTTAGAGGGGGTCCAAGTTATGGAAACTATCAACATGCAGTGTAAAAGTATCTCTCAAATACATTGAGGTATTTGCTTTATGCTGAAAGTTGCTTGTCTGGTAGAGCATACATAGGAGAAGTGTTGATACAAATTTGGTTGAAATCCATGCAGAAATGAGTGAGTTATTAGACAAATAAGTGTGAGTGTTTCAAATAGAAATTCCGGAATTCACGCGCAAGCGCACAAAAAGTGTGCGATGAAAATGAAAGAAAGAAGAAGAAAGAAAAAAAAACGACGGGCGCCTAAAATATTTTTGATTACAAAAAGGAGTTTATAAGGCGCGTACGGAAAACTCGTGTCATGGATATCAAACGAATTCAGGTCAATGATTCTTCATACATTGAAGGTACTATTTGTTTAGTAAACGAGTAAGTAGGTGCCAAGGGGATGGTTTTTCGAGCGTGGGGGCACGAACGGGTGCCATAAAACTCGCAATGGCTGGTACTTAGGATTGGTGGCGCCGATTTCCTCCATTGTCGGGTTACTAATTCTATATGGTTAGAACATTCTGAGTCCTGAATAACTAGGCGATAGTTGTCGTGGTGGCTTAGTTACAGCGTTTTCAAATTTCAGAGCGGTGCTACGTGTAAATAACTTACTCATTCGTCGCGTACGGCTGCTTCTTCTTGGCCTCGCGACTCACTATCTTGAGTCTTGATATAGGCTTGCATTGTTGAGAAGTTATCAGCATGTGATGTGCACAAATCTTTCATTTTCTTTGATCAATTACCTTCAGTAAACACAGGTTTCTAACTTACTTATTTATCTCATTCAGAACTAAAAATCAAATTTATTCTTTTTTACAGATCAATCCAGCAGGTACACTGTTGGCTACTCATGGTTAAAATGATCAGTGAGTCATACATAGCTACTAATGTAATCAAACTCTTTCTGTGTGCTATTTTACAGTACAATCAATTTCCTCAAGTGCTGTAACAATTTGTGGAGACCATATATCTGATAAACCATTGACTGTGCATTTTAGAGGACCTTCAATGTATGCCCCAAATGTAGGTATGCATGGAGTGTGCAAACACATAGCGCTTTACACTTGTGTATTTAGCTACTGGTTTTTAGTACGTAGCTAATTTTGTGACATGGAATAAAAATCAGCTTTAGCACAAAAATCACTTTATATTGCACTTTCCTTATATAGATCATGAAACAGCAGTAGATGGTCACTGCTCAAATCTGGCTTATGATTGTAAAAATGCATATGCAACCTGTGGGACTCTTAAGGGTTGTTAATAAGAAGATATACACTTACAAACAATAAATACGTATGTCTACTGAGGCCACAACCTATTATATTATGTAATCCTCCACCCCACCACTCTACCTTCCCCTCCATCTTTGCTAGTCTTGTGTCTCTAGTGATGTGGCTACCGCTGAGCACTGGCTATATAGTTAGTTAGCTACGTACGTATAATAGATTATTATAGGTCACATTAAATACTTTTGTAGTCATGTAGCTACAAACTTGTATATGATTTTTAACTGTTTTCTATTATGCAAGGTGGTAACTGACATTCAATTTGTATCGCTTGGAGGAGAAGAATTTTTAGCTTATCTTTTGGTTACTAAATGACTGTCCTATTAGAGATTGATGTAAAGTAATTCTATAATCATTACATCATACAGTGGAACCTGTGTATTATGGACGCCTTGGGACCAACCAAAGGTGTCCTGATTTTCAAGGTCAGTTTATATGATAAAGCACCATTTGGGACCACAGCTAGGTGTTCAGATTATGCAGGTGTCCACATTTTCAAGTGTCCTGATTAACAGGTTCCACTGTATTCTTTAATAATTACACATTATCTCTCAGTGACATACACTAAAAGAACAGTTCCAGTTTTATCAAAAATATAGAAGTAGCTATACTACGTAGCTATAGTAGCTACAGCTCTACTAGCAGAAATTTGCAGAAAAGTTGGTCCACTGGTGGGAAGCATATAGCTAGCTATTTTATCTTTAACTAAATATTGTATTTGTCCAGTTATTCAAACTTTGAATCACAAGGAGGAGGTGTGAAGGTTATCAATACACCTACCAGTTGGGTTACTGGAGATGATGATGATGGAAACATCTCCAGTTGGATTACCGGAGATGGTGGTGGTGACAACATTGTTAAAGCATACTTCAGGCAGAGTAACTGTTTTGCCTTCTCCTGGAACTCTGATAGGAATTTAATAGCTTTAGGTCAGTTCTTATTTTAATGGCCACTACTTACCTTCCCTAAAATTGCTATTTTGGGCTGCTAAAGAAATTAAATATGTGCTCTGTATATAAAATTAATAATGTTGTTACTGAGAGGAGCTATTTTTAAATAGCTAGCTATAGCTATGTTACATATAATTATATAATACTCTAGTCTCTCTTAAAAAAGAGTTTGGGAAAACTGTGTAGAAAAAATTGGTGCCACTGGAATGTTGGTGTCGCCGATCAAATCCCTTGTTTTGTTTTGACGTGATCAGGCATTCATTACTTGGCTCCCTTTTATAGGCTTCAATAAAGAAATGAATGTAAATTGAAACTGCAAAACATCTACGTAGCTAAATCTATAAACGAATTTGTCTCTGCATGGAATACGATGTTTTAATTTTCAATAATTCAGCCCCTTAGTAAAAACTTTTCTTCACGGTTTTGAGCTTGGTAATGGCGCTCCACAAAGAATTAAGGCGCTCCACAAAGAATTAAGGCAACTATTTGAATTTACTCATGATACATTCTGTCATTTGGAGTGTTATTGATATCAAATAATGTCATTAATTAATGTATTACACCATCCCAACTCTTTACAGTTTCCCCAGACTCTATTTTTAAGAGTCAGGCACAAGAAACTAATGATAATCATAAATGAAATCTTGTAGTTATGTAGCTAAAAGTATTGTATTTATTATTACACTGCTGCACCACTCCTATCTACGTAGGTGGTCACAAAGGTATATGTTTAAGTGGATCAATATTTAGAACACATATACACTAATAGTCATGTACTGTCTACTCAACTAGGAACAATGGTATGAACTATATAACCTGTTATCTTCTGTCTAAATCTCTAATAGCTATACCACACATATAGAAGCTCCCTGATAGACTATTGTACATATAGCTATAGCTATGTATATTAAACATAAAGATTGTGTGGTATCAGGATAGATCAACACAAATTTTATCTTAATTCATATGGTTTTTAGTAGGAATATACATAATTTTTCTCATCGTATGTACATACATATACCGTATACGTCAAAACAGTCAAGGGGAAAACTTTCGTGGTTTTTGCTCAATTGCGAAAGTTTTCCCGTCGAATACTTCACTAGACTAGGCATTCATTATTACAAGAAGCTTCTACCGCGAAAGTTTTCCCGTCGAATTTTCATTTTTGCTCTAACCGTGAAAGTTTTCCCCTCGACTGTTTTGACGTATATGATACAGTACGAATATGTATGCACATATAGCTATCACTTGTAGACACCTTACATTACCTGTGGGACCAGAAGTGGAGAGATTTTGCTATGGGACATTAGGAACATTGATAGTGACAGTACACCTGTTATTAAGCTTCAAATTTATGGTAGGATTGGTAACTCTGTCACTTGCCTCAAGATGTTACGTGATGAGAACTATTTGATATCTACTTCAGCCAATGGAAAAGTGAGTTGTATATTATAAATTGTATGGTACATACTAAAGTTGTGGATAATCATATCAACAGTTCTTCTATGTTTAGGTTTATTTGTGTGCGATTACTTTTAGCTACGTAGTTTATACATTAAAATCACTGTTTTAAAAGACATGAAATCTCAACCAATTTAACTAAAACACCAAAGGTTGTGATTATTGGATGAAAAGTAGTAAAATCAAAATGGGCAGCCAAGGCCCTTGGTAATAATTTTCACAAATTGATAACTTAATGTTTTTCAGTCTGAATTGTGATTATTAAAATTTAATTTCTATCAGTATTAACATTAGTCTACACGGCCTTCTTCATCCACCCATTTTGATTTCACAACCTTTACATCCAAGCCTTTTTCTTGGACACAGCTTTTTACACCTTGGGCATCTTGAATGAGATACGTATATTACTGTATGGCACAAAAGCTTGATAGGGAAAAACTTTGACAACTGAAATTTGACGAGCAAAACTTTGACGAACTGATTGTGGATTTCAAAGGAGATGCATTAAAAGAAGGTTGGTAGGAAAAAGTTTGATGAATTGCTATCCTTTCGTTAAATTCGTCAAAGTTTTCCACTGTCAAAGTTTTATGCAATACGGTATATTATTGATAGCCAGATATTACACTTTGATAATAATTGTAGCTATTACAGTGGGACTTGAGGATGATGAGAGTAGTGTTACCATTCTCTCATGGTGTGACAGATGAATCAACTTTTAACTATACAAAGAGTATTATTGATAGTGAAGAAACATTGTTATTTTCTGGTACGGTACAGATTTAACGCAACGTCGCACTCTCGAGTGGTGTGCTCGGGAGTCCAATCCGTTATGAACTAGAACCTCGAGCATTTATCATCTAGAAATATGCTCGAAGGATGCACCCTTGAAATATGCTCGAAGGAAACACTCGCAGCAGGCGCTTATGGTATACGTACTTAATTTCTAATTCATAAGCGCTGTGGAAGAAAAGAGGTCTAGCTAAGCTGAGCTAAGCACCGTTGTACCACGGAGGTAGCAAAGTAAGAGATTTTTAAGTGTTAACGTAGAATCAGTAAGGATCAAGCTAGCTAAAAGTACGTACTAGAGAGGCATTGCTGGTCCGTTTTTCTGTTACATTTTTTATGGCGGGTCGGGCAAAGTCGACCCAATGTAAAGGAAAATTGATCTAACAAGCCAGACTACTACGTATATATAGCTACGCACCCCCTAATTTAACTAGAACTCTCGAGTGATCTCTCGAGTGAACTCTAGCGTAAATCCGAGCAACAATGACAAGGCTAGCTTTGAGTGCAAGACGAAGCGCTGTCAGCATGTTTAATGCTGGGTATACCGTGGCAGCTATACAGCAGCAACTGAAGGATGAAGACGTTACAGTTACAAAGAGAAGCCTGTATCGTCTGTTAAAGAAATTCAAAGAGAAGGGAGTGTACACTGACTTACCGCGAAGGGCACGCGATAAGAAGCTCACTCAAGAAATGTTGACAATGATTAACAATGAATTAGAAGAGAATGATGAGGCTACTGCAAGGCATTTGAAAGCGATGTTGATTGAAAAGTATCCAGAACTGGAGGTAACTATTTCCACTGTTAAACGCCAACGCCAAGCACTAGGGTAGGGTCCGCAATGTGAAAAATCGACCTTCAAGGATTAACTAGCAAACATCCTCCCAATGTTAGGCTAGGTGCCAAATAGAAAAAGCCAGATTGGCGCCAATTTCTATTAACTTCTTGTAGTGGAAACTTGCCGAAATATCTGCAAATCGAGTGATAAAACGTAGCGAATTTTCCAAAACCGTTGCAATTGTCGCGATACTTGCTCTCAACCTTCATTAGTAAGTTTACCCTGCTCTCAAGCCATTTGTGGTGGCATTGTGATGGTTAATTTCCAGCGATCGCACAATCCCGACGAAAAATTGCAATCTTTTTTTACATTTTCACCTCTAGATCACAAAGTATTGAAGACAACAAAACCTTACTAGCTCAAACATGATTGGTAACAGTTAAACTTTTACGACAGGCAATATTATTAAATTTGAAGATTGTTTGCCATCTGGGCAAACGCGATTCTACTAAAAATTCCACCAAAATCACTCTTATCCAGCTCCTTAATCTCGATACAGTGGATCATTACCAATAAAAGGGTCAAACAGCTCCACAAAATATTGCTACATGCATAGTTTATACACCATATCCGCCCACTGTCCTTCCAAGTAGGTTTACGCGAGTGCGTACGATATGCGTAGCGCATCCAAAATCAATTTGTTAAAAACACAAAGTAGTTGCTATTTTAAGGCTTGTAAGCGGATATATACACTGTACTATAAGTGTTTCGGTGCTTACCAAAATTTAAAACGTCCTGAAATCCAAATCAGTTTAAAATTAGTGCTGATTCAAAGTTCAAACTATCCAAATCAGTACAAATAATAACACTATACTTACACATGATCCCCTTTTATTGATATAACAACATATTTAACTGTTTTAGACGATTATGCTAACTACTATAAAATGAATATCACAATCAAAGTTTAGTAAACGTCAGAAAATTTCGATTGTGGTTTTGTATTATTATTCACTTTTGTAACATCTATTTATGATAATTGTTATTACTTTATGTCCTTATAAAAGTCCGAGTAAAAGTCTCATCAATATGGTTAGTCTCTATGTATGTGCAATGTTTTGATTGTACTGAGTAGCTAAAATAATTTTGACCTATCAGACTACTGTGAACAGCGCTAATCTACATTGCAAATCGCTTTAAGCTTTGATTGTAAAGACTAAAACACTTCAAGTATAGTGTATACATCCGCTGACATTCCTTAAAATAGCATTTGTTTTAAATTGATTTTGGGATGCGCTATACATTACGTAGCTACGCACACGCGTATATAATCCTGCTTGGAAGGACAATGGATGGATATGGCGTATAAACTATGCATGTGACTATATTTCGTGGAGCTGTTTGGCCCATTTATTGGTAGTGATCCGCTGTATCGAGATTAAGAAGCTGGATATCAGTGATTTTGGTGGAATTTTTGGTAGAATCGCGTTTGCCCAGATGGCAAACAATCTTCAAATTTAATAATATTGCCTGTCGTAAAAGTTTAACTGTTACCAATCATGTTTGAGCTAGTAAGGTTTTGTTGTCTTCAATACTTTGTGATCCAGAAGTGAAAATGTAAAAAAAGATTGCAATTTTTCGTCGGGATTGTGCGATCGCTGGAAATTAACCATCACAATGCCACCACAAATGGCTTGAGAGCAGGGTAAACTTACTAATGAAGGTTGAGAGCAAGTATCGCGACAATTGCAACGGTTTTGGAAAATTCGCTACATTTTATCACTCGATTTGCAGATATTTCGGCAAGTTTCCACTACAAGAAGTTAATAGAAATTGGCGCCAATCTGGCTTTTTCTATTTGGCACCTAGCCTAACATTGGGAGGATGTTTGCTAGTTAATCCTTGAAGGTCGATTTTTCACATTGCGGACCCTAACTAGGGTGGGTAAATACCAGACCACACTATTGCCAGCTAATTAGAAATTTGAACAAGACCAAAAGGCTGGTGTGGTGCAGGGAACAGCTTCGGGTTAATGAGAAGTTTTCAAACGTTGTCTTTTCTGATGAATGTACCATTCAACTCGAACACCATGGTCGTTTGTGCTTCAGGAAACGAAAACAGCCAAGGAAACTGAAACCACGGCCAAAGCATCCCCTCAAGTTACACATTTGGGGTGCTATATCACCACGGGGTGCAGCCCCTGTTGTAATGTTTACAGGTATCATGGACGCAGTTCGCTATGCAGATATTTTGGATGCATCTCTAGTTCCATTCATAGCTGACCGTTTTTCTGATGAATCTGGACATAGATTCCAAATGGATAATGATCCAAAGCACCGGAGTAATTACATAGAAAATTACCTTGTAGAGCACGGCATTAATTGGTGGCCGACTCCCCCTGAAAGCCCTGATTTGAACCGCATAGAAAATCTATGGGGTTCCTTGAAGCAATACTTGCGCACCACACATAAGCCAAGGAATCTTGAGCAGCTAAAAGAAGGAATTTTAAACTTTTGGCAAACATTGACACCAGCTGTGTGTAGAAAATACATCAATCATTTGCATAAGGTCATTCCAAGAGTAGTGGAGGTACATGGTGAACCAAGTGGGTATTAATTAGATAAGTAACTACAATAAATATTGACTGTTAGCTTATTTTGCAACGAATATTGATATATTGATTATTACCTTTATGTATGATTCCTTTCTAACAATTGAACATGTGAAATTTACACAAAAGACCAATGTATATTCAAAGTGTCATAATCATTGTTCTAGTTCCATGGTCGTAAAGTACATGTGAAAAAGCACAAAATCCTAAAAATGATTTTTAAATATGTGATCAGTAATCAAATACATGGATCAGTTTCATAATAATCATTGTTCCAGTTTCCATATTCAGTTCATGGTCATGTCCTCAAGCCAGTGTTTCAATCTTTCTTTTTTGTTGGCTTGTTGTTTAGACGCCTGCAGCTCTCGTCAATAGCAACAATGCACTCTGCCCACTCTTTGGTGATGTCGCTATGCGATGATGGAAAATACCTAAAGGCAGTCGACTTGATGTAGGTTATTATTTTTGGATCTAATTGCCGTTTCTTACGACCGGAGACATTGGATGTCATACGCACTTTTTCACTAAACAGCCGTCTTGTAAGGTGTACACTCATGTTCTTGCGGGAGCAACTTTTCATAAATATCGGTGTTAGTTCACTTGGTGTTAACAATTCTGGAATCTGTGGTGGGATTCCCTCCTGTTGTATAGCTGCTCCCTGTGAAGAAATCCCCTCTTCATCTCCAGAAGCCTGGGACACTCTACTTTCAGATGATGGGGATATTCCAGTATCGGAGGTCGGAGAAATAGGCATGGGCACAGGTTCTACACAAATAAAAGAATCTGTATTTTTATTGGAAATGTTATGTTTTCACAATTTAGTACTTACACATGCATATATATGTACAGTAGAGCAGAAAAGTAGATGGGAAAAAAGCATTGGTGAATTTAGCTCTGTTAATTGATAAAACTCACATTTCTGTAGGATTTGAATGGTTAGGATTTTTGAGGGAATAAAAAAGTTGTCGATTGTAGATCAATTCACCAAATTTACCAATGTTTTCTCCTCGTTTTCTGCTATACCATAACCAATTATTATTTATGTTCAAATGTTTATGTGCATGCAGCTTGTAAATATTGATATTAAGAATCAATAATTCTAAGTGCATAGCTATCACTCCACCCTACTCTCATCTAAGTTGCTATGATGCTATGCCACAATCAATAACAAAAAATAAAACACATAGTTTGTATATAGTACCGTATTAAAATAACACTCTACTGAGCTCTGATAAGAAGGTAAGCAATTCACTACTCTGATTGATAACATAATAGCTACATTATAGTGCAGTTTTGTGCATACCATTTAACTCTGGTCCATTTCTTTCACTTGATACGTTGCTCAATTTAGACGAAATAACAATTAATCCTTTCTGCACATTGTTAATGGCTGACTTGAGTGATGACACTACTCCTGATAACTCTTCATATCTTTTATCCTATGTTACACAGAACAATCTGATAAATGCACAACATAATATAAACTATAATGTAAAACTGCCTACATGCACACTCATGAAAACTACCTATTCACATAAACAATGCGATGGGCATTTTATGGAAGCTCCATGTAAACAATAGTGATTTTTAGGAAGTCTTGCACACCTATTAAGTAGCTTAACTTGAACATGAAAAATTAAATGTGATTCATCTTTTTATAGCATGCCCCAATTGGTTCTGTAAATTCTTCACTTTAGCAATATTCTCTACAGCAGAAATAGCATACATACCTGCTCTTGCATGGCCATCTCAAGCTTATCACATTGTGCAGAATTCATACCCTACGGAAGATGACAATTTCTGCTAATATACAGTGATCTATAATACTGTATCTGTATAATGGGTAATTTTTGAAGAATTAGTAAATTAATAGGGCTGGAACGAAGGTTGAAATTTACCCTTTGAAAACTGCACTGAAGGTTTGAAGCTTAGGTATAAAATAAGTATCAGCTTTTTCTCATATCTATGCATATCCTGCTAAAGCTTTTCGTCTTTCTAATCTTGTTTGATAGGTTTACAAGTATTTGGTAAACTTATAACAGCAGTTCAAGATGACACGATCAATCGACCACAAAAATGGGTGTGTCTGTACAGCAATCATGCATACGTAGCTAAAAACCAACTAAAGGTTAAACTGATGTTTTGCATCCATAACAATCGCTCCATAAGGCATTTTAAGCTTCTGCCGCACCAAAAGGTCAAATTGTTGTGATCTAAAAGTGGGCGTGGCACATGAGAATCGATTGCATAAGAAGTGTAGGCTGCCGCAATAAAGAAAAGAATATTACTCGTAAATCTTGCATAATTATTACTGTGTTATGAGCACGCTACGAAGCTTTGAAGGATATTTTACCATTCGAAGTTTGAACCTTCGAAACATTCGAAGGCTTTGTTCCAGCCCTATAAATTAATGTTTATGATCTTCAATAAAGCATGCCGTAGTGCAAATGTTGCTTCGCCGCTATACATGGCATCCGTGGATAGTAGCCAGCTGATTCCAATGTAAAATAAGAAGCGACATCGACGTCCTCTAATCCTTCCATGGCACACGTGTATATGGAAACTTCCAAAAAAACTTTCCAATCAACCATTTTCAAAAATTCTCATTTGAAAATTACCCAGTATATGGTGGTAATAAGTACATGTTAACACCTTCAATAAAAGTAGACTGGAACTAGACCAAAAAGTGTACATGTTAACCTCACTGTTTACTTATGATATGGCTTCATGGCCACAGACAAACATAATTAGTGTAATACCTGTTATCACATTGTTCACAATAACAAAACCAGTATTGACCTTCATACAGCACCAGTATAACTATCAGGCATTACTGCCCAACTCTACATGATACAGTAAGGATTTAAATGATACTGATCAGAATGGGAAACCTCGCCATGAATCAAATTTCAAGCAACTAGAGATGAGTATAAATTAGTGCTAGCCCATTAATATTGTAAACATTCCTGTTATTTAGCCTCTCATAAGAACAACCCATTAGGACTTGGGAGGTGTTAATATAGTAAGGCCATAGCAAATGAATGCTGTTTCACGGATGCGGTTGGTCTTTTTTCCAAATATCCAATAAAATATAATCACATGATCAAAAATCATGTGATGCATACAGTGCAGTTTTGGTGAACTTTGAGCCAGTTTGTTATTCTTGTGGTTTGGGTGGTAATGGAGCCTTGGTGTAAGACGAAGTTACAGAATTGAAAAAGTGTTATGCTTTTGTAGCACAAATTTGTTTATGTTCTAGCGAAGGCAAAAAACCTTATTGTAAGTTGCCTACTAATGTGGCCAAGAAACACAGAGTTACATAACTGGAGAACTGAGGGCTTTTTGTAATATTCATACAGCAATTTTTACCATGTGATTGTTAAGTGATTTATACATTTTCGGCCTGCCGGGTCAGTTTGAGAAGGTAAATAATCTGAGTTCTTATGGTTAAGACTAGTGATGCACCGATATATTGGCTAATACTGATAGCCGATCCGATATCAACATACCTTCCAAATCTGCTAACAATATGAAATTACTATTAAACATTTTTGAGCACCATCCATAATTATTCCATGTCCCTTTTAAGACTGAAATAGCAAATATTTTATCACTAAAATAATGATGCCATCTCATTTTATACTGTTATCAATAAATCTGAAACATCTGCTAAAGAATAACTGAACCAATGCTATAATTTTAAGGCCGATAATAGAGCTGTGCAATACCACCTCAAGTTTGCGTATCATGATAGCATAGTCAGGGTATCACGATACACTTTAGGTATAGACACTTCACATGATATGGCCTACATGAAATAACCAGGCTAATGTGCATATAAAATTTGGCCTTTTCACACTTAGTATATGAAGTTGCAAATTTTATCACATTAATAGAGATCTTATCCAACAAGTTTGATCCAAATCAGTTGAAAATGTGACCCAAAATCATCACCTGTCTGGTTATATGTTGCATAATCGATACCTACGATACCAAAGCTTGAAGTATCGATACTGCTTGGTATCACGATACCGGGTAGTATTGACAGCTCTAGCCGATAAACCGATTCCGATGGTTGAACCGATCATCGGTGCATCACTAGTTAAGACATTAGGCGAACTTCGACTCCAGACACATAATAAACTCTTGATAGTATGTATTACAGCAACATTATGCACCTATCAATGTATTTCCCTGCTACCCCCTCTCAAGCCTAAGTGGGGCATTACTGGGAGCATTGACACAAAACTGTACCCTACACTTGATATATAACCACTTTTCAATTCAAAGCCTGATATATGTCAAAACCCTATGTTGCAACTGTGGTTTACGTGTGGATAAATTGGCATACGACACACTCAGTTTGCTCTACTATGGGGCATTTGACATTAGGGCATGTCAAATCCCCACCATAGCTCCATATAATCCCGAGGAATGGGGAAACATGTTGATAGGTGCATTATTCTTTATAATACATACATCATAAGAGATCTCCAGATCACTTAAATCAAAATAGTCGTCAACTCGATATCCATCCACAATATCCTACAATATGGATATTAATTACAGCATTTTATCAACATTATAGGAATTACATGATCTATAGTATCCGCACTGCTGGTAGTAAACTCAGGCTCCCTGGTGGTTAACACCGGCTTCTCTCTAGTAGTCAATGCCGGTTCCTCTCTGGTAATAAACACTGGCTCCTCCCTGGTAATCAACACTGGCTCTGTTCTGGTAATCAACACTGGGTCCTCTCTGGTAGTCAACACCAGCTCCTCTCTGGTAATCAACACCGGCTCCTCCCTGGTAGTCAACACTGGCTTTGTTCTGGTAATCAACACTGGGTCCTCTCTGGTAGTCAACACCGGCTCCTCCCTGGCAGTCAACACTGGCTCTGTTCTGGTAATCAACGCCAGCTCCTCTTTGGTAGTCAACGCTGGGTCCTCTCTGGTAGTCAATGCCGGCTCCTCTCTGGTAGTCAACACCGGCTCCTCTCTATAGGTGTGTCAGGGCCAACTTCCAACACTGGTTTGGGTTCCTAGATCAGAATACAACATGAACCACATACTTGTACAAGCTTAAATGAACATGCAACTCAAACAATGAAATAACTGCCTTAATGTAAAATTAAAGTATGAATTGGTAAAACAACAGTTTGTTCCTTGTGTTTGGAGAATCTATTGAGCTTGTCTTGAACTCGTACACCACATACTACTACAAAAGTTTTCTACAACTCTGCCAACTATCGAATAATATAATAGAAGATTAGTGCATACCATTTTCTTTTCCCTTTTATCAGGGCAGCCTTCCATTTTCTTTTGCCTTTTAGCAGGGCAGCCTTCCAAGTTGGTCTTATATTCCTAAGTAAAATTAAATATGCAAGTACAGGACTTCAAATTCAGGTGTACAAACCTGTGTGCTTCTTTTCTGCCCCTTGGGCTTTGCATTTTCCTTCTCTTCATCATCTTCATATTTCACTTGCTCAGCCTTACATTTCTCTCGTGTTCCTGCAGGTGTAGTCAAACAAATAAACAGTAACTATCACTACTGCAAAACAAATATTTACCTAGCAACAAGATCTTCACACTATAGTTGGTTTTGCCTTCCTGAACCTCAATGATTTCACTTTCCTTTAATGATGGACCCCAAAGTAGGCGAAGTGGAACAACAGCAGTATATGGTGTAACGTGTGATCACGTGTGTCGACACATTATTATGACATGCGCACTAGTGGTAGTGAAGCGTGACTTGGCTTGAAGTATTGGAGTGAACCAGGCCGAGAGTCTAGTGTACGAGACACGTCACATGGTGACAGGAGTGGGATTCCGTCGAGTTGTCAATGTACTCATCGGATTTAAGCGAATCTCCACGCGGACGGACTGAATTAATAACCAACAGAACGAATCCTTGGTACCGGGTTAAGGTACCAGTAAAGGCGAGTGTTTCTCTATCCAAGACTTTTAATTTGTAGTTTTTTTTACAGAGATTTCCTTCTGTATTGTTGGCGGGAACAAGTCACAGACAAAATGGCGGCCGGATATGCACTCCCACCTCCACCGCCGTTGGACATTCATGGAACATTAGCAGCAGAGAACTGGAAAAAGTTCAAACGAGCATGGACAAACTATGCGTTAGCAATTGAATTGAACAAGAAATCAGAAAAAGTTCAAGTGGCAACTTTACTCACGGTTGTTGGAGAAGACGCGCGTGAAGTGTTCGCAACTTTTATGTGGGAAAATGAAGGTGACAATAACAAAATAGAGTCAGTGTTACAGAAATTTGCGAATTACTGCCAACCAAGAAAGAGCGTGCCATTCGAAAGATACTGCTTCAATCGTCGTGTACAAGAACCAGGAGAGTCTTATGAACAATATCGGACGTCACTAAGAAAGCTGTCTGAAGGATGTGAATTTGCGTCCATTACACCGGAGGAGATCCTACGCGACAGATTAGTATTTGGCATACGAGACGACAAGGTACGAGAACGTCTTCTTCGCGAACCTAGTCTAACCCTGACCAAGGCAGATGAAATATGCAGGGCTGCCGAAAGTCTTAACATACAGATGAAGACAATCACAGATGAATCAAGCACATTGATTCATGCAGTTAAATTCCAAGGCTATCAGACAGAAAAAAAGTTTTCACAAGGAAATCAGACTGGATCGGATAAGCAATCAATAATGCCAAGCAAACCAGACATGCCAGAGTGTTGGTACTGTGGACGCAAACATGAACTGCGTAAGAGAGAGCTATGTCCAGCATTTGGGAAGCTGTGTAACAAATGTCATAAGCCCAATCATTTTGCCAACAAGTGCTGCAGCACTGCTGCAAAAGGCTCTGTGAAACTGGTTGATGACAATGGGGATGAAGTATTCCCAACTCAAATTGCAGCAGTCAGTTTAGACGACTCACAGTTTGTAACATTGAAGCTCAAATCAGGCAATTTTTTACGTTTTCAAGTTGACACTGGAGCACAGTGCAACGTTATACCATTAGCACTCTACAGACAAGCTACTAATGACCATAAACTAAGGAAGGCCAAACTTGGAAAGTCGCAAATTACAGCATACGGAGGTACCACACTGCCAGTGACAGGGCAAGTACTCATGGAAGTAGAACGGGGCAACCGTCAGTACACATTGGAATGTAAGCTAGTGAATTGCACGAATATTCGTCCACTTTTAGGAAGAAAGGCCTGTTTAGACATGGAAATTGTTGCATATCTTGACAATGACGCACTATGCAAACCACATGTAGGACAAGCCACTGTATTCACATTGGAGCCCACAAACGCTATGTCACAACAGCAGCTTATCAAGAAATACCCTACGGTGTTCAAAGAAGGAGTTGGTAAAGTGGCTGGTGATTATCATATTCGCCTAGATTCTAGTGTTCAGCCAGTACAACATGCACCAAGGCGGGTTCCCGTGGCACTTAGACAACGACTGAAGGAAACTCTGAACAGTATGGTGAGAGCAAATATCATTGCACCTGTTACAGAACCTACAAGTTGGATTAGCTCAATGGTTGCGGTTCCAAAAAAAAATGGCACATTGCGGATTTGTCTAGATCCAAAAGATCTGAATACAGCCATCCAGCGAGAGCATTATCCACTACCCACTATTGAAGATGTGGCAACACGCCTTTATGGTGCAAAGGTATTTAGTGTATTGGATGTCCGTAGTGGATTCTGGCACATCACGTTAGATGAATCATCATCTTTTCTCACAACCTTTCATACCCCTTTTGGCCGATATCGCTGGAAGCGAATGCCATTTGGAATCTGCTCAGCCCCAGAAGTTTTTCAGAGACGTATGCACGAACTTATTGAAGGATTGACAGGAGTAGAAGTAATTGCAGATGATTTTGTGGTGGTAGGACGAGGGCAGACAGAGGAGAATGCAATCCATGACCATGACAAGAACTTAGAAGTGCTTCTACAAAGATGTGAGGAACGTGGAGTGCGGCTCAATGCAGACAAACTCAAATTACGGATGCAAGAGGTACCTTTCATTGGGCATATTGCAACACAACAGGGCTTATGTGTGGATCCTGCTAAAGTACAGGCAATAAAAGATATGCCCTTACCCAAGAATGTGGCAGGTGTGCAGAGGCTGTTGGGATTAACACAGTACCTTAGTAAATTTTTGCCACACCTATCAGATATTACCAAACCAATGCGTGAGCTGACCCAGAAGGACACAGTGTGGGCATGGGAACATCCACAACCAGAGGCACTAGATAAACTAAAAGAAGCTGTCATGAGCACACCAGTACTTCGGTACTATAATCTAAATGAGGAGGTTACATTGCAGTGTGATGCCTCACAGTCAGGGTTGGGTGCAGCAATGATGCAAAATGGACAACCAGTGGCATATGCGTCAAGAGCTCTATCAGAAGTGGAAACCCGGTATGCGCAGATAGAAAAAGAGCTCCTCGCAGTAGTTTTTGCATGCGACCATTTTGATGCATATATCTATGGACGCAGCAGGATAAATATTGAAACAGACCATAAGCCATTAGAATCAATAGTGCTAAAGCCCCTACACAATGCTCCACAAAGGCTCCAGAGAATGTTGCTTAAGCTACAAAAATATAACTTGCAGTGGAAATACAAAAAAGGGACAACGATGTTTTTAGCAGACACCCTTAGCCGGGCACACTTACCAGATGTGGGTGCATGTGACATTGCATCAAATTTGGAAGGTATTGACCATACAACAGACACCCTACTAGCTGTTAGTAAGGATAGATTACTGCAAATAAAACATGCATCATCGGATGATCCTGTGTTGCAAATACTTAGAGAGACAATTCAGCAGGGATGGCCTGAAAACAAGAGGAACGTGCCAACATGTATCCGAGCTTATTATGATTTTCGTGATGAGTTGACAATACAAGACCAGTTGGTTTTCAAGGGGTCACGTGTAGTGATACCAGTTGCTTTACGAAGAGAAATGATGGCAATGGTTCATGCTTCACATATTGGAATTATTAAAGGGTCAATACGAAGAGCTCGGGATAGTCTTTACTGGCCTCGAATGAACGCAGAGTTGAGAGAATACGTCTCAAAGTGTGACATTTGTTTGGCACATCGCACATCTCAAGGAAAGGAACCTTTGTTGTCACATGAGATACCAGAACGACCATGGGCTAGAATTGGAGTGGATTTATGTGAACTGAAGGGCCGTACCTTACTGGTAGTGTGTGACTACTACAGTAATTTTATAGAAGTAGAGAGAATTCATACACCTACAACACAAGGCGTGAGTAAAGTTCTAAAGTGTCTGTTTTCAAGATATGGAGTACCAGACATAGTCATCTCTGACAATGGTCCACAATTTTCGTCTGCAGAATTTGCAAAATTTGCACGAACATGGCATTTTACACACACAACGACCTCGCCTTATTATCCACAATCAAACGGCAAAGCTGAAAATGCTGTCAAAACCATCAAAAGGCTTTTCACAAAATGTCAGGAATCAGGGCAATCAGAACATCTTGCTCTTTTAGACTGGCGAAACACTCCAACAGAGGGGATGGGAACCAGCCCAGCACAGCGTTTCTTAGGACGCCGCTGCAAAACATTGCTCCCCATCACAAAAACACTTTTAAGCCCCAGATACCCAATCAAACAAGATATCCAGGAACTGCAAGCACAAAAAGAACGTCAACAGCAATATTACAACCAACATGGAAGGGATCTGAGACCCATTTCTCCAGGGGAGACGGTAAGGATACGATTACCAGGTCAAAAAACTTGGAGTGTGGGAATTTGTAAAGCATTAGTAGGACCAAGGAGTTATGAAGTAAACGTAGGAAACACAATCTACAGAAGAAATCGTCATCATGTGATCCACACAGATGAGTTGTTTGATACAGGGAACATGGACCCACAGACAGTGCACCCAGAAGAAGGCATGGATAATGGTAGTGCACCAATGGAACAAGATGGAATATCAACATCATTAACCACTGCGGTACCACAAGAACCATGCACTTTGCGTAGATCTCAAAGAACCCATAGAGCACCTCACTGGATGGAAGACTACATACAATCGTAACTATTTAGTATTTGTTTATTATTGGTTTATTCCTCCCATAGGTTAAGCTAGTTAAAATGTACATTTTGTGTGTTTTGTGTTATAGGTAGGATTTTTTTTGTTTTTTTTTCTTTTGGGAGGAAAGATGTAACGTGTGATCACGTGTGTCGACACATTATTATGACATGCGCACTAGTGGTAGTGAAGCGTGACTTGGCTTGAAGTATTGGAGTGAACCAGGCCGAGAGTCTAGTGTACGAGACACGTCACATATGGTTCATTGATATATTCAATGAACGCATGTGAGGGAGCTTTTTCTATGAAAATCATTATTGTTTGTACACTTTAATTATTAGCTAGCAGCAAAAGTTTAAAAAGTTGTATATTATTAATTACTGTTTATTACTTCACTCTACCCATTACCCCTTATGATTAACTTTTTAACCATTACACAATTCTTGTTTTTTACTAGCAGACATGCCAGAAGCCTGTTACACTCTATTTAATGCCCAGCACGTGGCATGTGTATCCGTATAGTGTAGCCTAGTCATGATTATGAAGAGTAATCAGTGTAAAAATACATCGCATTGCTTTCCATCAAGTGTCGATACGCGGTTACACATCGTACGGGGCGGTCGCACAATGCACAGGGCGGTTACATCGCGTATACGAGGCGGTTACATCAGGTGTACGGGGCGGTCGCAAAACGCACGGGGCAGTTACATTGTGTGTAGCAGTACGGGTCGGTTCAGTGCAAAACTGAATGCAAGGGGTGCATGGCATCCACGGCCGGGTATATAAGTACACCACCAGGGGCGGCTCAAGCTAACAGGTAGTGGTAGGGAACTTGTCTTGCTTGTAGTCATCATGTAAAGTATACCCTACCCACTCATATGCTATGTACATAATTATTACAACCCAAAAATTCAATTCACTGTTGATAGGATTAAGACTGTTCTATTAGAGTATATTCATTTTAACATAACTATACCAAGAATTAAGATATGGGAAATGTGGTGGGGCTCTGCCCCTACCAGCCCCACCTTCTGAGCCGTCCTTGTACTCCAGAGCTATACGATGTGGTGTGGCATATGTTGCATCATCCGCGGATTAGATCACGTGAATCTGTATCACGTGAATTGTTAATGTATACTCATGTTAATACTACTGAACGGCACCATCGACCGTGGCAGTCAGGAAATGTTGTTCGAGACGCAAATTAGATGATTTTACATGGTGTATACTGCTGCTCATTTCCTTTGGGATCAAGTCACCGATTTTCTTCTAGTTAGTACCCGCGGATTGGTATCACTGACGACTGATATGAAGGAGAATGACTTGAGTGTCACATCTGTTTATTGTGATTATGGATTGGACACGCTTGTTGCAGATATCAAACATGCCTCAATTTTGCAGTATACACGTACACATGTTCTACCTCCTCTGGTAAAGCATCAAGCATAATAGGCTAAATTTATGGCGTGGGGTGCAAACTGGGTAATAATACTCGTGCCATTTGTAGTTTAAAAAAGGAGTCAGGAAAGTTAGAGTCGGGGAGTCGGTTATCCCGTCTAAAAAGTATAAAATACACTCATTCCACTGCCTATCAACACTTTATAGCAGCAGAAATTCACAAGACAGCTTCTACAACTCCTTCCGTAGTCACTGTGTTAGGCACCACTATAAATTATAATTTATTTGTTTAAAAAAGTATAACAGGCAATTTTTTGAGCTTAATTAACAGACACAGCTCTATACGTTTTGATCTTTTGCGGTTAATGATCATGAGGTTCCTAAAATCTAAAAATGTTGTTTGTTAGCTGAGGGCTATTAAAATAAATCCAAACCGGCTCCTGTGATACAGATTTTTCCTGGTCACTCTACACTACAATTAATTGTGTTTATAAATAATCTACTTGAGGCAAAGGGAAGCAATAAAAATAATGTTATCTATCTCGATGTCAGAAAGGCTTTTGACTCTGTCCCAGACTCCAAATTTTTAGTGAAATCAAGGTCGTATATATGGTATCACTGGAGCTCTATGGAGGTGGTTTCAAGCATACTTGAGCCACCACATACAATATGTGCGGATTAAAACTCATTATTGCATCCTGTCAATGTTACATCTGGTGTTCCCCAGGGTAGCATATTGGTTGCTCTATGCATAAATGACTTACCCAGTTGTTTAACATCTGCACTACCATTTATCTATGCTGATGATACTAAGTGTGTCAAAACAATCTCTAATATCAACGATATACAATTATTGCAGGATGATCTTGACAGCATTTTTCACTAGAGTTCTAACACTGAGTTATTCTAAATTCGCACATATTTACTTTCAATAATAAGACAATTTCTAAAGTTGGTGAAATTAAAAACCTTGGCATTATTTTATCATCTAACATGAACTGGAGTTGTCATTATAAGCAAATTATTGGCAAGGCTTACAAGGTTCTTGGACTACTTCATCAAAATTTTTCCACTGACTTCTATTTAGTTAAAAAACGTTTATATCTATAAGATCGCAATTATTATATTGTTCCCAAGTGTGGTGTCCGTACCTTATAAAAGATATTTTGTAGAGTTCAGAGAAGAGCTACCAAATATATTTTAAATGATTATACTTCCTGTTACAAATCACGTCTTTTGAGTCTGAATTTATTACCTTTGATGTACATTTACAAATTAAATGATCTAACCTTCTTTATAAATCCCCAACCCAACATTTTAATATCAATGACTACATAAAGTTCAGAGTTTCAAATACTAGATCTACTTTTCATAAATTGATTCATCAGTGCTCTTCTTCTAACATATCCCATCACTTTTACTTTTGTAGACTGCCATGCCTTTGGAATTCTTTACCCCCATAGATATTACCCAACCTGTATCTACAAATACATCTTTTTTGAAATGGAATCACTTTACCAAGAACTTTGGTAATGATAATATTTGTACTTTTCACTACCTCTGCTGTTCAAGGTGCTCAAGACCTCACACCTGACTGATATTATCAACATGCATCCCTCCCCTTTTCCTTATTATATAGTTTTAAACCAGGCGCGCGCCGGCCATAGGCCGGCGCGCACCTGGTTTCTTAAAATCACTTCAGTGCGGATGTATGTGTGTGTGTGTGTGTGTGTGTGTGTGTGTGTGTGTGTGTGTGTGTGTGTGTCCGCCCCCGAGGCCATGAATAACTAGTGGCGTGATATGGACCCTGTGTGATTGGTTAAACAAGTTCTGCTGCCTTTCCACTTCTTTATACGGCACTTGCTATCGATACTGTTGATGGGCGGGGCCTTAGTAACGAAGCGCGTCGTGAGTTACTGCCAAAGAAGAGCAAGGTAACGCTGTATTTGCCGTTCATTACACGGTAAAAGCCGTTTAACCAGTTGTACATTACTAACAAGACGGAGCGCATTAGTTTTATAAGTGGGCGTGCCGTGCGGGTTGCGGAGCTTATAAAAGAAGACTGGCCTACAGTGTTGCAGTAAGAATTTCGGCATAAAACAACTTTATACTGCTTTCAAAAAGTTCTATCTCTAAAGTACTGGAGTACAAAGTGGGTTTAAATAGAAGAATTAAATTCGCATCCGTTGCTATGTGTTCCTTAGTGATGAGTCTTTGCTCACGTGACTTGCTGATGACGTCATTAAGAATTATTAAAGTACATTGAATAACAGTAGAGTAACAGTGGTTTAACTTACACAAAGAATACAACAAATTAACACACAACAAAACAATACAAGTTACACAAAATGCACACAGCGCCTGGTTTTTCGATGGTAATTCGTCAACTTGTTAGTTAATTAGTTTAATGTAACAATCATTATATAATCTACTTGTAATTTAGTTAAGGCTGGTGACACAAGTTGCCATCAGACCTTTGGTGCAACTGTATTCTTGTTTTCTTTTTTTTAATTTCATGCCTTCCATGAGTTGTACTGTAAAATGATTAAAAATATAAAATATAGATTTTTGTTAGCACAGAATGTGGATTATTGTAATTGATGTGGGATTAAAATAATTTATGATATACAAATTATTATTAACAGCTACGTAATTGTATTTTAAATTCCAATGTTCACTGTGTCTTTATAGCTAGGATCATCTACAGGCTTTACCTTATTCAGTAATTTGTGTGCATTATATAAAAACTCCAAATTTATGCACTATCACTAACTGTTGAAATCACAATCATTGAGTGCTCTATTAGGATTCATATCTTACAGCACTGATTTAACAAATCAGTTCAGCTTCACATATGCATTGTGCTAAAAGTGATGTGTTGTCTCATTTTTGAAGGGACAAGAACTGGCTGATAATTACATCGTATATCTACCTTTAGTCCTTTACCAGTTAGGCACTGCTAGCTACTGTATATCACATTGCTGTGCATGGGCAGATCAAAGGATGAATGCATACAGTATACCAATTTGTTAGAGATGGAAATTTTCACAGGTGCATTGGCAACTGTGAAACTTTTTCCTTATATACTAGTTACAATACAGGGATGAGTGCAATACATCTATAGCACAAGGGAGTGGTCAAGAGACTAATATAGCACAAGGCAGTGGCGTAACCAGCCTGCTCCTGATGCCAGGGCCCAGATACTGACATACTTTATATAATAGCCGGATTAAGTGTAATCGTGAGACAAGTTCATAGTTCCAGTCTGTTGTCTGGGTACATTCAGTTGCCAAAAGTCTTGTGCATTCCGTCAGTATAATGGTTAAATATAATTATTCACATTATCTTTAATTTAAACAAAAAGTGCATTGTGACCTACTGAACACTGTAGAAATGCATGAAGCCAGCTATTAGCTCCTGTTCCTGCAGCTCAGTGTTTATAATATATGCTAAATATATTACATGTGCATGGTTATATCTGTGCATTAATTATACTTTTGCTGGCGAGATGCTGCTTCTTTCTTGCCACCGGTAATCATTAAATCTTTGACTTGCGAATCTCCAAGTGTGCAGAGGTCTTTGAATCTATTTTAAAACTCACTATGGATTGTATACCATTGCAGGTTGCCTATTCTATGATCCTTGCCTTTGTCCATGTAGGGTTTGAGCCTTACTTGATACACTCCGGCATGATTACGCGCCATTTTGTCCGTGAACTCACTGACTGAATCATAAATAATCTGAGAGAAATGGTGTACGCTCCTCGTGATAATCACCAGTACTTAACCATTTCACCTCAAAATCACACTTTGCTACTGCTTACAAAACACGCGCTTGGCCATAATAAGTTATCATGTGACAAATTATTTTTAGTGGCGCTTGTTTCGGCTATCATACTAGCTATTCGATAAATGGAGATAAAAGCATTAAGGTATATATTAGCATGTTATGATTAGCTACTTGCGCACAATTTGATAGTAGTCACTGGATATAAACTTAGACTTTCATTTCTAAAAACATCTCAAAATTGATGCCCGGGCCCAGGCCCGGGTAGGCCCGGGTTTAGTTACGCCACTGGCACAAGGTGCAGCCAAGTGAAATATATATTTCAAATTCATTCAATTAAATTGTAGGATTAAATGTTAAATTACAACTTGTTTACAGTTTTGCATGGTGTTTACATAGAAGGTGTCAACAAGTAATTAACTACCCACAAACATGGAATGTTGTCTGTGTGGGTTGTGAACGGATAAGTGGAAAACGCGGACTCGCGGATTCCGCCGGAAACACGGAATCCCGGATTTTAAGGTTAAATCATATCACGTGCAGGATGTTTATTGTTCCACATGATGTTTCCGACAAAATGGACCGAGGTGAAGGGAGTCATGGCACCTCTGACACGGAGTATTCTATCACAGAAAGATCCCCCCAGCTAAGAAGTACGTCTCAACATAACCCTGCCTCTGATAGATATAAATACACGTAACTCTGATAGATACAGGGATCCTCGAAGAGGGCATGCAGCATCAACTGACACTCGACCTGAGGTCAATGCGATTCGCCGATGATGTACATGTATAACGGCGAGGATTGATTTCGTTAATTAATCCATGCAACCATCAATGATCATGGTGTAGTGCAGTACCATGTATTCAAACTTCCTACCATGGAGATACGTATCTATCAGAGGTAGGGTTATGTTGAGACGTACTTCTTAGCTGGGGGGATCTTTATGTGACAGAATACTCCGTGTCAGAGGTGCCATGACTCCCTTTACCTCCGTCCATTTTGTCGGAAACATCACATGGAGCAATAAATATCCTGCACGTGATATGATTTAACCTTAAAATCCGAGATTCCGTGTTTCCGGCGGAATCTGCGAGTCCGCATTTTCCACTTACCCGTTGTGATCACAGGAAAACATAGAACAGCACTTTATTATGACCATGGATAATCTAGTAGCACACAGTGCACATTATGGATAATAAAGTACACTTTTTTACTTTGATCTTAGATAGCTTTATACAACAAGAGATATTAAATTTTAAAAATGGTAGGTCACATTAGTTGAGCAAAAAGCAATGATCAGACAACATACTGCAGATACAGAATTGACAATGTGATATACAATTATATAGCTGTACAATTGAACTGCTATACCAAAATAAGTTTCCACATGTAACTACCACATGATTGCATGCACGTATACATCTGCCAAGCTCAAGTAATTTGATTTTAGCATACTGACTAAACAGATGCATTTAGCTACTAAATCACATAAACTTCTATGTATAGCACACATGCAAATGAAAGTCATGATCATGCACATGAGAACATTTTCATTAAAACTTCACTGGAATGAATTTTCAGTACCTTATCCATCCATAAAATTTTTCACCTTGAACAATTTGGAATATACGGTAGCAGTTATAGGGATATAACTCCATTGACCCATAGGTGGCGGAACCAGAGGGGCACTGGGGGCACGTGCCCACACAAAATTTATAAGTGTTCATAGGAATTTAGTTTTTCACAATAGAAATGTGTCTTGTTAGTTAATTGTGCCCCTACAACTTTGAGTAAGTTCAGCTGCTCCTGCACTGAGCATGCACTACAAGTAGCTACAGCATAGTCAAACAAACAAGAAGCCAGATCAAAAATTGGTATTGCATCATCACTACCATGGTAGACTAATTAATCAGCATAAATGTCAGTAAGATACCATAAGCAAAGGGTATATATAATTATGATGATTGTGATACTATTTATGTAATCCACTTAAATACAATAGCTAATCAATATATATAGCTAGCTAACCTATGTAGATGTGTCTAGTTTTAATGTCAAACTTGGCCAAAACCCTCTGAACCTAGCACAGCAAAATCCATTACTTCTTTAAAATCATTGAACTCGGTTTTAATTTTTCTAGAAAAAGTCAAGGTTAAGGAGCAGGTTGATGAGATTGGAAGTTGATCTTCATTAGTAAACTCAATCGTGGGACTTGTATTGAATCCTAGAGGTGGAATTGAATCGCATCCAGTCAAAAAGATCATAATATCTTTTAACAATGGTGACGCTTGCTCACCTAGGGCTAAACAATAGACAACACAATTAATGAAACACCAAGTTTCTATAAAGGTAGTTTATGTACCTTCAACATGCTGCAAATATTGTATCCAACACATTATGATGGCCTCTTCTAGGTGACGCTTAGTGCTCCCCAATGAAGATAGATCGGGTTGAAATTTATCTTGTATGTAATTTGCAGTTAAAAAAATAAGTGGAGGCATAAACACTTCAGCTTTGATGATTTGTGGGTAGCTTTTGATCAAACTGTCAAAATGGAGGCAAGATAACCCCTTTCTTATTTGATCAAGTTCCACTATGCATGTACCAATGGAAAAATGGAGTAATAGTGCACGGATGATCTTTTCTTTTCAAAATAGTATCTGGTACCATAAATTCCACAAGCTTTTAATAACTCTTCGTATTCTTTTGAAGATAAAAGAGTTTCGAATTCTTGTTTGTTTTGGCTTTTCTGTAACTAAATGTGAAATAAACCTTTGTCAAAAATTGTTACAATACAACAAATTATAAAAGCATCCCAGGTTTGTTTATTAATTCATTGCTCCTTCACTAATAAGGTTTATAAAGCTTTCTGACATTAATATTACATTATGCAGTACCTGCATGCACTTAAAAATGGCTATGAAATATCTTTCTAGCTATATTGCAAAATTAATCACCCAAATTGTCCCATCAGTCAATATCTATGTATATATTTTCATTTTACCAGTATGATTCATAATCAAGTTTTTCAAGCCAGTCACCAGATAATTTGCATTTATGTGGTGTGAAGAGTATGGATGGAAATGTAAGAACAACAAAAAACTACTTAATTCATGTTAATTATATTTAACGTATCATATTTTAAACATCACTGACAATAACTGGCAAAGCATCGGTCATTTAAATACAGGTATTTGTTTGATGAGCCCTTGCGCAGTGCCCAGGTTTAAGAACAGTGGTGGCTACATGAGTCAACACAAATGTTAAACCTTTCTCCAGTTCACGCACAATCAGTGAATAAGGTAAGACTGTTATGTTACATTAAAAAGTGAATGATTTATTAGAACATGATGACTGCTCTATTAGAGTATATAGTAATGTCAGAGAACTTCAAAACTTTCTATCCCATGCTTTGATCTATCATGTTTTTATCAAAACATTGTGTTAAAAACCTATTGAAATGCATGCAAGTACATTTTGAGTAAACAATAACTTAATGTGTTATACCATAGGGTTTAACTACCATATATTACCAGTTTTATCTTTGATCTCCCCATGCACTAGGGTAGAAGTATTCTTAAGGTCATTTACAATTTTTCAGCCTTTATGCAAGTCCACAAACAGTATGGTTGGGGGGGGGAGTATAATTGTATGTACACTTGCTTGAGAAATGTTGATATAGAAAACTGATATGATCACATGACACCAACATTTTCAGAGTATGCTTAGTGGTAGGAGGGAGGGGATTAGCAAAAGAGTACTGGCCTATCTAGGATATCTTTGTTATTACACCTCAGACAGCTTTGGGTAATCACAATTACTCATAGTGCATGAATGTTAGCTACATATAGCTACATACCATTGTTATTTTGGATTGTATTTCAAAATCTGGAATGTCAGACAAATCAGGTTTGATTGAAGATATTCTTCCTCCTATTAAATAATCAACAACTGCAGATGCAAAGAAAGTTGGCCCAGGTCCACCATGTATGACAGACATTGCTATCATCTTGCCTATCTTCTCAAAAAGCTTATCCTATACAAAGATAACACCCAAGTGAGTATTATTGACAATATTAAGCAGAGGTCTCGCCCCCTCTTTACTGACACAAGTATATTTTGACCCATCATTTTCTCCTGGCTTACAATATAGACCTGTGTGGTTTATCATTTTATGCAATAAACACATTGGTTTATATACATAAATTATTATGTTAACTGTTTAACTTGTCTCATAGGGAGTACATACACTGTAAAAACAAGTTGATGTCCTAATATCTAAAAACCAGGCCGGGTGCTGTATAAGTTAGATTACTGTTACCTGTTAAGAAAACACCATAATTACTATCCTATTAATATAAAGTCACGTGAGCAGACTCATCACTAAGGAACACATAGCAACACATAGCTACACATTTAAACTTTAAGTTTAAAATGGCTTTATACTCCCATACATTAACTAGTGATACAACTATTTTACAGTAGTAGCTGTTTTAAAATTACTGTAATACCCCTATAAGCCAGTCTTCTACCATATAACAGCTTATTTTCCCTAGGTGTAATTTTTTTCCAAATGGTGAACCTTCAGCTTTAGTAGAAATTTTCCCAATTTAGAAATTCACAAACCTGGCACCCGCGTGAGTTCACACGATCAAAATTCCGCAATGTTTAATGGATTCTTTGTAGCTAGTTCGTGTCACACAGCTTCCACTCACAATGCGGAGCTACCTTCGATTCACTGTATATAGCTATCCAGCTGGAGTCTTCAGTCCGTGTGTGTAGATCTTGGTGTGTAGATAACATGTATACAGACCTGTGTGGACTCCAGCAACAGTAGCTACTTTTCCATATTTGCTAATAAGTGAGCCAAATGTACTGACTATTCATTCGCAGTTGCTGTGCCTGCCTAAGGTTATAGTGTCTGTTTTCCTTGCTGTGTAGTGTTTGCATTAAATGTGCAAATGCAACACCAAACCCACAACCGAACTATAGAAATTGCTCAGCATAAATTTTCCTGAGTTGTGAGCCCATTCAGGAAATTCTGGAAAATTTGCACCTAGGAAAATAACCCACTATACGGTATGAAACGTTTCACAACCCACATGGCACACCCACTTTTAAAACTAAAATGCTTCATCTTGTAAATAATTACAGGCTAGTAAAATTGTTAAGTGAACTACTGATACAGTGTCTTCTTTGGCAGTAACTCACAACTCACTTTGTTACTAAGGCCACGCTCATCAATTGTATCAATGGCAAATGCTGAAACTGAAAAGGAGTGAAAAACTTGATTAGCCAGTTATTCAGCTTCATTTCACATGGATAGTTTTTAATAGCTTAGGGGCGGATTTTAAGAAACCAGGCACACACCGGCTGAGCACAGTGGCAGAGCACAGTGGCAGAGCACAGTGGCAGAGCACAGTGGCAGAGCACAGTGGCAGAGCACAGTGACAGAGCACAGTGGTAGCATAGTGATGTTCACTGATGTTTAGAGAATTAACTAATGAATATTAGTGAACATCACTAAAAATAAATTATTAGTGAACATAACTGTGCTGCCACACTGTTCACTACCTAACTAGAGCAATTAAGCCAACTGATTATTATTTATTAACTATACCTGAACTGCAATAGCGTTGTGTCTTGGAATACGATGACCAGGAGCACCATCCAAATACAAACCATTAGTGTCAACAGAAATTCTCTGGTCAGCCCACCTTCATCTATAGCTGGCTCAGCAAGAAATCTAACATCCAGGTACTTTCCTTCTGAGTCCACACACCCTTCCATTGCTCTCATCATATCCTCAAAGATGTTTTGCCGCCTTACAGTGATGCGCCATATTCTGTTATTGTTAATTTTGTGTCTGTGGTGGTCTGAGATAATTTTATCAACAGTCAACTTTGACCTGTAAAATGTTAATTCATGTAAATTGGAGTTATAGCAAATATAGATATCGTTAGCTGGGTATTGGATACATTTTGCCATTAATATAATAAAATTAGTAGCAGTAGTACGTATCTAATCTGCCCACACACAAGGTCATGCTTGCATCAGAAAGAAATGTTGAGGTCAAGATCTTACATTTTTGTCAGCTACGTATGTGGAGATGAAATTTAATAGTATAGTTACATACATAGTTGCATAAAATATAATACTGTGTTAATGAGTACAATAGTCCGGAAAAACACAAGTGACACTTAGACTTCCATGCAAATATTGAATTGTTTACTAAGCAGTTTCCCCCTAAAACAATTACATGTTTTCATGTTATCCAGCTACGTACCTTTCATTAACCACTTCTTTCTGTAAAGACTCTTCTAGACACCGCTGAACTGCTACATCACCTTCCCAATCACACTCATCTGCACTATCTGATAAACTTATTACTGTTGCTGGACTAAAACATTACACCAACAACTATATGTAGCTATGTAATTTATTTTGTACAAACATACCTATACCTGTCATCCTCCTCTTTATCACTATTTCTACTATCCGAAAGACATGAAAAGTCTTCATCAATCCCACCACTGTTTTTGCGAGAAGGGATGCATGTAAAAGATGATTTTTTGATTACCCAAGCAATAATGCAGAGAGTGATGTGTATATAAACTCTGAAATGATTAAACTTACTTACATAGGTAGGGTTTTCATGCTGTTACAAGTACAGTTAACATTACTACAAAACATTTCTGAAGGGGGGCACTGGCCCCCTTGCCCACCCAAAATCCACCCCTGCAGCTGTTTATGTAAAAAGGTGTTAACAATTAATTAACTACTGGGTGGGAATGCTGTCTGTGTGGGAATGCTGTCTGTGTGGGTTGTGATCACTGAAAAGGAAAATACATATAGTGCTAAATATGACCATGGATACATATAAGTAAGACACTAAGAGCTAGCGATTTCGTAGTATAAACGCCTAAAGAGGAGGTCCGACTCGGTTTCTATTGTGTCATTCTAACACTGACTCTGAAGGTGTTTATACCATGAAATCGCTAGCCCTAGTGTCTTAGTTTCTTAGAAAATGGAGCTTATTCATTAGCCTTCGTATTATAAATTAGTTCTAAGACTGCTGAGAGAAGTGGTACATCGACCCTATTAGCTAGCTACCCGGTTTAGCGCGTAAGAACTGAGGCAAGCCACAGAAGCTCAGTTGGCCATGCCAGATTCGACGCGAGCCTATTGTTTCGATAGGATTTGTAGAACGTAATGACCTGATGATTAATCTATAATATAGCAGCCCATCTGACAGGTGTTAATCCACAGAGTGGCTATCGCAGTGCATGGATTATCGCGGCACATCACGCAAATCACTACTAATGGCTTGCAAATCACTAATGGTTTGGATATCAGTGAAATGGATGACCAAGAACTACTTTTATAGCGATTAATAAGACAGTTTTATTTCAAAGGGTTGTAAAATGCTTTGATGATTTGACTGAAAAGATTGCATGTGGGCAGCACTAATTATGTTAACCCTTTCATGGCCGTAACCGCCATATGGCGGTTTGAGGTTATAACTCGCGCGGCTGTATGCTTAAATCCTGCGGACATGTATCTTTACGCGTTTCAATGTTCAATGCGCCTATTCTAAAATCGTCACGCCCATAGGGGTACGGTTACTAGGATAACCGGTGCCTTCGCGGACTATTGCGCGCATGTTATGCAATCGTGTAAATTATTTTTGTTCTAAAAAGAGCGAGTTGAAGTATAATCTTAGGTTAAATAGTCGTTATTGTATTAATAAAGCCTTTAGTAAGTGATAGAAAGGTTGAAGATGATTGTTTGGTGGTTTTTCGTGTGGTGGCGTGACAGTCCACGTGTGTTTATGCGCATGCGTGATGCTACTGTTTCTCTGAAAAGTAGACAAAACAAGGTTTGTTATTAATTGCGCTATATACAGTAGATGTATAATGGCCGTTTAACTCTATTTTAGTTCAGAACGATGGCTAATGTTACCCGCATGCTACTTTCGGGTAATATAAACAGTTTTTTCACCATTTGAGGTTAGATAACTAGTTTGTGGTAACCTTTGCGGTTAGCCTGAGATCATTAATGGGTTCCCTGGTCCATAAGGAACAATTTTATATATGGTTTCTAGGAATTATATGCTGTGGCTGATTTAATATAATGGTTTTTCTGAAGAACTGTAAAGTTCGTCAGAAATTCAGCCGTGAAGGGGTTAACACCCTGTGTGGTCAGCCAAAGTGTCAACAAGTGTCTTATATAATTAGTAAATACGTAAGAGACTTGTCTTCGTAAATAAGACACCTTGCACTTCAAAGTAATACCAACATACCATTTTCTAATAGTAATATTCAACTTTGATCTTAGATGGCTTGATATATATATTTTCTTTTACAAATTTTGCTTCATGTTCATGCAGCAATGCATACAATCTCTTGTTCTTCACATGTTCCCAGGAATGGGGTTTAATAGAGCCCAGATCGTCACAGGTTTCCAGATAAATATTCATAACATTGAAATCTAATTAATGCACACCACACATAGTGCATTTCTACTAAATGCATGCCAATTGCCAGACTGCCTTTGAAGCATTTTTGGAGCCAGGAACCTTAAAGTACGTAGCATAAAAGCAGCTATAGCTGTGAATAACTCAGCATTAGCACACTGTTCCTTGCTATCCCATTAGGTAACTAGCTATGCAACAACAAGTTAACAGGTCCATGCAAGACCACCCTCAAAGTGGGTCTGATCTTCCAAGATGTATAGCTAGCATTTCAAGTAGACAATTAGTTGAATTACAGTAAACAAGACCACCACTAGTACAGCATGGGAAGCCATAAAACCCAAAATGAAATGGAATGGGGCTTTAAAAATTTATTGCTTAATTTTTTAAGTGTTGAAAGCATTTCTAAACAGTTCAATGGATAAACAACCTGAAAGATTGACACAAGAATTGCCTTGGCTCCGCCTCAGTGATCATTGTGTCATTCCTTCAGATTGTTTATCCACTGAAGTATCCCAACAATACATGTCTTTGTATTAGTGTTGGGCTGTATACTGGTATTTTTAGCTAGGTAAGGTATTAAGTTAATACCAGTATTACTTTAAAGTGATAGTGATACCAAATACCGAAAGTGGGACAGTTTAATTAAAGGGTGGTAAACAGTAAAACACATGTCTTGTGATATGTGTTAATACTACTTTAATATTTCATGTAGTGAAATTATTACATGTTATACTGTCTACCGTGCTTACTTACTGAACACATTGTCCCACTATAAGATGTTAGTTGTGTTTGATTAAAATACCGTGGAATACCGAATACCATTTTGAATTTGTAATACCGTATACCAGAAGTAAAATATTGATACCGCCCAACACTACTTTGTATACATCATATTGTATTCAAATCTAAGGTTCTGTATCATATAAAATTATTAATACCTTTTACCTTATCTTCACCAATATATAGGCTAGGCCATAATTACCATAGAAATGAATTTAGTCAATGAAAAACGTTGTGTGTCACACCTGAGTAGTTAAATGGTTTAATAACCTCGTGCAAGTTCTCTATCACATTTTAAAAGCCCAATTAATGTTAAAACATCAAGGCATATCATGCACACCATAGTCTAAATATAGTTATTTAAAAACAATGGCCAATAAGTGTTACCAGTAAGATACACACTTATAAATTCCTCTCGAATTTTCTAAATACCAATATCTAATATTTGTTGCTATCTCAACAGAATATTGAAAGTAACAAATTGAAGTAGCTGAATTATAATCCTACATTCAGTTAACCTTCATAAACTGGATAAATTTAAGCTATATGTAGTACCCTATAGCTTATGTAATACGTAGTTGTAACATGGGCACGAGTGATTTGCCTGATATATACGCACGACGCCCAGGGCGAGTGCAGATATATCAGACAAATCATGAGTGCACATGTTACAACTGTTATGTGACACACCCTCAAGTAATATATATTGTCACGTGAGGTTAATTGAGGCTGTAGTCGAATCAGTTAGGATGGATTCAGGATCGTTCCTTCATCATAAAAACAAAGGTAACGATTTCTAGTGATTAGTAAATGGCTTTAGGCAAGCTTATCTGCAAAATGGGCAATTAAATGGCAGCAAATTTGTGGTACGAGTAAATTTCTACATCGTAAAAAGGTAGTGAAGCATTAACTAAACAAAGGCTTGTAAGACGGCTGTACAGCGTGTTACCGGCACCAGCACTGCTGTGTATGGCATTCGTCATGTAGGCTTGAAAGCATGTGCATGCCTTGATTCTGTTGGCTCTTTTGCTGATTCCTGGCCTTGTGGCTCGTATTATGCTGAATCTTATGGATTATTTTTCATCCACATTGTAGTAAACAACTAAAAATGCTAATTAATTCACACTTTACATGACATCACATGCATATTAATATGGAACGCCATTTGTTTCAAATTACTGCACTTTTGATGGGTCAATTTTTGCTAAAAAATCGACTCGATATTTTGTGGCCATAAAATATTGAGTCGATTTTTGTACTTGTATAAAAATATCGACTCGATTTTTGCAACACAAAAAATCAACTCAATTTCAATACCCAAGTACCAATTTTGTAATAGCCAAAAATTAAAGACCAAGTCAACGTAGTAGCAGAACAAATCGGAGATGGCGACCGTGGATATTCCACTTATTGAGACTCCATTAGCTATAATTATATCGCGATACAGCATGTAGCTAGCTATAGTTATAAGTAGCTATATTTACACAAAATTATATATAGCTATAAGTTAGCTAGCTACGTACCAGCTATATAGCCACAAAGCTGAATAATTACAACAAACACCGCCACGTAGCTAGCTATACAAAATTCGTAGTTATACAGTTTTGCTGCTACAAAAACCTAGTTAAACAAAATTTAGCCAATTTTTTGGTGTTACAAAAAATTGAGTCGGTTTTTTCGGTGGTACAAAAATCGAGTCGGTATTTTGGTGTTACAAAATTTGAGTCAGTATTTTAGCAAAAATTAACCAATCAAAAGTGCACATCACTTTGAAACAAATGGCGCACTGTATGTTAATAGTAAACAACACCTTTTTGTAATGTAAATAATGCACTAATGAGAAATGGAGGGTGTATATAAAAATATACACCCTCCTAGCAGGGTGTATATTTTTTATATACACCCTCCATTTCTCATTAGTGCATTCTTAGGTGTGCTATATGTGTTATACATGCTCTCTGTTTTCTTTGATCTAATGTTACATAGCATTTTATAGCTCCTTACATCACACATAGCTAGCTACACATTTACCTGCTTTCCCCTTCTTGGCAATTGCATGTGATTGTCATAACATGCCTTCTTAGATCCGGTAAAGTAAACATCTTTGGGCAGTTTCGACAAAAATCAGAAGGCTCATCATATGCATCTTCTAGCTATATATATGAAGCATGCATAAATATTGACCTATATTCATGGCTATAAATAGTAATAGGAACCCATATACGTACATAGCTATATGTATAGCTATAGCTATAGCTATGCCGTTATGGCCAGTTAACATTAACTAGCTAGCTACAGGGCTAGCTAGGCTTGCGCCGATTATGCCAGCATAATTTTGGGCATAATGGGCATTACAAAGCATTGAGTATAATGCTGGCATAATAGGCAAAATTTCTAGCGCACGCCGCCATGCAACATACTCAAATCATTTATAACATCCACAAAGTTATTATTACACACATATATACTGTACTTTAAGGAGACTGCTAGGCTCAATTTAGCAACTTTTACAACTACTTTTAGATGCTAGATCAGGCGCCACTAAAAATAATTAAAATTATGTAGAAAAGCTCTATTGTGGAAGAAATTTTACACTTTGGAGGTACAAGGAAGATTGAAGATGTTAAAAAACAAGTAATTAAGATAAGATAGGGAAGTAAATGTTGAATTTAGTGAGCATAATGTTGATTTATGGAGCATAATGGGTAGAATTCTGGAGCATTGCTCCAAAGCATAATAGGTAATTTTAAAAGCACAATAGGCACAAGCCTATAGCTACAGGGCAAAGCTTAAATTTGGTAACAAAAATTTGGTAGATCTAAAGTTGCTAATGAGTTGGATTCATCCCGGCATGCAGCATGATGAATCATTTGAGTCATGCTTGAATAATGAATTACCAAATCTTCCACCATACTGATGATAATTATATACAATAATTATAGCTACATACCTGGAGAGGGCTAAGTTGTTTCATATCATCATAACAGATACTACATTGGAGTGGTCTGATGTACAAAGTAGCGTTGTTAAGAATTGCTTTTAAAAATTGGACACTGATATGCCCACTCAGTGGAGGTTCAATTTCAATGAGAGTGTGAATTTTCTGCAAGGCGATGGAGCGTATAGCCTTCACATTTCTCTAGTATTGGCCATTCCTTCATTATCATATCATGCACATGATGTGCATTCCCTTCAAGATTAAAAAGGAGGCACTTGATTTCTAACCCAATTTTTGCAAGGGCTATTTTCTCCTGTGGATTAGGCTTTAACTGTTGTTTACAGTTAGCTAAACAAAAAGTATTCTTTTTCCAGTATGATGTAGATCTAGTGGCTGGTCCTTTTCCTTTCTTACGGCATGTTGTGCATGGTGTATTGTTTCGATGGATGAAATTTGAAGATTTTACTATGTTCTTCCAATACATGGTTAGTAGCTTCTGGTGGTGGTCTTTGAACAATCAAGTCTCGCCTTTGAGCCTGCCGCCGCATTATCGCATTCTGGGTATCAAATCAGCACTCGAACCGCTCCCATTGCTTCCACCGTCAGGACGCCTATTACTATAATCAACAGGTTCCCTGATCCGCTGGCCTTGAGGCTCCTGCCTTAAGCCTGCAGGATTCTCCGTCAAGTTCCGAGCGTGTCGTACTAAATCCTGCCTCTGACTCTGCACAACACATATCCAGCAATCCCCATACATTTCGTGGCTATGTCGTATGGCGGAATGGGAAACTACTTAATGGCTTCTTAAGTAGGAAATATACAATTAGTAGGTTGTCTTTAATATGTGTATATCTGCACACGCCCACTATCATTTAATTTGGGTACCATTACCATTGAATTTCTATATAAATCAAAACCTCTATTGATACACACACATAGCCAGAAATTTCTGGATATGAACCGGCTGACATGTCTGGGGTTGGTCTCCCTGCGTCAGCTGCCGCTGAGCGGTGACACTAACACTATCATCAGTTGCATTAACTGCCCCTCTCGTTGAAGTACGATATGAATGAGTCGCGAAGTGCAGCTGGCTGCTGCGAGCCGGGCTGCTGTGGCCAGACTGAGTCATAACTCCAAACCTCGCTCCTGACGGTCCCGGTTGGGCATCATTGTATGGGTTTTCATCATCACACTGAATTCTTAGGCGTTTTCTTCGTCGCCGACGTCGACGGCCTGGGCTTGAGTTGTCACTCACACCATAGCGGCCAGATCTGCCTGCTGTCGCGCCAGTAAAGTTCTGCACTGCTTTCATCAGCATATCTGCAGCCTGCTTAACTTCAGATTCTTCGTCATGCACTACTAGTGCTTGCCATCGTCAAAGCGTAAAGCTACTACTCGATACTGCTCCAATACAGATCAATCATTAATTATAAAGTATCACGTGCTAGGGGTCTTACACGTAACCGCCTATAACCCATATATATATATATATATATATATATATTGATAGCTATTATAGCTACACTGTATATAGTAATAGCTCTATTTAATAGCTAGCTGTAGCTATAATAAAAAGTAGCTAGCTATATAGCTAGATAGCTAGTATGTAAAATTTATAATGTCACGTGCCATGCATGCAGTATAGCTAGCTATATAGCTAAATTTGTAGCTAGCTATTATGTTGTAGCTATTGCATGCATGTTTTCAACTAGCTAGCTGATTCGCTTTGCTGTTTATACTATATAAGCCTTTTTCAATTGCTATTTCACATACGTATAGTTAGCTATCTTCTAAGCTTTCTTCAATACTGCATGTGCATGCATGCATGTGGTGGCAGTGTGCATGTAACTGTGTAACCTCATAGCTATATATACGCATGGTGATAGTGCATGTGTCACTGTGTAGCCTCATAGCTAGCTATATACTGTATGGTGACAGTGTATCACTGTGTAGCCTCATGCATAGCTAGCTATATACTGTATGGTGACAGTATGTCACAGTGTAGCCTCATCAGCTATATACTATATACTGTATGGTGACAGTGTGTCACAGTGTAGCCTCATAGCTAGCTATATACTGTATGGTGACAGTGTGTCACTGTGTAGCCTCATAGCTAGCTATATACTGTATGGTGACAGTGTGTCACTGTGTAGCCTCATAGCTAGCTATATACTGTATGGTGACAGTGTGTCACTGTGTAGCCTCATAGCTAGCTATATACTGTATGCTATATACTGTGTAGCCTCATAGCTAGCTATATACTGTATGATGGTGACAGTATGTCACTGTGTAGCCTCATAGCTAGCTATATACTGTATGGTGACAGTATGTCACTGTGTAGCCTCATAGCTAGCTATATACTGTATGGTGACAGTATGTCACTGTGTAGCCTCATAGCTAGCTATATACTGTATGGTATGTCACAGTGTAGCCTCATAGCTAGCTATATACTGTATGTGTAGCCTCATAGCTAGCTATATATACTGTATGGTGACAGTGTGTCACTGTGTAGCCTCATAGCTAGCTATATACTGTATGGTGACAGTGTGTCACTGTGTAGCCTCATAGCTAGCTATATACTGTATGGTGACAGTGTGTCACTGTGTATCCTCATAGCTAGCTAGCTATATACTGCCTCATAGCTAGCTATATACTGGTGACAGTATGTCACTGTGTAGCCTCATAGCTAGCTATATACTGTATGGTGACAGTGTGTCACTGTGTAGCCTCATAGCTAGCTATGGTATACTGTATGGTGATGGTGACAGTGTGTCACTGTGTAGCCTCATAGCTAGCTATATACTGTATGGTGACAGTGTGTCACTGTGTAGCCTCATAGCTAGCTATATACTGTAGCTAGTGTCACAGTGTAGCCTCATAGCTAGCTATATACTGTATGATGACAGTGTGTCACTGTGTAGCCTCATAGCTAGCTATATACTGTATGGTGACAGTGTGTCCTCATAGCTATATGGTGACAGTGTGTCACTGTGTAGCCTATAGCTAGCTATATACTGTATGGTGACAGTGTGTCACTGTGTAGCCTCATAGCTATACTGTATGTGTATAGTGATAGTGTGTCACTGTGTAGCCTCATAGCTAGCTATATACTGTATGGTGACAGTGTGTCACTGTGTAGCCTCATAGCTAGCTATATACTGTATGGTGACAGTGTGTCACTGTGTAGCCTCATAGCTAGCTATATACTGTATTGACAGTACTGTGTAGCCTCATAGCTAGCTATATACTGTATGGTGATAGTGTGTCACTGTGTAGCCTCATAGCTAGCTATATACTGTATGTCACAGTGTAGCCTCATAGCTAGCTATATACTGTATGGTGACAGTGTGTCACTGTGTAGCCTCATAGCTAGCTATATACTGTATGGTGACAGTGTGTCACTGTGTAGCCTCATAGCTAGCTATATACTGTATGGTGACAGTGTGTCACTGTGTAGCCTCATAGCTAGCTATATACTGTATGGTGACAGTGTGTCACTGTGTAGCCTCATAGCTAGCTAGCTATATACTGTATGGTGACAGTGTGTCACTGTGTAGCCTCATAGCTAGCTATATACTGTATGGTGACAGTGTGTCACTGTGTAGCCTCATAGCTAGCTATATACTGTATGGTGATAGTGTGTCACTGTGTAGCCTCATAGCTAGCTATATACTGTATGGTGACAGTGTGTCACTGTGTAGCCTCATAGCTAGCTATATACTGTATGGTGATAGTGTGTCACTGTGTAGCCTCATAGCTAGCTAGCTATATACTGTATGGTGATAGTGTGTCACTGTGTAGCCTCATAGCTAGCTATATACTGTATGGTGACAGTGTGTCACTGTGTAGCCTCATAGCTAGCTATATACTGTATGGTGACAGTGTGTCACTGTGTAGCCTCATAGCTAGCTATATACTGTATGGTGACAGTGTGTCACTGTGTAGCCTCATAGCTAGCTATATACTGTATGGTGACAGTGTGTCACTGTGTAGCCTCATAGCTAGCTATATACTGTATGGTGACAGTGTGTCACTGTGTAGCCTCATAGCTAGCTATATACTGTATGGTGACAGTGTGTCACTGTGTAGCCTCATAGCTAGCTATATACTGTATGGTGACAGTATGTCACTGTGTAGCCTCATAGCTAGCTATATACTGTATGGTGATAGTGTGTCACTGTGTAGCCTCATAGCTAGCTAGCTATATACTGTATGGTGATAGTGTGTCACTGTGTAGCCTCATAGCTAGCTATATACTGTATGGTGACAGTGTGTCACTGTGTAGCCTCATAGCTAGCTATATACTGTATGGTGACAGTGTGTCACTGTGTAGCCTCATAGCTAGCTATATACTGTATGGTGACAGTGTGTCACTGTGTAGCCTCATAGCTAGCTATATACTGTATGGTGACAGTGTGTCACTGTGTAGCCTCATAGCTAGCTATATACTGTATGGTGACAGTGTGTCACTGTGTAGCCTCATAGCTAGCTAGCTATATACTGTATGGTGACAGTGTGTCACTGTGTAGCCTCATAGCTAGCTATATACTGTATGGTGACAGTATGTCACAGTGTAGCCTCATAGCTAGCTATATACTGTATGGTGACAGTGTGTCACTGTGTATCCTCATAGCTAGCTAGCTATATACTGTATGGTGACAGTGTGTCACAGTGTAGCCTCATAGCTAGCTATATACTGTATGGTGACAGTGTGTCACTGTGTATCCTCATAGCTAGCTATATACTGTATGGTGACAGTGTGTCACTGTGTATCCTCATAGCTAGCTAGCTATATACTGTATGGTGACAGTGTGTCACTGTGTAGCCTCATAGCTAGCTATATACTGTATGGTGACAGTATGTCACTGTGTAGCCTCATAGCTAGCTATATACTGTATGGTGACAGTGTGTCACTGTGTAGCCTCATAGCTAGCTATATACTGTATGGTGACTGTGTGTCACAGTGTAGCCTCATAGCTAGCTATATACTGTATGGTGACAGTATGTCACTGTGTAGCCTCATAGCTAGCTATATACTGTATGGTGACAGTGTGTCACTGTGTAGCCTCATAGCTAGCTATATACTGTATGATGACAGTGTGTCACTGTGTAGCCTCATAGCTAGCTATATACTGTATGGTGACAGTATGTCACTGTGTAGCCTCATAGCTAGCTATATACTGTATGGTGACAGTGTGTCACAGTGTAGCCTCATAGCTAGCTAGCTATATACTGTATGGTGATAGTGTGTCACTGTGTAGCCTCATAGCTAGCTATATACTGTATGGTGACAGTGTGTCACTGTGTAGCCTCATAGCTAGCTATATACTGTATGGTGACAGTGTGTCACTGTGTAGCCTCATAGCTAGCTATATACTGTATGGTGACAGTGTGTCACTGTGTAGCCTCATAGCTAGCTATATACTGTATGGTGACAGTGTGTCACTGTGTAGCCTCATAGCTAGCTATATACTGTATGGTGACAGTGTGTCACTGTGTAGCCTCATAGCTAGCTAGCTATATACTGTATGGTGACAGTGTGTCACTGTGTAGCCTCATAGCTAGCTATATACTGTATGGTGACAGTGTGTCACAGTGTAGCCTCATAGCTAGCTAGCTATATACTGTATGGTGACAGAGTGTCACAGTGTAGCCTCATAGCTAGCTATATACTGTATGATGACAGTGTGTCACTGTGTAGCCTCATAGCTAGCTATATACTGTATGGTGACAGTGTGTCACTGTGTAGCCTCATAGCTAGCTATATACTGTATGGTGACAGTGTGTCACTGTGTAGCCTCATAGCTAGCTATATACTGTATGGTGACAGTGTGTCACTGTGTAGCCTCATAGCTAGCTATATACTGTATGGTGACAGAGTGTCACAGTGTAGCCTCATAGCTAGCTATATACTGTATGATGACAGTGTGTCACTGTGTAGCCTCATAGCTAGCTATATACTGTATGGTGACAGTGTGTCACAGTGTATCCTCATAGCTAGCTAGCTATATACTGTATGGTGACAGTGTGTCACTGTGTAGCCTCATAGCTAGCTATATACTGTATGGTGACAGTGTGTCACTGTGTAGCCTCATAGCTAGCTATATACTGTATGGTGACAGTGTGTCACTGTGTATCCTCATAGCTAGCTAGCTATATACTGTATGGTGACAGTGTGTCACTGTGTAGCCTCATAGCTAGCTATATACTGTATGGTGACAGTGTGTCACTGTGTAGCCTCATAGCTAGCTATATACTGTATGGTGACAGTGTGTCACAGTGTAGCCTCATAGCTAGCTAGCTATATACTGTATGGTGACAGAGTGTCACAGTGTAGCCTCATAGCTAGCTATATACTGTATGATGACAGTGTGTCACTGTGTAGCCTCATAGCTAGCTATATACTGTATGGTGACAGTGTGTCACTGTGTAGCCTCATAGCTAGCTATATACTGTATGGTGACAGTGTGTCACTGTGTAGCCTCATAGCTAGCTATATACTGTATGGTGACAGTGTGTCACTGTGTAGCCTCATAGCTAGCTATATACTGTATGGTGACAGAGTGTCACAGTGTAGCCTCATAGCTAGCTATATACTGTATGATGACAGTGTGTCACTGTGTAGCCTCATAGCTAGCTATATACTGTATGGTGACAGTGTGTCACTGTGTAGCCTCATAGCTAGCTATATACTGTATGGTGACAGTGTGTCACTGTGTAGCCTCATAGCTAGCTATATACTGTATGGTGACAGTATGTCACTGTGTAGCCTCATAGCTAGCTATATACTGTATGGTGACAGTGTGTCACTGTGTATCCTCATAGCTAGCTAGCTATATACTGTATGGTGACAGTATGTCACAGTGTAGCCTCATAGCTAGCTATATACTGTATGGTGACAGTGTGTCACTGTGTAGCCTCATAGCTAGCTATATACTGTATGGTGACAGTGTGTCACTGTGTAGCCTCATAGCTAGCTATATACTGTATGGTGACAGTGTGTCACTGTGTAGCCTCATAGCTAGCTATATACTGTATGGTGACAGTGTGTCACTGTGTAGCCTCATAGCTAGCTATATACTGTATGGTGACAGTGTGTCACTGTGTAGCCTCATAGCTAGCTATATACTGTATGGTGACAGTGTGTCACTGTGTATCCTCATAGCTAGCTATATACTGTATGGTGACAGTGTGTCACTGTGTAGCCTCATAGCTAGCTATATACTGTATGGTGACAGTGTGTCACTGTGTAGCCTCATAGCTAGCTATATACTGTATGGTGACAGTGTGTCACTGTGTAGCCTCATAGCTAGCTATATACTGTATGGTGACAGTCTGTCACTGTGTAGCCTCATAGCTAGCTATATACTGTATGGTGACAGTGTGTCACTGTGTAGCCTCATAGCTAGCTATATACTGTATGGTGACAGTGTGTCACTGTGTAGCCTCATAGCTAGCTATATACTGTATGGTGACAGTGTGTCACTGTGTAGCCTCATAGCTAGCTATATACTGTATGGTGACAGAGTGTCACAGTGTAGCCTCATAGCTAGCTATATACTGTATGATGACAGTGTGTCACTGTGTAGCCTCATAGCTAGCTAGCTATATACTGTATGGTGACAGTGTGTCACTGTGTAGCCTCATAGCTAGCTATATACTGTATGGTGACAGTGTGTCACTGTGTAGCCTCATAGCTAGCTATATACTGTATGGTGACAGTGTGTCACTGTGTAGCCTCATAGCTAGCTATATACTGTATGGTGACAGTGTGTCACTGTGTATCCTCATAGCTAGCTAGCTATATACTGTATGGTGACAGTGTGTCACTGTGTAGCCTCATAGCTAGCTATATACTGTATGGTGACAGTGTGTCACTGTGTAGCCTCATAGCTAGCTATATACTGTATGGTGACAGTGTGTCACTGTGTAGCCTCATAGCTAGCTATATACTGTATGGTGACAGTGTGTCACTGTGTAGCCTCATAGCTAGCTATATACTGTATGGTGACAGTGTGTCACTGTGTATCCTCATAGCTAGCTAGCTATATACTGTATGGTGACAGTGTGTCACTGTGTAGCCTCATAGCTAGCTATATACTGTATGGTGACAGTGTGTCACAGTGTAGCCTCATAGCTAGCTAGCTATATACTGTATGGTGACAGAGTGTCACTGTGTAGCCTCATAGCTAGCTATATACTGTATGGTGACAGTGTGTCACTGTGTAGCCTCATAGCTAGCTATATACTGTATGGTGACAGTGTGTCACTGTGTATCCTCATAGCTAGCTAGCTATATACTGTATGGTGACAGTGTGTCACTGTGTAGCCTCATAGCTAGCTATATACTGTATGGTGACAGTGTGTCACTGTGTAGCCTCATAGCTAGCTATATACTGTATGGTGACAGTGTGTCACTGTGTAGCCTCATAGCTAGCTATATACTGTATGGTGACAGTGTGTCACTGTGTAGCCTCATAGCTAGCTATATACTGTATGGTGACAGTGTGTCACTGTGTATCCTCATAGCTAGCTAGCTATATACTGTATGGTGACAGTGTGTCACTGTGTAGCCTCATAGCTAGCTATATACTGTATGGTGACAGTGTGTCACAGTGTAGCCTCATAGCTAGCTAGCTATATACTGTATGGTGACAGAGTGTCACTGTGTAGCCTCATAGCTAGCTATATACTGTATGGTGACAGTGTGTCACTGTGTAGCCTCATAGCTAGCTATATACTGTATGGTGACAGTGTGTCACTGTGTAGCCTCATAGCTATATACTGTATGGTGACAGTGTGTCACTGTGTAGCCTCATAGCTAGCTAGCTATATACTGTATGGTGACAGTGTGTCACTGTGTAGCCTCATAGCTAGCTATATACTGTATGGTGACAGTATGTCACAGTGTAGCCTCATAGCTAGCTATATACTGTATGGTGACAGTGTGTCACTGTGTATCCTCATAGCTAGCTAGCTATATACTGTATGGTGACAGTGTGTCACAGTGTAGCCTCATAGCTAGCTATATACTGTATGGTGACAGTGTGTCACTGTGTATCCTCATAGCTAGCTATATACTGTATGGTGACAGTGTGTCACTGTGTATCCTCATAGCTAGCTAGCTATATACTGTATGGTGACAGTGTGTCACTGTGTAGCCTCATAGCTAGCTATATACTGTATGGTGACAGTATGTCACTGTGTAGCCTCATAGCTAGCTATATACTGTATGGTGACAGTATGTCACTGTGTAGCCTCATAGCTAGCTATATACTGTATGGTGACAGTGTGTCACTGTGTAGCCTCATAGCTAGCTATATACTGTATGGTGACTGTGTGTCACAGTGTAGCCTCATAGCTAGCTATATACTGTATGGTGACAGTATGTCACTGTGTAGCCTCATAGCTAGCTATATACTGTATGGTGACAGTGTGTCACTGTGTAGCCTCATAGCTAGCTATATACTGTATGATGACAGTGTGTCACTGTGTAGCCTCATAGCTAGCTATATACTGTATGGTGACAGTATGTCACTGTGTAGCCTCATAGCTAGCTATATACTGTATGGTGACAGTGTGTCACAGTGTAGCCTCATAGCTAGCTAGCTATATACTGTATGGTGACAGAGTGTCACAGTGTAGCCTCATAGCTAGCTATATACTGTATGATGACAGTGTGTCACTGTGTAGCCTCATAGCTAGCTATATACTGTATGGTGACAGTGTGTCACTGTGTAGCCTCATAGCTAGCTATATACTGTATGGTGACAGTGTGTCACTGTGTAGCCTCATAGCTAGCTATATACTGTATGGTGACAGTGTGTCACTGTGTAGCCTCATAGCTAGCTATATACTGTATGGTGACAGAGTGTCACAGTGTAGCCTCATAGCTAGCTATATACTGTATGATGACAGTGTGTCACTGTGTAGCCTCATAGCTAGCTATATACTGTATGGTGACAGTGTGTCACAGTGTATCCTCATAGCTAGCTAGCTATATACTGTATGGTGACAGTGTGTCACTGTGTAGCCTCATAGCTAGCTATATACTGTATGGTGACAGTGTGTCACTGTGTAGCCTCATAGCTAGCTATATACTGTATGGTGACAGTGTGTCACTGTGTATCCTCATAGCTAGCTAGCTATATACTGTATGGTGACAGTGTGTCACTGTGTAGCCTCATAGCTAGCTATATACTGTATGGTGACAGTGTGTCACTGTGTAGCCTCATAGCTAGCTATATACTGTATGGTGACAGTGTGTCACAGTGTAGCCTCATAGCTAGCTAGCTATATACTGTATGGTGACAGAGTGTCACAGTGTAGCCTCATAGCTAGCTATATACTGTATGATGACAGTGTGTCACTGTGTAGCCTCATAGCTAGCTATATACTGTATGGTGACAGTGTGTCACTGTGTAGCCTCATAGCTAGCTATATACTGTATGGTGACAGTGTGTCACTGTGTAGCCTCATAGCTAGCTATATACTGTATGGTGACAGTGTGTCACTGTGTAGCCTCATAGCTAGCTATATACTGTATGGTGACAGAGTGTCACAGTGTAGCCTCATAGCTAGCTATATACTGTATGATGACAGTGTGTCACTGTGTAGCCTCATAGCTAGCTATATACTGTATGGTGACAGTGTGTCACTGTGTAGCCTCATAGCTAGCTATATACTGTATGGTGACAGTGTGTCACTGTGTAGCCTCATAGCTAGCTATATACTGTATGGTGACAGTGTGTCACTGTGTAGCCTCATAGCTAGCTATATACTGTATGGTGACAGTGTGTCACTGTGTAGCCTCATAGCTAGCTATATACTGTATGGTGACAGTGTGTCACTGTGTAGCCTCATAGCTAGCTATATACTGTATGGTGACAGTGTGTCACTGTGTATCCTCATAGCTAGCTAGCTATATACTGTATGGTGACAGTGTGTCACTGTGTAGCCTCATAGCTAGCTATATACTGTATGGTGACAGTGTGTCACAGTGTAGCCTCATAGCTAGCTAGCTATATACTGTATGGTGACAGAGTGTCACTGTGTAGCCTCATAGCTAGCTATATACTGTATGGTGACAGTGTGTCACTGTGTAGCCTCATAGCTAGCTATATACTGTATGGTGACAGTGTGTCACTGTGTAGCCTCATAGCTATATACTGTATGGTGACAGTGTGTCACTGTGTAGCCTCATATAGTTACTGTATCCATTTCAGGTCTCATTTGTTTGCTTTTTTACTATATGCTATACGTAGCTACGTATATTCAAAAGTTACAGTCATACATGTACATGCATGCATGCAGCAAAATGAGTTGAAAAGGGTTAGCTAGCTATAGTGAAATATAACAATAGCAAAATGAATTGAATGGGCTTATAGTGAAAATTGAAAGCGCTTAGCTAGCTATATATGTATACGTATACGTATAGCTATGTAGCTAGCTACGTACGTATATAGCAAAGTGAATTGAAAAAAGCTTAATTAGCTATGCTTAGCTATAGTAAAGAAAGCCAATAGTGAAACAGCCAAGTGAATTGAAAATTGAACACATGCATGCATGTGAAATAGCTACATCATAGCTGGCTAATTTATAATAGCTAGCTAGCTAGCTACAATACAAATTTCTGAATTGGCATTCCACTGGTGACTGCATGTACAGCTATAGCTAGCTATACAGTGTTGTGAGTTATCATCCACTGGTGACTGCATGTGTGTAAAGCTATTAGCTATAGCTACAGTGTTGTGAGTTATCACTGCATGTATATAGCTAGCTAGCTATACGGTATTATGAGTTATCATCCACTGGTTACTGCAGGTATAGCTTGCTAGTGTTGTGAGTTATCATCCACTGGTTAGCTACTGTATGCATATAGCTAGCGAGTTATCATACACTGGTGATGTAGCTATAGCTGTAGCTATTTGTTATAGTGATGTAGCTGGTGATGTAGCTATAGCTGTAGCTGTAGCTATAGCTTTTTTGTTATAAGCTGGCTATATGACAGAATAGATAAGCCATATCAATGTGCCAGAGTTACCCCTGTAGGTAGCTATACATATAGCTATACCTACCAATAGAATAAAAGGCCAAATAAAGTATGTAACACATACTTGAAATATATTTTACAATACATAGCTTAACTAACTAATCACATTGCATTATAGCTACTCATATACATATGAGATCTGCAATTATTAATTTTACAATAGTAGCTAGCTAATGCATGGCTAACAAATTGGAGACTTTTCCTGCAGGAACATTGACTTATAGCTATAGATGTGCACCACCTTCCTGGAAGGTGTATTACAGTAATTTAAAGCGGTAGTGCATGATGCTCTGTCAAGGACTTATATAGCTATAGCTACTCATTTAATTCACGTATTTTTCTGAAGTCCTTGTGTAATTCTGGCCTATAGGAATTGTTCTTATATATGCTTATCACATAACCCCCTATAGCCTATAGCTACATGCCTGCTCATACGGGTGCACACTTATAATAATAATAACAATACACATCCAAACAGGGGAAACTATATAGCTACAAAACTTGAAGCCCAATTAAAAATTACATTGTGCTGAGCTATATAGCTACATTGTCTATGGGGTTAGTAGGCTTTAATCTAGGTATAATAATTATATGCTTTGCAAATGTGACCAGGCCTGCAAAAATCAACCATGTGAGTGCAAATTACCTCTAGCTAGTTGAAGAGCTTTATAAGATTCTCCATCAAATTCTGTAAAAATTGTAGTTAGTTTTCTAGTATAAACAGAACATAAATTATGATAAGAAAGATTTCACGATGGTTAATTTTCACAGGCCTGGTCACAAATGTCAATCTATGTCTCCAGCAAACAGGATGTGATATATAGCTAGCTATATGACCCAACAGCATGCACTTTAAAAGCATGTGTATAATTTAATTTGATCCTGTGATGTATGGTTAGCTAGAGGTAGTTTTGTGACGGTGAGCGTAGCTATATTTATTAGTGAGTTAGTGGTGTTGTGGGTGAAAGAGTGAGAATCAGATTGAGTGAAACTTGAGTGACAGTCGAGAGCTCTGTCAACTTAAGGTTACTTGTCTGCTTGTGAATTAATAAAATTATTCATGTAAGAACAACAAATCAAAGTTAAATTGTCATGCCAGATTGCCAGAGCTGAGTGATTAGCTATGAGATTTCAAAAACTTTGTTGCTAAAAAGTGTCGTGGAATAAAAAATCGAGGTGTTTTAATTTCTTAAAAGTAGCACGAAATAATTTTAACCAAATTTTTTTAATACAGAATTTCTTTTGCATGCTGGTGATGCATGGCACTGGATGAAGATGAGTGCTGTGTGACCTGTATTAATGATAAGTAATCATGTGTAAAATGAAATATTTTGTGCATGGTAGCTAGCTAATTCCTTTTGGGCAGCCACTATCACTCTCACATATCGATACGAGTGTCGAGTGTGCTAGCTTCGGGCTTATGGATATAAAGCCCAGGTAATCTATCCTTACAAAGTTTTTGTGTTCGCCCAACTGATTCTACAAAACATTTCAAAAAAATCTTGTGCTTTAATTTTGTAAACAAAACGCTCATATATAGCTACAAACTTTTTTAGCAACGAAGCTACGTAACTACGGTATCATGATTACCATAAAATATACAAACAAGCAAGCTATCTAATAAAATCATAGCAATATAATTGATACAATGTATGGAAGAAATGGTTTGTGTAGTTGATATTATGGGTATATCTATAGTATGGCTACTGTTTACAAGTTATCAAAAGTATTTATGGCCATAGCTAGCTATTTTTACAACTGTTTCTATACAATGTAGCTAATATAAATAAGAATCTTTACAACACTTAGATTATCAATGATGCCACACAGAATTAATTAATAGACAGTAGCTACACTAGATATTGATACCTTGTATTCTCTTTACTGAAATATACCGTGCAACACCGCTAGCTATATCATGTTAGTAATATCATAATCATAGTTATGAAGAATAGCTACATCATGATTGATCACATAATCCTACCAATTGCAAGGATACCATACGAGTGAATGGGGTACAACTCCCATGCATATAGCCAATCAAACCTTGCTAACTATTTGTCACTAGGCAGTTAATATCTAGTTATCAACCCACTGGTGATAACTACGTAATTTCAACTTATCACCCTACATGGTGATTTCTTTGATCCACCCATGGACTGGGAGATAATGACTACTGACTTCTAACTTAATGCAACATCACAGTAGGAATTGCCAATTGATGTGTGGTTACAGGATATCATATAGCTAGAGTGCCTTATCTAAGGTTGTTAGTAGTGATCACTAAGTTAACAAATTAAATTGCCTCTCATGTTAAAAACTAGCTGCAGACTCAGTTACGTGCTCCACATAGCTATTCAGATAGCTAGCTAGCTAGCCAACCTTGTTTAGAAGATAAATAGCTAAATCAAATGTCATAATTATCTTTCAAAAGTTATCTGTTTGTAGTACATAGCGATTTACAGTAGCTACAGTATTACAGCATAGCTAGCTATAGCTATATGTGGCTCTGTCTAGCCTAAATCTACATAATATGATGACAGGCTCTAGACACGTAATCAAATACTTCCTCATACAAATCAATTCCATAATGGGTACTTTCTGATAATGGGGGCACTAGCCTCATAAGTTCTTCAAATTCCATCAGATTAAGGGGACATGGTGTGTCTGGGACATCTATAGTAGCATCATCATTACTTTCCACATTTATTCCTTCCCAGTCCACACCAAACTGTTGTACTTCATCCTATTATATAAGTTAGACAAAATAAATGCTAGCTAGCTACGTATTTGCTAAATCCAATATGGTCAGGAAGTATTAGGTAAAAAACAATAAACACTGTATCATTAGGTACAGTAGTACTTAATAGTAGGGATCACTATGAAAAACTATGGCTTATGGATTTTTTGCACTTTCAAAACCACCTTACAATAGGCTTAAGCCGAAAAAACCAGCTTAAATGCATTGGTACTGCTGTAACAATGCTGTACATTTGCTAAACACAGCGAAAAGTCTGATGTAGCAAATTTCAAAAATTTCAAAAATTACCTAAATTTTGTCTGCCAGCCTGCCATTAAGACCTGGTTGCGCTAGGTGTATGGCTCCAGATTTTTCACACAGCAAAGGTAATCACGTCGGACTTATGAAACAGCTGTTCTGATGAAGATTCATCCACTGAGCCATAGTATGTATTTCCTTTCATCTTTCAGTATCTTCCTTTTCTTTCTGAAAGGCAAGAAAATTGAGAAAGATGGTGTCGATAAACTTGTGCTTTCATCACACAAAACAGTAGGCAAATACTGCTGAATTGGCCTGCTAGGTATATGTACACTAGGTAAGCAGCTATAGAAGACTAAGTAGCTTATGAGACTAGGGAGATCATGCATGTAGCAGTTGATTAGCTTAGTTTTTAACTAGAAGGTACGAGGTTAGATATCTCCATTATGGTACCACGTGGTAACGAGAAACGCACGTGCACTTAGTTTAATTATACTTATAGTTCTTATTATCGAGCAGTTGCTGCCATTTTTATTGCGTGCATGTAGTCGTCTCATGTTGACATTAGGTACTGACGGGGACTTGATCCGACTGCCTACTTCAACGTTTATTTTCTGGTATGGCCAGGGGCGTGCTTAATCTATTATCCCTGCGTGCACGTGGTGCCTAACCTACGAAAAATTAACCTGAAGCATAGATTATTACTATTGCTTTACAGTACACACTGATTGCACATAATAGATAAACGCATTTAATCACGATCAGGCTCGCCCCCACGATGCTTTTAACATCTGTCTAGAGTCATACTAGCTAGATAAACATAGAAGACTATAGGCATCCCACAAATATAAGATCCTCAATATAATTAACCCTGCATGAGCTAATTGGCTTTGTGAATGAACCACCAATTGATAACAAATATGAAAGCTGCACATTTCATGTAGCGGTATACTTGTGTTAGTCTGAGTGTAGCTAGAACAATTAAGAAGTAAAAGGCTAACAATTGTACTAAAACTAAACCTTACACATACATACTTCATCAGTGGCAATAAGATTCCCAGAATGAGCAATCCTTTGTAGTCCAACCACCCACAATTGTTCTGGAGTTAGATTGCCTTCAGATTGTAAAGAATGCTTAATCCATGCATTCTTCCAGTGCTGGAGGTGACTGTTAATACGTGGGATAAAGATATAGTGAAGACAATAAAGGTGAATATCATTGTTAGGATCTAATATGTTATTGCTTTCCAGATAATAAAATAATCGGTAATAAATATCCAAAACTCCCTGATACACGTCTCGCCACATCCTTTCAATCCTCTGATTATGAACACTCTTTCCAACAATGACTGTGCCACGCCCAGGACCACGCAGTGGATGTGTTAACAGAAACAAGGATACATCAACATTTTCTCTTCCTGCATCACAGCGGACTCGAGAAGGTAATCCATAGTTATTAACTGCTTCTTTAAAAAGCCTCAACACAGTCTCTGCTCTATTATTATTTGAACATTGTAAGTATACTGGTACCCTAGAATAGCCGTCCACCCCTCCATGTACAACTATTCTCCACCTAAAATAATTAATACATCAGTGTAATGTATGAGTTAGCTATGTTGTAATTACATAGCTTACCGAATTAATTTATGGTTACCATCTATGTGCCACAAGGAAAGTGGTGATGACACTCTATACTTTCTTCGTTGAATTGTTGCTGCCCACCGTAAAACTGAGCCATCAGGGTCAACTCTGTGTAGGGAATCCCTAATGCGCATCTGGGTAACTCGGTGGCCCTGATTCAGCAAATGCCCTCACATTAAACGATATCCACAATTAGGAAAAGTATGTTTAATATCTGCAACAAGGACATCCAGTTCATCATCACTTATCTGGGAATAAACAGATGAAACGCTTAAGTTGCAATCAATCATTCTCCTCCTAATGGTGCTTAAACTGACACCAAGGACATTAGCGATTCGTGGACAAGAAAACCCTATATTAAGCAGATACTCAAGCTGGGTGTTCGAAACATCTAATCGTGGACGCCCTCTAGTATTAACTGGTAGCAATCCAGCAGGATGATATTCCCTGTTTCTTTCTTCGGACGAGGCCTGGGCATTCTGAAGTAAAGTTAGGCCAATTCCGACCGTCTCAAGGATTTCATCTGTACATACACTGGAAGCTCTCATTAAGTGGAACAGTTTGCTAACTTGATAAATCAACATATCCAGTTCACTAGGATCAAGAGTCCTAAGAAAGGAAGTGAGAAGTCGCTGCACCATTCGACAAGATGCATACATAACCTCTTCAAGTTCACTTTCTTGCGCGGCATTTCTTGACATTGCTCAGCCACGGTAATAATTTGAACCGAGACGAAGTTTTTCACGTGAGGCACAGTATACCGGGGGGGGGGGGGGGCGAATTTTTGGGCAAACTTTTAGGTTTTGCTTGGATTAATTTCGTTTGGATAATTGAAAACCAATGATTATAATGGATGCAGCAGTGTTTTCCCCACGTGATGCTTTCATTTCTTCCTTGAATATTATACCAATCCGCGGGCACTGACTATAGAAGAAAATCGGTGACTTGATCCCAAAGGAAATGAGCAGCAGCACACCGTCTAATTTGCGTCTTGAACAACATTTCCTGACTGACACGGTCGATGGTACCGTTCAGTAGTATTAGCAGGGGGAAGTGATAAAACCTGGACTGGACTCTGGACTGGATTCTGGATTCTGGACTGGACTCCGTGTTGTAAATATGATGTTTGCACCTTATAGCTAGGCATGCTGGTTGAGCATACCTCATAGATTAGCTGCGTTTGGGTGAATCCTTCTGTGCAATGAGGCCTTTGGAGATGATGAGTGGCTCATAATCTGATTGACATACGTACGTTTGCCCGGAAAGTCTGGCGTAGTTAGTTTTGTGCGTAAGTTGCAGAAGGTGGAGACTGAAGGGTGGGGCTATAGAGTTAAAAGTAGAGGGATAGAGCATCTATACAATTGTAATCCAAATACTCTAATAAAGCAGTCATTTATCCTGGTAGAGCACCCAAGTTACAAACCTCGAGTTTGCTCTGCATGGATCGAGGCATGCATGGATTCTAGCAAAAAAGTCTTGTCATTGGCATGGTATAAGGATAAGTGACTGCTTTATTAGAGTATTTTGATTCTTTAATGATCGATAGTATATTATCTACGCTGATTATGTCATTACCAGGTGGAAAGCCTTCTACTGTAAAAAGTACCAGAATATTGCAGTAGCTATCTGTGAATACGTGTAAATAGCATAAGCGTTGAAAAGTTCACGGGCCTCGAAAGTTTAGCAGTGAAACTTACTAAGGCTAAAGTTTACTTGTTGGAGGTGGGGCTAAGCAAGATTTATTATCGCGCGTATAAGACTAGTCTCGCGAGCCAGATCGCTTTTTTTCGTTTTTATTTGTGGTGGCTTTATTTTTTAAGTGTCTGGCGCGCGAGACTTCGTAAGAACGCTGGAAATGTGACTAATGTATGCGCGTGCGCGTATCTGATACAAGAGTCACATGGGATTGTGTAAATAAGGAAGATTATAAATTGCTTATTGCCAAGATGGATAAACAGTGGGCCTTGTTGTGAGAGGTGAGTTTTTTGTATGGTTAAGAATACGGTCCTTATATATTTTGAATGTGTAAGCATGGGAGAGAAACCACTTGTTTTGTACTAAAGATCGGAGTTTTTCATTGCTTTGGGGAGGAAATCTTGTAATAAGTTTATACAACATAGCAGCTGATGTGTAATGTATCATTTTGTGTATGCATGGCAGATATTGATAGGGGAGGGATACTGAACAGTAGACCTCTTAGGCAGGGAGTCTGGGTGTGTGGTGTGTGTGTGTGTGGATGTCACAGCCATGGAGATGGAATTAAATTCGGTTTGTGTTTAACAGCTATGTGCATGTGTATAAGTTTGGTTACTAGTATGGAAGACTGCAATTTGCAAACCAAAATTTTTAGAGAATAAATGAAAAATCCTGAAAAGTTTGTTATTCCATATTCTGCACCTGTCTGAGTCCAGTCCGCAAAAATACAGTAGGCCACCTTGTACCACAATTTAAATACTTGAAGTCACAATCAAATCTCTAATACGTATGAGCAACACTGATATGTTTAAAGTGGAGATGTATGTATAATGTGTATGTATAATGTGTTAATTAAAAACTGTCTCAATAGCGCTATCTGAAAGTTATGGATGAATGGTTTACAATGGCTAGCTATATTGTGAAGTGAATTAAAATATTCAAACCCATAATCAAATATAACATGTGTGTTTATAAAAGAAAAGCTGGAGTAACCTTGATCTTAACAAGTATCATTGGTTAACATGCTAAATTAAAATTTTTGGAAGACCTCAAGGGGCCTTAACCATGCCATCTCTATTAGTTAAAGCACCACTGCAAGTGTGTATGGTAAATACAGGACAAGAGACAATATAGCACGGGGCTAAGCCAAGTGCAGAATTTGTCTCTAGACCCCCAAACTGGCAATCCTGCACTAGGCGCAAATCCGGAGTATGTAGCTGTAAATTTCTAATGGTAGGGATGTCAGTGTCGTGATCAACACATAAATCAACAACACAACTGGTAGGCTCACTGAATAATAATTAGTGCCAGCTAGCTATCAACACACAAACATAAGGTGGTGCACTATGTGACTTGTTACTGCAATTAGAAAATGGTATGCCGGTGTTACGAAGAGACAAGTTTCTTAGTACTAAGATGCTTACACTTGAAATCACTACTAAAAGTACGGTAGTCGATTTCATCATCCATTAGCAATATCTGAGCCATTAGTAATTTGCGTGATATGTGATGTCAGCTACTGTGGATTAGCCACGGGATTGGCTAACACCTGCCAGGCACCCGATTACTCAACATAAGTGGAAATGCTGAGAGTAGTGCTTGATTAATCATCAGGTTAGCTGCTGGGTTTTATAATTTTGAAATAATAACCTGGAGTCGAGTCTTGCAAAGCGAAGTTTGGCTTGGCGGTGATATCAGAGAAGGAAAAGGTTGATGTGAGCTGTACTTTATTAGATCTGGTGATTATAAGCTTTTAGTGAAATTTGAGAGGCAATTTGGAGGGAATCACTTGGGACTACAAAAATGATGTACATATCTTAAAACTTAAACCCACAATCACACAAAATATGAATTTCTAAAGTTTATCACTTGGGACTACAAAAATGATGTACATATCTTAAAACTTAAACCCACAATCAAATATCTTATATAGGCAACACTGATCATTACCCTACATTATCAATATTTGAGGTTCTATGCAGTCTTAATAAGTTTACTAAATGTAGCTGTGAGTAAAATCAAAACCCACAATTAAATGTCACGTTGAGATATAAAAGAAGAGGATAAACCTTGACTAAATGGCCATATACATGGTGGTTGTAAACATATTGAATTTTTGCAAGGCCTGAAAAGGGCCCACAATGATCAAAACAATTGTTACCATGGTAATTAGTTCATTCCACGGTATAGTAAATTATCGCCATTGTAATATTTTTGTTACAGTGCCATCTGGTTTTAAAACTGGCTAAATATTTGTTTTAAAGTGAAATTGGGTCATTAGTTATTGACCATTGATCCAGTTTAATATTGGTGAATTCATTTTGTAACTGATGAAATCAATGTGATAGGACAGTCAGCTTTGATTTGTCTGATGAAAAATACTGTATGGTTCAGCCAAGCCTGCACTAGCCGTCAGTTGGTCAGCTTTCCTGTTACCTTACATCTTTAGGCAGGGCGTTTAATGCTAGTCAACATGCAAAGAAGAGGGTGTGGCCCCACAAGACTAGTTACTACTGTACAATACCTATAGCTATCCCTTTAAAAGGATACTCTAATAATATAGTTATACCATTTCAAAATTGGTCAACCCGTTATGAAACTGATTAACCAGTTTTAAAGTCGGTCATCAATCAGGTCATGACATTTACATGACTGCACACAACTAGTTTATGCTAGTAGTCTGCTTAAAATCTTTGTATGTATTTTTACACCCATATTAATATAAAATCTACACTGCATAATAGTATGATTTTTACATTACAATAATGGAATACATTACGTATATAAAATGATGTTCAGTATGAACTCATACCTTACCCATATTGAATAATTGAAATACCTCCCATCACTAATTGGAGGGATTAAAATTATTGGCAAAATTAACAGATTGGTCAAAACTTACCTACCAAAATAGCTTACCACAGACTATATAGATATTACTAGTGCAGACAAATTTTAGTGATTTTGTAGTGTAACCAAATTTTAAGTAATTTTTATCATTAAGTACAGTGTGCTGAATAGTAGGGATCGGTGGGAAATCGTATGGCTTCCGGAAATTTTGTGCTTTAATAATCAACCTTTATCCCTAGTTTAATCCCTACTTTTGGCTCACTTCAGTAGTAGGTTTGCCAAAGTAGGGATTAACTTTTATAAATTATCTCATGCCAGAATGTTCTCTCGTCCCAAAATCTTATTCCTTGTTTCCTTACTTTTTGTAGCACTATTGAATTCAATCCCTACTTACCATTTGAATTTTTAATTTTTTATCATTCTAGTTTGTTTGCTTTTTATACATGCTAAGCATTCATGATAATCTTTCAGCAAGTTCACAAAATGTTACAGGCACTTACGTAATAATTATGCTTGTTTACAGGCGCTTGTTAACAACACACTTACATGACAAAGCAGCTGTGTGATAGCAGTGTGATAGCAAATAATGCTCGAAAAACACAAAAGCTATTTGTCCAAGGCTATAATCTTTCACGATTGTGCCACTGTATTAAACTGATTATATCACGTACAAGCCAGGCTTTTGTGTAATGTAATAAGTAGTAGCCGTTACAGGCTATTGTCACCTTTGGTGAGATTCGCACCTTGCTAAAGGAATATAGAGGAACAAGGAAGGGAATGAAGGATAAAAGGAATCGCCATGGTGCAGTGAGTAAATCGTCCTCGGAACAACATTTTCGTAAATCCGCCGCCATTACCTTTATCGTGTGAAATTTCTGGAGCCCTACACCTAGCGCAACCCGGTCTTATGGCTGGCTTGCTGGCAGACGAAATACAGGTGAATTTCGAAATTTTCAAAGTTGGCTGTAGATCGAAATATTCAACTTGTTGCTTCGTTTAACCAAGGTACAGCATCATTTCAGCCTTACCAATGCATTCCAGCCGGTTTTTCGGGTAAAGTCTATTGCAAGGTAAATTTTTAAAGCTCGAATTTTTCTGGAAACCATACGATTTCCCGCCAATCCCTACTATTAAGTACTACCATACTTAATGATAAGTTTACTAAATGTAGCTCTACCTCTTAATATTGTGTAATGTGTGTAGTTACTTTATCATCTTAAACTTGCCATATGCCTGAAATGAGGTTCATCCTTAATAGATTTATGAATCTTCAAATTTGAAAAACTGGATGTGTGAACTACGTATAAATGTTTTCGCAAATATGATCACAAATATGGAATCACATGCTACAATATGACTGAAGGAACCTACTTAATTATGCTTGTTTACAGGCGCTTGTTAACAATAGAAAAGTAGCTGTATTATAGCAAAATACAATTGCAAAATCTATTTGTCTAAGTTACATATTGGCATACGTGGATAGACTTGACACTTGCAGGGTTTATGGGGCTACCATTCCTCTATCATTACAGATCTGTGTACTGTTCCTATCAGATTTTATGAATCTTTGAATGAGAAAAATCAGATGTGTGAACTACATATGCACATTTTCCCAAATATGGTCACTTTTATAAAAGGAAAACCTAAAACATACGCATTTTATGAATTAAAATTTTTGGGAAGGTCTCGAGGGGCCTATAATCAGAGTTGGGGGTAACTAGTTACTTTGTAACTAAGTTACGTAATATATTACTTTTAAAGTAACTAAGTAACTTAACAAGTTACATTTCTCAAAAGTAATGTGTAACTAGTAATAATATTACTTTTGCAAAGTTTCATACGTAATTAGTTATATTACTTTCCGTATTTTCCTGTGAAAGTCCGTTCACTGATAGTAATTTCAATAAAACTCCTTTAAAAATTGTGTTAGCAATCATGAATAGTGTTACACAGACATATTTTAACTACTTAATATCAGAGAATTGATTGCTAAACATGATTTTTACTACAAAACAAGTGAATTTTAATGTAAAATGTAACTAGTAATATATTACTAGTTACTTTTTTGAGAGAGTAAGTAACGGTAACAAGTTGCATTTCCTGAAAGTAACTTGTAACTTGTAACTAGTTACTTTTTAAAAGTAATGACCCCAACTCTGCCTATAATGTATTCAGCATATATGTACGTACCACTCTGTTGTAGTGTGTGTGTGTATGTGTGTGTGTGTGTGTGTGTGTGTGTGTGTGTGTGTGTGTGTGTGTGTGTGTGTGTGTGTGTGTGTGTGTGTGTGTGTGTGTGTGTGTGTGTGTGTATGTCTATGTCTATGTGTGTGTGTATGTCTGTGTGTGTGTCTGTGTGAGTGTGTCTGTGTCTGTGTCTGTATGAGTGTTGGGAATTGTTATACATATAGCTACATACGCTAGAAGAATAGATACATAAATCATGGTAAACACAAGTATCTTGTTCAATGCTTCTTATAGACATGATCATGGGTAAGAGGAAGGTCACAACCAGCCAGAAATCATGCCATAGATCAGCACGTTGATTTTGATCGATCGTAATAATTATTGACCTCATAACACCACTCAGTACTCAACTGAAGGTGTCATTGATGAGATCTACAATATTAAGAATTGTACAATGAAGAGATTATATACTAAGACTCAAATGAACAGTATATTTGATAATTTTAGTTGTCAAATCAAATAGTACAAATATTGCTATAAATACAAGGAGTGGTAAAATAGCAATAGTATTAGTTGATTGATGACTAATATTACTCTCACTGCTCTTAATAATGAGTGCCAAGTTTTTTAAAAGTATTATGTACATATGTACAATTCTAATATTTTCTTTATACTCTGCTATTATTTGCTAATGTTAGTGTGTAATATAGTATTGGTTAAGCTGCCTTGAAATAAATTAAGTGATATTGTTTATCCCGAAGGTCACATCAGGCCAGCCCCGACTCCTGGACCTCTCTCTTCAGCTGACACCTGGGGAGGAGATGTATGCTGAGCTTCATGACTTACACATCATTCATCACTTTCGGCACTAAACTCAGTGAAGAGACCAAGAGAATATCAACTGCTTATGAGGTGTGTACTGTGTAGAGTATGTCATTATGTATGACAGGGTCTGTCATTAACCAAATGGTAAAATTTGAACATCTTGATAATCAAATACACATTGTCAAAAAATTTGACAATTAGTTTTTATTTGTATGTGTGTTTCGTAACGAGGGTGTGTTTGACAGTATGTTTGTGTACATGTGTACATGCATGAATACAATATTCTAGTGTGGTCAAACTTTGTAGGAAATTATACAATATTATATTGTCGAGGAAAAGATTAAGTTGCTGTCTAGCTGTGACTGAAATTAATAAATTGTGTGCATATGAGCACACTTCTGAATTATCACATAAAATAGGTGATCATGTGAGTTTGTACACTGTTACTCTTGAGTACTTCAACTTCATGGAGCATGGCTTTAAAGTTGATGCTATTGTAGTAATGGAAGTTTTGTGACATAAAAGATTAGTTGGATGTAGTAAATTTGGATTGACGGTGATATCAGAGAAGGAAAAGGTTGATGTGAGCTATACTTTATTAGATCTGGTGATTATAAACTTTTAGTGAAATTTGAGAGGCAATTTGGAGGGAACAAAATATGAATTTTCCAAAGTTCATCACTTGGGACTACAAAAATGACTTAAAATTTAAACCCACAATCAAATATCTTATGTAGACAACACTGATCATCACCCAACATTATCAACATTTGAAGTTCTATGCAGTCTTAATAAGTTTACTAAATGTAGCTGTGAGTAAAACATTGTAAAAATCAAAACCCACAATTAAATGTCACATGTAGAGATATAAAAGAAGAGGCTAAGCCTTGACAAACACTATAGTCAGTGTGTGCACTAAATGCATTTAATTTTTGGAAGGCCCAAAAGAGACCCACAATGATCAAAACAATGTTTACTATGGTAATCAGTTCATTGCACAGTATAGTAAATGCTACATTGTTATATTTTTGTTATAGCCCAATTTAAAACTGGCCACCTATTTGTTTTAAAGTGGGTCAGTAGTTATTGGCCTAGTTATTTCTGTTGATCCAGTTTAATATTGGTGAATTAATTTTGTAACTGATGAAATCGGTGTGATATGATAGTCAGCGTTTGATTTGTCTAATGAAAAGTATTGTATGGTTCAACCAAGCCAGCACTAGCCATCAGTTGGTCAGCTTTCCTGTTACCTTACATCTTCCGGCAGGGCATTTAATGCTAGTCAACATGCAAAGAAGAGGGTGTGGCCATGCAAGACTAGTTACTACTGTACAATACCTATAGCTATCCCTTTAAAAGGATACTCTAATAATATAGTTATACCATTTCAAAATTGGTCAACCCGTTATGAACCTGATTAACCACTTTTAAAGTCGGTCATGAGTTTTAAATCAGGTCGTGACATTAACATGACTACACACAACCAGTTTTATGCTAGTAGTCTGCTTAACGTCTTTGTATGCATTTATTATTTGTACACCCATATTATTATAATTCCTACACTACATAATAGTATGATTTTTACATTACAATAATGGAATGCATTATGTATATAAAATGATGTTCTGTATGAGCTTATACCTTACCCATATTGAATAATTGAAATACCTCCAATCACTAATTGGAGGGGTTAAAATTATTGGCTAAATTAACAGATTGGCCAAACCAGCTTAGAAGCAATTACCTTAGGATGGGTATTATTAGCGCAGAATTTCAATAATTTTAAATTTTCATTGGTAATTTCATGTGTACATTTGTACAGTTGTATAATGTATAGAGCCGGCACAGAGAATAAACTACTGGTATCTTTGATACAGTCATATATCATGTATAGTGAACAACAGTCACTCACGCAGCTGCTATCACATCATGAGTTATTTACGTAGTTATGCCAATTGCATACCTCTGGATATGTTTGTGTAATGTGTGTAGTTACTTTATCATCTTAAAGTAGCCATATGCCTGAAATGGTTTTTATAAGAAGGCAACTATAACTATACAGCACACTTTGTTTCTTTGATGTATGGCTTCACTAGGATATACGTAACTATCTTGTAAAATGAGCAGCTTTGTTATCTTAGGAATTTCCTTGGATGGTTTCAAGTTATCAATTACGGTACAGATCAACTCAATCTTGACACTTGTATGGTGAAATTTACATTTTTTCTCCGTGTCTCTCAGTATGACTTGCGTGTTTATTGCATGCACACACAAGAGTACAGTTACAAGTCTCTTGTAACAAGTGCCTTAGGTGATTTTACTGATTAGTGCATGATATATAGTGCATTAAGTAAGTTTTTAATGATACTAATGGTGGACATGTCTTTATAAACAAAGCCAATCGTAATGATCTTTTTAAACAGACTAAGGTAATGTATGTTGTATCGGGTATTAATTTAACTGTTTTTAGTGGTTATATATTATTAACAAAAGTGTGAGCTGTTGGTTATGAAAGTAGGTATGGCACATTTCGATCGATGCATTTATAGAGTACCTGTCGTGTGACGTGCTCATCATGAGAATTAGTTGGTTGTGCAGTGGGAGCTTACATACGCAATATCGTAATAATTGGCACTTATCATGACAAGTTTTGCAATATTTAGAATTCATATAAGGTGTGTATGTGCAATGAAGTAGAAACTGTCTCAGTTTTGAGTTATTGGATATCAGTAGTCAAATGGTTTGCAATGGCTAAAGAAATGTTGTGTAATAAACAAACCCATAATCAAATCTTGTATGTATAGGTATAAAAGAGCATTTAAATCTTGAGTTGCTTTAATTAAGGCTGTTCAAATTTTATATTATAATTTTTGGAAGGCCTCAAATATAAAATGGGTACCATCTATTGCATGTACCAGATTTAATCTGATCAATACTCTTGTGTCTGTGTTTGTATGTTGGGAGTTATTATACAGATGGTAAATATTAAAGTTTCTTGTTCACAACTTGTTAACGATCAGAACGTGGAATAAGTAACCACGGCATGGATCGATCATTTGAAACTTTCATTATTCATTTTATAGCGGCTATCCTAAAGAGTACACGCACCTATGAGGTTATTTACTGGAAAAAGCAACACCTTCGCAGTAGGCCTGAGAAATCGTATGAATTGTGACATCACGATTAGTGTCATAAAAACATCACGATTTTCGATTGTATCCGATTTATGACAAAATAAGTAATAGTCAAAATCAAGTTTATATTTGCCTCGTTTTGGCTTGTGACCATTAAGACTAGGCCTGGGGAATTAATCGATTTAATCGATAATCGTGATTATTGAGAAATAATCGTGATGACAATAATGCTGACAATAATCATGATGTCCATTATTCACATAATTTTTATACAGAAAAAGACACCAGAAAATAGATTTAACCTCAAAAATACAATGTCTAAATAGTTACAAGCCAAAATAAAGATGCATAATATACTAAAAGAGGCATAAAAACTTTCTGTTTTGCTGTGTTTTCTGGTTATTTGTATATGTTGGATATAATCAAAAATTGTGATGTTTTGATGACAACAATCATGATGTTAAAATAGCAGACAAGTATGTTTTGCTTCATATTGACTCATATAACCTAGAGTCTGGTGCCCTTGTCTTTATAAACTATGTACGTAAATAATGGACATCGTGATTATTTCCAATATTCATGTTTAAGTTGATTAATTGCCCAGGCCTACTTTATGGATTGTTGCATGCAGAATCTAGTTAAAGTTTTATTCAACTTCAGTTATTGTTTATGTTAATCAAGAAAGATGATACAGTGGATATCGTGAGTTACAGTGGCTGTGTGGTGATTTTCTGGGCAATGGCGTGTCTGGCCATGTGTTCATAACACGCCTCACAATATACTTTACCCGATAAAGCCGACTAAAATGCATTGGTACCTTTGTTAACGCCATGAAAATCCTAACGATGCGATCTGTAGAGAATATTAAAAAATTTGAAATCTACCAGTATTTCATCTGACTGCCGGCCTACCTTCCTGCCATAAGACCCATTAGCACTAGGAGTATGGCTCCAAATTTTTCACACAACAAAGGTAATCGCATCTGATTTACGAAACTGTTGTTTCGATGAAGATTTATCAACTGCGCCATGGAGTTTCTTTTCATCCTTCACTATCTTTCTTTTCTTTCTGTATCCATTAAACAATGTGAGAAAATCACGAAAGAAAGTGTTAATCGAGGTGTTGCGCTTTCAACTTATTACGTCACAAAACAGCCACTTGCACACATAGTAATGTATTTGCCATTAATACTAACAGGCGCAGTGTTTTGCATGTACTATATTACATCCTTAACTTCAGAATACTTGCCAATATATAACTTAGACAAATAGTTTTCGATGTTTTTCAAATATATTTGGTTATAATACAGATATTTTATTATGTTAACGTTCTTGTTACCAAGCACCTGTAAAACATCACCCATAAAACTATATACTAAATTGTTCCTTATAACTTAAGGAATAACGTAAGTTTAGCATACCACATACCACAGGATCATTATGTAACTTTAAAATCTAAAAAATGCTTTACGTGGCTATAAATGAACTGTAATTTAATGATAACCAATCTAGATAACCATCCTAATCGATTGATATATAAGGTGATTATAAGCAAAGCCACTTACTACCGCTTGTGAGTAAACAATAGTATTATGCATGCGCGTAAAAGTGAAATGCCATGTTTTTTCATGTCAATCCCTACTATTAAGTACTACCGTACTTAATGAAAAGTGGTAAAATAGCAATAGTTTTAGTTGATTGATGACTAATATTTCACTCACTATTCTTAATAAGAGTGCCAAGTTGTTTTAAAATATTTTGTACGTATGTACAATTCTATTCTTCTTAATACTCTGCTATTATTTGCTAATATTAGTGTGTAATATAGCATCGGTTAAGCTGCCTTGAAATAAATTTAGTGATAATGTTTATCCCGAAGGTCACATCAGGTCAGCCCCGACTCCTGGACCTCTCTCTTCAGCTGACACCTGGAGAGGAGATGTATGCCGAGCTTCATGACCTGCACATCATTCAACACTGTCGGCACTAAACTCAGTGAAGAGACCAAGAGAATATCAACTGCTTACTGTGTAGAGTATGTCATTATGCATGACAGGGTCTATCAATAACCAAATGGTAAAATTTGAACATCTTTATACCGTAAATGACGAAACTTTGGAGGGACTGAAACAGCAAAGAAATCAATTTGGCGGAAGAAAGTTTGGCGAATTTCTCCACATGATCAATAGTTTAAAAGCCGCACGAGGCAGCGCGGTGCCAAACAGTGAGTATATACATGTGTTGGAAAATGGCGGATGGCAGTCGCTATTGATCACAGAACAAACCTCTGAATTGGCTGAAGCAATGGCTGAAGAAGGCAATTTACTACTGAGAGTCCCGGCAAGTGATCATCAGTGGGCTTGGCCAAGTTAAAATACCTGCCACGTGTAGTGATTTAATAGACGTAGGTGTAGCGGAACGTGAATCAGGCCATATACTGGTAGTCTATAATGTTAGCTACGTATATGTTGACAAATAAAGTTTGGCAAAATATCACAATTCGTCAAATTCGCCAAACTTTGGTCCCTCCAAACTTTCGTTGTTTACGGTAATCAAAAACACTCTGCCAAAAAATTTGATGATTAGTTTTTATTTGTATGTGTACGCTGTAACGAGGGTGTGTTTGATAGTATGTTTGTGTGCATGTGTACATGCATGAATACAATATTCTAGTGTGGTCAAACTTTGTAGGAAATTATACAATATTATATTGTCAAGGAAAAGATTAAGTTACTGTCTAGCTGTGACTGAAATTAATAAATTGTGTGCATATGAGCACAATTATGAATTATCACATAAAATAGGTGATCATGTGAGTTTGTACACTGTGACTCTTGAGTACTTCAACTTCATGGAGCATGGCTTTAGTTGATGCTATTGTAGTTTTGTGACATAAAAGATTAGTTGAATTTGGCTTGACGGTGATATTAGAGAAGGAGAAGGTTGATGTGAGCTATACATACTTTGTTAGATCTGGTGATTATAAGCTTTTAGTGAAATTTGAGAGGCAATTTAGAGAGAACAAAATATAAACTTCCAAATTTCAGCATTTGGTGCTACAAAAATGATGTAAAACTTAAACCCACAATCAAATATCTTATATGGGCAACACTGGCGATCACCCTACATTATCAACATTTGAAGTTCTACCCACTCTTAATAAGTTTACTAAATGTAGCTGTGAGTAAAATGCTAAGTAAAAACACCTTGGGTATAAAAAGTGCGAGGCCAATCAGAAGCCACAATGGTTATACGTATAAGCGACCAAAAACTCTGATATAAAGTAAGGCCAAGAAATTGAACATTTTATTAAGAATTCTTTCACTTGAATGACATACAATAGTTTACAGGGCACTTTCACAACTATGATTGGCTTTGTCACTTGGCCACCTTATAAAAGATGATAGTACAAAAAGGTGGCCAAGTGACAAAGCCAATCATAGTTGTGAAAGTGCCCTGTAAACTATTGTATGTCATTCAAGTGAAAGAATTCTTAATAAAATGTTCAACTTCTTGGCCTTACTTGATATCAGAGTTTTTGGTTGCTTATATAACCATTGTGGCTTCTGATTGGCCTCACACTTTTTTATACCCAAGGTGTTTTTATTTAGCATATCACTACTTTTTGTAAATAGAGATTCTAAGAAAATGTTATGAAGAAGTTGTTGGAGAATTTGCTAAAAATTAGCATTCTTACTACAACATGATAGTACTCAGCTTTACTTCATCCTTATGCTGCTGCTGCTGCTGCTGCTGCTGCTGTTGCTGCTGCTGCTGCTGCTGCTGCTGCTGCTGCTGCTGCTGCTGCTGCTGCTGCTGCTGCTGCTGCTGCTGCTGCTGCTGCTGCTGCTGCTGCTGCTGCTGCTGCTGCTGCTGCTGCTGCTACTTGCCAATTGACTTTCGCCATAGATCATTCAGAAAATGGCATATGTCATTCAAATAGTTAGAAAGATGAAGCTTTCAGTACCTCAGCTGATTCACACATACCTATTTACAATGCTGCACACAATCGGTATTGTAAATTTAACTTTGAAGCTTAATTTTGATAAACTCACGCCTACAATATTTTTTTAACTTTTACTACAGAGTGGTACATCAATATAGATTGTGTATCTGAAAGTTTATGCAAATCATTTCAAGGGGGTCCAAGTTATGGCAACTTTCAACTTGCAGTGTAATAGCCCTTCTCAAATACATTGAAGTGTTTACTTCAGGCTGAAAGTAGTATGACAGGTAGAGCATACATTGGAGAAATGCTGATACAAATTTGGCTGAAGTCCATGAAGAAATGAGTGAGTTAGTAGACAAACAATTGAATGTACAAAAAGAGATTTTGAAAAAACTTCCGTGGTTTACGCAAAACTCCCGCAAGTCCACGAAAAAGTGTGCGATGAAAATGAAAGAAACAAAGAAAGAAAGAAAAAAAAGAAGGGCGCCTAAAATATTTTTGATGGAAGGAAGAAATTTATAAGGCGCATGCGGAAAACTCATGTCATGGATATCAAACGACTTCAGGTCAACGATTCTTCATACATTGAATGTAATATTTGTTTAGTAAACGAGTGAATAGGTGCCAAGGAGATGGTTTTTCGAGCGTGGGCGCATGAACGGGTGCCATAAAACTTGCAATGGCTGCTACTTAGGATTGGTGGGGCCGATTTCCTCCATTGTCGGTTTACTGATTCTATATAGTTATAACGTGCTGAGTCCTTGATAACTAAGCGATAGCTTTCATGGCGGCTTATTTAGAGCGTTTACAAATTTCAGAGCGGTGCTACGTGTAAATAACTCACTTGTTCGTCGCGTACGGCCTGCTTCTTCTTGGCCTCGCGACTCACTATCGTGAGTCTTGATATTTTCTTGTTTATCGCAGAAAAGTGTTTATAGTGTCGTATGTCATGCGTAGGCCCCAAGTCATTTGCACTGCACGTGCACTTTCTAGATTACAGTGTGCATCTTTGTCATGGCAGCAAAGGTTATTCTAGCGGTGAAACAGTCGGTGGAGTTTTACTGCTCGTTTGATTTATAATATCGTCGCCAGATTCCACGACAGGGCTGGGGCAGGTTCAGTTTGTTGTCGCTACGTGGAGCTTTGTAGCACTGGCTTCCATGCATGGATGTGCACGTGGTTGGGGCAGCAGGAGCTCACAATGCGGCTACGAAGCGGCTTGTTCAAAAGTTGACAATTATCTTTGTTAACACATTTATGAATATACTATTATAACCGTATCATAGATACCAGTAATTTATTCTCTGTGCCGGCTGTATACATTATACAATTGTACAAATGTACACATGAAGATTGCCAATTTAACTAATACATATACAAAAAATCGATAAATATTACAACCATACGTATGTCAGCACTAGCTAACAGCAAAACTACTGTTTTTAAACCAGGGGTGCGCCGGCCGCAGCGCGCGCCTGATTTCTTAAAATCACTTTAGTGCGGATGTATATGTGTGTTTGTGTGTGTGTGTGTGTCCGCCCCCGAGGCCATGAATAACTAGTGGCGTGATATGGACCCTGTGTGATTGGTTAAACAAGTTCTGCTGCCTTTCCACTTCTTTATACGGCACTTGCTATCGATACTGTTGATGGGCGGGGCCTTAGTAACGAAGCGCGTCGTGAGTTACTGCCAAAGAAGAGCAAGGTAACGCTGTATTTGCCGTTCATTACACGGTAAAAGCCGTTTAACCAGTTGTACATTACTAACAAGACAGAGTGCATTAGTTTTATAAGTGGGCATGCCGTGCGGGTTGCGGAGCTTATAAAAGAAGACTGGCCTACAGTGTTGCAGTAAGAATTTCGGCATAAAACAACTTTATACTGCTTTCAAAAAATTCTATCTCTAAAGTACTGGAGTACAAAGCGGGTTTAAACAGAAGAACTAAATTCGCATCCGTTGCTATGTGTTCCTTAGTGATGAGTCTTTGCTCACGTGACTTGCTGATGACGTCATTAAGAATTATTACAGTACATTGAATAACAGTAGATTAACAGTGGTTTAACTTACACAAAGAATACAACAAATTAAAACAAAACAACACACACCAAAACAATACAAGTTATACAAAATGCACACAGCGCCTGGTTTTTCGATGGTAATTCGTCAACTAGTTGCAATAAAAATTATTCAAAATTAGAGTATCCTTTTAAAGGGATAGCTATAGGTATTGTACAGTAGTAACTAGTCTTGTGTGGCCACACACTCTTCTTTGCATGTTGACTAACATTAAACGCCCTGCCGGAAGATGTAAGGTAACAGGAAAGCTGACCAACTGACGGCTAGTGCTGGCTTGGGTGAACCATACAGTACTTTTCATCAGACAAATCAAACACTGACTATCCTATCACATTGATTTCATTAATTCACCAATATTAAAATGGATCAATAGAAATAACCAGGTCAATAACTACTGACCCAAATTTAAAACAAATAGGTGGTCAGTTTTAAAACCAGTGAAGTTTTCAATTGGGATATAACAAAAATATTACAATGGTGAGTTTACTATACGTAACTACTGTGGAATGAACTGATCACCATAGTAAACATTGTTTTGATCATTGTGGGCCTCTTTGAGGCCTTGCAAAAATTTGATACACATTGTGCACTTCAGCAAATCTTCAAAGTTTGTAAATGTTTAGCCTCTTCTTTTATATCTCTACATGTGACATTTAATTGTGGGTTTTGATTTTTACAAAGTAGTCTACCTTCTCCTCTCTATAATGGACTCTTGGTAAAATGGCTAACTTTATATTTCTTTATATTGCTTTTAAAAAGTTTTATCACTCAAGTACTGGAGCCTAAAGCGGGTTTAAACAGAAGAATTAAATTTGTACGCGTTGCTATGTGTTCCTTAGTGATGAATCTCTGCTCATGTGACTTACTGGTGATGTCATTAAGGACTATTACAATACATTGAATAGCAGTAGATAACAGTGCGTTTAATTTACACACAGCGCCTGGTTGTTAGATGGTAAAACATCAACTTGTTGATATTTGAATGTTATTTTAGTTGTCAAATGAAGTAGTACAAATATTCCTATAAATACAAGGAGTGGTAAATAGCAATAGTTATTTGATTGATGACTATTATCACTCACACTGCTCTAATAATGAGTGCCATTTTTGTTTTATAGTATTTTTTATAAAACTCTACTATCATTTACTACTTTTTGTGTGTAATATGGCCTCGGTTAAGCTTCCTCGACATAAATTTAATGAATGTTTATCTCCAAGGTCACATCAGGCCAGCCCCGACTCTTGGACTTCTCTTACATCTGGAGAGGAGATGTATGCAGAGCTTCATGACTTATGCTTCAACATTGTCAACGCAGGACTAAACTCAGTGAAGAAACCAATAGAATATCAGCTACTTATGAGGTTTGTACTTTGTAGAATATTAACAATTTTGTTTGCATGTCACCTTGAATAAAATATAATGGATAAGGTCAGGCAGACTTGATTGCTTGTTTCTTACCCCTGCCTGGATCACTTCAACCCAACTTTCATTATATGTTTAATTAATTTTTTACTTCTAAATCAACGTTTTACTGATTTTCAAATGGAATTTGTTTTAAAAATCTTATAATGAAAATGACCTAACACAACTAGTAGTCACTGAATGATGATTAGTGCCAGCTATCTATCGACACACAAGCATAAGATGTTGCACCATGTGACTTGTTAGTGCAAAAAGAACTGGTTTTACAGATAGGATTTAGTTTGAAATCAGTTAGTTACTGTGTTCACCATTCCGGCGGAATTTCACACCTACAACAACAGCAAAAATTATGCAAATAGTTTCCTTTATTTCCAAAGAATGCTACCTTGCAATCACCTTTTGCTTTTGATCCTCCCAGCAAAATACTTTATATCCATTATGCCGGGTCACATATAATACCACTCTGTAATAGAAATAATGTGTACATACACATACACGTGCACATATAAAAGTGTTGGATATGTTTGACTGTCACAAAATTTTATAGGGAATTATTTGGTTTTTGGTATGTATGCTTGATGGTTTGTTTGTGCGCATGTGTACGTGCATGAATCAAAATTAGTATAGACGAGGAAATCTTGCTGTCTAGCTATGACCGAAATTAATAAATTGTATGCATGTGAGGACAATTATGAATTAGCAGGTGATCATGTGAGTTTGTACACTGTTACTCTTGAGTACTTCAACTTCAAGGAGCATGGCTTTGGTTGATGCTATTGTAGTAATGGAAGTTTTGTGACTTAAAAGATTTTAAAGTTTGGCTTGGAGGTGATATTAGAGAAGGAAAAGATTGATGTGAGCTCTAGCATAAAATCACCAACATTTCCTTCTAATGGCTTACCTTAGCGAGCGATTATCCTACAGACTTCCGGTTTTCACTAATCAATAGCACATTCTTTCATCACTTCAGAAAACAGTTTTTATGTTAATGACATCATCACAGCGTCTGTGACATGTAAAACGCTTGCGCATGTGATCTTTCAATTATCATCCATTGTGATCTATTATCGGCCACCTGTACTTTTTGCAGTATCAATATATCGACCAGTGTTTAAACTTTGTGCCATAACTTCTAGTAGATATATTTTTTGCAGAATATGAAGGATATTTTGTCAAGTAAATCATGTGGTTTTGGCATTACTATGTGTTTCCATTGTCACGTTATAACGATACAGGTATTTTTATGTTAAGAAACTCTTTAACAACTTTCCCATGACTTCTTGGTACTCATGAATACTGTAGGACTATTGATTATTGAAGTGGTTTCTGGTTAATTCTGTTGTTAATATACTGCAATTCTAGTAATCCTTTGTGTACGTATCTTGTGCAAGCTTTAATGCATTACAAAAATTGGTGATAATAGATACTGGCCGATATTTGGTAGCCTACGCTACTTTATTAGATCTGGTGATTATACTGAAATTTAGAGGGAACAAAATATTTCCACTACTACTTGTTACTACAAAAATGATGAACAGATTTTAAAAACTTAAACTCACAATCAAATCCCTTATATGGGCAACACTGGTCATCACCTTACATTATCAACACTTAAGTTCTACCCACTCTTAATACTTAATAAGTTTACTAAATGTAGCTCTACCTCTTAATATGTTTGTGTAATGTGTATAGTTACTTTATCATCTTAAGGGTTCATCCCTATGAATCTTCTAATTTGAAAAATTAGATTTGTGAACTATGCTCGTTTTTCACAAATCTGGTCACAAATATGGAATCACATGCTCAATACGACTGAAGGCACCTACTTAATAATGCTTGTTTACAGGCGCTTGTTAACAATAGAAAAGTAGCTGTATTATAGCAAAATACAATTGCAACATCTATTTGTCTAAGTTATATATTGGCATACGTGGATAGACTTGACACTTGCAGGGTTTATAGAGCTACCATTCCTCTATCATTCCTGCAAGTTTCAGATCTGTGTACTGTTCCTACCAGATTTTCTGAATCTTTGAATGAGAAAAATCAGATGTGTGAACTACATATGCACATTTTCCCAAATATGGTCACTTTTATAAAAAGGAAAACCTAAATGTTATAAAACATTCTATGAATTAAATTTTTTGGGAAGGTCTCGAGAGGCCTATAATGTATTCAGCATATACGTACCACTCTGTTTTAGTGTGTGTGTGTGTGTGTGTGTGTGTGTGTGTGTGTGTGTGTCTGTGTGTGTGTGTGTCTGTGTGTGTCTGTGTGTGCCTGTGTCTGTGTCTGTGTCTGTACAAGTGTTGGGATTTGTTATACGTATAGCTACGTATTCTAGAAGAAAAAATACTTCTACTCCAGTGCGCAGGCGGATCAAAGGATGCCACTGGGTATTAAAGAAAATAATACCAGGTGTTATAAAAAATAGCACCCAGTGGTTTTGGTGTCAGACAATTAGCATGCATCAAAGGTTTTTATATTTTAAGCCGCGCGTAAGCTACAGTATAGACAAGAATAACATCAATTGAAAATGCACCAAAGCTCCATGCAAGAGCTGAAAAAGGCGACCAAAGGATAGTTACGTCCCTCAGGCGAAAGCAAAGCGCGTTATGTTGATTGTCCCTCTGGGGAATGGCTCTTTATAGACAATTTCTCTTACATGTTTTATTACTGAAACGGCGGCTGACTTGTTGGAGACAATGGCGCTTTGCTATCGTTTGAACGACGTACTTGTTCAACCCCGCTCCGGCCGATGCGTACGTTTTCGACTCTGCTCCAGCCGATGCATATGTTTTCGCCTAGCTAAGTGCCTTTGCTGCTTCCAAATATACCATCCCAAGCAAAAGGCGAGCTAACTTGTTGCCATCTAAAGTGTCGTTCCGAGCAAACAATTTAACTGTTTTCAGGAAAATAGCCAATCAAATCTTCTATTGTTGCGGAAACCGCTTGCTTGATTACAAGAAGTTGATTACGTATTGTACACTGGGATAGAATCCAGTTAAATCCCGTTCACTCGGGTGATATCGTTTATATTACCCTCAGCCTTGGCTTCGGGTAATATAAACGATATCACCCTCGTAACTATACCATGAATCACAGTAAACACAAATGTCTTGTTCACAACTTCTTATAAACATGATCATGGGTAAGAAGAAGGTCACAACCAGCCAGAAATCTTGCCATAGATCAGCACGGTGATATTGATCGATCGTAATATTGACCTCATGACACCACTCAGCACTCAACTGAAGGTGTCATTGATGACATCTACAACATTAAGAATTGTACAATGAAGAGATTATATACTAAGACTCAAATGAATAGTATATTTGATATTTGAATGTTATTTTAGTTATCAAATGAAATAGTATAAATATTGCTATAAATGCAAGGAGTGGTAAAATAGCAATAGTATTACGTAGTTCATTGATGAATGATATCACTCACACTGCTCTTGATAATGAGTGCCAAATTATTTTAAAGTATTTTATACATATGTACAGTTCTAATATTTGCTTTTCTTAATACTCTGCTATCATTTGCTAATGTTTGTGTATAATATAGCATTGGTTAAGCTGCCTTGAAATAAATTTAGTGATAATGTTTATCCCAAAGGTCACATCAGGCCAGCCCCGACTCCTGGACTTCTCTGACATCTGGAGAGGAGATGTATGCCGAGCTTCTTGACCTGCACATCATTCAATGCTATCGGTGCTAAACTCAGTGAAGAGACCAAGAGAATACCAGCTGCTTATGAAGTGTGTACTGTGTAGAGTATGTCATTATGCATGACAGGGTCCCTTATTGACCAAATGATAGAATTTGAACATCTGATAATCAAAAACACTGCCAAAATATTTGACAATTATGTATTTTTATTTGCATGTGTATGCCATAACGGGGGTGTGTTTGACAGTATGTTTGTGTGCATGTGTACACGCATGAATACAATATTCTAGTATGGTCAAACTTTGTAGGAAATTATACAATATTATATTGTCGAGGAAAAGATTAAGTTGCTGTCTATCTGTGACTGTAATTAAGAAATTGTGTACATGTGAGTACAATTATGAATTATCAGGTGATCATGTGAGTTTGTACACTATTACTCTTGAGTACTTCAACTTCAAGGAGCATGGCTTTAGTTGATGCTATTGTAGTAATGGAAGTTTTGTGACATAAAAGATTAGTAAGTTTTACTTGACAGTGATAATTAAAGAAGGAAAGGTTGATGTAAGCTGTAATTTATTAGATCTAAGCTGTACTTTATTAGATCTGGTGATTATAAGCTTTTAGTGAAATTAGAGAGGCAGTTTGGAGGGAACAAAATATAAATTTCTAAAGTTCATCATTTGTTACTACAAAATGATGTAAAACTTAAACCCACAATCAAATCTCTTATATGGGCAACAGTGGCCATCACCCTACATTATCAACATTTGAAGTTCTACTCACTATTAATAAGTTGACTAAATGTAGCTGTGAGTAAAACATTGTAAAAATCAAAACCCACAATTAAATGTCACATGTTGAGATATAAAAGAAGAGGCTAAACCTTGACAAATGGTGAATAAATACCACTAAAATATGTATAGAATTTTTGCAAGGCCTGAAAAGGCCCACAATGATCAAAACAATTATTACCATGGTAATTATTTCATTCCACGGTATAGTAAACTATCACCATTGTAATATTTTTGTTACATAGAGAGAGAGGAGAGCATTTAACTTCCGTATGCGCAATCAAAAATAAGCCCGTCCAGTACCTCCACATATAATAGTACTAGAATGATAAAAAAATTCAAAATTCAAAAGGTAAGCAGGATTGAATTCAATAGTGCTACAAAAAGTAATGAAACAAGGAATAAGATTTTGGGACGAGAGAACATTCTGGCATGAGATAATTTATAATAAAAGTTTAATCCCTACTTTTGGCAGACCTACGGAAGTGAACCAAAAGTAGGGATTAAACTTTTATAAATTATCTCATGCCAGAATGTTCTCTCGTCCCAAAATCTTATTCCTTGTTTCCTTACTTTTTGTAGCACTATTGAATTCAATCCCTACTTACCTTTTGAATTTTTAATTTTTTTATCATTCTAGTTTGTTTACTTTTTATACATGCTACGCATTCATAATACATAATAATCTTTCAGCAGGCGTACAAAATGTTACAGGTGCTTACGTAATATTTATGCTTGTTTACAGGCACTTGTTAACAACGTATTTACCTACATGGCAAGGCAGCTGTGTGATAGCAAATAACGCTCGAAACACAGCTAGACTATTTGTCCAAGGGTATAATCTCGAAGTTCACAATGTAATAAAGTACATGCGAAAACATCGTGTCACGTGCAAGATAAGTTGTTGTGTGACGTAATAAGCAGAAGCCGTAACAGACTATCGTCACCTTCGGTGAGATTCACACCTTGCTAAAGGAATATAGAAAAACAAGGAAGGGAATGAAGGATAAAAGGAATCACCATGGCGCAGTTCACGTGGGTAAATTGTCTTCGGAACAACATTTTCGTAAATGTGCCACCATTACCTTTATTGTGTGAAATTTCTGGAGTCCTACACCTAGCACAACCGGGCCTTACGGCAGGCTGGATAGCTGGCAGGCTGGCAGGCTGGCTGGCTGGCTGGCTGGCTGGCTGGCTGGCTGGCTGGCTGGCTGGCTGGCTGGCTGGCTGGCTGGCTGGCTGGCTGGCTGGCTGGCTGGCTGGCTGGCTGGCTGGCTGGCTGGCTGGCTGGCTGGCTGGCTGGCTGGCTGGCTGGCTGGCTGGCTGGCTGGCTGGCTGGCTGGCTGGCTGGCTGGCTGGCTGGCTGGCTGGCTGGCTGGCTGGCTGGCTGGCTGGCTGGCTGGCTGGCTGGCTGGCTGGCTGGCTGGCTGGCTGGCTGGCTGGCTGGCTGGCTGGCTGGCTGGCTGGCTGGCTGGCTGGCTGGCTGGCTGGCTGGCTGGCTGGCTGGCTGGCTGGCTGGCTGGCTGGCTGGCTGGCTGGCTGGCTGGCTGGCTGGCTGGCTGGCTGGCTGGCTGGCTGGCTGGCTGGCTGGCTGGCTGGCTGGCTGGCTGGCTGGCTGGCTGGCTGGCTGGCTGGCTGGCTGGCTGGCTGGCTGGCTGGCTGGCTGGCTGGCTGGCTGGCTGGCTGGCTGGCTGGCTGGCTGGCTGGCTGGCTGGCTGGCTGGCTGGCTGGCTGGCTGGCTGGCTGGCTGGCTGGCTGGCTGGCTGGCTGGCTGGCAGTTAATTTCTGAAAATTTCAAAATTCACTTTAGATTGAAAGTATCGACTTGTTGCTTCATTTAACAAAGGTGCAGCATTATTACAGCTGTACAAATGCGTTTAAGTAAGTATTTTCGGCTAAAGCCTATTATAAGGTGGTTTTAAAAAGTGCTAAAAATTTGGAAGCCACAAATTTTCATGGCAATCCTTACTATTAAGTACTACCGTACTTAATGATATTCATAAATGTGTTAATAAGATAATCCTCAAAGGTAACCGCATTGTGAGCCCATGCTGCATCGACCATGCACACACCCACGCATGGGAGCGAGCGCCACCAAGCCCCACGAGGCGGCAACAAACCAGACCAGCCCAGTGAAATCCCACCGACCGTCTCACAGCCAGAACAACCCCTGCTGCCAGGACAAAGAGGCACACCGCAATCTAGAAAGAGTACGTGCAATGCAAATGACCTGGGGCCCACACGTGACATGGCACCATAAACAGCCCTCCCTGATAAACAAGAAAAAACAGTCTACCTACGGGCTCATTTAGATACTCTCCTCTCAATTATGGACACTTGGTAAAATAGCTAAAATATGCCATACCATCTCTGCAGTATAAATGTACTTCATGTACTCCGTAATAGAAATAATGTATTACAATATGACATTGCTCAGCACTCTACTGACCTAGCTATGTCTCATTGATGAAATTTATGTACAACATTTAAGAATTGTAAGAGAAGAGATTATATACTGAATAGTATTTTTGATATTTGAATGTTATTTTAGTTATCAAATGAAATAGTACAAATATTTGTATGAATACAAGGAGTGGTAAATAGCAATAGTTTTATTTGATTGATGACTAATATCACTCACTCTGCTCTTAATAATGAGCCAAGTTGTTTTAAAGTATTTTTTATAAAACTCTACTATCATTTACTACTTTTTGTGTGTAATATAGCCTCGGTTAAGCTTCCTCAAAATATATTTAGTGAATGTTTATCCCCAAGATCACATCAGGCCAGCCCCGACTCCTGGACTTCTCTGATATCTGGAGAGGAGATGTACGTACGTATGCTAAGCGCACATCAACATTGTCGGCACTAAACTCAGTGAAGAGACCAGCTGCTTATGAGGTGTGTACTGTGTAGAGTATGTCATTATGCATGACAGGGTCCCTCATTGACCAAAAATTTTAATATGTTTATTATTTTGCTTGTTCGCAATGCGTATGTTTGTGTGGGATGTTTATTATCTGAAATGCCTTATACCCCAATATTATAATGACATCACAAGATACAAATGACTGTTTTAATATAAGCTAATCATTATAATCATTTTAGTATCATTCATGTTAGTGATCACTGTAAGCAAATAAAGTTTAGAGCATGGTGGATTTAGCAATTAGAAGATTATTTAGCGGTTGACTAAAATTAATTATCACTAATAACAAGAATACACAATAGAGAAAAGTTTTGGTACATCTACTTAAATCATAATGGTACAAAATAAATTCGATAGATCTGTCAGTGTAACAGAAGAATACAGTTGCTCGCAAGCAAGTGCTCGAGTGCATGTACTCGAGAGGCATTGCGAGTGCTCACCTGAAAACTATCGAGCGAGTGCATCCACAAAGTCGAATGCTCATGTTTAAATACACTAGCAAGGCCTCAAACTCGAACTCACAAGTTGGACGTTGCATGTGGACTGTACCGTATTTTGCTATAATACAGGTACTTTTCCATTATTTACAAGTGCCTGTAAACAAGCATAATTAATTACGTAGGTGTCTTCAGTCATATTGTAGTATGCGATTCCATATTAATAATTTATAAAAAGGAAAACCTAAAAACCTTAATGTTAAGAAACCAGATATCTACCATTCTAAGAATTAAAATTTTTGGGAAGGTCTTGAGGGGCCTATAATGTATTCAGCATATACATACCACTCTGTTATAGTGTGTGTGTGTGTGTGTGTGTGTGTGTGTGTGTGTGTGTGTGTGTGTGTGTGTGTGTGTGTGTGTGTGTGTGTGTGTGTGTGTGTGTGTGTGTGTGTGTGTGTGTGTGTGTGTGTGTGTGTGTGTGTGTGTGTGTGTGTGTGTGTGTGTGTGTGTGTACAAGCGTTGGGATTTGTTATACGTATAACTACGTATGCTTGAAGAATAGATACATGAATCATGGTAAACAAAAGTGCCTTGTTCACAGCTTCTTATAGACATGATCATGGATAAGAGGAAGGTCACAACCAGCCAGAAATCGTGCCATAGATCAGCACGTTGATTTTGATTGATCGTAATATTGACCTCATGACACCATTCAGCACTCAACTGAAGATATCATTGATGAGATCTACAACATTAAGAATTGTACAATGAAGAGATTATATGCTAAGGCTCAAATGAATAGTATATTTGATATTTGAATGTTATTTTAGCTGTCAATAGTACAAATATTGCTATAAATACAAGGAGTGGTAAAATAGTAATAGTATTAGTTGATTGATGACTAATACGTATCACTCACACTGCTGATAATGAGTGCCAAGTTGTTTTAAAGTATTTTGTACAATTCTAATATTTATTTTTCTTCTTAATACTCTGCTATCATTTGCTAATGTTTGTGTGTAATATAGCATTGGTTAAGCTGCTGCACATCATTCAACACTGTCGGCACTAAGAGACCAAGAGTGTATCAACTGCTTATGAGGTGTGTACTGTGTAGAATATATCATTATGTATGACAGGGTCTTTCATTAACCAAATGGTAAAATTTGAACATCTTGATAATCAAATACATATTGTCAAAAAATTTGACAATTAGTTTTTATTAGTATGTGTACGCCATAACGGGGTGTGTTTGACAATATGTTTGTGTGCATGTGTACATGCGTACATGCATGTATACAATATTCTAGTGTGGTCAAAGTTTGTAGGAAATTATACAATATTATATTGTCAAGGAAAAGATTAAGTTGCTGTCTAGCTGTGACTGAAATTAAGAAATTGTGTGCATGTGAGCACACTTCTGAATTATCACATAAAATAGGTGATCATGTGAGTTTGTACACTGTTACTCTTGAGTATTTCAACTTCAAGGAGCATGGCTTTAGTTGATGCTATTGTAGTAATGGAAGTTTTGTGACATAAAAGATTAGTTGGATGTAGTAAGTTTGGCTAGACCAGGGCTGGAGCAGCCTTTACATAAGTGGTCAGGCATTTTCAATGGAGAAATATGCTGATTGTGTGCGAACACATGCATGTGAAGCATGCCAAAACTAGGGGGTCTGGGGGCATGCCCCCCCAGAAAATTTTGAAAATGTGCACTCCCTGAGATTGAATCTGAGGGCATTTTCACCTTCTAAACATGCCTACATATTACTGTCTAATTTTTATATTAAATTACACAAGTTATAATGCATACAAGCAAAATACATAAGAAAGGGTAGTAGGGTACATTATTAGCTATAGCTATAATTGTATAATTACACACATGCACACGAGCATGCACAGTCACAGTAACTGAAACTTAGCAATTTTGTCAGGAAATAAACTCATTTACACATCTATCCCAAAGCTCCTTTTCGGCTCTTAGGCTGGTTAGGCTGCTATCCCAAGGTAGGTAAACGACTCAAATCGATCGTTCTAAAAAACGCCATTCTTACCGGCATAACAAACATCGTCGAGGATACGTGAAGTTTTGATTGTGGGTTTAATATATTCTAATTAAACTCCATTACTAAAGTGAACTACTATTATTTCACCCTAAGAAACTAGGCTATTGTTTTAGTGCATTATTAACCTTATTATCCTTTTGGTATTACCCCGGTATGCTGGCAAAATCGGCGCATCCCTATTGCTTAAGCGCACAAAAGTATTATTATGATCAATGGAGATCACGTGATTTGGTTCGTTTGCGTGAAGACATGAAAACTTTCTTTAGTTACTGGTTGAGATTACAAGAAGTTTCACAGAGGTGATTAGAGTTAGAATATTAACTTAAACTTTTTGATTGTGGGATAGATTCTGAAAAGTGGTCAGGCATTTGCCTGACTGGCCTGACCAATTGCTCCGGCCCTGTAGACTGTGATATTAGAGAAGGAAAAGGTTGATGTGAGCTGTACTTTATTAGATCTGGTGATTATAAGCTTTTAGTGAAATTTGAGAGGCAATTTGGAGGGAACAAAATATGAATTTCCAAAGTTCATCATTTGGTACTACAAAAATGATGTAAAACTTAAACCCACAATCAAATCTCTTATATGAACAACACTGACCATCACCCAACATTATCAACATTTGAAATTCTACTCACTATTAATAAGTTTACTAAATGTAGCTGTGAGTAAAACATTGTAAAAATCAAAACCCACGATTAAATGTCACATGTTGAGATATAAAAGAAGAGGCTAAACCTTGACTAAGGGAAAGAGCACCACAACACAATAGGGTATAGTATTTTTGCAAGGCTTCAATGAAGCCCACAATGATCAAAACAATGTTTACTATGGTAATCAGTTAATTGCACAGTAGTTACACATACGGTACCGCTCAATTATGACTTCATTTCTACATGTGTGTAAACATGTGGTACCATGAGAAATACACATTGAATTCACTTCATGTGTTTGTTAAGCTTACTAAATGTAGCTGTGAGTAAAACATTGTAAAAATCAAAACCCACAATTAAATGTCACATGTTAAAATATAAAAGAAGAGGCTAAACCTTGAGAAATGATAATAAAATACCGAATAAATATGTGTAAAATTTTTGCAAGGACTGAGGATACACAATGATCAAAACAATGATTACTATGGTAATCAATTCATTGTATAATATAGAAAACTCATCATTGTAATATTTTGTTTAAAATTTAACTGGTTTTAAAACTGGCCACCTACGTATTTGTTTTAAAGTGAGTCAGTAGTTATTGGCCTGGTTATTTCTATTCAGGGCCGTAGCCGCCAAAAAATAACCAGTCCGGCCATCCTGATCCCTGAAATGGTAGGAACAAAATGCAGCTACTGAGGGGAACTGGGAGTGCTTTAAAGTTCCCAGTGGGATAGCTACAGGGCTATTTCATTTCCAGAGGCTGGAAGTATGTTGGGAGCAAGATTCACTGATTTTTATCTAAATCCACCCAACACAGCATTTTCTAAAAAACAAGAGCATGAAAATATTAGAATACACTCCCGTTTTATTTTTCGTCTACTTACAAACCATTTCTGGCATTTTAGCGTCCTGTTTTTAATGTTTATCACCAGATAATAAGGAAAGACTGATTAAACAGCTATCCCACAATCAAAGAACTAAGACTTAAAATAAATTCTAGGTGCGCACTATTAATCTCGAAGTCGACGAATGAACAGAAGGAATAGATTTGAAAGTTAATTGATTTGATACTTGATGTAAGTTTAATACCATTGCCAAAAACCAGTCCGGCCATGGCCGGACCGGCCAGACCACCGACTACGGCCTTGCTATTGATCCATTTTAATATTGGTGAATTTATTTTGTACTGATAAAATTGATGTGATTGGATAGTCACCATTTGATTTGTCTGATGAAAAGTACTGTATGGTTCAGCCAAGCCAGTACTAGCAGTCAGTTGGTCAGCTTTCCTGTTACCTTACATCTTCCGGCAGGGCGTTTAATGCTAGTCAACATGCAAAGAAGAGGGTGTGGCCATGCAAGACTAGTTACTACTGTACAATACGTATAGCTATCCCTTTAAAAGGATACTCTAATAATATAGTTATATCATTTCAAAATTGGTCAACCCGTTATAAAACTGATTAACCAGTTTAAAGTCGGTCATGAGTTTTAAATCAGGTCGTGACATTTATGGTAGTGAGCAGTTAAATGACCATCTATTGTTATGGATTCTTGATATTGTGCATACCATAGTCTAAATACATGTAGCTGTGTGTGTATTTATACAATGAGTGTATGTTCTATTGTAGCCAATATAGATTATGTGATAGCAACTACAAATATTTTGACTGGACAGTTAATGATCCAGTCATTGATCGGCAACACTCATGACTACCAGCCGTGTGGACCACTGTTTGATCAAGTGTCGACCAGTTCATTCCAGAAATACTTCAAACCTCCTGAGTCACGATTGAACATTCAACAAAAAGCTTATTAAAATGTCCTATATTAATGTTGTACAATAGCTGCAATGAAAATACACTAAACATTAATTTTCTATGCTATAATAAAAATTCATTGTAGGGGCAGAGTGTTATAAATTGATACATTGTGTTCCTCTACCATCTTCTTGCCATCTCCTTGTGACCTTTTTGGTTGTTGGATTACCGGCTATCTTTCAGATAGTGCAGTCTTGTATTTTATTAAATTCGTGTGTTGATTCTGTTTACCTTGATTTGCTGTTTGTGTACTACAAAAGACAAAACTTTTGTGGTTTTCGCAAATTTTCAATAAATCGTGAAAAGATTTCCCTACTAATTTCAATACATGAATGTTGTTTTTGTCCTTATTTGGAAAAGTTTTCTCTACATTATGAGTGAACCCAATAAACCACAAAAATTTTATCATTTATGGTATTTCAGTTGCTTTACTTGTGATTCATCCACAAATGATTGTTGGAACTGTTTAATCATTGAAACTTGGCTAATATCAAGAATAGAATTTCTATGCTACACCATATGTTTGTAACTTTATCGTAAGAGGACCTCTGGATGATGAAGCTGAATGTTATGTGCATACATCCTAAAAGTACTTTTAATTACCAACTTCATGATATCTTATCAACTGTAGAACATAACAAGTACTTAGGAACAGCAACTGTCCAGCCCGCCTGTGCACTCATTATTATTATTATTAACTAATTGACATATGTACACTCTAGGGATACAAAGAATGGGAGCAAAGGAATCAGATCCCTGAGTCACCTTTAGCCATTCCTCCATTGAGTCCTGTTGTAACTTTAAGTCATTACATGTCATGGGAGAACCCCTGCATGATGAAGCTGAATGTATCCAAATGTCATGCATACATCCCAGGTGATCAGAAGTAAAACTACTGTAACTGCCAACTTCATGTTCAAAACTTATCAACTAGATCATTAAAAGTACTTAGGAGTATCCATCCAATATATCAAATTGTATGCATATAGAGCAAACCAAACTCTAATTCACAGCAGGCAGGTACACTGGAGCCATCAGAAATGTGTCTTACTAGTTTATTGTGTCCCCATGCACACTCTTGAGTAAGTTTACTCTGCCTGTTCTCATAAATATTTTGAAACAACATGCAACGTGTGAGCAAGTTAGGGAAGATCTTACTGTAACTAAGGCTACGGTAATTGCTGGAATAATTTTTAGCATAATCGATATCATATAATCATACAAAGCAATTCTAGCATTATGCTTGCATTTTGAAAATAACAGAAAGTAGATCAATTATACTAATGCCATACGGTATGCATTACATTAAAGCTACACTGTTTGCCATTCTAATAGAGCAGTCAGATATATACAGGTGGATATTAGTGCAGTAAACAAAAGGTGATGACATGATGCCTCTGCTTGGTCTTGTAGGCAGAGATCCAGATTTCAATGCCAAATACAGCCAGATATAATGTATATGCACTAAAATAATTACACAACTTTTATGCCATGATAATAGTAGGAATCCCTGGAGATGATCAATGAGTTCATCAGGAAGATATTTCATCTCTACATGTACTATGATGCAATAATAAACCACAATGCTATACCGTATGGCGCAAATTTTTGACGGTGGAAAATTTTGACGAATCGGGGTTGGGAAAAGTTTGACGAGTAAAAAATTGATGAATGTCAATGTATTCATTTTATTCATTCATTTCATATAAGTAGCTAACTAAACGGAAAATTTTGATAGGGAAAATATTGACAAATTGCTGGAAATTTATCAATATTTCCCCCCGTCAAAATTTGTTTTGTCTCTCAGTAATATGCATGCACATGGAGCTATAAAGACTGTTTTAATAGAGTATATATAATAGTGACTGTTTTATTAGAGTATTTCATTTTCTGTGACACTCATGACTAGTATTGAGTCTATTAGACTACCAGCTGTGTGTATCACTGCTTGAGATCAATGTTAACCAGAAATACAGATCTCCAAATCGCAATGATTGTTTCAATCATGTATTGCTATAATTGCTACAGCTATTTGCAGTCATCCCTGCAAAAGAATATATTTTGTTAAAAGGTTTTTACTTTGCAGTCATATCTGCAAAAGAAGTTATTTTGTTACTTTGCTGACTCATCCCTGCAAAAGAATATATATTTTTAAAAGGGGTTTCCTTTGCAGTCTTCCCTGCTAAATGAACAGCTTTTATATATGTGCGTCAATATTGCAGGTATTGTAACATACAGTATAGCCATTTGAGTAGCTACTGAAAGGAATGTTACCATGCTGGTATTTTTGAAAGCACTAGAACGTTTTGGTAAAAGGCATGAGATACTATGCTTTAATTTTTATTCCCAACTTTTGCTATCACCTAAACTCTGGGGCATAATCGACTCAAGCCTATCAAAAGAAACTCAATAATTCATTTGTAGCTAGCTAACTTGAACTAGTTAGTGGGAAGAGCTCACTACATGTACCTTGATCAGAGCTAGCAAATTAGAATATGCTGCCTCTCAGTCTGCAATGTTAGAGAAAGGTTTTGATGCCAAAATTATAGCTACCGTTGTAATCATGATAAGATCTATGATAGGATCCCTGCAGGAAGAAATTTCATCTCCAGCCTGTTATTAGCTATATTTATAATACTAGCTGTAGTGGTCATGAGTAAGACCCTATATACATACGCGGGGATGAACGAGGGGTCCGCCACCTCTCACAACCATAGATATTCGGCTGCCAGAATATTGCAGTAGCTATCTGTGAATACGTGTAAATAAGCATAAGCGTTGAAAAGTTCACGGGTCTCGAAAGTTTAGCAGTGAAACTTGGTAAGGCAAAGTTTACTTGTTGGAGGTGGGGTGGAGGTGGGGCTAAGCAAGATTTATTATCGCGCGTAAGACTAGTCTCGCGAGCCAGACCCCTTTTTTCCGTTTTTATTTGTGGTGGCTTTATTTTTTAAGTGTCTGGCGCGCGAGGCTACGTAAAATGTGACTAATGTATGCGCGTGCGCATATCTGATACAAGAGTCACGTGGGATTGTGTGAATAAGAAAGATTAAAACGTGGTAAATTGCTTATTGCCCAGATGGATGAACAGTGGGCCTTGTTGTGAGAGGTGAGTTTTTTGTATAGTTAAGAATACGGTCCTTATGTGTAAGCATGGGAGAGAAACCACTTGGTTTTGTAGTAAAGATCGGAGTTTTTCATTGCTTTGGGGAGGAAATCTTGTAACAAGTTTAATTAGAATTGTACAATATAGCAGCTGATGTGTAATGTAATCATTTTATATATAATAGTGTATGCATGGCAGATATTGATAGGGGAGGGATACTAAACAGTAGACCTCTTAGGCAGGGAGTCTGGGTGTGTGCGTGTGTGTGTGTGTGTGTGTGTGTGTGTGTGTGTGTGTGTGTGTGTGTGTGTGTGTGTGTGTGTGTGTGTGTGTGTGTGTGTGTGTGTGTGTGTGTGTGTGTGTGTGTGTGTGTGTGTGTGTGTGTGTGTGTGTGTGTGTGTGTGTGTGTGTGTGTGTGTGTGTGTGTGTGTGTGTGTGTGTGTGTGTGTGTGTGTGTGTGTGTGTGTGTGTGTGTGTGTGTGTGTGTGTGTGTGTGTGTGTGTGTGTGTGTGTGTGTGTGTGTGTGTGGATGTCACAATTAAATTCGGTTTGTGTTTAACAGCTATGTGCATGTGTGTAAGTTTGGTTACTAGTATGGAAGACTGCTTGGAAACTAAAATTTTTAGAGAATAAATGAAAAATCCTGAAAAGTGTCGTTATTCCATATTCTGCACCTGTTTGAGTCCAGTCCGCAAAAATACAGTAGGCCACCCTGTACCACAATTTAAATACTTGAAGTCACAATCAAATACATATGAGCAACACTGATATGTTTAAAGTGGAGGTGTATGTATAATGTGTATGTATAATGTGTTAATTAGAAACTCTCAATAGCGCTATCTGAAAGTTATGGATGAATGGTTTACAATGGCTAGCTATATTGTGAAGTGAATTAAAATATTCAAACCCATAATCAAATATAACATGTGTTTATAAAAGAAAAGCTGGAGCAACCTTGATCTTAACAAGTATCATTGGTTAACATGCTAAATTAAAATTTTTGGAAGACCTCAAGGGGCCTATAACTATGCCATCTGTATTAGTTAAAGCACCACTGCAAGTGTGTATGGTAAATACAGTACAAGAGACAATATAGCACGGGGCTAAGCCAAGTACAGAATTTGTCTCTAGACCCCCCAAACCGGCAATCCTGCACTAGGCGCAAATCCGGAGTATGTAGCTGTAAATTTCTAATGGTAGGGATGTCGGTGTCGTGATCAACACATAAATCAACAACACAACTGATAGGCTCACTGAATAACAATTAGTGCCAGCTAGCTATCAACACACAAACATAAGGTGGTGCACTATGTGACTTGTTACTGCAATTAGAAAATGGTATGCCGGTGTTACGAAGAGACAAGTTTCTTAGTACTAAGATGCTTACACTTGAAATCACTACTAAAAGTACGGTAGTCGATTTCATCATCCATTAGCAATATCTGAGCCATTAGTAATTTGCGTGATATGTGATGTCAGCTACTGTGGATTAGCCACGGGATTGGCTAACACCTGCCAGGCACCCGATTACTCAACATAAGTGGAAATGCTGAGAGTAGTGCTTGATTAATCATCAGGTTAGCTACTGGGTTTTATAATTTTGAAATAATAACCTTGAGTCAAGTCTTGCAAAGCGAAGTTTGGCTTGATGGTGATATCAGAGAAGGAAAAGGTTGATGTGAGCTGTACTTTATTAGATCTGGTGATTATAAACTTTTACTGAAATTTGAGAGGCAATTTGGAGGGAACAAAACATTACTTTTCCAAAGTTCATCACTTGGTAGTACAAAAATTATGTAAAACTTAAACCCACAATCAAATCTCTTATATGGGCAACAGTGGCCATCACCTTACATTATCAATGTTTGAAGTTCTACCCACTATTAATAAGTTTACTAAATGTAGCTGTGAGTAAAACATTGTAAAAATGAAAACCCACAATATGTAGAGATAAGAATGATAAAAAATTAAAAATTTAAAAAGTAAGTAGGGATTGAACTTTGGATTCAATAGTGCTACAAAAAGTAAGGAAACAAGGAATAAGATTTTGGGACGAGAGAACATTCTGGCATGAGATAATTTATAAAAGTTTAATCCCTACTTTTGGCTCACTTCCAGTAGGTTTGCCAAAAGTAGGGATTAAACTTTTATAAATTATCTCATGCCAGAATGTTCTCTCATCCCAAAATCTTATTCCTTGTTTCCTTACTTTTTGTAGCACTATTGAATCCAAAGTTCAATCCCTACTTACTTTTTAATTTTTTAATTTTTTATCATTCTAGTTTGTTTACTTTTTATACATGCTAAGCATTCAATAATCTTTTAGCAGGCGCACAAAATGTTACAGGCGCTTACGTAATAATTATGCTTGTTTACAGGCGCTTGTTAACAACGCGCTGACATGGCAAAGCAGCTGTGTGATAGTAAATATAACGCTCGAAAAACAGCAAAAGCTATTTGTCCAAGGCTATAATCTCGAAGTTCACGATGTAATAAAGTACACGCTAAAACATCGTGCCACTGTAACTAATTATATCACGTGCAAGTCAGGTTTTTGTGTGACGCAATAAGCAGAAGCAGTTACAGGCTATCGTCACCTTCGGTGAAATTCGCACCTTGCTAAGGAATAAAGAAGAACAAGGAAAGGAATGAAGGATAAAGGGAATCGCCATGGCGCAGTGGGTAAATCGTCTTCGGAATAATATTTTCGTAAATGCGCCGCCATTACCTTTATTGTGTGAAATTTCTGGAGCCCTACACCTAGCGCAACCCGGTCTTACGGCAGGCTGGCTGGCTGGCAGGCTGGCTGGCTGGCTGTCAGACGAAATACAGGTGGATTTCGAAATTTTCAAAGTTGGCTGTAGGTCGAAATATTCGACTTGTCGTTTCGTTTAACCAAGGTACAGCATCATTACAGCCTTACCAATGCATTCCAGCTGGTTTTTTCGGGTAAAGTCTATTGCAAGGTTGATTTTTAAAGCGCTAAATTTTCCCGAAGCCATACAATTTTTTACCAATCCTACTATTAAGTACTACCGTACTTAATGATAAAAGAAGAGACTAAACCTTGACAAAGTGAATTACACAAAAAATGGTATGCTATATAGAATTTTTGCAAGGCCTCAAAGAGGCCCACAATGATCAAAACAATGTTTAGTATGGTAATCAGTTCTTTTACAGTAGTTACGTATAGTAAACTTACCATTGTAATATATTTTTGTTATAGCACAATTTAAAATTTGACTGGTTTTAAACTGGCTATGTATTTGTGTTAAAGTGACCCAGGTCAGTAGTTATTGATCTTGTTTTTAAACCAGGCACGCGCTGGCCTGTGGGCCGGCGCACACCCGGCCCCCCGAAATTGCCTCCATGCAGATGTCGGTATGCGTGTGCGTGCATGCGCCCACCCCCCCGGCCATTAAAAACAATTCATGTTAGATTAAGCCTGAATAACCGGCCATGTAAGCCATACTGCCCTCCGGTTTCTTTATGTGACACCTGCTATCGATATTGTTGATGGGTATGGTCTTAGTAACGAAATGCATCATGAATTCCAGTCAAAGAAGACTAAGGTAATGCAGTATTAGCCATTCATTTAGCAGTAAATGGCAGTTTATGAGTTATACATCACCTACGTACAAGACAGAGCACCTCAGTTATAAAAATGGGCATGCCATGTGGGTCATGAAGTGTTTAATAGAGACAGGCTTACAGTGTTATAGTAAGAATTTTGGCTTAAGACTACTTTATACTACTTTTGAAAAGTGTTATCACCAAGGTTCTGCTGTATAAAGTAAAATTTAAAAGTGTATGGGTTGCTATGTGTTCCTTAGTGATGAGTCTTAGCTCACGTGATTTTCTTATCAAATATTATTTACCATGGCAGTTAATTTACAGTAGTGGAACATATGTAGTGCCTGGTTTTTAGATGGTGATATGTCAACTTGTTTCTATTGTCCATTTTTAATATTGGTGAATTGATTTTGTAACTGATGAAATCAATGTAATAGGATAGTCAGTGTTTGATTTGTCTGATGAAAAGTACTGTATGGTTCACCCAAGCCAGCACTAGCCGTCAGTTGGTCAGCTTTACTGTTACCTTACATCTTCCGGCAGGGTGTTTAATGTTAGTCAACATACAAAGAAGAGGGTGTGGCCATGCAAGACTAGTTACTACTGTACAATACCTATAGCTATCACTTTAAAAGGATACTCTAATAATATAGTTATACCATTTCAAAATTGGTCAACCCGTTATGAAACTGATTAACCAGTTTTAAAGTCAGTAATGAATTTTATATCAGATCATGACATTTACTTGACTTCACACAACCAGTTTTTATGCTAGTAGTCTGCTTAAAGTCTTTGTATGCATTTTTATAACTAATTATTTGTACACCCATATTATTATAATTCCTACACTACATAATAGTATGATTTTTACATTACAATAATGGAATGCATTACGTATATAAAATGATGTTCTGTATGAGCTTATACCTTACCCATATTGAATAATTGAAATGCTTCCCATCACTAATTGGAGGGGTTAAAATTATTGGCAAAATTAACAGATTTTAGTTGTCAAATAAAATAGTACAAATGTTCCTATAAATACAAGGAATGGTAAATAGTTTTATTTGATTGATGACTAATATCACTCACACTGCTCTTAATAATGAGTGCCAAGTTGTTTTAAAGTAGTTTTTATAAAACTCTGCTATCATTTACTACTTTTTGTGTGTAATATAGCCTCGGTTAAGCTTCCTCGAAATAAATTTAGTGAATGTTTATCCCCAAGATCACATCAGGCCAGCTCCGACTCCTGGACTTCTCTGACATCTGGAGAGGAGATGTATGCCAAGCTTCCTGACTTGCACATCGACACTGTCAGCGCAGCACTAAACTCAGTGAAGAGACCAAGAGAATATCAGCTGCTTATGAGGTGTGTACAGTGTATTTGTATGTAAATATTAAATGTCACCTTGAATAAAGTACGTATAATGGATAAGGCCAGGCAAACTTGATTACTTGTTTCTCATCCCTGCCTGGATCACTCCAACCCAACTTTCATTATAAATTATGTTTAATTATTTTTACTCAACGTTTCACTGATTTTCTAATTTTTAAATGGAATTTTTTTAAAAATCTGATAATGAAAATGACCTAACACAACTGGTAGGCTTACTGAATGATGATTAGTGCAAGCTAGCTATCGACACACAAGCATAAGTTGTTGCACCATGTGACTTGTTAGTGCAAAAAGAACTCATTTTACAGATGGGATTTAGTTTGAAATCAGTTAGTTACTGTGTTCACCATTCTGACGGAATTTCACACCTACAACAACAACAAATGTGACCACACGCATCTGATTTTGCAACTTTGATGAGTAAAAACTTTGTTAGTGATTAAGCCATTACATTAAACTTTTCACACACAATAGTTTAATGATAGGAAAATCTTCTCACAAATAGAGTTGGGCAATATTACGATATCATGATATCAAAGTGCCATGATAATCGATATCGAAGAGAAATTTTCAGTATCGTAATATCGGGCAGCACAATATTATCGTGAATACCATGATTATCGTAAGAATTATTGCTCAAAAGCATTCAGATTTTATAACATCAGTCCTATGTTCATAGTTTTAGTACCTGTAGACTGCATGTAGTACAGTCCACTATTGATATCATGATAATATCGATTATCGTGATAATTACTCTTGTGATATATCGTGACATGAAATTTTCATTATCACCCAACCCTACTCACAAAATTTCAAAGCTGTAGCTCAACCAGAAACTGAGTTACATCTCCTTTAAAGTTGAAAAATTGGATGCATGTATAAGACCCCTTTTTTGCAAATTCAGTCACAAATATTATGCAAATAGTTTCCTTTATTTTCCAAAGAATGCTATACTTTCCACCTTGCAACTTTATATCACTTTTTGTCTTTGATCCTCCCAGCAAAATACTTTATATCCAGTTAAGAGTTCATAATACGTGACACGGCATGAGAAAACAGGACTTACGTATGTGCACATGAAATTTGAGGTGGATTTCAACTTTTTGTGTGAATAAAGGAATCTAACACAATTTTTACCATTTATACAGCACTCAATAGGGAATTTCCTGCAGCTTACAAATTTTTTAACTCTTATATAATAAAGGAAATAGGTACCATAATGTGAATAGGTGTGTGTTGTGTACATAAGCCCAGTTTTCTCATGCCGGGTCACATATAATACCACTCTGTAATAGAAATAATGTGTACATACACATACACGTGCACATATAAAAGTGTTGGATATGTTTGACTGTCACAAAATTTTATAGGGAATTATTTGGTTTTTTGGTATGTGTGCTAGGTTGATAAATGTGATTAATAAATTTATCTCTTGATAGGAATGCATAATGCATACGTCAGGTGATGAAAATCTTTACAAGCAGGTATATGACTCATTAAGGCATGACATACTGTACTTACACAAACTTAAATTTGTTTCAAAATTACTGCACATGCATTCCTCCACACATTTTGTGAAAAGTAAGGTTATCAGTTGCATATCAGAATATCATCAAATACCATTTTACATGTCAAACATTCAAAAGACTATACAATACTTTGCTAACTTGTAAATTATTAAACTAGTAAGAATGCATTTAGGGATTATTCCTCTGTATTCATGGTGGCCCTACATGAAAGGGAGGAACTTCTTACGGAAGGAGCCAAGAAGATGAAAGACTGTCATGAAATTTAGCCTGCATATGATGGTTTATTTGTGCGCTGTGTACGTGCATGAATCAAATTTAGTATATGTACACGAGGAAACCTTGCTGTCTAGCTGTGACTGAAATTAATAAATTGTATGCATGTGAGCACAATTATGAATTAGCAGGTGATCATGTGAGTTTGTACACTGTTACTCTTGAGTACTTCAACTTCAAGGAGCATGGCTTTGGTTGATGCTATTGTAGTAATGGAAGTTTGTGACATACGTAAAAGATTAGTAAGTTTGGCTTGGAGGTGATATTAGAGAAGGAAAAGATTGATGTGAGCTCTAGCATAAAATCACCAACACTTCCTTCTAATGGCTTACCTTAGCGAGCGATTATCCTACAGACTTCCGGTTTTCACTACTCAATAGCACATTCTTTGATCACATTGGAAACCAATTTTTATGTTAATGACATCATCACAGCGTCTGTGACGTAAAACGCTTGCGCATGTGATCTTTCAATTATCATCCACTGTGATCTATTATCGGCCACCTGTACTTTTTGCAATATCAATTATCAACCAGTGCTTAAACTTTGTGCCATAACTTCTAGTAGATATATTTTTTGCAGAATGTGAAGGATATTTTGTCAAGTAAATCATGTGGTTTTGGCATTACTATGTGTTTCCATTGTCACATTATAACGATACACGTATTTTTATGTTAAGAAACTCTTTAACAACTTTCCCATGGTTTCTTGGTACTCATGAATACTGTAGGACTATTGATTATTGAAGTGGTTTCTGATTAATTCTGTTGTTAATATACTGCAATTCTAGTAATCCTTTGTGTACGTATCTTGTGCAAGCTTTAATGCATTACGAAAATTGGTGATAATAGATACTGGCCGATATTTGGTAGCCTACGCTACTTTATTAGATCTGGTGATTATACTGAAATTTAGAGGGAACAAAATATTTTCTCTACTACTTGTTACTACAAAAATGATATACAGATTTTAAAAAACTTAAACCCACAATCAAATCTCTTATATGGACAATGAAATTCTGCCCACTCTTAATACTTAATAAGTTTACTAAATGTAGCTCTACCTCTAGATTTGTTTGTGTAATGTGTGTAGTTACTTTATTATCTTAAACTAGCCATATGCCTAAAATGGGGTTCATCCCTAACAGATTTATGAATCTTCAAATTTGAAAAATTGAATGTGTGAACTACGTATAAATGTTTTCGCAAATCTGATCACAAATATGGAATCACATGCTACAATATGACTGAAGGCACCCACTTAATTATGTTTGTTTACAGGCACTTGTTAGCAATAAAAAAGTAGCTGTATTATAGCAAAATACAATTGCAAAATCTATTTGTCTAGTTATCAGATCAACTCAATCTTGACACTCGTATGGTGAAATTTACATTTTTTCTCCGTGTCTCTCAGTATGACTTGCGTGTTTATTGCATGCACACGCAAGAGTACAGTTACAAGTGTCTTGTAACAAGTGCCTTGGGTGATTTTACTGATTAGTGCATGATATATAGTGCATTAAGTAAGTTTTTAATTTTTCCAACACTTAGTTGAAGATGTCCTGGATAGATACTAATGGTGGGCATGTCTTTATAAACAAAGCCAATCGTAATGATCTTTTTAAACAGACTAAGGTAATGTTGTATCGGGTATTAATTTAACTGTTTTTAGTGGTTATATATTATTAACAAAAGTGTGAGGTGTTGGTTATGAAAGTAGGTATGGCACATTTCGATCGATGCATTTATAGAGTACCTGTCGTGTGACGTGCTCATCATGAGAATTAGTTGGTTGTGCAGTGGGAGCTTACATACGCAATATCGTAATAATTGGCACTTATCATGACAAGTTTTGCAATATTTAGAACTCATATAAGGTGTGTATGTGCAATGAAGTAGAAACTATCTCAGTTTTGAGTTATTGGATATCAGTAGTCAAATGGTTTACAATGGCTAAAGAAATGTTGTGTAATAAACCCATAATCAAATCTTGTATGTATAGGTATAAAAGAGCATTTAAATCTTGAGAGTTGTTTTAATATGTCACATGTTGCCATTATAGTGAAGTGTCAGTAAACTGCTGTAATTCTTTGTGTATGTATCAGCCTTGTATTGGGCACCAGTTAACTGTTCTGGAAATTCTTTGAGTGATAAACGTACGCAGCTGGGTTGTTCATTGATGATTCTATAGTGGATTTGAGGCACTACAGTAGATCTGGTATAATTCCATACAAGAACAGCTGCGAGGCCTACAGTATTGTAATGTAATAGACAAAATAGTTAATAGCGTACGTTCCATAATTCCATAAAATCTATTTGATGAACAACTTTTGATACTGTTACGCTATATCATGAATGTTGTGTCATCTATATATTGTGTATGTGTGTACACATAAGCAGCGGAATAGTAGGGCACTGGTAAATGCCTTAATATAGTTGTTAAAGCAATCTTATTGATTACTCTATTTAATGCACACCAAGGTTGATCATAAGCTTGTTACCTAACATGGCAATTTTTTGTGTCATTTATTGAATTTACCATACAGTGCAAATGGTATACATTAGCTCTGAATATCCCAACATTGTCTTGTTACTTGGATTTATAGAGTGTACCCTTTGTTTAAGCTTGTGATAGTACAGTGGCGGATCCAGAGGGGGGCACATGGGGCACGTGCCCCCCCTCCCATTTCTTAATTCACTATGTCAAAGCTACAACCTTGACAGCAAACTAGTATCCCAATTAACTATTTAACCAGCTATCTCTATAGATTATACCTTATACATATAGAATAAACAGTTAAAGCCTTGGATATCTTTTAATCAATGGTGGAAGCTTCATCTTAATAGTTTCGTTCGTTACTCTAATTAGTGCCCACTCGCATGTTAATTTGTTTAGCGCATGGCATCTGCTCCTCCAGCCCCAAAGCAAAGGAAATTGTTTGATTATTTCCAAAGGTAATGTAACTTGTAAAGGAAGCTAGACTAGTTAACAGGCAGTTTGATTATATTTGTGCAACAGGTTAGAGCCTGAGAATGATAGAGAAGATGATGCATCAGATCATTCTAATCTGTTAGAGCCTGATGAGTAGCTAGCTAACTAATTCATATGTAGTTTTTAAAGATATACATATAGCTATAGCTACGTATATAGTTTAGTCAAAATTTTATTTCACTCTTGAATTAAATGTACATAGTGCTCTAGCTAGCAAACACTCAGAAATGCCCCCAAATGCCATCTCAGAGCATCTATTTTTCAAAATTTTCCTGGGGGGCATGCCCCCAGACCCCCTAGTATTAGCATGCTACGCATGCTGATTGTGCTCCGCACAATAACTACAAGTTTCACTTTATTTGTGTGATCATACCAGATTTAGAACCTCCCTCTAGGCTAGGACACTCTGTATGATGTATACATGTATATGTCTGATTGTGCACCCCCCCTTTGAAATCCCTGGATCCGCCCCAGTAGTAAGTGGATAGATTCAACCAAAAAAGTGAATCTTGTATGACTCACCAAACTTGCCGACTATGTGGTGATTACGTAAATCTCTCAGTTCTATAGAGCCCACTAATACCCTAATACCCATATTGTTTGTTTATCATACCTATCAGACAGTGCTTATGATAATGGCCAGTCATCAGACATTTTCCGGCCAATTTAAGCATTTGACCGGTCAAACCAAATTTGGTCAGTCAGATATTCTATATACCATATGAGATGAAAATTTGACATGGAATTTAATTTGGCGGTTTGGCGAATTGCAAAAATCTGCCAAATTTAATGCCGCCAATATCGATCAACCATTATTTTTGCAAGAATTGGTAACGCCACAATTCGCCAATATTAAATTCACCAATCTCTTATCAAATGGCTATTCGCCAACTTAAATTCTCGCCAATTTTTCATCTCATACGGTATTATCAATGGGAAAGTCATTAAATTTCTAATAGAAAAACCAATGTCTGGACAATTTTTAATCCTTATCATAAGCACTGCTACTGTATCATGGCACCAGCTGAGGAGTCCTGCCATGTAAAATATAAGGGACGAAAAGCCTCATACTTTTGTGTGAGGCTTCCTGGTTGTATGTATGTATAGTCATGCAGATTGTATTTGGCATACCATGTAGTGCTGGTGACTACCCGTACCATATAGCGGGAATTCAGTGGATGAGGAAGATAGTATATTGTCTATGAGTTAAGTCAGGCTGTTAAGTGCTAATTTAGTTACACCATAGATTAGTGTTAGTATTACTATAAAAGAAGCCAAAAAAGAATAGTGAAATCAGGATGAAGAAATGATAGATGTGAACGTAGCTGTCTTCCCATAAGGAGCTCTGCTGGAGAAACTCCGGTAGTAGTATGTGGGATTGTACGATATTTGAAAAGGAAACGGGATATTCTAGTCTCGAGTGATCCTGTCTTGCTCTTCCTCAAGTTCTCTTTGAGTGTTTGTATAGCGCGTTCAGCAAGACCATTGGTAGAAGGGTGGTACGGAGCAGACCTGACATGTCTTATGCCATTGAGTCTCATGAATGTGTGTGTGTGTGTGTGTGTGTGTGTGTGCGTGCGTGCGTGCGTGCGTGCGTGCGTGCGTGCGTGCGTGCGTGCGTGCGTGCGTGCGTGTGTGTAATGTAACATTGTATTTATTATTTAATATGTATCATGTGATTTATAATCTAGAACATTCGTTGCTGTACATGTGTAGTTGTTGTATGCCATTGTTACTTTATTAGTATGTATCATATAGACCTTTGGTACATTTGTGTCAGAAGTGGACAACTGGATTTACCTCTTCCCGATATAACTGTTGACGATTTTCATAGAGCTTGGACATGATTCCAGTCGGTTACAAGTGCTAAACAGTGGAATGTGGATAGACAGAATGTTATCCTACCAACACTTTTACGAGGGAAATTAGTTGACTATTATGCCGAATTTGATGAAGTAACCCGAGGAGATTTGGAAAGGCTGAAGACATCACTGATGACTAAAGCTGGGCTAGCGCTGGTGTGCGATTGTTTAGTTTCCAGCCAGATCTTCATGTCGCACTCTCAATGGCCAGAAGAAAAGGTTGCAGACTTTGTGGTTAAACTAAAAGAGTTATTTAAGGAGGCCTACCCTGCGGAAGAGTTGATGTCTGCCACATTGTTGCAGCGATGACTGTACACTCATCACTGGGAAAATTAATTCAGAACATGTTGTCAAGTCCTTTCTAATAGAACCCCTGAACAATAGTTCAACTAATTTTTGTGTAGCATGTTCTTTAAGCCCATTGATTGGTGACAATGAAGTTATAATTATTACAAGTCATGGATGTCAGCCCAACAGCCACCACATTATATATACAAGGAATGAAGCTGGCCTTAGTCACGCCTAAACAAAGTGTATTACGTACTAGTTTCTCAGAATACTTCATCAATCCACCGCAATGATCCATTAACAGATTCTCTGGATCTTTCCCATCTAACCACTAATGAACAATCTGAGCTCATACAAGGCCCAGTTGGCCAAACTTCTGTTGTTAAGCATTTCATACCCACAATGGGGGCTCCCATTTGCCAGTCTCTCCGAAGATTACCTGAAGCTTTGAAGAATACCACAGTACAACACATGCTTGATCACAACATAGTACGACCTAGCAACAGCCCGTGGTCCTCTCCTGTCGTCATGGTGCAAAAAAAGACAATACATGGCAATTTTGTGTTGACTATACTTCAGAAATTAAATGCCATTACTCACTGTGATGCACATCTATTAGAAAGAATTGACTCCACCCTTGACTTGCTTGCAGGTGGCACCTATGTATGTATTTTACTACCTTAAATTTAATGTCTGGTTATTGGCAGGTACGTAGCTGTAGAGGAAAGTGACAAGGAGAAAACAGCATTTTCAACTCAGCAGGGACATTTTGAGTTTAATGTCATCCCGTAATTAACAATATCAATTGATTAACAGTAGTCAAACTTATACAGCGGCTGGATTTTGATGGTAAAACATCAACTTTTTCAGTATACAAAGTTGAATTGATAGTTCTATTAGATTGCTTAATATAATGTGTGTGGTATTAGAGTGTTTTTAACCATTGAGTTTAACAACTTCATATGTGTTCTGCAAACTTGTACATAATATCTGCAGTATTTGGTTCAAATGCATTGTTAAAATGAAAATGTGCATAGGGGTTGGGAAACTAAAAGTACTAACTTATGTAATCCACACAAAATTGTAAAAGTGATCAATTACATGATTATCTACGTACAATAGCATAAAAGTATGAAGCTTATACGTAGTTAGGATTTTCTCTAAAGAGTCATTAAGGTGTGCAACACTGCTTTACTTTCTCAAATGATTGAAAACGTTCAATTTATTGCTCTACTATATTTTCATATTGGCTTTATTGATAATTTAATAATAGCTGTATTTCTACATTAGTCATTCAAATAATACAACACATCACACACAATTCTTTACTTGTATGGACTGCCTGGAATGTGGTGTCCATCAACAATGATGGATATCATGTAATATCCACATCTACTGGCAGTGAATGATGCTTCATATCTTCCATCACCCACTTCCTTGATTGGTTTTACAAATGTAGATTCCATGGTTTTATGAAATACTATAGTCATAGTTAATTTTTCACTTATATCAAACACAGGATCATCATCACTGTCTCTAAGTATTATCACCAATGTAGCTTCCTTGTTTATTGTCACTGTTGGTATAGTCACTTCACATTTGCTAGAATCTGGTATCTAATAACATTGTATAATAATTAATTACTATCAATACAAGAATAGCTTATTACTACATATATGCATATATTTTAAAGAACATAGAATATGTTGTGGTATAGCCAGAGTCGTAAGGCCAAGAAGCAGCAGCTGTATGCAACGAATGAGTGAGTTATTTACGTGTAGCACTGCTCTGAAAATTGTAAATGCTCTAACTAAGGCACCATGACAGCTATCGATTAGTTATTAAGGACTGTGTCACTGTGTTCAAATTATATAGAATCAGTAACCCCGCAATGGAGGAAACTGGCACCACCAATTCTAAGTACATGAACAAATATGGCAGTGTTGTAATCTATGCCGTATATTTTACCATACGACACGAACAAATATAGAAGTGCTGTAATCTACGTTGTATATTTCACCGTGGCATGGTTGACGACACGAACAAATATGGAAGTGCTGGTGAGTTTTCTGGTTTTTTTGTAGTTGTTTGCACATGGTCAACGACACAAAAGTTACGTGGGTGATCTGCTAGTGTGGGGCTTGCTCAGGCTCGCCCCAATTACAATGCTGCTTGCACATGAACAGACCTTTTAATTATTAGATGTTTATAAATATATACGTCCCTGGGTGTTAGCAAGGAATATATTATTTCCGGTTCTGAAAGAAAGGCATCACAATGATTGTGTTAAGGGCCATGCTTCACTGCAAAAATTACATTTCGCGTAATTACGCATGACACTTGGTTATAACGATTTCAAGAATATTGTAATTACGGCTAATCTTACAACTTTACTTTGTAGTACAATCGTAATCACAACAAAATGTTAACTTTTTGCAACCTACCGTAGGTCTGTTCTAGGCCTAGGGTCTATCACCTCCTCGATCTCCCCTATTTGCCCTCTGCATAACAATTCTATGCACCTTGTGTTTTACCCATCTGAAATTCGGCTTCTCAATCGACCTTTAATGCAAGTCAGTGTTCTTGTTTCTATGAGATCATGTGACCTTTATAATACTATACTATATATACAGTGGAGACAGCTCATTCTATCCACACCTCAGCACATGATATATGTGACCCGGCATGAGAAAACTGGGCTTATGCACACAAAATACACCTGTTAATATATTGTAGTAAGTACGTATCTTCCTTATTGTATAAGATTTTCAAAATCTGTAAGCTGCATGAGATTAGCTACTTAGTAACTGCTGCATAAGTGGTGAAAACTGTGTTAGATTCCTGTGTTCACATAGAAAGTTATATAATTTTGAAATCCAAAAATGTGGTCAAATTTTATGTGTACATAAGACCCATTTTCTCATGCTGGGTCACATATACTCCTATAGGTAGTTGTAGCTAGTAAAATGATTAAAGCATTGCATACAAAAAGTGTTGCATGACTTAGCAACTATTATTACCTGTATGTACTTCTACCTCTCACAGTACTTCTATCACAAACACTACTCAAAACCCATCTGTACTATTGGAACAGCCATCAAAATTGTTTGCTGTAGCTATCAGCGCCCTTAAAACTCATCGTATCATGCTTACTTTATGTATAATCGATTTCGCCAGAAGTTTGGTGGTTAGTAGAATTCCATATGTTACTTTGTGTAGATTCGTTTCCGTACGAACTGACCCAAAGTATAAGTGTTCACTCTGGTTTCATGTGAGCATATATGTAAGTTGCCTAGTAAAATAGGTAGTATGTGCTTATAATTTATGTAGTAGCTACATGCCTATATTTTGGGACGGCTTACATGGAAACCTATCAACACAGATCTGGTACAGTATGGAATTCTAGTTAATGGCTAACTACTTATCTGTTAGTTTGCTCAATTTCTGTCTTTGTTGGCAGTGACGATGCATTACTCACATTACTAACATCAATTGGCCAAAGCAGACAGCTATAACAGTATCAGTTTTTTCCTTTAGGATATGTGTTGCAGAAATCAGATCCTTCTGATGAACATCGAATACCTTGGATATTTGTTTTTTTTTATTAATGACAATCTTAAAGGTCAACTGAAATGGAAAATTGACTTATGCTTATAATGTAGCTTAGTGATAGTAATGATGAATGGTATGTATAATTTGGTGATATTCTGCTTAGTTTAGCTACTACAGCAGTTTTATAACATTGTGGTTTATGACATCCCAAAACTTCATACCGAGAATAAGGACAAGCGCGTTTGTATTGAAACGTATGGAGTTATGCATGTCCTCGAACTGATTTCCAGCGAACAACCTTGGTGAAGGGCCCTTAGCATTGCAGATCATATTATCACACTTACAGCTTGCAATTTAACAGGGGTTTAATTCGAAATGAGTACTGAAGGGGTGTGAAACGGTAGGTTTGTGAGACTGAATCGACGACTGGGATTTTAATGCAATCTCGAATGAGCTTTCAAATACACTTTAGCTCCAGTCTTAGTGATTTTTGATGGAATGGTGCATTATAATCAGCATTGCTGGTAGGATAATTGTAATAAAGATCGGTCCAAGCAGGCTTTTGCTAGTAAATAGCAACAGTGCTAGCCTGAGATCATTACTGAGAAAACCATGGAGAGAACAGTATGCTGAGACAGCCGATTTTATTGTGCTACAGCGTAATAACAATTATAATACGCAACCTACCGTATGCAGCTGAAAATAGACCCACTAATTCTTCTAGGTACTTTTTGAAACTTTGGGGTAAACACATTCATAAAGCAACAGCAAGAATACTGAGAACCCAATATCTAAAAGTGCCCCAGGCCACGAGTGCTAAACAAGATACATAGTTAGCCATAGCTAGGTACGTATAAATGCCAATCAGTAGAGTGCTAGCAACAAAGAAGCCAGGAAACAGGCCGCTACTGTTGGGCAAATTACTTGACAAAGAATACATCAAGGCCAAATTCATGTACACCATTTCATACATCTCTGTAATAGCATTCACATGAGCAATAAAGATCATGTGACATTAATACGTACTTGAGCTAATGGACCATTTCATCAAACTAAAAATTCAGTCAGTTGCTACTTTTTGGTTATTTGTCAAATTTTAAAGCTATTGATATTACCAGGTACGTACGTAGCTATATGGTAACAAGAGAGCTCAATCTTCATATGATACTCTCTTCTCTATTATATACTCTTTACGGTAGTAGATACTTAAGGCCATAATGTACATACCTATACCACACTACTAGGTCATGCAAGGAGATGTCCAACTGCATAGCTAGCAGTGGAGCAATTCCAGATCATACCCACCATGCTGGTGCTCTCCACGTATATACGTAGGCAACATTTTCTTAATTGTGGCTTCACAGGGTTGCCAAACTGCCCTACATTAATAACCTACTATGCAGTATACCTATATAGTTATAGCTATGTATTTCCACACATATGGTACCATATAGCTATGTAACAATGGTGGTACCACAATACGTGTATGTACACATTATGACTTGCTATAGAAAGTGAGAAGTTGAGGTGAATACCCACTAGTATTGTTTTAGTTAATCAAAACTAAAACTAAAAATATTTTTAGTAAAGCAGTTATATTTTAGTTAACTAAAACTAAAACTAAAATTAATTGTAAGACAGTACTAAAACTAAAACTAAAACTAAAATTAATTGTGAGTCAGTACTAAAACTAATACTAAAACTAAAATTAATTGCAAGTCAGTACTAAAACTAAAACTAAAACTAAAATTAATTGTGAGTCAGTACTAAAACTAATACTAAAACTAAAAGTAATTGTGAGTCAGTACTAAAACTACGTAAAACTAAAACTAAAATGCAAATCAGTACTAAAACTAAGATTAAAACTAAAATTAAATGTTAGTCAGTACTAAAACTAAAACTAAAACTAAAATAGAATGTAAATTTTTACTAAAACTAAAATTAAAATATTACTAAAACCATAAATAAAACTAAGGGTAATTATGTCTTCAAATGGCATACCGTATAGCGGGTTTTATCTGCGAGGTCCTAATTTGTGCGAATTATGTGAGACGCTGTGGGCTTGCAGAATTTAATGAAGCTGACGCTGTGGGCTCGTGAATGGAAGATTTGCACTTCGCAGATTTTATAATCGCAGACATTACTGCTGGGCTGAAAAATTGTATGTTCGCAGAAATTGCGCCTCGCAGATAAAACCCGCTATACGGTATTTGGTGCAACATAATGCAGTTTAAGCCTGTTTTAAGCCTGTTTTTAATCAATACTAAAACTAAAAATAATTTTAGTAAGACATTTATTTTAGTTAACTAAAATTAAACTAAAACTAAAATTAATTCAGAAATATTACTAAAACTAAAAGTATTTAGAAATATAACTATAACTAAAACTAAAACTAAAAATACCTAGAAATCTAACTAAAACTGAAACTTTCAGAAATCTAACTAAAACTACTAAAAATACTTCAGAAATCTAATCTAAAAATAATTCAGTAATCTAAAACTAAAATTATTGAGCTACATAAGTTACTAAAACTAAAACTAAAACTAAAATTACAAGCTCTTACTAAAACAACACTAATACCCACCTCTCTCTACAAAACGTATATACTGTTACTACTGTTAACAGTAAAAGCATTGAGGGGGAAGTACAATGTAGGGAAAACGGTAATTAAGATCATACAGATACATAGAAAATGGTGGATGAAAGTGCTGATGAATTTGACAAATAGTACATACGTACGTACATAACCAGTAATACTTACCTTTATTGTTTGAGAGCCAACTGATATTTTGTTTGCACTTGGTGACTCCTGGTGTCTATTAACAAGCTGATGATGAAGTTGCATCTTAACATTCTTCTCAATTACTTCTTCATTTAGTTGATGTATTTTGATTTTCATTCTCTAAAAATGTATATATATGCAGCACGTAGCTAGACAGGACTTGAATAATCATGTTATAGTAAAACAGTTTAAAAGCAGTTATTCACTGATATTAAGGTGAACTTCGTTTTATTGGAATAACTGTTTTTCCATTTTTACACAGCCTTAATGTGTCCGTCATGTGAGGAATGCACATCAAACGTACCATTGACAAATCTTTTATAATGATACGTATGTATATGCACATTTTGTAGCAGATGCATAATTACGTATACATGTACATATGCTACATATGTCGAAAAATTACAGTTTCAGGGGGTCACCAACTCCAAAACGATGTGCACGGATTTTGGATTATATATTGATTTCAGTGATTTCACTGAGATTTCATTGATAAAAAATGATGCAACATTGCATGACAGACCATGTGTGAAATACAAATTTATGCCTTATCAGTGCAACTTCTTACACAATAATTAACTAAGTAGTTAATGTAAACCTAAGTAATACACAAGGTGTTTATTAATTAGAGATTTTAATTACCCATGAAATGCCATCTGAAACATTTATTTATGCTAGAACATTCTTACCAGCACCTACGTATACTCATCATCATATTTTGTTGAAACGTAATTTTATAAGATTTTACTGGTGATTGATAACAAATTCTTGATTCAGATTTCAGGAGTGGTCGAATTTGGCAACAGTTGATGACCCCTTGATACAAACATGCGTACATTACATTTACGAATTGTAAAGTTTAATTATATGTAATTGCAACTTTACCTATCTAGTTATGTATGTATGTACCACAAGTACAGCCAGCACTAGCTATGTACATGATTATACAAATAATGATGTACCTACGTAGGTACGAAGTATGTGGGTATATGGTATGTACCGTACAGTAAAAAAGTTTGGCGGTAAAGAAGTTTGGTGAATTTAGAATTGTAACCCATTCACAAAAGTGTTTTCCCTGATGCATGAATGGTTATCAGTCCTTCTAGGATTTGGCTAGTACATACCATGACAGAATACTTCAGTTAAAAAGGAGGGCATGGCACTGTAATGGATTGTAATTAATGTGTTGTAACATTGTAGTACGCGTGTCTAACTAAAAACGTGACTTGTACGCATGTGTATAGAGAGTTTTCCTTCCATGCTTGTAAGTGTATGTTGCGTGATTGCATTCAGTGATTTATAATCAATCTAGTATTGATCAATCCGGCCACTAAACGTTACAGGCACATGCATAGCGAAGCATTTAAAAGAAACCATAGAATCCAATTGCTACGAGACTATTTTGGCTTAAAAATATTTTTGATTGTTTGTAAAAGTTTTTGATTACTTGTATACAAAAAATTAAACGGCTGAAATACGTATAAGAATTATAAAAGTAGGGAATTCAATGAAAGTAAGAACATACATGCACAAATGAAACACATTCTCTAGCATATCTACAAGATTTAATCCCTACTTTGGCATTATGATGTATAGTTATGAATGTTGTTGGGATTAAATCTTGTAGAGGTGCTAGAGAATATGTTTCATTTGTGTATGCCGTATATAGCAACCCAGCTGCATTTCTATACTTGAGCAAATACATGCAGTATACAATACTGCATGGGTGGTGAGTGATCATGATAGCTATTATGTGACTGGCTCTGGGAAAACCAGCCATGTTTGCACTTGATTATATGTATTTCGAGTAATACCCCCCACATATTCAGCAACCTTCTCGCTGTCTTGTATTACCAGCAGTAAATAATCTACCAGATTTTATATACGTAGTTATGTAACCTTGTGAATGGCAGATGGTTAGATTTCAGGGCTTTTGAGATACTTTTTCTGGTGTGCACTTTAGGCCAGCAGAGCACGGGTGTGGGTGGGTGGTAGGGAGGGGAGGGAGGGGTGGGTGGTAACTCAAAAGTTAAACTAGTTGCTTAGAGTAGGAAAAGCCACCAAGTATCCGGATGGGACCCATACCATTATAATGATACCACAAGACCAAGGAGGTGTCTAGCATGGCCACCCAATTGATGCCCTCCATACGTAGGTGCCATTCTCTTAACCATGACATCAGAGGGTTGGCAAAATCCCCTCCAGAAAAGCAGACCCACTAACATTGGCCAGTAACTGTGCATAGATGCTTCTACATATAATCTCGTGCAATAAAACGGATTTCAGTTTTGCTGTGAACATGGCTGGTTTTTACTGAGCCGGTCACATACGTACGTATTTTGTTTACCTTACTTTTATGTCTCCTGTTTTAAATTCAAATTTCTTATTAGCTGTGTCTTTTGAAGTCTTTGTATGTGTACTCATATTATAAGTAATAACTACACTACATAGTAGTATGTATGTAGCTATGATTTTACATAACTGCATACATTATTATGTATATTGTGGTATCAAAAATCAGTATGAATTCATTCCTTATTCCTTATTAATTGAAATACACTGTACCTTCCATCACTAGTAGCTACTAAGCATGAGGCTAGGTAAATGTTTGAATCAAAACTTGCAATTCCCATTTGAATTATGACAAAATGTTTGTGTACTTACGTAATTTTTGCTATTTAGGCAACCAACAAAACTGTTTTATAGAATTTTTTTGATTTACGTATGGTATTCAGATAAAATTCAAATACGTAGTTACCTCATTTTCTTTTCTCAACTTTTCAAAATACTCTGCTTGACTGCTTACAGAAATAGATGCTTTATTCATTTCATCCTTCAAAGGTTCAGTTGACTTGTTCATCACATCCTAAATAAAATTTTAGTTCAAAGCCATATGACCAGTAGTTACGTAGTTACTGATAAAATTTATATTGTAGCTATACATTTTGTTACATAATAATAGCTATATGGATATATATATGTAGGTCCATCTGCATAGTCTGGTTAGTTATATAGACAGAAGACAGTGACAAGAACAGTTTACATGCATTATTTGATATTGATAGTATTAGTAGCAACATGATAACCATAAGCTGATTATTACAGTCAGTAAGGACATGGAATGTAAATTTAATTACAAGCCTTCACATCTCATATCAGAATACTGTACAGTAGCTACGTATATTGGAAACTTTTCAAGGTAAAAGTTTTTAGCTGTTTTCACAGATTAGCTTATAATCTCAAAAATTTTAGATTTTATAGAATACTTTTATAGAATAATTTTCTACTCAAATTTTTATAGAGCTAATAAGTGCCTGATACAACAGAAAATCCAAGAAAACCAAATATATGGTAGCTGTCTATACTCAACAATATATTGACATAGTGATGATAGTAATGATAACTGTAGCAAACGTTTTAAATATATCTGTATGGTTGTCTGTCAAACAGTATGACAACAGAAAATGGCCTACATACATACATACATACGTACGTATCTTCATTATTGCTAATATAACCTTAGTACTATAAACCTACGTACCAGTATATGTATCATTAACATAATGTATATTGGTTATATATACACTGTAGCTACGTAGATAAAGGCTGGGTAGTTATGCATGTATATTTGCATGCATACATGCGTATAAACAACTAGAGATAAACATAGTGCTATACATACGTAGTACATAGTTCTAAACACTTACTTCAATTTCTTTCCTCTGCTTTTCAACAAGAGTGTCTTTTGTAGCCAATTCTGATCTTAGCATAGATCGTTCATCTAACAATTCTTCAAAAGCTTCTGTTAAGGTTTGTTTCAGCAAATCCTAAAATATGTATAAATATTAGTAAACAAATAAGAATTATAGAAATAAATTTAAAGGGCATACAGATCACAATAAAAAGTAACGTAATAAGTAGCTAGAAAATAGCGACATACGTATGTAGCTATCACTTACGTACCAGTCAGCAATTTGCTACTGCATACGTAGCTATGCTTGCTCGATAATGATTGCAGCTGTGTAGCTAGCTACTAATACATACGTACATAACTTATGAAACACGTTCTACAAGAGCTTTAGTTTCTTTGGTGGGGATATTAAAAGTAACACAGTGTAGTAAGATTTAAATCTTGTAGATTTGCTAGAGAATGTGTTTGGTTAGTCGTGTAGCTACGTACGTATGTAGGTAGCTGGCTACCCAGGTGCAATCATTTTGAGCAAACACATGCAGTAGCAAATGCTGCTGGTAAGCATACGTAACTGGTTACTTACTTGTTTCCTTACTTTTAATTGTAATCTTTACCCCCTAAATTTATATCTTTTGTTACTTCATGTTTAAAACAGCTTTATACTCCAATCCAGTGCCTTAGTAATAAAACTATTTAAATGTAGTAGAAAGTTGTTCTAAGGGGAAATTATTACTGTGACACTACAGTAAGCCAGTCTCCTTTTGAATACTTTGCTATGGCTTGACACAACTGAAGCACTTTATCGTTTATAGTAACGTAGCTACAACTGGTTAAATGCCTTACAATGTGAGATGAATGGCAAATAGAGCATTGTCTTGTTCTTCTTTGGCAGGAATTCATAATGCAGCCTTGTACGTAAATGTCATATAGTACAGAAAATAAAAACTTGTTTGACTAGTTATTTAATTTAGGCTTTATTTGTGTGAATGGTTTTTAATAGTCTGGGGGCTGACACACACACACACACACACACACACACATACCAACTTCCTAGACAACAACAATTCCAAGAAAACAAGTGCACTGTGCTAGGTTTTACATATACGTACATACAAACATACTCTTTCTGTATAAACACACTTGAAAGCTAGTGCTCCATAGCAAACATCATCACCAGTGGTAAGCAGTAGGTCAGGATACACCGAAACTTCCAGTATTCCTCTTGAGTACAAGTACTCACTGTGTATTGGAACATTAGTGTTGATAAGATCCACCACACACTTGGGGATAGTCCAGTAGAGTATGGTGGGGTCACTTCTCACTGCTAGTAGCTGCAGGCAATGTTGTGTGATGTCACATTTCTCTATCATCACTGACTGTACATCATAAATATACTGCAGTGAGGATTCATATAGTTCTACCTTACACCTAACAGCCAGTATAGTGTATGTACTGGTATCACTAGGGATCATATCAGAGGATAGGCAAGGTATGGGATAACATGCAATTGGCTGAAGAGGATCCAAATTAGATTCAAACCTATGAAGCAGTTTTACAGCTTCACTACAATAAGAGATCAAACTTCTGAGTATAGAAAAATTGCTCCAAGTAAATAAACAAAGTGTTCTTAGTAATATGACACTGTTGTATTGACTGAATGTCTTTAACTGGTCACTAGTGAAAAGCTTGATATCACTCTGATCACTAGCCATCAGGCTTCTGCATTGCCCCATCATCATTTCATAATCGAAAGACTTTAATAATTCTTCCAGTTGATCAATAAGATGAAAATACAATAAAAGCACAATGGATATATTAGTTGTACTCCTGCTATCACATTGACAGCATGATAGCACAGATGACTTGCTCAGAGAAGATGATATGCTTTTGGAATCTAGTGCTGTATCAAACAAATATGCAAATGTAACAATATTGCTATCTCTACATACATACGTACGTACGTACATACATACATAGCTATATTATAAGCTCAAGTCAATTTACGTACATACGTACATAATTTACTTCTTGAAAAGTTATTATATATATAAATACATAAGTATATGTAGCTAGTAAGGAATAAAGTAAATAACAAGTCAGTAACTTTATTTGTATAGAGTTATAATAATGTACGTACATATTACTCCATTAAAGTTAATAAACTGTAACAGGTGGCTACTGAAGTAGGATGTTACTAGTGATCCATTATTGCTAATGCTTTAATTCAGCATGAACAAGTCGATGTTTTGCCATGTTAAACCACAGTAAATCTACTACTATTCAGTGTATTGTAGTAGTATTTAATGATGTCATGAGTAAGTCACGTGAGGAAGGACTCATCACTGAGGAACGCATATGTAGCAACCCATACAAATTTAATTCAATGGCTTCATACTCCAGTATTTTAGTGATAAAACTGTACCAATATATAAAGCTGAAATTCTTACTGTAATATTATAGGCCATGCAGTCTTTCTCTACCTGCATGACATGCTCACTTTTAAAACAGAAGACAGCTGGTTAAACACTTTAAACTGTGAATTGAATGGCTGACACAGCATTACCTTGCTCTTCTTTGGCAGTTTAATAATTGAAAAGCAGTAGAACTTGTTTGATTGGTTATTCAGGGTTCCTTTCACATGAATGTTTTTAATAGCCTGGGGTGGACACACAGACAGACAGACAAACAAACATACACACGTATACCAACTTTCCAGACAAAAGCAGACCTTCAGTTGGCATGCAACTGGTTTAAAGAACTATTACTCAACCAAAGGTGATAGTGAATGTCTCAATATCTTATTGCATGTTATTTTAGTGCAGCTTTTGTGCTTCTTTGTACAGTGTAGCTATTATCATTTACACAGTATACAATCATGGTCACACTGAGTCACACAGTCTTAGTATTACTATAGTGTCACACTAACATACCCATAATCAACTGTGATCCAATTTCTGGCCATTCCTCTTGTAATAGCTTACAGAACTTCGACAGAGATTCCAGGTCCATATGTCGAACATGCTCCAGCAACAACCAGTTCCTGTGATGAACAGTGTAACAAGAAGAGATGATAGTTTGTTGATGATCAGTCAATAATCCAGTGGAACACATCTTATCGGTTAACTGATCAGCATCAATATCTCTCAATAACAATCCATGATAATAGCCAATTAGTAGAGTAGGAATTGACACAGCTCCTATCGTAAATTTAAGACTATGTATGTACATGCTGTTATCAATACATGTAAATACGTAGCTATTTAATTGTACCACAATGAATATGTGACTAGATAAAATCCGACCTCTTAGAAGTATATGCTGTAACTACAAATACGTATAATAATTTTAATTACATAGTATTAGCTACATACATACATACGTACATGTACATACCTTGATAAGGAAAGAAGTTGTTTGCATGCATTTCTCTGCTAATTTTGTTATTACTCAAGGTCCTTCAATACGTACTTATACCTTTATCATTTCTAGTATTATGCACAGAACTGAACACAATCAAATGGTCTCAACTACGTATATGTACATAAGGTAATGTAGCTATGTAAATCAACAGGCAATCTCACTAGCTAGCTACCTACACGTAACTGTTTGAATACTTCCAGCTGAGTAACTAATTGTACGAGCTATATACCAGAAACACTCCACATGAGCACACATACGTAGGCATTCCAAAATAAAAGCAAACTGATGGATGCTGGTAACTTACGTAATCCATTTTGTTTTGAGGTTTTGCAAAAATACAAGAAGTACATAAGTGTTCTGATTATCAAAGAGTCTAATGTTTCCTCTTGGAAGTGTAATATACATACATACTACAGTACAATACTTTTATTATGCACTACATATGTACGTAGCTGCACTAATGTTGTGGTATACAGCAGTAAGCTACGTATGGATATACGTATGTATGGATATACGTATATGTATATACGTACGTACATAGTTACACTATATACACAAATACATAAATTATACAAAATGTAGTATGTAGTTATACATAGCTAACATAAAAGACACAAGCTTAACTGATTTCCTCTTTATATTTTTGCAAGATGTTCATTGGAAGATAAGCCATCCAATTACCAAATTGAACTAAGTCATCCATTCTTGATTGTTGAGGAATAGTGAGAAAAGACAAGTAAGCTTGATATAATTCATCGGTTGGAATGAGCCATGTGACCAATAAACTTCCTTCTTCTACTACTGCAATAAGCATTGCTATTTTCTTAGCCAACTGTGGTTTACTCTTCTTTAGCTCTTTAACTGTCATGTTGTCTGGATCCTTGTCACCAAATGTGGCCTTTATTTTACTGTAATATTTATTCCTCACAGAATAATGTGGAATACAATCCCAAACTTCACGTAATGGTTTGGAATAAATCACATCTGTGTAATTCTCTATTAAGGACTGAAGGTGTTTGTTACCACACGCAATTGCTATAACTTTTAAAAAACTGACATTCATCCAATTGCAGTATTTGTTATTATCAGCAAGTATTTCAAAAAGACAATGAGTGTCAATAGCACGCTTTATCAAACCACGCAATGGCTCACTAGCTCGAGCTACACATGAGTTTCTGATAGCTCTAAATTCTTCGCTTGAAACCTTTACAGCTTTTTGACATATAGTAAATAACTCAGCAAATGCATCTGAGACATCATCATATGCACTGAAATTTATTTCGAAGATCTTCACTTCTGTGTCATCAGAAGCATTAGCTATTATAGCTATAAGTAATAAAACAACACCTTATGATGATAAGAGTATTAATAAATAATATTCCTATAGTACTATACACAGTAAAAAAATGTGTTAAATTAACCCAAGTTTCTAGAAACTCAGATACATAGCTATATATATAAGGGATATTTTCACCCATTTTAGTTATGTTAGCCCCATTTTTAATTACTGTGTAGCCAGGGCATTACTATTATGATATACGTACATAACTAAAAGCTTTCTGGCTTAAATTACTGCCAACTTGTGGCTGTGAAAAGTTCTGCCAAGCAAAGTTGAGATTTAAGACAAGTAAGTCGGCTATCCCACCATCGAACGTTAGCTATATGATTAGCATATGCATGAGCAAAGATCAATGAGATGGCTGTTATGGCATGGATTTTTGAATAATGGGCCCCTTGGTGTTGCTTAATTTTTACACGTGTAACAAGATTACCTTCACAATAACATACATGTAAGAATATAGTTATCAATATCATTATCAATGGCTGGCCAATATATAGAAAGGCAAGCCCTTTGTTTAGTTCTGACGGATCCCTGGTGTGATTCATGGAGTTGTGATAACACCTGTTGGCCTGGCACATCTTAGTTGGGATGAAGAGCCTGCAACCATTAACAATAAGATCATCGTCCAGTGAGGTGTTTACGAATGTTCCATTATCATCAATACCGTAAAACCATAAGGTTTATTGCTCAAAAACAATATAATTTGTATAAATATTTCTTCTATTATGTTTGTAGTATTATTATTGTCAACTCAATCAATATTGTAATATTTGTAATAACAGTGATATTTTAGTGGACAATTATTGTAGCTTTAATTTTCAGTATCACCCATCCCTAGCTACTTCCAGCTTCGATCAGTGGATTGTTGCTGAAGGATAAAGCCAAGGCCATGGTTGGTGACTTGCGTCAGTGTGTGACTGTGTGGATTTGTTGGTATCAAAGAATGATAATATTGCTGTCACGGTGAAAGATTCTTTGGCTTTCTTGAAGGCATCATTGTAATTGGGTGATCATATAAATTCATTTTTAAACCAGGTGCACACCGAAGGTTGGAGTATCTGGTTTCTTGAAATTGTTTTTGCCCACAAAGTGCATGTGTGTGTGTGTGTGTGTGTGTGTGTGTGTGTGTGTGTGTGTGTGTGTGTGTGTGTGTGTGTGTGTGTGTGTGTGTGTGTGTGTGTGTGTCTGTGTATGTGTGTGTTGTGTTTCTGCCCTTGAGGCTATAAATACGTAACTCTTCGCATGAAATGAAGCTTCTATAATCAGTTCTAATGCTTTTCAGTTTCTTTATAATATTATGACACTAGCCATCAATACTCTTGATGGGCATGGCCTTAGCATAATGAAGCACATCTTGAATTACTGCCAAAGAAGATTGACCAAGAAAGTCAGCTCCTAACCACATTTAGACCCTTTTGTGATAAATTATCTGTACATTTTGGAGTGTTCTAAATCACTTAGACCCTTTTCATGTTTACTTAGACCCTTTCATGTTTACTTAGATCCTTTTTATGTTTATAAATTTACAGGTGTTTTGATTGGTTTAAATAATAAGCAATAATGTGACAATAGCGTGCCTATAACTTTGGCTACGGGTGAGTGTTAAAAAAGGAAATAATTACCAGGCGATACTATTACTAATTACTGCTACATTTTCCCGTTGTTTAGTTGTTATAAGCAGCTGCAAAGGTACAATAACTCAAAGGGTCTAAATCAGACTCACGATAGTGAGTCGCGAGGCCAACAAGAAGCAGCCGTACGCGACGAACGAGCGATCAGACTCACGATAGTGAGTCGCTAGGCCAAGAAGAAGCAGCCGTACGCGACGAACGAGTGAGTTATTTACAGGTAGCACCGCTCAAAAATTCGCAGACGCTGTAACTAAGCCGCCATAAAAGCTACCGCTTAGTTATTACAGACCTAGTACGTTCTTACTATATAGAATCAATATACCAACAATGAAGTAAATAGCTGCCTCCATTCCTGAGTATCAGCCATTGCGAGTTTTATGGCACTCGTTTTGCGACAACGCACGACGAACCATCTGCCCCGCTCCTTTTCGCTTGTTAATTAGAGAATTAGTACCTTCATTTAATGTAGAATCAGTACCCAAAGTTCATCGAAATCGGACCAGCCAGTCTTCTGTTACAGCCTTATAAAGTCCTCCTTTCAGTTAAAAAAAATTTACGTGGCCGTCGTTTTTCTTTCTTTCTACTTTCTTTTATTTTCATCGCACACTTTTCGTGGGCTTGCGTGACCCCCGGCGTGAATCCCGGAATGTATATTTAAAACACTCATTTAGTACATACACTTGTTTGTCTAATAACTCACTCATTTCTGCATGGATTTCAACCAAATTTGTATCAACACTTCTCCTATGTATGCTCTACCAGACAAAAAACTTTCAGCATAAAGCAAATACCTCAATGTATTTGAGAGATACTTTTACACTGTATGATGATAGTTTCCATAACTCGGACCCCCTCTAAATCGTTTGAATGAAATTTCAGATACACAAGCTATATTGATATATGAATCTTCAGGATAAGTTTAAAGAAATTATGACACTTCAGTTTGTCAAAATTAGCCTTTAACGATTTCATTCATGTTAATGTGCCATGATAATTATACCAAACAACAAGAGGTGAACAGTGGCCACACATTATAAATAGGAGACCACTGTCACTATTAGCATACACAATATTTTGCACTATAATATTAATTGTCTTCTCCTGTAGATCAATCAACAGTAGAGGATGGCAATGATGTAACCTTCATTGAAGTTCTCAACTGTTCTCCACCTACATAGCTAACAATTATATTATAATAACACATACTTTATAGTGTTCATTAGTTATTTGGGGGAATACAAGGGAAATACCCAAAATATTAACTTCCTCCTCTCCCCTTTAAAATTTTATTACTCTACATACTTTATATAAGGTTTCTTGTCAGGACTTGTTTATAGTATATAATCTGTTTTTGAATATTTACAAAAAGCAGTGATATGCTAAACAAAAACAGCCTGGCTGTAAAAAAAGTGCGAGGCCAATCAGAAGCCACAAATATAAGCGACCAAAAACTCTGATATCAAGTAAGGCCAAGAAATTGAACATTTTATTAAGAATCTTTTTACTTGAATGACATACAATAGTTTACAGGGCATTTTCACAACTATGATTGGCTTTGTCACTTGGCCACCTTTTTGCACTATCATCTTTTATAAGGTGGCCAAGTGACAAAGCCAATCATAGTTGTGAAAATGCCCTGTAAACTATTGTATGTCATTCAAGTAAAAAGATTCTTAATAAAATGTTCAATTTCTTGGCCTTACTTGATATCAGAGTTTTTGGTTGCTTATATTTGTGGCCTCGCACTTTTTTTACAGCCAGGCTGTTTTTGTTTAGCATTAGTTAAACCTCAAAACCTACGGGTCTACGTAATTTATAACCCTCAGGCCCTTAGTAGCACCCTCGCTTTGCTCGAGCACCACAGCCCAGGGCCTTCGGGTTATAAATTCCGTAGACCCCTGAGGTTTAACCTATATTTATTACACATTTTGGTAGGTTTAAATACCTTTAATACCTTTGAGCATCCTATAGCATTTCATCAATATCAGAACATTATGATTACCATATGGCTGAAGCCTTTGCTGGCCTTACACGATTTCGCCGTATTGTTGATGACATAGTCGTATATGACAGTGACATCACACAACACGACACTCATGTCAGGAAATTTTTTCAGATATGTCCTGAGAAGCAACTATGTAGGACAAGTATACTTGAAATTAATTTTGTCAGACCAGGTCACCTTTGTTGGATTTTCACTGTCTACGGAAGGCTATTGAGTTATATTGATGACAAATACCATCTCCAATTTCCCCACCCTAGCTAACCAAATGGAGCTATGCTCTTTCTTTGGCTTCTTTCCATCAGCACCAACAATTTCTACATTGCTCACACCTCTTCACTCCTTACTGAGTATTAACAAGTTAATGTTTTACCATCTAAAAACCGAACGCTATACAAGTTAAACTATTATTAATCTACTGCTATTATTAAGAATAATACGTATATACAATGATGCCAGAAATATGTAAGTCATGTGAGCAAAGACTCATCACTAAGAAACACATAGCTATGCATGCATATATAATTTCTTCTGTCTTTATACTGCCGTACGTTATACTTTAATTTAGTTGTAAAACTTTTAAGAAGCTGTTTTAAGCTGAAATTTTACTACAACACTATAGGCCAGTCTTTTAAAAGCTTTGCTATCCATATGGCATGCCCACTTTTATAACTAAAACACTTCATCTTTGTAGTATTGTATAACTGATAAAATGCCTACTACTGTGAAATGAATGGCTAATAGAGCATTCCAGTGAGTATTGAAGATAGCTAAGCCTTTTCATTGTATCAAGTACTGTAAAGAACTTTGTGTTACCTGGATGCAGCAATATCAGCAACAGCTTCAGCTAGGGTGAGTGTAGGGTTGGGCGATACTGAAAATGTTCTCTGCAATAATTGCAACAAGATGCAATGTGATTATTGCGGCGATATTGCAGTGGAATATTTACTACAATAAAAGAACAATATTATGGCATCATCCATCATTAACTTAAGTGACAGGAGCTATTATGTGTTGTGTTTGTAACAGTTCAAGGTCAGCAACCAGTTTATCACGGTATACATATAGTTATACGCATTTACTGCAGAGTCTACGAATTTTATACGTAAACACAAAGGCCCGAGGCCGTAGCACACGAGCACTACTAAGGGCCTGAGGGTTTATAAAATTCGTAGACTCCACGATGCATGCGTATAACTATTTTATACTCTATACATGATAGATAGTCTTACTATATGTCATTTCAACCAATAGCCTTGAGAAAAGGTTGACAATTTTTTGTTAACAAATTAGAGGTTGCACAAAATCTAGGCCACATATTACTTAAGCCCCTGCGCATCTCATCTGGTCATGACGACTTCAGTTTGGCCTAGCTAACGAAGTGCATTGTGTAAAACTGTCTTTAAAGATACTGTATTAGTCGTTCTTTTATATATAACTATAAAAGGCATTAAATGCATGGAAGGTGCTTGTATTTTGAAGCAGGAATAAAAGTGTTTCTTAGTGCCTAAAGGCATGGAACAAGGTGGAGTATAAGAGATTTATGTCCCAGCTAAAACACGTGATATAGAGTATAAAAATGGGATGGATCTTGGTATGTTAATACAAAATGGTTTGGCATTGTCCATTAGGTGGATATGAAATTCTTCACCATCCATACTCCTTACGTATACGTATTTCCATAAAAACTGAGGGGAATTCTTTCATATAAGCGTCCCTGTTGATTGGAAAGCTTGTTGTAGTGGTACGTACTAAGTATATATGTAGCTATGGGTGCTTAAATTACTGGATAAGGGTGCAACATCTGTGATAGAGGGGTGTGGATAACAGTGTGGTAAAATGCTGAGCCCTTTGCAAGCCTCAAGATACCATGTACACTGGGGTAGATATGTACGTAAGTTATCAGTGTATTCTCTGTTTTTTGGGCTTGAATGTGACAGGCAATTTACTGAGTGGATGCATTTAAATTTATACCATTTACAGCCTTAAGTATGATGTTAGAGGGTGAGGATGGCTCTGCCAGCTGCTGAAATATTAATATCTGCATGTGAATCTAGTAGGAGTTGAATAGACGCGGAGTAATTGGGGGAAGTGATGTTGTAGGAGCTGGATCCATTGAGGTGACATGGTGAATATTGGACAACTTCATCCTTGCTATATAATGGTGCTGTATTTACGGAGACTGAAGCCATAGCCTTGTTGGGTTCTAAAGTTGAGGTTGACCTGCTCTGGCAGACTTTAGCCAATATTCTTGCAGTTGTGGCAAGGCATGGCATTTGACTACCTGGGTGTGGTTTAGCTCCACAACCAAGAGCACATAACTGGTGAGGTGTAATGTTTTTGTGTGGATTGTGTAAAGCAGCCACTGACTCACTGTAATTACTGGCAAGGTTGGCACGCTCCTTAACGAATGCCTCTAATCAGCACCACAGAACCATGCACAGGATTATAATGTTCTATTACTGTAGTTGGTTACTGATGTTTCAGTGCCTACGTACCTATACTCTGGTTATTCCACTGCTCACAGCACTATGCATGTATGAACATGACGACATCGACCTTATTAATTCTCATGTGATAGCCTATTTGCAAATTAATCCAATCAACTAATTACCTATGTATGACCTATTTCTTACACAAGCTAGTTTTAAAAGTTGCTTTTTATGAGATGTTTCAAGTGAGTGTTCTATTAGAATTCATGGTTTGTGTAAATAATTCACACGGTGGTTGTGCATTTTACGTACTTTACTTTGGGCATGCAACTCACTACCATGAGTCTATTATGTACATACATAGTTATGACACATGATATAATAATTACAATGACAGACTTGTAAGAAAACATATAGGTACGTACAGTGGAACCTCTTTTATCTGGACACCAATTAACCGAACGCTCCATCTACCGAACCTCCTGGACAGTCAAAAAATTATTTCGGCATTCACATGTAATAATTTCAAACATGGCGTCTAGTCACGTTTCTAGTTCATCACTTAGTTCTGATGCTGATGTACCCAGTATAAGAAGCGTAAAAGGAAAGTTATGTCTATCGAAAAGAAGCTGGAAATATGTCGTAGGCAGAAAATGGGACAGTCATATACTTCTTTATCAAAAGAATATGGTCTCAGAAAATCAACTGTTCATGATATTGTTCAGAGTGAAGATCAATTGACAGAATATGTGCTGGAAATACAACATGCTTCAGGACCAAAAAGAAGCATTATTAGAAGATCCAAGTATGACGAGTTAGATAAGGCTCTTCATTTATGGTTTTTACAGAAATGGGCCACAAGGGGTTCCAAAGTATCTAAAGAGTGAGTTACTCTTCTTGCCACTGCTAATGCTTCAGGTGACTTCCGCTTATCACTAGTTGTCATTCACAAATACATCAGTCCTCGGGCAATGAAGCACTGTAATTTAGAGACTTTGCCAGTAGATTACTATGGACAGAAAAAGGCCTACACATAAGCTTAAGTCTACACAGTTCTCAAACAGCCGGACTCTCAGTCCTGTGAAAGCCGTATAGCTGAAATCCGTAGCTATATCTATGGTATGTATCATATCGCTCTTGAGTATAGCCGTGATTATAATACAAAGGGTAATTACTCCTGTGAGGCCTGTGGATCCATCCGCGACCGGGATCAAAATTAAATCTAGGGATCAAGGTGTTATTAATTCAAGCAATCAAAGAACGCTTCAAAGTGACGACCAAGCATGTTAGAAGGGTAATTTTATGTAAAACAAGCACTTGTAAGGGTTTTTGTGAATGTCAAGTGATCAAGGACCTTTCCAAATTGCAATCAAGCAATCAAGGTAAATTTTATCCATCAAAAATCTTGACTCGTCCTTGTTGCTCCATTGCACATGATAAAAGAAATTTTCTCAGGTAAATCATACTATTACTATTAGCAAGAGTCCATAATATTATGGACTCTTGCTATTAGGGTACATATGTATTATGGAGCTCCTCATATTGAAAACATGTAACACATTTACAAATTTACAATACAATTAGCAAAATATGATCGGAATTCTCTATAGTTTTTCCCTGTAATTTGGCATTTACAAAAAATTTAATGTCTATGGGAGTGATGGCCTTTTTCATTTAAATACAACGAAATGGATGTACCACGTGTTAGAAGACGAACAAACCATTTAAACTTATGGAGCAAGTAAGTTTTGTTTTACTATGGATGGTTATTTGTCAATAGAGTAGTCGGGTATGGCACGCCAAAATTTTTCTCAAGTTTTGACTCATAGCATGCCACAAAGACGGCCGTATGGAACGCCGTTTGTAACAAAAATAATTGAGTTATTTCGTGTCGAAATAAGCTTATTTAGTGTCGAAATAAGCTTATTTAGTGTCGAAATAAGCTTATTTAGTGTCGAAATAAGCTTATTTAGTGTCGAAATAAGAGTTTTATTTCGTGTCTAAATAAGAGCCTTATTTTGTGTCTAAATAAGATACCTTATTTCGTGTCTAAATAAGACGTCTCGATATAAGCTTGCTTATTTCGTGTCGAAATAAGAAATTAATTTTCATTCAGGCGCTATTTGCAAATACGTTTAAAGTTGATGCACAGTGATATGACCGGGCCTCAGCACGATGGGAGGCCTTTTTGACAACCTTAGTCGTTTATTCAAGACTCCAATAGACATTTGTGACCGGATTTGCGAAAACCATCCTTAAGGGCACATGAATTTTGGCAGGAAATTTTAAATTGAATGCCTTCAAACTTCTAAATTCTCATTTTTATCAGAGTTATAATAATACAGATCTCTTGCAAAATGATCACTCAGTTCATTAAAACTTTAAAAATAAAAAATTGGATGAATTATCAAGTAGTTATGCTCAAAAGAAGGACAGTGTGTAAAATGTGCCCATAAGGAAGGTTTTTGCAAATCCGGTCACATTTATGGAATTGCACACGGCGAGAGATACGCCTGTTATGCGGTGGGGTATATTTCACGGAACGGAACGGAAGTAGTATAAAATGCGGAACGGAAGTATAATATACGGAACAGAAATATTTTGGATAGCCATATGTACGTAGCTGCGAGTTAAGTGACCTTTGTGTACTTTTAACAATAACATAGTCTTGTTTAGTGCATGGCCAGACCCTTTAACGCGTCTGGAGTGTTAAATATTAGCTATCAAATTAATAGTCTCAGTGGCCATAGCCATAGATATTTAACCAGACACGGGATCCGAAACTGTGACGTCACGAAAACACTCCTCACCTACACCTCTTTTATGTCAAGTCTTTGGCTCGAAAGAACCCCATATAAATGTTTGAATGTGCAAAACATTTACGTTGGGGCAAATGGCAATACACAGGCTGTTGGCAGCTCCAGTTATACGAGGATACAACTCAAAATGTACGCGTAATCGGGTCCACAAATCCTGACAAATTCTAAAAGTTTCGTTTGAAGTTTACAGCACTTTGCCGCTTTGGGTTATTTCTTTCGATTGAAAGTAAATTATATGTTTTAATACCGATTGGGGTATAGAATTATTCTTCATTTAGTAGAATATGGCTTTAAATTCTTCGAGCGTGACGTTAAATCCTTGAAAACAGGTCCACGATTTGTTTGCATGCTGTGGGTGAGGAGTGCGCACGGGAACAAAAACATAATCCCTCCTTCTGAAGGTAGGCCGTCGGCAAAATATAAGCCATATATATCGAGTGTTGCATAAATAACTTAAGAAGTGCTCTGGCTTACATTAAAGATTCTGAAAAGAGTATTTTTAAAAGAAAATTCGTTTACATCACGTGAGAGTTTCCAATCCCGTGTCTGGTTAAATATCTATGCCATAGCCCGCATAAGCTAATGTGCAAATTCCCCACCTGGAGTATACACGCACATACATATAGCTATACTATCTCAGTATTCCGGATCTGGCTACGACAGAGCATAAGGATCTGACGATTGAATTGTCAAATAACTACGTAAGTGTATAGCTATAGAGTCCGGTCGTATAGCAGCTAGTCAACAGGGCAGAGGGTAGCTGGTCTAGCTACGTAGCTAGCTATTTCCTATTTGATAGCTAGTAGCTAGCTAGCTAGTTGTGCCTCGAGTTGTGCTGCTACCACTACATTTATAATGTACGCGACTACGCAAAGTTTGCTAAAATCGAGGCTAAAATCATAGATTATACTAGCTATCTATGTTAAAATGTATGCTAGCTCAAGCGAGTTTGTTAGCAAGGATGAATGAATGCATGAATTAATACAATCCGAGATACAATCGGATATAATCAGTGAAAAAAAGTTTGTTACTTCCGGCGGAAGTGTTCCGTTTCCGTTCCGTGAAATATACCCCACCCTGTTATGCTGCAGAAGGCCGGAAATGTGCGGGAATGTGCGTGCAGTTTATTTCTCAAATAAAAGAACATAGCTATATTCAGGATCATTTGACTTCAACATCACAACCAAACATTGTCCTTTTGAATTATTATTTGAGCGAGATGGAATTCTTGGTGCCTAGTTTGAGACTCCTGAGCTTTCTGCAACATAACAAGCATATCTCTCGCCGGGTGCAATTCCCTAAATGTCTAGAATAAACGACTAAGGTTGTCAAAAAAGGCCTCCCATCGTGCTGAGGCCTGGTCATATCACTGTGCGTCAACTTAAACGAGTTTGCAAATAGCGCCTGAATGAAAATAAATTTGTTATTTCGACACGAAATAAGCAAGCTTATAATAAGACGTCTTATTTAGACACGAAATAAGGTATCTTATTTAGACACGAAATAAGGTATCTTATTTAGACACGAAATAAGGCTCTTATTTAGACACGAAATAAAACTCTTGTTTCGACACGAAATAACTGAATTATTTTTGTTACAAACGGCGTTCCATACGGCCGCGCTAGGCAGGTTATAACTGCAACAGTGAAAGTTTGTTAATTGAAGTATTAGTTATATCCCAGTACGAGTGAGTTATCTTAGTTATTACCCGAGTCCGAGGCGAAGCCGAGGACGAGGGTAATAACTAAGATAACTCACGAGTGCACTGGGATATAACTAGCTTGTATCCCGGTGAATACATCAATCTTTTAGCTAGTTTTCATTGGCAACTCTTATACATTCGTTTGGAAACAACAACTGCAAAAGTAGCCTACAACATCGCTACAACTATCCCTATCAATTACAAACAAGGTTATACAATACCTGAAGTAGCTTCACTGTTATCTCCAAGCTTTAAAGCCTTGTATTTAACGTTTGTATCATGTAACCATTGACGACGGGTGGATAACTAGTTATCCACCCTGACGACGGGTGGATAACTAGTTATCCACCCTGCGCACTGGGGGATAACTAAATTATCCACCCTGGTAGTTTCTTTGATCCGCCCACGCACCGGGATACAAGTTACTTTAAAGCTACAGTGTTATATTATTATTACGTAGTAAAATATTATTAGTGTGTTAGAAATGAGATTAACTATTATAATAAATTCATTCTTGAAGTTGTTGGCAATCTTTCTTGTGGAGTTTCCAATGAGCACGCTGACAATTACTGCTGCAGTATGCAACTGAACGACATGCTTTACATGTGAGCAACTTCTCTGGAGTAGAACTGCAGTGACTACAAGAGCGAGGTATCTTCCCTTTTCTCTTCACAATGTCCTGTTTATGGTTCTCCTTCCCTGCTACCTTCACTGTGTCAGTAGCAATGTCATCTTCAGTAGGAATTTTAGTCACATCTTTATTTGAAGTGCTTGCCTCTTTTTTCAGATCACTTGTATCATCTTTTGGAGTTTTCGTATCATTTGTGCTATCCTGTTTAGGATGGCTTGTGTCATCACTGGGCTGGCTTGTAGCAGCAGCGGCCATTTGAGCAACGTGTGCGTGGTTGCCTAAGTTCATCAGCGTGGTACTGAGCGTCTCCTTGCCATGATAAAACATCTTGGAAGTCACTTGTAAGGTACCATCAGGATTTCTTGTACCGGTACTCGGAACGTGTATGGTATAAACATTACGACTCTTCATGACAGAATTAGCCCAATCTGTTGATTCCTGACTGTACATAGGAAGACATTTCGACATTGTCTCTGCTAAATCTTCAGCATCTTTGGATCCAGCAGGTGGTACCGGCAGCATCAAGGCTTGGACATTACCACCGTTGGAGACAGACGGAACTAATCCAGCAGGAAGTGTTATAGGATGCGGCATGTACTGCTCGGGAATGGAAAGGTTACGTTCTGCTAGTGTCTCCCTTACACGATCCATAATCTCATCCAATGGTAATGTGGAACCTAATTTTGGAATAGGTTCATCTTTATCGCTACTTTCAGAACTAGATTCCACCTTTGGTTTTGGCAAGTCTGCATCATAACCCACATGCATACTACCATTACAATGCATTTCCAACTCTTCCTCCAAGGGAGGTCCTAATACAATTGACTGTGACTTTTTAGTAAGCATATCAAGTGTTTCTTTCATGTCTCTATGCTTCTTTGGTTGATCCTTGAAGGGGACTAAGTCATCATCTATAACTTCTTCATTATTATTGAAAGACTCCTGAAATAAGTCCTTAAGAACAATAGGGTTTGGCAGTTCTGTGGCACACTTCACATTGGAAAAGTTCTCACCTATCTTGATGGCACGCAGGCACAGTTTATACTGATCTGCCATCGATAACTTGTGAAATTTTATAACAAATTCTTTCTCAAAGTCTTCACAATATTCTACATAATCCAAGCAGTCAAAAATTCTGTAGTTAAACATTCTCTTTTTGACTAAACGGCTTTGCTGTAAAACAGACTTCAATACTTTCTTTCCTTGCGCTCCACCAATTGCCATTTTCAAACCTTCTTTAGACAAACAACTCCTCATAATCCTGTCCACCTCCAATTCTTTAGTGGGATATGACTTCTTCCCTGCCCTGAGGTGAACAAAATCAGTATAATGAAAAAATCGTGGCATCTCAATTAACATTAATACAATCGGTATTTTCTTGATCTCTTTAGGCATATTAAGAGATTTGTATTGATGTCGCACATTTATAAATTCTTTGTCATCCGAATTCATGAATATTTTTGGGTCATAGAACTTTATGAGGGTTGAAAATAACTCAACTTGGGTCATTGCAATACAAAGCCAGACCATAAATACTGGATGTGTTGGATGATCAAAAAGTGTTTCTTTCAACAGCCGCAGTAGAGATTCTGTCTTATCGAGATTGTGAAGAAAAGATTCCACAGTCCTGTCGTAACGTTCCCGGCTCTCGTCTGAGAAAGTATGGTGGGCAGCCTTTTGTTCCACTGAGAAGATGGTTTGGTCGTATAACCAAAACAGCATACTCTGTCTCACTTCAGCATTATCTGGGGAGCACCATTCTTCACTCACCCTGCGCGCATTCTTTAACATAAACTCCCCTACTTTCTCATAATTATCTTTCCTCTTCGCTGGGTCCACCATCTCTTCAACTTTCACGAGATCCATCACATCAAAAACTAACGCACTCTGCATCATCCTATGAGTATAATAGCGTACCTCTAGTCCGTATATCTTGTGCGACTCCGGCGGAAGGTCTTGTTTCTCAAACGACCAGGCACCAAATTTTTCAGAGCACAAGGGACACTGGATTATATGTTTGCCAACCACTCCCTTGCTTGATAAATAAAGTTCCAGGCCAGATCCGTAAGAATTTCGTTCATAAGTGCGAGCAGGCTTTTTCATTATGCCATGAAAGGCGCAGTTCTTACACTTTTTTACTTCTTCAAACATTCGACGGAACAGAAGTGATGTGAAGTATTTCTCGTCTTTGTCCAGCTTCATTAACTGCCTGAGCCGCTTGTGCAACTCCTCTTGGCCAATCTTCACCGCATCTTCCATCAAATCCATTGCCATATCTCTCAGAGAAACAAATTACGTCTTCCTCACAATATAGTCACGTGCCGCGAAACGAATTATTTAATTACGTAAGTTGTTTTTACACTTTCACTATTTAGCTAGCTAGTTGTTTAATCTTATCTAGTACTAAGATATATATTATATTATAAACCAAGTACTAAGAAAAACAAAAATTGCGGTTAGAATTTCGTCACGAAAGGGCGTTAAGTATGACGAAAGTATGATTAATGTATGACGAAAGTGTGATTAATGTATGACGAAAGTATGATTAATGCATGAGGTAATTAATTATCTCGAAAACTAAGCAGTCTTAATTAATATACTAACCTTCAGTCGACTCGCCGTGCGATGAAGATCATTTTAAAGAATCTCGTTATGTACAGACTTGATCACATCACGTGATACGCATATTATCAAGTACAAGTTAAACTTTGGTTGATTTAGTGTACCGCAGGTGAACGTGGATTATCACCCGTGTCGAAGGTACTGCTACTTTCGTTGTTGCGTAGGGGCGGTTTTAACTGGCAGGAACAGTTGGTAGATTTATGACGCCCATTCCAGAACATCTTTAACAGTTAAGTTATGCATTAAACAGAGTAATTGATTTATGTTCAGCTAAATATTTATTCTGTACATGACACTAAGCTATGTGTAACTCCAGTCTCGTATTAGGCAGCCTTGGCAGGAATTACCAGGGTGTGTATATTAAGTAAATATAATCATATTTATTTCTTTTGCAGGTTAAGATGCATGCCAGTGCTGATGTACCATCACACATTTGGACTACCTGTATTACTGGAATGACATGGCCTGATTGATATTTGCATGCATAACATAATTTATTATACATAGAGTGCACACACTAACTATCATATCAATAAATTAGAAGCTATCCAAAAATGAGCAGCTCGGTTTATAATGTCAGATCATCACAGAACTAGCAGTGTATCAGCTATGCTCACTTTCCTACAGTGCACGTGGCGATCTGTCAAAGCCCAACACAGAGAACTATGCCTCATAATGTTATATAAGATCATCCATGGTCTTGTTGAACTCAATTTACTGGACTATATCATCCCAGCTCCCCGTATCACAAGAGGACATACCATGAAATTTGTACAACCCGCTATGCATACTGACCAATACAAGTATAGTTTCTTCCCAAACTCCATTAGCCTCTGGAACAAGTTACCTCCTGAAACTGCAACCATTATCAATTTAAATGACTCTTACAATCACATATGTAGCTATCTAGAAATTTATGAGGTTTTACAATAATAATAATAAAAAGAGTGATGATTGAGAGGCTAATCATGGTTTCAGATTTCTGGAGATGTACGTAATATTATTCTTTTCCAATGTCCAGTTCAACCAATCAACTTTTGACTGCTCATGGATGTTTTGCTCGGAAGAATGAAGTATAAATTGCAACATCAATAGTGGGAAAAGGCTCTTACATTTGTATAAACTATCTTGCTAGACAACTTGGTGATTATGCCGGACCCTATGTCATTTATCATTAATTTCTCTTCAGTAGAAACTGTAAACGCAGTTTACAGCTGATCAATAGGCAGTTTTTAAGCTAGGGCATAAATAGTATGCTAGGGATTTTTTAATAACAATGACAGTTTACTTGCCTAAGTTGAAAGTGTCACTGAGGCAGACTAAAAATTAGTGCAAGACAATACCGGCATTGAAGAGTCCATTACATATAGTATATTATTCTACACCTACGTTGATGACTCAGTAATTATGTGAACGATTATCTCAGTTATAGACTGCAAGTTGAACAACATATACATAACAACAAGCCTACTATATTCATATATAGCTCAATATTATACACACGGCATCACTCCATAATCGCAATATCAACTGGAGTCTAATAATTGCCTCCATAAGTGTTAGAAACCTGACTTGCAACTGGATACCATCTATAACAAATAACAGATTAATATTGGATAGCAATCATCTACAGTATTATTATCGGCTTCAATTAGCATACATAATCTAATACAAGACTGGGGGAACCACTCAGGCCAAGCTATATATGGCTTAGGTTTAGTCTTATGAACAGAATAAATGATATTTAGCTGAACATAGATAAATCAATCATACATTATAATAATGATGCATAACTTAACTCAGTGCTGGAATGGACGTCATAAATCTACCAACTGTTCCTGCCAGTTAAAACCATGCACCCCTACGCAACAACGAAATCGGCTTCAAGTAGCAGTAACCTTCGACACGTGTGGTAATCCACGTTCACCTGCGGTACACTAAAATCAACCAAAGTTTAACTTGTACGTGATAATATGCGTATCACGTGATGTGATCAAATCTGTACATAACGAGATTCATTTTAAATGTAGGATTTCTTAAAACTCCCTATAATTCACGAGTTACACTCGATTATTAATCTACTCTAATTAGTGCCAATTGTTTTGCACATCCAGTAAAGGGGCGGTATGGAATGTGCAAGCACGTGCCCGTGACGTTGGACAACGATCGCGTGTATACACTGTGCTGAATGGCACGGCATGTTGAATCGTGTAGATTGGGCTTCCGCATCTCAGCTCTATTCAAGGAAGGAAGTGGTTGGCTATCAAAAAGCCAAATGTTGTTTTTGGTCAACCAGGAAGCCCGCCCGAGGAAGCCACTATGAATCGTGGTAAGCGATTGTAAGGTTTGTAGATAGGTAAATGCATGGAGAGCTAGGATGGATTAATTGAATGTATATAGTGATGTTTGGTTATAACAATTGAAGCCACACGAATGGGCCCTTCGTCACCTGGTAAGTTAATTCTTTAAAAACTATAATATGATAAAAACCTTAATGTTTTGTTTTTATAGGACATTCAACTATTAGCTTTACTATTTGGCATCATTTCTATTCATAGCCTTCTCAAAATCACTGCGAGATATCCTGTGGTCACCATCGACGTCCAATATGGACATAGCAAGGTTCTTTGCATTAGCGAGAGTAGTAGACATTTCGAAAGAATTTCAGCTGTATAGCTAAATAACTGCTTTGAACACGCTGGATGTTGATATACCAGCACATAAGTTTCTGCCTTTTTTATAGTTTTTGGGCTGCAATAAAAAGCGGAAATGCGATTTCATTATACAAAAACGCGTAGCTATATAGCTATATATAGCTAGGTAGCTATAATTGTGGTTTTCGCCGGTAGAGCTAATAAAGCTATATAAATAGCTATATCTACAGTACAGTTGTTTCACTGTAGTCATAGAACTATAGATTAAGCTACCATACGTATATTGTATCTAGTCATGTCTGCAACCGCTGCGTTGATCACTGGTGCAAAATGCTACCCCTTCATTGATAACCGTCCTGACATTAAAAGCATGGTTAAACTCTGTGATAGCAATGGATTTAGAATCTCAAATGTGCTGGTGAACACGGAGGAACTTTCGAAACATCCTTCCCGCAAGATTTACAGTACAAAGAAAGAATATCGTGAAACCTTCATCGATTTTCTCACCAAGACCGAGGAGGAATTCCTCATATATTTCAATTGTGGTCATGGGGGTCATCAGTGGAACTGAATGAAGCGAAACAACACCGAATGCTTGTGTATTGTCGAAGACTACAACGAGTGGTATAAAGACGAGGAGCTTACTGAAGACATTGACGAATATTTACCATCGGGAAAAACCCTTTACGTAATCATCGACGCTTGTCATTCTGGGGGAATGATAAACACGTGGAGGTTGGATACCCGCTTGGAAAAATCCGTGGCCTTTTTCTGTGGAGCTAACAGCGAGATTCCTGCTTGGGACGATAAGAGGGAGGGAGCTGTCGGAGGATTATTTACCAATTCCTTTTGTCTTCATGCTAAAGTTAGTCGTCCATTATGGGAGATTGCTGACAAAGTTTTGGTTGAAATGTTTAAGCCAAATCAGAAGTATGCTTGTTCACCTTCCGTACGCTACTCTCGTCCTGCCGTCGCGGTAGAAAATTTTTGTCAATCCGCCTAAGTATAACCGCCCATTGATAACTGATTTGTTAGACCTAGTTATTTAGTTACCTAGCTATAATGTATAGCTATAATAACTAGCTATATGTATTTGTGGTTTAGTTGTACATGTTTTGATTAAATTAATTAAATTAAAAATCAACTTTTACCTATTATTATAGCTATAACTAGCTAGCTACGTTATAATAATATTATAGATACTGAATATACGTAGCTATCTACACTTTGAAAGTTTTATTATTCAAATTATACCTAGCACTTTGGTAGCTATGTAGCCACAAACTGCTCAACTTGATGTCATACACTATTAAATATATGTAGCTAGCTACGTACTAAAGGAGTTTTTCAGACCAAAAATTCTCCTCAAAGGATAACTCCTTCGTAGTTATCACAACTAGCTACCCATTTCTAACAGTGTAGTTATCTAACCCAAAACTTATAAGAAGTCACCATTTTGTATTAGATTCATCAATAATTATTATTGAAACAGTTACTTAGTGATGTCGCCAACAACATAACAATAATATAATAGTATTTATATAGCTAGTAGCTAGTAGTAATAAGTCTACGTTGTTAATTCTCACTTTCTTTGTTTTGTTTTAGTTGCTATAATAATCATAAGTAATTTGTAGTAGCTATATATATATTCCCTGTTTTATAGCTACTGTAGTACAGTATAATTATTAACCTATGTACGTAATTAAGTTTATGTGTAAAGTGTACATGTGTCTTGTGAGATCAATACTATAGTTCAATTTTGAAATTTCTGACACCTTATTAATAGCTATACTGCATGAACTTACTGATAATTATATATATTACCGTACATTCAACTATCTCAGTAGCAAAATGTACTTTTATAATGTAGCACTTAGTCTGGGATAGCTACATCGTACATTATGTATGTCAAATCCTACCACAGCCATACATACCTGTAAATGCCATAAGCAAGTGATAAAAAGAGTCATTTCATCAGGCTATAAGTTGTCGCCTACGTACATACACTATCAGCCACCTATAGCCCTTGTCTCTAACATATGCACACAAATTACGTACTCCTTCCCATACATATGAATAATATAACTTGGAACACAGTTAACTATAATTATTATACCTATAGCTTCAATACATATGTAGCTATAAGCACAGAATGAAATCATATGTAGCTACGTAAGGCCATGCATTGGAAAGTTTGCCATTAGAAAGTTGTGCTAGCTATAGCTACGTACATAATAATAATAATTATGATTACGTATTATAGCTATATGTATGTAGCATAACTAGCACATTTAATCAGAGGAGAGTGTTTTCATTGGTAAAGGAAATCCTTTTCAAGCTAGCTAATGGTAGTGGATACAAAATACATAGAGAAGAGTAGTGGACTATTGGATACAATTAAATGACTACAGTAGATATACAAATCCAAAATTATAGCTATAGCTACAATAAAGCTATGAGCTTTAGCTATATGAGTTTTCAGTGCTACTGAATCATTTTGTATAGATGCCCAAGGGCTATGCAATTATGCGAGCTGACTACAATTATACCTTGGTGCTTCTCATTGATACATTAAACTTGTAGAGATTTCTTGGAAAGGTTGGTATACTTTGAAATCAGACAATTTACTCTGTGGACTTCCAGAATACTATGTATTAATTACGGCATTAACAAATTTGACAGTTAAATACGCTTGACTGGGTAGCTTTGAATTACGTATGATATCATATTATTAACAATTGATATTTTATTCATACACATCTGTTATTATCCTCTAGGATTTTAGTCTGTAAGATTGCTACAAATAACATGCTTTAAACTGTTAACATTAACCACATTATGCACAAGTATTGATTGAATCACAACAACCATGATAATCATACTGTGAGTTTATGCTAAGTTTAGTGACTGATATATGCTTGTGAGAACATCCATTTATGAAGACAAAAGAGTAAAAGAAACTTAGAATAGAATTTGCAAAGATGTGCTTATTAACAGTAACTCCTAATTAAGGCTCAGATTAAGTGTTTCAGTTATGCTACATACATAGCTAAGTAACTATGTAGATATAAACTTATCTTATGTATGTAGCACTTAGCTACTATAGTTGCATGTGCTATAACTTCCAAACAAATCAATTGTGTGCTAAAACTTTTCAATGGCCCACTGTTGCACATGCAACAGTGGGCCAGTGCAACATCCAATCTGTGCTACAAGTTCCCATTGTTCAAACAACTTCCTATTGAAATGCAATAATTTGCTTTTATGTTATAGTAGATGAACAATAGGATAGTTGAGTACATGTATATACATTAATTAAGTAAAATATGCATTTATTAACTTATGTACGTACGTATATATAACCATTACAGGTATTGTGACATTATAATAATTTGAAAGTATTACATGACATAATTGTACAACATGTGCATGCATACAGTAATTCACGATTTGCCTGATGTCAGCATTACCTTTAGCCATGCAGTCACCTGTGCATGGCCTAATCTCTAACACATGTGTACATGGCCATGACTATCAGACAAATCACTCCTGCACATAGCTACGTATGCACAGTAATACATATGCTATACCATTTAAATACAAACGTAAATTATTAAATGCCTAGCCAACTATGTAACCTATATACGCAGCTATAAAGACTATAGTGGATACAAACAAAAATCCAGCATAGTAGAAATTATAGTATAGCTACATATACGGTATTATTTTGAGTTTTCAGTTGTAATTAATCTTTACTAAATCTATTTGTTTAGATGCACAAGGACTAATACGTATTATTTCACAAGCTGACTACAATAATATGCTTGAGCCAATTGTGCTCCTATTATATTCTATGTATATTAAGGGATACAGTGGAACCTGTGTATTATGGACACCTTGGGACCAACCAAAGGTGTCCTGATTTTCCAGGTCAGTTTACATAATAAATAAATCATTTGGGACCATAGCTAGGTGTCCAGATTATGCAGGTGTCCACATTTTCAAGTGTCCTGATTAACAGGTTCCACTGTATTCATGTTGAGCATTTTGCTCTCAGATACAACTACATTTGTGACCCGGCATGAGAAAATAGGGTTTATATACACATACAATTTAACTACATTTTGAATTTCAAACTTATGTACATAGCTTTATAAATAATCATAGGAGTCTAATAGAAGTTTTACCATTTATGGAGCGATTCATAGGGAATCTCATGCAGTTTGCAGATTGTTGAAGTCTTAATTAGTAAAGGAGATACAGCATAGCTACCATAATATGAATAGGTGTATTTTGTGTATTTTCTCATCCTGGGTCACATTTATAGATTTCTATTTTATCAACTTTTGCATCACTTTTATCAGTACCTATTATCATCATAATAACCATCCCACTAGTAACCTGTGAAAAGGCTTACAAACCTGTTGACAGAGAACAGAAATATTTGCTGGTATTTTATATCCTTGATGCTGACTTAATTGACTTAACCCTACTACAATATGTACCATTGAATAAGTTTTGCATTTATTATACATATATGGATTTCGTGGAAAGGCTGGTATACTTAGAAACCTTTTACAATAAGATCAGACAACTTACTTTGAAGACTTCCTTTGTGCTGATTACTGTATGAGGTTAGTGAGTTGTTGATTAAAATTTGACAGTTAATAATTATGAAATATCTTTGAATATGCAATACTGTTTGCATGGCAGTGATAAATATAACTAATAAAAATGTGCGATTTTGAACTGTTTTCCAAAATCCGGTCACAATCATTAGCTATTTAATTTAAATTTAAGCCTATTAAGTCACCTATAATTGTGACCGGGCCTACAAAAATCAACCATATGGTCACATAAAAATTACCTTATTTTTCAATTTTGTCTTTTCATAACAACACAGATTTTCTACCACACATGCAGAATTTAATGGAGAAGCTTACAGAATGCTGATATTCCATTTAGAACTGAAGATATTCATTATTATGTAACTAGGTGTAATTTGTGCTCAGATGGTTAATTTTCGCAGACCCAGTCATAATTAAATGTTAGGTACTAATAATAGCTAGCATTAATTAACAGATCATGCTTAGCAGTTTCCTTAACAATAGATTGCTACACATAGGAAACAAATAATGTTTAGTAGCTATAATGTAATTACAGCAAAGACCACTTGTTAGAATTCTCATATTATAGTCATGTACACACGTATGTATATATAATCATAGAAGAATTCTTAGAACAGATATATTACTCAGAATAATCTATACAGTTCATCATAATACTATAGTGACCTGTGAGAAGGCTAATTAGTTTATTTGTTTCTGTACAGTAAGCATAAAATATTTTTTCTTATTCTAGCCACTGTAACTACGTATAACAATATTAAATAATCATCATTATCATCATCATCATCATCATCATCATCATCATCACCATCATAATCATCATGATCAACATCATCATCACCATCATCTTCATCATGATCATCATCATCAACATCATTTTATTGACTTTTTAATATTATTGTGTCAGTGACAATAACGGCTGCAGTCCACTTGGCAACCATTATATGTGACCGGATTTGCGAAAACCATCCTTAAGGGCACAAGAATTTTGGCAAGAAATTTTAAATTGTATCCCTTCAAACTTCTAAACTCTCATTTTTATCAGAGTTATAATAACACAGATCTCTTGCAAAATGATCACTCAGTTCATTAAAACTTTAAAAATCAAAATTGGTTGAATTATGAAGTAGTTATGCTCAAAAGAAGAACAGTGTGTAAAATGTGCCCATAAGGAAGGTTTTCGCAAATCCGGTCACATATACTGACCAAAAGTGAAGTGTTATCTTAATATGGGGAACCGAGCAAGCTACTAATTGAAAGAATAAAGAATTGAAACCATTTTTGTATTATACTTGTACTAGCATGTGTACCTGCCCTGTCATGCAGGGTGTAGGGCGTGTAGCTAAATGCATGCTCATGTGCATGCATGGTTATTACACTATCTACCGTATGGAGGGAAACTTTGGAGGGTGCAAACTTTGGCGAAATGACAAGGAAAACATCATTGGTGGAATAAACTTTGGCGGATCGATAACGAAAGTTAAATTAAGCGCATATTAAAACAATTTGAATATATAGCTGCGCCTAACTTGAGTAGACGTAGCACGTGTTTGCATTCCGGTTGAATGATGTCGGATGGCTGTTGTCGTTTTTCCTTAAGAGTCTATGATCAGAGGGGGTATCATGAATATAAGTCAATATGTAAGTCAATATATATAAGTCGCTTACACATCACGTGGCTTTATAATTAATATTTAAAGGCGCTTAGTGTATGGAAAACATTGGTGGTTTAAAAATTGGCGAATGGATGATTTTCCGCCAAATTCGCCAATGTTAGCACCCTCCAAAGTTTCCCTCCATACGGTATATGATCTCCTATATGCCCCTCTAGTCTCCTGTATGTCTACATAGTCCTATATGTCTACCTAGTCTCCTAGTCTGTGGCATGTGTCATGATGCCTATGGCTATATGCATGCATGATAGCAACATATCATATTACACTATCTATATGATCTCCTATATGCCCCTCTAGTCTCCTATATATATGTCTACCTATAGTCCCCTAGTCTGTGGCATGTGCCATGATGCCTATGGCTATATATGTAGGTAGTTGCCATGAGTACCAAGTTTACTTATAACACCTTGTAAATTGATTAGTAACACTTAGCCTATATTAGCACTGTAGGGTTTCGTTGTTATTTAACGCCTGGAAGTAGGCTGTACCATGTTGTAACAACTTAATTTATTGATTAGCAAAAATGTGCCAGTGAGAAGAAATAAAGGTTGTCATGGGAGGAATCGAACCCTGGACCTCAGGGTTGAGAGCTCGACGCGCTAACGTCAGGGCTGTGTGGCTGTGGTTTAGACAGGAATGCAGGCAAACTTTTCAGCGAATTTTCCTCAACACCGTTGCATTCAACGCGTCGTAGACGGCAAACGACAGCGATTAGAAACTTCTTGCAGCAATCTTCGTGAAGCCAGATAATGAGCGCTTCTTTTATCACCGAAATTATTATTATTATTATTATTATTATTTGCAACTCAAGAACTAGGGGGCATAATTTGAAATTATATAAGAAGAGATCCAGATTAAACATTAGTAAATATTTTTTCTCCAATCGTGTTGTTAGCTGCTGGAACAGCCTACCAGATTATGTGATTTCTGCAGACTCAATTAATTCCTTTAAAAATCGACTCGACAATTTTTGGAATGTCACAGGATATGGATACCAGCAAAGGCCTTTGGTCTAAACAGTTTTTTTACTGTTATTACTGTATCCATTGCAAATTACATAACCATTATACAATAATAATAATCTCATAATTAATTAATTAATTAATTAATGTGTGGCAAACTGGGAAGGGCTAGGTCTATAATAACACTACCAAGTGAAAACATTTGATACAAAGGGAAATTAAAACAAGGGAATTTTTAAAAGACCTTTTCGTTGCTGAGATATCCAAACTTCTTCAAAATTTCGCCATTTTCTCTTCATTTCAAAAATGAAATCATTTTTAAGAGCCTGCAATTAGCTAAGTATTTAAGTTAAAGCCTTATAATATAGCTTAAAAGAATCGCTGTTTTATATAGAATGCAATGGTGTTTATTTCAATTCTGTAGGAGCTGGCATCTAGAAGTTATGTGGTAATTTCTACTGACATGCAAAAACAAGTTAAATGGCTGTTATTGCCGTGATGACATACAATTACAAATGGCCCTATAAAAACCTCTGTGTTTCCTCTATGAAGCTCAATTAAAGTTTAAAGGATTCATTATGCTACAGCGAATCGATTTATGTAGACTTGAAGCTGAATAAGCCAAAACTCGTGTAGCTGTGGTCTCCTCTAGATGGCATTCACGAAGAAAACTGGGAAAGCTTCATGGAAATATTTACAACTGTCAAGAAGAAACGTCCGTTGCAGTTTTACAAGGCCATGTAACTGGCAAAGTATTTAACTCACAGCCACGTAATATAGCTTAAAAGAATCGCTGTTCTATATGGAATAGATTGGTCTTTGTTTAAAATCTATAGAAGCTAGCATTCTGAAGTTATGGCCTGCCTTCTACTGACATGCAAAATTTCTTTGACGCCATATTAAAATACAATTACAAATGGCCATATAATGATCTCCCTGTTACTTGTATGAAATTCTAATAATGTTTAAAGGATTTGTTATGCTACAGCGAATCGATTGATGTAGGTATTAAGCTAAACAAACCGACATTACAGGAATTGTGACCCCGTCTTCACTGGCTTGTGAAAGGGATTGCGTGTACGAGATAAGAACTAAGAAAAACACACGTTACGAAGAACTCGTGTGTCCTGTGGCCTTGAAATGTGGCTTAAAAGATTCGCTTTGCTCTACTGAGTGGATTGATGTGTGTTTCAAACGCATCGGTGGGTTTGTTTAAATAGTATGGAACCATTTTATTGGTGTGCGTGCTGTTATAAAAGAGCACGAAACAGCCGACTCAAAAACAGATGCTAAAGCTTGCCTACTTCAACATATGGTTACAAAACAAAGCCTTTTATTATAAAACGAAAATTTTTACCTGTAAACACAGCCTAACTAGGCGTATTGATTCGTCTCCAAGTATAATTAATAAACGGAATTCCGTGTTACACGCGTAACACGCATACGTTGAGAAGAAAGAGATACAGCAACAGCTCGTTCCCAGTAAATATTCCAGCCTTCCGAGTAAATATATAACCTTGAATAGCTTGTTGGCCAGTGGGATAGTAAGATTTGATCTCAGGAGAATATTCAGCTAGAGGTAACGATGACTACTTTATTAGAGAGTTTTCGTAAGTGAAGATACGTGTTGCACAGCTTTCAGTTCCTGTCCTCAGGTAAATTATACTACATGCATAGATAATATATTTATGTGATTATTATAAATTATACCTAGTTATGTGTGTATGTTAAGATTCATATAGGTTACTATCCTAAGATTTTCATATAAGTAGGCGGTTACATCCTTTACTGGTAACTGACTTATTATATTACTCATTTTTAAAAGGGTACTATCCTTACCCTGAATATTTGCAAACTGAGGAAAACCATGTATCAAAAATATTGTACATTTGTAATTGTAAAGTAGCTAGTTATACCAACAGTTGCAATGTGTGATAATTGATGAAGTAGGTATCTTTAATTATACATCCCTTGGTTTTATATACGTATGGTTATGTAGTCCGCAGGCTAGCATGAATTTTAGCATGATGCCTATGGCTATATATGTAGGTAGTTGCCATGAGTACCAAGTTTACTTATAACACCTTGTAAATTGATTAGTAACACTTAGCCTATATTAGCACTGTAGGGTTTCGTTGTTATTTAACGCCTGGAAGTAGGCTGTACCATGTTGTAACAACTTAATTTATTGATTAGCAAAAATGTGCCAGTGAGAAGAAATAAAGGTTGTCATGGGAGGAATCGAACCCTGGACCTCAGGGTTGAGAGCTCGACGCGCTAACGTCAGGGCTGTGTGGCTGTGGTTTAGACAGGAATGCAGGCAAACTTTTCAGCGAATTTTCCTCAACACCGTTGCATTCAACGCGTCGTAGACGGCAAACGACAGCGATTAGAAACTTCTTGCAGCAATCTTCGTGAAGCCAGATAATGAGCGCTTCTTTTATCACCGAAATTATTATTATTATTATTATTATTATTTGCAATGGATACAGTAATAACAGTAAAAAAACTGTTTAGACCAAAGGCCTTTGCTGGTATCCATATCCTGTGACATTCCAAAAATTGTCGAGTCGATTTTTAAAGGAATTAATTGAGTCTGCAGAAATCACATAATCTGGTAGGCTGTTCCAGCAGCTAACAACACGATTGGAGAAAAAATATTTACTAATGTTTAATCTGGATCTCTTCTTATATAATTTCAAATTATGCCCCCTAGTTCTTGAGTTGGTGTTTAATTAAAGTAAATAGGTCATCAAATGAGAAAGGAAAATGAGGTGAAATCGCTTCGATGCGTGCAGCGGTTGGCGAGGAAATCGTTGGACGTCAAAGGAATGCGGACGGACGGCTTTTCAGCTTTATATATATGATGATGATTGCACTTGTAAAATGTTCTACTGTATGATTCAGATATGCTCATGAATTCAAAGATCCTATAATTCTACATACGTATAATTTTCATAACATCATGACATGACATTGTATATATAATTACTAGGTTCAGGCCTATAGCTACTTGATCAGTAGTCACTCTTTATGGTAATACGTAGGGTAACGTAGCTATTTGTTAGCTATTAGTTAAATATATAGCTGATCTTTATGAAAGTAGCTACGTACATACGTATGTACATGCAAATGTGACTGAGTCTGTGAAAACCAGTCTTGTCTGCACATAAAATTTGACTTAATTTTGAGCCTTTCAAATTTAATAACTCTTTTTCCTAACATAGTTACTGTACTTCATCAAAAATTTCATCATATACACAAAATTTCCTAAGGAATTCACATATTGTATAACCCAAACATAAAAAGAGATAGATATGATAAAAGGAATAGGTGTATTTGTGCAGATAAGACCTGTTTTCGTAGACTTGGTCACAAATTATATATATTGAGTCAGTTGAGGTTGTTAAGTTAACTTAAGTGTGTTTCTTATTTATAATAATTATTATTTCTAGCACAGTTGAGGAACACTATCTTATCATTCATATACCTTACCACAAAAGTTAGCTTAGCACCTAGACTGCAACAATAAATATTGTGGATTAAAATAATAACATAATTTCAATGGAAAGATGTAGCACAGATTGGAAGTTTTATGTACATCAGTACCACAAGTTACTATGCACTAGCACACTCCAATAATTGGAAGTTGTAGCACACCCAATGAGTGCTACATACACTAACTATGTAGCTACGTATACGTATGTAGCAAATATAATGATCTGAGGAGAGAAAGTTTTTGTATTGAGTTAAATTTTTTAAAGCAAAGCTTTCTTTTACTCATGATGTCTTCATAAATGAATTTTACTGGTACGTAGATACTGCAGAAATATGTCACTAAGTTCTATAATCTTATACATGTGATGATTCTGTATCAATAATGAGTGATTAATGTGGTTATTATAAAGATGTTTATATACCACTGTAGCTTAGCTATGTACATAGACTGATGTTATTACAGCAAACTAAGCAAATTATGTAAGATTAAAATCTAAAGTGTTATTAATTGTTAACCTATTTATTACTATGTTGCTAGGTAGCTATATTAGCTATGATATCATAATAAGTCATGCATGGTTGTGTACATACCTCAATAGTTTCAGTTAAGTTTCTATCATAATTATTAACTGTCAAATTTTAATCAACAACTCACTAACCTCATACAGTAATCAGCACAAAGGAAGTCTTCAAAGTAAATTGTCTGATCTTGCGACTAGCTATTGTAAAAGGTTTCTAAGTATACCAGCCTTTCCAAGAAATCCATATATGTATAATAAATGCTAACTTTGCTCAAAGGTAGTATGTACATAATTGTAGTAGACTTATAAGCTAATTAAAGCCAAGCATAATATAGGACAGCGAAAACATCAAGGATAATACAATGCCAGCAAATATTTCTGACCTTGTCAACATGTACAGTCTTATAAGCCTTCTCACAGGGGCCTAGTGGGATATAGTTATTATTTATCAGTGAGAAATCAGTCCTGTTAAGTATAGCTATGTACATTGCAATTAAATACAGAGCGCATTCCGGATCCCAGCTGTGTGGCTTCTGTGGCTCTCACTAAGATTGTGTAACATCTAGATCTGGGGCTCACTTCTACACTGCTCTGGGATTTTTCTTCATTCAGTGTAGCATATTTAGCTTAGGCTAATACGTATTTTTGACTCCCTGTCAATAGGCTTATAGGCCTTCTCACAGATCTCTAGTGGGATAGTTATTATGATGATAATTGGTAAACTTTTGGTACAAACTATGTGACTATATACACTTTGCATACGTAATATAATTGTCATTGACATTTTCAAAGTGACTGTTCATGAGAATAATCAGTGAAAACAGTAGCTATATTGATCATTTTATCATATCACTATAGGACACTTTGATAATATCTGCATATACATACCAGATTTTGTCAATATCATTCTCCACATATAAACAGTAGCTAGCTATATTGATCATTTTATCATATCACTATAGGACGCTTTGATAATATCTGCATATACATACCAGATTTCGTCAATATCATTCTCCACATATAAACAGTAGCTATATTGATCATTTTATCATATCACTATAGGACGCTTTGATAATATCTGCATATACATACCAGATTTTGTCAATATCATTCTCCACATATAAACAGTAGCTAGCTATATTGATCATTTTATCATATCACTATAGGACGCTTTGATAATATCTGCATATACATACCAGATTTCGTCAATATCATTCTCCACATATAAACAGTAGCTATATTGATCATTTTATCATATCACTATAGGACGCTTTGATAATATCTGCATATACATACCAGATTTCGTCAATATCATTCTCCACATACGTATGCTAACTAGATTTAATAAAAGAAGAAAATATGATCAACGATCTACAGTATCTCCATGGCTTAGCTAAACATGTACAGTGGCAATTTACTCTATCGTGACACACTCCTAACATAAACATTAATCCCAGCTGTAAGTATGTACGTATAACCTCTGCCGTGCTGATTTCAATACCACGAACCGCTCCTTGGTGCAAGCAAATCATGTAACCAAGATTGCTTCATATATAAATCAAAGCAAGCTATTTTACTCAAAAAATGTAAGCTAGTTTTAATGTATTCCAAATCACAAAATTTGCTAAATTTAAACACACAGTAGCTAAATTGAAAATTTTGTGATCTAGAAACTAACATTTTCGAGTAAAAATTGCTTTACTTTATATATAAAGCAATATTGGTCACATGCTTTCCTTGCACTAAGCTACGTAGGTAATTTAGTTACATATGTATCTTATACATCATTTGACTGTAAAATGGAAGGGTGTAGTTGCAAAGATTGTTATTTATACATGAATGAGATTTGTTAATACACCTAATTATTCACAGTTGATGAGTGACTTCATTAAGACATCAAATCTTATTAAATTATCAGTGTAGATTTCAAACTTTCACTTTCAGGATATAGGCTATTTAACTGAATAGAATTATCATTAAGTTAGTTTTGGTAAAGAAATCCTACCTAATCCTACAGACTTCATGATCAGATGCCATATAAGAATACTTAATGTTGAGAATTCTTACTCTTAAAGTCTATACTTAGCTAGAGTATTATTGTGAATTGATTAACTTAAAATAACCAAACAGTTATGTCAAATGTAGCATGTAAAGCTTACGTAGAAAATCATATAACAGCATATAAATGTAGCATAGAAAATTTGGTATTAAATAGCTACGTACGTAGTTACCTGCAAACTTTCTTCTAATACTAAAGCCATAAGGCACACATGTACATACATAAGCTGCTCATGTAAGGGACAAGTTAAGGAGTCCAAGGACTGTACAAATTATCAATGTACTCCATTATGTAGTGATTTCAAATGTTATATTAACATTCAAAGGTTGGAATCTTCAAGGGTTTGTTCGAATCCAATACATCACATGCTCTTTTTATAAAAATACGTAATAGTTATAATATGCAAAGTTGTTTGAGGTTGTTAAGCGTGTTTTTATTTAATAATTAGTATTATATTTAGAGCAGTTGAAGAATACTATACTATCATTCAATACTTTACCATAAAAGTTAGCACCTGGACTGTATTAATTAATATTATATAACATAAAGAAGTTGTAGCAAAGATTGCAGGTTTCATGTACCACATGCCCACTAGCACACTTCAATATTATATTATGGCAAGTTGTAGCACACCTAATGAGTGCTATTATAAGATAACTAGCTGTGTAGCATGACTGGAACATCAATTTGATCTGAGGAAAATTTTTGCATTGGCACAGTAAATTTATTAAAGCTAAGCTTCTATACCTTTCTTTTACTCATGATAACTCAATAAATGAATGTTACAAATAGATACTGCATAAATGAGTCACTAACCTTGGCATTAACTTACAATGTGCTGGTTCTACATCTTATACATGTGATGATTCTGTATAATAAATTATGTGACCGGATTTTGGAAAACAGTTCCAAATCACACATATTTAGCTATTAATTTTAGTTACATTTATCACTGCCACACATATTACATATTCAAAGATATTTCATAATACTATTATGGAATTCAATGCTCAAAATTTATTACTAAAGTAGTTAAGAAATATTTTGTACATAATAGAAATATCATTAAATATATGCACAAATACACCGGATTTCATGTATGATTTAGAACTTTTTTCCAAAATCTGATCACATATATCAATATTAAGTGATCAATGAAAGATGTTTATTCTCCTTGTATGTAGCTTAGGTATAGGCGATAGATTGATGTTTAAAACATGTTTTTACAACAAAGTATGTAGTTAGCTATACGTATGTGTACTATTAAGATTAAAATCTAAAGTGTTATTAATTGTTAACCTATTTATTACTATGTTGCTAGGTAGCTATATTAGCTATGATATCATAATAAGTCATGCATGGTTGTGTACGTACCTCAATAGTTTCAGTTAAGTTTCTATCATAATTATTAACTGTCAAATTTTATAATCAACAGCTCACTAACCTCATACAGTAATCAGCACAAAGGAAGTCTTCAAAGTAAATTGTCTGATCTTGCGACTAGCTATTGTAAAAGGTTTCTAAGTATACCAGCCTTTCCAGGAAATCCATATACATAATTATGTATAATAAATGCAAAACTTATTTGAAGGTACATATTGTAGTAGGCTTAAGTCAATTAAGCCACCATCAAGGATAGAAAATACCAGCAAATGTTTCTGATTCTCTGTCAACAGATTTGTAAGCCTTTTCACAGGTTACTAGTGGGATGGTTATTATGATGATAATAGGTACTGATAAAAGTTATACAAAAGTTGATAAAATAGAAATCTAAATGTGCGTATACATAGTTGTATCTGAGAGCAAAATGCTCAACATGAATATCCCTTTATATATGTACCTTTACCTATTAAATTCCACATTAACTATCACAGTGCACAATTATAAAATTATAATTACTGAGAATATTTTTGAGCTTGATTTTGGTGCTGTGCTCAAAAGCATAATAGGAGCACAATTGGCTCAAACCTGTATTGTAGTCAGCTTGTGAAATAATATTAGCCCTTGTGCATCTAAACAAATAGATTTAGTAAAGATTAACTACAGCTGAAAACTCAAATACCGTATAGCAATAGTAGCTATAATTTATACTATGCTGGATTTTTTGTTTGTCTTTGTACGTATATAGGTAGCTAATGCATATAGACATATGTATTTAAAGTGCATATGAGTAGGAGCAATTTGTTTGATAGCTAATGCATGCATGTATTAGTCTAAGAGATTAGGCCTGCTTCTTCTTGGCCTCGCAACTCACTATCGTGAGTCTTGATTATGGTATTAACTAAATTCAACTGTTAACATGAAATACATAACTATCCATGACCGGGTAGCTATGAATTATGATATCATATTAACAATTAACATTTTATTCTGTTACTGTCGTCCATAGATTTTAGTCTGTAATTGCAATGTAGTTTGCTACAATTAACATGCTTATCAAGATTGCTAAACTTTTAACATTTTTATAATAACTACATTAAGCACAAGTATTCATTGATACAGAACCATCATTTATTGTGAGTTTTATATAACTTTCTCCTCATGCTCAGATTAAGTGTTCCAGTTATGCTACCTGTACATATGTATATAGTACAAAGTTATCTTTTGTATGTATGCACAAGGGCTAATATGATTATTACACTGACAAGCTGACTGTAATATAGGCTTGAGCCAGTTATGCTCCTATATTATGCTTTTGAGCACAGCACCAAAATGAAGCCTATTACGCTCAAAAATATACTCAGCAATTACGTACTATAATTGTGCACTGTGATAGTTTATTTATGTATAGCTAAAGCGATATATATATTCATGTTGAGCTTTTTGCTCTCAGCCGGATACAACTACATTTAGATTTCTATTTTGTCAAATTATTAAAAATATTTGCTGCAATTATACTTGATGTTTTTGGTGTCCTGCTATGCTCAAAATCTGGCTTAATTGGCTTAAGCCAACTACAATGTGTATGTACCTTTGAACAAGTTTTACATTTATTACACATACATGGATTTCTTGGAAAGGCTGGTATCCTAGAAACCTATTACATAGCTAGTCCCAAGATCAGACAATTTACTTTGAAGACTTCCTCTGTATTGTCTATTGATTACTGTATGAGATTAGTGAGTAACCACCACTGCTAAACCAACAGTTACTATGATGGAAACTGAAACTATTGAGGTATGTACGTACACAACTATACATGATTGATTATGAATTATGATTTCATAATATACCTAGCAATGTACGTAGATAAACAGGAATAACACTTTAGATTTTAGTCTGCAATAGCATACATATACGTAGCTAGCTACATACTTTGCTGTAATAACATGTTTTTACATCAATCTATGTATAAGCTACAGGGGTGTATCAACATCTTTATAATGATCACATTAATCACTCATTGATACAGAATCATCATATCACATGAATAAGATGTAGAACCATTACATTGTAAGTTTAGTAACTGACATTTCTGCAGTACGTATCTATTAGTAACATGCATTTATGAAGTCATCATGAGTAAAAGAAAAATAGACAAGGCTTAATATAATGCAATGCACTCCTCAGATCAAATGTTCCAGTTATGCTACATACGTAGTTAGCTATGCTACATATAGCTAGTAAGTTAGCTTATGTAGCACTCATTATGTGTGCTATACGTAACTTCCAAGGTGTGCTAGTGGCCTGTGGTACATATAACTTACAATCTGTGCTACAACTTCCCACTGATTAATTGCTGCAATCCATACCAGGTGCTAACTTTTGTGGTAAAGTATATGAACGATAGGATAGTATTCCTCAACTGACATAGAGATAATATAAATAATTATTATAAATAAGAAACACACTTAACAACCTCAACTGACTCAATATTTTTGCATATACATATGTACGTAGCTATGCCTATACATATGTAGCTACTTTTATATAATATACAAAAGAATACTAATATCAAATTTTCTTAACAAATAGGTATTGCCATAAAAAGTGAATACCGATCAAGCTATAGGCCTGAACCTAATAATTATACATATGTCATGATGTTATGAAAATTATTATGTAGAATTATAGGATTTTCGAATTTATGAGCATATTTTGAAATTATACATTAGGACATTTACAGTGTAATACAAGTATAATATTAATCAATCACAAAATTGTAATCCAAAAATAATTTCAATTCTTTATTCTTTCAATTAGTAGCTTAGTTCCCCATAAGATAACACTGCACTTATTGATCAGTATAATGGTTGCCATATGCACTGCGACCATTATTGTTGATCAATAAAGTGATAATGATGATAATGATGATATTTAACATTAACAATAGTGTTAGCTACAGTGCATGGTTGGTACGTATAACAAAAATATTTTCAAGCTTTATGTCTACTGTAGCTACGTACATAGCTAGCTACAGATTCATTAGCCTTCTCACAGGTCACTATAGTATTGTGATGAACTGTACAGATTATTCTGAGTAATATATCTGTTCTAAGAATTCTTCTATGATTATAGATATACATACATGTATACATGACTATAATATGAGAATTCTAACAAGTGGTCTCATTTCTTGATTATGAACTGTTCCAATATGATTAGTTTCCTACGTACATAGGTGTAGTAATGAAAACCTTACTGTTGTTGAGGAAATTGCTATGTATGATTGGTTAATTAATGCTAGCTATCATGAGTACCTAACATTTAATTAACTGACTTAGCTACATATGTACATTTAATAGGCATAAAGCTAATAAAATTAAATAGCTAATAATTATAGTGTAGACAGTTTCACTTTTGTTTTGCTATAAGAAATACACTTAACAACTTATTTTCTGCATATAATTTTATAATGAACATTTAATGCCATAATTTCTTACCATAAAAAGTGAAATGATCGTGTATATCTACAATTGAGCAATCATGCCAGCATAATTTTGAGCATAATACGTACTATACGTAGGATGGCAATAGCATTGAGCATAATCCTGGCATAGCTAATAGGTAACTTTTTGTACAAAGTACACTTTGCCCACAGACATACATACGTATATCATTGACATTTTGAAAGTGCATGGTTGTGAAATTTTATCGATGAGCTCAACAAAATAGAAGTGATAATGCCTGTAAATACCTATATCTGATAATAAGTGAAAAAACAACGCTGCTGCATAAATATTTAAAGATGCAACCTAACTTAAACCCACAATCAATGATTTCTCATGTCCATGACAACATCTTATGCTGAAGGGGACCTTTTGTCACATTTTTAAGATAAGAAATGTAATGCTGTGGCCTTAATAAGTAAGATATACATAGCTATGTGGTTAAGTAAATCCAATAGATTTAAGGTACATAGCTAGCTAAAAGGCTGATACAATTTTGGGAATAATGGGTGAAAAATAAAACAAGAATAATTGGGAATTTTAAAAGCATAATGTACTTAAGCCTATAGTTGAGTAACTTACACATAACCATTACAAATATTGTGGCATTATGTTTGAATTCAAAGTATTACAATGTTACATAACATAATAGGTATGATACATAAATAACATGCACGAGCAGTAACTGTATTGGAGACTGTCTTTTAAACCCTTTGAAGCCAAATTATAGTTCAATGAATTTAGAGGGTAAAGGAAGCTGCTCTGCATTTCACCGCATCACAAGTGAGTTCTTTATCATAGAATATAGCTATTTGTTTAGATTTTCGAGTTGGTCATGGAATCAGCTTTCGTTCCATAATATATAGTTTTACCTTAATATTTGCTTTGACAGAAGGCCTAGCAGATGGTTTAAAATATGCTATACAATGCACAATCGTTTGAAAATTAATTCTGGCTTCGCAGGATAAACTCTGGGATCAAGGAGTTAATCCTTATTTTGGCTTGATGTATTGCTTTGTATATGCAACTTCCAAAGTGTGACCCAATGGCCCACTGTAGCACATGCAACTTCCCATTGCTCATACATTCCTATTGAAATGCAATAATTTAGTTATAATTTTTGTATTATAGCTAGCTACATACGTAGTAGATGAATAATAGGATATAGTAGATTTGTATATACGTAGCTACATAAGTGAAAATATTTATTTAGAGACTTACATACGTATAACCATTGATATCATAATATGTGTATATAGTTATATATATGTGACCCGGTCTGACAAAACCAGTCTTATTGCCCGAAAATACACCCATGCATATAATGGTATCTATCTGTTGTTCTGTAGGTGCTATTCAAATTCTGTAAGTTTTATTGAATTGCTTAGGATTTTAGCTACGTACATGGTGAAGTTTGTGCTAAAATATTGTGTTCAGAAAAAGAGTTATTAAATTTGAAAGACTCAAAATTAACTCAAAATTTTTATGGCAATAAGAATGGTTTTGTCAGACCGGATCACATATAAGGTTAACAATTAACACTTTAGATTTTAGTCTGTAATAGTATACATAGCTACATACTTTGCTGTAATAACATGTTTTTAACATCAATCTACCTAGCTAAGCTATGTCAGGGGTGTATCAACAACTTTATAATAACCACATTAATCACTCATTGATACAGAATCATCACGTGTATAAGATGTAGAACCATCACATTGTGTGTTTTATCCAGGCTTAGTGACTGATATTTCTGCAGTATTTACGTATGTATTAGTAAAAGTCAGTCATCCTGAGTAAAAGAAAGGTACGTACGTAAACAAAGTTTGGCCTTAAAATTTTAACCCAATACAAAAACTTTCTCTCCTCAGATCAAATCTTCCAGTTATGTATGCTATATACGTACATATAGGTAGCTTGTAGCATTCATTAGGTCAGTTTGCTACAACTTACAAAGTGTGCTAAAACTTTCCAGTGGCTTGTAGCTACATGTGGTAGCTACATACAACTTCCAATCTGTGCTACAGCTTCCCATTGAAATTATTATTTAACCCACAAACAAATCAATAAGCACCATCTAAAATAATTACTCAAATTTGTAATAAGCAAATCAAAGCAAAATCAGGGTAAGTCAAAAATTCTATACACAAAATTTCCTAAGGAATTCAATAAAACTTACAGATATTGTATAACCCACACAGAAAAAGAGATAGACATGATAAAATGAATAGGTGTTTTTGTGCAGATAAGACCTGTTTTGCAGACTTGGTCACAATTATACTCTACAGGTCAAACAGTTTTTAGGATAAAACCACTTTTACACAGAAGATTAACAGTTGCTATATATAACTCAGATTGCAAACACTTTTTGCATAAAATTTAAGTAGCTATACTTATTAAACTACATTGATATAATTATTATGAAGTATTTACATATGTAGCTATGTACATACGTACATAGCATTTCAAGAAATTGTGACATATGAGATTTCAAAATTGTGTATATGCACATACATACGTAATATAATATGGTTGCAGTAGCTATTTGGTATAAGATTTGGCTGTTACATGAAAATGTAACTTAAGCCCACTGATTCCCATATATGATATATGGTTGTATGTCATTCTTAATTATGTGTATATATGTAATTATCATGTGTGATATATACATACGTATGGCTATATGGATAAAAGAATAATTATTGATAGTATATTTACATATGTAGTAATTGTGACTGGCTTTGTGAAAACCCTCCATACTAGAATATTTTACATATGTGACCCGGCATGAGAAAACTGGGCTTAGTATTGATACATAAATTGATCATTGTAGCTTTCCTGTATGCATAGTGACTGATACCTAAGGGTACATACATGTGTAGCTACAGGACAAAAGGTACACTAATTAAAAGTATATTGGTACACCATGACAAAGTAGAGAATTTTATCTTAATAAAAAATATCTACGTATTATAATATAGTTTTATCATATCAATGGTTATAGCTACGTATATAATAAGCCAGTTCTAAACTGTCAATTAAAATTGTATTACGGTATCTTTCTTACATGAGCTATAGAAGATGTGTCTTTGTTTATCCCTACTCCTTCATTAAATTCAAAACCCTTGCTCCATGTAGTCGGACTTTAGTACTGGCTACATGGTATAGCACAATAATTATATATTCAAATACAGTATATGTATACATACGTAACTAAACATATTATGCATGCGCAGTTAATGCTATACATGTACCAAACAACAACTACAACTGTCGGTGTATACAGTAAGAATTCTCAAGAATAACATTTTTCCAAGAATCTACATATTAATTCATAACAACTTGGCTATCTCTTCAACTATATACGTAGTTACGTATGTAAGACTTCTTTACCACTTAACAGTAATGTTTTGTCTATTCACTAACATCTAATAAATAGAAAAATGATGCCAAAGTCCTACAAGCAATCTGTATACTGAATGAACACTTTAATTAAGTTTAATTTAGTTTATAACTATCAATTGAGTAATATAGTCACTAAAGCTTCAAGCAAAACAAAACTTATTCATGTATAAATAACACCTTGTAACTATACATGCATACAGTCACTATACAAATGAAATTCCCTATAATTAGTATAAGCATGTTATCTACCAAGGTTTGCATGCATATTTACGTATTTGGGTAGCTAAATGCTAAATAAAACACTGGACTAGAGGACATACGTATAGGGTTTGGGAACTCATAGAACCTTGCTGTGTAGACACATTAACTTATTTCCTCTTTGCTTTTCTACATGTCTTCAATTAGCATATACATATATAACTATCACTAATTTTTTGTAAGTAGCTACGTACATATAAAGAGATGTTAGTTGCAAGCAAGCAATAGAGTATTCCTAATAGGAAACCATAGTAAGTATGCAACTAAAAATTATAATTAAAAGGCAAATAACTTAGAGGAGGGGTAAGTGAACACAGAGTTAACCTTTGGGCTTTTCCCTTGTGTTTGCTATAGCAAACCAAACCCATTTTCTTGGGTCATAATTAAATTAAAACAGCCTGGCTGTAAAAAGGTGCAAAAGCACGATTATTTGACCAATGACTATGATATTATGTAAATAAGGCCAACATTTGTAATTGTTTATCAAAAAAGTATATGTATAATAGTTTATAGGGTATTTTCACAACAGTGTGATTGTCTTGTCACTTGGGTAATACAAACTGGTGGCCAAATGTCAATTGACAAAAAGCCAATCATATTTATGAAAATCCAGTATCTATAGCTAGCTAGCTAGCTAGTACGTATCTTATGAACCCCAAATAGCTACGTATCTTAGAGTATTTTAAATACATTAAGATACTCATGCTAACCTTATAGCTAACTATTATAACTTCTGCTGGGAAAAAAATACAGAGTTTGTACGTATTTACAACTGAGGTTAGTAGAATAAACATCACTTTTCAGTGAAAATTGAGCTTTGTGTAACATTCAAAATGATTTAAATTGGCAAAATTGGATGTAAGCTAAGGGTGGTTTTCACTCAGACACATGTATATATTGTGGGTCTTTTAATTTTGCAAATTTTGCTATCTGGAATGTCTAGCCAGTCTAGGTACATATCTTGTATGGATACAATATTCAAAACGTCGCAAATATTTCTTCTGAGATTGAGAGCAAAAATTCACAAAAGTATTTCTCATAATAAATTCCTGCTGTGGTTTATTACATACCGTAAACAACAAAAGTTCCACGGTACAAAACTTTCACGTTTTTTGCGGATTTTCAATAAAACGCGAAAGTTTTCCCTACTAATTTTGGGTTATGGCACTTCTTGTAATACTTTTGTAAGAAGGAGGCGCTACGTGGCCGGATCACTGTGGTCCATTAGGCCAGGAAGTTGGCAAGAATTTAACCGAGTCACAGCTACAGCATAAGGATATCTTGGGTTGTCTTCCTCTCTCTGACATCTCAGTTCTTCGCCTATAACTGGTCTCCAGACATCTTTATAAACATGAAAACCACGAACACACGTGTCATTAAACTAATGCCTGCCATTTTAATTCACGTGCGAGATCCGCTTAAACACAATTGCGGAGCACTGATACGCGAACATACGCGGGTATTATAATTGAAGCAAAAACGCGAAAGCTTTCCCTACATTTTGATAAAATCCAGTGAACCGCGAAAGTTTTGTACCGCGGAACTTTTGTTGTTTACGGTATATTCATTTCATCACATGTAAGATGTAGAACCATCAAGATGTGATCATGAGGTTATGATAAGTTTGACTGATCATGATCTGCATTACACTGCACATGAGTAACATTCATTTATGTAGTCATAATATACGTAATGAGTAAAAGAAAGGTGGAAAACATTGCCAAGATTGAGCGGTCAACTCGCAAAAATTAATCACGCCCAAATGTACAGGGTTGAATGAGAAACCAGCCAAACATCAAACATGGGCACATTTGTCGGAAAGAATAGGGTTTTAAAACTGTTTAAAGTAATTATGGTGAAGTAAAAGTGAAAGAATACGATACTTTCCCCGTGGCAATTCTCGATTTTCGTAATGCAGCCTATAGAGGATATGCATTACGTCACCATAAATATTACGTAATTAGTAATAGTTGCTACCCACCATGTTTCAGAGGCAAAATCATCGAGCGAATGTGTTGATGGAGCGAACTTCAGAGTATTTTGACGATTTGTTTGCTGAGGCAAAAGCAAGGTATAAGCAAAAACTTGCCAAAGTTGGTCTGAAGGATGATCCCTACGCGATACCTAACGATTTATGGGTTGAAGAACCTCCTTCAGTCCCCAAAATTGCATGGAGTGACATGTTTTTGTACATGATATCTACCCCCAGTGTATATACTAAGGAAGAAATGAAGGTTTGGTTTCATCTACAATGCATGCTTATAACTTCGAAAGTATAGCATATAGTTTGGGCAGCCCGGTGATTGAATACTGGGCTGTTTTAGGTCCGACATTGTTTAAACTTAGGCTATAATATTATGTATAGCTATTCCATGCACATATATTATCTCAATTTATCTGTTGGCTTATACCAATGATTAATTAAAGTAAAGATATGCAGGGTATCCCCAGCCATGGAATAGGAATGTTGTAAGCTTGTATATAATAACATGTTGTTGTAAACAAGTACACGAGTACAACATTTTAACATCACCACAATTGCTTCAGGCTCACAACAGCTATAAGGAAGATATTAATATCCTTCTTACTGGGTCAGTTAAGCACATACCCCGTATAAGTGGTACATTTGGCGGACATTAAGTTTGGCGATTAGATAATAAACACAGATTGGCGAACATTTAGTTTGGCGGATTGGCCAAGGATCGCCATAAGATACTTCCACAGTGCCATCTAAAAAATAGTATTGGCGGTGACTTTAGTTTGGCGATTTAAGACAAATCCACCAAACTGCCAAATTAAAATCACCATCAAATGTACCACTTATACAGTAATAGATTCTGCTTTACTCTACACATATAGGCTTGGAAAGGTATGCTACGGTCAGACAGTTTTGTCAAAGCTGGATGGATTCATAACCTCAGATGCTATATTTTTACCCACCAGAATGATAAACATTGGCTTGTGATGGGAAAAGTGAGTCCATAAGTTATGATTTGAATTGATAATATGTACCTTATGGAGGTTAAACATTCCCAAAGTCTATCAGCTACTCCACTAATACCCTGGGTGGTTTGTCATCAATCTGGGAATGTTCTTGGTGCACACTGTACCTGCATGGCAGGGTAAGTGGGGTTGTACTTAACTGACTAAGACTGATTTAAATATTATGTAGATTGGGAGAAGCATGTTCACACATTACTGCAGTAATATCTTGTTTAATAAGAGCAGCTCAGTACCAAGAACAATCTGGGACAACTTCCTGCACATCACAAAGCTGTGGCTGGTTACCTTCAGCCAGAAATGTATGACAAAAATCAATCAGTCCTTATAAATTTTGGTTTGTTTTGTAGGTAGAACCTGCCAACATCGAAGATATAGTGTTTACATCAAAAGCAGTTAAGCAGTCTAAAGAACAACATTGCATTGATGTTCCCACAGAAGATGAACTTGTCAAATTTTATGACTGTTTAAATTCATCAGATGTTAAACCTGCCATATTGAAGATAACACCTCCTTATTCAAAGCAGTTTATTCCCATGGGTATGAACGAATCACTCCCACAGCCAGTTTCTCAACTGTACGACCCGGATGCTCTGCAATTAGATTATTTATCCCTTCTTAGCAGATGTGAGGAGATTGCAAGAAACCTGAAGGTTGTATATTTTGCTAAATCTTTTAATATTTTTAAAAATACTTTTCAGATATCCTTGGAGCAAGTAATGCTGTTGGAGCAGTCTACAAGGAAGCAGGCTAAATGTAAGCTGTGGAAGGTCCATCATGAAGGAAGAATTATTGCTTCCAATTTCAAAGCAGTAGCCAGAACAAATCCGTGTATGCCTTCAACGAGTTTGATAAAGCGAATTTGTTACCCTCAGGCTTATGCATTCACTACTGAAAGTACCATGTATGAAAGAATGTATTATTGTATTAATGTATTAATGTTATGATATATTGTATATAGGTGGGGCTGTTTGCATGAAAAAGATGCTTTGAAAACATATAAAGAAAAGATGTCCGCACACAGCAATGTATCCATTAAAGACACTGGACTATTTATTAGCCAAGAGAGACCATACATTGGGGCATCACCTGATGCAATTATTATGTGTGATTGTTGTGGTAAAGGAACTATTGAAGTTAAGTGTCCATATTGTTTCAGAGAGAGGCTTCCAGAGGAGAGTGATAAAAAATTTTGTCTAGAAAAAGATGAAAAAGGTATGCTCTTTAACATTAATAACAATAGTTTTATAAATAATTATTATTGTGCATTGCTGTAGGGAAATGGAGACTATCTAGGGAGCACAGCTATTATTATCAGGTGCAAGCACAACTGAATGTATACAATATGAAGCATGGAGATTTTGTTGTGTGGAGTAAGGAGGAGGTGATCATAGAGCGAATCCATCTAGATCGTTGTTTTTATGAAAATTTAATGGGCCAAGTGGAAAATTTCTTTATATACTCTGTTCTACCCGAGATAGTTGGCAAATGGCTGACTAGAAAACCTATTGCTAATGAAGATGGTATTGTACAGATCCCTAACTTAGAACAAGCTGCAGCTAGTAAAAGTACAGCTAGTGAAGCTAGTGAGGAAGACCCAGAGGCAGCATGGTGTTACTGTGGAGAACCTAGCCATGGAAAGATGATCATGTGTGATCACAAGACATGCAAAATTAAGTGGTTTCACTTTGACTGTTTAAAGATGCATTCTGCTCCAGTAGGAAAATGGTACTGTCCGTCATGCAGAAAACTGAAAAAGTATAAGAACTAATAATATTATATAGTAATATAATTAACATCTTAACTCAATCCTGTGGTACAACGGATGGTGATAAATTTACCAAAGCACAGCATACTCTAACTATTTTGTCAATAGTGGCAGCTCCATCATCTTTATCAGCAATTACTGTGATAGGCAGAACACTTTGTAATATTGTGTATTTCTGTTTTAGTGCACCTATAACGCGTTCTACATGTATCCGTACCATAGACAGTTCCCTACTCCAATCTAATTCAATCTTTTCAAGTTGTTTCTTCCCCTTGGTAAATGGTGGGATTTTTATTTCAGCAAGTACCATGTGGGCATAATCATCACATGTAAACCCCCTGTCTGCTATCACCACATCTCCAGGAAGCAACTTGCTGATAAGGTCAGAACTTTCAACAATTTGTTTATCAGACATTCGACCACCAGCAACCCGATGATCGAGAGATGTAAGAAATTGTTCCTTGTGGGGTGATTCCTAAAAGAAACTTGACAGTGTTGTGATGTTTATAATTACTCCAGGTTTGTGCTCGAGCCATTAAATCTGATGGACGTTCCACAAACACTTCGGTACAATCTATGATGACACAGCACTTTTTGAAAAAACGTCTAAACCTCATAGGCAAAGTTTCTCGCAGAATTTGACGTTCTGGCCACTTGATTAGATGAGATAATTTAACATCCATTACATCCAACACTTTATAAAAATTCCTCGACACTGTGCTTTGATGTACACCAAAACGATATCCAATATCTTCTTCCACCAGATTCAATCTAATTCTCATAAAAAACATTACAATAATTTCAAAAGGGGAAAGTTTACTATTCGGCATCTTGGGAAGTGAAGGCAGTACCAAATCAAAAACAGCCTTAAGTATTGTTCAATTTGGTAAAGCAGTGTAAAATTGTAGGATATTCTTGTCATTTTCAAATAAATGTGGTGTAAAAACAATTACTTGACTTCTCAGTTTAATATTCTCATCTCGTAACTTTTGATTATCCAGTCTAAGATGGGCAAGTTCATCTTCTAGACCTAGGTATTCTACATACAAATCACTTTCCTCACAATCCATCAAAGTGCTTTCAGCAGTGGCAATTTCCTCCAACTGTAAAGTGCTAGCTTGTTCAGGTACATCTAAACTTTCTGTAATACTGCTTTCTACTGGAACACTAGTACTGCTACCTACAGGAATGCTACTGTCTAAAGGAACATTATTTACAGCACTACTATCTACTCGAACACTTTTCACAGAGTTATCATCATCATCAGAGTGTGCCATTCTTTTCTTGCAACGATGGTAACAATCAAAATCTCCTTCCTTGGTAGCATAACCCATCAAAACACTTGGTATCCAGTCTGGATTGGTATCATCTAGCAAATCTGCTGGCTGTCCATGTGCAAAATAGACTGAACATACACGACTACCAGGACTAGGACTCCAATTCTTCCTATTAATTTTTGAAAGCCACTCTGCCCTTCTTCTGGTAGATAATTGTTCCAGCTTCTTTCCTTTGTCTTTAATTACCTATAATGAAACATTTTTTAATGTGTGGTTTTATGCAAACTACAAGTTTTGTATTGTTACATGTTTTCTTGTATCAAAACCATGTAATGTTTATATCAAGTACAAACAAACACGTGTTCTCACAACCAAAGGCTTGTAATTTGATACTCCTAACATTATAAATAACTTCCACCGCTATGTAATGAGATTCCATTGCAACGCTCAGCATAGCGTTCAGAAAAAGGTAATGTGTGAAAAAGAAGTATCTAAAAATCGTCCTCAAATAACGAAAACTACTATACCTTTGGTATACAGTGGAAAGTTAATTTGGTTCCCTTAGTTTTCCGGTTTGAACATCCAATTACACAACATGAATTCACCATCCTCACGAAACTGTTTATCTCCTTTTGCCTCTTTAAAATGGCTACTTTATCACGTGAATAATCGCGTGACGTCAAACGCATACGCACTATTGTCCTGAACTCCCATGAAAGTGGTAGTCGCTAATTTGCGGACTGGACTGGACCAGTGGACCAATACTTTAACGCATTGTACGCAGTCCAGTCCGCAGTTTAGGCAAGTTTGACTAATTAGCGGACTAGTATTGGCGAAAAACACGGACTGCCGTACACGGCGCTAAACGCTCCTTGTCAAAGTAAGCTGATTTACTCTACTGGCCACTGTTAAAACTGCTGTGTTGTTTTAACAAAAGATGAGTCATATTTGGTACCATGTCACAGAGAAAAACAGAAAGAGGGTACCAAATATGACTAATTTGTGTGCTAAAACAACACAGCAGTTTTAACTGATTGTTTGTTCTTATCATTTTGTAGTTCAAGTGTGTACAATGTAAGTGCTGGCAGCACACTGAATGTGTAGATCTAGACCTCCGGTCATCAGCAGTAGCCGATCGACTATCTCTGCTGTGACCTTTATTTGCATTGTTGATCAAATCATGCAGTTTATATATAACTTCATATAGTCAGTTATACACTACTCCTTGCATATATCCAGAGGCTATATAAGTAAGCCCTTTCTGTGCTAGACCAGGATTGACAATGTTTTTTTCTAATGGCCGGAGTCACGGTGGCTTTTAGTAGTCAGTTCTGCATACATGAGTATTATAGCTACAACAATTCGCCCCATGTATCATTTTCAGAGTCGCCCAAGCGCGTGTGGGGACACTGCACAGGTTCGTTGGTATCAGTGGTAGTAGATCGTTTGTTATAGCCCATGGCCACGTGCCATTGATTGCCTGGTCCACTGGTCCAGTCCGGTCCGCAAATTAGTGTTTTCACAGCAAGATGGACCAGTCCGCAGGTCCAGTCCAGTCCGCAAATTAGTGGCTACCCATGAAAGTTAAATAACAGCCAAACAAACACATATCTTAAGTAGTGTCGGATAGTTATAGTACCTTTAAACCTTCCATCATACAAACAGCTCGGAAAATTCTTTCCAGATCAGTTTTCTACCGTGGTAAAACGCTGTTTTCTGGTCCATGCGAGTCCATGTACGCCGAGATTAAACGCGCAAGCCGCATAACATCCATTAGCGCCTAGACATATAATTTTAGACGCCCTTATGGCTGTGGTGGAATTGGTGCGTCCTTTGCTTTTGTAGCTTCGTCAGTAGCAAAGATACAAGATCAAAAGACTCGCTACACGAAGCTTAAGCCATCGTCGTCGAGTGTGAGTTTTATTTATGTATGATTTTGTGTGTGGCATAAAAATTAATTATGTATTGTTCTCGTTCCTATCAAGTTAATACCTATTCGCTGCCCAATGCTCCAAATCTCTTACACAACTGCTGAATGTAAATTTTTGTTTTTCTCCGTATATTTATAATCACGTGATATTTACAGCCTAATTTGGTAAAGTCAAGAGTTTATAATATAATAGTTATAATATATCATGAACTGTTGGTAAACTAAACCTCATGCAAAAATTCTCGAGTGTCAGACCCCTTGCCAATGTATGATAAAACCTCTAGCTGGCTGGAAGCCACACTCCACATATAAGTCTTAGGTAATTAAGTCTTAGGTAATTAAGTATTGGGTAATTAAGTATTAGGTATTTAAGTCTTAGGTAATTAAGTATGATGTAATTAAAAGCCACGGATAAACTACGCACTTTAGACACATAAACTAACCTTTAATCGGATCCTCATTTAATGGCGTTCTTTTTAAATGTAGCGATTTGCCAAACTCCTACTCGTTTACAATATAAAAATTCTAATAAACGCCTAGTACATTCACCATGCGATATTACGGATAACTCAGGATAACTTCGTACAAATCTATTTTTAGTAACTCACTACCCAATTAATGAGCGCGTTCCAATTGACGAGCGACATCAGGTGAATAAGATAGCAGTTGTTGTTGCAGCGAGGCATGGATTTCGAAGTGGGTTGGTGTTTGCTAATGAATTTATTGAAGCCATAGCTAACTGACTAGTGGTATGTTTGATTGTATTAACTAATTTTATAAAAATGTTTTAATAGCTACGTATACTTTGCACAGCTTAGAACTATGTTAATAATGTGTAGATTTTTGTGGTGTGTACATTTTTATTCCTCTTATTCTGCCTTAGTAATTAGAAGCCAGTAACCAACCAATCAACCCATTTCCCTGTTATATAAGTTACCTGGCTAGCTGATTGTAGTCCTGGCTGTGATTTTAATATGTCTAGTTATTAACCCGGTGGGTGGTTGCTCCGAAATGACTGTACTTGGTTTAGGGTCATCGTTGCTAGTAAATAATTATACAACCAAGTACAATAATAAAAACTGTGGTTAAAAGTGACGTCAAAAATGGGCGTAAATAAGTCTTAGGTAATTAAGTCTTAGGTAATTAAGTCTTAGGTAATTAAATATGATGTAATTAAAAACCACGACTAAACTACGCACTCTAGACACTTAAGCTAACCTTTAATGGGGTCCTTGTTCAACAGCGATCTTTTTAAATGTAGGAAATTACTTAACTCTCTTTCTTTTAAAAAGCGTTAATTCTAATAAACGCCATTTCCAAATGACCATGTGCCTTTTCGGATAACTCCGCAGAAATTTGTTTTTGTCACTCCAATTGACGAGCGTGATCACGCGAGTAAACATTTGAAATTCTTGAAGGTTAGTTGTTTGTCCCTGTTGTTTTGTTGTTTTGTTGTTGTATTGTACGTATAGTGCTAGTCTATTTATTGCGCGCTCGTAGTGTAATTCGTAAACATCGAAGGTTTTGTCGAAGGATTATTTCTTAGATCGACATGACTGTATTGTCATTGATTAGCAAAGTTGTGTGAATGTATTATGCTTTTGGCGCATAGACAGCAAGCGTGCGCCTCAGTTTGCGCGTTGGGTTGGGAATTTTTCTGGCTAACCAAGACAATAGCTGTCAGTGGCGAGACGTTTTGAATTTCTCGAGGAATTTCTCACTGCTTCATAGATATTTATATACGTATATAATCTATGGTTTTATGTAATTCTGCAAGTGGTAATAGATTGCTAAGGTGTTAATTGTGTAGCTACTGGTGTATGTGCACTGTATAATTATAATTTATAATATCAATAATAATGTAATTATGTAGATTGCATGAAGAAACACACTCATACATATTTTTTACAGTTTTCAAGGAAACAAAATGATTGACATAGTACAATGGAGAAATGTTATCGGATCTTTTAACTGGAAATTCAAGTGCTACTGTAACATTGGTCACAAGTATACCAATAATGCATTTGAAAATGGCATGTTAGCAGTAAATGATTGGTTTGATATTGCTATGTTGTATGTAAACTTATTGCACATAGTATATGACTGGTTTGATGCTGTGTTGCATGTAAAAGGCATGTTACACACATCATTAAATGATTGGTTTGATTTTGCTGTGTTGCATATGCCTGTATTCATAATCTATGTTGTTTCTATGCTACTACTTTGCAGTGGTGATGTAGAAGTCAATCCTGGACCTTTTTATACAGTGTGTCCCAATTGTAATATTCAAGTTCACGTCAGGAAAAAAACTTGTGAATGTGGTTATAAGCTTTTTAGAAAACATGGAAAGCTGGCAATTGGACGTCCAATTGGTACAACTCAAGATGCAGGGTTTAGTGCATCAACCGGACCCCCCACATCTGATGTTGACATTGAAATGAATGTACCAACTGGACGCACTGTTGGCACTACTCGAGATGCAGGCCTTAGTGCATCAACTGGACCCCCCACTTCTGATGTTGACATTAAGATGAATGTACCAACTGGACGCCCTGTTGGCACTACTCGAGATGCAGGCTTTAGTGCATCAACCGGACCCCACACATCTGATGTTGACATTGAGATGAATGTGCCAACTGGACGCCCTGTTGGCACTACTCGAGATGCAGAGTTTAGTGCATCAACCAGACCCCCCACATCTGATGTTGACATTGAGATGAATGTACCAACTGGACGCCCTGTTGGCACTACTCGAGATGCAGGGTTTAGTGCATCAACCGGACCCCCCACATCTGATGTTGACATTGAGATGAATGTACCAACTGGACGCCCTGTTGGCACTACTCGAGATGCAGGGTTTAGTGCATCAACCGGACCCCCCACATCTGATGTTGACATTGAGATGAATGTACCAACTGGACGCCCTGTTGGCACTACTCGAGATGCAGGGTTTAGTGCATCAACCGGACCCCCCACATCTGATGTTGACATTGAGATGAATGTACCAACTGGACGCCCTGTTGGCACTACTCGAGATGCAGGATTTAGTGCATCAACCGGTCGTCCAGATAGTAGTAGTAACTCAGTAGAGGACAGTTACTGTAACAACATCTCAACTGATGAAGCTGACATGTTTATTGAGGACAATTTGACCCTTTTAATTCAGTATATGAAACAGTATGAATTGCCTACAACATGGAATACTGATAGTTTGTCCTTAAATGATGATCTTTTAGTTAGAGCTAAAAAACGAATTGGACAACAGGTGAGATTTGATGCTAAACCTTTAGGTATAGGGATGTGCTACTGCTGTGGTAGCATTTTATGGTCAAGGGTTGATAATGCTCATACTCGATTAGTGAACCTTGATGTAGAGGATGAAATGATACCAGCAGTGGCTTACCAATGTGCCATGGTAATCAGTGGTAAAGGACATCTTGACTATCGTCATAAAAGTGGTAAATTATATGCATGTTCAGTATGCAGCTCTTATAAAAATCCAACAGAATACAATTTAACATTCCATGTGGGAAAAACTGACAACTTAACTGCTGCTAAGTGGGATATGGTTTACCCTCCTGAGGTAACATCTTTAAAAAGTGAAGCTGAGAAATGCCAAGTAGCTTTATGTGGCATATTTTCTACAACAATAAAAGATGCAAAAAAGCACCAGTGGCGGCACATACAAGGAGAAGTGAATACATTACATAAATTAGACAGGCATTACTATGGGATGTTTGGCTTTCTAATGATAAATAACAAAATAACGGAGGGGCTTACCAAATATCCTGATGCATGTGAGCGTATAAGAGTTGCATTGAATTGGTTTAAGAAAAACAATAATCTATATAAACAATTTTTAGCCCGTTTTGAAACAATGTACCGATATTTACGGAATGATATTGTTAATCCTGACATTTTAAAAGGGAACCAAGATGAAATACTTGAAAGTGAAGCCCTAGGTATGGCCTTTCCTGTTGATTCACGATATTTTGACCAGTATTCTCCTTTGTATGGGAATCTGGATATTGCCGGTATCCAGAATCCCCAGGCACACATGGTTGATAAAGCGCAGGACAGTATTGAATGGTTACGTGAATGTACAAGTGTACAATATGGCCAAGAGTTCTTATTGGAAAAGGCTTTTCCCCATTTATTTCCATATGGTCAAGGTGGCTGGTATTACAAGTGTTTATTAGGGTTTTCCCAGTTTACCAAAATTAGACTACTTGACTCCAGGGGCCTATTTGCAAATGATGTTAATTTCCCATTCTTTATGTTTGATTATATGACCAAAATACGTTTAAGATCGTATAATGCTAGAAAAGTAGTGACAAGTAGTAAGCTGGAGGAAAGCTTGACAGCAGCTAAAGTAATTGCAGCTAATGCAATCACATCTGATCCTTATGCCTCTTATGGTACAGAAGTGCCCCGTGTAATTCCTGGGTCTAAGCAGTATTGGAAGTCTTTTAGCTATGACCTAGTTGCCATGACAGAACAACTTGGAATACCTGACTTTTTTGACCTTGTCCCCTAATGATAACTGGCCTCAAATACAATCAACTATTAAGAAAGGATGGGGTGCTAGTGCAAATCCTTCGGAGTTTCAAGATTTAACGTACAGGCCCAATGATGAAAAGGCAGTTGGCCATAATCCTTTAGAGTCTGTTCTTGGTGCTGAAAAACGTTTTAGTGCCATGATGGACATCTTGCTTGATAAAAAATCAGGTCCTTTAGGTATCATTACAGACTATGCTGTCAAAAAAGAATATCAGAAACGTGGAGGGTTGCACTGGCATATCCTGTTTTGGGTTGTGCCAGGCACTACACCGGACAATGTTGTGTTAGCCGAAATACCCCGTAGTTATGATACTGAAAATGTGCAAGCTCAATATGCACGAAGAATGGTGCAGAAGTATCAAATGCACCATGAGTGCCGCCCAGAAAGATATTTTAAAGGCTATGCTGGCAAAATACTTACAAAATGTAAGTATGGCTTTCCTTTTAAAGTTCCTCAACTTACTGAAGAACTAGACGAGGATGGTATTCGTTTTTTGTATACTCGTAGATGCAAGGAAGACCAACTCGTTGTACCATACAATTTAGAGATTTTATTGTTTTGGGGAGCATCTATGAACATACAACGTGTGGCCAGGCATGGGTTTGAAATGTATCTTGCTAAATATATTTCAAAGCCAGAAAGTAGTTTTAATGTTAAACTCTCTCAAAATCCTACTGAGCCTGAAAAGTATTTACGTACTAGAATAATTGGCGCTTGTGAGGCAATAGATGTTCAATTAGGATTTCACCAGTTTCATCTAAGTAGAAGTACTGTATTTTTAGTTACAGAGCTGAAGCCTCAGCGGCAGTTCCTTAAACATAGAGTTCAATTAGCAAGTCTCCCACAAGATTCTGAAGATGTATATGTGAGTACTAAGCACCAAGTTTATTTGTTGCGCAATAGTGGCTTAAATGATATAACTTATCCTATGTACTTTCAATGGTGGCGTAAATCAAACTATAGTGAACAATGTAAAGGTGAGAAGGCCACAGAAAAAGGATTAACACCCTTAATAGGCTTTAAAGGTGTTGATGAATTTGAGGAGTTAAAGGCTTCCATTATTAATCTCAGCAACAAAGTCAACAAGTTGAGTGATGAATTAAAAACTAAAGGTCATCTATACACTGCCATACAGACAGTTATAACCACTGCTGCTAAAAATGATAATACAGCAGCTATTTTAAAAAATATTTTCTTAGGTCTGGACCATGATTTAAAAGCTGATAGTGAAAGTGGTGAGGGTGAGCTACCTGAAGCTAGTGAAAGTGGTGAGGGTGAGCTACCTGAAGCTAGTGTAAGTGGTGAGGGTGAGCTACCTAAAGCTAGTGAAAGTGGTGAGGGTGAGCTACCTGAAGCTTGTGAAAGTGGTGAGGGTGAGCTACCTGAACCCAGTGAAAATGGTGAGGGTGAGCTACCTGAACCTAGTGAAAATGATATTACTGAAGCTACTAATATTCTGAAAGATACTGGTCTTTTTGATAGTTCTACTAACAGGCCTGAAAAACTTCACTGGCTCCATGCTAAGCTCTTACAAATCTACAATAATGATGAAATACAGTCTTCTTCTATGTATGTCATGTTAGAACGGTATCCACCAGGTAGTATGCTAGTAGATGGTAATGGTACATACTGGGTAAGAAGAGCTACTGCTGCTATCACTAGACACCGATTTATAACAATAGATGACCAGGAGTCATACTATGAGCAAAAGTATTTGCTCACAGTACCCCTTACTTTAACTAACAATATTATCAATGAGCCACCATCATCATGGGTAAAAGCAGCTATGGAAGCTAACCTGGTAGATGAACAGCATGATGCTATGGCTACTCTCATGGATGCTGTTAATCGTGGTTTCAGCTTAGAAAACATACAGTCTATTGTTAAAATGTATGTGGAGCACCAATTTTTAGATGAAGACAAAGCAGATGCTTTTCTCACTACATTACCCACAGGCACCTCAAGCAAGGAAGAAGTAAGAGAGGTCACTGACCAGCTATTAGATGACCAAGATGGTGGTTCATTACTCCCTCCTCATCATGTACCATTAGAAGAATACACTAATAAATTCACAGCATCCCAACAAAGAGCTTTTGATTGGTTAAAAAATTCAGTAGAACAAAATACCTCTCAGATACTAGTTGCACTAGTTGGTGCTGCAGGATGTGGTAAGTCTTTTGTGATGGGTGCCATGGTAGAATACCTGAGACAATGCAATTTGGTGGTTACGAAACTAGCACCTAGTGGTGTCGCAGCATCTCTAATAAAAGGGACCACGATCCATAATTTTTTTTAAAATCGATATATATGGCAAAAGTTCATTAGAAAATGGCACTGTTGATTCATCCCTTGTAAAAAAGACAGATGTATTAATTATTGATGAACTAAGCATGATAGATTGTAGCCTTTTTATTACCATTGAGCATCTTTGTCGAAGATTCTCTTCTAAAGACAATCGATACAAGCCATGGGGTGGTCGCCATGTATTATTGTTTGGTGATCCTGCTCAACTGCCACCTGTATCAAATACTGACATATTTAACACAAAAATATGGTTAAGTTCTTTTAGTGTTATGCAACTAAAGGAACCTGTTAGAGCTAAGGATCCAACCTTGAGTGCCACACTATTGAAAATAAGAGAGGGTATAGTAGATGATGAAGTTGCTTCTGTACTGAAGGGTAGACTCAGATCTGTCGACATTGCTTCAGTAGATTTATGTCGTACTGTAATTATCTGTTCCAGACGTAAAGAAGTGGATCAAATCAATGCAGAGTGTCTGAATTATATTTGTGGTACAGTTCAGGAATATGTGGCTATAGACACAGACACAAATGGACAACCCCTTAGAGAAGCTGACAAGCTAAGGCTTAACAAAAATACTATACGACTACCTGATAAACTAATTCTAAAGGAAGGCTGTTGCATAGTATTAAGACGTAACTTACATATTTCTGAGGGGTGGGTGAATGGAGCAATGTGTGAAGTTCTTGCAATGACACCCAATTGTATTTTGGTATGCAAAATTGGGTCACCTAAAGAAAAATATCCTATCCCAAGAACTAAACAAAAATTGATATCAAAGGTGCTTCTTATTCTATTCTACGTTCTCAATTCCCAGTACAGCTAGCCTATGCTGTAACAGTACACAGGGTACAAGGCCTTACTGTAGATAAAGCCATTGTAACATTGAACCAAAATTTTTTTGCATCTGGCCAAGCATATGTAGCTTTGAGTCGTGTACGTACATTACATAATCTTACACTGTGGACTTATACCCCTTCTGCCATTAAGATTGCCCCTTACTATAAACAGCTATTGAAATGGTGTGACTCTGTTGATGTTATAAGGTCACCACCCTATGATGGCCCACCAGCTAGATATCCTAATCCAGTAGCCAAGCCTGCACAATATAAAAGGAAGAACGTAAAAAAAACCAATACTCCAGAATACAGGAAGCACCTATTCAACTCAAAGGATAAAAAGAAAACGTAATGTAGTAAACCAGCCAATTAAAAAACCCAAACACAATGATGATTGTATAATCACAGACACAGTCAATGTCATTGGTCCCAACAGAACTGTATGGCCAGAATACCGTTATTACCAAACTGATGAAAGGTGGCAACGACAGGCCTGTACTAGGTTAGGTATAAGATTTGTCCGTTCAGCTGAATTTCAACCTGGTGGCCCAGATACTGTATTAACCAGACCTGACCTCCGTTCTTTAAGAAATGTTCAGCCAGATGGTAATTGTTACTTCCGTGCATTGTCATATGTCACAACAGGCACTGAAGCTCAGCATATGGAAATACGTGAGGCCATATTAAGCTACATGTTGTCTATTGAAAATTTATTAATTGGGCGTGACAGCACTGGCCATGCTAATTTCTTAGAACTCTTTAATGTCCATAGTGTTCAAGAGTATATTGATAATAGTAGGATGACTAGAAATGCTACCTGGGGTACTGATGTAGAAATGTTGTGTTTTAGTCACATGTTTAACTTTAATGTGTATGTTTTTGATGCAGGTAGCAATACTTGGGCTGTTTTTAGCCCAGCCAGTATTGAGAGAACACTACCACACATTTACAACATCAAGAGTATCTATTTGTATCTTCGACATTCACATTTTTATGTGGTAGCATCAATCAGAAGAACGTAATTATATAGTCATGTCAGCTAAAACTTATAGCAATTAACAAACAAAGCTCAGTAGTTGTATATATGTACATTATGTGTTTACAAACTAGTCTTGGTTAGCAGTGAGCCTCTTGAATTGATATTCTAGATTACAATAAATCAGTGTACTGCAGCCTCACACACTTCAACTAAAGCACACACACTGTGGCCTCTCCTGTACTCAGGAGCAATACTAAGAGGTCATCAAAGCCATATGTAGTTGACTATGTAGCTAGCAGTCCTATTGAAGTGTGGTGGGCAGGCCAAGAACACATAGAAGTCTTACTTACACATAAGAGCAATAGCAGTAAATATCTACATGCACATGTATTACCAATGTGCTATTATATTGCCTTATTCCAGGCTTCATACCAACACTAAAAATTTTATGCGTAGCTACATTCCACTATAGCTTTGTTACTGTATAGCTACCACATTTTGTGATCGGTTGATATATATGCATGAGTGTGCAATATGCACGGGAATGTGGAGGGACTATATCAACCAATTACACTTGGTGCTAACTATGTAACAACATGGGTGAGTAATGTGAAGACAAACAAAATTTACAGACTTATGTGACCAAACTACACACTGGTGTGTAAAAACAGCACAATTACTAACTACAAAATAGCTCAGAACATGTACTATTATTTGTTCATGTGTAAAGTCCTCCCTATCTTTATACAGCAATTTGATAAACATGTTCAAGGCAGGACTAGGACATCTGTTTCCAGGCAACACCAAGACTGGGATAGCAGTAAACACCCAGCTGGCTACAGCAGTAAACACCCAGCTGGCTACAGCAGTAAACATCCAGCTGTCATATATTTTCGTAATTTGCACTTCTATGTGTGTCATCATCTAGAAGGATATCATGAACCACGGTAGTGGTTCATAATAGGGATCCAACGAAAAATTGTGTAAACACTCTAATAGAACGTACGCCAAAAACCATCTTTAAAGCTTCCTATGCTGTTGAAAAAACCGCCCAGATCCTCTTTCAATACTCCTAAGACTATTACCGAAGTATAAAAAGCCTAGCTATATGGTATCTATATTTTTCATGTTTTTGAAAATACCCCAATTTCTCCATCTTCTTCTTTCTTCTTCTTTCGCGCATCTACAGTCCACACAAAGTCGAAATCAGAAATAAAAACTGTTGGCGTATCTTTAAAATGCCCCTACTCAGGTCTGTGATATTTTAAAAAGTTCGTTTTCTAAAGGGATTGGAAGACATGAGCCAAAACTTCCTCCATAAAGATCGAGAAGCCATACGAACGCCCGTGGTGCATGTGCCAAAACGACCTCAACATTATGTGACCAATCTTATTGACGCCATACTGCCTGTAATAAGTGATTTTATAACTGAGCAACGTATTTCAGCTATTGATTTCAACCCTTTATTTTCATCGCTAGAAAAATAACTAAGTCCTTTATTTTCCGCGTCATATATAACACTAAGGTTTCCTAGATAAGGCACTTTAATTAGAAAGCGCCACGTTATCAGCTGAGTATTGTTCAGAACTGTTGAAGGTGGAGGATAACACAGTGGGTTTATCCATTCTAAGGTAAGTGCTATTGTGTGCTGTGTTAATTGTTGTATTTAACCACTGCGCGTGCTTTTGTCCTGGAAGCCGGTATGTGTGCGCGCGTATGTGTGTGTCCGCCCCTCGGGCTATTAAAGCCATTGACGCCTGAATAACCAATTTAACAAGTCCTGCTTTTCAGTTTCTTATAAGGCACTGGCTATCAATACTATTGATGGGAGGGGCCTTAGTAACGAACCGCGTCGTGAGTTACTGCCAAAGAGGAGCAAGGTTACGCGGTATTTGCTGTTCATTACGTGGTAAAAGCCGTTTAACCAGCTGTACATTACTAACAAGATGGAGCGCTTCAGTTTTAAAAGTGGGCGTGCCGTGCGGGTTGCGAAGCTTACAAAACAAGACTGGCCTATAGTGTTACACTAATGCGTGTAAAGAGGCCGCTAGGGAGGCTTATGAGAGCAACCCTGAAAAGAAAAAGGAGGCTGTCAGAAAGATTTATTACGCGAATAGTAAAAGATAGTTGTTCATACATTTCATATGCAGGTGTCACTGTCCAGCAATGGACATGAAAAAACTAAAGAAACTAGTAAATATAAAAAATTGTTAATTTCAAAAAGGAGAATAGGGATCCTGAAAAAACTACCTAAACAAGGTGAAGATAGTGAGAGTTTGTGATTTTATTTTATTTGAGATCCCTATTTTGACTGTTGAAATGATATATGTAGTTGACCATACTCTCAGCTATTGTCAAAATAGGGATCTCAAATAAAATAAAATCACAAACTCTCACTATCTTCACCTTGTTTAGGTAGTTTTTTCAGGATCCCTATTCTCCTTTTTGAAATTAACAATTTTTTATATTTACTAGTATTATATGGGATCTTTATAGTTTCATATTTCCACAGTGAGTCCAGGCCTTGAATGTATTGTGTACTATTGCCAAAAGTCTATACATATATACGTACTTCTACTCCATGTTTACTTTGAAGTCTGTCAAAGACCCACAAGCCAGTGCTCATGTAATGCCTGACTTTAAAAAGATATTATGAGTCAAGTATGAGAAAGATCACACCTCAGGTTGCACGTGGTCTATATATATATATATATATATATATTATATATATCAAAAATAAAATGTACCAAAACTTTACACCCAGCAGTCACAACATAACAATAGGAAGGATACTTAAATTGAAACCACCTCGTTGCATATTTTCCTAACCACTAGTCCACTACTACTCCATCCATAACTTGTGAAATTTTCTATTAGAAATTTCACTAGTGTATAACAATTCTTAAAATTTCCACATCATGATTTATCATGAATAATTACCATACATTGTCATAAAGTTAACAGTAATGATATCACAAGCACTGAAGTATAAACACAAATGTAATGATTTTCCTACTGAACAATTTGGAGGTGCGAACACTATTCCACGGAACAAAATACTATAGTTAAATGATGGGAATCACACCCAACCCTTTTGGTGACATCATTACAATTCTAATTTATGTCATAATCAAAAAATTTATTTATCTTTTTGTAATATAATATATTCAAGTAGCTATTCCTTTCCCCTCAATCAAGACAACTGTGAAACAGTTTACCCAGACATTTGTATTGGAATTTAATTTACCTGTATTTAGTCTTCTCTTGGATAATAATCAGTAATGTATTTTGGTCTATAAATACAAGACCAAAATGTTGATATACTCTAACAGAACAGTCACCAACAATACTTTGGACAAGTGAATAAGTACTAAAATTTAAAATTAAAAAAAGTGAGTAGGGATCGATCTTTCACTGTTCCAAAAAGTAATTTTGGCACAAGAGAACACTGGCATGAGATAGTTTTAATCCCTACTTTTGGCTCAAAATGTTGATATACTCTAACAGAACAGTCACCAACAATATTTTGGACAAGTGAATAAGTACTAAAATTTAAAATTAAAAAATGTGAGTAGGGATCGATCTTTCACTGTACCAAAAAGTAATTTTGGCACAAGAGAACACTGGCATGAGATAGTTTTAATCCCTACTTTTGGCTGTAGGGCATTTGACGGGCTTCATGATGATATAATTTTTTTTATCCTGGTGTGTTTCTATCGGAAGTTATTAAAGAAAAGGCGACCGCACGGTGAACGCGAACCAACTATAGTAGCTACAATCAAGGGATCAACCTTTTATCAATTATCTCATACCAGTGTTCTCTTGTGCCAAAATCCTTGTTTCCTTACTTTTTGTAGCAGTGAAAGATCGATCCCTACTCACTTTTTAAATTTGTTTGCTTTTTATAGCATACTTGTGTATGTATATTGTTTGTATAATATAAATCAATCTGTCCTTGCTTCCCTGTTCTATTAGAGCATAGATATAGTAACCGTAACGGTTACTATATCTATGATTAGAGTAACATGGTATTAATTAAATTTCCAAACACTTAGCTAAACATTTCATAGGCAGGTGAGTGCCTACTTTCAGTTCACACCAAAACCGTTTGCCTATCATCAGCTGATAGCATCCAAACTTGCATGTGTGTTCTTCATTTCATCAGATTTCTCATTTCTGTCTTCCTGTTCCCCACTATAAACAAATCCTTCACATGATCATATAATGATGTCACCAAACGGGTTCGACTCCGTACCCAGTACAGAGTGTATCTGTGACCGAGTCTGCGAAAACCAGTCTTATCTGCACGTAAATTTGACCTAATTTTGAGCCTTTCAAATTTAATAACTTTTTCCTAACATGGTACTTTATCAAAAATTTTATCATATACACAAAATGTCCTAAGGAACTCAATAAAACTTAGATATTGTATAACCCACACAGAAAGAGATAGATATGATAAAATGAATAGGCATATTTTGTGCACATAAGACCTATTTTCGCAGACTCGGTCACATATCTATACTATACTGTAGTCATAGATTTATAACCCCCCAGGGTTTATAAATCAAGAACACTGGCATGAGATAATTGATAAAAGGTTGATCCCTTGATCTTGTTTAAGATCAAGTTCAGGTTTCAAACTTCAACATACTTGGTTCTTCCACAAATCTTACTCATAATTTTTACTTTTGTAGACTTCCTAGATTATGGAACTCACTTTCAACTATAGATATTTCTCTCTCTGTCAACACAATTAAATACAAACTGCAGGAATAACTTCTTTGAGGACAATAACACGTGTTCACTCCATTAGAACTGCCCTTGTAGTAGTTGTTCTCGCAGGCCTAGAGAACCAAATAAAACTGTTTTATAAGTATATTAGATTAATTATTTAATTAATCTATTGTAATTAGTTTCAATTTTCTGAGCTGCTGGCAGAACTTGCCAACAGCTCTCAGCTATAGGCTTACTTTTTTATATGCATCCATGGTTTTTCTTGAGTTTATTGTTGCTTTATGCCTATGCTGTAAAAACATAATAATAAATCTATGCAATTAGTCCTTCCGTTCAGTGGAATAGCCCACACCTATTTTGGATCATACAATAATAGCTATCTATATGGGCGCTTAACGAAGGGGCGCCTGCGCTTTAAAAAGGGCAAGTTGAGGTGAGGGAACTATAGGAATGTAATTGCAGCGTAGCTAGTAATAATTCGAAGCATGTAAAATATTCATAAACCAAGTGGTTAACTATTACTCGAGCTATTACTGCTGTGAAAGTGTGTTTCCCGTACCATGTATATTATACAAATGCTTCCTGATTTAACTGACGATGGTGACAGCTATGGCATTCCCGAATATGCTACATCCTTTTGAACCTTCTTAGGCGGCTTACAACCGCTTTATTCCATCTAACGCACAACATGTAAAGTTACACGTGACATTATTTAAAAAGCGCGCGCAAGTGCAATGGCGGCGATTAACTTGGATAGAGTAAGTATTGGCGATTTACTGTTAGTTTACTTAATTTTGTGTATGTAGTCACCGCTTATAGATATGAGCAATGAAGCGAAAGGGAAAAGACTTTCAGTCGAGCGAATTTACCAGAAGAAGACGCAGCTTGAACACATTTTGCTGTGTCCAGACACTTACGTGGGATCTATAGAGGAGAGTACTAAGCAGATGTGGATATATGATGATGAGTTAGAGGCTATTGTGTGCAAGAACATCACATTTGTTCCTGGTCTCTACAAGATATTTGATGAGATTTTAGGTTTGCGTTTGTTTAATGTTTGTTTGGTTTATTTTAAGCTGGTTAACTTTTTAACTTGTGTGTATCTCCCAACAAAAAGTAATTATTGATTGATTTAAACTTCTATGTTTGGCATAGCCATTCTACCATACAAGAGTGAGTAACTTTTTTCTATATTTTCTAACACATCTTGTCAGAACTGGATCAGATTACTTGGTTACATATCGTATAGAGGATAAGTTTTAATTTTCGTTATGTGGCTAGAACGCTAAAATTAATTCTGCTAAGTTTTCTTCTACAATACAAATTCAATCACTGAGCTCAGCATTTTTGTTCATACTTTTATAATACAGTTTAATACGTTGATAAAAATCTGGCATTTTAATAACATGGATACTAATAGGTGTAACCTTGTGACTAAATACTGATCTTGAAGAGTAGGTGTAATGCTTCATTAGTGACTGGATTGCAAGAATGTGCATAATTCACACATCCAGTTCTTCAATTTTAAGGAATGATACTCAAACTTGCAGGGTTACCATTCCTCTATCATTCCTATAAATTTCAAGCTTGTATACCATTCCTATCAGATTTTATGTATCTTTTAATGGAGAAAATTGAATGTGTGAACTATGCATGTTTTCCCCACATACTTATTTATGGTTGGTTCGCGTTCACTGTGCAGTCGCCTTTTCTTTAATAACTTCCGATAGAAACACGCTAGAATAAATTTTATATTGTCATGAAGCTCGTCAAATGCCTGAGAGGATTAAACAAGAAGCGCTTCAGCTGTTTCCCATACATTTCCTATGAAGAAGCCGTTTAACTACAATCCTACCGAGTTGACACATGTTCATGACGTATTTGTGGCATGGTATCGTCAGTAATAATACATTTTTGTTGCTAATGGTGAATTGTTCTCTTGAAGATACCTCTAAAGGTACAGTAAATATATTCAAACTATAGCGATATACATAGAAAGAACTTCATAATTTGTTTTAATTTTTTTGTGCGCACTAAAACTTATTTAACCTCACCATTCTTGATTTATCGATATATGTTTCATTAAAACATGCTTGTTATCGCTCCAGAAGTGCTTTTCTTTCTTTAAAACAGTATAGCATGAGTCTTGGTGAAGACGCCATTTTTGTAAACGTGAGCAGTTGTGCGTGCATATTACCCATAATTAAATAGTGACGTAGAAAACATATGTCTAAAACGCTTTGATCTTAAATGGCTTCATTTCAGCTAGCTCGACTGCACAATGAACGTGAACCAACTATAGTTAGTATTTGCATGAGTAATAAGAATTACGTAAATTGAGTGATCCAATAGGATAATTTCATTTTACATTTAACAATACATCATTATATTTTTGTCAATCAGTTAATGCAGCTGACAATAAGCAGAGGGATCCCAAGATGAATGCCATTAAGATAGAAATAAATGTGTAAGTGTTTATATCAAGACAGTTCAGTATATAGTTTTGATCAATGTTGTTGTAATAGTGAGAATAACCTAATATCAATATGGAACAACGGTAAAGGTATACCAGTAGAGATGCATCGAGAGGAGAAGGTTTATGTGCCTGCCATGATATTTGGACAATTACTGACATCATCCAACTATGACGATGAGGAGAAGAAAGTGACAGGAGGAAGGAATGGCTATGGAGCAAAATTGTGCAACATTTTTAGTACAGAGTTTACAATAGAAACGGCCTGTAAGGAATCTGGTCGTATGTTCAAACAGGTTAGCTCCTACTTACTAAAGATTTTAGTAGTGATGTGCAATATATATCGTATATCGTGATACAGTGGAACCTGTTAATCAGGACACTTGAAAATGTAGACACCTGCATAACCTGGACACCTAGCTATGGTCCCAAATGGTGCTTTATCATATAAACTGACCTGGAAAATCAGGACATCTTGATAATCTGGACACCTTTGGTTGGTCCCAAGGTGTCCATAATACACAGGTTCCATTGTAATTGATATAATCTTCCATATCGTGATTACGATATGTCATTTCCATATATCGATATATCGCCACAAAGTAATTTATAGGTATAATTATATGTTCACAATGTTATGTTTACATTCTTGAGTAGAGTGATTATTAGTGTTTGCATATTATATGTTAGTCACTATGCTGTGTTGTAGTTCAGTAGTTCAGTGTTACATGTGTCGCCAATGTTAATATATCATTCATACAATGATGGAACATATATCGTGATAATTATCGTATCGTGATAAATAGGTGTGCAATAATCGTGATATGCAATAACATAAAATTATCCATATCGCACATCACTAGATTTTAGGCATATGTTATACAATTGCAGACATGGCGTGACAACATGGGAAAGGCAGAGAAAGAAATTATCAAAAACAGTAAAGATGACTATACAAGGGTTACGTTTAAACCAGACCTGGCAAGATTCAAAATGACCAAATTGGACAAAGACACTGTTTCTCTACTTACCAAAAGAGCATATGATATTGCTGGCTGTACAAAAGGAGTGAAAATGTATCTAAATGGGAAACTTTTACCAGTAAGTAAACATATGTATGTTAAGAAAGTGGTATATATTTCTCCTGTATATATTTAGATCAGAAACTTTCAGGAGTATGTGCAGTTGTATCTCAAGGTGAAACATGACGATGAGGATGAGATGATGGGACCGAGAAAAGTCTTGTATGAGCAGGTCAACCCTCGTTGGGAAGTTTGTGTGACCCTTAGCTCTGTTGGCTTTCAACAAGCCAGCTTTGTCAACAGTATTGCCACCACAAAGGTATTGTAAATTTTCTCTAACTAGAGTAGAGGTTACCGTATAGCATAATTATTTGACAGGGGAAATTTTGATGAATTTCATAAATCCCAAACTTACGATTGGTAAAATATTTTGATGAACGAGCTTAATTCTCTATGTAGTGCTTTTTATTGAAAATTTGACAGGTAAAATTTTGACAAATTGCTATCATTACATTTTTCTCCCATTAAATATTTACGCTATATGGTATTTACTACAAAACATAAGGAGACAAGGAAACATCTGGCATGAGAGTTAATTTTCTACTTTACATTTCTAAATTGTATTTGCCTATTGCAATGAACCAGCAGTATATAGGGATTGAACAATTTATTCAGTTCACAAGAATTACACATTGCATAATACGACATATGCAGCAATTATTTTTGCAAGTTCTCACTTTTCTGTAAATGCAGATATGAAGAGTAAAAGAAATATAAGTGCGGTGGGAACTGGAATAACAAGTTTTATGGACACAGGGTACTCTTGTGAGAAAAGTGCAGGGTTCTTTCAGGATTTTGGCTGAGGGGGGCAAAATGAGATATAATGGGGGGCAAGCCTTATGTAAACACATAAACTAGGGATATGACTTGCTTTGATCTGATGCATTTTGACCTAGCTGTTTTCACAAACATGATTTATGCTATGTTCATGAGCAATCATACGAACATTTGTAATTTACATCTTTCAGTTTGACCTTGTGCTAAACTATTTTTGTAAGTTCCTGGTTTAGTGGGAATTAATTTGTGCTTTCGGGATTTTCTAAAGGGATAGTGGTGGAACTCTAAAGCAGGGGATCTGGGGGGCACAACCCTCCATAAGCTATAGGGTGAATACCAAAATCATAGGTAACACAAGATCTGGAGCATATTTAAGTAGGTACAATAGATTTCTCTTAAAAGGGCTAACCAAAGTAGTGTATCAAGCAGTGGGGTGCAACCCCTCAATTGGTATAGATAAGCTACTACAAAAATATATACTTTGCATGCTGAAATTTTACTTTGTTTACGTATACACAGCATTACACATACCATATGTGACTCTGAGCGAAAACCAGCCTAGTTCACACTTCCAAATTTGCCGCTTCAATGCTTTATAACTTTGTTGGGAAAGACATACAGAGGCAATTGGAGATGTGAACTAGTTTGGTTTTTACTCGGAGGATCACATGTATCAAGTTTCTTTCATGCTTGTAATTTTTCCGCAATTGAATATGTAACATTTACACACTTAGGGTGGTACTCATGTGAAACATGTCGTCGACCCTTTGGTAACCAAACTATCTGAGGTGATACAGAAAAAGAACAAGGGAGGGGTTGTAGTGAAGCCATTCCAAATAAAGAACCATCTCTGGGTGTTTATAAACTGCCTGATAGAGAACCCAGCCTTTGATTCACAAACAAAAGAGAACATGACACTGAAAGAAAAGTCATTTAGGTCTAAGTGTACTCTGAGTGAAAAATTCATCAAATCAGTATGTTCACATGTGAGTGTATTCATATATGTGAAGATGTATGCTTTTAGGTTCTTTCAAGTGGTGTTGTGGAAAATATTCTACAGTGGGCTAAAGTGAAATCACAAGTATGTTCTCTCCTCTCTACCTAAACTCGTGGATACAACTTTCAACCTTTTTACAGACTCAGTTGCAGAAGGCATCTGGTACAAGCTCCAAGCGTAATCGAATAACAGGAGTAGCCAAACTAGAGGATGCAAATGATGCTGGGTCCAAGAATTCACAAGACTGCACTTTAATACTAACAGAGGGAGACTCAGCTAAAACACTAGCTGTCAGTGGACTGGGAGTAATAGGAAGAGACCGATATGGAGTATTTCCATTGAGGGGAAAGCTTTTAAATGTGAGGGAAGCCTCTCATAAACAGGTTAGTTATTCATATAACCTTATATATAGAATAATAGATCGTATGCTTGTTTATGTACTCAGGTGGTGAATAATGAGGAGATTCTTAATGTGGTGAAAATCATGGGGCTAAAGTATGGACAGAAATATGATGATGAGAAAGCATTAAAGACACTACGCTATGGTCATATTATGATCATGACTGATCAAGATCAAGATGGATCACACATCAAAGGGCTTGTGATCAATTTTATCCACCACAACTGGCCGTCACTTATCAAGACAAATGTACTAGAAGAGTTTATTACTCCAATAGTCAAGGTGTGTGTGTGTGTGTGTGTGTGTGTGTGTGTGTGTGTGTGTGTGTGTGTGTGTGTGTGTGTGTGTGTGTGTGTGTGTGTGTGTGTGTGTGTGTGTGTGTGTGTGTGTGTGTGTGTGTGTGTGTGACGTAAGTAGCTAAATCAGGGGTGTATTGGTAGTAAAATCTTTGTAGCTTCAAGAATCATTGCATTGTGGGCATTTTAGCCAGTATAAAGTGGTCCATATGGTGGGTGAATGTTTTCATGTTGATCCCTATTAAAAGCCACTGTTGTAGTATGATATATATATATATTTATACATATAGGTTACCAAGGGAAACCAGGAACTGTCCTTCTACAGTTTACCAGAAATGGAGCAGTGGAAAGCAAGTACTCCTAATCATCACACATGGAAGGTGAAGTACTACAAAGGTTTGGGAACAAGCACCTCAAAGGAAGCCAAGGAATATTTCAGTGACATGGTTCGACATCGAATTCCATTCAGATACTCTGGATCAGAAGATGACCAAGCAATTGAGCTGGTTAGTATCATTTACTTTTTGAGTTTGTTCATGTTGTGAGCATATCACAAGTAGCCATTTTGTTTTCTTCATTTACTGTGTAGGCATTCAGTAAGAAGTTTATTCAAGAAAGGAAAGATTGGCTTACTAGTTGGTTGCAGCAACGTAAAGAGAAAAGACTACAGGGATTGAATGAGGTCTGTATACATTAATGTATGAATGTGTAGTGCATACTTTGGCTATAAAAACCTGTTGATGTTTCTTACCAGCATTTATATGCATGTGGTTGATATGTTGACTTGTGGAAATTGTCAATCTTCATTTCTTTGCAGTCTTTTCTGTACGGAGAGCAAACAAACAACGTGACCTACTCAGAATTTGTCAACAAAGAATTGATTCTGTTCTCTAACATGGATAATGAGCGGTCAATTCCAAATCTTGTGGATGGTATGCTTTATATTGTACATATGATTTGAACTATATATTAGTATTGAACACTTCATATGCATTGCATTCCTTAAATTTGTCCAGTCAATTGGTTAATATATACGTATGTAACAAGTATGTTTGAAAGGTACAAGATAAAAGTTGTTGTTTACCTTATCATGAATGTATACTGTTTTCATACATATATGGCTGAAGTAAGCAGTGTTATTTAATACCAGATTTTGGAGATGTGTGGTATTATATAATAAAGACTTGAGTAATTGTGATATTTTGACATCACAATTTTTACATTGCAGGATTAAAGCCTGGCCAGAGGAAAGTTATGTACACGTGTTTCAAGCGAAATGATAAAAAAGACATTAAAGTAGCACAATTGGCTGGATCTGTTGCAGAGGTGTCTGCTTATCATCATGGAGAGGTAAATTGAGTTGCTATGCTTTATGAAAGCTTTTGTGATTATCAATGGCCAACCCAACTTGCTGGCCTAATGTATTTTGTGGACTGGATGTGCAGTAGATATATGGAGTATTGATTATGTGACACCTAACGCCTAATGCTTGGGCATTGTGATTGTTTTTAACCATGCATACACCAGCAAAAATTAATTGTAACATGGAGTCTCTTACATCATGTACAGCAGATATACGGAGTATTGATTATGTGACTGCGAAGTTATTGTGGCTAAGCAATAATTTTTAGAATTTAACAGGTACAAGAAATGGTGGTGCCGCATGGCATGTTTATAAAATGAATAATGAAGAGCTAAGGCCTTACTTCATTATCCCACTGAAAGAGCCAGGTGCGTTCAAGGTGAATCAAGATTGAGAGCACACTAACTGGCCACGTAATCGTTGCTCTGTTAATCTACTCTAGGTGATGTAAGAGATTTCATGTTACAAGTAATTAACACTCATGCATACAAGTCCAGTCCATGAGTCCAGTTCGCGAATTACATTAGGTCAAACCTGCAAAGTTTTTTGTTTCATACATATGTAATAATAGCCTATCCATTTTGGCATGTGGCTAGTGCTGAGTCTTCATGGACTCATGACAATTATTCAACTTCAACTGTACACTCAGCACAACATAACATGGATACAGTACACATGCAAACACAAGTTCTAAATGCCAGTACAGACATATCAATACATTAACAGACTCATCATAAATTTATCTTAATGCTTGTTTACCTGTGCGTGTGCATGTAAAATGAAATTAAAATGTTGTACATATATTTGTAGGCAAGTTTAATGGGGACCATTATCAACTTAGCACAGGACTATGTTGGTAGCAACAACATCAATCTGCTGCAACCAATTGGCCAGTTTGGTACCAGATTAAGTGGTGGCAAAGACTGTGCTAGCCCCAGGTATACACAATTAATACATATATAATGGTCTTTCTGTATTTATTACTGCACCTTTATTCTTTTATGCAGATACATATTTACAATGCTCAGTCCGTTTACACGAGCCATTTTTAACCCAATTGACGATGAACAGTTGAATTATTTGTATGATGATAACCTACGCATTGAACCAGAATGGTATTGCCCAGTAATTCCGATGATACTTGTTAATGGAGCTGAAGGCATTGGAACTGGTTACTCCACCTTTGTACCTAACTACAATCCAAGAGAGATTATTGCTAACTTAAAGCGGCTGATAAATGGATTAGAACCAACTGATATGGTATGTAGGGCTATGTTTCTCTGTGTACATTGTATTGTATGTTTGTGTTGAATTTCATGTAACCATTTTCCTTATCATGTATAGGCACCATGGTACAAGAATTTTAGGGGGGATATAGTACATGTTGAGCCACAGAAGTACATGTCTTATGGCTGCATCTCTTGTCTGGGGCCCACCACCTTGGAGATTACAGAACTGCCAATTCGCACATGGACGCAGTCCTACAAGGAATCTGTATTGGAACCAATGTTAATGGGAAGTGAAAAATCGCCACCTTTTATCAGGTATATATATGTTTATTTGATTTTATAGTGTTGATAATGATTTCTTAGTGATTACAAGGAATACCATACAGATACAACTGTCAAGTTTGTAGTTACTCTTTCTGAACAAAAGATGAAAGAAGCTGAGGAAATCGGTTTTCATAAGAAATTCAAATTGGAAAGTTCAGTGAGCACAGGGAATATGGTAAGAGAATATGTTGTGTATGTAAATAATACTAAATATTAAAAATTTAAAAAGTGAGTAGGGATAAATCTTTCAGTTACAAAAAGTAAGGAAACAAGGAATAAGATTTTGGCACAAGAGAACACTAAACATTCTGGCATGAGATAATTAATAAAAGTTTAATCCCTACTTTTACATTCGCATTCACCTGGCAGTCGCTATTTCTTTAATAACTTCCGGTAGAAACATGCTAGAATAAAAAAATTATAATTGTCATGAAGCCCATCAAATGCTGGAGAGGATGAAATAAGCAGCACTTCAGCTGGAGCCAGTGCTGGGGAGTTATGGAGCTTGTTAAGTTTTCCTATATATTTCCTATGAAGAAGCTGTTTAACTACAGTCCTGTCACCACATAAATGGTCTGGCCATAAGTGGTCCAGGAGGACCATTTATGTTCAACATAATTGGTCCGGCCGGACCACTTATGTTGTCATAAATGGTCCCCCGGACCACTTATGCCAAAACATAAATGGTCCTATTAAAACATAAATGGTCCAGGTCCCGGCATGCATGCCGCAACTGTCGGTATAAAATTATAGCTAGAGCTAATTGCTACATCTATATAGCTAAAGCTAAATGATTATCAATGCCTAAAATACTGCCAGGCATGTGTCTATTAGGCTGGGAATAATCGCCGAATGTAAAAAGATTGAACTGATGCTGGAATAGTGACTTCAAGTCTCGCTTCGAGTTTAACTTATACTCAATATATTAAATGATAAAAAATTAAAAAATTAAAAGGTAAGTAGGGATTGAATTCAATAGTGGTGACCCAAAAGTACGGATTAAACTTTTATAAATTATCTCATGCCAGAATGTTCTCATCCCAAAATCCTATTCCTTGTTTCCTTACTTTTTGTAGCACTATTGAATTCAATCCCTACTAACCTTTTAATTTTTTAATTTTTCAGGCGCGCGCCGGCCGCAGGCCGGCGCACGCCTGGTTTCTTAACATTGATATGGTGCGGACGTCGGTATGCGTGCGTGTGTGTGTGTGTGTGTGTGTGTGTGTCTGTGTGTCCGCCCCCGGGCTATTAAAAACTATTCACGTGAAAGGAAGTCTGAATAACCAACCAAACAAGTCCTACTGCCTTTCAGTTTCTCTGTACGGCACTTACTATCGATACTGTTGATGGGCGGGGCCTTAGTAACGTAGCGCGTCGTGTTTTACTTCCAAAGAAAAGCAAGGTAATGCTGTATTTGCCGTCCATTACACGGTAAAAGCCGTTTAACCAGTTGTACATTACTAACAAGACGGAGGGCTTTAGTTTTATAAGTGGGCGTGTCGTGCGGGTTGCGGAGCTTATAAAAGAAGACTGGCCTATAGTGTTACAGTAAGAATTTCGGCATAAAACAACTTTATACTACTTTCAAAAAGTTTTATCACTAAAGTACTGGAGTATAAAGCGGGTTTAAACAGAAGAATTAAATTCGCATGCGTTGCTATGTGTTCCTTAGTGATGAGTCTCTGCTCACGTGACTTACTGGTGACGTCATTGAGGGCTATTATTATTATTATTATTATTATTATTACTAGCAACGATGACCCTAAACCAAGTACAGTCATTTCGGATCAACCACCAAGCGGGTAGTCATTATATCAACATATAATCACAGGACAACAATAGTCCTAAAATGTGACTGGGCCTGCGAAAATCAACCATGTAGTCGTGTAACAATTGCCTAATTTTTTCAACTTTATCTTATCATAATTTATGGTATGTTTAAACTAACCACACAGATTTTCTACCACAAATGCAGAATTTAATGGAGCATCTTTTAGAGCTAACAGCATCCTACTACTCCTTTTACAACTAAAGATATTTATAATTATGATTATCTAACTAAGTGTAATTTGCGCTCAGATCGCAGGCCGGTTACACTGAAATATCAAGTAGCCTACATCTAAAGTATAATTAGTGAATATACAAGGCCCAATCATTTGACACGTATATACAGCATTAATGAACATTGATACATACTCTACTACTACAGTATTACATACATACAGTAGCTACAACAACAAATACACTGTAGTAATACACACCACAGATAATTTAATAATTATTATAATAAACTTACCACAAGCTTAGGCGACATGGCTTCTATGGTTAATCGCCCATTAGCCAGCCACTTTACAATCGACGTCACATGGCAATCCTCTCCATTAATAAAATACACGGAGAATTCCGTTCCTCGTGTACTTGTTTACAGCTTTTGTATGGCTTGCATACCACACCACCCATCGACTCCCGTGTACACGCTGGGCGGGTTTGACCGGTAGGCATTTATTAGAGTTTAAATAGCACTTTTTAAGTACAGGGAGTTAAATGAAACCCTACATATTAATGAATCGCTACGAAACGGTGATTTATTTAAAGGTTAGTTTGTGTGTCTAGAGTGCGTAGTTTAGCCAATAATTAATTACCTAATACTTAATTACCTAAGACTTAATTACCTAAGACTTAATTACCTAAGACTTAATTACCTAAGACTTAATTACCTAAGACATAATTACCTAAGACTTATATACGCCCAGTTTTGACGTCACTTTTAACCGCAATTTGTATTATTCTTAGTACTTGGTTTATAATTATGCACAGACCTCTATGCAGAGTATAATGTGCATGTATTAATTAATTGATGTTAGTTTGTTTTTGAAGTTATCAATGGTAAGTGATGATACCATGTTGGCTGGCAGAGAGTTCCACAAACGTATAGTTGATGGCAAAAATGAATGAAGGTAAACATCTACTCTTGCCTGCAATTGAATAAACCTTAAATGATGCCCTCGTGTGATGGCTACTGATGGTTGTAAGTATTGGTGAAGGTTAACAGAGACTATGTTGTTTATAATTTTGTAAAACATAATAGATTTAACTTGATTCCTTCTTTGTTCTAAAGATTGCCAATTCAACAAGTTGAGCATGTCGGTAACACTGTTGTATCTGGAATAATTATTACACACAAAACGTGCAGCCCTGCGTTGAATTTTTTCTAACATTGTAATAAGACACTTGGTATGAGGTGCCCAGACGACTGATGCATATTCTAAAATGGGCCTCACGTACGTAAAGTATGCCAATGACTTGATTGATGTAGAGCATTTTCTTAAGTTCCTCTGCAAGAATCCATGTACTGCATTAGCCTTTCGACTAATTGTTCCAATGTGATTAGCCCAGGAAAGATTATGATTAATTGTGACCCCCAGATATTTTGCATTAGACACCTTGCAAATACTATGGTCATTAATTTTATACTCAGAGCACAATGGAGAGCGGATATTAGTGATGACCAAATGTTCACATTTATCTAAGTTAAATGTTATGTGCCAATCAAGTGCCCACTTTGATAAAGTGTCAAGATCCATTTGCAAGTGTATCACATCTTCATTAGAGTAAATAGATCTGTAGATTATAACATCGTCAGCATACAATCTTATGCTTGATGAAATATTGTCCGGTAAATCATTGATAAACAACAGAAAAAGCAATGGGCCTAAAACCGAACCCTGAGGAACTCCAGACAGGACTTTGCATGGATCACTATGGATATTGTTTAATATAACCTCCTGATGTCTATTGGTTAAAAAATCACTTATCCAGTCAAAAAGCTCTCCATTAATACCATAATAAGATAGTTTATACAACAGGCAATTGTGAGACACTTTATCAAACGCCTTTGAAAAATCGAGTTAAATAAAATCTATGTGTTCACCAGCATTCAAAGACAAGGCAAGATCATTGACAGTTTCCAATAGTTGAGTCTCACATGAGCGGTTTTTTCTAAATCCATGTTGCTGTTTGCATATAATGTTATGGTGGTTGGCCTGAGTAGATATTGCAGAGGAAATTATATGCTCTAAAAGTTTGCAACAAATACAAGTCAGGGATATAGGTCGATAGTTTGAGGGATCAGTCCGGGAACCTTTCTTAAAAATTGGTACGACAAATGCTCTTTTCCAATCACTAGGAAGCTTGCCTTGATTTAAGGAAGCTTTATATATAAGAGTAAGTACAGGAGCAATACTGCTAGATGTTTCCTTCAGGAGCCTTGGAGGGATTCCGTCAGGGCCGGGTGCCTTGTGTGGATCCAGATTGCTCAACAAACTGGTCACTCCGAGTGTATCAATTTGAATGGTGGGGATGGCTGGATATGGGTGACCATCAAACATGGTGGAGCAATCATTATCTGTAGTGAATACCGAGGAAAACTGATTATTTAATATATTAGCCTTTGATGTATTATCTGAAAAAGTATAATGATTTTTCACTAAGGATGGAACTCCGCATTGCTCATTTCTTTTTCCTTTAATGTATGTCCAGAAACGTTTATTAATGTGACCATTGTTAGAGGTTAGCAAATCTGCCACATATGTATCATGAGCCTTACGACATTCATGTTGCACAAATTTCTTCAAGTCGTAATATGCCAACCAATCAGACTGAAGGCCAGAATAGCGAGCACGATTGTACAAGCGCCGCTTTTTATTAGAGAGCCGTTTGATTTGTGTTGTTATCCAAGGATATTTAATAGAGCTAGAAAGAGATTTACGTGGAACCAATTCTAAGCACTTTTGGCACATAGTCTTAAAAGAATCCCATAGTTCCTGAACTGGAGTATCAACAGAATTATCAGATAAGAAGGTATTAGAAAACTGAGTTATCACATCATTAATATCTTGGAAGTCTGCTCTATTCCACAAGTACACGTTATGCACTTTAGGTTTATTAACTGTTACCGATAATGTTAATTTAACAGACACAATTTCATGGTCACTTATTCCTGGGATAACTTCTGTATGCTCAACTAATGAAGGTCTGTTAGTGGCAAACAAATCTAAGATGTTATTTCCTCTTGTTGGTTGACTAACCATCTGAATAAAACCACCAGAATTAAATTCATCAATTAATAAAGTACTAATATCTAATGGGTAAGAATTGTTGGTAACGGAATTGAGACTCCAATTAATATCAGGTAAATTGAAATCACCAGTGATCCAAATTACAGCATTTTTGTATTTACTATGTATTTCTGAAATAAGTTGGCAGAGGTTTTGCATATATACAAGGTCTCGGTTGGGTGGTCTATAAGCGGTAACAACGATCAAAACTTTACTATTAATCATCTCTACCTTGCAAATAATAACCTCACAAGGGCTTGTAAAAGTAACTTGACTACAGTCAATGGTGTTATGACAAGCAAAGAATACCCCACCATAACCATCTGATCTATCGTTTCGAAAAACCTGATAATTAACAGGAAAAATTTCATTAGAAAGGGTAGTAGAATCCAGCCAAGATTCAGTGCCAGCTATAAAATGAGGTGATTGTGAGTGGATCAGGTGAACGAATGAATCCTTTTTGGATTTGAGACCTCTACAGTTAATCACAAATAATTTAAATACACTATATGGATTTAGCGAATTATCAGGAGGCAGTCCTGCTGCCATTTCTGTTAGACCCAGAAGCAGAGGAAGAGTTATTGACATCAGCTGGAGCATTATCTCTGTGCTTTCGAACAATTACAATACATTGAATAACAGTAGATTAACAGTGGTTTAACTTACACAAAGCGCCTGGTTTTTAGATGGTAATACGTCAACTTGTTTATCATTCTAGTTTGTTTGCTTTTTTTATACATGCTAAGCATTCATAATAATCTTTCAGCAGGCACAAAATGTTACAGGCGCTTACGTAATAATTATGCTTGTTTACAGGCGCTTGTTAACAACACGCTTACATGGCAAAGCAGCTGTGTGATAGCAAATAACACTCGAAAAACAGCAAAAGCTATTTGTCCAAGACTATAATCTCGAAGTTCACGATGTAATAAAGTACATGCACAAATATCGTGCCACTGTAACTAATTATATCACGTGCAAGCCAGGTTTTTGTGTGACATAATAAGCAGAAGCCGTTACAGGCTATCGTCACCTTCGGTGAGATTCGCACCTTGCTAAGGAATAAAGAAGAACAAGGAAAGGAAAGAAGGATAAAGGGAATCGCCATGGCACAGTGGTAAATCGTCTTCGGAATAACATTTTCGTAAATCCGCCGCCATTACCTTTATTGTGTGAAATTTCTGGAGCCCTACACCTAGCGCAACCCGGTCTTACAGCTGGCTGGCTGGCAGACGAAATACAGGTGAATTTCGAAATTTTCAAAGTTGGCTGTAGGTCGAAATATTCGACTTGTCGCTTCGTTTAACCAAGGTACAGCATCATTACAGCCTTACCAATGCATTCCAGCTGGTTTTTTCGGGTAAAGCCTATTGCAAGGTTGATTTTTAAAGCGCAAAATTTTCCTGAAGCCGTACAATTTCTTACCAATCCCTATTTAACTTATACTCAGTATATTATAAACTAACCTTTCTAGCTTAATAGTACAAAATCGCTGATAGCTCTGGCTATATATATTAAAATCAAGACTGTTTAGTCCCAAGCCATTATACTGTGACAAACACTCTTGTACAAACTTAAACCCACAATCAAATATTTCTCGTATCTATGGTGACGCCTGGGGAAATCTTTATTGTTGACAGCTTTTCAATCTTATTCAAAATGATTTTATGTGTGCTTTAGCAGTAAGCAGGTTTACCTGGACTTATAAGCGATGGGTTTTTACGAAACGAAAGCTTGAAACGATAGCTTTTTTCATATATGGAAAACTCTCCGTATAGCTACGCGCGACCTTGCGGTATTAGGTTTGGTGAACAGACTGAAAGCTATATTTTCGCCAGTGCAGCGTTCGTGTCATGTTGTCTCAGCAGCACCATCCTGTAAATCATAGCATACTATTTATACCTATAGCTAATGCTTGCTGTCATTTACTGTGAGCAGAATTTATTGTTTGTTCACCTGGACCATTTATGTTTTGACCGGACCACTTTTGACAACATAAATGGTCCGGGGGGACCATTTATGTTCGACATAATTGGTCCAGCCGGACCACTTATGTACCCGGACCAAATATTTCGTGACAGTCCTTTGAAGTTACCAAGTTGATACATGTTCGTTACGTATTTGTGGTAAAGTCCTGCCAGTGTATCGTCAATAATAATAAGCTCTATACATTTTTGTCACTAATGGTGAATTGTTCGCTCGAAGATACCTCTAAAGGTACAGTAAATCTATTACAACTATAGCGCTATATGTAATAAGCAATTTTCCAATTCGTTTTAATTTTACCGTTCACACTAAAACTTATTTAACCTTGCCATTCTTGGTTTATTGATATATATTTCATTAAAACATACGTGTAAGCACTTTTCTTCCTTTAAAACAGTATAGTATGCATCTTGGTGTTTTTGCAAATGTGAGCAGTTTACGTTTATGCGCACATGTCACGCATAATTAAAATAGTGATGTTAGAATACATATGTCGAAAATGCTTTGATCTTAAATGGCTTCATTTCTGCTAGCTCAACCACCAGGTGAACGTGAACAAACTATAGGTATGATCAAGCCAAAAGTAGGGATTAAACTTTTATCATGCCAGAATGTTTAGTGTTCTCTTGTGCCAAAATCTTTTTCCTTGTTTCCTTACTTTTTGTAGCAGTGAAAAATCGATCCCTACTTACTTTTTAATTATTCTAGTTTGTTTGCTTTTTATAGCTTACTTGCGCAAGTATATAGTTTATTTAATATAAATCAACCTGTCCTTGCTTTTCAGATGCCTGAAAAACGTTACAGGTGCCTACTTAATTATGTTTAACATCCTTATTATGCTGGGTTACCCAAGCCCGGGGTGCATGATTGGCTTAATTTGGGGAATATTGGGCAGCCCAGGACGTGGCTAAGTGAAGTGCCTGACCAAGCTAGTGCATCAGCATTCTACTTCATGATATCGTGATCTTTATAAGTCACTATGGCCAGTATGTCACAAGCTTAAGTGTCTGTTTACCTTATCAAGCAGCATCTCTGCAGCCAATTTCCCCAACTTCAGCGATACCCAAGTCCATTGAGTAATCCATAGAATGTCGAACTTATTGAGCAACATATAGAATACCAAGCACATTGTGCAACATATAGTGTAACGAGCACATTGAGTACAGCTAATAAAGTACAGCTCACTTCAACCTTTTCCTTCTCTAATGTCACCGTCAAGCCAAACTTACTACATCCAACAGTCATAAAAGTTCCATTACTACAATAGCATCAACTAAAGCCATGCTCCTTGAAGTTGAAGTACTCAAAAGAAACAGTGTACAAACTCACATGATCATCTATTTTATGTAATAATTTATAATTGTGCTCACATGCATACAATTTATTAATTTCAGTCATAACTAGACAGCAAGTTTCTTCGCGTAAACTAATTTTGATTCATGCACGTACACATGCGCACAAACAAACCATCAAGCACACATACCAAAAAAACAAATAATTCCCTATCAAATTTTGTGCCAGTCAAATATATCAAACACTTTGATATGTGCATGTGTATGTACACATTATTTCTACTACAGATTAGTATATATTATAAACTCTTAACTGGATATAAAAGTATTTTGCATGGGAGGATCAAAGACAAAAGATGTGCTATATTTTCCATAAAGTTGCAAGGCAGAAAATATATATTATTTGGAAAATAAATCTATTATGGAAACCATTTGCATAATTTGTTGTTGTTGTAGGTGTGAAATTCTGCCAGAATGATGAACACAGTAACTATAACTGATTTCAACTAAATCCATTCAGTGCTTATCTGTAAAAACAAGTTCTTTGTGCTCACATGGTGCACCACCTTATGTTTGTGTGTCGATAGCTAGCTGACACTAATGGTCATTCAGTGAGCCTACCAGTTGTGTTGTTGATTTATGTGTTGATCACGACACTGACACCCCTACCATTAGAAATTTACAGCTACATACTTTGGATTGGTGCCTAGTTCAGGATTGGTAGTTTGATGAACAGCGGTTCCATAACTTGAATCACCGTGCTCCATAATCTGCTCTGTGGCGGCTGAACCTGGCAAGACTGCTGGAAATACTATACAACAGTTAAAGCACCTCCTAAGCTCGTGTGTACAAAAATACAGCACTTGGGAGATCTCAAGACAAATACAGCACTCGGTGAATTGGTCTCTCGACATGCCCCCTCGTGCTGTATTTTCCAAGTCAAATGGTTTGCAATGGCTGGAAGGCCTCAAGGGGCCTATAATGTTAAATTGGTAACTATGCCATCTGTATTAGTTAAAGCACTGTTGCAAGTGTGTAACTGATATCCAATAACTTTCAGATGGTGATAAAATTGAGGCAGTTAACACATTATACATACACACCTTCTTATAAAAACCATTTCAGGGATATCAGTGTTGCTCATATTAGAGATTTGATGGTGGCTTCAAGTATTCAAATTGTGGTACAAAGTGGCCTACTGTATTTTTGAAGACTGGACTCATGGACTGGTACAGAACAGGAAACTGGACATCATCTAGAGCGGAATATGGAATGGCACTTTTCAGGATTTCCATTACACTTCTCTAAATTTCAGTTTGCAAAATGTAGTGTTCCATACCAGTAACCAAAACTTACACACATGCTCATAGCTGTTAAACACAAACCGAATTTACTTCCATCTCCATGGCTATGACATCCACACACATGTGCGCACGCACGCACATCCACACACACGCACGCACACACACACACACACACACACACACACACACACATCCACGGACACACACCCAGACTCCCTGCCTAAGAGGTCTACTGTTCAGTAGCCCTCCCCAGGGGCGGATCCAGGATTTTCCGAGAGGGGGGTCTGAAAATAGAGGTGATCTCTGAAGCAGGGGGTCTGGGGGGCACAGCCCCCCAGACGCTATGGGTTTTTTTAGTAATATAACACCAAAATCATGCCTAATCCAAGATTTAGAGCATATTTAAGTAAATACAAAGAAGTTTTAAGCCAAATATGGAGTAGGGGGCGTGGTGGGTGCAACCCCTTGGAAGATATAGGTTGTTTTATCTCATAAAGTACTGAAAATTCACTTAATTCAAGAAATAATACATTTTAGTGTGTTTTATACCAATACATCATTCTTTTGGCTTCCCTGATATATTTCTGGAGGGGGGTCTCGAGATCCCAAAGACCCCCCTGGATCCGCCCCTGCCTCCCCTATCAATATCTGCCATGGACACACAATTATATATAAAATGATTACATTACACATCAGCTGCTATATTGTACAATTCTAATTAAAGAAACGTCTTGCTACAAGATTTCCTCCCCAAAGCAATGAAAAACTCCGATCTTTACTACAAAACCAAGTGGTTTCTTTCCCATGCGTACACATACAAAATATATAAGGACCGTATTCTTAAAAACTCACCTCTCACAACAAGGCCCACTGTTCATCCATCTTGGCAATAAGCACGTTTTTAATCACTTTCTTTTCCACACAATCCCACGTGACTCTTGTATCAGATACGCGCATACGGCATACATTAGTCACATTTCTCTTTTATAGCGTTCTTACCCGGTGTTTACGTTATCTCGCGCGCCGGACTCTTAAAAAATAAAGCCACCACAAATAAAAGCGGTCTGGCTCGCGAGACTAGTCTTATGCGCGATAATAAATCTTGCTTAGCCCCACCTCCACAAGTAAACTTCAGCCTTACCAAGTTTCAGTGCTGAACTTTGGACTCGTTTCGAGGCCCGTGAACTTTTCAACGGTTATGCTTTATTTACACCTATTCACAGATAGCTACCTAGTTACTGCAATATTCTGGTAGCCGAATATTTGTGGTTTTCAGAGGTGGCGGACCCCTCGTTCACCCCCGCGTATGTATATAAGGTCTTACTCATGAGCACTACAGCTAGTATTATAAATACAGGATGCATGGAGATGAAATTTCCTCCTGCAGGGATCCTATCATAGGTGTTATCATGATTACAACGGTAGCTATAATTTTGGCATCAAATTTTCTCTAACATTGTCTTGTCTCTCATCTGCCAAGGAGACCAAGCAGACTGAGAGGCAGCATATTCTAATTTGCTAGCTCTGATCAAGGTACATCATAGTGCAGTGAGCTCTTCCACTAACTAGTTTACAAATGAATTAGGCTTGAGTTTCTTTCGCCCAGAGTTTAGGTGAAAACGTAAATACCAGCATGCATGATAATATTCCTTTCAGTAGATACTTAAATGTCTACTGTATGTTACAATACCTGCAATATTGACGCACATAGACTATATAAAAGCTGTTCATTTAGCAGCCAGGGAAGACTGCAAAGCAAAAACCAATATATTCTTTTGCAGGGATGACTACAAAGTAAAAATTTCTTAATTAAATAACTTCTTTGCAGGGATAACTGCAAATATATCATTAAACTAACTGCAGCAATTAGCAATACATGATTGAAACAATATTACAATGACAAGATTTGAAGATCTGTATTTCTGGTTGACATTTGATCTCAAGCAGTGATACACACAGCTGGTAGTCAATAGACTCAATACCAGTCATGAGTGTCACAGAAAATGAAATACTCTAATAAAACAGTCACTATTATATTATACTCTATTAAAACAGTCTTTATAGCTCCATGTGTAGGGACCAGCCGATTATGCAAACATAATTTTGAGCATAATAGGTAGCTAAAAGCATCAAGTATAATGCCAGCATAATAGGAAGTGTTATTTGTCTAAAAACATTATTAATGGTCAATATACTCTAATAGAACACTCATCATAATTATTGCTGTGTAGAACTTAGATATATTCTAATAGAACAGTCACCATGTTAAATATTTTATGGTACAAGTGAATATACTCTAATAAAACAGTCCATATTCCTAAACACAAATCTTTCACATGAGCATAATATGAGCATAATAGGTCAAAAATTTGAGCACTGCAGCATAGCATAATAGGTAAAAAAATCAGCATAATAGGCCGGTCCCTATCCATGTGTATGCATATTAAGAGACAAAACAATAAGCATACATATTCAGAAACATTGTGGTTTATTATTGCATCATAGTACAACATGTAGAGATGAAATATCTTCTTGCTGAGCTCATTGATCATCTCCAGGGATTCCTACTATTATCATGGCATTAATTATTTTAGTGCATATATATCTGGCTGTGTTTGGCATTGAAATCTGGATCTCTGCCTACAAGACTACACTAACATCTGACTGCTCTATTAAAGTGACACAAGATATATCTGACTGCTCTATTAGAATAACGAACAGTGTAGCTTTAATGAAATGCATACTGTATGGCATTAGTATAATTGATCTATCTTCTGTGACAAAGGTCCTGCAACATTGTAGTATTGATCATGATTAGTGCAAGCATAATGCTAGAATTGCTTTGTATGATTATATGATATCGATTATGCTAAAAATTATTCCAGCAATTACCGTAGCCTTAGTTACAGTAAGCTCTTCCCTAACTTGTTCACATGTTGCATGTTGTTTCAAAATATTTATGAGAACAGGCGGAGTAAATTTACTCAAGAGTGTGCATGGGGACACAATAAACTAGCAAGACACATTTTGTGATGGCTCCAGTGTACCTCCCCATTCTGCTGCCTGCTGTGAATGAGAGTGGTTTACTCTATATGCATACAATTTCTGATATATTGGATGGATACTCCTAAGTACGTACTTTTAATGATCTAGTTGATAAGTTTTGAACATGAAGTTGGCAGTTAAAGTAGTTTTACTTCTGATCACCTGGGATGTATGCATGACATTTGGATACATTCAGCTTCATCATACAGGGGTTCTCCCATGACATGTAATGACTTAAAGTTACAACAGAACTCAATGGAGGAATGGCTGAAGGTGACTCAGGGATCAGATTCCTTCGCTCCCATTCTTTGTATCCCTAGAGTGTACATAATTATGTCAATTAGTTAATAATAATAATAATAATGAATGCACAGGTGGGCTGGACGGTTACTGTTCCTAAGTACTTGTTATGTTCTACAGTTGATAAGGTATCATAAAGTTGGTAATTAAAAGTACTTTCAGGATGTATGCACATCACATTCAGCCTTATCATCCAGAGGTTCTCTTACGATAAGTAATGAATTTAAAGTTACAAACATATGGTGTAGCATAGAAATTCTATTCTTGATATTAGCCAAGTTTCAATGATTAAACAGTTCCAACAATCATTTGTGGATGAATTACAAGTAAAGCAACTGAAATACCATAAATGATAAAATTTTTGTGGTTTATTGGGTTCACTCATAATGTAGAGAAAACTTTTCCAAATAAGGACAAAAACAACATTCATGTATTGAAATTAGTAGGGAAATCTTTTCACGATTTATTGAAAATTTGCGAAAACCACAAAAGTTTTGTCTTTTGTAGTACACAAACAGCAAATCAAGGTAAACAGAATCAACACACGAATTTAATAAAATACAAGACTGCACTATCTGAAAGATAGCCGGTAATCCAACAACCAAAAAGGTCACAAGGAGATGGCAAGAAGATGGTAGAGGAACACAATGTATCAATTTATAATACTCTGCCCCTACAATGAATTTTTATTATAGCATAGAAAATTAATGTTTAGTGTATTTTCATTGCAGCTATTGTACAACATTAATATAGGACATTTTAATAAGCTTTTTGTTGAATGTTCAATCGTGACTCAGGAGGTTTGAAGTATTTCTGGAATGAACTGGTCGACACTTGATCAAACAGTGGTCCACACGGCTGGTAGTCAGAGTGTTGCCGATCAATGACTAAATCATTAACTGCCCAGTCAAAATATTTGTAGCTGCTATCACATAATCCGTATTGGCTACAATAGAACATACACTCATTATATAAATACACACACAGCTAAATGTATTTAGACTATGGTATGCACAATATCAAGAATCCATAACAACAGATGGTCATTTAACTGCTCACTACCGTAAATGTCATGACCTGATTTAAAATTCATGACTGACTTTAAACTGGTTAATCAGTTTTACGACGGGTTGACCAATTTTGTTAGAGTATCCTTTTAAAGGGATAGCTATAGGTATTGTACAGTAGTAACTAGTCTTGTGTGGCCACACCCTCTTCTTTGCATGTTGACTAGCATTAAACACCCTGCCGGAAGATGTAAGGTAACAGGAAAGCTGACCAACTGATGGCTAGTACTGGCTTGGCTGAACCATACAGTACTTTTCATCAGACAATCAGACGGTGACTATCCAATCACATCGATTTCATCAGTACAAAATAAATTCACCAATATTAAAATGGATCAATAGAAAGAACCAGGCCAATAACTACTGACCCACTTTAAAACAAATAGGTTAAAACCAGTCAAATTTTAAACAAAATATTACAATGATGAGTTTTCTATATTATACAATGAACTGATTACCATAGTAACCATTGTTTTGATCATTGTGTGTCCTTTTCAGACCTTGCAAAAATTCTATACATATTTATTGGGCATTTTATTATCATTTATCAAGGTTTAGCCTCTTCTTTTATATTTTAACATGTGACATTTAGCTAATTGTGGGTTTTACAATGTATTGTCAGCTGCATTAACTAATTGACAAAAATATAATGATGTATTGTTAAATGTAAAATGAAATTATCCTATTGGATCACTCAATTTACGTAATTCTTATTACTCATGCAAATACTAACTATAGAAGTTTTGATCCGTCGGGCACTCTCGGTCGAGGGTAACATTTGCTACTTTGTGAAGAGAATGTCTAATCAGGTGTCCAGTTGGATCAAAACACTTTCCAAGCGCTAACAATCATGGATAGATTGACTTCTGAGCCAAAGTCTTAATGACCGTCATCTTTTGTGTACCTGTAAAACTAAGAAGAAGTGTCCACTAAAAGTACGTAGCCCTATCAGTGCTACGTATTTGTAGATCAATTTTGTATTTTCCAATGTTTTGTTGCAGAGATTTATCATACATGAAATACGTAAGCACTAAACTGAGTGTTTGAACATATCATGTGTCAGTAAGGCCCTTATTTGTTGAATGTTTATCATCTACCACCCGCATGGCCTTTTTACCACCCGCATCCTTTTTTGTGAAACTGCCACAATTGTCATTATACACATTGGGCATGTGTACAAATGCAACATACCTTTGTAGAAGTGCACCAGATGTCACATTTGATTGTTTACATGTTAATTTATTGGGAAGCGATAAAACCTGGACTGGAGATTCCGGATTCCGTGTTGTAAATATGATTTTTGCACCTAATAGCTATAACTAGGCATGCTGGTTGAGCATACCTCATAGATTAGCCGTGTTGGGAGAATCCTTCTGTGCAATGTGCAATGAGGCTTTTGGAGATGATGAGTGCCCCACAATCTGATTGACATACGTACGCTTGCCCGGAAAGTCTGGCGTAGTTAGTTTTGTGCGTAAGCTGCAGAACGTGGAGACTGGAGGGGTAGGGCTATAGAGTTAAAAGTAGAGGGACAGAGCATCTATACAATAGAGCACCCAATTACTGCAAGCAGCCCCCACCCTCGAGTTTGCTCTGCATGGACTCTAGCAAAAAAGTCTTGTCATTGGTATAAGGATAAATGACTGCTTTATTAGAGTATTTTGATTCTTTATAATGATTATATCATAGATACGTAGTATATGTCAATACCAGGTGGAAAGCTAAAAAGTTGAGGTGCTCTATAGCTACCCCTCCATTCCCATCTTTTGGAACTTCAGTACTCACAAGAAAGCAAGCGCTTGTCAATCGGATGCTGTCATGAGGCACTGATCGTCTCGATCATTTAATATGGTATGCAGAAAGATTCTCACAACGCAGCATGCCTATAGCTATATTAGAATCCAGTCCAGAGTCCAGTCCAGGTTTTATTACTTCCCTAATTAATTGCTGCATAACAAAAAGAAGTGTGATCTCGTGGCAAATAGTGGAAATTGTGTCACACGTGCAAAATATCTATGCTTGCATACGTAGATCTCTATAGCTACAAACGATTGCTAGAATCAATGCTATACCAATAGGACATTGCTTTCACTGAAAAACATAAAGATTCCTTGTTTTATTTAATACAAAAGCATAATGGAATAATAGTAATGTCCATCCGCCCGCATTGCTAAAATAATTCTTGGATGAGAAACTAACATTCACCAAATAGTGGCCTTACAGTGGAATATTTACTTATGGCATCAATTAGTATAAAAAAGAGGTGGCTACACAAATTAGGACTGCATATGGCTTCAAGGCTGGTTGTTAAGTAATCGTAACAATGTGGTTTGTAGCAAAAATTACGGGACACCCCCAACAAATACGATTTACCAGTTTGCTGACTGAGCAGCGCTAAGGCTTGATGAAGACTACTTGTCATTTCGCATACAGTAACATTTGTATGGCCTTGGTAACCAATGGTGAGGATAAGTACGTACGTATGTATGCGTGGGTTAACTATAGCGAGTGTGGCTTAAGGGTTGCATAATCGTCTTTTTAAATGATTGCGCAATAGTTTTTCAGATTGCATCATCATATTGTTCTCTGAAAAAACTATTGCATAATAAAATGATTTATACGTAAATTGTTACAGTTACAATGTTTTTACAATTGTATAAAACAGAAATGATAACTTTTTACTGTCACATATACCGTATAAACTGTGACTATTTCATTAGAGTATATTCACTTGTACAAAATAATAATCTCGATGACTGTCCAATCGATCTTTGGTATTAATACGTACGTACTTAGTCAAACATATTATGCTGGCATTATGCTTGGTGCTTTTAGCTACGTACCTATATATTAGGCTTAAAAATAAATATTTGGTAGGTATCTACCATTAAAAACTCCGATTGATAAGAAACAAGTTGATGTTTTATCATCTAAAAACCAGGCACTGCATGTGTAACTTGATCGAATTCTATTCAATGTATTGTAATAATATTCAATGATGTCACGAGTAAGTCACGTGAGCAAAGATTCATCACTAGGGAAGACATATGTAGCAATGCATACAAATTTAATTCTTCTGCTTAAACTAGTTTTATACTCCAGTTTTTTAGTCAAAAACTTTTTAAAAGTAGCATAAAGTTGCTGTAACACTATAGATCATTATTCTTTTATAAGCTTTGCTACCCGCATGGTACGCTTACTTGTATAAACTGAAGTGCTCCATTTTTAATTGAATATAGATTAAGAATACTAAGATGTTTAGTTGTGAGCAAGAATAAAGAAACCTGGGGTTATGTAAGTACACAAAACAAGCCTATTCATAGTTTCTATCCCTAGTACCGTACAAGGTTTGTAAGCTGCATGACAGTAAATGCTTCTAGAGTATGATGTACATTAACCAAGAGTAATAAGGATATGTTTATTTTATAAAAAAATAATTGTACAACTTATGCTATAAATTATCATTAAGCATTGCAGTGTTTAATAGCTTTACATTCCAATAGCAAAATTGTATACCTATACTGTGTAGCCACAAAACTTCAAGGGCTAGAGGTTTTTTAAATTTTTGTAATAAAGTTTTTAAGGTTTATGAAAATGACATCAAAGGTTTCCTATTGATGCTTACTGCTTATCCTCACATTTAGTTACATGTGACAGTCCTAGAGATGAAGATGAGCATCTCTTACACTTTCAATTTTGTTACATACGTACATTAAGATACCTTGGAACCTACAGTTGAAAAGCAGTTAAGGTGTTATAAGGATAGCCATAATGTTCACAATGTCTATGGTGTGGTAGTACTGTAGTTGAATTTGATATTGGGTAATTCCATATCAGTTCACCAAAGTTTTGCACATGACCCTCTCAGAATTGGATGAAATTCGGTGTGTGGGTAGCCCAGGTGGTCATATGTGTCCCAAAGGAATTTCATCCCCATTGCTTGTATGGCTTCCCCAAAATTGCCCATTGAATATTCTACTTTTTGTTATTTTGCTGCACCTGTGACCATTCAAAGCATCATAACTTGGGCAATTTTCATTATTTTGAAAAACGAATTGCACCACTTTGAAGCTGAAAGAATAAGCTTTCATTTGGTATGTTTAACAAATTAATTTGACGAAGTTGATAATTAGGCATGTCTCCTAATCTTTGACCTTTGATCTATCAAAAAGTGCTGATTGGAATTTTTTGTTACTTTTTGTAGATACTTGCTAGACATTCACCAATTAGTTGTAAAAGTTTCAGTTTGGGGTCTCCATGGGATTACGAGATAGGTGTTCTTATGTAGCGGTGTGTATGGTATTATAGCAGAAATCCCATGCAGTATTGCACACCTTGAAGCCCATTCTGCTGATTTAGGTTTGCAGATGCACAAAACATGTATGCACACACTAGCACTACATGGCTCAGTCCTGTTGCAATCCGTTTGACATACCTGATCATACCTGGAGTAGCCGTAGGAAGAATCTCAGATCTGTCACAGCCTGGATGTGTGACATATTACCATTGGAATGAAGATCTGTGACACATGCAGGAAGATGCTAAGCAAGGAGTCGTCGGATGCTACCGAGTCTGTCACCTCTGAGCTTGATCCTCCTACTCTTCCTAGCTCACAAGCAACAGAATCTGATCCTTACAGTTCAGAAGCAGTATCTTCACTCAATGTGTGTCTAGTAGAAATCGGTGAGACACCCTTTTCTCAGAGTAGAGCCCAGTTAAAGACCTACTGCAGACAGAAGGTGAAGAAGATCACTGAAGCTTTGCAGTGTACAATTATCACAGGGGCACGTATTAATGATGAACTGAGATGATCCAACAACTGAAAGAGAAGGTTTGGGAAACAAGTTCAAGTGCTAACAGTTTTACCAAAGAGTTGGTCAGTGAAGAAAGTACAGCAGGAGTTTGGTGTTTCAGAGTATTTGGCACAACAGTCAAAGAAGCTGGTAGAGGAAGGAGGCATTCTTTCCTTTCCTGATCCATCATGCGAACTTTCGCTGCCATCAGAAACAGTTACTGATGTTTGTAGCTTCTATGAATCTGATGACATCAGTCGTGTAATGCCTGGAAAGAAGGATTTCGTATCGGTGAAGGAGAGAAAACGTAAGTATATTCAAAAGTGACTGGTTTTGAGCAATTTGAGAGGGGTGTACCATTAGTTCAAGGAGAGATTTCCAGATTGCAAAATTGGGTTCTCAAAATTGAGACCTACGTAAACATTGTGTTTTAGCAGGAACGAGTGGTACTCACTCAGTATGTGTGTATACAATACATCATAATGTGAAGTTGATGTCATTGGTCCAGGAGATGCAGATAACTGAGCTACCAACATACCACTACTGTTTGGCGAAGATAATATGTAATCCTCCACTTCCTAGATGCTACTTGGGTGAATGTGATGCCCGTTCTGAGATCGAAACGTTGAAAGAAGAGCTGCTCATTCACTTTGATGAGATTGACGTTGAACAGATTGTCTACAAGCAGTTGGTCTCCACCAATAGATCTACACTGGAGACATTTTGTTCACCAGTTGAGGAATTTGCTGATACTTTCTGCAAGAAGATACATAGAACTATTGTGTCCCCATTCATCCATTGCAAAAGAGTAGGCATAATTCTATGCATCTTATAAGGCTACTTTGAAGACAGGAGAGTTCCTGATTACTGCAGATTTTTTGGAAAATTACTCTTTCGTTTTGTAAGATGCTGACCAAGGGTTCCATTGGAATAAATCCCAAGTAACCCTGCACCCCTTTGTTGCCTACTACCTGGATTCGGAAGAGATACACCATGTGAGGTGCATGGTGATTTCTGACTGTCTCCACCATGATACTGTAGCTGTTCACCTTTTTCAAAGACCTTTCTGAAAGAGTTGCTACCAGCTAGATTGCACCCTAAGAAGATAGTCTATTTTTCTGATGGTGCTGCACTGCAGTACAAAAATAGGAAGATGATTTTGGAGTCAAAGCTGAATGGTATTTTTCAGCCATTTCACATGGAAAGGGGGCATGTGATGGATGGAATAGTCAAGCGACAAGCAGCTCGTGCCAGCTTGCAAATGCCATACAATGACCAGCTAATGACACCACGTTGGTTGTTCGATTGGGCATGTAGCAACATACCTGCTGCTTACTTTGGGTATTGTAGCAATGAAGATTATGTGAGAGAACAGAATAGTTTGGAATGTTGCTTTCAACTCTCACGTACAATCCCTGGTACGAGAAAACTGCACTCTTTTGTATCGATCTCAGATAGCACAGTGGAAGTCAAATTTTACTCATGTTTCCAGGAAAAAGAGAGTAGCTCTAGCAAAGAATGAAATACCACCGTGATCGATTGCTGTGTTTGTCACTAGAAGAGAATTGGTGGTTAGCTTGTGTGCTTGAAGTTTGCAGTGACACTAAGGTGGTGTTTCTGCATCCACATGTTCCATCGAACTTGTTCAAGTACCCAGAGACCCAGAATATCCATACTATACCAGTGGATACATTCTAACTCTCGTAGACCTAAGAACAAGAAGTGGTCGTGTGTACTCTTTGATAGGCTCGAGCCTATTATGTTCAAAAATTTCCTTTCCGAATTTCCCAAAAATTTTACCCATTATTCTTAATTTATTCCCAAATTATCATCTATTGTTCCTCTATTAATTTTACTGAGTCAGTAAAAATAATATCCAAAATGCATATGAAACTATTCAGAAACTGAGCTGCTGATGTCCAAAGAATAAAAATCTTTTTAAAATGCCAATGATTAATTGATTATTCTTACATTATGCTCATGAATGTCCAGAATTGTGCACATAAAGACCCTATAATTCTAGAATTATTACTAAAATTGCTACCTGTTATTCTTAAAATTATGCCAGCACATTAGTCTCAAGCCTACTCTTCGACAAAAAAGAAATGACTTTTGCTACCAAACAGCTCACCGCAGTAATAAACTTGTATTACATGCCTTTGTTACAAATTCTTTATGTGTACATCAAGACTCACGATAGTGAGTTGCGAGGCCAAGAAGAAGCAGCCGTACGCGACGAACGAGTGAGTTATTTACAGGTAGCACCGCTCAAAAATTCGCAGACGCTGTAAATAATCCGCCATAAAAGCTACCGCTTAGTTATTACGGACCTAGTACGTTCTTACTATATAGAATCAATATACCAACAATGAAGTAAATAGCTGCCTCCATTCCTGAGTATCAGCCATTGCGAGTTTTATGGCGCTCGTTTTGCGACAACGCACGACGAACCATCTGCCCCGCCCCTTTTCGCTCGTTAATTAGAGAATTAGTACCTTCATTTAATGTAGAATCAGTAACCCAAAGTTTATCGAAATCGGACCAGCCAGTCTTCTGATACAGCCTTATAAAGTCCTCCTTCCAGTAAAAAAATTATTACGCGGCCGTCGTTTTCTTTTTCTTTCTTTCTTTCTTTTATTTTCATCGCACACTTTTCGTGGGCTTGCGTGACCCCCGGCGTGAATCCCGGAATTTATATTTAAAACACTCATTTAGTACATACACTTGTTTGTCTAATAACTCACTCATTTCTGCATGGATTTCAACCAAATTTGTATCAACACTTCTCCTATGTATGCTCTACCAGACAAACAACTTTCAGCATTAAGCAAATACCTCAATGTATTTGAGAGATACTTTTACACTGTATGTTGATAGTTTCCATAACTCGGACCCCCTCTAAATCATTTGAATGAAATTTCAGATACACAAGCTATATCGATATATGAATCTTCAGGATAAGTTTAAAGAAATTATGACACTTCAGTTTATCAAAATTAGCCTTTAACGATTTCATTCATGTTAATGTGCCATGATAATTATACCAAACAACAAGAGGTGAACAGTTGCCACACATTATAAATAGGAGACCACTGTCACTACAATATTTTGCACTATAATATTAATTGTCTTCTCCTGTAGATCAATCAACAATAGAGGATGGCAATGATGTAGCCTTCATTGAAGTTCTCAACTGTTCTCCACTTACATAGCTAACAATTATATTATAATAACACATACTTTATAATGTTCATTAGTTATTTGGGGGAATACAAGGGAAATACCCAAAATATTAACTTCCTCCTCTCCCCTTTAAAATTTTATTACTCTGCATACTTTATATAAGGTTTCTTGTCAGGACTTGTTTATAGTATATAATCTGTTTTTGAATATTTACAAAAAGCAGTGATATGCTAAACAAAAACAGCCTGGCTGTAAAAAAGTGCGAGGCCAATCAGAAGCCACAAATATAAGCGACCAAAACCTCTGATATCAATAAAAATAGCAACAAGGTGGCCAAGTGACAAAGCCAATCATAGTTGTGAAAATGCCCTGTAAACTATTGTATGTCATTCAAGTAAAAAGATTCTTAATAAAATGTTCAATTTCTTGGCCTTACTTGATATCAGAGGTTTTGGTCGCTTATATTTGTGGCTTCTGATTGGCCACGCACTTTTTTTACAGCCAGGCTGTTTTTGTTTAGCATTTAACTTACAGAGTCTTGTGTGTCTGCAAACTTAAATCAGCAGAATGGGCTTCAAGGTGTGCAATACTGCATAGGATTTCTGCTATAATACCATACACACCGCTACATAAGAGCACCTATCTCGTAATCCCATGGAGACCCCAAACTGAAACTTTTACAACTAATAGGTGAATGTCTAGCAAGTATCTACAAAAAGTAACAAAAAATTCCAATCAGCACTTTTTGATAGAGCAAAGGTCAAAGATTAGGAGACGTACCTAATTATCAACTTCGTCAAATTAATTTGTTAAACATACCAAATGAAAGCTTATTCTTTCAGCTTCAAAGTGGTGCAATTCGTTTTTCAAAATAATGAAAATTGCCCAAGTTATGATGCTTTGAATGGTCACAGGTACTGCAAAATAACAAAATAGTAGAATATTTAATAGGCCATTTTGTGAAAGCCATACAAGCAATGGGCGTGAAATTCTTTTGGGACACATATGACTACCTGGACTACCCACACACCAAATTTCGTCCTATTCTAAGGGGGTCATTTGCAAAACTTTGGTGAACTGATATGGAATTACCCTATTGTTAGTTGTCTTTATTCCTTTACTGGGCACAACTTTTGATGAAAGCCTTACCCTGCTGGTTGACTAATGCTTAAAGTACTTCAGTGTACCTCACAGCATGCTCAATGCATATTAATTGCCCCCTGGTACAAACGTTTCAAGATACTGCATTACTGGTGTCTTTACGACTTCTGATGAAGGCACTGTTGGGTTAGGTGACGTTGAATTGTGCTTAAAGTACGTACTTCAGTATACTTTGCAGTGTGCTCATTGTGTAATAAACGCAACGTGGCACAAATTTTTAAAGATATAACTGACTTTCTACAAAAAATTTAAGGATAAAATTTTCAAGCAATTCAAGGTAAACATAATAACCTCAAAATATTTGGAAATTGGAGCCTTCAAAAATTACGGCTAGCTACGAATATGTCATTTAAAATAATCTACAACACAGGGATGTGCCCAGGTTTAGGAGAGTGGTGGTTACATAAAGCGGTTTTAAATCTCCAAACTTTAATATATATGCTCAAATTGTGTTTAGGATTCCCTGTAGACACTTTATTTTGTGTAAAGTGGCTAGCAAGACTAAGCATTTCATTCTTGCTGATATTTTAGTACTGGTCAGTGAGTTTTTAGTGGTGGTCATTTTATCTGAGTGGTGGTTATTTTATCAGAGTGGTGGTCGGGGCCGACCACTGCCGACCGCTGTGGGCACATCCCTGACAACAAATAATTTTGTCAACTGTATTTCCACTCCATCACCATACACTCTGTTAAAGGATTTACAGTCATACTACAGTCCTTAAAGTACGTATTTTATTAATTAATATACTAAGCCTAATATATGTGTGAAAATAAGAAAATGTATAATTTTGACATCAGAACAATTATTAACTTCTTTTACACTGTATATCAGTCTCTCAATATGTACGTGATCACATGCAAACGTACATATCTACATACATATAAACTACATATTCAGCAGTATTATATTATACTCACTATTTCCCTTCTATCTCCTTTAGCTCCATTAGATAATAGAAATTCAATAACATTTGCATGTCCACATAATGCCGCACTGGACAGTGGAGTATTACCACTCTATAACAAAACATAATCAATAAATGATAACAGGTCAACACCACACACAAACACAATAACTGATAACACAATAATTACTAGTCTATGTATGTACGTATGTATATTTAGCTGATGCATAAATCATGTGTTCAGCGGACACTATCAGATATTTGACTAAGCAAAATCATCCTTCAAATAATACTACCAGCAAACAACATAATGTAAGGAAAAAGAAAATAGTGTTCAATCTTTACCCTCCATACGTAGTTATAGCTACATACTGTATGTAGAATACTACGTAGGTACTTAATAAAATATGTATGCTATGTATAATTCATCCAGTCAATCAAAAATTAAAGTACTTGAATATGAGTTTGTATTTTGTGCTCTACAAATTTACACTAATGTTGTCATGACAATGTGAAGTCTGTGTTACTACGGCACAGCTCAAAGGGAACTTGATTCACGCAGGTATTTTACATGCGTGTCTCTCTCTTGTTGCACGCGCCCTGGTTTGCGTGTGCACACATACATGCACGCCAGAGTATAACTGTAACAAGTAATGATGCTGGTTACTCTCCACCTTCCCCAGTTCTTCATGCAGGTTTGTATGGTTAGCTTAATATACACTTGTTTATGTCGATGTATATATATACGTAGTTCAATTCTAACGTACTGGCCAGTTTTATACCTTCTAGTTTGCATATCAATCGGTTGTACTACCATGCCTTGCTTATAAATCGAGACAAGAAGAAGGGTAGCTAGTTGTATCACCATGATTTACTTTGAGAACCGACTAAAATATTATATTCTTTCATAATGCGCATGGGGTCTTATACTTATAAGCACCTTACCTAGTTATGCGCGTCGTTAGATTAATTGATAATAACCCTTGAGGACTCGCTCAAGGATTCACAGACTACTGTGAATAAACAATGCAGCAAAGGTTGCTTGTACAACGGTGAGTATTATTGTATTTAAGAAACTGGGTGCCCACGGGTTGGTGAAAAACATTACGGGCATCTGCACCCGGGTCCGCGTGTAAGTTCACCCGCGCGTGTTCACCTGGCAACCCGCGTGCAGGCATCAAGTTGCCTTTGAGCTGTACCATATTATATGAACACATATTATGACATAACAGTACATTATAGTGTTGAGAATTTATACAATAAACAAAGTACCAGACTGGTTACAAATTAAAAACTAATGGCTAACAAAGAAGTGACAAACGAGACTTCCTTATCAGTCATGATTGATATGAATAAATTATTACATCATTATTATTGTTCTATTATCTTATGAACTCTATGAGAACTATTTTTATTGTAATTTTAAAGCTGTTACAAAATCTTTAATTTTTGAGTAGTAAACACTAAAGATCTTATACCTTCTAGCTACACACATAGCTACTATACACATTATCAAGTATTATAGTAACGTGAAATAAGTATAAATGTAGTTACTTACACTATTTGTCCAATTAACATCCACTCCATTCTGGAGATGTTCCTCTTGACATCCTCCAGTCGACCATCACGAGTAGCTTGAATCAACCCACCAATGTTATACTACAATGAGTACAGTAGATGACAACAATGTGACATACATACGTACATATGCACACACACACACATACGTATATGTATATATACGTATATATATAAATTAAGCTAAGTATATTAAACGCAACTTCATTTTGGCGAAGTTGGCAAGTAGTGACTAATTTGCTAAAATTTCTATGCGCTAATTATACTAACGGTAGCTGGACACAGATATTGCCAAAATCGCCAAAATTGAAAACACTAAATCTTCGAAATTGAAAATTGCTAAATTAACCTAACATCAAAAAAATCGGCTTAAGGCATGCATACAGTAAGTGCCTCTAGAGTATGATGTGCATTAATTGAATATATACCTAAGTGATGATTAATTGTATTGTTACCCTAAGTGATGATTTTCAGTTTATTATGAGCTATGTATGTCAGTGCTTCATAATAGGGATTAACCAGGTTAAGCAACCTAAGGAGCAGCAAAATGACATTTAGAAATATCACTAACTGTTTCTTAGCTACAACACTTTTAAAATGTCTAAATATGCTGTGGTCACCTAAAACAAACATTCAAATAGTTCGCATATTCACTTGATTAAGCTGGTATTCCTATACCAAAAAGTTGATGTTTTAACATCAAAAAAGCATGCGCTGTGTAAGTTAAACCACTGTTAATCAACTGCTATTCAATGTATTGTAATAGTATTTAATGACATCACAAGTATATCATGTGAGCAAAGATTCATTACTAAGGAACACATAGCAACGCATACAAATTTAATTCTTTTGTTTAAACCAGCAGTACACTCCAGTACTTCATTGATAAAGTACGTAGTAAGTTGTTTTAGCCGAAATTCTTTTTGACTATATAGGCCAGTCTCCTTTTATAAGCTTCACAACTTGCATGGCACTCCCACTTTTAAAACTGCATCTTGCTAGTAATGTACAGCTGGTTAAATGCCTTTTACTGTGAAATGAACAGCAAATACAGCATTAACTTACACTTCTTTAGCAGGAAATCATGACATGCTTCATTACCCATCGACTGTAATTGTCAAATTATTTGAAAGGCAGTAGAACTTTTTTGATTGGCTACTCAGGCTTCATTTCACATGAATGATTATAATAGCTTGGGTGCGGACACACAGGCAGACGCACATGCATACACAGAAACACAAAGACACACACATACACACCAACTTCCCAAACAAAAGCAGTTTGAATTCAAGAAATCAGGAAAAAGGCTGGTGTCCGCCTGGTTTAAAAAGTATTTATACATACATACATATACAACAAAAGACTTTATGTATAAATTCTAGCATATTTTGCCACTAATTTTTAACTAGTTTGGAAATTAAATTAATTATATTATTTTCAGCATGAATCAAGCAATTTTATAGTAAAATGGCATATTGCAACTGTTCAGAATATTCATTGCCTTACCATTCAAGCTATTCACACACCAATTTGATATTCATTTTAGGCCTAATTTAAAGATTTGACTATGTATGTACGTAACATTATAATTACATACCTTGTCACTGTTATTATATAATATAACTATAACACTCATCCCAATATTGTTACCAGTAGACAGGGCTGTAGCCACCAGTTAGGTTGGTCAGGTATTACCTGACCACTTTTATAGAAAGTCTATATTACTTGTTTGATAACAAATCAATTACAAAACAAAGTGTGCATATAAACACTATTGTATTCTTATTGGTGTTCAATTATAAGCACCAGCTGTAATATGGTCTGGTGACATTGCAACACTTCAGTCATTCTGATGGGTATTCTACTCATACATACTTTAATAAAATGGCAACTTTCATTGTGATTAACAGAGTATCATGGATGGTTTAGTGACATGTGCAGGTTATAGAGGGCAATAATATGTACGTATATCAAAATTTAATCATATCATGATATTATAACACTATCGAGTATGGAATTATGCTCCACGATAATATCGTGGATTAGTATAAGGATGTTATTTTAGCACCACACAGGAAATATTGTGGATATCAGTGTATTATGATATTTTCTCATATCGTATTGACATCTTAACTTTTCAATATTGCCCAGGACTACGTAGTTGAAGATTTCACAGCTTAAAAACTACAAAGAAACTTGTGAATAAGTTCCAAAGGGTATTCAACATCACAACTATGCTTACAGCCTTATCTATTACTGTTATTAGAGTGACAAGTTTGTCAATGTGTCCCATTAATAGTTTAATGAAACATCCCAGTTAACTCCATGCAAACAGACTAATACTAGAAATACATTATACATATTCCCGGTGACTTCATTGAAATGTACTTAATTAGCTAGCACACTGCACTAGTACACTGAAGAATCGGAATGTCATCAGATCATATTACAGCTGGTGCTTATAATCTGAACAGCAATAAGTGGTTGGTCTGTAAATTGGTCTGACTATGCAAGACTAAGTCAGCAGATGATCTACGTACATACGTACATGTCATCACGTTAATATACGATATGTGCAAGTACAGTACATCCATACTAGTCTCATCCCCAAGACTTCTATGAACTAGTATGTGGTGGCACACAATAGATTTTTGTGGTTCCACGTGAAGCCATTTAAGTGCGTGGATGCCTATCCACATGAAATTGTGACATCATTGTTGGAACCATAGTAACATAGATGATGCGAAAACTAACAGTAGTATTTGGGATAAGTGAATACTCTAATAAAACAGTTAAGGTTTTATAACAAATATTTTATGCTAGTTAACAGTAGGCACAATCGAGCATAATGCAGAATCAGAGGAAGCAATTTTGTGCTATCCAGGCCGGTCATTCTTGTAGATAAGCTTATAAACATCACGTCAAGTGTGGAGGAAGCCATATAACATAGCTACTAAAGTGTTAAGTACATTGATCTATCAAAAACAATAAACATGTAGTTATTCTACGTACATTAATTTTTGAAATAGACCGACTATACAGTGATAACTGACACATTGTTGAACTTTTGAAGTTTTCAATGTATTGAAAATTTCCAGCTATTTAATTGTGACTGTTTTATTAGAGCAAATCAATATTAGTATAAAAATTTGCTCATTTCTATAAATACAATACCTAGCCAAACACTTACCGTATACCATGAAAGTTTCGAGGCAAAAAACCTTCGCGGTCAATGCATCACACAGATCTTCACAAAAAAACTTTCACGGATTCCCATAGTTATAGCTATAAGTACCCGATTTTCAATAGCAACTGAAATATTTTCATGGAAAAAAGCTTCGCGGAGCACCAAAAAACCGCAAAATCCACGAAACTTTTCTGTCTCGAAACTTTCATGGTATACGGTATATTATGTTGGCATTATCCTTGATACTTATACGTAGCTGCATATTATATTTAAAACTATGCAAAACTGCAGGTACCCATATTATTAAGCACTTCAGCTAGTCCAATTGATAAGAAAGTACCCAATATACGTAATCCTATATTGAAACATATCCAACCACAAATATAACAATATAAAACCTCCATTCTGTCTCAGTGTGAACATGATCACATGCATATCTACAAACTAATTACGTTTCACAGCCTTACAGTACATTATAATATGTGTATTGTACTCACTCTAGCTCCTTTAGAAAGTAAGAATTGTACCACTTTTGTATGATGACCTCTCATTGCTCTGTTCAATGGAGTATCATCAAGCTACATATAATAATAAATTATCAATAAATTATATCAGGTCAACACAACACATACACTTTATCAATAATTACACAACTGTACTAGTCTAACTCCACCATATGAAACTATGTGGTATTATGTATGCATGTATGCACATGTACGTAATACAGTGTTGGTTTATAAATCACATAATATGATTTAACAAACACATACGTACGTACGTATGCAGTAATGTAAAAGCAAATAGTGTTCAATCTTTGCCCTCAATACATATATACGTACCTACAATACGTACGTAGATTAAGCAAAGGATGGAGGACCGTACTGAAAGACATTCAAACATTTATTATGACAATGTAATTGTTAAATTTATTTGTAAAAGCAAGGCTTAGTTAACATAAACAAGTTGACGTATTATCATCTAAAAACCAGGCGCTGTGTGTAAGTTAACACACTGTTAATCTACTGTTATTCAATGCATTGTAATAGTCCTTAATGACTTCACCAGTAAGTCACGTGAGCAGAGACTCATCACTAAGGAACACATAGCAACGCATGCGAATTTAATTCTTCTGTTTAAACCCACTTTGTGCTCCAGTACTTTAGTGATAAAACTTTTTGAAAGTAGTAGAAAGTTGTTTTATGCCAAAATTCTTACTGTAACACTATAGGCCAGTTTCTTTTATAAGCTTCGCAACCCGCACGGCACACCCACATTTAAAACTGAAGCGCTCCATCTTGTTAGTAATGTAGAACTGGTTAAACGGCTTTTACCGAGTAATGAACAGCAAATACAGCATTACCTTGCTCTTCTTTGGAAGTAAAACACGACATGCTTTGTTACTAAGGACCCACCCATCAGCAGTATAGATAGCAAGTGCTGTACAGAGAAACTGAAAGGCAGTAGGCATTGTTTGATTGGCTATTCAGACTTCATTTCACGTGAATGGTGTATAAAGCAATCTGTAACAGAGGTTAGTTAGTTTTGCATGCCTACATACGTACATACCATGATTGTAGTTTGTACAATAAAATGATCTAGAAATTTACACTAGTGTTGTCATGACAATGTGAAGCTTATGTTACTATATGAACACATATTATGACATAACAGTACATTATAGTGTTGAGAATTTATACAATAAACAAAGTACCAGACTGGTTACAAATTAAAAACTAATGGCTAACAAAGAAGTGACAAACGAGACTTCCTTATCAGTCATGATTGATATGAATAAATTATTACATCATTATTATTGTTCTATTATCTTATGAATTCTAAGAGTAGTAAACACTAAAGGTCTTATTCCTTCTAGCTACACACATAGCTACTATACACATTATCAAGTATTATAGTAACGTGAAATAAGTATAAATGTAATTACTTACCACATTCCCATTAACATCCACTCCATTCTGGAGATGTTCCATGACATCCTCCAATCGACCATTACCAGCAGCTCCAAGTAGTCCATTAATATAAGTACAGTAGATGATAAGAGTGTGACATATGCACAGTAACTGCCTCTACAGTATGATGTGCATTAATTAAATATACACCAAGAGTAATAAGTGATGTTTATAGTTGTGAGCAAGCATAAGAAATCAGAGGCTAAAATACACCTATTCCTATACATCTATACCTAAACCAGGCTTATAATATTATTATGTATGTACACCTATTCATATTATACGTAGGATACACAAAATCTACAAGCTGCATAAGATGTGATTTGATCCCTATAAATTGTGAAAATTATTCTAGATTCTTATGTTTACCCAAAAGTTTTTGAAATCAAGCAAGTTGATGTTTTTCCATCTAAAAACCAGGCACTGTGTGCAAGTTAAACCGCTGCTAATCCACTGCTATTCAATACTATTGTAATAACGTCACATGAGCAAAGATTCATCACTAAGGAACACAAAGCAACACATACAAATTTAATTCTTCTGCTTTGATGAAGTTATTTTATGCCGAAATTATTACTATAACACAATAGGCCAGTCATATCTCAGGATAAGGATCCTTTCTCTTATCAATCCCGCTTAATGTTAATTTATGGCATATGAGTTGGACATACAGCTACGTACTATAAATTGTAAGGAGGCAAGAGAAAATTGCACTTACATACGTATGTGGACAAAGTTAATCACTTTTTAAACTAGGCGCACATCTGGTTTCTTGAAATTGCTTTTGTCCGGGAATATGGTATGCATTTGTGTTTGTCCTTGTGTGTCCGCCCCTCTGGGCTATCAAAAACTATTCACATCAAATGAAGTCTGAATAGCCAATCAAACAAATCCTACTGCTTTTCAGTTCTCTATAATTATCAGGGGCGGATCCAGGATTTTCCGAGAGGGGGGTCTGAATATAGAGGTGATTTCTGAAGCAGGAGGTCTGGGGGGCACAGCCCCCCAGAAGCTATGGTTTTGCACAGCCCCCCAGAAGCTATGGTTTTTTTAAGTAATATAACACCAAAATCATGCCTAATCCAAGATTTAGAGCATATTTAAGTAAATACAATAAAGTTTTAAGCCGAATATGGAGTAGGGGGCGTGGTGGGTGCAACCCCTTGGAAGATATAGGTTATTTTATCTCATTAAGTACTGAAAATTCACTTAATTCAAGAAATAGTACATTTTAGTCTGTTTTTATACCAATACATCATTCTTTTGGCTTGCCTGATATATTTCTGGAGGGGGGTCTCGAGATCCCAAAGACCCCCCTCTGGATCCGCCCCTGATTATGGTACTTGCTATCGATACTATTGATGGGCAGGGTCTTAGTAATGAAGTGCATCATGAGTTACTTTCAAAAGAAGAGCAAAGTGATGCTGTATTTGCTGTTCATTTCACAGTAAAAGGCAGCTGTACATTACTAACAAGATGGAGCATTTCAGTTTTAAAAGTAGGCGTGCCATGCGGATTGCGAAGCTTACATTCATACAATCATAACAATATGACAGTAAATGCTTCTAGAGTATGATGTATATTAACCAAGAGTAATAAGTGATATTATAGTTTAATGCAACTAATTGTAAAACTCATTTCATTAAGCACTGTAATGTTTAATAGCTTTACATTCCAATACTCACATTGGCACACAATATACCTCTACTGTGTAGCTAGCTGGAAAACTTCAAGGGTAGAAATTTTTGACTTAAAACTTTGCTTTAAAATTATGTAAGAAAATTTTTACGGACTATGACCTCAAAATTTTAAATTACAATGCTTGCTGCACTTAGTTTCATGTGATGATCTCAGAGATGAAGATGAGTCACTAAAAACATACATAAAGATAACTTTGAACCCACAGTTGAAAGCATTAAAGCTGTCATAAGGATTGCCATAATGTTCATAATATCTATGCTGTGGTAGTTGCTGAAGGGTTGTCTCTATTCCTTTGCTGGGCACAACTTTTGATGAATTAAGCCCTGGGGGGTTTGTTGACTAGTACTAAAAGTATTTCAGTGTATCTCACAGTATGCTCATTGCATATTAAATGTATCATGGCACAAATGTTTCAAGTTACTACTGTCAGCTTTTAACAAAAACTTCAAGGATAAAATTTTTGAAGTAAACAAGTAACCTTGAAATGTTTGAAAATTGGATACTTCAAAATTTTGACTATAAATGTAATATTTTAATAATTTGTTGACTGTATTGTCACCCTATCTCCATACTCATTGAATATTAAGAGTAATAAGTTGATGTTCAGTTTATTATGAGCTACGTATGACAGTGCTTCATAATAGGGATTAACCAGGTTAAGCAACCTAAGGAGCAGTCAATAACTTAAAATGACATTTAGAAATATCATCAGCTTTTTCTTAGTCTGTACGTACAACAGTTATAAAATGTCTGAATATGCTGTGGTCAGCAGACTGTCAAACATCAGTTATAGACCATATTAGAGCCTCAAACATCATCGGCTATAGTTAAAACAAACATTCATTCATGCATGTTCACTCGGTTAAGCTGGTATTCAAATACCAAACAAGTTGATGTTTTACTATCTAAAAACCAGGTACTACGTATGTAAGTTAAACCACCTGCCATTCAATATACTTTAATGGTGTCACGAGTAAGTCATGTGAACAAAGACTCATCACTAAGGAACACATATATAGCAATGCTTATAAATTTAGTTCTTTTGTTTAACCCTGCTGTATACTCCAGTACTTTATTGATAAACTTTTTTAAAGTTGTTTTGAGCCGAAATTATTACTGTAAGTAAACACTATAGCAGAGGTGTAGCCAGAGGGGATTTGGATGACCCCCCTTTCAAAACTAGAAAAATTTAAATATAGCTAGCTAGGCTTAACACTAAAATTTACACAACTTTTAAACCATCTTCCATCTTAGAGTCCATTTATTGCATCAGCTGCATCATTGAACCAGGCTTTGTGGACAAGCGGTTTAAACACCACTAAAATTATTTTTGGTATATAAACGTGATACACACCCGATTAATAAGGTGGCTTCATGATCAGTTATGACGTTTTTGTTATGAGAATGTAATATAGCTACGTAGTCAACATAAGTTACTGAAGATCTTTATCATGAAGAGTGTTCGCGTTCATCTTAGATTTAAACTCCAATACACCCTGAGGCAGGCACTAATAAAAATTCAGTTATTTGATAGATCATTGGATAAGAGAATGGGTGGTGCAGCAAATCGTGTGAGTAGTATCTAGTTGTTTACTTAGCTCATATAGTGAAATCTCTGGAATACTGAATCGATGGTTTGAATAAGAATTTAACCAATGGCACCTATCACGTTTACGTGATGGATGATCAGTAAGGAAGTGAAAGATTCTGCTGGAAGCTTGATGTGGAGTATTATAAATATATTTACTGCACAGTATTAAAATAATTAACCATGCACACGTAAGTTAGTGTAGCTATAGTTACAGCTATAACCAGTAAGCTGCAGGAACAGTAGCAAGTATTAGCTCCATGCACCTAGCATTCAGTAGGTTACAATGCACTTAAGCTAATGTTTTTTACGAGATAATGTGAATAATTATATGCAAGGTCTATCAGTGCATGAATCATTTCCATTCATGCTGGTGAATAAGGATCCTATATAACTGTTGAATTTAGAAACCCCCTTTAGATAATCTTGGCTATGCCCCTGTATAGGACAGTCTTCTTTTATAAGTTTCACAACCCGCATAGCATACTCATTTGTGCTCCATCTTGTTACGTAGTAATGTACAGCTAGTTAAACACTTTTTACTGTGAAATGAATGGCAAATACAGCATTATATCTTCATGATCCATCAATTGCAATTGTCATAATGATTATAAAAAAACTGAAAGGCAGTAGGACTTATTTGATTGGTTATTGAGGCTTCAGTTCACGTGAATGATTATTAATTGCTTGGAGGGAGATGTGATAGACTCCGATAATGTGCATCGATAATTAACTGGACATTGCCAAACCTCTTTTTAATATATCCACCACTACTTCATACGTAATTGCTGTTCTACAACTGGTACCCTGAGATGGCATCTAGCGCTTCCTTAGTTAACTTGGACTTCAAATAATTCATCTTATCAACTGATGAATACTTGCCTTTATCAATTGTTGCTTCAAATGCATCCCAGAACTCTTGCCATTTTAGTACATTGCCATTGAACACTGGGATATCAAGTTGGGGTGGTTTTATAGGTCCTTCAGTAGGGTGTTGAGACCAAATACCAGCTAGACTGGTAACTGATTGTGTGGACTGCAAATGATTTATCTGTTCCTGTACTTCTGTAACTCTTTGCACCAAGCTTTGGTTTGGCGACCTTTCTGACTCTCTGCGTCTTTTCTCTAACTCTTCTTTCAAAAGTTTCAATCGCGAAATCTTAGTTATCGTGTCATCAATCAATTCGCTCTCTTCATCCAATGTGGTCTGAAATTGCTCAGCCGCTTCCGTCTCCCCAGCTTGCTCATATGCTTCCGCTAACTTGTCATTTGCGGTTTCCAACCTCGTGAGTTTTGTTTCCAAATTCAATAATACCTTGCCTATAGACAAAGTAAGCTTCAACATGTCTCGCGGATTATCACTCAATTCTGTCTGTATCAGTTCATCTGCTTCTGCTGTTTCTCTGTTTAGCACTTTTTTTCTCTGGTGCAAGAACTTTTCAATGTCGAAATCACTGGCATTTCGACCTGTAAAATTTCAAACAAAGAACAAAATGTCTAGGATTCAAATCCACTCGCCTTCTGTGGTACTGTTAATATGCCACGGTACCACAACTTCAACATGCGATGAAGGCGAGGTCCCCAAGTAACAGTCTCAAATCACTATTCCCAGGTTTCGGCACCAAATGTCGCTACAGACACCACTAGCGCTGGTTCACAATTCAATAACAATGTTAAAAACAATACAAGTTCCCGCCTAAATCAATAACAATACAATAACTAGTTAAACTCGTTTTTTAAATGATGTTATTTGCAATGGTGATTGCGACACATAACCTAATAATATTTCTGTCATTAGACAACGCAAAGGTCACTTCCTTACATGCACCATACAGAAATTTACAAGAACTTGTGAATTGAACCCGTAAGGTATAATCTGAAAACTGTGGTCTGCAAAGTGTAAGTGTCAAGCTAATGACTTGTCTTAAGGTTATGGTATAATCGATAAATAATTTTATTGGCGCTAATTTTTGTTATATTTAAAGGCAGCCTTCTTGTGTATTGTGTCAAGCAGTCTCATCATCACCCTTAAAGTACTGTATAAATAGTGTATAGACACCATTGATAGGCCATTAAACGAACAAAGCAAAGTGAGGGCTAATTGGCAATGGTTTCCCTTCGACACTTTCCTGATAACAGCTAAGGTTATGACAGTCGTAAGGGTTTAGCCTTAATAAGAGATATATTGTCGAGGGCCTGTGGAAGAGCTTTTAGGCGTACAACTATAGGGATGGATTTTATAAGCGACAAAAGTTTCAATAAGGTTGTGCAAAGCGCCAGCAGGGAGATAATTATTGTTTTAACTACCGATTATAGCAGCTTAAGAGCTAAAAACTCTTCCACAGGCCCTCAAAAACATATATCTTATTAAGGCTACTGCCTTAAAACTGTCCTTACCTTGGCCGTTGTTACAAGAAATGGCGGCAAGTTCGAAAGCCATTTTCATCACCTTTCTCCGTTGGAGGCTTAGTTGATGGCCTTTTAACAGTCTCTATAGATTCTTTATACAGTACTTTAAAGGCGGTGACGAAGGCACTTGAAACAAAATACAAGAAGGCTACTTTTAAAGGAGTTAAATAATAGCGCCAATGAAACAATTTACTGAATATACCGTAACCTTAACACAAGACAAGTTCATGATCATAGCTGACATACGTATTTGTAAACAATAGCATATTATACAAGCTACTATAGCCTTAGGCAACAATCATTTGAGCTTTACACATTGGATGCTTATGATTGACGGGTTACACTTTTTCAAATTCAATTTGCTAGATCTCATAAAATGTTTGTACAAAACTTGCACCACTGTTTCAAATGAAGGTTCGTACAAAACATTGGACAACTTTTGGTGACTTAAACTACGTATGCTGTTTTCAAAAATCAAAAGCAACAATTGTCATGATATAAAGCTATACAAATACACAAGAACTTGTATAAACCATAAAGAGATACATAAAAACTTGTACTGCACCTGACTACATGTAAAATACCAACTAGAAATGAGCTAATTATCCTTTACACTTCTGCTCATCTCTTAGCTCAAACTTATTATATTTACTAGAAGTGTATAAATCAAACCTGCCAGTACACACACTAATATCTAACACTAACTTTTTGTTCACTTCGCTCTGAGAATTATTGTCTCTAACCAGAGTCCCTGCTCCATGTGCCTTCATATTCCCTTGGACAAGATCCTTGGAGGCTGATAAACACGTGCGGCCCTTGACAAGATCCCTTGTTAGCGCCACCACTCCTCTGTTTCAATTAATGCGCAATCTAGTTCTAAATAGAGCGCACTATTACTGAAACAGCTGGAAGTGCAAGCGAGCGAATTACAAGAGAAGAGTCCTGTGTGGGATGGGATATATGGGAGCTCAGTTAAGTTAACAGAGACAACTTAAATAACAGTATTTACTGAAGTGTCCCCCAACACTTGTGCGCGTTTTTGGAAGGGCTAAAGAATATTCCCTTACAGGTATGCATTGTTATGTACATATGATGCTTCCTAGCCATGTACATAACTTCCTTGTGATATCACTGAAATAAGTAATTGTTAGCTTAAGAGTATCTGCTTTATGGATCAATCCTAAAATTTATTCTGTAGGAATTCTTTATGGATAGAAAATTTATGTCATACTAATGTACATACACATGTACTAGCTGACAAGACTAATTACTGTTAGGTATGAATTATTAATATTAATGCATAGGAATCGATATCTGCTGACGATTATTTGGGGATAAAAATTCTGAGTGTTGACAAGTATCCTTTCATTAATTAGTGATAACAGATACTGTCAGGAATTACTGCTAAATCTGATCCTACATATCCTTACTATACATGAGGTATGTACGTATATGCATATACACATGTGTAAATACATAATGTGAAGTGTATGTACAGATAATCTAATGTGTATACATACCGCACTACTCTATGCATGTAGCTTAGCAATATATGCTCAAAGAGGAATTCTTTGCAGTAGCTAGATTGGTAACATTTAAAGGATTACTAATGCTGATGTAGTTTAACAGAGCACAGTGTTTTATTGTGACTGAGCTAGTTATTTTGTTTGATGTAAGTAAAGAGAGTAACAGAGCTTAACTGAATGTAATGGTGACAGTAGTGTTAGTGTGACTAAAGGTCATCTGTAGTATGCATGTGCACACATACCTTAAGCCAAGTAATGTTAACGACACAATAAAGTTAGCATTGTGGATTTAGTGTTGATACTCTCTAATAGTGCAGTCACCAATCATCACTGACTGGCTTATTATAATTAGCATCAGTGATATTGGAGCTACTCGCTAAAGTTATTGTATCATTATCTTAAGGTATATGGTACATAACCCTAAGGACAGTTGATAATTATAAGTATATCTACTTCGTAATATAATGAAACTCACGTTGCTAAAGGAAAATGTTCTCTGATAATCATATCACAAGCATTATAAAGCTGTCGTTACACTTAGTAACACTTGATAGGTTCTCGATGTAATAGAGTACACACAAAAACATTCATCTGTTAATAGTACTAACGGTGGGCACAATGCTAATTATATCATGTGTGCAAAGTGGCTGTTTTTGTGTGACAAAGGTGTAAGTTCATTGACACCTTCTTTTGTAATTGTTTCACCTTTTTAAAGGAAATAGAAAAAAAGGAATATACTGAAGGATGAAAAGAAACTCCATGGCACAGTGGAGGGAAGCTGTATTCCGCGGAATACGGAATAACGGAATAGCGGAATAAGTAAATTTCAATTTTTGTATTTACCATTTACAGTAAGCCATTCTTCTCTGCGTTTCAGCTCGCAAACATTATATCCATGCGTTATAATGTTGGTAAACTTACTTATAGCGTGCATTAAATAAGGCGAAAACCCATCATAGCTTTTAAAATGATCTCTCTTCAATAAGTAGCTAGCTAACCATTACAATATAGCATTTTAGTGTTAAAATTTTAGATACTGTTAATTCATACGTGACACATGACACTAAAGGAAGGGGGAAATTTCCTACAGATGTGTTCTATATTTTTCCAGGTTAATGGTTACGGCACTCTAAAGGATAGAGGAGTTCTTTTCACAGGTGTCTTTAACGTGGGTGATCATCCTTGAGGTTAGTGACCCATGGTTTTTACTGCATGGATCCAGTTATTGATTTAATTTCAGCCATTTGCTGCTACGTGCTGAACATGTCTCTCCAACTTGACAAATCTGCAAAGAAAATTGGATATTTATGCTGAAATATTTTGTATGTGTGTACTATTACTGTTGTTCTCAATTTGTTGTGACCAGCTTCAGGTGGTATGTCCTGCAAGTATGGGAATTTTCACATATACCATAGGGATATTTTCACACGTATGACATGTAGCTACTATAATTGTGCACATTTACTTGGAGAAATTTCAATATCAGGCAATAGTTGCCTATACCTGTTCTGCACTCAGGAAGGATGACTTATCATACACATTTCCTGTACCCAGATGTTTTGTGGCATTTGTGCACATTTCCTATATGCAGGAAAGTTTGTGTTTCAGGCAGCTTTCCTTAGATTATTATGTAGCTACAACTTTTTCATTAGTTCTGTGATCAACACCAAGGCATGGTAACACTGCATATCACCAAGGGATGATAAAACTGCATATCACCAAGGCATGGTAAGCATGGTAACACTGTACAAGGCATGGATGTTACCACTACATCTCAACACTGTCATAGTATGGATAACACTGCATGTCAACACTATGGCATGTTAAATAGACTTAGTAGCTATATATCTACACATTTTATAGTAGCTATGAACAACTTTTACATTATGGTAGCTATAGACAATAAACAGTCCACAACAATATTATTGGAATGGTGACTGTTCTATTAGAGTATATCAGTCACTAGCAAAGTAGGGACCCACCGATTATGCCAGCATAATAGCAGTTTGCTGGCTAAAATATTATCAAACATCAATATACTCTAATAAAACAGTCACCATTGCAGCATAGCTTTACTTTACCATGGTGTTGATATGCACTGCTAGCATTGCACAGTGCGGAGACCTATAGTGATAACTGCATACTATAGGTCTGAGTCAATTATGCTCAAAATTTTGCTAGAAATGCTTTCAGAAAATGTGGTGCTCTTTACCTCCCCTATTTTCACACAACTATAGGCATGGTAGGCCTGCTTGCATGCGTCCGAAATATGCCAGCATACTATCAATAACCATAGTAGACTTGCATATAATGCTAGCTTATTGCTTCATTTGTTTATATGACACTCATAAAACAGTCAAGGTATACCAATACACTCTAATAAAACATTCAAGTTTATTGAAATACTCTAATAACGCATTCATTAATTAAATGTGTTGACACGTTACCATATATACCAGAGTGTTGACATGTAGTTCATATACTATGTTAGTATGTCACAGTCAGATGTTGACATGTAGTCATAATATGCCATACTGTTGGCATGAAGTGCTACCGTGCCATGGTGTGGTTGTTTTAGCTGTTCATTACAGAACTACATGCATGACATCTGCATGGAGTCTTATTTAAAAAGCTGTGCTGTAAAGCCTACCACACATGTTAAACTGTTACAGTAACTATGCCACAATGGTATAGCTACCACATGCAGTGGTACCACATATGATGCATACGGTTATAATTATATACCTTACCAAAGAGTTGACATGCTGTGGTTACATATCATCAGTTATAGTATTGCTATACATGCAATGATGCTATATATGGCATTGACATGGAATGGTACCATACCATGCAAAGTTGACATGAACTAGGCTATAATTATGCATGCTCAAGTTGATAGCTATACTACATATGCCAAATTTTGCATGAAGTGACATTGCCATATAGTTTTGAAATAGCTACAGTGGTGTTATATCATAGACTTGTATACAGATGATGTTGATGGTGTTACCATGCAGGTCATATATATAGTGTTGACATGTAGGTAGTGATGTAATCATACTATATAGTAAGTAGTTAGACATGTAATGATACCATGCTATATTTTTGAATACAGTAGTGCTATATCATTATACCTTTCTGATTTAAACACTCTTCTTAATTAAATGATGATGATTTTATGGCTTATACAGACAGCAGATTGGAGCAGCCAAATAGCAAATACATTAATTATGTTCTGTAGTTATGCACTATTGTAATGGACATGTACAACTATAGCTATAGCTTATGCATATACTATTGTTATTATTATTATATTTACAGCACCAGGTAGCTATAGGTATATATAAAGTATAGATTTATAGTGTTGAATAGCTATAAGTGTTTATATTTAACAAAAACAGTTACTGGGCTGAGAGCTGTGGCAAGTGCTGCCAACAGCTCAATTAAGCTAACTTAAAGGTTATAAATCTAGCTATATTAGCTACATGTTTCAACAAAGTAGCTGGTAGACCAATTATAAACATATACATATAGCTAATGTACATGATTATATATTGTTCTGGAGTTGGACAAGGGGTGGTAACATATGACAACTGGTAGCTTGGAACAATATGATTACAAGGGCACACAAGATGGTAAGAAGTTAACAGTGAATTTAGAACACAGAAAATCAATAAGTTGTATTATTATCTTAATAGTATCCATTGATAGTAACAGGTCAATCACGTATACAGGCACAGAATTCCACAGTCTGATGATCCTGTTACAGAATGAGCTCTGGTGTGAGGAGGAGATGTATACATACTAATTTTTATCATGGTTAGCAAATTGAATGTTTTAATGTCAAAATATGAGGGATGGAAATTTCAGGGATTTGATGAAGAACATTAAGTAGTTAAGCTCGTATCATGTGTACATGAGTGGTAGGCATGTGCAGCTGTTTAAGTCGTGTCTTGTGTGAAAGTTCATAATTGTTCGGCATGTATTTGGTTGCCCTGTGCTGAAGTAATTTGATGCCTTTGATCAAATGGGGTCTCCACAACTGTGAGTAATATATATATATATATATATATATAGCTATTAACTGTGATAGTAGCTACTAAAGGGATGCTCTAAACATGAGAGTGCACATGGTTATTCATAGCTAGCTACGTACTATATATATAGTGCTGACAAGCTTAACTTATGGCCATGCGGGTTCTCATCATACCATAATATTTGCTATAACTAGTATGATGTGCACTGGTACCATGCGAATATTAATATACGTACCTATATAGTGATACCATGGCAACCATGCCATATGCATGGGTATAATTATGATGTTGAGAGTCTGACGTTACCATACTATTATAGCTAGTGTGTTGATATACCGCCATAATGTAAAAGTCACTATTCTAGGGCTCCAACCTGAAGTGATCATCCTGTGGTTAGAAGATAGCTAACAAAACCCTTAATTATGGCCCATAATTTTGACATTAGCTTATTACCTCTAAGCATATAATTATAACTATAGCTGGTTTGTCACTGATAAAAATATTCACAGGTTTTTATTTTCACGTTTTTGGTGATGTTTTCCATTGAATTTGTATTGTAGATTAAAATTTTAGCCACATATAGGCCTGAGTCGATTATGCTAGCATAATTTTTAGCATAATAGGTATGCAAAAGCATCAAGCATAATGTCAGCATAATAGGTATGCTAGCATAATAGAGATGATTTTGCGGATGTGGACGCAAGCGCCACATATTTAAACTTAATTGCAACATTTTTACAGTCTAAAAACTATAAAATACACTTACTCCACTGCCAGCCAATGCTTAACAATTCAATAAGCTATAGCTTCTACAATTCCTTTAAAGTAGCTATATGTGACCCAGTCTGACAAAACCAGTCTTATTGCCATAAAAGTTTTGAGTTAATTTTGAGTCTTTCAAGTTTAATAACTCTTTTCTGAACACAACATTTTAGCACAAGCTTCACCATGTATGCAGAAACTCCTAAGCAATTCAATAAAACTTACAGAATTTGAATAGCATACACAGAACAAGAGATAGATATATAATTATACACATGGGTGTATTTTCGGGTGATAAGACTGGTTTTGTCAGACTATGTCACATATTATATTAGGCACTGCTAAAATGATTATAACAACTACCATGCTGTGAACAGGTCAGATTTTAGGCAGGGTTTTGTATTAAACTGTGTATTATTAGTAGCATAATTGACTGTGGAGTAGCATAAAATCTAGCATAATAGGTACAAAATTGGAGCAATGCCAAAAAGCATAATAGGCAATTTTCAGAGCATAATAGACTCAGGCCTAGCCACATAGCGAAAATTAAAACCTAGTGAAAATAATCTTCTATACGGTATCTATAGCTACATAGCTAGCAATGGTATTGATGGTATGAGTATGCAATTAACTAGGTGCATTTTAGCTACATAGCTACCTGGTAGCTATCAATTAAATATCTTTAGCAAATACCAATTTAAAATTCGCGGAATTTTAATTTTAGGTTAAGGCAAAACGCCAAATTAAATTCCCACCAAATTTTCTGTATGATTGAAGTACAATCCATTATAAATGAGGGCCCATTTAATAAATCTGACATCCAATTTAGTAAATCAGACGTCCGATTTAGTAAATCAGACGTCCGATTTAGTAAATCAGACGTCCGATTTAGTAAATACGACGTCCGATTTAGTAATTCAGACGTCCGATTTAGTAAATACGATCATTGTCCTGCATTTTTGCCTTCTGTTTTTTACTCTTCTCTTCTTGTAAACTATATATATACTTATGTCCTAAACTATGAAGCGTTATCACTGCCATAATATGTGCATCATGAACCACGATAGTGGATATCGATAAACCAATAGGATAGTGATTGTACTGCCTGGCTACTCTTATATTATGCGCAAACTGGGTTACGTCCTGTAAATTTTCAGAACGTCGTCCGGTACCGACGTGCACTTATTGATCCACCGAGGCTAAGTATCAAGACTATAGCTATGTATCTATGAGCACTACATATAGCTACGGTATGATCATGGGTTTCCTCAGTACCCATTTCCCATGTAGTGTATCGAGTGAGGAGCCAATTTTTTGCTTAGATTGATTTCGTTTGTATAATTGAAAATATTAGTCTATTACCCAGATTGTTATTTTACGGAGTTTGGGAGGTGAACTAGGGAGAAAGGAAAAGGACGTTGCGTGACATACTACGGTATGTATGCTACACATAAAAATATAATAGATTCATTTACCATACATAATTGGCGCTTATGCGAGAGCCGAATTCGTTTTGGTAGTGCGCGTTGTTGAGGATTGTTGGCTCGATATATACCGGTAGGAGGTGAGCAAAATACAGTGGGCCCCCCAAAATACACGTGCTATTCGTATTAACACACCATAATCATGTGGCTATGCGAACCTATGATAAATTACAGGGAAGGGAGGGGGATAGAGGGGCTTCAACCCTTCTCAAAATCACAACATATAATAAACATGCATACTCTAATAGAACAGTCAAATACTCTAATAGAGCAGCAAGTTTTGTAAATATAATGTGATACCCATGCATAATTTCACAATGGTAGCTACAGGCTGCCACAAATGGTTGCATGGAGAAGCACTAAGGACCTCTGCTGGCATGATACTATTGGAATTTTTGAAGCTGCATTGATCTCACTATTGGCAGAAGCATGCGGGATAGATATTATAATACTACTGATGATACTGATGGTGTGAAGGTAGCAACCTGTGCCAACAGCCAAATATAAATAGACTCAGTAGTACTGTGAGTTTAAAACAGCTCCATTCACAAAATTAAATAATATTACATATCCATCATTGATGAAACAACAAATAAGTTTCAAGCAGCGATGGTAGAAAGCATAGTATAGAAAGCTTAGAAAAGAAAATCACACTTAGGCCTTTATTGATTGTGGGTTAGAAAGCCATATTTAAAATTTTAGCCTAGCACTAAATAATCTATGAAATACTCATCACATGTGATACAGGTACGTACAATCTGTAATACCATTAATAACTTCCAGTTAAGTGTCCGTACAATTTTGCAAGGTTTGATGGAGTGCCACACACAAAACCACCTCCAATCAGTGGATCAGTGGCGGAGGAACAATATTATCATGTATATATACATATGCTAGTTTATGATCATGAGTAACTCGCATTATATTTTACAACTTGTGGTAAATGACTGCTCTATTAGAGTATTAGATTGCTCTATTAGAGTATTAGATTGCTCTATTAGAGTATGTTTATTAGTATGTACCTATCCCCTGCCATTGCCTGTAATTTACCACAGATCCGTGTAGCCACATGATTACTATGGTGAAGTGTGGGTTAATACGATAACATGCACGTGTATTTTGCTCACCTCCTATAGCCAACAATTAATCCTCAACAACTTACCAACTTTCAAATCTTTATCAGAAAACGAATCTCTTGCATAAGCACCCTCGGTAGCGCCGCATTAGGAATTATGTAATTTTAGAAGGAGTCTTTGGCTTGTTAGGAGAAGTCCTTGTAAGATAGGAGGAGTCCTTGTAAGGAACTTGCTTAGGAGGACTCCTTGTAATTTTTTCTTAGGAGGAGTCGCTGTAACGTTACCGGGAGTCCTTATAAGCTATGAGGAGTCCTTGTAAGATTAGAAGGAGTCCTTCTAAGTTAGGATTTTTGTTACAAACAGCATGCCATACGCCCGACCCAAAAGTGTCTTTTTTGTGTCTACAGCTAAACAGGTTAGTGATGTCATTAAAGTATTCAGCATTTGCATCACCTTGAATATGGGCCATATTAAGCAAAATTGAGGCAATGTCAAATCAATATCTTGATGCATTCATTAAAAAGGGACACAGGGAAGCAGCAAAGTTTTGGGAGAACAGGCCTGAAGGTGACGTTAAATTTAACATTGCTGCTCATAACATTACTAGGACATAGTTGGCACAGATGTCGTTTTATGGTACTTAAACCCTGGTTACAACCACTGGACATTTATGGTATTCAGCTAACCCCGCTCGGCTAACCCCCTAAAGTACATCATAACTATGATTTATTTTAATTCAAGGTAATTAAGCCCACAATGGATTATTATGATTCACTGAGACCAGACTCATGCATTTATTTTGAATCCGGTGCAATTATGTGGAGCTATGTAGCTTGTGTATGTGTTGGAGGGCATAAATAAACATATGGTGTTTTAACTTGTAGAGAGTTCCAAGGAGTACTTCTGGGGTCATCCCCTTTCAATTGGAATGAATGCCAATTCACTATACCAAAAGTATAATTATATTGTAGCATGTCACCATGCGTTTGCAAATATGCACAGCAGTTTAGTTGGAGTTATTGTGGAGTGTTTGTTATGCAGGTTGTACTTGTGTAATCATAACTGTATATTGAAATAACATTTTAACATACAATATTGCTGCTGTTTGTTACTGAACATATCAATGAACTTCTCACAGGTATACAAAGTATGCCCTCTAATGCATAGCTACCATGTGGCTGATAGTTTTTATGTAGCATATATAGTACCCAAAATGGTAACATACGGTTTTACAACTCACTATAATGATATGATTCCACATGCACGTAAACAGTATCTGCATTTTAATGTTCCCCTTGCTTCTATACTCATGGGTTCCTAGTAATACTTTGAGTTTCAAATAGGCTATTATATATCTTTATTTTGAATGTGTCAGTACACTGTGAAACTGATTTTAGCAGTTGTATATCTCAAAAGAATCACACCAAACAGCACCTACAAAAAGTAAGTGTTATAATATTTATTCCAGCACTGAATGGAATACTGCAGCATTTAGCAATGGCCTCAACAAAGGTACACTTCTTGTATACATAAATATTTGCCAGTTGAACCATGTTGAGTAACTCACGTGGGGCATGCACTGGGAAAAGTTGTTGGGTGAAGGTCTACTTTATAATGGCCATCGTGTTGAACGTGCTATAGTGGAAGGCAAAAATTGTAATGTTATGGACAAGTGCTCCATAATCTTCAAGAAATGGGATATCACATAGGGAAAACACCACTTTTCATTCTGAGTTTCAATCAATTATCCAAAAGAAATTAATCCAAACAAAAATTTCTTCTAAGACAGAAAGTGGGCCCAAAAAATTGGCCATGACTGTTAGAGAGTAAGCTAGTGAAACATGGAGGTTTGTTTGGCCAGGTCCTGTAGTCTGTGCCTGCCACCTATCCAGAGCAATAGCCTGAGTGAAGAATGAATGAGATAGCTAGAACATTTGAATGAATATATATCTCCGCTATGAGCTTTGTCTCCAGGGTACAGGCCAAAATCAGGACAGGTATAAATAGCTGACTGTTCTATTTGAGTAGCACTAATACAGTTTACAAAATGACAAAGGAATTACAATCCTTTGCATTTTGCTAAAATCAGTGGTAGCTAGTTAAGCTACTCATGCAGTCTGCAACCCTTGATTAAGTGTATTAAGTATAATTATAATAAAAAATAGGCCAAAGCCTTTATAGTCTCCATATCATATTTTGTGCCAGTAACTGTCAAGACAAGCTTTAAACACACTGACTGTTGTTGCCTGAACCATATTGGGAAGCTTATTCCAGATCTGCACTACTGTATTATTTCAAATCTTGAATAGTTTACAAAAAATATCAGCTGTGCATGAATCATGACCATGCACTTAAAACCCATCCACTGAGTCTTATTTTCCTGAAAAATTAGTAGCTAACTGTTAAGTTTGGTAGAGGCTAAATGTTTACATGTGTGCAATGTACGTCAGCTAACAGGGCAATTCCAGAATTTGCATATATACAATGTAATTGCTGCAGGATGTTAATTGTCTTTGTTGGTAACACTTTATACAGTCCACTACATCATAATTTACAGGAAGTTAACAGTGCATGCTGTAAATATCTTATTAGGTACATGACAAAAGCTCTTCACAGTTTTCAGCATATTATTTAATATCATGGACACGAGAAATATTTGATTGTGGGTTTCAGTTTACAGCATTTTAAATTTAACAAGAGGATATTAGGTAACCTTTTTGTAAGACAACTTAACTTCAATTTGTCCTATATACCATTCCAGTGTATTCCATTATGCCTAAAATTGTTCCAGCCAATCATTAATGTGCAAACTGACTGACATCATGGAGAGAAACACATGGTAGAGTGATTAACACCCACATCAAAACTAATACATATACTTGACAAGTCACATACCCTGTGATATACATAGCATGTGACCAACCTTGTATTCTGTGGGAGTTTATTTTATACATTAAAATGACCCTGAAATTATTCCTGTGGTCAATAAAAACACATGTACAATATGTAGTTGAAGCTCATTGCATCAACCTACAACATGAACCACACCGGCTGAAATGTATAGTATTCATTACTTCACTGAGTTGTTATCTTTATATATTATATTAGCTGTTGTTGCAAAGAAAGAACTGTTATATTGCGACCCCAATAAATATGATGTGAGGTCTATGAAAGGCTGGTTTTTATCAATAATCAGGAATTTTAAAAGCATAATGTACTTAGCTATATTGATTTGAAGCGTAATCAGTTTTCCTAGTTCCAGGGATCGCTGTATGGCTATTCAATTATTATGGATAATTACAAGTTATGCACACATGGAAATGGAGCATACCCTTCGGATTTATCCTAGCAACGAGGGGTTTTCCTTAGACTGCTTGTCTGCTAAGCCCTCACTCTCCAATAGAACTTTAGGCTATGCAGTGTTGTATGCATAGCACTGTAACTATCAATTTAATGAACCCCTGTCACAATATTCACATTCATAAACAGAATTGTTACTATACTACATGCACAGTACGTTGGCTGAGACCTCTAAGTAGTTGTTGTCCAGTATCAAGCAGGCAGACTATACATGGGTACGATTGTCAGCATGTGTCTACCTTGAGCTTCATCCACCACACCCCCAACTCCACTACTTTGGTTAGCAAGTTCCTTGAATTTTTAATACGTATATGCTCTAAATAAAATAAATCACCCTATAGCTTCTGGGGGCCAGGGTTTGACCCCCTTTCAATCCCTGACAAATTACTCGTATTATAGCATAATTAATTGAGATTAAAATACATTAATAAAAGATTTCATAATTTTATGACCAGCAAAAACCTTTGAGTTGTTGATATTAGTAATTTGGACAATATAGTTATGAAGTATGCAATTTACTTGATAAAATTCTTATTTGTATCCAAATCCTCCGTAACAAAGGAGAGCTGTGTTCATCTTGCTTTTAAACTCTGTGTAGGTTTGATACTGTGTAGGCAGAGTTAGTTCCATTGCACATGTAGATGCTGTTGGAAAGGGGTCAGTGTTGTTAAAGCTAATGGTTAAATTTTCATATCCAAGGGGGGGAAAGATTCTGATCCTGTAAAGAATGTGACGAGGGTCCCAAGCGTAATAATATGTTCTGTAATTAAAAAATTAAACAACCTATTAATTGGAAAGGCTCTTAATTACCATCTGGATTGGGTTGATTCCCACCATCTTTAATGATGATTCCTACGCAAGTAAAATCATGTACATAGCAACATGTTAACAACTATTAGAAAATGGTATGCATAATATGCTTTGACCTTTGAGATAATGAGGTTCTTAAAAACCACTAAGAGACCCGCTAGCAGGTCATTAAAATGGTCCACATCTCACCAATCAGACACAGCACCACAACACACAAACTGTACTGTTACAGACTTACAGAACACACTTGCTTGTCTGCTATTTATATACTAAACCTTGTTGATTTTGATTGTACTGCAACTTATTTAGATCAATTGTGGGTTTCAAATAATTATTGTAAAAATTAAAGTTTTAAATAATAACGAAGTTACAAATAATAACGAAAACCCTCGTGGTTGGATACCAATATAATGATATAATAGATGAGTCATGTGAGCTAAGACTCTAACACAGGAACGCATACAAATTTAACTCTTCAGTTTAAATCACTTTATACTCCAGTAGCTAGCTACTTGCTTGTGTAAAGTTGTTTTAAGCCAAAATTATTACTGTACTACATAACACTATAGGCCAGTCTTCTTTTATAAGCTTCGCAATACACACGGCACGGCCACTTTTAAAACCGCTTAAATGCTTCATCTTGTCAGCTGGTTAAATGGTTTTTACTGCGAGACAAATGACCTTGTTAGTAACTCACGACACGCTTCGCTCACAGCACGCCCACTTTTTAAAACTTAAATATTTTGTTGTTAGTATAGATGTACAGCTGGTTAAATGGTTTTTACTACCAACTTTACAATTTCAAATGAATTTCATTAGCATATTAGCCTATTTAATGTTATCGTTATGAATAACCTAAAACCCACAATTACTTTGTCTACATCACAATATAAATATGCCCCATTTTCTAAGTCCCTTAGTTACACAACTGACGTGGTGTGATGAGATACTCATGTAAATTATGTGTATACTATGGCTTTATACTGTAGCTAGAAAGTATGGTATAATCTTCAGCAACCACCTAGCTATAGTATGAGCTAACTGGCTACTCGGCTAGCTACCTTTTTCACACTCTTCTATGTATTTTATGAAAAAATTATAAGTGGCTTCTTCAGTTGTTGTCCCCTTTTCAGAATATTTAATGTAAAACATAGCTCCAAGTAGATCTAAGGAAAAAACAAAAACAGCAAAGTAAATAGATATTAATATGAATGACTATTTTATACTTGCTGTTAATATGGTCTCTTGGCCAAGACAAAAATACTGTTTTAGTACTTCTGAATTATCTCTCAAGATATCAGCCACACCTAGTGTACGGAGGCCTTCTTTAAATTGTAGCATTTCACCTAATGGTGATATTATTACTTTATGCAACAATACACAATTCATAATGTCCGATTTATCAGATATGTCACATATTCCAGAAATGGCTTTGGTATAGCCACACTCAATTAACAGATTACTAGTACTGCTGACTAAGACTATTTCTTTTAATCTGTCAGTGTTGCTTGATTCATTTATCTGTAACAGAGAAAATTGATAATCATTAGCTAGTTAATCTATATAATGACATCATGATAGTCATGGATAGGGACTCATCAATAAGATGGACCAAACAACATGTATGATTATATATTATATGTAATGCTCTGATACGTACATAGACACAGTACACATGTATGCCACCAACGTCATGAACAAAAGCAATTTCAAACAATGGAGCATGCTGGCTACAGGGGATGCACACAATTCACAATAGCTGCATCAGTACCTGATCAAGTACCATTCTTACAGAATGGTCAGATATTTCATCGATGTTAGGCTTAATTTTGGAAATATCTTTTCCACTTAAAAAATTGTAAGTAGACTGGCTAAATATTGGCAAAGCTCCTCCTCCATGTGCCAAAGACATCGCACAAAGTATGCCTAATTTGACGTATTCTGATTTCTAATAATTGTGCTGACATTATGGTAAATACATGATGGTATTTTAATTATTAATGCTAGCCTACCTGATAAGCAAGGCAGTTGTGCAAAAAACAACCTTTGGAATCAAGGTAAGTGGATTTGAAACTCAAGCCAAAAAGGCGAAAAAATTCTCGGGTCAAACCGCCTGCATCAATACCATTTTCTCCAGCAAATTCAAACTAAAATAAATTCACACAAATATGAATCATGGCTTGGCTAAATGTTATGCCCACATTCAACTTTTTCCGTGGGTCAAATGACAAGGTATCAATGCAGTTTATGGAGTCTTTCAACACATTTGCTCTTCTTATAATCATCTCAAATGTGTCTTCAACGTCTATATTTTCTTGTAGTTTGAGCACAATTTCTTGAATTGACCTATGTATATGATAATGCAATTGTGATATCAAGTTAAGAAAATTAGCTACTGAAATTGATCTGCTTTGTTTTTCTGCTGCTGTAAGCTAAGTTGCAAGGCTAACTGCAAAACTGGGTCATCATATTCATTTAAATTGTCATTACTATCATCAATACTTAGTCTACTAGTCTGATAAAAACAATATTTAAATGTTATGCATGTAGCTAATACATACAGGTATGTAGCTATACATCAGGGATTCAGCGTGATTGCAATGAGTACACTTATAAAAGCACCATCACTTACATGTATGAAAAATACAGACGAGGGTGCATGTCCAGAGACAAATACAGCATGACATGAAGCCACATGCTGTATATGACTTGAGTTTTCAAGGCAATGCTTTAATTAATACGTGTACTTCCAGAATGTCATGTTAACTAGCATACGGTACAGCTCTAAGGTAACGTCGCACTCGCTCGACATTCTCGATCGCGTGTCAAGCGCATGTCGAGCAGACTTACTTGTCTACATTAACAGCTCATAGAAGTCGAAACAGAAGCGACAACAGAGAGTTGCGCCATAGGATACAATTGTGCAGACAAATATTATCCGCCTCGGTGATTTCTTCATTTGAAAGTTCCATTTCTTGTACTTGCTCGATACTCGACACAACACTCGAGACGAAACTAATAGCCATAACTCTTGAAGGATAAATGGTATTTTCGATCTTAAAAGATTTTCTTGCTCGGCACGTGATGCTGATTCAAATAAACAATAGGTCACGTGATTGCAACAAAGGAGAGCACGATGCTGGGCATAATCGAGCGTGCGTGCTCGGGTTTACAGAAACACGAGTAGACACAAGATAGTAAGTACTTACAACGATGGAAGGCTTTATAACATATAATTTTAAGTTAAATAACTTTCCCTCATAAAAGTTATTGTTGTAAACCAAGTGTAGAGTGACTTTCTAGTTGCAAGCTTGAAGGCTCGAGTCGAGTGCGAGCACACGATGAGCAACGAGTGCGACATTGCCTTTGAGCAGTACCGTACAACAACTTTTAATTATTGTAAAACATGGCATTGTTTTTTGTGCATGCACAAGAATTGATCTAAGACTATTTTATATAAGCACAGGATATAGTAAATCCCAAGCTAACATTCCTAGTGGTTCAACTTGGACTTCATTGTATGAACATGATTATATGCGAGTATCTTTGAATAAACTCTGAAGTGTTTTATCCCTATAGATATATAACCACTCATCATGCTTGAGAGACATTCAAGTTCAGCATGTCGAGGTTCAAGTAGCAAGTGAGTGGTACCGTATAAGTAAGTTTGCCAACACTATAATGCGGATATAACCAATTAGTTTCTTGTCCTCCACCGGCATGCTGTCAACTGGATGTAGTGTATTAGATTTAATCAATTTTCACACAGTTAGCTACCAAATACTGTATAGCTATTACAGAACTCTTGAAGGGTATATGTGTGTGGATTTGCAGAAACCACCTCAAATCACACAACAAATGAAATCCATTTTAATTTATTGCTTGACATTATACACACTTTGCTTGACATTATAGCCACACTCAAGCACTATCCAGACACAGTAACAATGTAACTATAGATGGCCAGGTCTGCTTTTACAGGTGATCTTTTGCCAACCCAGTCAAGCGATGAAGAGTCACAACAGAGCCTGTAGGGGTACTGTGGGGCATTAATAAGGCAGCATGGGTACCAAACTGCCCCCAACGTCTGCATTGGCTCTTGCTATAGTCTAGGCCCACTGTAGCTATTTCTGCTGTCCACTATATATTCAACAAACAGCTAGGCTGCCTGAGTCTTAAAGACTTATTTCTCGAAATACCAACTATACAATTATAGGAATGGTTTTCATAAATCCAACACATAGCTATATACTTAGCATCTTCTTAAAAACAGGCAAAAATTTCTTATTTGCAAACCGGGTAATGAAATATTATCCCAATATAGGTAAGATACACAGCTTCTCCTTTAAAAGTTTGTAGTAGCTATGGTAATAATATATGTTTTCAGTGACTAAACCTGCTGATGTGTTTCAATCATAGGGGACATCTCTCTTCTTTGAGCATTGCCAACAAGTAATGAAGTCATAGGAGCTGTAGTAGATGTAACCGAAATTATAGGTGCCTGCGTGATGGAAACAACCGAGGCAGGCTGCCCCTGGCCAGTAGTTACTGAAACAATAGGACTCTGATTAAGCAACACAATTGGTGGACGATTCAACTGTTCCTCAAATTCGTAAGGTGCCAATTCCTCTTCATGATCACATTGCAATGGTTGATTACTGTTTAAAGAAAAGAAATCAATCATTTTTCACACTTAGACAAATAAAATGCTATGAATATCATAAGAAGATAGGTAGATGCTGTCACACTAAAATCAATCCCCTCTACTCTAAAAGTCGGTCTGACTGGACCGATTTTGGCAGAAAGCTGTCAAAATTTGTCTCCCTTGCCAAAATTAGTCCCTCCACAGGGACCAGTCCCTCCACAAACTAGCTAGTAAGTGGCAGCTATATCAGTCCAGGACTATGCTCATGCATGGCTCAATGTTTTTACTATCTACGTATATGAGCAGCTAGCTATACAAACTTTACATTTCATGGGGGACCAAAATCGGCAAGCGAGACCAGTTTTGGCTGCCAAAATTGTTCTGGGGGACCAGTTTTGGCAGGGATTGATTTTTTTGTTACAGTGAATTGTGGATTAAAGTCAAAGCTTGTATAATGGATACATTATTGTGGGGGAAAAACATCTCTGACTTTGGATATTTGTTATATATTTGGATTTCAGCAAGTTTTGTTAAGTAATGTCCCCTTCTGCTCAATCCTAATTGTACCTATATTATTCCAACTCAGTCTAATTATGTGTCTAATATCTATATATTACACTCAGACTACAAGCAAATATATAGCTACTAACCTTTGATTGCATGACAGAACATGTTCCTTCAAATCATTAAGAGGTATCATGCCATCACAGTTCATACATTTTTCTTTACGACCAGGCATTGCCTAAAAAATTCATAAAAAGATTTCTATGAAACCCCTTTTAAATTAAAATGGTATTAATCACTGATTTAGCTAACCTAGATAGACCCTTGAACAACTATTTTATAAGATTAATACACTATAATAGAACACATGTTCTAATAAAACAGTCTAACTTTATAGCAAAGGCTTTTTGCCTGTTACAGTACTGTAATTTTAAAACTAAAACCTCATCAGCAGCTGAGGGTTCATTGTGCCCCCAGACCCCTGCATTTTGGATCTAGTAACCCCTTTCAAAATTCCTAGATCCGTACTGAGTGCTCTAATAAAGTGATGTGGCCTTTGCATGTTCATGCATTTTAAAGACTCAGGTTTAGATAAATAGTGTGAGCTATTGATTTGTTACAGAGTGGAAAACTCAGCACTTTGCAGCTCCCACCAATCCCTACAGAATCGCTTATAGGAAAATGACCAGTAATCAACTAGTGGCTCAATAATCTTGAATTAACTATGAATAACATGAAATTTATATTTTATTGCTGATGGATGAACTTAATTATTAGTTTAAATATTTCAGTGCAAGATAAATTCCATGCATTCCAAAACTTAATATTCCAACACACCTAATTAAGATATGGTACATAGCTATATGAAAACTCACGTTTGATGATGTGAAACTCATATCTAGGGATTTTTGTATTGGACGGATATATACTTTTGCGTTATGGACTACTGACTTCAAAAATTCTGTAGTATATCCTTGCCTGGGTGAAGGTATTTCCTCCAACTGCCTTCCTCCATTCCCTTGTCGTAAAAGTTCATACCCTCCACCAAATGCTAGCTTTGGATACTCGATCATTAGTTCATGATGAAAATCATCGGGATCTCCATACAAACTCAGTGAAAGGTCTTTCTCTCCAAGACCCGCTAATTGTAGCTGAGCCCTCTCTTTACCACTAGGAATTTCTGTTCTTGCTGGATCTTCTAGGCACACAAAAGTGTGTGACCATACTTTTAATTTTGGGAGCTTGCGGGTTCCGGAAGTTCCGCTTTTGCTTTTTCGCTTCCCTAATCCCTGATGAAACAGGTGTCTCAATTCTCCATCCTGTAATAAAGGGTTGATGCCAGTGTAAGTCTATAATTATATCTAAAATGTTTGAATTTAAAAAAGGAGTAGCGTAAAATATCAATTTTTGGATACTGGCTCATGCAACCAATTATCGATGAAGCATATATGGTGCATATTCAAGCAAACATGTTCATTTGCAGGAAATATTCTGTAAAGGAGAACACTTGCCAATAGAGATACGTAAACTATAGTAATGAATAAGTCTGTTAATCAATATAACAATGCATTATAAAAGAAATGGGCTTGAAGGTTGGTTGTTTTGTTGGTTTCTATCACTCACCGGAAGAAAATTTGCCAATAGCAAAAGCTACACCGATGAGTAGGTTTGTTAACAAATATAAAAACGTGTTATAAAAGAAACAGCTGGCTAGAAAGCTGGTTGTTTGCCTGGTTTTTGGCACCATCGTGTGATGACCACGAGTGCACGTATGCATGCGCATCACTACATGTGAAAGCTCCACTTCATTTGTGTTGTATGTTATCTAGTGATGCAATAATAATAATGCATATTTTACCCTTGTTACTTTTACATATTTACCATGTTACCATAGCTACATTATGGGTAATCTCATTGTAGAATGCATTTCTCATGAGAACGGTATACTAGGGTGACAATGGTATGTCAAGAACGCCTTATGGCTACACCACTGGAAACCTTCAGAATGTTACATAATCACCGAGGGTGCAGCCCAAGGTGATTATGTAACATTCCTTAGGTTTCTAAAACAACATAGAACCTTGGATTTAAACAATAACTAGTGCTGAAACGAATAGCAATTTTTACTATTCGAATATTTGGTCTCCAAAACGAACGAATATCGATTAATCTGTAGCCCAATACCATGTGTTAATATGCTAAAATAACTGATTACAAAACACATTATAAGCAAAATCATTGCTAAATGAGGATAAAAAGTGTAACATACATATCTTTAATATCAACCACAATCCAAAATCTTCAGTTAAATGTTCATTATGTAATGCAAACAAACTGCTAAAGTGGGTAAAGTGAGGCTTTAAAAAGAAAAACGAATATTCCATTGCTCTTAAAGCATTCGAATATCACCATTGCAAACGAATAGTCCGAATATCCGATTATTCCTTTCAGCACTAACAATAACCATATATCTTTTCTACGTTGAATGATTGTTCACGAACCTGTTTTTGCACCACTTTCAAACAAAGGATGACCCAGACCTACTAGGGCCTGTGGCCTACCATCAACCTCCCAGGCCCTACCATCACCAACTCAGTTAGAATCACGTGATTCCACACCAAAGTTATAAAAATACATCTTGCTGTGCTAACCGCTATAGATCTATGATAGTCTATAATGCTACAATATAATAGCAATAAACACTCTGTTTCACTACAACTTCAAGTGTACGTCATCTCGAGTGCGCATTGATTAGATTACTGTAGCTCACAAGATAATATATTTTATAATTTTCAAAATGGTGGCAAGGCCTATGGGTGCAGTACTAAGTAGAGAAGTAGCCAAAAAGATGCCAGTAATGTTACAGCAATACAAGTAAGTCACTGAATTTAGTGAAGCTTTTTGTTTTCTTCAGTCCCGTTTAGAGCCATTGTGTGACGCGCGGTATCGGCATGGGCATGCAATGTGGCCCAGTAGAAGGATTTACACAGCAGGTGTCTTTATACTGGAATGAAGCAATTGTTAATGTATCTACATGAGAAAACCTTGCAAGAAAAACAACAAGCTTTGATTTTAGAATTTCACGGCAAAGGTATCACAAGACTGTTAATTGTTGTCTTCATATGCTGGCATCAGTGAAGGAAAAGAAAGCTGCTCATCGACCAATACAACCATATATATATATATATATATGTGACTGGCTCTGGGAAAACCCGTCACTTACGCACTTGGTAATATTTCAAGAAATACCATTTCAAAATATTCTGCCAATTCAAACACCCTACCACCAGTAGCTGGCCGTCTTGTATTGGCAGCAATATACATAGTAATCTACTAACTTTCATATAGCTAACCTTGTTAATGGCTGGTGGTCGATTTTCAGTGCTTTTCAGACGATTTTTTTCAGGTGGGCATTAATATAAGGCCAACAAAGCATGGGGGTGGGTGGGATGGGAGGGGGGTGGGTGGGTGGTGGGGAGGGGGGTGGGTGGGTGGTGGGGAGGGGGGTGGGGAGAGAGGAGGCTAAACCTCCGTAGAGACACTTTGGAGTAGTTGTGGCAACCTGGGATAGCCACAAGGCACCTAGCATGTCAAGGAGACGTCCACGGAGCAATGGCAGCAGTTTCAGCCCATGGCTCCCCAACTGGTGCCCTCCAAAGGCGCCATTCTCTTAACCGTGACATCACAGGGTCGGCAAAGAGCCCTCCAGAAAAGCAGACCAGTTAACATTGGACAGTAGAGACACTGTGTATAGATAGATCTTTAGTGTAGCTATTGTCTTGTGCAATAAAATTGAATTCACTTTTTGTGCGAAGGTGGAGGCTTTTCCCAGAGCCAGTCACATATATATATATATATATATATATGTATATATATATATATATATATATATATATATATATATATATATATATATATATATAGGTTAAAAGTGTATGCATTGCACGTGATTATCCAGATACATTCCCACAATCGATATTAATTCATGCACTACACTTGTAGAGATAGCTCGTGCATCATCAGATCAGCTAGTTTATGCATTAGCTATACACCTTATGCTGTTACTAAGCTACGTAGTTTAGTCGTGCTATGCATTTTCATGCAAACAACAACTTATAATAAATGCACGTATAAACCAGCATGCCTGTAAGATAACTATAGTTATGGTGCCTTATGAAAATCTGCGTGCCCTACCATCAGATAAGGTCAGGCTATGCCACTGCTTAGAACCAATGGATTTGAACAATAACTGATTTAGACTATGTTCCCCTAGCGTCCATTTCAAACGAAGTTGTAGACCAAGGTGATACTGAAGGTGTATAAAACAGCATAGAATCAAGCTATTTAAATGATAACCACTTAGGCTATGGCTTACTAGCATCCATTTTCATATAAAATTGCATTCATATCATTATACGTAGTTTGACATATTTTTCAGCCAAGGATAGCCATATAAATAAGTTTCAGCCAATGAAAATCATCCATGTCATGACTGAGTAGGTAAATGGTTTAATGATTTCGCTCGAGTATCTGTTGCATTTTAAAAACCTAATTACTATCTTGTCTGGTTAATTGAATATATATATATGCTATAGCCTGTTATTAATCATAGAACAACATGAGGTATAGTTTAAATAAAAATTTGCCACTTTGGCAGACATTCAGCCACACTCCTTAAACTAAATGAAACCTTAAAATCATATCTTGTATTTTGTCTGGGTGGATCAAAAGGACAAAGTGTACTTATCTGTTTCGAAAATTAAGTACAGTAATACCATGCAGTACAGTTATGCAAATAGTTGTTGTTGTCATAGGTGTGAAATTCCTAACTGTCACAACAGTACATACTGATTTACAGCACCTTTGTCCCTTTGATCCAACCACACAAAATACAATATAATTAATGGAATGCGCATTTGTCACAGCATAGATAAAAATGATCGATGTCAATTTAGACATTCCTTCTTGTCTTCACCACTGATTCTAGACAGCAATTATATTTGTGTATATAGGCAAGAACATGGATAGGTGTTAACAAACAATTACCTCCTGACAGGAATGCTGTCTGTTGGTTGTGGCAAGGTTTTTGATAAAGATTTTTGTTACAAAGATTTTTAGTTACCACACATTGGCTCAGTTCAAGCCAATACATTTTAACTGTGCCAATACTACGTAGGTACCTTGTTCCACTAAGTCTATACAGTACTAGATACTTAACAAGTCATTCTTATTTGTACATGCACTTTAAGCTGCCTGACAACATCCAGTACTACCAATTAACTTGTGGCCCAAGTCTTATCATGTAGGTTTTATCTTTGTCTTTGATGTTGATATAGCTAATGAGGTGATCAGTAGCCATAGAGACCTAGGAGGGGTTTATAAATGAATAGAGGCAGGTCACTGAACACTTACAGGCCTTGTTTATTCAATTTAAGCATGCTGCATGCTGGAGCCAGATGTCTTGTATTGGCAACAATAAACATAGTAGCTAATCTATTAACTTTCATATAGCTTACCTTGTTAATAGCTGCATGGTGGTCAAATTTCAGGGCTTTTGAGATGATTTTTCAGGTGGACATTAATATAAGGCCAGCAGAGCAAGGGGTGGGTAAAAACCCGAGGGAAGCCAAAGATTTTTAAAATCCACTATAACTATAAGATACCCTGATTTTTAGAAAATGGCATGTTTAGAAACATGGTGATGACGGGCTAGGGTTTTGTATGCTTCCCACAATCACTTGCAGTGTATAAATACATAGCATTCATTATTCCAACCATTTTAATAGGTTATTTAGTGGATTTACTTATCTCTCAAAGATCAAAGCATTCTTGCATGCCATTTTCTAAGCCAACTTATATAGCTATAGCTATAGATTGTAGAACTAAGCCAACTGTGTTCAAAAAATTCCAAACAAGTTGATGTTTTACCATCTAAAAACCAGGCACCATGTGTAAGTTAAACCACTGTCAATCAACTCCTATTCAATGTATTGTAATATTACTTAACGACCTTCCCATTATGTCACATGAGCAGAGACTCATCACTAAGGAACACATAGCAACACATACAAATTTAATTCTTCTGTTTAAACCTCCAGTACTTTAATTAGTGGTAAAACTTTTTAAAAGTAGTATAAAGTTGTTTTATGCCAAAATTCTTACTGTATAAATACTTAGGTCAGTCTTCTTTAATAAGCTTTGCAACCCGCATGGCACACCCACTTTTAAAACTGAAGTGCTCCATCTTGTTAGTAATGTACAACTGGTTAAATGCCTTTTACTGTAAAATAAACGACAAATACAGTGTTACCTTGCTCTTCTGTGGAAGTAACTCATGACACGCTTTGTTACTAAGGCCCCGCCCATCAATAGTATCAATAGCAAGTGCCATACAGAGAAACTGAAAGGCAGTAGGATTTGTTTGATTGGCTATTCAGACTTCATTTCACGTGAATAGTTTTAATAGCCCGGGGGCGGACACACACTTCCGGACAAAAGCAATTTCAAGAAACCAGGCACGTGCCTGGTTTAAAAATTTACACTAAAAATAGGATATTTCAATAACATGCATCTAGTAGAGACGGCATCAGTGTTTTGAGAACCAAAAAGAAACAGCAAAACATGTATGTAATTTTATACAGGCAACACTCCCCACCATTTGTAAAGGCTGAGTTCACAAGAATACATAATTATCACATATACGTATTAGGGCAAGCCAGAGAATAAAAAATGATACTACGCCTATCTTGCAAAGCATGCATATATAGCATATAGCATAATTAATCATGTGATCAAGGCAAGCATGATTGCTGAAGGTTTTGGTAATTCATAGTACTAAATCTGGGCTAAATTCAGCCAATTTTTCAGGGTCAGCACACAGGTATAGGTGAAATAAAAGCAAAAATACTTACAGCCATTATACTGCATGTTTGAGTGGATTGGATGCCTTCCCTAGCTAGACTGATGCTTTCGATCATGCTGCAGTGCACTGAAGCATACAACAAATGAATTGATTCTTCCCATGCATCAGTCAATCATGCATGTTTACTGATTTGTAGGCCGGCAACGAGTCCGGTTACTGGGCATGGCCGGCTAAACAAAACAAAAGTTTGCTCCTTGGTAGCTACTTGCATGTATTTGTTATAGCTACCCGCGACGGCTGGAAGGAAACGCCCATATAGCAGTATTCAGGATATTAATATACAGTAGCTATAGCTATTATATATACATGCAGCTAGCTACTATATACATACCGCGAGATTAGCTCTAGATGATCCGGGTTGAGCTTGGGGGTCTGCTTGACTCGTACGGTGACGGCGCGACATTATAATAGGAAACTTGCGGCTTGTCATAAGGCTAGTATTTCCACTGCTACTGCGGAAACCGCTGTTCATACAAGTGGCTGTAGTACCAATGCGGCTCATAATACCGATAGAACTTGATTCAGAGGGGTTAGGCACAGCTGAAGTGACCGCCGTGCCAGAGAGCTTGGCAATAGCCTCCATCAGTGCACCAACCACGGCTTGACGTCCGGCTTGATCGGCGTCCATATCTATTGCTAATTATAACCAAAAGACCACTATAATTATGTAGCGCATTAAAAACGACTGATTGCCTGCACACAAAATTCCGCGTTTATATTATATAGCTAGCTTGCATGCACGCTGCACGTGCGCAAGCACACATATAATTGCATAGCATCTCCATAATATATAGCAACCTAAGCAACGCACATGCAGTCCTGAGTTCTCAGTATAGTTATGCAGTGAGCCTCACATTACTTGTATTATAGCAGCTACTCACATACATGCAGTATATATGTTTATATATACGTATATATATATATAGCTATGCATGTGGTGGCATACTGTAGAATAATGCAACTATCAATGCCAACCCCCACTCCCCCCACCCGGCCATAGATGGGGATTTGTATGTCTTTTGCTAGAGTTATACTCCCCATCAGTGGGGATTTTGTAATGGTAAATATATAATAATATAATTACATGTAGCTATATATACATGCAGAGGCATTTTATTATATAACTGCATGCATGAGCTGTGGAGCTTTGTAAAATATTTTGCCCCTGGACGCATGGGTGTATGCTTACATACAGTGATAAAACTTTTTGAAAGTAGTATAAAGTTGTTTTATGCCGAAATTCTTACTGTAGCACTATAGGTCATTCTTCTTTTATAAGCTTCGCAACCCGCACGGAACGCCCACTTTTAAAACTGAAGCGCTCCATCTTTTTAGTAATGTACAACTGGTTAAACGGCTTTTACCTTGTAATGAACGGCAAATATAGCATTACCTTGCTCTTTGGAAGTAACACAAGACGCGCTTCGTTACTAAGGCCCCGCCCATCAACAGTATCGATAGCAAATGCCGTACAGAGAAACTGAAAAGCAGTAGGACTTGTTTAATTGGCTATTCAGACTTCATTTCACGTGAATAGTTTTTAATAGCCCCGGGGGGCGGACGGACACACACACACACACACACACACACACACACACACACACACACACACACACACACACACACACACACACACACACACACACACACACACACACACACACACACACACACACACACACACACACACACACACACACACACACACACACACACACACACACACACACACACACACACACACACACACACACACACACACACACACACACACACACACACACACACACACACACACACACACACACACACACACACACACACACACACACACACACACACACACACATGCACGCATACCGACGTCCGCATGAAAGTAATTTCAAGAAACCAGGCGCGCGCCTGGTTTAAAAAGTTTTATCACTAAAGTACTGGAGTACAAAGCGGGTTTAAACAGAAGAATTAAATTCGCATGCGTTGCTATGTGTTCCTTAGTGATGAGTCTCTGCTCATGTGACTCACTGGTGACGTCATTAAGGACAATTACAATACATTGATTAACAGTAGATTAACAGTTGTTTTAACTTACACACAGCGCCTGGTTTTTAGATGGTAATACGTCAACTTGTTGAAAGTAGTATAAAGTTGTTTTATGCCGAAATTCTTACTGTAGCACTATAGGTCAGTCTTCTTTTATAAGCTTCGCAACCCGCACGGAACGCCCACTTTTAAAACTGAAGCGCTCCATCTTTTTAGTAATGTACAACTGGTTAAACGGCTTTTACCGTGTAATGAACGGCAAATATAGCATTACCTTGCTCTTTGGAAGTAACACACGACACGCTTCATTACTAAGGCCCCGCCCATCAACAGTATCGATAGCAAATGCCGTACAGAGAAACTGAAAAGCAGTAGGACTTGTTTAATTGGCTATTCAGACTTCATTTCACGTGAATAGTTTTTAATAGCCCGGGGGCGGACACACACACACACACACACACACACACACACACACACACACACACACACACACACACACACACACACACACACGCACACGCACGCATACCGACGTCCGCATGAAAGTAATTTCAAGAAACCAGGCGCGCCGGCCTGTGGCCGGCGCGCGCCAGGTTTAATAAAACCATCACAGAAAGTTTCTAAGATACGTAATTAGAGTGCAGGTTTTATGCAATTTGCACCATTGATTAACAGTTAGTTGTACAACTCCCCACCCATGCGCAGGTGGGGGGGAGTGTAGGAGTCCGTGTTTTCAACTATAACTCCGTGTTTTCAACTATAACTCCATGCAGGTACATAGCTAGCTACCTGCATGGGTTAGTGTACCCATGCATGCATGGTGTTTTGTGGCTGATGAATCAATTAAGTTGTGCACATCAGGTGCATATGCATGCATGCATGCATTCAAAGTGAATAAAGGGTGTTTGACTGCTGGCTACGTAATTGAGAGTAGCTATCAATCTAATTTTTGTGAGCAGGGCATTTATTAACCCCATGCACTCACAAAAATATATTGCATGCACCTAGCTACTGCATGTGCATTACATAAAATGAACAAGTGACAATACTTTATAGCATTAGTGTGTTCAACAAAATTTTGTTAGCTAACTAGCTACCCATGCAGCTTTTAAATTTATTACAAGCATGCAGCTGCTAGCTACCCAGCGGGGCCTGGGTTCCTGAACCCCTCCCTATGCCCCGAGCTATGTATAGTAGCTATAGCTATATATAGCTATACTGGACTGGAATACTGGACTACTATAGCTGGCATGGATTTTTTCCCTTTTTCGATTCTTTTAGATATTATGAAAATAAGCCCAGTTACCGTAGTGCTATTTCTGTACATTTCAGTGCTAACCTTCTAAAAAGGTTGCACCCATGCATCACACCCAAATTGAATGGTGGCTAGCTAGCTATATGCTAGCTATATAGTTAACTCCTTCTCACAAGATCTAAATGCGTATATATGCTGTAATACGTTAAACACCCTACGTATCTCAGGGGTGCACGTGATTATATACAAGTCAGCCAAACTGGACAATATTAGAGATGGCCAATCAGGCCAGGGAACATTTGGCCATCTATGTAGCCAATCAAAGAAATTTGAAATTATGAAATATAGACTAGCATAAAGCATGAAGAAAATGATTTCAAGAAGGAATCTGTATTATTTCGTTTTATCTTCAGTAGCCGATCATAAATAGTCTATATATGGTCTGACTAATGTTATGCAGGAAGGTTTTTAAAGTTAATTATCACCCCTGCTATCTGGCTCCCCATGCATAGCTATGCACTGTTTCAGAGATCTATACTAGTCCCCTGACCCTCTCAGTAAGTCCTATATCCACCCCTGAAAATGTTAGCCATGCATTTCCCGACCATATTTAGCATTTGACTTAGCAAAGTATTAATAATTTAATCCCTATGTCAGTATAACTGTAAATATGTATATGCTAATACATTATAATATCATGAATTAACCAAAATAGGAGCTTACGTATGACCTGCTGGTGGCTCATATAAGCTCCTGACAGAAGGAATTGACTAAAGTGGTACCAGGAGGTGTGGTAGCTAGGCGGTAGTGGACCTCTGAAGTGTGCATGTGTTTTATTGTTTTAAAATAAAAATGCATCCTAACACAAGATTTGGACTGTTCTGTACATAATATTATGTAGATTTAGAATCTTGTGAGGAGATAACCATAGTAGTACGTACCAGGGGGTGTGACAGGTACCTAGAAGATTAGCATTGAAATGTTCAACTGATTTACGTATACAAGGGCTCAGGTTAGCTACGTATAGTACTGTGAGTATAGCCACTGTGAGTTACTAGTACTGTGAGTATAGCCACTGTGAGTACTAGTACTGTCACTACTGTGAATATAGCCACTGTGGCTATATATATATTATGTAGCTAATCTCATGTAAGTATAGCTTTACTCAGAGTAGCTATACTCACAGTACTCATATGCAGTAGCTATAGCGCTACACAATAAAAGCAAGTTCATGTGGTTGCTATTTAATATAAGTTGTCCTCCTGTTTTGTTTTAAAATCGGGCAAGTCACTTTCCCCAACTGTCGTACACCATGCAGTGTGTAGTTTTAACATATAAACTAGCTATATAATACACATTGAATGTCCTCAAATTTGACACACTACATTGTGTCATTTGTGCTAACATGACATGCCAAAATAGTCAAATTAGAACAAACCGAAAAATAAATAAACAAATACCACAAGCTTTGATTTTCACCTTGTAATTCCTTTGACTATCATACTGTATAGATGGCAGAAAGAGGGCCTAGGGTGCCCCCTATATTTTTATTGTCACTCCATATAGTGTACTTTTTCTCTCCATACATTTTGTGTCCTGATAATTTAAATACCCCCTGAATAGCATGCAGCTATAATACTGCACACATAAATGTGTAAACATAGGTAAGACATGCATGGAGTGCTATTTTGACATAGCTATATGTGCCTACCAATCTGTACTAAATTAAAATAGCAACTGTGAGTATGTGAGTATTGTAAGTAGCTAGCATATATATCTACTAGTATATACTCACAGTGGCTATACTCACAGTACTCAGTAGTACTCACAGTGGCTATACTCACAGTACTAGCTATAGTACTCACAGTGGCTACGTATATATACTCAAATTGGCTATACTCACAGTGGCTATATATACTCACAGTGACTATATATACTCACAGTGGCTATGCTCACAGTGACTGTATACTCACAGTGCATGGCTATACTCACAGTGGCGTGACTATACTCATATTGACTATACTCATAGTGGCTATATATACTCACAGTGGCTATACTCACAGTGACTATATACTCATAGTGGCTATACTCACAGTGGCTATACTCACAGTGACTATATATACTCACAGTGGCTATATATACTCACATTGGCTATACTCACAGTGGCGTGACTATACTCATATTGACTATACTCATAGTGGCTATATATACTCACAGTGGCTATACTCACAGTGACTATATATACTCACAGTGGCTATACTCACAGTGACTACGTATATATACTCACAGTGGCTATACTCACAGTGACTATATATACTCATAGTGGCTATACTCACATGCAGTGACTATGCTCACAGTGACTATATACTCACACTGGCTATACTCACAGTGGCTATCCTCACAGTGACTATATATACTCACAGTGGCTATACTCACAGTGACTATACTCACAGTGACTATATATACTCACAGTGACTATATACTCACAGTGACTACACTCACAGTGGCTATACTCACAGTACTAGTCCTCACAGTGGCTATACTCACAGCAATACAAGTGTCTACATAAACAGAGTGAGGCCATGAACTACCATTGAGGATATTCTATCACATGCATGATTACATATAATATTATGATATATATACACTCTCATCCCTCAGTTCAGGTGCATATATATCATGATGAGGCAAACAACCTGTATATACGTAACTATTACGTGTGTATGAATGACTACGTAGCTGTATTGTTACCATATGAATCACTATAATAACTATAGCTATGTATACATGAGCATATAGGAATAACAATAGGTATAATGTGATGTGCATAGCTGCATTTATCTATATTATATGCAGTGTATAGCAATATGGCTATATACTCAGCAATATGGCTATATACTCACAGGAGAGCTATAGCTATAGCTACACAATGAGATTTATAAACCCACTCCAACTACGTACGTAGCTATAGCTATACATACAAATTTAAAACCTATAGTTAGCTACATAACTATGTTTGTATTGTATGCAGTGATATAAAATGAAGGGTGGTTAGGTACAAGTCTATTCCATAATTGACTGATGGAGCCAGTGGTGATATGGTTTGGCTAAGTTCCAAAAAATCATCATCAGTTAATGGAGATTCTACTAATGGTACATTCACTTGTTCTTGTGTCATATCTTCTTCTGTTGATAATGGGCCATCCCAGTCAATTCCGTATAACTGCAAATCTTCCTAATAAAAATTATGCCGTTAATATCATAGCATATACACACATTATAAGCATTGTGTAAATAGAACATACCAATGAAAAATGTATACATGCATAGCTATACATTCCATTATCCTATTTTTACATAGCTATACATTTGATGCAAATTGTAATATGTAAACGCATACTTATTTTCTAATGTATAGCTAACTGCATGGCTACTTTAATTTGGTTTCTAAAAAATTGTTAAGCACCTCATTTATTTCAGCATCAGTATTATGATGCAGTCCACTAATCCACAGTTGTATTGGTGTTAAAAATCTTGCTGAAGATAATGGATGATTATTCCAACCATTTTTAAATTTTGTTAGTGACATGTTTATTCTTGGCATAAAAATATAATGTAGACTAAACAAATGTATTTCATTTTCTATATTAAGTAAGCCTAAATCTTCCATGTAATAAAAAATTTGATAATATAGTATTGTACACTGTGAATAAACATCACGCCATAAACGTTCAATTCTTTGGTTATGAACACTACGTCCTGTTATAAAACTGCCACGATCAGGACCTCTGTCTGGATGCTGGATCATAAAGGAAGCAACCTGCACATTTTCTCCCCCTCTGTCTCCTCGTACTCTGCTTGGGAGTCCTGTTACACCCAACTGTTCAACAAATAATTGCAGGACTGTGGCTGCTCTGTTATTATCGCTGCAATGCAAGTATATAATCCTTCTGCTGTATCCATCGATACACCCGTGGATAACAAGTCTCCACCTATATAAACATACATATATCCATATGTGAACATATAAACATAACTAACCAGCATAAGATATTGCATCTTGCAGTTAGTTAGCCAAAGTGCATGATTAATATAAACATGCACAAATTAAATTTGACTGGACATCAAGTCCAGGTTAACACCTATTTTACTATAGGAAACTGCATGACCTAAATCTATATGGCTTTTCAAGTAGCTATATACAATTTATTCAGTGAATAGCACATTTTACTATACGTATAGCTTTGAGGCTAACACATGATGGAGGTATAGCTATAGGTACACTACAACATAGCCACATATACGTAGCTATAACTTAAGATAATTTCCACAACCTTATTAGATAAGCAGCTATAGGTTTCTATATTACATAATATTAGTGATTGATCCGAAATAAGTGCACTTGGTTAGGTCACCATTGCTAGATAATTATATACTCTATAGGTATATAGCTACATGTAATAGTTGCAACACATACAGGCAAGAGTGCTTTGCCTGATATAGCTATGTATGCATGAGCTCGAGTTGTAGCTATCACAATAATAACAATAACACAATGATATCGATATCAAAAGTATTTATGGCTACATTACACATCAATAGTGTGTTTAGCTACTGCTATTATTTTTGTAACTAAATAATGGCCAGGAAGCCATACCTTATGCAATAGCGGTACTACTTAATCTGCACTATCCCACTTTTATAGAAAGTAAGTAAACCCAGTTATATTAGCTACCTGATAGGTACAGACTTTAACTTGTGGGATACATTTTGACTGATAGTTTATAGCTACATTCTTCATGTTGACTTATTGAGATATGATAATATTATAACTTTTCCATTATCGCACAGCCCTAGTTGCAGCACACTTTCAGTTTCAGTGTGCATAGCTAAATAACTAAATTTTCTATTCCAACTATGCAACATCACATTTGTAGCACTAGTTTCCTCCACAGTGTTAGCTACATAATTATCTACTAATTTTTGAAGTTTGTTGGTCATTTATAGTAAAATTATTCCTGACTATCATTGCATTTGGTTACCCCATTGGAATGTAACTACATGCAGAAGATTTGTCCTACCAAATCAGACATTTGCTCTGCCAAATGAATCAGAAAATGATCTGTGATAGTTACATATACGTAGTTACTATATACGTAGCTACACCAAATGATACCATTCATTTGGAATGTGTGTAGCTAATCATGATTATTCAATATACTTACCTAGCTAAGTAGCTATAAGTTACCATGCATAAAAATACATATTGTCTACCTGATTAATTTGTGATTGCCGTCAATATGATAAAGAGAACGAGGTCCAGCTACTCTGTACTCCCGTCTTTCTAAACATCTTAAGCGATGCATCATGGTGCCTTCAGGACAAGTTATTCTTTGAGATTCTCTGATCCTACTTTGCTGTACTCGGAACTCTTGTGACAATAGATGGCCTTGCATCTGTTGATTCCCACACATTGGAAATTCTTGTTGTATGTTTATAACAAGCCAATCCAACTCATCATCTGTCAAATTTGCATATTGAGAACTGACAGATAAACCATATTCTGACATTCGTCTAAAGATGGTTTGTTGTGATACACTAAGTAGGTCAGCAATTTGAGGAACAGTAAAATGATTTTGTAATAAACAATCCAATTGTTCAAATGGAATGTCAAATCTAGGCCGGCCATTTGTGCCTAGCACTACTGGACAACTGTGCAGTTCGTCTTCTGATATTGGATGATCATACATATACATTAATGTTTCATGTGCATATTTAAGCAAACTAACTACTGCCTGTTCATGGTTATTAAGACCATAAAGGGTATCTGCAATTACAAACTCGCGATACACACCCTCAATGCATAAAATATAGCTATCTAATGCATTCCTAAACATTGTTCTTCCATCTGAATAAACAGCAAGATCACTAACAATCCTCCTCAGAACACTAATACACCAAGTATGATCAAAAGATGACTCAGACATTACTATACCTATGTGAATACACAATTACACACACTAAGGCTATGAGTTAAGAGTGTGTGTGTGTGTTGTGTGTGTGTGTGTGTGTGTGTGTGTGTGTGTGCATGTGTGTGTGTGTGTGTGTGTGTGTGTGTGTATGTGTGTGTGTGTGTGTGTGTGTGTGTGTGTGTGTGTGTGTGTGTGTGTGTGTGTGTGTGTGTGTGTGTGTGTGTGTGTGTGTGTGTGTGTGTGGTGTGTGTGTGTGTGTGTGTGATGGTTTGTGTTGTTAACCATGATTTGTGTGTATGTAAAGTAATAGCTATATGGTTGACATTAATTATATATAGCTACCATATAACTACGTATATAGTTACCTCATGATGCATATAATTATTATAGGCACAGTATAGTGTGTCTTTATAGATTTATTAGAAATTTCTAAGCGCCAACATGCAGAATTAGTATCTATACATGCATTTAGCTAAGTAGCTAAACAAAAACACCCTGGGTGTAAAAATGTGCGAGAAGCAGCATTGCAAACAGGTACGTAGGTGCAACCAAAAACTTTGATCTCAGCTGAGGCCAAGAAGTAAAAATATTTTAACTCCTTGAATGACATACAATAGTTTAAAGCATTTTCACAAGTACATGCTATATGATTGGCTTTGTAATAATTTTGGTACGAAAAAGGTGGCAGAGTCAGTGCATGACAAAGCCAATCATATACTTGTGAAAAATGTCAAACTATTGTATAGCTATGTCATTCAAGTTAAAAAATACATTTACTTCTTGGCCTCATGCAGCTAATATTAAAGTTTTTGGTTGCACCTATAGCTACATAGCTACCTAAGAGTCTGGTTACCTTACCACAGATTTTTGTGTTATAGAATCCATGGATTTTGGGCAGCATTGATTGGTGATGACGAGGGCTCCACAACTCTGAACTTTCAGAGTCTTCTGGAATTTTGGTTTGATTCCAAGATTCCAAAATTGATCCTGTTTACCAAATACGGGTATTTGTATCGATTATATACAAAGAATTGCTAAATTTGTGCATAGAAGTTATAATTTCTGATTCTGGTGATTCTTTGATTCCGACAGTGATTCCAGAGCCATCGACATGATGCGGACCCCTGGGCATGCTAGTTATTATATAAGCAGCCATATGATCAGCTGTTACATCATCCCCTCAGTTGACCTTCACTGGGAACACCATTCACCATGTGATTTGCAGCTGTACACATGTGATTTCTGCATGGTCATGCTTTATTGCTATTCAAGCTCATGATCCTGACACTTTGGTCAGACTATCTAGACTGAACCACTTGATCCTTGTGTTTGTCTGCATACAGGGTTAATATATATACTGGAGAGGTGATCCAGTGGTGACTAACATCGAAATACAAAAGCCTGAAAACGCGTTTAACTGATAAGCGGCGTATAGTACGTAGCTAAATCATGCAGTCATGATTGGTTTGAACTATATAGCCACAAGCGGCGCTCGTTTTACACTCAGTTCCTTATTATAAATGGAAGAAAAATTCAGGTACCCAGGCCCGCGAATAAAAATGGGTCTACTGTACCTACGCGAGACAGTGATTATTACCGTCCAATCAGTATGTATATTCGTATACTGAGCAGTCTGGTAATGACGGCTCAGGGACTTAGGGACTCATCACATACATTATATCTAGCTACAAAAAGCAGTCTCACTGTGATGATGCTTACTTCTTCACTAAAAAGCCAGCCACGAGAGAGAGGCGCCGCAGTTATAACCGGTGGACAAAAGTAAGCGCGCGCCCACAATGCTCAAGCTTAGACTATTATACGGTATAATAATCTATGTCGAAGCATGCCACATTGGCAATATATATATAATATATATATATATATATATATATATATATATATATATTATATGTGACCCTCCTTGCGAAAACCCGCCATGTTCGCACCTGGTAGTAATTAGAGAAACAGGCGTTTAAAGTTTTTAAAGTGAAATTACCAGCTTTTGCTCGTACTAGGCCGCTTTTGTTTAGCAGAACTTTACTTAGTAATCTATTGAATAAAATACAGTTTACCTTTGAAGCTGTTCCTTGCTTGATTTTAGGCCTTTTCAGACGATTTTTTCGAAGGTGTGCATCAATTTTAGCCCAGTGTTATGAGGGGGTGGGTGGGAGGGAGGAGGGGAGGGGAGGGTGGGGTGGGGGGGTGGGGAGGGAGGAGGAAAAACCTCCCCAGGTGAAGACACGAGGTGACCAGCTGCCCACAGATGGTCCTGACCATACAACCAGGCCGAAGGGACATCATTCTGGTCAAGGGTAGAATTCCAGGCTGACAACGCCCAATTGGTGCGCTCCACAGGTGCCAATGTGTCAGTCACGGTTTCACAGGGCCCCAAATCCACCCCTCAGAAAAGCAGACCACTTGAGTCTGGCCATAGGAGATATGGTGTTAGGCTAGCTATTAAGTATAGCTATAAGCTGGGGCAAAAAAATGAATTTAAATTTTAGTGCGAACATGGCTGGTTTTTGCAGAGACAGTCACATTTATAAAATAACATGTGGATCACGTGAGCTACCCTGACGTTGTCATTCTTGGGAGTAGTGCTCTGGCCTTCACAGGGCCACTTCTTGTACGTGGAAGCTTCCCTTTGCACATAAGGTGAGGAATAGCTAGTATAGAGACGCACTAGGCATACACAACACTTTTATATAATCACATGTGACCCTCCTTGCGAAAACCCGCCATGTTCGCACCTGGTAGTAATTAGAGAAACAGGCGTTTAAAGTTTTTAAAGTGAAATTACCAGCTTTTGCTCGTACTAGGCCGCTTTTGTTTAGCAGAACTTTACTTAGTAATCTATTGAATAAAATACAGTTTACCTTTGAAGCTGTTCCTTGCTTGATTTTAGGCCTTTTCAGACGATTTTTTCGAAGGTGTGCATCAATTTTAGCCCAGTGTTATGAGGGGGTGGGTGGGAGGGAGGAGGGGAGGGGAGGGTGGGGTGGGGGGGTGGGGAGGGAGGAGGAAAAACCTCCCCAGGTGAAGACACGAGGTGACCAGCTGCCCACAGATGGTCCTGACCATACAACCAGGCCGAAGGGACATCATTCTGGTCAAGGGTAGAATTCCAGGCTGACAACGCCCAATTGGTGCGCTCCACAGGTGCCAATGTGTCAGTCACGGTTTCACAGGGCCCCAAATCCACCCCTCAGAAAAGCAGACCACTTGAGTCTGGCCATAGGAGATATGGTGTTAGGCTAGCTATTAAGTATAGCTATAAGCTGGGGCAAAAAAATGAATTTAAATTTTAGTGCGAACATGGCTGGTTTTTGCAGAGACAGTCACATATATATATATATATATATATATATATATTATATATATATATATATATATATATATATATATATATGATATGGCAGTGATTACTCTTCATACTAAACGGCACCCCATAAAATCGCAGGTGTGAACTAGGCTGGTTTTTGCTCACAGTCACATATATATATATATATATATATATATATATATATATATATATATATATATATATATATATATATATCCTTATAGGTGTGAACATGTGTTCAATTCTACTGTACTGTACACACCTACTCATGTGTGCTGCCTACTTCTCACCTCCCCAACCTAGTGCAGTTGTATGGTGTGCACAGCTCTTGACTCAAGTCTAACTCTAGTTTTTGAATGCAGTGAAAGCAAAGACAATGACTTTTAACAGCACACAGTACATTTAAGAGGATGGTCAGCACCAGGTGTGCAAAATGAAATTATACAAAGAATCAATACTTAATAGCTCTAGCTGCTGGGTTTTTCCCTTTGGGCAAAGGACTCCACATTTTTTGTTTTGTTTTTCGATGTAGCTATATATAAATATGTGTGGTGATATTTTGTGTACAATTCTATGATAATGACAAGTCAGTAGCCACACCTTGCAGCTACGCAACCCCATACATAGCTACATACATACATTTACATACATACATACGTACGTACGTACGTACGTACGTACGTACCTACGTACATACATACATACATACATGCATACATACATGCATGCATGCATACATACATACATACATACATACATACATACATACATACATACATACATACATACATACATAGCTACATACATACATATACATACATGCATACATACATGTATATCACAATATACCACTCATACATGTCTAACTAACTAACTGTCTAGCTATAGTCTAACCCTTAAACCCGCAAATTATGCAAGTTTATTTTTAAAACGCATACGCCGAAATAGCGAATTAATTTAGCATTCAGTTTCTTGTTGTTAAAAGGCCCAGCAATGGCAAGGTGTTAACCGCACGGGCCGTTTATTGTGCACAAAACAAATATACCTTTATAAGCATCCATACTTTTCTAAAATATGCTAAGGAAGTCTCTGGTTACGAAGCGATGCACTGGTTTTCTTTGTTTCGTCGAGAAAAAAAGTCGCCCTTTACGGTACGGGCCGCCATTTTATTTTGAAGCCATAAACAATATATCATCAGATGCAGATTCACGTGAGGAACAAAATGGCGCAAGCCGTTTTGTAATAGAAGCGACGACGGCCAAGTTATGGCCGCTTGTCTAAACGCATGCAGGCGAAAAGGAACAAGAATGATTTCTTTTGTTATTTTGAGCCTTTCTGAGGACGGATGATTTTATCGGAGCTGCTTGCCAATGCGACCATTCGAATCAGAATTTAATGGTGAGTAATAATATAATTTAAATGTTTTTATAGCCCGTATAATATTTAAGCTAGCCCTGTTTGTTTGCTTGCGTGTGGTTAAAAACCAGTATACTGGCTAATGCGATTTCAAAGACAATAACGCAATATACCAGTAGACTGGTTAATGCGGGTTTAAGGGCTAAAGTGATATAGCTATACTATGTAGCTACGTACCCTAATTTCATACACAGGTATCAGGTAGCTATATATTGGGCAAGCCGAATTGCAAATGAGCCCCTTCAGAATCAAGGGAAATAAGGTGTAGCAATTATTTATAGCGACGTATGGATAATTATGCATGTAGCGGAACCAGTTAGCATATGTGGATACTTAAAATGAATGATGATGGGTCCCAAAGTATAGCCCTTTAGCAGATAAGCTGATCTGGACACCTTGGTAACCAGCACACTTTTAGTTTGTCCCAATTGCAGGGTGTCCGCCACTGTCCGGTTCCAACTCCAACTATATGTATACGCATGTATGTAGCTATGTATGTATGTATGTATATGTGACTGAGTCCGTGAAAACAAATCTTATCTGCACAAAATGCACTTATTCATTTTATCATATCTATCTCTTTTTCTGTGTGAGTTATACTATATCTGTAAGTTTTATTGAATTCCTTAGGAAATTTTGTGTATATGATAAAATTTTTGATAAAGTACTACGTATGTTAGGAAAAAGTTATTAAATTTGGAAGGTTCAAAATTAGCTCAAATTTTATGTGCAGATAAGACTGGTTTTCGCAGACTCGGTCACATGTATGTATGTATGTATGCATGCATGCATGCATGCATGCATGTATGTATGTATGTATGTATGTATGTATGTATGTATGTATGTATGTATGTATGTATGTATGTATGTATGTATGTATGTATGTATGTATATTTGTATGTATGTATGTATGTATGTATAAACATCAAAAATAGTAATGTACGTAGCTATGGTAGCTATAGCTAACTATAGCTAGCTAGCTAGCCACTGCTTTGTTTTCATTAGCTAGCTACTCTTTGCATGCCTTAGGTGTATTGTTACTGAAGACATAGCTAGCTAGCTATTTTGTATTGCAGTATTGTGGAGAGTTGCTTTAATGAAATAATCCAAGATGTCCAGGGAACCTCTTTTACTATAGCTAGCTACGTACCTACATCCTTGGAGTTGCTGCATGCTACTGGACATGTAAACTTCATATAGGTCAGGTACCCTAAAACCCTATTTTTCTATATAGCTATCTTGATTGTGGCAAGCTTTAATTAATGTGATAAATTTATTCAGTAAATTTTGTCTGAGAAAATCAAAGGCCATGCAGCATGTATATAGCTATAGCTATAGCTATCTAATCATGATACCTAAGTATCTAGCTATGTAACTATGCCAAAAGTTTAAAAACAAACCAAAACATCAGTGATCACAATCATGAATAAACAGTCATCAAGAGCTACGTATGTAACTATAACACCTCCAGTATGCTGCTATATGCATGCATGCACATGTATAATTATTAGCTATGAATTTCTACACTATTAGCTACTCTCATATGAGTGCATCTCTTACTGCAGCCTTTAGCTAGCTATAGCTATCTAATTCTGAAACTATAACGATTAAAGCGTATCTGTATACAGTCTAATACAAAATATTAGCTACGTATGTAAAGAGATGCTAATGTTGCTTGGTTCCTTGTCTTCTACATGTAGCTACCTAGCTATACCATCAAAATAAACATTGCATGCAACATAACATATCACTCTATACATCCTTCATCCTAGCTAGCTATATATAGGATAAGGAATTGATGTGGTACGTAGCTATGGCTACTGGCTATTACACTGGTGACTGTCCAAGCAAAATCCAGCCTAGTTTATATACACTTCACTTAAAAGCTTTAGCTACAATGAAAGACATGGCTACATGCAGGGTCTATATTAATTTACATAACAGGATGGCTAGCTAGCTAGCTATAAGTAAAAAACATCAACAGATCATTAACTTGGCACAACATGATCGAAGGTGTGAACTAGGCTGATCAGTTTTCACTTGGACATTCACATTTGCATACAGATATATAGTTAATATAATATATATAGCTAGTACGTATATATAATATAATACGTTATATAATATATAATTATTATATATATATATATATATATATATATATATATATATATATATATATATACTACTCCACCTATATATAGTCAAGAGTAGGTATATGAAGAGATGCAATTGCAAGATAGAACATATTTTATACGTCATGCTCAAACTCTTTCCATTTGCTATATAAATACAAATTACCTGTCGTGAGTAGCTAGCTATTATAGCTTAGCCACCCAATTTCCCAGCCCAGTACTGCAACTGCGATATATATAACTATATGAGGTGTTAATGTATATATAGTCAATAGCCCATGGTTGGCCACCTTGTCGGTTTATTCTATAGCTAAAGCTAAACATCATTGTTTTTTTGGTGATCAATCATGTTAACATTGTCACAGTGTCATGCTAACTAACTATCTATATAACTTGCTATAACTACAGATGCAAAATAAAGTTCCATGAGCTTTCATCAATGCATAGTGGCTAGCTACTGCATGTGCATGTGTATAGTCTTCTCTAAATATTTACCACAAACTATACCCAAATCCCCAAAGCTATACTTAGCTACTACATCGCTGTCATGTCCAAAAGACTGATGTTTTGAACCAACAGTGTAAGGTAATATTATTTTGTGGAAATAGCTACAGTAGCTAGCCACAGTGTAAAATTGTACAAGATTCGTAATGAGCAAATAATGTTTCCAAGACAAAATTTTGTAGCCAATTTAACTAGCTATATTATACATAAATATATATATATATAGAGAGAGAGAGCTATAGCTACTGTTAGCTGTTCTAATTTGAAAACACAGAAAAAGCACTGTAGCTAACATCCGATAGCTAGCTAGCTAGCTACTATAGCTACATGAGTACGTATATACCATTTTTCTCAGCATATAGCTAGCTATTGCTTATATAAGATATAACTAGGCATGTAAAATGATCATAATCCCCATGCATTTAAGGGATATTTAAAATAATTAAAACATAACACAATTATCACAATAGCTACACCTATAGCTAGCTAGCTACAATACTTAACTCATCCTTTTTACAAATTTTGGTTTTAAAGCTGGTTTTCAGCCATGAAATAAGCCATAAGCCATTTTATGAGTTTGTTTGTGTGTGTGTGTGTGTGTGTGTGTGTGTGTGTGTGTGTGTGTGTGTGTGTGTGTGTGTGTGTGTGTGTGTGTGTGTGTGTGTGTGTGTGTGTGTGTGTGTGTGTGTGTGTGTGTGTGTGTGTGTGTGTGTGTGTGTGTGTGTGTGTGTGTGTGTGTGTGTGTGTGTGTGTGTGTGTGTGTGTGTGTGTGTGTGTGTGTGTGCGTGTGTGTGTGTGCGTGCGCATGTGAGTAAGTGAGTGAGCGAGTGTGTGCTAATTTGCGATAAAACTTGGTTACAACTGTCTTCTAGCTAATTATATAGACAAAGTTAAATGAAAACTATCAACATGAATAAGAGCATCATAGCTATGTACTATTTGCTATAGCCAGTAACCACTTCGTTATCTAAAAGAAAATAACCAGCCACTTAGCGTGCAGTGGAGTTAATCATATGTCAATTAACATGTATATATCCATCCAGGTATAAGAAATTAAGAGTGTTGGCAATGCCAGAAGGCATGTCACAGAAGGACACTAAAGGATGAATGCAGCAACTGCAATAGCTGTTTCACAATGACATGAAAAGGTCACTTCTAGATAAAAAATAATAGCAGACTCAAAAAATTACACTATTGAGTTAGCAATCATCATGATCTTTTGTACAGACATACACACACGGACACACAGACGCATACACAGACACACACACGGACAGACAGATACACACACACACAGACACACACAGACACACACACACACACACACACACACACACACACACACACACACAGACACACACAGACACACACAGACACACACAGACACACACAGACACACACACACACACACACACACACACACACACACACACACACACACACACACACACACACACACACACACACACACACACACACACACACACACACACACACACACACACACACACACACACACACACACACACACACACACACACACACACACACACACACACACACACACACACACACACACACACACACACACACACACACACACACACACACACACACACACACACACACACACACACACACACACACACACACACACACACACACACACACACACACACACACACACACACACACACACACACACACACACACACACACACACACACACACACACACACACACACACACACACACACACACACACACACACACACACACACACACACACACACACACACACACACACACACACACACACACACACACACACACACACACACACACACACACACACACACACACACACACACACACACACACACACACACACACACACACACACACACACACACTACTGGGACACTGGGACATTTACAGGTTCGCATACTTTTCTTTACAGTAAGTCGTCCCTTCGCAGGATGTAGATTTCCTAGGTAACCGACAAAGGGAAACATCTCATCAGCATCAACTTCAGCATAACGGAACATTACAGCACTCAATCCTATGAAACGTTGTAATTCTCTTTTGTTTAGCAGTAATTCAATGATATCTTCCATCTTTGGTCTGCTTCTCTTGTGCTTCTTTTCTATGTCATTAAACTCCTTAGCAGTCACAGCACCAGCTTCGATCAAATATATTTTGTATGCCATCAATCGCTGACCATCAAACAGTTTATCCTTATGTTGATCAATAGCAGCAACGTATTGATCAATGATACAATCAACATCACACACTATACAATATATATTGATCAATGATATGATCAACACACATACAATAATATATTGATCAATGATATGATCAACAGCAGTAAGATATTGATCTATAATGTCAAAGGATGGTAAAAACTCAATTCGATCAGGAAGGAGCTTGGCTCATTGCCTTAGGAACTTCAGAACTGAATAAGTTGGAGTAGGAAAGAAGATACCCTGTACTGTAATATTGCTAGACCTTGCAGTTGAGGGTAGGGGGAGCAAAAGTCATTATAGTGTTCATGATCCTCTTGTGTAGACAACTCACCATCTTGGTTGTGTTCTGTGGTAGTTTGCTTCTGTGGTAGATCATGTGATGCCTCTCTTAGATCATGTGATGCCTCTCTTTGTGCTGAGTATCTCTGTAGTCTTGTATTATATTCTATAGTATCACATGATCCAGTGAGTTACTATGACTACCATACTATACATTACATACAGTATCACATGATCCATTATGATGAAATACCTCCTACTTGATATGACATTACTAACAACTGAGGTGATCATAATATGGACTATACCAGTGTTACTGATTATAATAATCGCTGTTGCTAGGGTCCAACCAGTCGGATGTTTATTTTAAGTGCAGTGCTAGAGATCCGACCAGTCGGATGTGCATTTCAAGCGCTAGGCTACATATCCGAATGATCACGTGCAAAAAGATGGAGAACAGTTTTTGTTTTCAAACTTTGAGAAAAAGAATTTTTTGTCCTTTCTTTTCACTGCACATGTCACAGCGCATGATTCTAATTAATTTGGCATAATCATGTAACTAGTTCAGTATAAGCACACGTCTGAATGAACTCTAGCCAGTTCAGTACTTCGTATTCGATAACTAAATGAACTTGAATTAGACGATTACGTCGCTTTTACCCAGATATTAAAAAAAGCTTTCATTGTTAGTTGTATTATAAGGCATTGCAGAGCACTGAAGATAGGATAACCAGTAGGCTACATAGGACGGCCGACGACAAAACTGAACTGAAATGATCATGGCTTGATGTGATCGTCTAATTCAAGTTCATTTAGTTATCGAATATGAAGTACTGAACTGGCTAGAGTTCATTCATACATGCTTATAATGAACAAGTTACATGATTGTGCCAGATTTACTGCTTTTAATTAGAATCATGTACTGTGACATGTGCAGTAAAAAGTAAGGTCGAAAAACTCTTTTTCTCAAAGTTTGAAACAAACACTAATGAAAACTGTTCTCCATGTTCGTGTGTTTTCGCACATGATTGTTCGGATATGTAGGCTAGTGCTTGGAATGTACATCTGACTGGTCAGATCTCTAGCACTGTGCTTAAATAAACATCGGACTGGTCGGACCCCTAGCAACAGCATATGATAATGATTGAAAATTGTCCATACATTTGTATTGTAATTTTATTGACTTCCCCATTGATAAATTTGTCTGGTTAAATCTAAAGTTGATAATTGGTCATTATCATAAGCTCTGTTATCTCATAGACAGGCAGATTGTTTCAGTCAAGGGACCTTTGTACCTCTTGCAGCCCATGGTGACGATGGTGTAAACAGCACAATTGGCTCCATTAGAAGTTGTGCAGTCATACTTCTTGTATGGACACCTACGATCTTGATTACCAGACTCATATCATGGCTGCTTATACTGCAAGTGAGGGGTCCAATTTGATTGACAAGATTTCAAATTAAATCAAAGCTAGACTTTGGTGATTTGAGATTTATATTTTGTATTTATAAATATATTTTGGTAGTCTAAAATGATAATTTGTAAGATTTTGATTTTCAGCAGAACCATCAACAAGATTTGAAATTGTGTCTCACCCCTCCACTCCAAGTGATAAGTCCCTATGTGGAAAGATCTACAACAAACCAGGGAGTCTGAATCATACTGAATCTAGGATTATTGTATACAACTGACAATCAGTAAATTTTAATAACCCATTTCAAATCTTTGTTTAAATCCCAAATCTTAGACAAGATTAGGCTCAAGCCTAATGTGCTGAGAATAGGTAGCAATTTTAGTGATAGAATTATAGGGTCACATCTTGGGACATGAGCACAATGCAAGAATAATCAGTTAATCATCGAAAAAAATTCATTTTAAAAAGATCTTTATTCTTGGGACATCGACAGCTCAGTTTCCGAATAGATTTTTGGACATAAAGAATAATAAAGGAATAATGGGTAAAAATTTTGGGAAGTTCCAGAAGGAATAATAGGCTCAAACCTAGACAAGTTTGAATCTAACCTTCATGTGTTGGACCCCTCACAACAAACTATGTTGTCGTGGTAACACTCTGTAATCTGAGCTGCAACCGTGGTCAAAATGGTCTAAAAACAATACTCGACCTTTGACTGTGTTACTTTTCTTTTGACCTTTGACTCCAATACTATTAATTTTGGTAACTCAAAAATTTGCACGTGATCGCTTGTCCGTGTAAAATTCAGTACATCGCGTAAGTATTGACTGTGGGAGGTTGGCTCTTGATCTACCGGACCTTTTCACCTTTGACCTGCCATATTTTTGCTTGACTCTTGACTTGGATTTTGACAGCATTTGCAGCTCAAAGTATAGAATCTATTGGAGTACCACCTCCTTGTATTGTTATCCACTTTACCCGTTAGGCAGTGGAGGGAACACATAAGGTGAAGGAATAAAGCCAGTCCATATTATTGATCTTGTCTACCCCATAACCTTACTAATACCAGTGTACACCAGTAAGCCCATACCCCTCAACCCAATAATACCTTACTCTATCCTATCAGCCTATACACCCCTCAACACAATAATACCTTGCTCTATCCTATCAGCCTATACACCACTCAACACAATAATACCTTGCTCTATCCTATCAGCCTATACACCACTCAACACAATAATACCTTGCTCTATCCTATCAGCGAAGTGTTTACTCCTGTCTTCGCTCTGTAACACTTTAATAAACTTAGTCAAGTATCCGGGAGGATTACGCTTAATCTTCATCATAGTTTCTCTCACAGCGTCACCTGTTAGTCCATTGACCAGCAAGGTTGCCAAGTGTTCGTGAGTTTCTGAACTTATCAAATTCTCCCTCAGCAACTTGTCAAAAATAACAGCTAAGTCTAAGCTGGCTACTAGTTCAGGTAACACGTGATTTATTGTTTCACCTTCAACATTAGACATGTTAACATCATCCGCCATGGCTGGCTACTTTTGTCCCTTACCTCACCAATTATGACGTCATCTATTATGTTGTACGCGCATGCGCGTTATATAATTTCTGGTCTGCCGATATTTCTTCATATATATATAAGGTGGCATTTCATCAGGTGATATAACAACTTACGCGCCAGCTGCTTAAGACTACAGGTGACAATGGGGTGGGGCACATCATCTCTCGTATAATTAATTTGAAAACTATAAGCATGATAGGGTTTAATTAATTGAAAAATATGCATTAAAACATAAAGAAAGAAAAAATCAGTTGACAGAGGCACGGAACATCCTACCTATACAACATGTATCACTACTCATGGACTATTACCTATAACTACTATACTAGCTGACTGGCTGGCTATCAGTCTGAAGGATCTTGTACTAAATGACCAGTGAGAAAGAACAGTGGTCGATGATCATCTGGACAAGCTGTTTGATGTTCTCCTTTAGCTTGAAACTTCCATTTGTTTTCAATATCTAATCTAGCCTTCTCCTTTACTAGTGATTGACAGTCCCTAGTGATAAGACACAGCGTGGTACCATTGACAAAGTTGAGAAATTGAAGAAGACGATTGACGATATTAATCTTGCCTTCACTGAGGTACAACAGTAGCCCTCCAAACTGTATATGCACTAAAGATGACTGGAATTCAGTCGGATGATCACTGTCCAGTTCAGATACAGTCTTAGCTCCAATATATACGATATTTATTTCAGGGCCAAGATTTACAAAGTTCTCAAACACCAGGACGGGATGCTGTTTACCAATGGCATTAGGGAATAATGTAGTGGATCTGTTGATCAGGTATTCCTCCATCAGGTAAGGTCCAGGGAACGGTAACAACCGGAGAGCATCATAATGTAAGGAGAAGACCATTTGATCAATATCAGATTGTGGAGTGTTTGGTAACTTCTGTACCAAGTAAGATGGATACATGTTCCCTCCCTGATCCAACTTCTTCTTGACAACAAGAAATCTATTGTCCCTTAGCAACTGTAGCCCTTCTGATACAACACGAAGGTTAAAGTCCAAATCAGCAGAATTGTAATTGAACTGGTTGTAATTGACAGCACTTGTCTTTGATATATCAAGGAAGATCAAACTGTGAGATATTTGACAGTCAGAGGTCATGTTGACTGTTGGGACATCTTCGATCTCCTTTGACCACTGCAGGAAACCAATAGCAGCAACTTTAGGCATGCCAGCCTCTATGCTACGCTCTACAGATTGTATAACTTCAGCTAGTGAACTACTAGCATATCTAGTGGAAGAGAAATACAATGTAACTCATTGTTTGTAACACATACCATATTGTGAGTCAAGTTCCTTGCTCAAGGAAACAACAGCAGCAGCTTATTAGCATTGAACTGGGGACCTCTCGGTCTCAATCCGATGCTCTAATCGCTAGGGTACTGTTGCCTCACCACACACATGCACACACACACACATACGCGTACACACACATTCACGCATAACACATATACAACGTACACATATACACAATACTACACTAGATACAACACAACACAATGATCACCTTCTAGTGCCATTTGGTTCTACTATTGATTTCTTCCACATTACACAACTATCATTCATGATAATGATCCATGGCCACACAGTCAGTGGATCAACCTTTGATGATGAGAACTGCTCAGCCATTGCTGTACAGTTGAGAGAATAATTGTGTGTAGCAAATAACTTGATCCAGTAAAGAGTTGGACCGTACCCCTGCGACTCGTCACCCTCAGGCAATATTAGGATGATGTGGTTAGGCCACACCTTCTGATAATTAGCCACCTGGGAGGCATTCATTACTAGGATGTGCACATGTTGAGCTCCAACAAAAGCATGATGTAAGTTGAGTAAAGCGTGAGCCTGTCGGTTGAATGTAGGAGTGAATATCGGTGTAATTACTTGCTTAGAATCCTTCTTAATGACGTCAGAAAACAAGATGAACCGCTGAACAGTAATTTTTCCTGTGACCGGACAAGTCTTAATATCAAACAGTTTCCGCTGAGACATTGGGATATAAATAGCAAAGGTGGCTGGGTTGGATCCCTCTATAGTGAATTTCGCTCTGATAACACCAGTATTGGTAGAGCTATTGTGTGGACAACACATGTACAGTACACAGCCATTACAAGAATGAGTTGGATCGTAAGCACAATTGAAAGATAGCGATAAATAAGCTTCGGTCTTTGGCTCCATTAGTTGTTTAGATTCTCCTTCTTCCTTTTCTTCATCTGTCATTTCTTCCGGCTCATGTGATCCTTCACTGTGTAATGACATCACTGAGAATATCTTGCTGAAATGTTTGGTCTTAAAATATTCCTGAATTGCTGGATCAAACTTGACCATCAGGGGCTCAGCAGATGAATCTTTCAACTGTTTCAAGTATTTCTTAGCCAGAGGCTCATTTTTTACCATCACTCCATGGGCTGACAAAGTTAAATCATGGAGTAACCGTAGCAACAATAAACAAGCACCAGTCTTACCAACCTATAGAATACAATTCATATACCCTAATAGAACAATCATACTACACTATACTGTACAGTTGGAAATTTTCAAATGTGAAAAATTTTGAAAATCAGCTTCGCCTATATATTTTGAAGATAGCATTTTCAAAAATGGCTGACCATGCAGTAATTCAAGTTTGGTAATGACTGAAAGTGATTAATACGTATTTCATTTTCGGAAGTGGATTTTCAAAACTTAAATTCAAAAACTTTTCAGCTATATATTATGTGTATGTAATACAAGTCTAATAGAACAATCAATACAATGATAAGATGGAAACCACCCACTATCCAAAGATGTTTCATTGAGAAGCAATAAATATAAGAACCACACCAATATTACATTCCAAATGTTACTAAAGCTGAAATCTGAAAATTTTTGCTAATCAGCTTCACCTATAGCTACACTTAGCTATGCAACAGTGGGCTGAAATCTTTGTAGGTTGTTCCCATTGAAGATTCTGCCTATATAAACATAATTTCAACTAACCTGAGCTGGTCCTGTTAAGAGAAACCGTCGATCACCACTCTTTTCAACATTGTCAAGGCTATGGACAAGTTCCTTTGATGTGCTCATGAGGACGCAATGCTCACAACACTGTATGATAGTGGGCATGGCCCATTTACGATAATAAGCTGCTTGTACCTGAGGGTCACTATCAAACAATGGCGGACGCTTACTGCTCCTACTCCATTCCATCCCTGGGGCGGGCTCTAATAAGAAACGGTTATTGAAATAATCCGACACATTCCATATTTGGTGATACGTCCTTGATAACAAATAAACTCTTTTGTTTGGGGAAGAGTTCTCCTCAGAATAATCCGATTCATTCTCTTCAATTCTCTTGATCATATCATTAACGTATTGCTCCCATTTTGTCTTAGCAGTTGAAGAAGTCACCTTCTCCTCCTTTGGTTCATCAATCTCTTGGCTGGACTCTTGGGAATCTGTTGTGTCCATTGAGCCCTGACCTGACTCATCCGTTACTGTATGTTGCGACGGTATGTGTTCTGAAGATTTCTCATCATTCCCTCCTAGATCATGTGATGTCACATGAGCAGGGCTGGCTGGGGGTATGACATAAGCATCCTCAGTTTCATAATCTGAAGCATTGCTGTGTTTAGATATTGTTGGACTACCCTGAATTGGCTCTTCATTCTGACCAGCTGCTGCTACTGCAGCAGTAGTGGGCGTGGCTGGTGAGCTAACAACTTCAATAACTTCATCACCATCAAGGGTAGAGTCAGAGTGGGCACTATCTGGAGGGGAATGAACAGGTTTAGTAACCTGCTTATCATCTTCAATGACTTCATCATCCTGATCCTGCGATGGTTTCCACTCAACTATTTTACCGTTAGTTGTATCTCCCTTGTCTCTCTCGTTGTCTTTAGCAATGCTACTCCTACGACTACTACTGGAGCTCTCTATTATCAATCTTTTAGTAGATATGTTAGCCGATGAACCTGTAATGATATACAACTGATGACCCCTCTGCCAGGGTTTCTTTCAGGATTTTGGCCGAGGGAGGGGAAGATGAGATATAATGAGAGAATGAGGGGGCAAAGTGTTGTCCTTGTGCAAAGCACATGGTCAGGGGCGGATCCAGGATTTTTCAAGGGGGGTCTCGAGGCAATGGTTATATATAAACTATATTATATATATTGCAATTATTCACATTATTATTTTAAACGAAGTGCATTGTATCCTACTGAAAGCTATAGATGCATGAACCTACTCGCTGCTGTTCCTGCAGCTCAGCAATTGTACGTATAGCTAGCTATAAGCTAACGATATTTACGTGTGCATGGTTAGCTAATTTATACTAAAACCCTGTGTGCTACATGATTCTTCTTTCTTGTTATCAAAATCTTTCAGTGCCCTCTGCAGACGATTCATCACGTGAGCACTCGCGTGAGCAAAAATTCAAATCACTGAGACTGAGTAATGTATTATCTTTGAAAAAGCTTGTTAATATCCACAATTTATTATTTCATCCACCATAGTACCTTTAGTTTGAACTCGAGTTTGAGTTATTCTGCCCTATCATTAGTTCAAAATGGGTTACTGGCGAGCCGCACGTTCAAATTCCTGGGAGAAAAGGCGCGCAACCTCCTCATGAGATCCCTCTTCAGTACATCATTTACCGCATCGAATCAAATGCACGTTAAATTAATCTCCTCATCCGCCATATTACGGTAGGCACTGCTTGCATGGAAATAATTATCGAAATATTTTAGCGGCGCTTGTATCGGGTACCCATCGGCTGATTCCAGGTCAGCAATTTAACTAATCTTTTAGTTATAAAGAATGCTCTATGAGCTAGTGCATTGTTTTTACGTGAATCCCCAGGCATAATCGATCCGGTTCTGGCGCTTTAAAGTACAACAAATTAATAATTATTTTAGCACCTATTAGAATAATTATTTGAAGCGCTTGTTTTAGAATAAGCACAATTTGGAAGGGGGGTCTCCAGACCCCAAAGACCCCCCTGGATCCGCCCCTGATGGTACACTAGGGAGTATGACTTGTGCTTTTGATTTAGGCCTGTCTTCACACATGCATACCTATACTCCCATGCTATGTTCATCAGTAATCATACAAGCATAAGTGACCTTGTATTCTGTGTTACTGAACTATTTCTGTAAGTTCCTGATCTAGAGAGAATGAATTTGTGCTTTTAGTTTGGTATGTATATATGTCTCAGGGGTTCAGAGAGGGGGTCTAAATCATAGTGATGGATCTCTGCCCCCCAGAAGCTATAGGTGTTTTGTATTGATAATACCAAATCACTAGTTCTATTCATGTAATATTATTTGCCAAGCTTGCAAGAGTTATAATGATATCCTAATGATATCCTAGTGTAATTTTTAGGTCACAAATAGGATCACATATACATTAGTCACCTTCATTAGACACATTGACTGCTTCTTCATCCAGTGTAAGATCAATCACCTCCTTATCCTTACCAGTAGCCATATCTTTATTCTCCTCCTTCTCCAGCTTAGTTTGCTTATTAAGAGTAGACACCTGCTGGAATAATAGTCACACCTTCATTATCAGAGCCTTTTAATTTATGTAAATCATTGGAAGCATATACGTAGTAGGTATTGTTGATAGCCTTTAAATTTGAAGAATTATTGAAGTTCTACATTTTTATTTATACTGCTAAGAGATATTGACAACCTCACATCACTGCCACTGTATTATCCTGATTAGAGGAATGTTGTAATTTATATATTACCAGTTGTGGGTTACCAAGTGTCCCAATTATCAGAATGAAGTTATTATAAAGGGGTTACCATAACAACACACATATGCCACACCCACCTGATAACCATTGAAATAGCTCATGTCAGCCTCTAGTACAGTGCGCGTGATATTATTGGAATAACACAATCTCAGGTCAACATATTGTAGTGACCTATGGAAATAGTGACAGCTCGTGTGATGATGCATTAAACTATTGGAGTCACTTCTAGTATATACACAATACAAGTATATAATGGCGTTCAAGGTGGTGCCGCTGCTGTTTGACAACTTTTAAATGCAGAACAGAAGGTACGTACGTAAGAACTATTTATTTATGCAGGGCTAAATGCTTGCCTATACGATTGGCGATTTGACCAAAGCTTGGAAGGCAACAGAGATCGAGTTTTATATGCAAGCGCCTCCAAATCTGCAAGCACCTATAATCTCTAATCTTGGGTATGCAAGAGACCCAGTGCAAGACTGAATATATAGTAAGCAAAGCGACTAAATTTCAACTACAAAAATATTCGTTTATTAAAATATTTTTGTTAACTAAAGAAGATGAAAATATTTTACCACAAACTTTTTTCATGTGAAAATTTTCAACGGTGAATTTTTTCTGAACTACAGTAGTGCATGTGTTTATGTGTGTACACATGTATCTGTATGTGTGTCTGTATGTCTGTCTATATGCAAGTGCAATGAATACAGGTATAAAGACTACAACGTTACTCTTGGTTCTGATCTGCTGGAAGGCCGGTATTCTTCAGTTAATTACTATGGATAAAGTTTATCCATTGCATGGAACTTACGAACACGTTATTCACTGGTAAAAATATTTCTTGTGTTTAATTTTGGTCATTGTACACCACCGCCAAAAAATTTTTAAACAGCAAAGTTTTCCCGAACTACGGTATATTATATTGACAAAGAACAAAGCACTGATATTCTCCATAAGCTACAGAGATATACAAATTGTAATACAGCAGCAAACAGCATAGGTAAACAAATTGTACAGTACGCAAGTACTGTATTTACTTGGTTAAACATACAGCTTTAATAGTCGCCACCCTTGAATAGTGGTCGTTGGTTATTGAAGCACTAGATAATCTTGAATAAATGCAGCAGTTTCTATTTGAATCAGTACAGATTAGGCAATTATTCTAATAGCAGACAGTTGCTATATTAGTAATCATGTTTAAAGACGGTAATGCACACATGCAGACAATTACAGCATTATACTATGTGGAACTCGATCGTGAGGGAGCTCAACTTATATCTATGAAGGTACTGAGTAGTATATAACAAATAGAATTATTTGTACTGTAAAACTGCCTGATTTTTGAATAGTAGCTGCAGCGATTATTATTAAGTTGCAATAAAATGGCGCCCTCAAATAGCAGCCAACCCTGAACAGTGGCCAGTGTCATTTTGCAAAGATGACTAAGTCGCCGCGGCATTTAATCAAGTAAATATGGTATACAATAGTAACAAACTACCTAGGAAAGGATAGCTCTTACACACCAGGGTAGTCCACACACGTACTACACATACACACACACACACACACACACACACACACACACACACACACACACACACACACACACACACACACACACACACATTAAAGCTGTGCGATAATTTAGATAAATAGATAATCGAGATAATTTCATTACCGTAATAAAGATAATTGGGGCGAGCCTGAGCGAGCCCCACATAAACATGAAGTTCGTGCGGTCGGTCTGTCTGTCTGTGTCTGTCTGTGTGTTCATAGCACGATAATTTACAAATACAGTATATAGTAATTTACGGAATACCTTCATCTGTTGATTGCAGTATTTGAACATATATTTGTGCATTACTTTGTATCCCAACGTTAAACAAACACTTCGTGGCAAACAAAATGAACTAACAGGTAACTTAAACTGAGAAGTTTATCGATCACTAACTAATAATTTCTCCTAGCGCCTATCACATAACATCCATGTAGCGCATGCGGCCATGTTGTAGTTTAAGTGGTATATGCTGCACGCTGTGATTTGTAAATAAGCCTAACTGCAAGGCTCGAAGATGCATGTATGTTTTATAGTGATGTGCAATAATATCGATAGTGTGATAATCGTATCGCAGAGATCCATTATTGTGATATGATAATGCTTGTGATTATCATGATATGTGACTGGATTTTGGAAAACCGTTCCAAATCGCACAACAACTGAAATTCATTCTATTGCTTAACATTATAGCCACACTCAAGTACTACCCAGACACAGTATTGATATAGCCATAGGTGGCCAGGTCTGCTTTTACAGACGGCTTTTTGCCGACCCACTCCAGCCATTAAGAGCCTGTGGGAGTATTGCTGGGCATTAATAAGGTGGCATTGAGGTACCAATGGGCCCCCTACGTCCACCTCGGTCCTTGCCATGTTGTAGGCCCACTATGGCTGGTTCTGTCAACTCCTGACCAGATGGCTAGGCTGCCTTGGTCTCAGGTATGCTGGACCCACCCGCCCTCCCACCACCACCCTCCCCTCCCCCCTCCCGCCCGCCCACCCCCTTATACACGACACACGTGATATTACAGAAACTTTTCAAAAAACCTTTACAAAACCAGTGATTTTGACTAGCTGTCAACTTGTTTATATAATGTTAGCTATAACACTAGTCTACCACTGGAGCAAGTCTGGCGTGGCTACAATCAAGCACCACAGAAATATAGTGCCGTGAATATTGAAATTGGTATTTCTCGAAATACCAAATGTGCGATTTGGAACGGTTTTCCAAGATCCAGTCACATATACACATACTAGACATTTATACCTCAGAAAACTGTTAAAATTGAATCATTTGTTGATTTATGTTGACCACATATCGTTCTCACTGTATTGAACTATTATTTTGTTCTATTTTAGTATGATGTTGTTCATATAAGATAAGTAAATTAGTATTAAATTTTGCATTTTATCATTTAGATTTACTATCGTGATAATTATCGTATCGTGACATAAACACCATGATAATCGATATAGTTGTAAAATCATTATTGCACATCACTAATGTTTTTGTGTAAAGGCACGTTTTAGCAATTTATTGATCGATACCATTTAGATATGCACGGAATTTATAGTATGTAACACTATAAACCTCGTTGTCAATAGTACAAGTTATTCATACATAAGTGTGGCCAGAATGGAAAATGACAGAACTGCAAGCTAGGTGTCTTAAAGTAATGAATCTCCTGAATAGAAATCTACTAGGTTACAGGTAAACCATATCCCTAATTGTACAGTCACACACAGTTTAGCATAGTTTTGTGCATTGGTATTCCCAGTGGCCCTTACTCGTGATTTATGTCATTAGTAATGTATTCTTAAACGCTTAACAGCAGCTACTGCCCAATTTTACTTAACCTGTTAGAAGAAAAAATTGGTGATGAAATTCAAAGGAAGGCATTGTTACAGCATTCCACAAACCTGAAGCGACAGTATAGGGCTAACATGAGTGATAAGTAGTTACACAAGCAGCGTGAAATAGATTTATACCAAGGACCACTCATACTATATACACTATACCTCAGGCTCGCCCCACAATACATTGTATTTTGACTAGTAATTTTATTATCGCGATAATAGTAGATTTCCAGGCACTATTGTATACTACACGAAACATACAGACACATTAATATACAGAGCAATTTTGGAATTATAAAAATCCAAAATTATGCCCTAATACTCTATCATTATCGTTATCAAGATAATGTTGTAGTACATTATCGAGATATAGATTTTACCATTATCGCACAGCCCTAACACACACACACACACACACACACACACACACACACACACACACACACACACACACACACACACACACACACACACACACACACACACACACACACACACACGGAGACTACATTATCTACAGAGACTAAGAAGAGCTCACCTAGGAAAGGATAGTCCACTCCTACACATACCAGCAAGAATTACAAGACATGGAAGATTTTCTAAATCTTTAAAACAATTTGGTTGCCATTGGTTGTCAGTCGGCTGTTGGGACTGCTCGGAGGAGGCACACCCATATTTCCATTGTAACAATCGACGCATAAAGTGATGATCAAGTTCCAGCTCACTAGTTGTATTGTTGTATATAATCTCAAACCGATATTGTAGTCCGGCCATATCTCTGACTGCCTTCAACTGTTGATAAAGATCTTGACCTACTTTTTCATCTGGACACCTTAGTAACACCATCAAACCTTGACCTTTATGATTGGTCAATGGAGCATTGATCAGATCATTCATCATCAGTTGAGTATCAGGTGATACAATCCTCTTTGCTGTCAGCTGACCAACTGCAGTGAGAATGGCTCCAACATATTGCTCCAATAACAGTTGAGCCCTCAGGCTATCCATGCTACAGTCTACCTCCCTATAGTGAGGATATTATGATCATGCGAGCATTACTACTCATGTGAGCATTACTACATCATGTGAGCATTACTACATCATGTGAGCATTACTACATCACATAAATACCATATGGATTATCTGAAAAATAAAGTTCACTACTGAAACTTTTTCAATAATAATTCTGCTAATTTGCAATATAAAAATGTAGTCCACAAATATTTGTAACTACAAAAAACCACTACAAGGTAGACTGTATGTGTTAACTCACTTTGCATTGCAGCAGATATTTTGAAATTGTTCTTCAAACACAACATCCTCCCTATAAGACACTTGCCCGTTGTCAGTAACAACAGTAGCGTCATTATTCTCAGTGAGGTAATCATCAGAGGAACAAAACGTCATGTTTTGACATTGATTGTCCAGTTTCTTACCACCCGATGATTGACTCAAGCTCTGACACTTCTGCCAGTATATCTCATTAGAGAACGGTATCATTGAGTGATTACTGATCAAGCTATAAGGGAACGACGTGACCGATATGAAGAACACATTTTCAGCAACCATTAGTGTCTCAAATGATGTTTGTACAATATTATTACTGGAGTCGTTTAACATGGCCTTAAACAACTCCTGATGAAACAGATGAGCATTCTCTATTATCACTACGAACAATGTCTGTGTCTCCTTACTAGCTCGGGTAGATAATCTGAACAACTTCTCTTGGTCTCTTGGGTTAGTAAGGCAAATGACTCTTTGTATTGTCTCTCTCTTCACTTTCTCAACTACAGGTTTGCAGATATTGAGCTGAGCAACCACACTAACGCTTTCTATCTTGGACACCAACTCTGAATACAACAACTTATCGGATGGCACCAGAAAACTAAAGTAAACTTTACGATAACTAGACAAGCCAGGGTTTTTATCTGCATTGGATATTTGTTGCATCAGACACAATGCAACATTGTACTGCTCCTGGAATGGACCACTTGGTAAGTGTTCCACAATATGAGGAAATGGTGGAATCATTTTTTCGGCTTCTTCCAGTGAAATTCTATCCTCCACTAATCCTTTATCAGCCGGCAAACTGAATGGTACGAGAATTTTACCACTCAACTGTTTCCTTACTTGACCGACTGACGTCAACACGTCCTTCGACAACACAAGAGGTTTCTTCTCAAATGTCAGATTGTAAGAATGAGATTTCTTTACTGAATATTTATTACTCCTCGATGAAATGCTGCCGGGGATACCGACTGATGACGGTGAATGTGTACGACCCCTTTTCTTCATCAGCAACTCTCGAATACGATCAGCTGGACGTCCAATCTCATACTCGATCAGAGCCTTCACTTGCAGCGGGTTAGCAGAAATGATACAGAACTCCAGCGGACTATCTTGCCTCAGGGCTAGCACAATTACAAAATTTGGCAACATTTTCTGCTGGTCAGACACCATTTGTGAGAGGTTCTTCAGTGAGTATATGATACCATCAGTCAGTGAAGTATTTGATATCATAATCCTCACTTGTTTACTTGCACAATATATTACTATACGAGACAGATGCATCAAAAATGATTGGACAAAAGGATTTTCTGACATCTTTTTATTCTTCTTGTAGTACTCAAGCCATTTCAATTCCCCACACTGTGCATTATAAAGATATCGTCGTAAATCTTCTGCCAGTATGATTTCCCCGGGCCTTAGAGAGGTGAGGTAACTGATGGTAAGTAGAGCACAACTCTCCGGGTTTAACGGAGTATCCGTGATATTCTGGCTCCAGGCATAGCAAGTGGAGTTGGACATTGCAGCGTAACAAGGCTTGAATAGATGTTGGAGGCAATCAGAAATATGAAGATGTGTTTTAACATGAAACAGGAAATCAGGAATATAGCCAAAACAAGGAATAATAACTAACATGAGATGAGCAGGGAGGAAGATTCTCATCGTTGCACTAATAGTTTTACTGAGACTGGTCGGTTTAGGAATGATAGTGATTGAGTCCGATGTCGATGTTGCTTTAGATGATGGAGCCGTAAGATTAGTAGTTGTCATGACAACCTGCTTGGCAGTAGGCATCATGTGAGTTGGGGCCTTGAAGGAAGCAGTGTTGGAGAAATGAGCTGTAATACAATTACACTATGTTATGAATATATTCACAGTAGCCATACAACAGTTGGCCTCACTTCTATAATATATACCATGTGGTAAGTAAGGCATGCCATTAACTTATGTTAAGTTACCACAATCATAACCAGAACTCCTTCATCTGCTAACCACAACTTATGATTTTTGTTATCAACAACATCCCTAGCTATCTTATCACTCTTAACCACAACTATTTTACCATTAATATTGTTACTCAGTATATGTATACCTGTTGACGTGGTAACTGTTGTAGGTGTGTAGCTAATAAATTTCAAGCCAGCATTCCTCCATTGCTGAGGTTTACTGGTCACCATGGCAGCATTAGCGGCAGTAACAGAGGGCACAATAAAAGTGGCAGCTGCAGTAGCCGGAACTGCTCCACTTGATAATGCTACAGCTGAAGGATTCTCCGCTGAACGAGGACGTGGACCGGGACTAGGATTATTGGAATAAGAGTATTCTGGCTTTATTCTCTTCCCAGAAGGTGCTAACATCACATTAGGTGACTCTGGAACAATACTTTAATGATACATCTTACTCATATACATACACACCTCTTCCTTTGCCAAGTTCATCCTTTTTTGATTGGTCGGATATTAAAGCTATCGGAGCGGTAGCTAAATTGATTCCTCCGCCTGCAGCAAATGGCATTTCTCCGACCGAGTAGAGTAGACCAGGTGGAAGAGCTTGAATGTTCTGAGCTGCTAACATCTGAGTGGTTGTTGCTGAGTTGACGGTTGAAGTTTGCTGTGTTCCCGTGGTAACTGCCATGGCTGGTAGCATTGTAACATTGGGAGCTACAATAAAACATCATTTGTTACTATAGCAACCTATGAAAGCTACTATTATACTGTATCCTATAGGGAGACCTGTTAGAGCTACTATTACACTGTATCCTATAGGAAGACCTGTTAGAGCTACTATTACACTGTATCCTATAGGGAGACTGTTAGAGTTACTATTACACTGTATCCTATAGGGAGACTACTATGAGACAAGTTGTTACTGTAACACTTTCACTGGCAGTTTCAGTTATCACAAAAGGTCATTGAGCGATTCATAAACACAACAAGTTGACGAATTACCATCGAAAAACCAGGCGCTGTGTGCATTTTGTGTAACTTGTATTGTTTTGGTGTGTGTTATTTTGTTTTAATTTGTTGTACATTTTGTGTAAGTTAAACAACTGTTAATCTACTGTTATTCAATGTATTGTAATAATTCTTAATGACGTCATCAGCAAGTCACGTGAGCAAAGACTCATCACTAAGGAACACATAGCAACGGATGCGAATTTAATTCTTCTGTTTAAACCCGCTTTGTACTCCAGTACTTTAGAGATAGAACTTTTTGAAAGGTTGTTTTATGCCGAAATTCTTACTGCAACACTGTAGGCCAGTCTTCTTTTATAAGCTCCGCAACCCGCACAGCACGCCCACTTATAAAACTAATGCGCTCCGTCTTGTTAGTAATGTACAACTGGTTAAACGGCTTTTACCGTGTAATGAACGGCAAATATAGCGTTACCTTGCTCTTCTTTGGCAATAACTCACGACGCGCTTCGTTACTAAGGCGCCGCCCATCAACAGTATCGATAGCAAGTACCGTATAAAGAAGTGGAAAGGCAGCAGAACTTATTTAACCAATCACACAGGGTCCATATCACACCACTAGTTATTCATGGCCTCGGGGGCGGACACACACACACACACACACACACACATCCGCACTGAAGTGATTTTAAGAAACCAGGCGCGCCTGGTTTAAAAAGATTTCCTGGAATAAAACTAGATTGCCTCACTGAACACATAACACACCAGGGTGATGAGCTGTAGCTGACGATGTCGCCTTCCACTGGACCAGTTGTGGAGTGCCAGTAGCTCTACCTGCTCCGACTACAGCCGAGTATATCATCGGACTGGCATTGCCAGGAATAGCTTGTACATATAGCGGATAGCTATAGATCACCATAGTAGAGGTTGTGAACATGTTAAATAAAAGAATGTCCAATTAGCAACAATTAAAATAATATTCCATATAAGGAAAACCCTATGTCAGGAGGAGTATACAATGAATGACCTTGTTAATAACAGGAAATCAATCATTAGTGTGTATTTATTTCTGTAAAAATATAATTCCATAATAACATTGTGGTTGGTATGGAAATGATATCAGTGATCTTGGGGAACTTTGTTGTGCTGGTAATTACAGCAATATTTTAATTACCAATGATATTTTAATAATTAATGAAATACCTGATGTTAGGATTACCCGCAGCATTAGGCAATTGTGCGACTTGCTGTGGCTGTACTATAATATTAGCCGTCGGTGGCTTATTTGCTGTTTGCTGCTGATTATTAGTAGAATTTGACTCTGACATTATTGAGCTGTAAGAATATACACATTGGTAATCATGTATGTATACTACACACCATAATAACACACATACCACAATGTATGTGTATGTGTATGCACACATACTACACACATGTACATACAACACACACACAACACATATGTACACACACATACACCACATAATACACACAGCACACATTACACAAACAAATACCATTCATTTGTCAGTTAAACTATAGCCATAAATTTCCTTAAAGACTTTGCTAGACAAAACAAAAGCTGAACTCTTTACTGCAAATATATATTTAGCTCTACTTGCGCTATTTACATAGCAAAATATCGCTGAAGCAATAAACAGCTATACTCAATGCACTGCTCACCTTGTAACGTTACGGCGCTTCACACGCAATGCTGCAGGGATAGAGCTAGTAGGCTGAAGTTATGAATTATTTGGTTAACAAAGGTGATGTCCTGCGGCTTGGCTATTACACATCGGGTCACACACATTCCATTAGCATCAGTTAAGAAAACACAGCCCAACACTTGCTAAAACCACAATTGCCTTTAACGGTACATTGTTTAATGACTGATGCTCACGTTTAATAAGCAAAATTAGGCAGGCGCGCGATTGTGGTTTCTCGCCTCTCTGATAATTTGATTATACACAGACGCGCATCAAATGGCTTGACATATTAGGAAACCGCTAATGTACCAGTATGGCGCCATCAAGGTTTTGGTTACAACCACAGCGACCCTCGCGTGTAATGTACAGCTTCTCTGGCGCCACCTGGACACCTACTGTAATGTGGTAACTATTGCGCACGCGCATTACGATGTTTATCTGGTATGACGTATTTATGGCAAGTGTATAAAATTTGAAATACAGCGATCAATAATATTAGTGTTTATTAATTAAATGTTTAGCTTGTTATATCATTTATATGAACAATAAAGTAAGCGTGATAGATAAAGTTATATAAGTGTGTTACTCGTGAGTTGAAATGTTTAGTTATCGGTTGTCAATAGCAGCCATAGTAAACAAACTTGTGACTTCCACATTTTGTATCACCTTTATATTACTCTGATTACGAAGATGTAGACATTATAATATATAGATTGTAATCGTCTTAGTTATTATGGTGGTGTGTATTAATAGGAATGAGTGCTGATATTGATGAACACATGACTAGAGAATATGATATTAACAAGAGGATTGGAAAAGGAGTAAGTGTCACATGATCAGCAGGTTGTTATAGTGACCATGATACATTATCACATGCCCAATCCTGAAACCTACAGGCGTGGACATACATTACATAGGCGTAGCAGCAGATAAAGGTTTGGTAAGGCAGATGAAGTGAACCATATTGTATTTATACTAGAACTAGCAAACGTACCTGCCCTATCGTGCAGGTGCTGCTAAATGCATGCTGTGCATGGTAGTAACATATGCTGCCTAGTCTCCTATACCTATATACCAATGATTTACATATAGTGTCCTATCCTATGCCTACCTAGTACCTATATAGGCTCCTATAAACCTACCTAGTCTCCTATGCTTATACCTAGTCTTCGGCCTACCTAGTCTCCTAGTCTACTATGCCTACCTAGTCTCATATGCCTACCTGCATGGTCTCATATGCCTACCTAGTATCCTATGCCTACCTATAGTCTCTTATGCCTACCCATATATATATAGTTTCCTATGCCTAATAAGTCTCCTACCTATAGTCTCCTATGCCTACCTATATAGTTTCCTATGCCTACCTAGTCTCCTATGCCTACCTAGTCTCATATGCCTACCTGCATGGTCTCCTATGCCTACCTATAGTCTCCTATGCCTACCTATATAGTTTCCTATGCCTACCTAGTCTCCTATGCCTACCTGCATGGTCTCCTATGTCTACCTATAGTCTCCTATGCCTACCTATAGTCTCCTATGGCTACCTATAGTCTCCTAAGCCTACCTATAGTCTCCTATGCCTACTAGAGCTGTGCACCTGCAAAAATTTCATCACCGGTTAATTGGTAATAAATAATTGGCGATTATCGGTTAATTGGCACCAGTGATATTCATTGTTGCAACAAGGAAATTGAGGAGTAAACTTTACAGATTTTGAGTGTGGGCTATCATATAATTACATAGGTGTACATTCACCATATGATAAATATACATGCTAGAGACAACATTCACTCGTACATCATAAAGTCTAGGTAATTTATGTGTCAAATTGGTGCGTCTTACTAAAATATCTAATATATTAAAGTGAAATAATTAGAAGCCGATTAATCGGTTATTTAACATGTAATATCGGTTATTGGAATTTTGAAAATAACCGATCGATTAATCGGTTATTCGGTGAAAGTGCACAGCACTAATGCCTACCTATAGTCTCCTAAGCAGTGGCGAATTTAGGGGGGGCTAGGGGGGCTGTAGCCCCCCCACCTGCCATCTCAGGAAATACAAAAGGATGGATGTGTTGTTATAAAAACACACTAAAACACACTAGTTCTTGCAAATAATGATGTTTTGTACATTTCAATGCATAACAATCTATACCTTCCAAAGGGTTGCACCCACCACACCCCCTGGTACTACTTCGGTTAGCTCCTTCTCAGAAAACTTTAAGATTTGAATTAAATACTCTAAATCTTACATTAGGTGGCATTTCTGTACTTCATAAAACAAAATATCCTATAGCTTCTGGGGGGCTGCGCCCCCCAGACCCCCTGCTTCAGAGATCCACTACTGTGATTAGCCCCCCCTCTCAGAAATCCTAGATCCGCCCCTGCTAAGCCTACCTATATAGTCTCCTATGCCTACCTATAGTCTCCTAAGCCTACCTATAGTCTCCTATGCCTACCTATAGTCTCCTATGCCTATCTATAGTCTCCTATACCTACCTATAGTCTCCTAAGCCTATATACCTATAGTCTCCTAAGCCAACCTATAATCTTCTAAGCCTGTATATGGTGTCCTAAGCCTGTCTAGACTCCTAAGCCTACCTATATAGTCTCCTATGCCTACCTATATAGTTTCCCATGCCTACCTAGTCTCCTATGCCTACCTAGACTCCTAAGCCTACCTAGACTCCTAAGCCTATACCTAGTCTCCTAAGCCTTCCTAATGCCTACCCATATATGCACCACATAGGAATGTTAACACCTTGTCTGTTTACACTGAGGTTTCTTTGTTTAATTAACACCTTATAGTAGGCTGTACCAGCTTGTAAAAAAAGTTTTTATAAACTAAAAAAAACATGCAGTAACTAAATCCCCTACCACCGATCTAAGGTGTCGAAGTTCACCGTGTTACCAACTGTGCGGTGGATTGCTGTGGTCAATGGCTGTCTGGATCGACACGGGTGTCTGTCGGGCACTCGTGTCGAAAAACTAAGACTCTTAGAAACTTTTAAAAATAAACTTCGTCATGCCAGAAGACATAGCTATCACATCGAGCAAGTCTGACGTCGATCCATGCAGCCACGGCTGAGAATCAGACCGCCCAAAAAGTGCGGACAGACAGACAGACGGCTTTTCAGCTTTATATAGTAGATGATAAAAAATTAAAAATTTAAAAAGTAAGTAGGGATTGAACTTTGGATTCAATAGTGCTACAAAAAGTAAGGAAACAAGGAATAAGATTTTAGGACGAGAGAACATTCTGGCATGAGATAATTTATAAAAGTTTAATCCCTACTTTTGGCTCACTTCATTCAGTAGGTTTGCCAAAAGTAGGGATTAAACTTTTATAAATTATCTCATGCCAGAATGTTCTCTCATCCCAAAATCTTATTCCTTGTTTCCTTACTTTTTGTAGCACTATTGAATCCAAAGTTCAATCCCTACTTACTTTTTAAATTTTTAATTTTTTATCATTCTAGTTTGTTTACTTGTTATACATGCTAAGCATTCAATAATCTTTTAGCAGGCACACAAAATGTTACAGGCGCTTACGTAATAATTATGCTTGTTTACAGGCGCTTGTTAACAACGCGCTTACATGGCAAAGCAGCTATGTGATAGCAAATAACACTCGAAAAACAGCAAAAGCTATTTGTCCAAGGCTATGATCTCGAAGTTCACGATGTAATAAAGTACACGCGAGTACACGCGAAAACATCGTGCCATTGTAACTAATTATATCACGTGCAAGCCAGATTTTTGTGTGACGCAATAAGCAGAAGCCGTTACAGGCTATCGTCACCTTCGGTGAGATTCGCACCTTGCTAAGGAATACATAAAGAACAAGGAAAGGAATGAAGGATAAAGGGAATCGCCATGGCGCAGTGGGTAAATCGTCTTCGGAATACGATTTTCGTAAATCCGCCGCCATTACCTTTTATTGTGTGAAATTTCTGGAGCCCTACACCTAGCGCAACCCGGTCTTACGGCAGGCAGGCAGGCAGGCAGGCCGTCCGTCCGTCCGGCAGACGAAATACAGGTGAATTTCGAAATTTTCAAAGTTGGCTGTAAGTCGAAATATTCGACTTGTCGCTTCGTTAACCAAGGTACGGCATCATTTCAGCCTTACCAATGCATTCCAGCCTGTTTTTTCGGGTAAAGCCTATTGCAAGGTTGATTTTAAAGCGCGAAATTTTCCGGAAGCCATATGATTTCCTACCAATCCCTACTATTAAGTACTATAATGACAAGCCAAATAACTACTTGCCATGTAGCTAGTTCTGTTGAAAGTGAAACTCACTTTGTGTGCGAAGCACACATGCATGCGCAGCATGCCAATGCTAGGGGGGTCTGGGGGCATGCCCCCCAGAAAATTTTGAAAATTGCACCTTCTGAGATTGAATCTGAGAGCATTTTAAATGATTTATCAACCATGTGTGGTCATGGCCTTTACAGCACCCATGTGATACATTGATGCCTCGTGTCTCCTGTAAGTTATAAACATAACACATACATAGCTGGCTCTGAAGGATTCCAGCTAATTCTTACAGTACACTAGAGTAGTCACGTAATGTAGCTAGCTAATCATACAATACGCAAAAACCTTACCTAAAGCTTTCACACGCGTCCTGTTGAGACGATGGAGACTTTGAAATATATAGAGCGGTTGCATATCCATGGTAACCAAAAATTACGTAACGACCACGCCTACTGTCGCCATATTGTTGTACAGGTCTTAATGCGAAAATGGCGTGTTGCTCTATTTTGCACGAGACTTTGCATAAAGACATTATTTCTCTCAGTGATTACGTGCGTGGATTGGTTATAAGTGACAAGAGAAGGTATTTGGAGAAGATTTATACTACTGAAATTGATGTAAAGGAATGTGGACAAGCTGCATGGGGGGAATACGTCCCTCGGCCAGCGTGGTGTCTCACGCTGGTGCTATTGGGCGAGTCATAAATTGCTACCAGTGTCTGTATTATTTAAGGGGAGCAACCTCAGGCACGATGGCCTGCTGTGGTGGATAGAGCAGTGCACATACTGTAATGTGTGCTTCATATAATATATCGTATGTTGTTATGTTGGGAGTGTAGTAGTAGTAGTAGTATATATTTGGAGTATTGTGGTATTGTAATAAATTGTGTCTCATTGTTTACTATTGTAGGTTGGGTGGAGATTCACCATCTTCCATGATTTATTCTGAGTTATGCCTGGCAGACACTCTTGTTGTCTTTCAGGCCTCACTACTAACATCCCACTGCAGAGGATGGGGCAGACAGTTTTGCTACCCTTCAACCTACTGAATCAAGAAAGGGTGAGTGTAGTGGACGCCTATTACTCTGGCATTCAGCACACAGCATGTGTGTGTACCTGCTAACTGGTATGTGCTGGGTAAGCTTACTGAATTGGTATCTCTTAACATGTGATGGGTTATTGGATGTAAGTTGGCATAATTATTGAATTTTAATTTCCTCTATCTGTTTGGTATAGGTATTGCAAGTTTTTCCCTCAGGGAGAGCTGTGGCAGTGTGATACTGGGACCATACTTCATGAGGCTGTAGGCTGTAGTGAGTTTTGTTGATGTTTTGTTTCATTAGTTATTGCATATTTCTAATTCTCTCGTAGTATCTGTTGATGTATTGCAGCAGTTAAGTGGTAACAGTTTCTGTGATGTCAACAATCGTGTCAACTGAGGACTTTAGAGTTTTGTGATACTATGTTGTATTTTTGTGATACAATATTTAAGATTTGTGATCAGATCACTGCACATTTGTCAAGCAGTAATCTTCTTGGCGAGAGCAATCGATAGTCGATTCGTTTATGGGTGGATGGGCATACCCATTGTCTCCTCAGGGGTAATGGGCCGAGGGGTAGACCCTTCAAGCTCTGTACTCAACTGGAGAGTGTGGAAGAATTGGATGGGGGCCACAATTGGCTTTTGCTATGGCCCAGTGTGAACAGCTAGTTTAATTTGATAGTGATTGTTTTTGTTAAAGTAAAATCAGCTCCAGAGATAGCTGCACAGGTTCTACATTGCTCTGAAGATAGCCCCAACATTTGAGTTCCTTGGTGCTTTAACACATATATTAAATATATATACTACTACACTCCCAAAATAACAGCATATATAATTATTATATGAAGCACACACTATAGTATGTGCACTGCTCTATCCCGGGGGGTCTGTCACGGATAGGAATCTCGTACGCATTTTTGAGATTCTGGAATCTTGCCTTGGCAGAAAAACTCTGTATACCTTTGAATATTTTAGGATTTTATATTTCAATTACCATGAAATCTTATTTGGAATCTGGAATCTTTGTCAAAAAACTGTGGGATTCGGAATCTCGTACAGAAATTTAGTTGGTGTCCGACCCCTCGCTCTATCCATCACAGCCGGTCATCGTGCCTGAGGTTGCTCCCCTTAAACAATATGGTACAGACACTGGTAGCAATTTATGACTCGCCCAACAGCACCAGCGTGAGACACCACGCTGGCCGAGGGACGTATTCCCCCCATGCAGCTTGTCCACATGCCTTACAACATCAATTTCAGTAGTTTAAATCTTCTCCAAATACCTTCTCTTGTCGCTTATAGCCAATCCATGCACGTAATCACTGAGAGAAATAATGTCTTTATGCAAACTAGAGCAACACGCCATTTTCGCATTAAGACCTGTACAACAACATGGCGATATAGTAGGCGTGGTCATTACGTAATTTTTGGTTACCATGGATATGCAACCGCTCTATTTATCAAATACCTTCTCTTGTCGCTTATAGCCAATCCATGCACGTAATCACTGAGAGAAATAATGTCTTTATGCAAACTAGAGCAACACGCCATTTTCGCATTAAGACCTGTACAACAACATGGCGATATAGCAGGCATGGTCATTACGTAATTTTTGGTTACCATGGATATGCAACCGCTCTATTTATCAAGCTGGACTTGACTTAATTATATTGTAACTAGCAAATGTACCTGCCCTGTCGTGCAGGTAGCCATTAACTACATTTAGCTAGAACATTACAATTGTAGTCATGCATGCTGTATTGTTTAGTAATCCCCATGCATTAGACTTAGTCAGCATGCAAGTAATGGTGGTGTAGCCGCCACAGGCTGGCCACAAAGTTTTAATGAATTATTATTACAAATACATCAAACACCACCAAATTCTTAGTTGTTTCATGGGCCTGTTCTGGAAAGGTAAATTTTTAATTCAATCCCTACTTTTGGCTCATTTCACTATGTACGTACGTATATCTAAGGTTGCCAAAAGTAGGGATTAAATTTTATAAATTATCTCATACCAATCACAAACCTTTAGCATTCTCTCTGCTAAATCTTTTTAATCCTTGTTTCCTTACTTTTTGTAGCACTGTGAGATTGATCCCTACTCACTTTCTAATTTTTAAATTTTTGATTATATAGTTTGTTAGCTTTTTATAGCATGCTTGCATAAACATTTATGATTAACATATCCAGGCGCCTAGCAGGCACACGCGCAAGTTTGTCATAGGCGCTTACTAATTATTATGCTTGTTAACAAATTAAAGAGCTTACTTGGCAAAGCAGCTGTATTATAGCAAATTGTGTTCGAATAACAGCGAAATCTATTCGTTCAAGTCTATAATCATGCGTGTTTCAAAGTTTATGTTGTAATATGTGCATCATTAATTATGACATGTGTGCAGGTTGCTGTTTGTGTGACATAATAACCAGAAGCCGTAAACAGTTTATCGACACCTTGATCGACACCTTCTTTCGTGCGTTTTGCACCTTCTTAAAGAATATAGAAGAACAAGGAAGGCTAGTGAAGGATATAAAGAAACTTGATGGTGTAGTGGACAAACTTTCATCGGAACAACGGTTTCGTAAATCCGACATGATTACCTTTGCTGTGCAAAAAATCTGGGGCCATCCACCTAGCGCAACCAGGTCTTATGGCTGGCTGGAAGGCCAGGAGGCAGACGAAAAACAGGTGAATTTTGAAATTTTTAAAATTCGCTATTGATCCAAATATTCGACTTTTCGCTTTGTTTAGCAGAGATACACCATTATTTCAGCAGTACCAATGCAGGTAACTTGGGTTTTTCGAAAAAAAACTTGTTGTAAGGTGGTTTTTTAATGTGTGAAAAATCCGGAAGCCATAGTTTTTCATAGCAATCTCTACTATTAAGTACATACTACTGTACTAACTTAATGATAGGAATAGTGCATTCTCACTATGAAATCTAACATCGAATTTTTCTCCAGTTATACGAGTTTCACAAGGAAGAGATTCTCGATGATGATAAAGAAGAATTTGCAACAAAACTAATGAAATACTCAGTGTCACTGCAACAGTACCAAACAGCATTGAATCTGGACAATATAACCATGTACGTAAGTGCATATAGAATCAATCATTTTCTCTATATAGACAGAAAAGATCTGAAATATTATACAGATTTGAAAACTGAAAATTATTAATAATCAGTGCTACAACGTACAGGCTATGGTGTACCATATGGTGGGAAAATTTGGCAGCAATTATATTTAACGAAAGTGAATGGGTGGAGATTTGGAGAAAAATGTTTGGCAGATCACATAGATCAGCCAAAAGAAGTTATTACATAAATTTTCGACTGATTTGGATAGTGAATCTTTGATGATTCACCCGACTTTTCTCCAATGAACTTTTCTGCTATACGGACATAATACAGTATACAGCCACCATAAACATGTTGGCAGCAATATCTTTGAAATACATACTATACATACTGAAAATACCTCCAAAAAGTATCTGAAAAATTCTGGCTATATAGCTATGCTAGCTAACACTTTTATGTATGAAACTAACTATTTTGACAAAATATGTTGTTTCAAAGGTAGCTATTGCTCAAAAAATAGGAACAAGGGCAAGATCACTAGTTATTATGTAGTTGGCCTTAGTAATTGAAATAACTTCAATAACTGTTATTCACTGGTATAAGTTTTACCAGACTTTGTATATTCTTTAGGGAAACAATTGCTGCTAGGAAAAGAAAATCAGGATCTTGCAGCAGTCCAGCTAAGAAACACCACCAAGACTGATTGAACTCACTGCATACTAGCTGGTAATCAGGACATACATTTGGAGAGAGCACTTATTATTAATATTCACATATGACAATAACTAGCTATGCCTTTAAATTAAATATAATTTCCAAAAAGCAAATATAAAACAATATACCAAACACTTGGCCTATGCTACTTTATGGCTGGTGAAATCCTGGGATAATCCTGAGTATGTCAGAGTATCCCAGGATTCCAAGGATACTTTTCCATGAGGGTCTATGGCTGGTGGAATCCTAGGATGATCCCTGAGTATGTCAGAGTATCCCAGGATTCCGAGGATACTTTTCCATGAGGGTCTATGGCTGGTGGAATCCTGGGATAATCCTGAGTATGTCAGAGTATCCCAGGATTCCAAGGATACTTTTCCAAGAGGGTCTATGGCAGATGGAATCCTGGGATAATCCTGAATATGTCAGAGTATCCCAGGATTCCAAGGATACTTTCCAAGAGGGTCTATGGCAGATGGAATCCTGGGATAATCCTGAGTATGTCAGAGTATCCCAGGATTCCAGGGATACTTTTCCAGCTGGTGGAATCCTGGGATAATCCTGAGTATGTCAGAGTATCCCAGGATTCCAAGGATACTTTTTCATGAGGATCTATGGCTGGTGGAATCCTGGGATAATCCTGAGTATGACTGAGTATCCCAGGATTCCAAGGATACTTTTCCATGAGGGTCTATGGCAGAAGTATCCCAGGATTCCAGGGATACTTTTACATTAATAATCCCAGGATTGCTTCAAACATTCTAAGTATTTGTGACATCCTTGAATGACTATAGAATAACTGCGGCAACACTGGACATGAATGCACAACTACCAGGCCAAAGGGACATCATTCTGGTCAAGGGTAGAATTCCAGGTCGATAATGCCCAATTGGTGCACTTCACAGGTGCCAATGTGTTGGTCATGCTTTTACAAGACCTCAAATCCTCCCCTCAGAAAAGCAGACCATTTGGGTCTGGCCATAGGAGACATGGTGTTTGGCTAGCTATTGGGTATAGCTATAAGCTGGGCCAAAAAATGAATTTAAATTTTAGTGCGAACTAGGCTGGTTTTTGCAGAGACAGTCACATATGCAATGTGTTGTTTACACTGTACTGCTGTTTCTTTGCTTCAACCAGCCTATTGTCTACTAATCATTCGCTATGGATATATATATATATATATATATATATATATATATATATATACACTAGATATACACATAGTGTAAATGCCTCATGCACTTAGACTAACAACTGGATAATGTATAATGACACATCATCATAGATAATATATACTGCTGTGATTTTTGGTGCTTATTGATTAGAGATTAGTAATAAGCTGCACCTTCTAAATTTGCACTGGTTTGTTGTAAGCACCACTAAATTCTTACTGTGTGTTTAATAATCGCCAGCTGACAAAAGGCACAGAGATGAGCAGTATTAAATACAGAGATATTAAACAAAATATGTGTTGTTTACATTCTATACTGCTACAGCACAAACAACATACCTCGCAACATACCATGATGAAGCATAATAGTCTCGATAATAGTGAAGCGTAAACAAGTTTTATTACACACCAATATATATAGCTATTATGTTATAGTTAAACTCCACCATGAGTAGGATATCATTGTTATCAATCCGAGGCCAAGGTGTTGATAACAACGATATCCTATGAGTGCAGGTGGGGGTTTAACTGGCTTTTATCCCATGCTTTGATGTGCTCATTGATATTGGCAATGCTCCAAAGACAACTATCAGTATCTCTATTTATTAAAGCATCTGTAACAGTTGTTTCTAGTAGCTATAAAGTACTGATATTTACTCAAATATTCGCTCATGCATGGCTGTGCATAGCATACTTGTTTAGCTATAGGTATATATAGTCGTAGCTATTTCAAATAGCTATATTATTATTAGCAACAAAATGGGGTTGGCATACAAGTGACACATGTGCATGTTAAAGGAATGGTAGCTAGCTAATGTGATTTTAAAAAAGAATTTCACCTTTAAAGAGTTGTATTAGCTATAGCTACTAAAGCACTAGTGATTTTTAAATTTTTAGCTAACCAACTAGCTACGTATATGGACAGGTGGAATTATAATAGCTATAGCTAGATATTTTGAGTAGCTACATAACAAAACTTACATCAACTACATAACCAAACTTGCATCATAGCTAGCTATTAAACCATTCAAATAGCTAAGTGAAATTGCACAATTCTATAGCTATTTAATTACAGTTTGCTATTGCTACCTTACACATTCATCTACTTTCATACAGCTAGCTATGAAATCACAAAAAACACCATCAAAAATATCTACACATGCATGCGCATTCATGGTATATAGCTATGTATCTATAGCTATGGTGTAGCTACATGGTACATGTTTAAATTATTATTATTATTAGAGTTGAAAACTAGTAAATTAGCTATGATAGCAGTGGCTGACAATGTTGAAGGTTGTCAAACTACTGACAACCATGTTAATTAGTTAAGTTTAGATGGCAAGCTGTTCGAGGTGTACTGGAACATCTGGAGCATGGGCACAGTAAATGGAAGGAACAAGTATCATTGTCATCAAAATGATGAAGTGGTTCCAAAAATATTCCTTTAGGTAGTTATGTATGGTAGATGTGGGGAGGGTGAGATCTGTGACTGGCAGTGTGTTCCATAAACAGGAAATTCTACTAGAAGTGCTGAGTAAGGGTACTTGTTGGTCTAAGATGAGTAAGTTTATTGCAGCTGAAGATCTAGTTGAAGATGAGGCAAATGAGACAAAGTTATAAATGTTAAAAAAGGGGGAAGGATCCTTAAGCGATTTAATTAGAAATATAACATCATTAAGTTTATATGTATACATTAAAGGGAGTAAATGAGGGATGACGAGACAAGACTTGTAGCCAGAAACATAATCATTCAAAATATATTTGGTTGCCTGGCACTGAGCTCTTTCTAGTGTAAGAACATCTTTGATAAAGTAGGGTCTCCAGAGTTGGGAGCAATACGTCAGTTGGGATCTGATTAAGGAAGTATATAGTAGTTTCTAGGCTCCGACTGCTGGAGTTGAAAAGGTTCTCTGCAATAAGTATAAGTTCTTGGGATGTTAAACTGTTATAATGTTGATCCCAGCGAAGCTCCATGTTGAAAATAATGCCAGTTTCAGATTGGCGAGGAATCTCTTTACCCTTGATATAATATGTAGGAGTATGTGTAGATGAACTAAAATGATAATGAAGATGTATATACACTTTGTTATGTTAAATTTTAGATGCCAAGAATCAATACAGTTCATGTTGGTTAAGTTTTCTGCGTCATTCTGAAGTGCAGAGTAGTTGGATAAATCCTTTATTATGTGTAAACATTTAGTATCGAGATAAGGTCTAGCAACTGATAGGGAGCGTTGATATAAGGAATAAATAGTATTGGTCCTAGGATACTGCCCTGAACTATATATATACTGCTAGCCAGGGATTTTATAGCTATATAGCTAGCTATACTGTAACTAGCTAGCTAGCTAGCTAGCTAGCTTGCATGCTAATAGTATGGCTAAGTGTTCTTCAACATTCTAATATATAGTTTTCTTTATAGTGCATGTAAGCTAACACTTGATTAGCTACATAACATGCATGACTATAGCTACTACTAAAAATATATAGTCTATATAGTTAGCTATATTACAAGTAGCTATAATAATATATTATTACAGTTTTCACAATACCATGTCTTTTGTTTTAACTCTACATCAAGTCCTATACAAATTGTATGATATTTTTCTTTGCACTTGTCACAGCAAATCATTCCAGTTCCATCGTCAGGAAGGCGGCAAATACAGTGTATTGTAAATGTTTCAACATGTGTTGATGTTCTACTTAATGATTTACTTTTTGTGGAAGGAAAGGCATTAAATTCCTTATTAAAAATGCTAGAGAGAAAATGAGATCTCATATTGTTAACATCATAATTAATTGACACTGGATCTTTGCCCTCACAGAGGGTATAAGCATTCGCCAATGCAAACAATCCACAGCTTGATGTGTCCGGCTGTTGTTGAACAACAGGAAAATTTAACATGATGACTTTATCATGAGATTTGATCATAGCAGCTATGGCTTCTTTTGTAGAAAATGTCAAACTTTTCCCTGTTTGGTAACTATCAAATACATTCACAGTACTTGGTGGACAAAACTTTGTGGATATACAAACCCAATGAGACCTGTCAACATTTAATATCTGCACAAAATTGGTTGTTGCTTTCGCTGAATATGTAAGTGTGTCTGAGCAGCCTACATCAGTAAGTCCTTCAGTTTCTGGAAACTTTGCTTGAAACATTTTTTGCCCCACATTGATTAATTTCTGATTCAGCCACCTATGTTGTGATTCTAAAAGAATTATGTCTGATGTCAGAAGATTTATTCCATGTAATGCAACCACAGGTGTGACATCATCGATTGTTTCAACTGCAATATCATCTATATTTATAACAGTACTCATCAATGGTATCTTTTTGCTAGTGGTGATTTCTTTTCTTTTTTTTGCTAAATAAGCAGGTGTTCCTTGTGTTTGACACTGTTGACTAGCACTGGTGGATGGTTGTGACACTTGTTGGTTGTGACTCTGATCAGCAGAGCTTGTTGGTTGGTCGGTCATATTTAATGATAGTTGGCACACTACAGATGGTGTCTTTTACTTTTTGTGTTAGTATTTTCCTCAGATTACATTGCATTTTGTATTTCTTTATTATGCTTAATGACTTTGTTGTTTTCTAAATGGATGATAACCAAGATAGCAAGCCTATGTACATAATGTGAATTCAGTTTATGTAGCTAGTTAGCTAGCTGTATATAGCTATAGCTGCTTAGGTAATGATAGTTATCATAATTATTAATGCTCTAGCATTGAGTAGATCAGATACCAGCCCAGCTAGTATACCACCTGTACAATATGTAGTCATGACACATGTACGTACATGCATGCATTAATTTAGATTTGGTTAGACAAACTCGCAATTACACACATACGTATATTTAGAATACCATACCAGTTTTAAGTACTTAAGTAACTACGTATATCTGGTAAAAACACCTTATTCTGCTGCTCCAGAGGTATGTACATATGATATATATGCACAGGCCTAAGTATGATACACTAGTATTTCAGTACCTCTATCACTAGTATAACTTATGCATTTATGTAATATTGTACATACATAAGTATGTATGTATATTAGGTGTGTGTGTGTATGTGTGTGTGTGTGTGTGTGTGTGTGTGTGTGTGTGTGTGTGTGTGTATGTGTGTGTGTGTGCACGTGTGTGTGCACGTGTGTGTGTGCATGTGTGTGTGTGTGTGCATGTGTGTGTGTGTGTGTGTGTGTGTGTGTGTGTGTGTGTGTGTGTGTGTGTGTGTGTGTGTGTGTGTGTGTGTGTGTGTGTGTGTGTGTGTGTGTGTGTGTGTGTGTGTGTGTGTGTACTCTGGGGTGTGCATATGTGCATATGCTTATAATTATCCATATACATATGTATGTGTGTAGAAATGCAGTGAACAATTGTACTAAATCTCACTGACCTATCATTCCTCCGACATCAAACATAGTGGAAAGTGCCCCAGACTGGAATGTGTCTAAACAGTGTAAACCAATCGCTGTGGAATAATTTACATAATATGTTACGTACATACATATACTAGACTGATGTGTAACATCAATAGGGATGAGCCGTCAATTAATGTATAAACTACTTTTAGTGTATCACTGGTTGTTATTGAAGGCACTTGTAAAAATTCAGTAAATCTTGTACCTTAAGCTGAGTAATATTAACGATACAGTGATTTTTATGATTGAGGATTTAGCAAATACTAAATTTAGTGATTGCACATCATTACTCTCTAATAGTGCAGTCACCAATCATTAGTGACTACTTTATTAGAGAATAACGAAATGTTATAATTAGCGTTACCAAATATTTGGAGCTACTCGGTAAAATTAGTGTATTGTTATAATAACTCGGCTTAAGTTACATAGCGAATCTCAAGGGTGGATTTACAGTGGCGGATCCAGAGGGGGGCACATGGGGCACGTGCCCCCCCCCTCCCATTTCTTAATTCACTATCTCAAAGCTACAACCTTGACAGCAAACTAGTATCCCAATTAACTATTTAACCAGCTATCTATATAGATCATACCTTATACATATAGAATAAACAGTTGAAGCCTTGGATATCCTTTAATCAATGGTGGAAGCTTCAACTTAATAATTTCGTTCGTTACTCTAATTAGTGCCCACTTGCGTGTTAATCTGTTTAACGCATGGCATCTGCTCCTCCAGCCCCAAAGCAAAGGAAATTGTTTGATTATTTCCAAAGGTAATGTAACAATTGTAGGAAGCTAGACTAGTTAACAGGCAGTTTGATTATATTTGTGCAACAGGTCAGAGATTTTATTTCACTCTGAATTAAATGTACATAGTGCTCTAGCTAGCAAACACTCAGAAATGCCCCCAAATGCCATCTCAGAGCATCTATTTTTCAAAATTTTCCTGGGGGGGCATGCCCCCAGACCCCCTAGTATTAGCATGCTATGCATGCTGATTGTGCTTCGCACAATAACTACAAGTTTCACTTTATTTGTATGACCATACCAGATTTAGAATCTCCCTCTAGGCTAGGACATTCTGTATGATGTATACATGTATATCTCTGATTGTGCACCCCCCCTTTGAAATCCCTGGATCCGCCCCTGATTTAGGCAGGGCTGCCAAGAGATACTTGGAGGTCTGGCATAAAAGAAGCATCTGGAGTCCATGTACGTACATATATCACACAGTTTAAGGCCCTATGTATCCTGAGGCCTTTGTGCCTCTATTGGCTCCCCTGCATTTAGGGGAGGGAAATCCCCTTCCTAGGTTAGTGAATTTATTTATGCTTCGTGCACGCACACACACGCACGCACATACACACGCACACACACACGCACACACTACACATAATACATATGCACAACAAAACTTACTAGTGTTCTCAATGTAGAATGGTAGCCAGAATAAGAATGAATGACTGACCAGCTTTGTAAAGAACAGAGCAATGGAGTACTCTATAACTCCCTGTGTACAATAACAACACAATTACTACAGT
>CBDBMG010000003.1:207500-245000 GCA_965207375.1 Nitrosopumilaceae archaeon | reverse complement strand
CTAAGGGTTAAAACAATCATAATCAAGCAAAGCATAGGTACAAACATATATACACAACTAAAGATCTTCACATACGTATGTACGTATGAATCATCACCATAATAATCCAATAAATTACAATATGTACATACTTGTACACATACACACAGGGGTTCTGGCCACACCAATCAACAGTGATACAAGGCAAGAGTTCATAATTGAACTCTTGTACAAGATGACCAGTACTATTCTAAAATACATCATTACAGTCTATCTTAACTTTAGTCCATGTCAGGCCACCACTTAAAAATTCTGGTATGTATAAATTAATCCCGGTTATATAAGGTGTCTTAAACATGGTTTTTCCCTGAATGAAAGTATGTAGAGCGGTAACATTGTCTCTTTATCACCAATATCAAAGAATATTTATCATTTTCAGCCACACGAAAGATATTTTTTAGAAAAGTAAAACACTGTTGCACCGCTCTACTGCTGTTAAGGGAAAACACTAGAGACATTTTTGATCAATGATGATTCATTTGGGATCAGTGTATAGGTTAGTCACACTAGGGAGGTAGATATTATGGGATGTTATCAGGTTACATAGCTACATACATATATGCAGTATACATCACATTTATCTACGCACATAAAGCATACATTACTATAATGATGTGTGTACACACCTTCCCTTGCCAAACCAATTTGTCATCACAGCAACAACACCAGGCCAGCCACTGGACTAGAGGTACATGTACGTATGTGTGTAACAACTAGCAGTGTAATCGAGTAATGTAATGAAACTAACCTGCAGTATTCCTCCAAACACCTGTAGCATAAAAATATGTAGATAAATACGTACAGGAAAGTGGTTTCTATATGTATGTACATATGTATGTAAAACCCAAATTTTCTGTAGACACCATAATCGAATGCACTGTACATATGACACGCACGCACACGCACACACACACACACACACACACACACACACATAATACATATACGTACACAACACATACATATACATACCTGTACTAATATATGCTAAACAAAAACACCTTGGGTGTAAAAAAAGTGCGAGGCCAATCAGAAGCCACAATGGTTATATAAGCGACCAAAAACTCTGATATCAAGTAAGGCCAAGAAGTTGAACATTTTATTAAGAATTTTTTCACTTGAATGACATACAATAGTTTACAGGGCACTCTCACAACTATGATTGGCTTTGTCACTTGGCCACCTTTTTGTACTATCATCTTTTATAAGGTGGCCAAGTGACAAAGCCAATCATAGTTGTGAAAGTGCCCTGTAAACTATTGTATGTCATTCAAGTGAAAGAATTCTTAATAAAATGTTCAACTTCTTGGCCTTACTTGATATCAGAGTTTTTGGTCGCTTATATAACCATTGTGGCTTCTGATTGGCCTCGCACTTTTTTTACACCCAAGGTGTTTTTGTTTAGCATATCACTTCTTTTTGTTAGAGATTCTAAGAAAATATTATGAAGAAGTTGTTGGAGAAGTTGCTAAAAATTAGCATTCTTACTACAACATGATAGTACTCAGCTTCGCTTCATCCTTATGCTGTTGCTGCTGCTGCTACTTGCCAATTGACTTTCACCATAGATCATTCAGAAAATGGCATATGTCATTCAAATAGTTAGAAAGATAAAGCTTTCAGTACCTCAGCTGATTCACACATACCTATTTACAATGCTGCACACAATCAGTATTGTAAATTTAACTTTGAAGCTTAATTTTGATAAACTCACGCCTACAATATTTTTATAACTTTACTACAGAGTGGTACATCAATATAGATTGTATATCTGAAAGTTTATGCAAATCATTTCAAGGGGGTCCAAGTTATGGCAACTTTCAACCTGCAGTGTAATAGCCTTTCTTAAATACATTCAAGTGTTTACTTCAGGCTGAAAGTAGTATGACAGGTAGAGCATACATTGGAGAAATGCTGATACAAATTTGGCTGAAATCCATGAAGAAATGAGTGAGTTAGTAGACAAACAAGTGAATGTACAAAAAGAGAGTTTGAAAAACTTCCGGGATTCACGATAAACTCCCGCAAGCCCACGCAAAACTCCCGCAAGCCCACGAAAAAGTGTGCGATGAAAATGAAAGAAAGTAACAAAGAAAAAAAACGACGGGCGCCTAAAATATTATTGGACAGGAAGGAGTTTATAAGGCGCGTACGGAAAACTCGTGTCATGGATATCAAACGGCTTCAGGTCAACGATTCTTCATACATTGAAGGTACTATTTGTTTAGTAAACGAGTGAATAGGTGCCAAGGGGATGGTTTTTCGAGCGTGGGCGCACGAACGGGCGCCATAAAACTCGCAATGGCTGCTACTTAGGATTGGTAAGGCCGACTTCCTCCATTGTCGGTTTACTGATTCTATATACGTAGTTAGAACGTGCTGAGTCCTTGATAACTAAGCGATAGCTTTCATGGCGGCTTATTTAGAGCGTTTATAAATTTCAGAGCGGTGCTGCGTGTAAATAACTCACTTGTTCGTCGCGCGTACGGCCTGCTTCTTCTTGGCCTCGCGACTCACTATCGTGAGTCTTGAAATAATACAATTTGTGGATGTGTGCAAAATAGCCCAGTCCAAATAGTCCCACTGATAGAAAGCTCCCTATTCACAGTACAGCATTATAGACTGTACATGATAGCCACACCCACCAAAAATTCCAACTGTGAGGAAATATCTCAGATTAGTCCGATCAGCTAACTGGCCACTGGGATATAAAATACATACAGTGTACATATATGTACGTATAATAACACAACAGTAAATACAGTTGTGTGTGTACGTGTGTGTGTGCATGTGTGTGTGTGTGTGTGTGTGTGTGTGTGTGTGTGTGTGTGTGTGTGTGTGTGTGTGTGTGTGTGTGTGTGTGTATGTGTGTGTGTGTGTGTGTGTGTGTGTGTGTGTGCGTGTGTACAGAAGAGCTTAGTCAACACAAGAGTACACTTGCACCGACATTAACCAAAATGGTTGCAAAACACTTTTGTTTGAATAATTATGTCAGATTAAACTGGCAAAAGTGCTGGTATCACATAATATGTATAGACACACTACAATAATATTAACTAACATATGTACCTGAAGAACATTGCTACAGCATAAGAGAACAGCCAGGCATAGTCCAGTGTTCCCAATAGAGTTTTACCATCATCATTATCTGTATGCATGGTATAACAGTCTAACAGATATAAATATAAAACCCTGCTACATCATATGATTGCACCAGATATATTGAAAGTAAATATGTATGCAGTTGCACACTTCTTTCAGTGTACTTCGAAATTTCAAAATGACCATGGTAACATATGTGTATCAGCATTGCTGATAAAACCAGACACATAAAGACATAGAGATAATGTATGTAGTACCAAGAGGACCAAAATATATACTTAAGGCTTGTAATATTAGTGAATCCAGCAAGTAAGCTTTAATCACTAAACAATTGATACACTAAATCATTAGAATATACTGTAATAAACTCCAATAATGTAAAAATGTCAAATACAAAGTTGCTGCTCATATCTAGCCTACACACCGTAGCAGAGAAATATTACAAGACACAGTAGAACACAAAAAGATTACAGTCTTTTCAAGGAAGTACGTATAATTGGTGATACTCACCAAAGGGAGGCCATCCTGCACAATCATTTGAACGACTGGCACAGGTACTGCTTGAGTTACAGTCCGGATGTAGTGTGCTCTGTGTAAACAATAACATGCAATGTTACTACTACCAATCTGTGTCCAGTAAGACTATGTGGACTGAATGTTTGTTCCCCATTAGATGCACCTGGCACGCACGCACCCACCCACACACACACACACACACACACACACGCACCCACACACACACACACACACACACACACACACACACACACACACACACACACACACACACACACACACACACACAGCATACCTTAACTACACTGATAGTCTTCCTGGACATATGGTAGGTGGTATAACAGCAAAAGGTCAGTACAACTATCATAGCTTGATAACTGTGTGGGTATTAATAATATAGTAATCTATTACATATTATTACCACATAGTGACAAGCTATGGGCTTGTTATATAATTATATGGTTTTCTATGAGCTTATCTAACAAATTAATAGTCACACATGCTTAATGTTTAAGGGTTAATAGCCTATGTACCACATCCATTGTAATAATATTATACAAATATAAATATATGTTATACGAATATACGTTACATATTCAACCATATAAACATACTCACAGGACAATCACCAACTGTATATATTGGATAAGACTTAAAACACACAGGTAAGCAACTTGTGTGAACTTCGCTCTTTGTTGTTGGATGTCATGCACACAACATGTATGATAGTAACATGCAGGACACACACATACCCTACATGTCACCAATACTGAACAAAGCACTCATGCTATGCATGCATCTAGCATGTGTGTGTAACAGTCATGCTGTAACACAGAACACTGTAACATCACTATATCAGACATATCACATCAGTAACATGTCTCCAGGGGTTAATAGATTTTCAAAACTCACAAAATAAACAAATTCTGACAGCCTGGAATGGATTGCAATTATTATATATACTCACAGTCAACAATACAAGGAATTTGATACTTGCCAATTTGCCTGATATATTAAAGGAATATTTATACTATAAATAGTGCAGTATTGTAATATTTAATGATATTATACACGTACAATTTCTTCTTCCTGATGGGATCCACTCGTGACAACACGCCTATCCATTCTATAAACCACACACCAACCGGTAATCGTTCATAACGTATCTTAGGAGTGTCATCTCCCTCTTCTTCTTCGTCTGAACTTAATAAACGTTCCTTTTCAACGTCCTTATTAACAGCTTTCTCCATTTAAATCACGCCCGGTTTCTGCCCCTCCAGTGGTAGCGTGTTCATCAATCACGTGTTTTACTAGTTATCAGAAGTCACATGCAAATAGTTAACACACACATAAATAGTAAAGAGTGTAAAATACTAAGGATAATGGAAGCGGTTAGTCAGGTAGTGGATGTTGCGGATAAGAAGCGATTGCTTAGTACGGATGATAACCAGGACGATACAAATACGGTGTCGTATGCAACGGTATGCAACTCATATAATCGTTTACCCGTGGGCGCCTTGATGATCGAGCGGGTGGGCGTGTTATCAAGGCTTGATCCTGTCAAGAAAAAGAAACTGTAAGTTAATACACTGTATTGTATATGTAGTATAGTTTATCATACTCATAGAGATATAGTATTATTCTCAGCATGTCTCAGTAACCGGAGAATAATACTACACATACTTGAGTAAGTTCAGCCGCCCCTGGTAACAGTCAAAGATACATTCTTGCAAAACGACAATAAACACTGACTCTAAAATGTACCTAGCTGTTGGGGGTGGAGAGTGATTGCCCCTCCTGTCCTTCTGCTCATCCCCACCCCCTGAATTGTAGCTACTGAGGTAGTAATATTCATAAGGTTCATACAACATTTATCAATACCTTGTTGTTTCCTGTCCACCACCTGCGTCTGTTTTAGGGACTGCATCAATATTTATTATGTATTTCATTATTAGAAATACACACTAAATTTCTTAATTGTGTCTGCATTCTTTGTATATCTATTGACAAACTGCTAAAGATACCGTCTGCTACAAGCATAATTTTTGTGGTAAAGAAACACAGCTTTGCAGAAGTTTTAGCATAATATTTTATTTTATTTGAGTAAAATAATAATTAGTGAATGGCCATGGTCTTATGTACGTACATCGTGTGTTCTTGTGTTGTATATGTGTGTAGTTATCAGATGACAATTGTGTTACTGACCTTCTGCTGTTATGCTAGTCTCCACATGGCCAGGAGGACTATTAGTGTCGTCAAGGTAACTGAGCATGCCATACTACTAGCTAGAATGTCTAATGGTCCAGAAAACCAAATTTATACTTAAGCAAATGGTAAATTACCATTTCAAAAGAAAATTTGATACATGATTATTAGAATAACCACCAGCAATAACACCAAAGTTTCTTGCTATATGATAGCTATATAGCTAATCATAGTTTTAGTATGAACTAATAGAGTTGTATTAATTATCTGACTGGTAACCAATAACAACAGGAATTTTGTGACAATCAGTATCGGTAGATTTAGGATTACAACTTTAAATAATATCAGCAGAATTAAATATCAAATCATTTAATCAGACCAAATACCTGTAAAGTGTAATTCTAATAAATTTGCTAATTTTTGAATCAAAAAATAAGTTATGTGCGTACATATGTATATTCTAATTCTATGTTTGTGATGTTTGGCATTGGGTTGAATTATAAACTCATGATATAGCTAGGTACACTCCTACAATATGGCAATTGGTACAACTCTTAGTGTGTATGTACCAACTGTGTATGTGTACATAGAGCACACTACATCCTGACTGTAACTCCAGTGGACTGTGTGCTAATCCTTCCAACAGCTGTGCAGGCTGGGAACCATTTGGTGAGCTACGTACATCACATTGTGCATACAGATATGTAGGCTGTGCAGCACAATTTATTGTAAGAAACTTTGAAGTACGATTTTGATACAATTGGCAGAAAAGACTGGAGTCCCTATTTTTGTTGTCCCTCCCTGCATAAATCATATGTACGTATGCCCAATGTGTACTGATAAAATATGTGACTGGATTTGTGAAAGAGGTCTTATACATGCATCCAATTTTTCAACTTTGATGAGTCATAACTTTGAGCTACGTATTATATTAAAAATTCACCGACATTAGTTTAATGATAGGAACATCTGCTCACAAAATTTTGAAGCTTTATCTCAACTACAAGCTGAGCTACTTAAAGTTGAAATGTTGGATACGTGTATAAGACCCTTTATGCAAATCTCACATATATAGCTAGTGCCTCCAGTTTAGAACAGCTTTCCACATCAGGTGTATCATTCATAGGCAACGGAACCAGTACAGTAAGGGGGCAGATGCCCCTCAGCTTTACTGTCACTCTATATAAATGCAGTTTCTCCATACAAATGTGTCCTTGTATGTCCGCCACTGTCGCTCTTGTTAAATGCCATGCATCCATGTATACACATTATTATACATACGTAGTATCAATGGTCTATGTATCCGGTAGTATATTCCATACACTTTACAGATGAGCCGGAACATGGTAAAACTCTACTGGGAGCACTGGACTATGCCTGGCTGTTCCCTTATGCCATAACAATGTTCTTCAGGTAATGATCCTTAACATATCTATATGTATGTAACTGCATTTTTATAACTTGAAAATTACACCCTGTGATATAATAAATATGTATTATGTATGTATTGAGTTACAGAAAGGAAGTAATGTACATATCAACAGAAGCCCATTTACTTATTTCCTTGTAGTAGACATAGTCAAAACATTAATGTATTTCTACCTAGATTCTCTGTATGAGGTGCCTGTAACTGGTCTCTTGTTGTCTGGTAATTTATTGTATACATGCTAATATTATGTACTAGGTAGTAGCTACATATGTAGTTAGTTATCTGTAGCATTACTATCCACTGTAGTGGCCAAATAGCTGATAAGACCAACCTGAGGTATTTCCTGACAGTAGGAATGTTGGGTAAGTGTATGTACATGCTTACAGCTTATGAGATCACATAAAATTGCATTTGTCTCTGAACTGTACGTGTGTCTTCCATTGGGGTATTTATAGTATGTTCTTGTCCTATTAACACAGTCAACTTGCTGAATACATTAGTCTCTTGCCAGAACTTTCCATAACTGAGTTCTCACCAAATGTGCCCCCATCAGTCTGTATGCTCTATTGTTGTGGGAAGATCTGGTGCCTTTCATGATGACCGTCGTGTCATGTGTGTGTTCTATTAGAGAGTTTATTAAGTCATAATATTTACATTTACGCCAGTATAATCTGTTACACGATAAATGTATACATACAGTGGTGATTCTATAACTGGAATACAGGGAGGGCCCAAAGTTCTGTTTGATGACTAAAAAATAAAGTTTAGTATCAGTACTAGTGATACTCACAGATTCTGTAGTTTGCTCTTAAAATATGGTCTAACAGCACACTATAGTGCTACTGCTACTGCTAAAAACATTCAATTTAACACCACCAATGTATATAGCTACTCTAATGTTTCATTGAGATTTTTTACAATTTATTTTTGAACAAGGAGGCCTTGCCCCTTAAAATCGCCTATGTATACATATCACGTACATACATAGGATTATATACATATCATACATTCCATATATGTGACCGGACCTGCGAAAATCAACCATCTGAGCGCAAATTACACTTAGTTAGATAATCATGAATATCTTTAGTTCTAAAAGGAGTAGCAGGATGCTGTTAGCTTTAAAATATTCTCCATTAAATTCTGCATTTGTGGTACTGTGTAGTTAGTTTAAACATCAAAAATTATGATAAGACAAAGTTGAAAAATTATGCAATTTTTACGCGACTACATGGTTGATTTTTGCAGATATAATACTGTTTTTACAGGGAGTGCTCTATCAGTGGGACTATTTGGGATGGGCTACTTTTGGATTGTTCACCAATTGTATTACTTTGTGTTAGTTCAGGTAAGCGCACACATCCTTACAGTAATATTCTCCAATATTGCATATATGAATATTGCTTTCTTTTGAAACAATAATTGCAACAATACTCTCTAATAGTGCAGTCACCAATCATTGGTGACTGCTTTATTAGAGATGTTTATAAATAGTGTAGGTACTTGTAAGATTAGTGCATCCTTGGCTTAAGGTACATACATATGTATGTATATAGTTATAGTCACATACTACTGTATCATTATTATGTGGCTACTGTATTATTGTATTGCTTTGTTTTGTGTATATATAGGTGTTTGGAGGCATTATGCAGGTCAGTAGAACACATAACAGTATACTTACATACATACACATACATATATATGTATTTTTTATTCTCAGTCTACTGGCTGGCCTGGCGTAGTTGCTGTAATGATTAACTGGTTTGGTAAAGGAAGGTACAGTACTGCAGTGCTCAAAATAAGGGTTGAAAGTTTGTTGGTTATTTATTCAACCAAGTTCAGAATATCATTGGCTTTCTCATTGCAAAATGTGTAGAAATTTGCTCTAAAAATGTTGTGATTTGCTCGGTCATATGCTAAAGTGGGCCAGAAATGACCTGTAACAGACCACTATTTTGAGCTCTAGTACTTGTACATGTGTTATATAGTAAATGATTATTGTAGGCGTGGTCTTATAATGGGAGTGTGGAACAGTCATATTGGAGTTGGTAACCTGATGGGTGTCCTCATTCCTGGAATATGGGCTCATCGTCAATGGTAAATACGTATGTAGTATAAAATTAATACTGACTATATACCATGTGGCGCAATATTTGGATTGCGGAAAATTTTATATAGCAAAAATTTTAATGGTGAAAATTTTGATTATTTGAGGTTAGAAAAATTTGATTAGTAAAATTTTGAAGTGCATACGTATGTTATGTATGTACACACATATGTATGTATATATATATATATATATATATATATATCAAGACTCACGATAGTGAGTCGCGAGGCCAAGAAGAAGCAGGCCTTACGCAACGAACGAGTGAGTTATTTACATGTAGCACTGCTCTGAAATTTGTAAACGCTCTAAATAAGCCACCATGAAAGCTATCGCTTAGTTATCAAGGACTCAGCACGTTCTAACTATACAGGATCAGTAAACCGACAATGGAGGAAATTGGCTCCGCCAATCCTAAGTACTAGCCATTGTGAGTTTTATGGCACTGTTCGTGCGCCCACGCTCGAAAAACCATCCCCTTGGCACCTATTCACTCGTTTACTAAACAAATAGTACCTGCAATGTATGAAGAATCATTGACCTGAAGTCATTTGATATCCATGACACGAGTTTTCCGTACGCGTCTTATAAACTCCTTCCTTCCATCAAAAATATTTTAGGCGCCCGTCGTTTTGTTTTCTTTCTTTCTACTTTCTTTCTACTTTCTTTCTTTCATTTTCATAGCACACTTTTCGTGCGCTTGCGCGTGAATCCCGAAATTTCTATTTGAAACACTCACACTTGTTTGTCTAATAACTCATTCATTTCTGCATGGATTTCAACCAAATTTGTATCAACACTTCTCCTATGTATACTCTACCAGACAAACAACTTTCAGCATAAAGCAAATACCTCAATGTATTTGATAGATACTTTTACACTACATGTTGATAGTTTCCATAACTCGGACCCCCTCTAAATCATTTGAATAAAATTTCAGATACACCAACTACGTATATTGATATATGAATCTTCAGGATAAGTTTAAAGAAATTATGACACTTCAGTTTGTCAAAATTAGCATTTAATGATTTCATTCATGCTTATGTGCCATGCAAGATAATTATACCAAACAACAAGAGGTGAACAGTGGCCACACATCATATAAATAGAAGACCACTGTCCTGTTAGCATACACAAAATTTGGTTTATTTATAATATTGTCTTCTCCTGTAGATCAATCAACAGTAGAGGATGGCAATGATGTAGTCTTCATTGAAGTTCTAGACTGTTCTCCACCTACATAGCTAACAATTAAAATTTTATTACTCTGCATACTTTATATACGGTTTCTTGTCAGGATTTGTTTATAATTGTAATCTGTTTACAAAAAGCAGTGATATGCTAAACAAAAACAGCCTGGCTGTAAAAAAGTGCGAGGCCAATCAGAAGCCATAATGGTTATAAGCGACCAAAAACTCTGATATCAAGTAAGGCCAAGAAATTGAACATTTTATTAAGAATCCTTTTACTTGAATGACATACAATAGTTTACAGGGAATTTTCATAACTATGATTGGCTTTGTCATTTGGCCACCTTTTTGTACTTTAATAAGGTGGCCAAGTGACAAAGCCAATCATAGTTGTGAAAACACCCTGTAAACTATTGTATGTCATTCAAGTAAAAGGATTCTTAATAAAATGTTCAATTTCTTGGCCTTACTTGATATCAGAGTTTTTGGTCGCTTATAACCATTGTGGCTTCTGATTGGCCTCGCACTTTTTTACAGCCAGGCTAGCATATATATACGTATATATAATTATATAAGTGAATGCATAATTATTATATAATGTACTGTACATACATACATACGTATTTACCATTATTATAGCACTAAACTTTGGCAAATTACTACTCCATTGCCAAATTTAAACGGTTAACCCTCCAATTTTAGTAAATTACTGTTGATCATGTAATGTTCATATCGCAAAGGAAAAAATTTATGGAAGTAATTCACCAAAGTTTAGCACTATACGGTACATATATATATGTGTAGGTATGAATGCATGTGTACATAAAATGTCTACAGTTGTATACATATATATACATATATACATACATGCATAAGGATTGAATGCACATGTGTACAAATGTATACATACTAATGTGTTACTGTGTACATATGTAACTTTATTATAGGGGATGGTCATTCTTGTCAGCATCATTCACTATGTTCTTTGTAACTATACTCCTCTTTACCTTCCTCGTGATTGGTAAGCTGAACATACGTACATATAATGTGTGCATACAACAAGAAGCTCATTCATTACTACCAGTAACACCTTAATATACCGTAAGTGATTAAACTTTTGCGATTATTGGGTTCGCTCATAATGTAGGGAAAAGTTTCCTAAAATAAGAAAAAAAACAGCTTTGTGTATTGAAATTACTTAGTAGGGAAAGCTTTCACGGTTTATCGAAAATCCTTGAAAACCACCAAAGTTTTCTCCCACGAGCGTTTTATCATTTACGGCATGCATACAAATATTTGGATGTACATATGTAGGCAATTTTTGTTTTCTGTTTGTGTTTGTGTTTATTGGATAAATTTAACAGGATTTGACCAATGATCCATTTTTGCTATAAGTTAAGGAACTTGTGCTCACTACATAGGAGCAGTAAATGAAGTAATAGTCATGTAGTGATGCGCAATATTGGTGATACAGATCACTAATTATCATCATTTTACCAGAAAATATTTCCATTTTACTGTATGTGATATTTAAAAGAATATTTGAACTACTAAGAGTACAAAAGTTACTATTCATTTGAGCCATAGTTTTATGCAAATGTGCAAATGTTCATTGATATTTCTCTTATAGATCCAACAGATGTTGGCTTACCCCCACCACAACATCATGTGAGTGTACCAATGCTTAATTTTTTATGAGTAGTTAGAAAAATGTTTTTATACTCTCTAATAAAGCAGTCAATTATAGGTGACTGCATTATTAAAGAGTATTGATGTGCTATTGCTAAATTTATTATTTGTATCTGCAGTGATAAGATTCGCTAAATTTAGCTTATCAACAATATTAATTGGTACATAAGTTGGAACAATAAAATAGGGATTTGTCTGCAGTATATAATATATAAGAAAATAATTATATGCATGCAACTGTGAAAACAGCAAGTCATTAATTTTTCCTTGATGTACGTACGTATGTGATATAACAATAGCATCGTATATCTACATAACAGTATCATAATGTTATGCTTATAAAATTTGTACCTGTCGTATCTATGCAGACATTCACAGCACACTTGTCTTGAGATTTACGTAGCTACATACGTATGTAAACAACCAGAAATTCTGACATGTACCAAATATTAAAATTTATGTGTAGTTTCTGGTTACCATTTTGACATTTTTATGTAGTCCTTAAACTGTACATACACATGCTTAGCTGGAGTCAGAAAGAAAGATTACTTCAAAGTTGAGTAGTGACAGCTCGTTAATAACTGATCAACAGAGAAGAGCTGCTGCTACTAGGAACAATTCTAATACTGTAAGTTGATGGGCTGACTCACTGTACAACACAGAAGCAAATACACACATGCTGGTTGCACAGATACGTGCACGCATGTACACACACACGTGCACGCACACACTCACACACACACACACACACACACACAGTGGCGTAGCTACAGTGGGGCCCAGTGGGGCACTGGCCCCACCATCAGCCTCTGTGGCCCCACCATCAGCAAATTAATTTATCACGTGACCCAACTCCACTCCAAACTGTTTTATGCATAGATACTTCTAAATATAGCTACCTTATATTTGTATCCATATGTCAATTGAATAACTTAGTTCATCACCGATACCAGTCGCAACAAGCGCCAACAAAAAATATTTTGATAATTAATATTATCTGGTGTCTAGTGTTTATAGCATGGACAAGCGCCCCAAACGGCTAGGTCTCTTCGAGTGCATTCAGCAAGGTAATAAATGATTGAGAATTGGCTCAGTGTGTTATCTTGAGAATATCATCGTTTATGACACTGCATGACCGCGTCAGCGGCATCACCTAACTGAAGTCAGTGAACCTAGCGAACCGCCCCCTGGCTGGTGAAGTGCTGCAGCAACACCACCAACGGTTTAATAACTTTGGAAAATGACCATCTGGAATTACAGACAATTAAAGCTCAGAAAAGTAGTGTACACGATAGAAATGATAGATGACAATGACGATCAAGGTGATATTGGTAGTGAGAGCTGAGAATAATTTAAGTACTGAATTAAATGTATCTTGCTGCATTTCCTCCTGCACTAGCTAGCTAAGCAAAGCTGTTTAGTATATATGTTATAACTAGCTAAGCAAAGTTGCATGCATTATATGCATGAACAGTAGCTAGCTATGGTTAATACTTGATTAGCTATGTATAATATATTAAGCTATACATCAGGTAAAAAAGATGATGATTGAGGTGAAAAATCACTGTAAATACCATTTTAGAGTATACAATCTTCAAAATTTTCCTGGGGGGGGCATGCCCCCAGACCCCCTAGATTAAGCTGCTATGCAGCTGAGTTGCCTTCAGCAACTGTTGTATACTTCTGTCACTCTCAACCTGGTGCAGCCAGGACCAAGTCTTCCAAAACTTCCTTGGTACCTCTATAATCTGGCCCCACCATCAACTTGGGTCTAGCTACGCCACTGCACACACACACACACACACACACACACACACACACACACACACACACACACACACACACACACACACACACACACACACACACACACACACACATGGAAATCCACATACGTATACACAGACATACGTGCATACAAATTATTTGGAAGCCTAAAAGTAGGGATGTCCATTTCCATTGTGTCTGCAGTATGTATGTACATTTAATATATTTTACTACAGATAATATTTTCTGTCTTATGCACGTGTATGCTTACATATTATTATTATTTTACATGTACTGTAGGAGAAGAAGGCAATCAGCTTTGTTCGTGCTTTACTAATTCCTGTGAGTTTCCCATAAATAGTATATTAATGATAGCAGCATGAAGATGATGTATGTTATGTAGCTACGTAATACTAACCTTTGTCACAAGATATTGCAATGCTTCTACACACAGGGAGTAATAGAGTTTGCTATCACTTTGTTCTTTTCCAAGTTGGTCAGCTATGCATTCCTGTTCTGGCTGCCATTTTATATCAAAAACACTAGTGAGCTTTCTTATAGAATTCTCCATTTTATGTACATGCATTTTCTCATTCTTCATTCCAATTCTACAGGAATTGGTCCACATTGTTTAAACACATTCCAGTCAGGTGCACTGGCTACAATGTTTGATGTTGGAGCAATAATTGGTTAGTCAGAATACACTACGTATTTGACTGTTTTATAGTATGAGCCATATAATAATGTGATCTATTTCTTAGGTATAATTTTTGTGTTTTGTAGATTAGCAAACTTTTGCATTGTAACCATCCATAAAAACCTTGAAATTAAACCCCACAAAGATTTCCCACAAGTGTGTATGGTACATATTCATATTAATTTTGTGATTGGATTTGCGAAAACTATCCTTACAATGGCACATCTTGTATTTTGAGAAATGTGGTTCTCTTATGCTTGCCTGTAGCCACACTAGACTTGCACTGTAAGTAGAGTATGGCATTGTACATATGATCAAAGTTGGCTGCTACGTATGTGGAACTACTGAGACTTTTGAACATTTCCTAGAATATAGCAAGTGTCATGTATAAGGGGGTGGGAGACATGGGATAGATGGTGGGGGTGGGCTAGCCATCACTGCCAGTAGACACAAGCAGCAATGTTGTCCATTCAGTATAGTACATGTGCAATGGTAGTCTAGCAGATCCTAAATTTAATTTACGAAATCCTTTAATGATAGAAAACTTGATGCATGTTCTCCCTTGAAAATTTCCAGCTATAAATTTTCCTTATGCACATAATTTATGTACGTACGTACGTATGTAGCTATGCATTCAAATTTAGTAAATATGCATATATAACCCTGATCTGTTGTTCATGATCACATACTGTACATATACAGGAGGTGTGGTAGCTGGTCTGGCATCTGATCTTCTGCAGGCTAGAGCATTCACATCAGCAGCATCACTAATTTTAGCCATCCCCTCTGTAAGTGTGAAACTATCTTTGATGCATAGTACGTATGTAGCAATAATTTATATGTACGTAAATGCTAAGGTATAATATGTGTGTTTATTGTATGCATATGCTGTTACAGCTCTACTTGTTCAAGGAGCTAGGAGATGATAATTTAGCGGTCGTTATTGGTGAGCATCAGGGTATAGTACGTATGTACATGGAAAATGTACATCTAATATAATATTATATATATATATTATCATACAGGCAAGCACTGAGCCTTGGTACTTGCATGTACTTTAGTATACTTTCATAAGTATATAGCAGGAAAAGTACTTGTACGTAGTTATACTTCAATTGCAAATTATTTCCAAACTTTGATTTATTAAGTATTCCTATGTAGGTGGGTCCCAAAAAGCCACGTTTCCTTACTTGTCAAGCTATGTATTTTTCCCCTATATACTTGCTCTGTCTCCATAATTATATTGTGCAATTTGGGAACCAGAGTATTTGAAGATGGTGCTGTATTGGTCATGGTGCTGTATTGGTCCATAGTGGTGAGAGCAACATTAACATGTGCTCCACTTTGGTATAAGGCTATACCGATTCCAACTGTTAAATGTGACCAAGTCTGCAAAAACCAGTCTTATCTGCACATAAAATTTGACCTAATTTTGAATTTAATAACTCTTTTTCTTAACATAGCACTTTATCAAAAATTTCATCATATGTGACCTTCTCAGCGAAAACCGGCCATGTTCGCACCTGGTAGTAATTAGAGAAACAGCCATTTAAAGTTTTTAAAGTGAAACTACCAGCTTTTGCTCGTACTAGGCCGCTTTTGTTTAGCAGAACTTTACTTAGTAATCTATTGAATAAAATACAGTTTACCTTTGAAGTTCTTCCTTGCTTGATTTCAGGCCTTTTCAGACGATTTTTTTGAAGGTGTGCATCAATTTTAGCCCAGTGTTACGAGGGGGTGGGCGGGTGGGAGGAGAGGGAGGGGCGGGTGGGGAGGGAGGTGGCAAAAACCCCCAGGTGAAGACACGAGGTGACCAGTTGCCCACAGATGGTCCTGACCATACAACCAGGCCGAAGGGACATCATTCTGGTCAAGGGTAGAATTCCAAGCTGATAACGCCCAATTGGTGCGCTCCACAGGTGCCAATGTGTCAGTCATGGTTTTACAAGGCCCCAAATTCACCCCTCAGAAAAGCAGACCACTTGAGTCTGGCCATAGGAGATATGGTGTTAGGCTAGCTATTAAGTATAGCTATAAGCTGGGGCAAAAAAATGAATTTAAATTTTAGTGCGAACATGGCTGGTTTTTGCAGAGACAGTCACATATGTCATTTTCATATATCGCCACTTAGTAATTTAACCAATTTATAGGTATTATCGTGTTCACAATGTTATGTTTACATCTTTAAATAGAGCAATTATTAGTGTTTGTACATGGTAGACACTAGTTACGTATGTTGTGTTATAATTCAGTGCTTCAGTGCTACAGTACATGTGATATATCACTCACATTGTTAATATACCAGTGGTGGAACATATATCGTGATAATTATCGTATTATGATAAAATAGGTATGCAATAATCATGATAGGTAATATATATATCGCACATCACTACTCCGTAGTACAGGGATTTCATGACTTCTTGCAACACAGATGTATAAAATCCAAAATCCATGATAGGGCTTCTGTTTACCATATTAAGGCTTGTGGAAATTAAATAATTATAATAGGTAAAGTAAATAAGGATCAAAGGAAAGAAACCTTCTAACGATTTTTGCTTTTTGCTGTTTGTGTTGCAAGAAGTCATGAAATCCCTGTATACCAGTTATTTGCAGTTTATTTTGTGAAGGTGACTCATGCGGTAGTCACTAGTGCAGATTGTGCTATATTGCTGCAGCAGGGTAATGCCCCCCACACCCCTTCCGTAAACACCCAACATTTCTTGGTATGAAGACATTTTCTATATAAGTGGGTACAGGTACATGTATATTATATCATACACATAGTTATTTGTGTGCACACGTATTAAAGCTCTAGCGAATAGTGCTACGTATTACAGTTCACTCATATACATAGTTGAACAGAATACTGGATTACTTATTTGAACAAGAATACTTGTTTCGTGCTTGATAAGTGACAGTCGCCGTCAAAATAAATGTATATGTGATCCCTCATGAAAGTAATACGTCATTACGGCAATGTTGCCATGGGGTTTATGTTAGCACGAGTGTTTATCCAATGATTTCCCAATTACTGATCACATCCAAGAGATCAATGACAAGGTCTGTCTCGCGAACATATAGCGCTGTGCACCTGCAAGAGTTTCATCAATCATAAATTATTGGGATAATTAAAAAATTCGTTTTTACAATAAGGAAAATAAGGGGTAAATTTTAGGGATTTTGAGTGCAAATCAGCACACAATTACACATGTGTACAAGAGTATGCCACCAACAAAAATACACAGGCTGGTAAAATTTGGAGAGCGGCATAAATTTTGTGTATGTTACTCAAATATCTAACATATGTAGATGTATATGTATGAAAATGAAACAATTAGAAGTTGATAATCAGTTATTTTATATCAGTTATGGGAATTTTGAAAATAACCGACTGACAGTCAAAGTGCACAGCACTATTGGTTTATACTGTACTCCATTTTTATGTGGCTGAAGTATACATAAATAGGCACATTGTGACATGTGAATACTACTGCTCCCCCATCTTTTCATTACAAATGTAAAAGAATTTGGGACCGCATCAAGACATTTGTGCAGGGCTGTACATTTTTGAGTACAATTGCATGTAATTGCAATATCATTGCAAGTATAAATACACGATGAATGAATAAGATACTTGCACTACTGTAACACAGTTAATATCGAAATTTCAGTTATAGCTAAATGGACAATCTCTACACAGTGGTTATGCAGCAAGCATTGTTAGATAATAATGTCCACATTTCACTTCCAATTTGCAATGCAATTTTATTGCAATACTGGGTAGGATAACATTTCATGTATCACACAACCCCCTCTTAATGATTTTCAATTGGACCGAAGACAGTGACACCACCAACTTCTGCCAGTAATCAGTCAATTGGCTCTGATCATGTCAGGATATGGGTGCCCCTGTTACCTCAGCATTGTCTCCGGTTTAACTAAAAGTTTCCTTTCAATTAGACTTGTTCACTGGTTGTGCGTGCATGTGATATATACACATGTTTATGGCTTTGTATGTATGCATATGTAAGTGTACATGTATATGTATATGCAAGGATTATGTGGGTGTATATAATTAGGCATATATGCATGCTAGTCTGGATATATGTGTACACAAACACTGCTGATTTCAAATACTTTAAATAACAAGGGTGAGCAGGGAACATGGTGTAAACGATATATTTATCATACATACATTCGTAGCTACTTCCTATGGCTTTGAGGGAAAGGCAATTGCCTTTCTATGGCATGCTGAAATTCTTGTAGCTTCCTAGAACCCCCTAAGTATTTCTACCTATACCTCCAAGCCTTCTTAGTAAAACATGCTATAGATATAGGGAATGGTAGTTATATTTAAATTATGTGAACAAGGGCCTTAATAGGTTAAATAACGGAACCCTGCTCACCTTACCAAAACACCCACCATCTGCGGACGGTGGTAGCTGCACAGCAGTAGGAAATCTACTGTTGGGCAGGGGTCTATTTGAAGGAGCAACATTAAAATTCTTTACCATACATATGTCATTTTTCTAATGTATTAGTTATATTGCACACTTACAATCAGTATCAACAATAGTTACTGTGGCTTGGAAAAAACCGCCTGCAGTAACATCTTCAGGTAGTGAGGATGGATCAACATTAAGGAAGAAATTCTCATTGTTTTCCAGTATATTATCATTATTTATGGAAATATTAAAGGCTGCTGTAGTTGTTCCAGCAGAAATTGTGACATTGTAAGGTTCAGAATCATAATCATCATTTCCTGTTATTTAAGTACATAATATGACATTATCAAGAGTTTATTTAAACTTGTGTAAAAGTTTTAGTACTCACCAGTGGCAGATGCTTCAGTACTCAACACTACTATAGTAATATCATTTGAGGATGGATTGCTGAAAACTAATTCAATTTGCACAAATCCATTGGCTTCAATAGCACTGTATGCTGGTTGAATAAAGTTCACTACAACAGCTATAGAAGTAAACAAACCAATGACCAAGCCATACATAAAATGTAAATATGTTTTATAATACATTGTTTATGTAATTACATCAGAAATAGCATACTTTAAATGAGGGAAAACATATTTTTGAAAGGGCCTGGTTTAATCAACGCTCTTAAGGGGAGATAGAAACTACAGAACAGTTCATTACTTCCTTATACTGCCTCACAGTAGACTGTGAATTTGCTGAGCTCAAGGGACATTTAATCCAGGACCGAATCATTATTGGCACTCAAAATTTATCACTCTCTACAAAGCTACAGATGGACCCAATTTGACCCTTGAGAAGGCCAAACGATTAGTCCATCAGTAAGAAGCCATACATGGATAGCTGGAAAACCTAAATAAACCTGAGTGGGAATCCCAGGTCAAGCTTTCAGTTCATAAAAGCCAGCTAGGCAATCCAGAGCCGTAACCTACTCAGCAATCTCAACCAGTTAACCAGGGTCAGAAATGCTCACATTGTGGAAAAGAGCCTCACCCAAAACAAAGCTGCCCAGCTAGGAAGGTGACCTGTCACAAATGCAGCAAAAAGGGCCACTACAGCTCAGTATGCCACAGCAAAGCAGTTGCTATGGTTTCAGAAGAGCAGCAAGAGAATAGTAGTTTCCTTGACACCATCCATGAGACAGCAGGCACTTCGTGGACTACCCCTGTACAAGTTACGAGTCTCAATTAAACAACAATCATAACATGAGTACAAAGACTATATTGAACATGCGTACCATTGCAACTATTAGATTACATCATACTAATGCCTTGTTCACACGAGCATGCTAACTTGGTTTGGTTTGGATCGGCTCGGATCGGTTTGCTAAAATTTGGCGTGTGAACAGGGGAAATACCAAACCATTCCAAACCGTTCCAAATCAAACCAACCCTGCTAAACAAACCAGGCTACTCACTTACGCACAGTTCGGCTCGGTTTGGTTAATGCCGTGTGAACAGAAAACCATGCCACAACTGGGTGCAGGACGACAGCTGTTTTGCACGTGCGTGTATTTCTACCTTACAACGGAGCTTATTAAAGCTCTACGCGACTCTGCCACTCCTGTTCACGACAATGGCATATTTCCGAGGTCCGTTGATTCGTCTTCGTGCTTCTTGCAAGCGACGACGCCTTGTTTTCACTGCTTGTCGTTTTGCAGATAAAGATTTAACCACAGTTGCAAATAACAGCGCAAGAAAGGGTCCATTTCAACATTTAACGAATCGGCGCGCAATATTTTAAACTAATATTTTATATTAGGCGCTTAAATTTTCCAGGCCGAATCGAGCTACTGTTGCTCGTGTGAACCCTACCCCTTTTCAAACCAAACCGAGCCGATCCGAGCCAAACCAAGTAAGCGTGCTCGTGTGAACATAGTATAAGTGTCACTATACACTACATCTCCCCCTTTCAGTAAGTCAGTCTGTTTGGGGATCTCAAAACAGTTTCAGTCTTACTTCTGGTCTGGACAGGACTTCTAAGTTCAGATGGCCTTGCAATATCATTATTGTCAGGTCTTTGATGTAAATGACATCAATTCCTTCGAGATGTACCGCTGGGAATTTCAACAGTATATGATCTCGTTCCAGATGATTGAATCACTCTCCCAGGAACATTATTGGGCCTTCTCCCAACCGTTATGAACTCTCGTGCTCTGTGTCTCTTGTTAAATTGACGTTCTTGCTTCTTTTTATACTATTTGTCGACCTGTTGGAATTCTGTCAAATTTGGCCAACTTGGAATCAAGACACCATCTGCTTCTGGAACAACTGTTCTTATTCTTCTCCCCATTAGTAATGAGCTGGAGATAGATTGCACCATGGTAAAGGTGTAGCTCTGTAAGACATCAACGCTAAGTATGGATCTTTAACATCCTTCAGTAGGTAATTCCCTATAACACAAAGTCCCTTGTTCTTGTGGGTACAGTTTTTTAAACTAAACCATGTAACATGTAAGTGACAATTAATAAATAGTACTATGAACTGAAAAACCAAACTGGTCTGACATAGTCTTTTAAGTAGTACACATCCATTGCATCATGCAGTGGTATTAATCTACCTTTTCCATTATTTGTGGTGACGGAAAAAAGGGTCTGGTTACCTTATAGATATTTTGTGCTGTAAATTCCCAGATTTTGGGGAGCATTGATTGCTGAAAAGGAAGTGTTAACAAATGGCACCTGTGGCGACTAGTTCAAACCATGATTTACTGAACCCTTACTGGCTTATCATCAGCAATCAATGCTCCTCAAAATGTAGTACAAAAATCTATGTTAAGGTAACCAGATCCTTTTCCGCCACCACAAATAAAAACAGAAATATAAAAGCAATCTGGCCATGTGGACTACACTGGTATATATACTCTTTGCATTATATAGTGGTATACACTTACATGGGCCAACATTTCCTCCGGAATCTGACGAGTCCACAGAACGGACACTGGAATTGGAATTACTCCATGCAGAACTACGTGCGACTGGAGTGACAAATGCCACTTCGTGTACGGAATCGGTGTAGTATGTGAATGGAGTACAGGGTATCTGAGCCTGAACTATCAACAGTTTATTACCAGGAATTTCGTCAGTGACTGGATGGAGCTTTCCCTTGAATCCAGGGTGATTTGCTGGATCAACAGTCCAACCTAATCCTTGAAGTAATCGTTGAAATTCCTCCGGCTGGGAGGTGAACAGCTGTTGCTAAATGAAATACAATAAATTAGTTACATAGATCATTATACCTCAAATGATATCATCTATTGCCACAGCAATTTGACACCTGCATGGTTGAATTAATTACTTATAGTGGACACTCCCAAACCACTGGGGGTTTCCAGAATTCAGGAGACGTAATGGAGAGCACTTGCTATATCATTGTTTAAATCAATAACTGGTTTTTGATGGTAAGCCAGAATGTTTCTTTGTTTTCTTAAGCTTCCAACAATATGAAAGAATCACTAACTTGTAAACATGGGGCATTGATAATAGGTACCAATCAAACTACAAGTAGGTTGATTCTCTTACAGAAGGGAAATAGGATGGGGCATTTCACCTTAATGTCCCTCCCTGTGTTCCTGTTCATACTCCATTAACACAATTTGTTATAACAACATTGGAGATTAATGGAGGCGATTATGTGATGATAGTTCTTTTAACAACAAACAAAATTACAAACTGACCTGTGTTGCTAGAATGTCGTCTACCTTGGTGACGCCATCTTTCACATAAAACATGAACACACTGTCCGTGTAACGTGATGGCAACCGGTCCAGGTTGGCCAGCGATGCAGAAAAGTTTGCCATTTTGTTGTTCAACATCACAAAGGTAGGATGAGCGGTTGGCTGAGGTGCCTATAGCAACAGACAGTGAAGAGTAACCTCATATTAGGAATAAGGATGACCCTGAAATATCAAACAGATTTCTAAATATGGTTGTTTAGTTACATTTCCTGAGTTAAGATAGAAGGTTAACTTCTGTAGGTTATTAACACAAGAGAATAATCAACCATACCATTACTGCTGTAATCTTAGTATAGTAGTTGCATATAAATTCTGCAGTATTCAATATTACTGTGTAGAGCTACACCACAGTATTACGGGCCCAGTTAAGTGACTTCAAAGCATAACATGATCTTAACTACCTACATAATATCCTTGCATGTATCTTTCTTATTTGTGAATACATTTGTCATGGATATATCCTATTGTTTCAGGGGAATAGCTAGGTACCCAATTATTATTGTTCTCAAGTAAAACAATACACTAAAGACAATGTACATTCCTAGTAATGCAACTGCTAACTATAACAACTGAAGCTCACCAGCTAACAATGCATGAATTCAGAAAAACGCTTATAAGAATATTAGCTAACTATATCCATGCAACCTCTGAATTATTTTATCATATATGGTATTTAAACCTTTTCTGTGTTATGAAATACCCTTAGCCGATACAAGTATGGGTTTATTGTGTTGTCAAGCAACAGCTATAGCTATCATATAGTTATGCTGATTTCTATGGTAAAATGCATTTCACTAAGCAACAGTGAAAAGCAGTAAGTAAAGTTATTCATAAGGAACTTCCTAAAATATGCAGCAGAAGTAGCTACGTAGCTACCTAGCTACAACTATCATGTTGTGTTATGAATGTGTCACTATGTGTGTATGGACTACACCTCAGTCATACAGGGCCTTATGATCACATAACATTACAACAGAACTATATATAGCAATGCAGTTATGTGTAATTGCATGTAATACAATTGAAGATCTTGTGAACCTCAGGGAAGAACATACAATGCCTTTCTGATTATATTCATCTATGTAACTACATGCACATGTAACTATGGTGAAGCCTATATCAGTCCTAAGGTCCCTAGTGGGGTAGTATTTGTGATATCCCATAGCTAGATGCTTCATGTACAGAAAGGTTATTTGTCTGTGGGTCTTTTATAATACCCAAATGTGTTATTTATACAAACAGTGATCAATGAACTGTTTGCTAAGGGTACAAATATTATCTCACAGCTAGGTGACAATAACCTTAGACATATTTCATTACTATACCTGTACCATTGTAAGCTACAAGTTATACATACTCGGCAGTTACTTTGATGTATATAGCTAGCAATATAACTACCGTCAGTCTTGGAGATGTGATGATTAGTTAACCGATTGTATAATGCCTGCAGTTATGTGACAATTGAATTTCATGGAATTTAACATCTGTACAATTGCCATATAGCTGTACACATGTATATGTATGTATGTATGTATGTATGTATGTATGTATGTATGTATGTATGTATGTATGTATGTATGTATGTATGTATGTATGTATGTATGTATGTATGTATGTATGTATGTATGTATGTATGTATGTATGTATGTATGTATGTATGTATGTATGTATGTATGTATGTATGTATGTATGTATGTATGTATGTATGTATGTATGTATGTATGTATGTATGTATGTATGTATGTATGTATGTATGTATGTATGTATGTATGTATGTATGTATGTATGTATGTATGTATGTATGTATGTATTGGTGAAATCTATGTATTGAAATGGTGCACATATGAGGCCCTCTTTGGCAAATCTGGTCGCATAATGACGCATATACATACATACATACATACATACATACATACGTACGTACGTACGTACGTACGTACGTACGTACGTACATACATACATACATACATATACATACATATACATACATATACATACATACATATATACATACATACATACATACATGCATATATACATACATACATACATACATACATACATACATACATATGTACATACATACATACATACATACATACATACATACATACATACATACATACATACATACATACATACATACATACATACATACATACATACCACCATTCGATAGCTATAGCTACATTAATAAACTGTGTATATGGATGCCAACAGCTCAGTTTACTTTGTTGTGGCTGCTTTCTGAGGCGTGTCAGACATCCACAAGTGCTTGGACTATCTTCAATTGGCTCCGCTGGCTGTTTATGAAAATTCACGACTGGCTAGTAATGTTATCCATTGATTTGGCTACTTTTGGTGGTATCTAGAGCACAAATGGGTTCATTTGGAAGTGTGACTTCTAGATGTGTGTTTAGCCCGCCACTATTGTGGCTCCCTACCACCCCCGAACCCCTATGTAAGCACTTGTGGTATTAATAAAAATTGACAGGCAATTCAGCTAGCAAGCCATTCAAGAGTATATCCATTGAATTATCTTGTATTTGTAGAGAATTGTGTAGAAGAGGCATCATGTATTCTCGAGATACATATTTCAAATCGGTGTTTCTAAATATTTATAATTGCGCATATAAAATCCGATCACATGGATATATGTAGCTATGCAAGTAGCTGCCATATTGATATAGCTAAATCGTTTCATATAGCATTTTTGTTTTAAACATCAAATCAAAGTCCTCTATACTACCCAACTGGTAGTTAGAAACCGGTCGACTAAAACTTGTCTTGGATTCTTCAAATTAACGACAGTGAGTAGGCAATGTTTCGTTGAAACATTTTATTTAATTGTGCATATTTGTAGATACAAACTGCTCATATAAGATTTGAAATCATAACTGAGAAGCTATAGGTAATACAACACAACATAAAGGTCAGTCTTGTAGGCCAGCCATTTTTATGGATTAAAAGAGCCAGTCCACAAGACTCCATTACAAAGGTAAGTATGGCAATGATGTAACAGCTGTTGGGATTACATGTTGAAAAAAACACTTAAGACAATACCATAAACCATCTCATTCTAGCAAACTGAGGCCATGTTATAACACTCTTCTCAAATAGCCACAGATGGAAGTCTTTTTAAAAAACATCTTCTGTTATGATATAATGGAAATATTTTGTGGTGGCTGTTATTAGGCAAAACAATGCTTTGATATTTATGATATGATAATCCACATCCTTGTACAGCTAGCCAATAGCCTTATTATAGCTATAGGTCATATTATATCATGATATAACTACCATAAAAGTCTTCTAGGCAATAGTTACAGATCATGAAATGTAAAGATGTATTATTTTAGTCTGACCACAACTTTTATCTTCCATAACCACAATCATACCACATGCCTGTATATGCACATGATTGAATTAACTACTATAATAATTATATGTCTGTGTGTGTAAATATCTTGTATGTATAGAGGACTAGCAATATATAGCTATAAACTATAATATTCATAGAAGCAAATAATCACTGCATGATCAGTCACGTATGCACAACTAGCTATTTGTTATGTAGTCCATGAATAGCTACCTAGCTAGCTATCTCACGTATAGCCAGACCAATCCTCAAGCTGCTTATCAATTGAAGACTACAAGCTTCTGCTACAGTGGTCTGGTACACTGACCATCACAAATTTCTGTCACAGCCTCTATGCTTCTACTGTGGCTGGTAACAAGTATTAACATTTCAGGGACAGAGGTGAGGTAAGTGGAGTATAATAGCTACCACATCTCAATCATATTCACTTAGCTATCTCACCTCTTTGGATCAAATGTTAACCTATTTACTAGCCACAGCAAAAGTGTGGAGGCTATGACAGAAATTTAACAATACTATACAGTAGGTGCCTAATCAATAAGCAGCTTATGGAATTTGTCTGGCTACAAGAGACCGGCTATAGAATACCAAAGCTATATGTTAGCTATTACAGTTATACAAGGACCAGGCAATAACTGATATGTAGCACGGCTAGCATGCAGGGGGTATAGCCAGCCATGAAGGCATGAACCACATGCAGAGGTGCAAAAATAATACGCTCATGCTCATCTTGGCCCCACACAAAGCACTCATTTACTGAAGCTATAGCTGGCATGTGTTTTAAATTCATACAATCACTGATATTACTCCATTGTCTATCAATAAGATCACAATAATGCACAGTGGAGATAAGTAAAGACCTTTCAATATAGATGATATATCTAGGGACCAGACTCCATATAGTGTTAGTTACACTATATCACAATACTGCTTCACTTAGGAAGTTAGCAATACATTAGGTACTAGTAACCTTATAGCTACTAGTAACCTTATAGCTACTAGTAACCTTATAGCTACTAGTAACCTTATAGCTACTAGTAACCTTATAGCTACTAGCATTACAGGCCACATTGTTATACAACCAGGTTTTCTCAAATCCCGTCACATTTATCATTTTTTCAATCACAATAAAGACATTTTGAGAAAAGTAGCAGGTGCTGCGCCATTCTACCACTCTTTAGGGAAACCCCCTGTGTTATTAGTACGTGCACTAAAATTAGCTACCTACAAAATATTTATAAAGCCATATAAGGCACTAATGTATAACAGTTATACACTTACCTTAGGCCTTATAAGGAATTTAAATCCCAGATTCCTTTTTGCTGTAGATTCCTAGAAATCTTGGCAGCCTGAGGTAGCCAGACTCAGGATTAGCTATAAGTGCATGTACATATCACTCTCAGTGGTAAACTTTATGTACCTAATAATAAGTTGTCTTTATTTATAATCTTGTATTAGCGATCGACGATCAATTGGAATTAAGAATAGTTCATGCACTTACTCGCGTAACGTGACTCTTAAACATTCTACAACTTATACAATGCAATTTGGTCAATTTTGGTACTACTACGTACATTTAAATATTTCATGGAAATCTGCCATGCAATAAAGTCAACTGACTGATAATTACACAATCAATGTCTACAATACCATAAGTACATCTTATTGTATTTTGCGTGGGCAGATCAAAGGGTTCAACAGTTCTATAACTACCATAATGTGTCAAGTTGGTAGTTATAGAACTGTGGTTGGGTAGTTATAGAACGCTAGAGTAGTTATAGAATGGTAGCTCGTTGACACTTTTCATCAAAGAAAACCATTTATTTGTGCAATTCCTTTATTTAGTACTATCAAAGAACTGTGTTTTATTCACACATCAGTAGGTGTAAAATACAATAAAACACTTAAAGCACTGCTGCTTCATTTGTATGAAAGATACAGCTCTTGGTGAGGGTCTCGTGACAAATATAGCACTCTGGCTCACCTCTGCTATATTTGCCACTCGACTCTCACCTCGAGCTGTATATTTCATACAAACTGGCGGCAGTGCTTTAAGTAATACATATTATCAAGAGTTTATAATGGTTAGGAGAGTATCGAACTTCGCTATACCCTGTGTAAAATGAGCCCGTAAAGTAATCCCGGATATTACAGTAATCTTGCGTAAATGCATCTGGTGTTGATGGGTGCCAAATCGACACGTTTATGCGGCTACGAATCTCTCCGCACAGATGAAACACCTTCAAGGCGCTTTGTTTTATTCTTTTTTTCGATAAGTTTCTTCACAGCGTCTTTCTGTGAGTGATGGTTTCTGTGCGCGCTGTTTAGAACAAGCATTTCCTTCATTTGAAGTCGCACAACCTTCGCTACTGCTCTGAGTTTTACGTTTTCGTCGCTTTCTTGCTGGTGAGGCTGTTTGTGACTGCTGTTTCTTACCTCGCCCTCGACCTCTACTACTGCCACGCGCCATATTAATACACGATAGGGCCACACGTAAAGAGTGCGCCCGGTACTCTCATGGTGCAAGGTGCGCTTTTAATTTATCACCAATCAATACGGACGGCATGATGTTTGATCGAGGCCATAGGACTTTACGGGCTCATTTTACACAGGGTATAGTGAAGTTCGATACTCTCCTAACCATTATAAACTCTTGATATTATGTAGCTAACAATGCTATAAGAGATACCGGCTGTCACATGGACACCATTTCTTGGTTTTGCTACTAACTGTAAACTAACTTTTCCCAAATATTCTTTAAGTTCTGCTAGTTGCAGTTTTCCTTACCAAAATGTATGGATTCTAAATCTTTATCTCATTTTTGTACTATATAGCCATAGCTGGTATTACAGCTACAGCTGGTATATTACAGTCACAGCTGGTATTATAGCCACAGCTGGTATTATAGCCACAGCTGGTATTATAGCCATAGCTGGTATTATAGCCACAGTTGGTATATTACAGCCACAGTTGGTATATTACAGTCACAGCCGTGGAGTAATACAGCCATGCACAGCCAGTATTATAGCCATAGCTGGTATTATTATACAGAAACAAAAAGGCCAAATATTGGGTTAGTTTTGTGACCTATGCATGACACAATATCTAAAACACATCATACCCACATGGCTATAATATAACTACAGCTGTAGCTATTGTACTGTACAATACTTTATTGTCTTTTGCGTGGGCAAGATCAAAGAAGAAACTGTACTTTATTTTCCATACTAGAGCAAGTGTGCTGTATGGAAAATATAGTATAGTGGCGAAGATTCTTACAAACCGATTTTTTAGTAAGGCCCAGGATCTTGAGGTGATAATTATTACCCTTCTTACAACAAATAAGCTAACAAATAAGAGCAATTCGAAGTTAACGCGAGAGCTACTGATTAACCGGTGCCATCCCATGCAAAACAATAAAGGACCGCATACTCGTGCTGTATAGAAAATATAGCTCTTAGGGTGGGGTCTCGTGGCAAATACAGCACTTGGCTATGCCTCGTGCTGTATTTGCCACTTGATCTCACCCCTCGCACTGTATTTTGCATATAGCACACGTGGCTATGCTTTAACTAGTATATGATGTTGCATGAGAATATGAGTAAAGCATCAGTTACATGGAGAGCAGCTATAAGATGGTCACTTGGGTTAGTTAGCCACAGTATGTATTAAGGAATAGAAAACAGTTTTATATTCACAGGGCCGGGACCAGGCCCTTAGCTAATGCATGCAGTACTACAGTATCAAATTGCCCACTATACAAACAATACAAGTGCAGTGTCAATGCAGTGCACACAGTGCTACATGTAATGTACACTTATTGTATCATAACTATACATTAATCCCTATGGGAATACAGCTGTAATTATATTAGTATATAGACATATAGATGAGATTAAAAACATGGCAAAACATAAAATCATTCAATGGGGATTTTCATGAGACAGCAAGCCATGTAAGTTTGTTATTTTTAGGTAAATATTCTCAGGTGGCAATATTTTTTGCAACCAGTAAGAAATTGGAGGATCAGGAAAGAATATCATTATGGCATGCTGATGGCAACAAAAGTGGGCAGACTAACATTCTAAATATGTAGGCATTGCTGTACATTAGGCGACAAGGAAAACAGAAGCACCATGAAATTGAATTGAAACATTACCAACTGCATAAGTGCCCATCAATCAAAGACATTTAGAGAAACCAAACACTCTCTGTCCTGTGGGGTAACACTCTACCTCTGTTACAGTTAGCTATATAGCTAGAGCAACCCAAAACCATGACACACAGCCAGGCAAAAATTCAGTGCTATTAAAGATTTTTATTCTTGGGGATTTTCTCTACAATTACAAAGAGATTAGCAATCTGTTATTGGCTGCACTAATAAGGTCTCTTGTTTACTTTATTTACCATCAAACAACTGCTTGACACCTCATCAATAACCACAAGGTTCTTTTTAATCCATAGATACACAACTGTACAATATTTGCAGAAGACAACAATTTCACAGTTGGTTATTATAACAAAATCCCCTATGGAATTGCATACCTTTAGTGCTTCAATGTTGACCAGGCCTACATGAGATAAGAGCAACCGAGCTGTCTGGTAACTCCTGCAGATCCTGTGAGAGTGAGATCATGTGTTAAACAATAAGCAATATCCAATGGGCATAAACAAGACTATTAATATATATAGCAACAAAAATGGTAACATACAGGAAGTATTAATTATTAAAGTTATGCTACACATGACTTGTGATGTCATCTGAGGGTAGCCATGTGTGCATGTGCATGTGCATGTGTGTGTGTGTGTGTGCGTGCATGCGTGCGTGTGTGCATGCGTGCGTGCGTGTGTGCGTGTGCATGTATACCATGTTAATGTTCATGTGTTTCCACATGCTCATTACTTTGTAGAGGTTGCTTGAAAGAAACAATAGAAATGTTTATAACTGTTTGCATGGTAAATCACTGATGTTGCAAGTACATGTGTGTATGTAGGTATGAGTATACTTGTGTGCATGCATGTAGTATGTACAAGTTATGTACATATATAATTATGCTGTGTAGTATACTGTGTAGGGATGGGCAATTAACCAGTTTTTCTTATTAATTGTGATATTTTCTTTGTCTTGATAATCGACATTGTGCAGTTTTTACTACTAACAATAATCGTGGTAAGCAATAATTGCATAATATCATGATGATTGGCACTTATGACAAGTTTTGCAGTGTTAATACACAGCTTGACAAGTTTGTAGAATTTTCAATACAGATATAGTTAAGGTAATAATCATAATGATCATGATGTTTTTGCTTCATAATAATCGTACAACAATATCGCCCATCCCTACTAATGTGTATGGAATACGTACATGCATGCATGTATGTGCGAGCACATGTGTGACCATGTGATGTTTATGTGACCAAAAACTCAACAAATTATCGTAAATTATCGTAAGCCTTACAATACAAAGGCACAACCCCAACAAACATTATACCAATACATCGTCATTAATAAACTGTAATATAATAACAGTAGTGGTAGCAGCCATCCAGCTGGTTATAAACAAAGACCCTCTCAACATCAAATACATACAGAACACTTATAACACTGTACGATGAACTTTCAGTTGACATACTCTTAACATGTTTATACCACAACTATATAAATACCCTCGGCAAAATAACATTAACATCATCCTGTGTAAGTACCGCTAGAGGCAGGGGCAGATCTAGGATTTTCTGAGAGGGGGGGCTAATCACAGTAGTGGATCTCTGAAGCAGGGGGTCTGGGGCACAGCCCCCCAGAAGCTATAGCATATTTTGTTTTAAGTACAGAAATGCCACCTAATGCAAGATTTAGAGTATTTAATTCAAATCTTAAAGTTCTGTGAGAAGGAGCTAACCAAAGTAGTACCAGGGGGTGTGGTGGGTGCAACCCTTAGATTGTTATGCATTGAAATGTACAAAACATCACTATTTGCAAGAATTAGTGCATTTTTATAACAACACATCCATCCTTTGTATGTCCTGAGATGGCAGGTGGGGGGGGGGGGGGGGGGGGGGCTACAGCCCCCTAGCTCCCCCCTAAATCCGCCACTGAGAGGGTAGACAAAACATGATATGTTGCAATATATGGTACTATCGAGTTACTAGCTCAATGCTTAAGTTATTCTTTTAACTGATGATCTAAACCAAGCTTTGAATTAATAAGTGGCTGTTTCCTCTTTGAAAGAATGAATAAGTTTTGAAACTATGCCATTTAAACAAATACCAAATTTGGTTCCTAAAAATGTATAGCAGATCTACAACATTTAATCATCAACCTTTTTTAATTACCTCTGTAGAAATGTATGGTTTTAGTAGTTCTTAATCTGACGTCAAATTTCTAAAGTTGTTATAGTGATACAAATCAAATATTTGACAATTTTTTGTCCCATATAAAAATTTGAACTGAAATTCAATGTATTTACCATTAGCGACGGCCAGTCTTCATACAACTGCAAACACATGTCTGTGTGTGTGATAATTTCCTTGGGATAGTACTAGCCAGAGTTAAAATTAGTAGTTAAACGTTGGCCATTTATGACCAAAATTGGTCATTTCTACTTGCCAAAGTATCCAGCCTACTTTATGAACATTTTATATTTTATATACTATATTATGTATGGGTTAAAGATTAAGCCATTTTGTATCCCGGAGCGTGGGCAGATCAAAGAAACTGCCAGGGTGGATAATTTAGTTATCCCCCAGCGCGCAGGGTGGATAACTAGTTATCCACCCGTCGTCAATGGTTACGTGATACAAACGTTAAATACAAAGCTTTAAAGCTTGGAGATAACAGTGAAGCTATCAGGTATTGTATAACCTTGTTTGTAATCGATAAGGATAGTTGTAGCGATGTTGTAGGCTACTTTTGCAGTTGTTGTTTCCAAATGAATGTATAAGAGTTGCCAATGAAAACTAGCTAAATTATCAAAGTATTCACCGGGATACAAGCTAGTTATATCCCAGTACACTCATGAGTTACCTTAGTTATTACCCTCGTCCTCGGCTTCGCCTGACTCGGGTAATAACTAAGATAACTCACTTGTACTGGGATATAACTAATACTTATCTAGGCACTTTCCATTAGTTATTTTGAAATCATACTGGTTACCAAGGAAACCACTGCACAATCAGTGATAGCTACATACCATGCTCTTGCAACAAAAGTGATAAACAAATCTTTAATCTGATTGGCTGTCTGTAACAAAACATCACATTATTAAGCTTCCATTTCAAAATTACAATGCAAGGAATGTTGGAAGCCATGGTACTCCAAGGATATTAGTCATGACAGCAACCATTACATGTCATTTATGGAATGAAAGCTGTCGATTAGCTTAAACAGATATACACATTTATAGCAATATCTTGTCTGTCAATGATACTTATTAATATGTAGTCATGCAAGCGTCGTCTTGAAGTGATATGGATTAAGATCAAATCATTTGGATCATGATTTGTAATCTCATTGAAATGAGGCAATATATGATCGTGATGTGTTCATCATAACTGTGATGGTCATGTTACCTCTCTACAATTGTGATTGTGTAATACTACGAAGAATTCTCCCTTGGTAGTACTTTTCTATGTTTCAACAACTCTTGGAACTAGTAACACAAGTGGTTGTTGTCACAATATTATATTGCATCACTAAAGGATTTTAAACAGCTTGTTTGTACTAAATATGGGCATTATATGATAATTGTGATAGTTCTCACAATCGTGATACATGTATGTTCTACAAATATGATGCCTTAAATCTCATCCCTACTCATAACAGAGATTATTATCAATAAGTATGTAGGTGTGGATATGATGTGACTGTATTGAGGTACAATATATTTACTGCTGATAATCCTGTATATACGTAGATGAGTGGAGAAAAGTAGTCAAAAGCAATGTAGACACCTCACACATGTATAGCGCTAATGATGCATAGGCCATATACTATGGTATAACAGCATACAGACATACCATATATGGAATTATGGATAATAAATTTTTAAAGGATTGGTTTCCTTCCTAATTTATTTAGGAGTCAATGTTCCTTTATGATCTCACGTTAAATGTACCCCAAGGCTTTAATGATGTCCTTTTATGGCACATCTGAAGGTTCTCCATGTAGCCTTGTACATCATCCCAGTCACTGCTCCTAGCTGGTTATATCATGGAGGGGACTAGAGATGGTGCTGGTGATATCAGCTGTTGTGTGTACACCCCTCCACAAAGAGCCCATATGTACATGCCACTAATGTCATTAATAAAGTATAAGAATTTTTGTTAACAATGTGTTTAAGTAACCAATAAGGCAATAATACCTGTTGTGACTCCATGCTGGGTATACATATGGTTACAAGGGATAACACCGTAGAAAAGGATTTTTAACATGCAACTAATTGGCCATTGACTTCTGGAATTCAGTACACATTCTCTATAGTATATATATGTGCATAAGGTAATATGTATATAGACCATATGTGAGGCATAATCACTTAAGTGAGGACTACAAGACTCAAACAGCTTCTCAATTAACCATATTCTCTAGGTTTTATCACTTGAGTGAGGGGAAAAATATTTGTGAAAATTTAGCATTACAAAGAAAATCACAAGAATATATGTTGTGTACTTTAACACGGAGATTGTGTTTCTCATAGACAAAAAACACAGAGTGGTCACCTCATCCGTATATCGCTTGTTTTGGTGCCCTCAGAAATGGCGACTTTGTTGCACGTGTGTAAATTATGACATACTCAACAGAAGACCGTACCTTAGGTCACACATGAGACTAATGGTCAAACTGACTATTGCATCAAATTAATGATCTTGGTTTTGGTATTATACCAAGCAGGGAAATGCAACATTTATTTGTACTGAGAGAATTCATAAGATATTCAAACATTCCATTAGATAAACTAGAAACAGTCGTTGGAGTGGGAGAACAAGTAGTAAATATTGCACAAAAGTTGCTGTATTTATACAATAGAGATACACACATCCTTTACATATCCCTGAGTAAATGTGTATGCTGTAGACACACAGACTGATGATATACTGGTTAAGGAAGGAACATTTTATCAACACAACAAGTTGCTAAATATATTGTTTGCTAAGGGAATTACTGATCATCATGAGGTACAGCAGTCTGACTATGGAATACAGGGGTAAGTGGAAACACTGGACACGGCAAGATGCGGACACGGATGCGAACTCGGACCTGGATACGAAGATTTTCTTTTATACATGAAGCATGTAGCAAGTATTTTACAGGTGAATTACACTAGCACACTTAAAGTCGTGATATCATATAACATGGCTAGTCCTCGCATCTAGTTGATTGAAATACTTTTTACCACTGAGCACGTGATATTAATTGTGCCACGCATTGTTCTACCTGACTTCGAGTGATTAAGAGGAGCGATTAATGTGGAAAACTTGGGATAAACCTGTACATTCTTTATTGTACCAGAGTGTTAGTCACGCGTAACCCTTGGCCAGATATGATGGAGGGCGTGTAGTGCCGAGCCTCTATCCTCAGCCAGACGGTCTGGATATACAAGATTACTATAGCTAGAGTATTCGTATAACTGTCTTGCGCTCTCTAATATTTATGCTTCCACCCAGCGCAAAAGTTTCGAACTGGCCGTAAAAATCCAGCAAGGAATTGAATTCTCTTACCGGTGTGAATTAACGTGCTGTTTCATTGACATGAGTGTTCATTCCATGTTGTATACACGAGCTTAGTGTAATTCACTTGTAAAATGCTTGTTACATGCCTTATGTACAAAAAGAAAATCTTTGTGTCCGCGTCTGAGTTCGTGTCCACATCCTGCTGTATCCGGTGTTTCCACTTACCCTGGCATACAGGTCAGCACCGAATTAAGAAAAGTTACTAGGAGGAGCAAATTAAACTTTAAAATTTAGTGGGGGCATTGAAGTACTAGAGATCAAGCACTGATATTTCTAAAGCTTTTGGGGGGCAACAGATAGCCTAGGGGAGATGAATGCCACCTGTCTCTCTTAAATATACTCCTCCAAGTGTATATGAGTGGATTAATAATAGAGAAGGTGACTACTATGCCTTTTCCTTAGATTATGATAATCTTTGTGTTACTTACCAAGCCCTGAAATGATATAATTAGTATGTGTAGTAGATTACTAGAATAAACAAGCATGATTTCCCTTAATTCAATTGGCTCCTTATAGATACAGGCCTTTGTTTCATCTTCACTGCAGCACCTGTAAAGCTTTATTATATCTATCAGGACACAGATGGGCCTTTGGTACCTCTCCGTTTCATGGGATGGCATACTGAATGAAACACATGTATCAGTAATTAGTTTGTATGGCAAGTGGTAGCACCAAGACAGCATCCACTCCTATGATTATCTTAGCTAAATTATGATAGTCACTCAATAACACATACATAATGTGTTCTTCAGTATAAACTGAATGTCTTCCCATAACATAAACAAACTATCTAGATTTTCTCTATTCTTGCTACAAAAATATTTATATACCATGTACACACTAATGCACACAATGTGTGTATATGTATGCGTGAGTGTATGTGTGTGTGTGCGTAGTGTGTGTGTATGTGTGTGTGTGTGTGTGTGTGTGTGTGTGTGTGTGTGTGTGTGTGTGTGTGTGTGTGTGTGTGTGTGTGTGTGTGTGTGTGTGAGTGTGTGAGTGTTTATGTGTGTAGTGTGTGTGTGTATATGTGTAGTGTGTGTATGTGTGTGTGTATGTGTGTGTGTAGTGTGTGTGTGTGTGTGTATGTGTGTGTGTAGTGTGTGTGTGTAGTGTGTGTGTGTGTGTGTGTGTGTGTGTGTGTGTGTGTGTGTGTGTGTGTGTGTGTGTGTGTGTGTGTGTGTGTGTGTGTGTGTGTGTGTTTATGTGTGTGTGTAGTGTGTGTGTGTGTGTGTGTGTGTGTGTGTGTGTGTGTGTGTGTGTGTGTGTGTGTGTGTGTGTGTGTGTAGTGTGTGTATACGTATATGTGTGTGTGTGTGTGTGTGTGTGTGTAGTGTGTGTATATGTGTGTAGTGTGTGTGTGTGTGTGTGTGTAGTGTGTGTGTGTATGTGTGTGTGTGTGTGTGTGTGTGTGTGTG
>CBDBMG010000003.1:0-202500 GCA_965207375.1 Nitrosopumilaceae archaeon | reverse complement strand
CACACACACACAAACACTCCCAATTATCTCAGAGCTTTCTCAATAACCAGACAATAGCAGGAAGCGTGAAGTTCTAGAAAGCAGAAAATAAATTAATAAATTCTTTAAAAGGCCTGAGGGCTTTTGTAATAATACATCACATCCTACTCAAGTTATTGCCACTACATGATAAGTAGTAACGCAAGATGGGAAACAATATTATCTGTTGACAAAACAATGCCCTTAATCTTTTTATCTCAATTTACAATTGAATATAGAAAAACCACAACGCTTGTAAATATTGGTTGTGTCACATTACAAAAATCAACATCTTACAAACTAAAAAGATATTTTCACATGAACTAGTGTTAACAAAATCCTCCGGGTATCATGCATGACCAACAGGGTTATTTATGGAGCGAAATATTTGTAAAACAATAAATAAAAATCTGAAAGTCATTTAGTAAGCTACTTTATATCTGTCTTAGGGCACAGTTACCATGACAACACTGACAGGTAAGCGTGTGGTGAGAACAAAATAGTTTCATGGATTTAATTAAGGCTAGTTATGAAAGATAAAAAGTTGATGGTTTTGCCATGATCCTAACAGTCAAAGTTTAATTCCCTACCAAATCTCCCCGCTATACATATGGTTGACACAACACATTACACGATCATCATTGATACACTGTATGTGTGTTTGTTTCTGTTGGGAATTTTACATTGTCACCATATTGTTAGCAGAACCTGCTTCTAACTTAACAATTAATAATGATTAGAAGCCATAATAGTCTATTCCAAACAACTATTCAAACATGTTTACACAACCAGACAGGTTAGTTTTGCTTGGCCAGACTGCTATTTTAGCACATGGCATTATCGCTTGTACAGCTGCAATAAAATAGGGTTTGGTCCATTTCACAGGCTAAACTGTGGCTAGAATCATTAACTAGTGGTGAGCGTTGATTACTGTGCAATACTATCAATACTACCTGGTATCCATCATTTTGTTAAGCTATGAAATGGCTAGGTGTTGATCGTTAGCTGAGTCAGCAGTAAGCAGCATCCTTGAAACAACTGACGCCTTTCGAAGCGTCAAGTTTCAATACAGCTTGTGAATTGGATTAGTCAGTAAAGGAAATTCACGTGTGGGCATACCACAAGTGATAATCCCCTACGCTGCTGGCCATGTGAGACTAGAAATGATAGTCTGACGTCAAAACATTCTTAGAGCATTTCTACAGTATGTGTAGCATGCAGGCTTCTGCATGAGCACATAATTTTTGACCACATTTTCAGATTACAAAAATTAAAGGAGTCTAAACACAATTTTCACCAGCTGTTAATAGGGAATCTCATGCAGCTTTACAGATTTCGTAAATCTTATACAGTAAAGGAAATAGTACTATAATATGAATAGGTGTATTTTGTGACATGAGCTCAGTTTTATCATGCCGAGTCTCATTTATCGACTTGCACAAATCCAAGATTGATCCGAAAAGTGTTTGAACTAAAGCTACAGTAATATATGTTCATTCTTGGCAAACGTCAGCATAAACTTTGTTATTACAATTCAAAGCTTAACACAATCTGTCTACTGGAGCCGCTCACTATGACCCAGCCAATGACAAGGCATTTAGTATTGTATGAACATCATGTATTGTACATTGATGTGTGAATAAAAGGTATACGTACAATGGTGATGTAAAAATAGCAGGGACTATAATCTTTCATGAATGAACTTTCTGTTACTTTTGATCATAAACAAACACACATGTGTCCCATATACAAAACAGCATGGGACAAAAGAAATGTCAACAAGGTTGCAAAAGGCTTGTCTGTCAACCAGTCTCCAGTCTAAATATAGATTGTTAAAGCAAGAGTTGATAAACTATAAACGATTCACATTGAGGAAGGCTATAACTGTTACCTGGGACAAAGAGATTATAGTAAGACTATTGCAGTGTCTATAGTGTATATATATACAAACAAAAGCTTAAGCACAGCTATATGTGTATACACAGGGAAAGTCAGTAACACAGTAATAGTAAACAAACGTCAGTAAACACTAAACACCCATACCAACTGTATTTGGATTGATACAAACACCTGGTCTGTAGGTAACAAACAGGCTAAACTTCTGTTAGTATGCTTGTGTGTGTGTATGTATGTGTACATGTGCATATGTGTGTGCGTGTGTGTGTGTGCATATGCATGCATGTATGTGTATGCTTATGTGTGTGTTGTGTGTTTAAAGGTTACCATTGTAAGGTATACACTATACATACCAGTATATGCTTGAGGGAGGAATGTTAAGGTAAAGGACTGGGTGTTGATGACACCTTCTGTGCATGCCTACTGTTCCAATATATTAGGAACATATTCTTTAATAATTGTATCATAACCCTGAAGGTCACCAGGGTTAGGCCTCCCATTGTACCATATAGCGTCAATTTTCCCTTGTTTGACAGGGGAAGCTTTTACCAATTCATAAATCTCAACTTCTGATTGGTAAAATGTTGACCAATGGGCTCAATTCTCTGTATACTGCTCTACATCATTAGAAATTTGACGGGTAAAATTGCTAGTGAATCATCAAAATTTCCCCATCAAATAAATATTCATGCTATCGGTACTTCTCTAGTTGGTATATATATAGGTACGTACTTTTGTTAACCGTGAGAAAACTATTTAGTTGTCAAATTCCATAAGTTTCCTTTCTCATATAAACCCAAATACAGTATTAGTAGAGTTTATTGTGATGGTAGGGGTGGTTAATGACAAAACATTGCAATTGGATTGACATAGTAAACTACGACATCATTTATAGTTCCTATTCACATTACAAAGTGCAGTAAACTTCTACATTCAATAAACATTGGTAGGTGAAATACTGGGAGTGGACAGGAAGTAGACCACTCTTATTGTACTCCTTAGTTACCTGTTTCTCCACTTGCTCTACAAATTGTTTGTGATGTTCTAATGACTCATTGTCCAATATGTCATCCAAGCTGGGAATGGACTGATCACTGGATGAAACAAAAAGTACTGTATTATACTTACCACACACGCATGTACGCACACCCACACAGATACACAGACAGACACACAGACACACAGACACACAGACACACAGACACACAGACACACACACAGACACAGACACAGACACACACACTGTTGTATACTACCAAGAGTATTATGAACTCTTATTATATTGGAACAAAAACAATATAAAGTCTTATGATGGTGCTCATCCTGATAAAATACAAGTCCTTTAGTGGACAGCAAGGCCCCCAGTAGTCTTGAACCAACACTGGCATCTCCTACACTAAACTACATCATGATGGTGCTCATCCTGATAAAATACAAGTCTTTTAGTGGACAGCAAGGCCCCCAGTAGTCTTGAACCAACACTGGCATCTCCTACACTAAACTACATCATGCTTATCAAGCTCAGGCTTCTCTTGATCTTGGAGGTATTTGTGTGTTTAAAGTCCTCAAGTCTCTTAAGCTTTTATCACAATTATACTGTCTTACTGTTTTCTCTGGAAGCTTGTACACATAACACACAAATATACATTTGTACGCACACACAGACACATACACACAAATATACACACACAAACATGTACACAGACACATACGCACACGTACACACCACACACACGTACACACAAATATATATATACACACACGTACACACGTACACACACACACACATCCGTATACACATACATGCACAGATAAACATAAACACACACACGGACAGACATATGCACAGATAAACATAAACACACACATGGACGCACACATACACATATACACAAATATATACATACACATACACGCATAGTCGCATACATGTATGCACATACACGCACAGATCAACATAAATACACACACACACACACACACACACACACACACACACACACACACACACACACACACACACACACACACACACACACACACACACACACACACACACACACACACACACACACACACACACACACACACACACACACACACATACATACACACACACACACACACACACACAAATATACGCATACTTATATATACACATACACATACATAGTCACATGTGTATATATACAAATATACACAGTAATACACACTTACGCTAGTACAGGCGATTCATCTTCCATTCCTTCAGGCCACATTTTGTGTTCCACTGATGACTCCATGACAACATCAGGTTGTGGCATTGGTCAATCAACACTGACTAAATGTTGCTGGTTGATCTGCATTAATTAGAATAGTCTTGCATACATATGTGCACATAAACGTGTTTAATACATAGTGTCCCAAATATTACATGTACATGTGCTATACTCATAAATCTACACACAGACACAGACACACACTACACAGACACACAGACACACGCACACACACTAAAGACAAACAGACACAGACAGATACACACACTGCAGACAGACAGACAGACAGACATATACAAGCACATAACACACCTCAACTGATCGAGGATAGTAACAGAACCTCATTGTCCAAACATGTCGTCCAGTAGGACTTCTGATGATCACAGTAATTGTTGGCAAAGCTTCATCTGAACACAACAAATACTCTCAATATAGTAATTCCCAATATGACATTATAGTACGTATTTCAGGATTTCCTATTAATACTTAGGATTTTCAAGGTTGAGAATACAAAATGACACAATACTTCAGGATCTCCAGGGATAGAAATACAATATGAGGATTTCCTATTTCTTAACATTTAGAACTTTCAAAATGGAAATACGTACTACTGTAGAGATCCCTGTCTACTACCATATAATGTTATAGTAATACAGTTTAGAATTAGCTCAAGGTATTGTCTACACACAAGAGATGCAAATTATACCGTCATCCACAAATGGTTCCTCGAGTACACCAATGATGACGGAACTGTCGCGAACAAAATATCTGAACATCACTTCCTCCTGTAACAATATCATTACATATTAGAACTGCATGATTTGCTTCTCTAACTATAAACTCTTTGTATCAATAAAACACACATACAAGTACGGGAGTAATTATACATAAATAAATTTTAAATACACTATTTATATATACATAAATAAATTGCAAATACAACAGTTAAATTTTAAATATACTATAAATACATAAATAAATTGTAAATACATAGTAAGTACACATAAATACTAACAGATTTCCTACTGCTGGGTAGCTGGGCAATGATGTCCTCCTCAGTGAGTAGAGATGACGATGCCTCAGGGCCACATGGTGATGGAAATGATCCCTAAAGTGATACAGGAAACACTAGATACATATACAAATGTACGCAGCTATACACCACTACAGTTTGTATCATTCACTCTCCTGTAGCATGCAGGTCCCTATTCATCAGGGGTATAGTTAGCATAAAAATTGTCTGGCACTGATAATTTACTCCATTCAAAAACATCCTGTGTAAACACAAATTATACCATAGTCTTAGCCTCACTGGTTCAGCCTGCACTCATATTGACTAGGGCCTAGGGCTAGGCTACACCTCTGCTATTCATTCACAATAGTGATTATGTATTGTATGGAAATAACAATATTGGAATAGGCTTGTGTAAGGTCAGAGGCCATGCATTATATGGGTATAATATGATGTAAGTGTGTGTGTGTGTGTGTGTGTGTGTGTGTGTGTGTGTGTGTGTGTGTGTGTGTGTGTGTGTGTGTGTGTGTGTGTGTGTGTGTGCGTGCGTGTGTGTGCTTGGGTTATAGTTACAAAACTTTCTATTGTTTGGGGTCACTATTCTCAAGAGGGTGTCATGCCAATACACTGTATCGTGATCTGTGACCATGGTCAAAGTGAAAAGTGGTCCTTGAAATTTGATTCCAACACATTTTGTTTGTCTTTATAATCAATGTAACTCAAATGTTTTCATAAACATAAATACCGTTTCATCACATTGATCTCCTTGACTCTGAGACCGACAGCACATTTTTTTTGAATTATTAAACCGGCCCTAATGGCACTCCCTTCCACCCACACGTCTCTATAGAAGTAAACTAAGTAGTAGTAGTAGTAGTTCGAAGCAGGGTAGTTCATCTATTAGTTCAGACCTACAGAAAAGGAACCTAAGGAGACCTACAGAGAAAGATGGGGAATCAGTCACTGTTCACTGTTCACTACTTGTAGCCAGGCGACCCTCAGCAACGACCAGATCAACAGCTGCAGGAACACCCGGACTGCCAGAATTAGAGCAGGAACCTCGAAGCACATTTTTCGACACTGCTGCTTGTTCTTTGACTTTTGACTAGGACTTTGACTGCAGATCACAGCATTGTAGCTCAGCAATTTTGATTTGCTGGATGCAAACTTGTAGTTTCATAGAAGACAAAATTGCTTGCAGAGATGGTCTTAAAAACTAAAAAGGTACGTGAAAAAATATGGCGGCTACAAACAAGAAGGTGGTGAAATAAAATTTGGTTAAAACGCGGAACTACTACTGAAGCGAAAGAGCAAAAATGGTAGTAAAAAAGGACCTGGTTCGACTCTATTGGCCGGGCCGCTGATGGCGGCCTATTCACTAGCGCGATCCCACTACTGCTACACACGGAGTGCTTTTGCCTGCTCCATTTCTGGCCTCGGCCGGTACGCCTCTCATTATACAACCTGGACGACAACGATTCATCGAGGTCACCCATGTTGATGCAGTTTAGTATCGTAGATTATTTTGTACAATTAGCGCAATTTACACATACCGTAATTTGTATTAATAAAACAAATTTAAAATAGATAAAATTAAAATAGGTAATTTTGAGTGCGGGGGTAGGATCCAAGGCTGTCGTTCCGGAGGATGTGGGTTCGAATCCCATCTCTGCTGCCTTTTTGTAGTTTAAAAAGTAATAAACTTAAAAAAGGCAGCAGAGATGAGATTCGAACCCACATCCTCCAGAGCGACAGCCTAGGATCCTACCACCTACTCCACACCACATCACACCAGAATCCAACTGAAATTACCTCTGTTGCAATCAAGTTTAATGCTAATCCTCACCCTACCCCTAACTGCTAACTGTTGGCCTGGGCGCCGACCCTGGCTGCTAACACCGTGGCAAGGCCTGCCTGGGCGCCGACCCTGGCCGCTAACACCGTGGCAAAGCTGTACCTTCAATACAAATTAGGGAGTAATGTAAATTGCGCTATTTGTACAAAATATGGTAGGATAATAGGTTGTTACGCAACATCACGTGAATTTTGCCAGTCGCCATTTTGAGTGGAAAGCATTTGTGATGAGTGGACTCACCGAGGGGTCCTTCACTTCCAGAAATGTCGTCGATAGTGATTGGAAATTTAGAAATTTGGAACAGAAATTTAGAAATTTGTATCTGAAATTACAGAAATATATAATATATTTGTTGAATATTTCCGTATATTTACGGTCTCTTCATCGCGTGCGCTATAGCCGGTTGGACTTGGTAGGACAGTCGATTGTCTATCACAGGTTTGGAGCTTGTGCTTTTCGTTATAATACATAAGCATGTGCCTTACAATACGGCCTGCTTTATACACAACGCATGCAGCTGTAGAGGCGGCAGCTGTCTGGTTGGCTTGGCTCGATTCTTCCCTGATATTTGAGTTGGATTCAGTGTTGCTATATCTATGTATGTAGTTTAGGATCCCGTAGTTTATATATTAATTCTCGCTTAGCTACTGAAATCATAATCTATATGCTTTTAAACTGTTTACACAAGGCCGGCTCATACAACCCTCCAGGTGGCCAGGTGCAACTTTCAGCTGCAAAAGATTTGTCAACAAATTAGCTACATGGGGTTAAATTTACAAAGTTCTAAAGTTCTAGAAATTTGGAAATTTATTTCGAAATGTGAAATTTCTCTGCAGTTTATCCAAATTTCGAAATTTTGTCGAAGGAATTTTCAAGTGAAGGACCCCCCGGGACTCACGTATTCGAAGTACTTCAATGAACTTAAGAATGACGCTGATAAAAGACGATACCAAGAGAAAGTTTCGCTACTGGGTTGTCCAGAGGATCCGTATTGTCGATTAGAGCGGACAGGAGGCCAATGCAGAAGTGTAGAGTGGATGGAGTGGCCTAGCGTTTCTTATGCTGACATTTACAATTATTTGATTAATACTGTTAGCGAATATACTCATGAAATGCTAAAAGCGTACAAGAGTATGGACGGCTACAACTTTTTTGTGAATGGGTGGGTAAGCGGCATTCTAGTTACCTTGATAGAGGGCAGCCACAAGTACCTCTTCACAGCCACAGTGAAAACACTCTCAGCTTCTCCTTTAAAGGTATGAATGTGTTGTAAGTCTAGTGGAGAGGTAGTCACGGCACACTGTACCTGCATGGCAGGCTGTGGAGAAGCTTGCTCGCACAATGCTGCTGTGATTTTTGCAGCCGAAGCTAACACCCTAGTAAAACAGCAACACTCTTCCACATCACTGCCTTGCACATGGCTTCCTCCATCATTCAGAAGTGTACAATTTTTACCATTGGCAGAAATTGACTTTACAACCCCCAGGACAAAAAGAAAGAAGTTTCTTGAAACTGTTTCACCTGCTCCAAAGAAAAGTTTGTCCATTCCTAAGCCTACAGATGCAATGCTTAGCGAGCATTATTCAAAGCTTTGTAAAACTAAGCATAAGCCAGTTTTGCTGTCATTGGTGAGTGGTTATAATGATGATTTTGTTCCATTGTATTGTATGTACAAAAAATGCTGCCTGAGCCAATGACATCTTTGTTTAATAGCGACCATCAAGCATTATCGTTTCCAGACTTACTCAAGGCTTGTGATAGTTTTTATGATATGGTGTCTATAACTCCAGAGCAGGTTGACATGGTAGAACTGAAAACTCGGGACCAATCAAAGTGCAAGCTGTGGTATGAGCAGCGAGCTGGTCGTGTAACTGCATCAAATTTAAGAAAAGTACTTCATACGAACCTTTCTAAGCCTTCAGTGTCTCTGATGAAATCTATCTGCTATCCTAAGTCTGCCAAGTTTTATAGCAAAGCATGTGAGTTTGGACGAAGACATGAAGCTGATGCTTTGCGTATGTACAATGATAGCATGAAATCTACACATACCTTATTTGAGCTGAAAAGTTGTGGGTTATTTCTTGATGTTGATAATCCCTACATTGGAGCATCACCAGATGGCATTATTTCCTGTTCCTGCTGTGGCAAAGGTGTGGTAGAGGTAAAATGTCCATTTTCATGTAGGGATATATCATTTGATCTAGCAGTGAAAAATAAGACATTTTGCTTACAAGAAACTTTCTTGCTAAAACAAGACCATGCCTACTACTTCCAAGTCCAGTTACAAATGAATCTCTGTAAGGTCAAGTTTTGTGACTTTGTGGTCTGGGGTAAGAATGGTAATCTGACACAACGAATTGATTATGATGAGCAATGTATTAACAATGCACTAACGCAAGTAAAATCTTTTGTAAAATTGTGTCTTCTACCAGAACTATTCAGTCGATGTTTTACTAGTGGGAAAAAAACACCTGCATCAGATTCTGATGAAAATGTGAAGATGATGATCATGATTTGCTATTAACAAATGATGACACTGAAGATCAGCCAACCGGTAGCACAGGTACAGCTGATGAAGATAATGCACTGTGGTGCTATTGCCGACAAGGTGAAGATTTTGATCAAATGATAGCTTGTGATGGTGAGGACTGCGCCATTGAATGGTTTCATTGGAGCTGCGTTAACTTAAATGAAGAGACTGTTCCATCAGGTGAATGGTACTGTCCTGACTGTGCTGACCAGTGACAATCTATTTTTACCTTTTCTGTATGGAATGATAATGGGGTTCAATTGAATTATTTATTATACAGTTAATTATACTTGCACATGTCATGTAGGTAAACAATTTTGATGTCAAAATTAATTAAATGGTACTACAGAAGTACAATGATTGTATAGTGCACAACATACTGTAACTATTTTATCAATCGGTGACAGTTTCTCTTCTCCAGAACATTTAATCAGACTGATAGGTAAAGTAGATTGCAAAATCATATACTTTTGCCTAACAGCACCTATAACACGTTCCACGTGTATCCTTACTTGGGACAGTTGCCTTGAGGTGTCAATTTCAAGCTTGCTAAGTTGTGGCTTCCCTCGTGTAAAAGGAGGATGTTTAACTTCTGCACATAGTACACCCACGCTTTCCTCTATGGTAAACCCTCTATCCGCAACCCTCTATCCGCAAGCACAACATCACCAGGCAAAAGGTGTTGCAGTAGGCCACTATGCTCAGTTAAATACACATCTGACACTCTCCCGCCCCAACCTTTTGAGATAAAGGAAACAGATCCTTGTGGAGAGATACCAATCAGGAATTTAGCTGTGTTGTGTTTTTTGTAGTTCGACCACGTTTGAGCTCGTGCTTTTAGTGAAGTTGGCCTTTCAACAAACACCTCAAAGCAATCGATTATTATAGCACAGCTTCGAAATGCTTTTCGAAATACCATAGGCATAGTTTTCAATAAATTTGCTCTGTCTGGCCAATTTATGAAAACCTGCAACTTTACATCAAGCCACTTGTTAAAGTAACGGCATACAGTTGATGGATGAATGTTAAACCGGTAGGCCAGGTCTTGTACTCCTGCATTAAGTCGAAGACGTATCAGCACCATAAGAAATTGTTCAAAAACACTACACAAACTTGAACCAAATGAATCAGGTAAGCCAACAGTAACAAAATCAAATACAATTACTAATATTTCATATGATGGCAAGCCTGTGTAGTATTGAACCTTTGTGTCGTCATCACACAAACTTTCCCTACTGAGCACCCTTGCTGTGAGCCTCTCATTCACTAATTCTAGATGCCTACAGTGCTTCTTTGATGTCAAAAGCTCATTTTCCAACCCTTCACAGAAATCGCACTGAAAAACTGGTTGAGAGCCTACAACAACTTCAGAACTAGGCACAGCAGTACACTCATAATTCTCATCAACGTTATCACAAGCATCACTTTCTGCTCTACTAGTGTTACAAGTTTCCTCACTTTGATAACTACCTTCTCCATGTTCCACAACATCATCCCCAGTCCCATCTGGATCCTCTCCTTCGTTATTAATCTCACCGCTGGGCAAGACTTGCTCCACAATAGAAAGTCTTTTGCGCTTAGTTGCCTGTCTCCGCTGAAATGAAGAAGCACTGTTCTCCAGTTTTCGCTTTGCAGGTGATTTCAGTTGGGGGAATAGCGATGGTACATAGTTAGGAGCCAAAGGGTTACCGCTCTTCTGCCCTGTTACAAAGTGCGTGCTACATATCCAACTGTTATCGTTCGGTGACCACTTATCTCGCTTCACAGCCGATATCCATTTGCTGCGCTTCTCAGGATCACTGGGAAATCTATAAAAATGTATCCCACTTCCTTTTCTGAATACATTATGGCACCCAACCACACAACAATTCTTCACCATGGCTAAATCTAATCCACTCAAAATGGCGACTGGCAAAATTCACGTGACGTTTGCGTAAGGGTGACACGCCCCCTGCAAACTCTCTATTGGACAGAACATATTCAGCTATTTCCAGAACTCTTCCTGACACTGGCTGTCTCTTCTTATCCTCTGTATATAAATGAGTACATTAATAGAATACAATAAAGAAATATGCTAACCTTTGTACATTACTGTATCACTACCATCCTAGAGGCGGGAAAACTGTTACAACATTTCCACAGAGGATAAGTTACCTTCTATCCCACTGAAGCCATACTTCAAAGACTTTGACAGGAGGTTATATCAGTTATACCAGGGTGGATAACTAGTTATCCACCCTCACCACAGGGTGGATAACTAGTTATCCTCCCTAACCACGGGGTGGATAACTAAGTTACACTTCCTTAGTAATACACTTTAACACAAAGCAGGTGTAAAAAACATACAGGTTTCACACAGGTTAGTAATACACTTTAACACAAAGCAGGTGTAAAAAACACAGGTTTCACACAGGTAGCAGCTGATTATTCTAAGCAAATTACTTCAAAGAAAAACAACGTAACATTACATGACTCAAAGGCTATGGGATAGAAGCCACTTAAATCCCACTGCACTCGTAGGTTATCATTGTTATTAACACTCGTCCTCGGCGCAATAACAATGATAACCTACTCGTAGTGGGATTTAAGTATTACTTAGCAGAGGCTGAGCCAGATATGCCCAGCTCTAGTACACTCATAATAGCTGTTAGACACTCCTATAACAACAGTAAAGAAGATAAAAGTCCAAGAGCAGAGTCTCACATAGCCAGACCAGACCGCCTTTTCCCACTTTTATTTTGTGGTGGCAGAGAAAGGATCCAAATGGTGCAGAATTCCCAGATTTTGGGCAGTGCTGTTTGTTGATTGAAAAGGAAGTGTTAACAAGCACACCTGTGATGTATATAGGCAGCTAGTTCAAACCAATGCATATGGTGCCATTTCAGTTTGTCATCAGCAATCAACCCTCTCTAACATCTGGGGATTCTACAGCACAAAAATTCTATGGTAAGGTAACCAGATCCTTTTCCTGCCACAAATAAAAAAATGGAAAAAGCGATCTGGCCATGCAAGGGTAGGATTATGATTTACAGTGTCAGTGAAGCACTATGCATAGGCGACAGAAGCAGCCCCCCCAGTTTTGTATGTACCCCCCAGTTTTTATCTCTATAGAAATGTAGTTCTTCTCCATACAAATGTGTCCTGTTAAGTTATTGTGCCCCCCCAGTTGTGGAGTGCTTCCTATGCTGCTGCTATGTTACAAGCAATGCCATGATTATTTATTTCTATTGCAGTCCATACTTTGCTGGCCAACAGTGATGGTCGCTCCTTTATCCAGACGAGAATGGTGTTGAAGGCAGCTACTATCATTGTGTGGAGGTCCTTGGAGTGATGCAACTGCTCCTTTGTTGCTTGCATCTTAATGTAATCACACAGCCACCTTACAGCTTGTTTACGATCCTTGGTATCTGCCAGATTGTTGGGTATTGTTACCGGACATGTATACACAGTGCTTACCAGCATTCTCAATCTCCACCTTAGCCAGACTGCCAGCCAGTTCAAGAGCTGACAATGTCACTCTCAAATCAGTCTGCCATCTGTGCAGACACTGGCACACAATGTGATTGGCTACTTTAAACAAGCTTGGAGGTGACAAATCTGTTGTATTTGTTAACAAATCAGTAAATGATAAAAATTAATTATGATACAATAACATTACAGATACAATAGAAGTTATGCATGAGGTGTGGACTGAGGGCTAAATTAATTCTAATTTTACCAATACTCCTTAAGTATCAAGTACTGCTAGAAGTACCAATACTGATACAGTGATACATGGAAGAACTCAACATATTTTTTAGCTACCATAGTATTTCGTGGTGAAAATATTTTCGTATATAAGAGAAAGTTGAAAATTATTTATATGAAATTTTAATAAAATATGTTTCAAAATACTAAAAAATTTTCATCTGAAAATTTATTATATGAAAATTAGTAACATGAAAAACTGATCTACAGTAGTGGACATGGTACCATTATACCAATTCTGATACCATGGTTATGATCCGACTAAAATCAGTACTAAGTGCAGCACTAGGTGTAGGCTACATGCCATCTCTATGGAAACAGAAAACTAACCAAGAGTATCCTTCCCAGAGAAGAGCAATAAATTCTCTTGTGATTTAAATGTTGAAGGGAAGTAGTTTTCATTAGTAATGTTCATCATTTTACTGAGACTGGTAACCGGACTGATCCCCAATGAGTCACTCCGTTGTGTTATCATTGACACCTCTGCATCTGCTGTATCCTTGGCAGCAGCTTCAGTCTCAGCATAAGTGTTCTCATATGTCACATGATCCTGTATGACCATCAGTAGACCACACAGCAACAGTTGCATGTTAATGGCATCTGTCTCATGCTCAAACGATCGAAGAAGAAGGGATAAAATGCGTCTCTTCAAACTGTAAAATGTGACATGTTTCTTCTTCCTAGAGGACGATGATTTGCCTTCTTCACCACCCTTTCCAGAATGAGAAATGGTGGATGATATATCTGAAATGAGAGCATCATTATAATATATTGTACTAATACTGTTTATGTGAGGGAATGTATATGACATAATGACGAGATGTGATACCTTCGATTGTGGTATTCAGGAAGTGAAGTGGTAGGGGCAATATGGAGAGCAAAATGTTGATGGAGGCTCTCCTCAGGGTTGTCTGATGAGTCTGATCAATAGCAAACCTGCAGTGAAACAATTAGAATATCCTAACAATGTGATGTTCGTCATGTAAAAATCTGAAATTTGGTAAGTTGAACAACTACTATATTGCTATGATATCAATATATCAACAGCAAACCTAAAGGTAACATGCACATATGAAATTGACTTACTTGAATTTCAGTTCCTTCAGTGGCAGGATAAGTTCTAAAGCAGATAGCAGGGGTGGAACAAGAACGTTGATCCCCTGAATGTCATTACGCAGCAGGTTGGATGAGTTCAGGATGATACTCGTGATCATGTAGCCCCGACACTGTGAAGGAGATGATCCATGTCAGCTACACTGTAATCACATGATCACTAATCATATCATTAACTATGCTAGTTAAGAGGTCACTTTTGCTTTATGCTTTCTCCATAACATTACCTACATAGATATTTTTACTTCAGGAATGCAAATCTATCTTACAATGAAACCACATATTTAGAATGATGTTTTAGAAGCAGAAAGGGATTTCCATGACTTCACACTAATCTTCCATATAAGGACAAAATGTTGCAGCATAATTTATATGTATAACATGTGAAAATCAGCTGTTACAACAAGTGTGCAGTGATGGCCGAGTGGTTAAGGCGTTGGACTTGAAATCCAATGGGGTCTCCCTGCGTAGGTTCAAATCCTGCTCACTGCGTCATTTTTAAATAATAAATTAACATTTATAGCACTTCCTTTACTTACATAGGCCAATATTGCCATCATTTTCAGTAACACTAAATTTTAAAATCAGTGTAGATTTGCTTGAACGTTATCTACATTAGTACGTAGCATGCTGTAGCTCAAACAAACCAGCATTCAACAAATCTACATTCTCGATTAAAGATACATATTTGGTCATACAAATTATACTTCTAACTTAACGATCAATTAAATTATGACGTGAATTTTTAAAACTGGTATAGAACAGAGACATTTTTTGAAGGAGATGAATGCTCCGCTCCAATCCATAATAGAATACTATTGACAACATGTCTTTGTATTTACATGGCTGATGTATCCAGGACTGGTTACATGCTTTAGGATTATATTTTAAGAGCAGTAGTAAACTAAATATACAGATGCCTCTAATGTTTTAATGCTCATTGTTAACACAGTGAATGTAACTGACAAAATGATGCTACTCTACTATAATGCATTAGAGTACCTGCTCATTGTGTTTCAGTCCAATTGTTGCTGCATGACAAAATCTTGCCAGATATACTGGCAGGAATGGATTAGCACAAGGTTGGGCTGAGAATATCCGGCACAGTGCTGCAAATGCTTTGGCACGACCTGGTTCGTACTCGGCAGCCAGTGATGCTGCATGTGATGCCTTCTTGTGAGTGGGTGTTGTTTCAGTGATGCGAGGGTCATACACTGCACCAGTGATCACAGTGAAACTGGAGCTGTGACCTCTATCATCTTTTTCCATACTACCAGATCGTTCTATTTAGAAAATACTCTAATAGAACAACCAGTAAATCATCAACAGCATACATATAGTGCATCAGATGCTTCATACAGTAATTTCACACAGCTATATACGGTAAACCAATCACAGACACAGACACACACACACAATGAGTACTTGCCTATTGATATGTATATTCTACATCAGATGTATGCATTATGCTAACCTTGAGCTGGCCAGAAGTCAGGCCAAACGGTTGCCTCAAACAGCCAACTGCCAAACAGATGTAGTAAAGTATTACCTGCCAACAAATCAGTACTAAGACTGTCATATCAATAAACAAAACAAAAACATCACATACACACTGATACACACTGGCTTGCATGCACACACGCACGCATACACATGCATACACACACACACGCACACACCATTGGGTCTAGCAGGTAACGCTATTGTCGATTTAACGGGAGACCTGCTAGCTACAGTTGCAACATCAGCTAATGCATGTTGTAGTTTTGTCCCTTCACTGCTTGGGGATGTATACACACCAGGTGTGCCCACTGACATTGGTACAACACTGTGTACTGTCTTACTCCATGAGGTCTTCAACTTGCTAGAACTACCATCCAACTTCACTTCCTTCTTAGTTGGGTGAGGTGGGGTGGGATTAACTGATGGTGGTACATCAGATAAATGATTATTCACACTCAGGAATAGGTCTACCAGTGCAGCAACACCTTTCATCGCTTGATGGAAGATGTTAGGTAGCAGTTTAAGACAATCATGACGGCCATCTTTAGACTGCTGCTCCAAAATGGCTGCCTCCCGGAATTTAGGATTAAGACTTATAACATGAGGATAAGAAAGCTCCACAAGGTTGCCGAGTGTGTGTAACATTCGGTACCAACACTGGACTAGAGCATCATTCTTTAATAGGGCTAGTGATTGGGCATAATCCTGATGTTCGTCATTAACATCCCTTGGCATGTTGAATGGTCCATACAGCTGTACAACAACACATGCTGTCATACTGTACATTATCTTATTCCACTCGGCAATCACTTGAGGGTGGTGTCGCCATGTGATGCACAGCTCCCGTAATGATTTCCATAGTGATGGTGTTGGAAAGTAGTGCACACTTGCTCTCAGCCACAAGTTGAATATGGTATGGATCAGTTGTTCACACAGAGAATTCCCCAGGCTTTTTGTCACTGTTGGTGGAGCTAGCAGATCATCGGCAATCTTCAGCAACAGTGAAAGAATGACGTTCCAAGTCTCCCTACTGATTTTTGTTTCCACACAAATCCTATGCATGATGTCTAATATCCTTTTACACAGTGTCAGATGGTCTTCTAAAAATTGTGGCTCCTTCTCGCGTGGCACAAACAAAGCATAAAAATGTTTGAAGATTTGTTGAGCGTAAACTTCTGGTGTTTGTAAGATAGGATCAGGTACCGATTTTTTGACAAAGAACAGTGGACTGAGCCAGTTCTGGTAGATCTCTATACACAATTGTATCACTGTACGATCTTGTAATGGAAGTGTTAAGCCATGTCCTATTACTTGCATTGTCCACTTCACTTCTTCATGACTATTCAGCTCACATGATCCACCCTCCTTGTTGTTTAATGACTCCATTAATGGCTGAATGATTGCCATGACGACTTGGCGGCCCACTTCTGGGGTATATGACTTGAGGGCATTGTTAGCTGAAGAGTCAGCACTTGCATCTATTTCACAACTATGTAAGATCCATTCTGAATACATGGTGATAGTATGAGCAACCCTATACACGTAAATATACTCCAATATGTAATGTTGAATTACAAACTTAGTAAAGATTATATTCTAATTAGTACACACCATAACAAATCCTTGGAGTTTACGTTATTACGGATACGGGTTTATCGAGTATTAACGTTTACTAGTTTACCTTGTTCCTGAATAGCAAATATTAGTTATACTATCTACGCTTAGAAAAGGATCGATTAGCGCGGGCGTTTATCATCTCTAATCGATAACGCCTGCGCGAAAAAAATCAACGCGAAAACATTCGGGAGCCACGTAGTCTCGCGTAGCCAGCCCGCTTTTTTCAGTTTTTATTTGTGGGAGCGGAAAAAAGCGGGCTAGCTACGCGAGACTAGGAGCCACGCCTTATAAATTTTTGGCCACTAGAATTCGTTTCCGGCTCAGTAAGCAGTAAACAATGGCCTCTGGCACTGTTGCTGCTAACTGGGGTTCGCTTATGCTTCGTGGAGTCCATCCGACAGGAAAAGAAATTGGTGTTGGTGCTTATGGGAGAGTCTTTGAGGTCAACTACGAAGGAACACTTTGTGCCGCCAAGGAGTTACACGCCCTCAGTATTACTGCAATATGCAAAAGGCGATGACCTTCAAAAGATAAAAGACGACTTTCTTAGCGAGTGTCAAATCTGGAGTACGCTCCGTCACCCATGCGTCGTTCAGTTTCTAGGTAGTGTGATATTAGTAGTGTAATGATTGTGATTGTGACGTCATTAGGAGTGTACTATCCCGCAATGGGCCAGTACAGATTACCTGTTATGGTAATGGAGAAGATGCAGCATAGCCTGAGAGGTCTGGTGGAAAAATATGATAACATTCCATTGAATGTAAAGCTGTACATATTGGATGAAGTGTGCCTCGGTCTAAGGTACCTCCATAGCAGGAATCCTCCAATTGTCCATAGAGATCTTACTCCTAATAATATACTACTGGGCTATCGCCTTGAAGCCAAGATCACTGACCTGGGTGTTGCTAAAGTGATGAAGAGTGATAATCAAAAGACAATGACTAAACTTCCAGGCACACCAGATTTCATGCCTCCTGAGGCATTGAGCATAAGGCCAGTGTACGGCCCTTCATTAGATGTGTTTTCATATGGAGGAGTTATCCTTAATGTAACTACCCAGCTATGGCCTCAACCCACTGACCCAATAGAGTTTAATCCTGACACTGGTAGGAGGGAGGTGATGTCTGAGGTGAAAAGACGTCAAGAATACTTGGACAAGATGACCGGAGATGCTGCAGATCTGAAGCCATTGGTGATGTCTTGCTTGAATGACAGTCCAAAGAATCATCCCCCAGTGGCACAGGTTTCCATGACAATCAAGAGGGTAAAAGATGTGTGTAGTCAGAAGAGCAGTCGTGATGGGATGAGTCCCATTGTATGGTGGGCTGAAGTGTCTAATGAACAGAAGTCACAGGTATGTAGGTATATTTATAGTTAGCAATAGAGTGATATTAAGCTTTTATTATACCTGAACAAAGATGCCATTATACATATATTATAATTGCAGAGTTCCAGACAGCATACCTATAATTATATAGTATATCTATATAATCATAATCCAAAATAGCGGTGTTTATGCTTTTTTCCTCTATAGTACCGTATAGCATAAAATTTTGACAGTTAAAATTGACAAATTTGACAAAATTTTGTCTATTTCGTCAAAATTCTTTTGATGTATGGACTACAGAACATACGTAGTGCTGCTATACTGGTACTTATGATCGTGGAAACAGAAACTTTCGTCAATACATTTTTTGTGAAATGTAAAAATTTGACAAGTTATCAAAACTTTAACTTGTCAAAAGTTATACGGTAGTGGGTAACATTCTCTCATCTACTCCATCAGCTTTCTTTTACTGAATAATAATGCTGCACCTTTATTAAACGAAGCGAAAAGTTGATACTTTTGATCTATAGTGAATTTTGAAGTTTTCAAAAATTAACTGGATTTCGTCTGCCAGCCAGCCTGCCATAAGACCCGGTTGTGCTAGGTGTAGGGCTCCAGCAATTTCACATAATAAAGGTAATGGCGACGGATTTACGAAAATGTTATTCCGAAGACGATTTACACACTGCGCCATGGCGATTCCTTTTATCCTTCATTCCCTTCCTTGTTCTTCTATATTCCTTTAGCAAGGTATAAATCTCACCGAAGGTGATGATAGCCTGTAACGGCTTCTGCTTATTATGTCACACAAAAACCTAGCTTGCATGTGATATAATTAGTTACAGTGGCATTTTCGTGTGTACTCGCCTGTACTTTATTACATCGTGAACTTCAAGATTATAGCCTTGGACAAATAGTCTTGCTGTTTTTTGAGCGTTATTTGCTATCACACAGCTGCCTTGCCATGTAAGCGCGTTGTTAACAAGCGCCTGTAAATAAGCATAATTATTACGTAAGTGCCTGTAACATTTTGTGCGCCTGCTGAAAGATTAGTATGTATTATGAATGCGTAGCATATATAAAAAGCAAACAAACTAGAATGATAAAAAAATTAAAAATTCAAAAGGTAAGTAGGGATTGAATTCAATAGTGCTACAAAAAGTAAGGAAACAAGGAATAAGATTTTGGATGAGAGAACATTCTGGCATGAGATAATTTATAAAAGTTTAATCCCTACTTTTGGTAGCACTATTGAATTCAATCCCTACTTACCTTTCGAATTTTTAATTTTCTATCATTCTATGTAATTGTTCTTGCAATGATTTTATATCCTACGGTTAGATTGTAGTGTAATGTAGATATACAGTGTTTTACGGATGTCGTAATACTGTTGTACGCATGCGTGTATGAATGAAGTCTTTCCCTTGGGTGTCGTATTGTATCCCTTTGACCACGTACAATTATCACAATTGGCGACAAGGTGGTGAAATTATGGCATCCTTCAGTAGATTAGAAGAATTTTCGCCGGAGAAAGAAACTATTTCAAATTACCTTGAACATGTGGAGATATTTTTTCTGGCGAACTCTATTGCTGACGAGAAGAAGGTTGCAGTCTTTCTTAGTGTCGCAGGAGGAAATATTTACGCTCTACTCCGTAACTTGTTATCACCAGCAAAGCCGCAGGAGAAATCCTTCACTGAATTGACAGCAAAGTTAAAGAAGCATTTCGAGCCAAATAAAGTAATTATCGCCGAGAGGTTTAGCTTCCACAGAAGAAACCAAGCCCCGGACGAGAGCTTAGCAGATTATGTAGCCAAACTTCGTAAACTGACAATTAACTGTGACTTTGGTGATTACCTTGAGGAAGTGCTAAGGGATCGCTTCGTCTGCGGATTGCGTAGTGAACCTACCCAGAAAAAATCCTCACTGAAGCAGAGTTAACTTTCAAACGGGCCGTGGAAATTGCGAAAGCATTGAAGCAGTGGATAAGAAATCCCAACAATTTAAAAAGGCGGAGTCTGTCGAAGTAAACAAGTTTACACGCAATGGTAAGCCACTCCAACCATGTTATCGTTGTGGTAAACAAGGCCACAGCCCTTCAGCTTGCTATTTTAAAGAGGTTATATGTCGCAATTGTGGAAAAAAGGCCACATTGCCAAAGTGTGTCACTCTAATAAACAGCACCGCCCTAGTGCTGATGTGAGAAAACCACGGAAAAGGACAGGAAACTCTAATTGGGTAGAAGATGAGTCAGAGAATAGTGATTCAGATCTTCCTGTGCTCAAGGTTTCAGGTACGGTACAGCTCGATTTAAACTTGAAGCACGCGTGCAGGTGACACGCGTGTATTTCGTAGCTCCTCTCGAGTATTTTTCAAAATCGTGCATGTCTGTAGAGAATTGCACGAGAATTTCGCGAGCCATACACGCACGTATGACGTTGCCTAACATGTTTGCGTACGTACGTGCATGGACGCACGTTACAATCCACGCACATTCACTAAGGAATTTTGATCACCACCAGTAACTCTGTTCAGTGTGCAAGCGCACGAGACGACAATCCTAACATGCACGTTCGTCAAACTTACGTGCACGGTTTAAAGATGGTCCATTCATGATGGATTGCGTGCAATAACTTTGTTCTCTTGTGGATATTCCATTTCTTCTGTTCGTAAAAGGCTCATAGACTGAGGGATAACAACTTCAACTGACACGTGTTACTGCGCCATTAATTAGAACCACTGATGCACGTGATGCGGACAGATGTAGGAGGGCGTGCGAAGTGTCCTTATTGATGCAGTTTAAGTTTCAGCCAGTTACAAAGTACGTACGTTCATACAGTACGGCTTTATATTGTTTTATTGTTATCCCTAGTCGAGTAACAGGTTCATTCACGTTACGAGCTAAATGCACGCCGAGATACACGAGTCTCGAGTGCATAACTCGTAACGAGTGTTGTTACTCTCCACGGGCGGTTTATACGTCATTAATCTCCAGTGCACTCGCGAGCACGTAGCGAATATTTCTATGCTCGTGCAGTGCGCGTGCAGTTGCACATGCGTGTGTTCTTAAAGTTTAAATCGAGCTGTACCGTATTTAAGTGATTGCTGTATTCCTAGAATTGGCCCTGATGTAGGACAAATGGTACTATTACAGTCCATTTCTTTGGATGTTTTATTTAAGGTTAACCAGCGTGGTAATGATGGATGGACTATAGATAGTTCATGATATGCTTTGTCAGAAATATTGAACCTTTCCTTTACATATAAGGTTTGTTTAGTGATAGTATTATTATTTTCTGATGTACGTTGTGGTTTTATTAATGTAATTGAGCCATCTTGGTGTATTGATAACATTTCGTTAGTCTCGATATTTCTCATTTCTACGTTTGATGGTTGAAAATGGGTATTTTCTGTGAATTTTAGTGATATGCATACATTGCTTGCTATCTGCTTTTTCTGTTGACTCTTGTATTGTGTACTGTATTGTGACCAAGATTTATTATGCTTAGTTACCTTGGGACCAAGTGATGTAGCAAGTTGTTTGTGTTTTTCCTGTGCTTTCTGTAGCTTTATGTTGGCATCCTTTATAATAATTGCTGACAGTTTCCTAAATCTTCTTGTAGTCGTCCAATTTTCTTTGCTTGAGCTTGTACAAAAACATTTTCTACTTTCTGTTTTTTGTCCTGGGTACAATTTCATTTGGATGTAGTATAAGTGACCAGTTTGTTTCCTTCCAGTTTTCAACTTGGTTAGCCCTTCCCCGTCCACCTAGCTTGTGCATAGTTCTTCCAATTCTCAACAGTTTATTGGTAAACAAGGATCTGAAACGATCACTAATAACAACATCGCATTTGCAGTGGTTAAAGGTCTTGCATAAAACCTTTTCAACTAACAACTGATTGTGTGACAATGATCCTGGTGCTTCAATATTTACTTCATCCGATAGATATAATTGTGGCACACCATACTTGGTTGGATGACTGATGTTGTACAGAAAATAACTAAGCAATTTTAGTGAACAGGTGTATGGTTGTTAATTTATTTTTTGTAACACATTGTATTACCATTTGTTAACGTTTGTCACAGTACATGCCACAAACCACGAAAACATAACTGCAAGCCATACAACCTTTGTTATGCTAATTAATTACTTCCTGGTTACTAACTTGTTTATTTCCAGCGAACATACGTACTTCGTTACCAGCGGATAATGCAGCCATTGAAGACAAGAAACAAGCGACAAGACAAGAAACTTTAGGTGAATCACCATTAGCAACGTGTTCTAGGTTTTGGCGGCTATTTTGGCTGTGATTTTAAGCACATCTATGAAACTATTGTAATTTAATATCAACAAAGATTATATTTCCAAGCGATATTTGTGTAATACACCTCAAGGTAACTATAAACACAACATTATAACTCTGCGGGCAAATCCCACAATACAATATGTATTGGGCATTTATATCCATAGCCGCACTTTGTTGTGGAATGGCGACTATAGCAAGGCTAGTGAGGCTACTTTGCTGACAATAAACAGTATAACAAAATGTTCATACTTCCGTTTCTAAGCGATATAGAAGTGTGCATTCTTTCTATGCGCTGTAATTAACGAAAATCTACAAGACATTCTTCCCGTAGGCGTAATATATTTTCCGTATTTTTGTGAGCGTGGTCATTCATTTGCTTTGTATTGAAATTTTCATGTACACTTTTTGAAATGAAATTTTACTTTATGCACTGCAATATGTGCAATAATATTGCACATGTAATAATTATTGCACATGTAATATTATTGCATGCTAACGATTCTGATTGGTGATAATATTAAAGTATTGCCTAACCTTACTGTATATAGCTATAGCCTGTAGCAACTACTAACATTAAATATCATACCTTGACATACTGAGCTACGTAGCTAGCTAATTCACTTCACTTACACCAATATCCTCAAAAGCAATCCCACATCTTCTTCATTTACAACTGAAATCCTCTTGGCTCCAGCAAATAAAACTGGATGAGGTTTCTGTCCAAAACCCAATTTGTACAGAGAGTGCCCAGTAGTTTCATATACTTGAGTATTCATGAAATGGAAACCATAAGTAAAACGTATAATTTGTTAGTAATATTACCATTGCTATACTTACGTATATTGTCAATGTTTCACCATTTAAAGCTATACAGTAATGTTAAGTTTATCTTACAAATAACACGAGGTAACATCCTTGACCATCCTGTATCTTCTTGAGTGGCCAACTTCTGCTTGAGTGTTCAGTGTGCTCTCTCTACTCCTTGTGTTTGTGGATGTCAAGGTCAATCATGTATGATTTTGTATATTGGTGTGCCATAATTCTATAAGGCACTCAATTATACTGTTAGCAAACTCCCTTCCATTATCTGAATGCAAAATTTTAGGCACACCAAAGTATGGGAAGACGTATGTTCTAAAGACAGTAGCAATGGATTCTGCTTCATTTGATGGAGGGGAAATACAAAGTTGAATTCTGTCCAGTAGTCAATGGCATGCAGAATCCACTTCTATTCTCCATCTGATAGGTGTCTCATATCAATTACAAAATAGAACTATGCATGCAGCAACAACCAGCATTCTCATGCGTTTTGACCTGAAGCCTTGAAAAGAAATTGTTTGATATGATAGGTTTCATGGGAACATGGTTAATATGTATGCTGTACCTTCTTCTTTTGAGAAAATGTCATACATGCTAACGAAAGCTTCATCTGTTAGCTACTTCGTGGTATACCATAATATAAAGATGAAATCTACAAACACAAACTACAACAGAATATAGCCAGCTTATTACGCACATTGCTATACCTTCTCAAACGTCTTCTTGTATCCAGCATGCAGCAGTTCATAACATGGTATCAAAAAATTTTCCACGACTACAACACGATTATACTGACTCATCAATGAATTGTCCTGTACATTCTATAAAATAACCATGGTGTCATCAGTAGTGCATGAAATTATACAAAAGGGAGAGACAATTATAATCAGTCTGACATTTGTCAACTATAACTGGGCTGTTTCAGTGGCACCCAAAGGTCATTAATTTTGATCTTTCAAATGTCCAAGCTCTTTTTTAAAACTTTATTGATAGCTATTTATACTCCAGTAGCTATAGCTAGTGCTGTGTGTAATGCAACTATAGTGGCACTATAGTTACCCTATAAATCACCCAGATATCCAATCACCTTAACTTGGCAAGATATCCATCTTAACTTGGCATGCAAGACATTGTATAAATGAAAGGTATAATGTACATATTTGATATAAATGTGTAAATTTGCCGCAGTTCTATAACTACTCTACCATTCTATAACTACTAACCACAGTTCTATAACTACCTCTTGACATTTTGTGGCACTTTATGGCATATAAAGAACTGTTGTACCTTTTGATCTACCACACAAAATACAATAAGGCCACTCTAAATATATTTCCTGTTTCCTGTCCTCCATTGAACTACAGTGGCGTAGGAAGCAAAATAAAAGTGGAGAGGCCAATTGTGCTGGTAGACTCTAGCGGAAATGTAATTTTAAAGTGGGGGGCTGATTATGCTGAACCTGATGAGATAGATCCAATTGTGTGCGAAGCACACAACCGAACATGCGAAGCATGGAGCCCCTAGGGGGGTCTGGGGGCATGCCCCCCCAGGAAATTTTTGAAAATTACATGTCACAGGATTGAATTTAGTCACTATTTTGTGCTATTACTGAAGGGCTCAAACTGTATTCCCATGTGTATATATAGCTAATTATTTCTATATAATTATATTTATAGTTACTGAACCTAGATTTCAGTCCATGTGTACAGACTGGGGGCATGCCCCCTCCAAGAAAATTTTTATTTAACGCGACGAAATAAAAATTTTACAAAGCTATAAACAGTGTTAGGGTATAATTATTGGATCAATTAGTCAGTAGCCAAGAATACCTTTGTGGCTGGTGAGCCTGCTTTGGAAGAACGAAACTGGAGTTGTTCTCTGCACTATGGCTACTAGAACACGGAAACATTCAACCGACATGTACAGTACTAATAGAAACACGAGGTAACAATACTATGCGCACGATGAAATAATAAAAGGGACTATGCGCTGTTTAGGAAGCCTTTTAGGTTTTTAAGGCGCACGTGATTTTTTGGGCCAAGAAAATCACGCGATTCACTATTGATATAACAAACGCTCATGATAAAGAATGCCCCGCGGATATAACAAAGGCGCCGATTACAGTTAAAAACTACCTCTTCAATATCATCTGAGGAAGCTGTGCGAAGCTGGACATGGGTATCCATGGCACGAAATAATTCCATATAAGGTATAGTACCTATTACGCAGACATTATATACAAATACACTTAAACGGCTTCGTAAACAGCGCATAGTCCCTTTAACTTGGTGTTCGCTCTCATCAGCAGACTAATTTTTAATAAAATTTTTAATGGATTGTAAAAGTGCAGCGGCCAAAACCGCTGTGGCCGCTACAGTTCCTACGCCACTGAACTATATATAAAAGCATGCAGGCGGGAGGTACATTTTCCATTCCATTATTTTTTAGGTCATAAATAGTTCAAGAGATAGCTAAATTGATATTGTTTTTTGAGAAAAACCATAGATAATGGAAGAATAGTGTTGACAGGAAACAGATGCGGGTGGTGAACGGGAAACAGGAAATATATTTGGAGTGGCCTAGGTCTTATTACATTTTGCGTGGGCTGATCAAAGGTACAGCTAAGAGTTTTGACTTAAAACAAGTTCTTACCACTATTAAATCACCAAGAAACTAAGTTTAAAGCCAATTTAAACTTCAAAATCAACAAATTAACTATGCATGCCCTAGTGAGGAATCTATGCTCATGTTGTGACATCTCCACATACATAACGATAGTGATAGATAAACGGTATGTAAAGCCTGGTTTTTAGATGGTAAATATATCAAGTTGTTTTCCATCAAATTGTTTGGCCATGATTGATGTTTGTGATATCGTTATCAGGACTGTAGTATCTTCCTTAGGCTATGATACTATCAAGGAGAAAACTAATTAAGAATTTTGTCGAGAGAAATGATGTTCTAGCAGTTTTTACCCACCGGATTTGGTAAAATGCTATGTGTTTCGTCACCTAAAAACAGTGGTTCCTTTACCAGTACTTATAGAAAACCTTCTTCCCTTATAGTCGTGCAAGTTCCTCATCAACACACAACTCTAAGAGGGTTAGAACATGAAGCAAAGCCTGGGATGGTTCGTTAATTGTAATATGCTGAGATGGTTAGCTGCACTTGATTCAATTATTATAGGGTTTTGATACAACTAAACAAGCAGCGATACAAGGTAGAAACCAATCCTCATAAGTGTTTCTTTATATTCCTCAGTATATTCTCTGTTGCAACATACTTTCGAACATTTCTGCCTCACAAACATGGTGCATTACTACATAACTGTTTAACATTAACTGTGACATACGTAAATGTGTACCTTCTATACTAGGCAGACCAGACTATGTGTGAATGGTTTGCACATGATTGTCATCAATCAACAAGCCTTTATTAGCCTTTTTCAAAATGACATCACAAAACAAAATGTTGCTTCTTAGCTATTTGGGGAACTCTAATATATGTATTCGTTTGCATTTGTTGTATTATGACATTATTTTTTGCCATGGAGAAATACATACGTATGTACTGAAGAACAAAATAAAAGATTTTCACTTAACAGGGAAAGAAAGTGAAGTACGCAGTTCCTATCAACGAAAACTGAGTGTATGGGTGGCGATAGAGAAACTGCATGTGCAGCGCGATAGTGTAGCTACTGCGGTTTGCGCAAACCTTTAAAAAGTTTTTATGAGCAGCACCAAGTGAGCAGCATGCTTGTTTAATATTTCAGAATATCAGCAGTCTATGATGGTTAACATAGGTGTATGTTCGTTTAGTTAACAGCTATAACTACCATATCACTGTACAGCAGCATCAACTTTGTTCTATACATTAACAAAATGATGAACGCAAATGCAAAATTTGAAAAGCGTCTGCAGTTTTTTGCAAGGTGTGCAAACCGCTCTAATCACATAAACAACCGGAGTTTGAGAACTTTAAGAGATATTATAGCTGTCAGGACAACCAACAGAAGTAGTACTACTATAGCTTTAGCTACTCGCCATTTATTAGAACAGTTGTCAGCTTGTTTGTGGAGGCATAATTCCCTCATGGTTTTGCACCTCTTCAGTTTGTTGCCTGTCAGCCCTTTGTGGGAGTTGAGTCTTGAAGTAAACTCCCCTGCCCATGGTTTTTGCCACGCTAAACCATTTGGTATATAATTATTTAATTCAATTGAGTATTTTATCAATGTTATTCCCTGGTGATTTTTGCCACTGTGAGCCACCAGGGGAATTTTAGTTATTTGCTAACAAGAATAGTCACATTGACAAGATGAATATGATAGAATTATGATCAATATGTAATGATGACAATGTTTTGAGAAGTATTGAATTGTGATGAATTTGAATTCTATAAACAGATGAATTTGTGAAAATGGTGATTAGCAAACAAACTAATATCTATATACGTATGTGACTGGCTCTGCGAAAAACCTCCATGTTAGTGTATTTTACATAGCTTCATACAAACAGCTGTAAAATCCTGATAGTTGCATTAATTTTTAATTGCTTTATATTTAACATGTAGCTGGATCATTTATCAATTAATATGCAAGTTTTTACAACATTACATGGAATAGTAAGAGAGTTATGAGATTTTACAGTTCTAAAAATGGGTCAAAATTTGCACGCTAACATGGAGGATTCGCAGAACCAGTCACATATATACCACTTTGTGTGGAAGGATCAAAATATATGCGACCGAGTCTGCGAATACACGTCTTACATATCTGCACATCCAATTACACGTATTCAGTGAAACATAACTTCCCCTGTGAATGAGCTACCAATCTGCAATTGCGCCACTTATTAGGATTTAGTCTGTCTTCTTCTAAATTCTTACGTACATCCATACGTACCACATCCACAGAGTGAGTTATGCATCTTTAAAGTCATAGAATTGGATATGCATGCAGATAAGACCTTTTTTTCACAGACTCGGTCACATATCTTACATACGTATATTGACCTGCTGCCATATATGCATTCCAAGAGAACTATTTCAACAATATTAAGTTAATTAGGAAGCTGTTCAAGTTGAAGCAGCACGCCAGCAGTTCCTCTATAGCAACTGTGTACATCACTTTCTTTCCCTATAATTAAAAACAATGTCACAATACAATAATGCAAATCAATACAGAGTCCCCAGAGGAGGTTGGTCATGTGTCATAAAACTCACGTGACTTAATACACTGGATTCAACCTTTTCAACCCAAATTTTGCACATGTGCAGTATGTATATCAATACCACGATACTACCTGAATCTACAATGCAAAAGCATCCACGAGTATTATCAAGTCCAAAGTTTACAACTCCAGCAAGAGCACAGAAACAAATGCCATTATGGAAGATTATGGAAGAGGAAATTGGAGAAACTGTTGATTCTAACTTATGAATATGATAAATCCTTGGATGAATCGTGTAGCAGTAATTGGAATATTGCTGAATACCCCTGAACACCGGCCACACTTGAACAAAGGAAGTTTGATGAAATTGAGGAAAATGCTATATATTATGTGGCTGGATATATCATTAGGAAACTAATTTGGAAGCATGAAAAAACAAGTGGGGCTTTTTGTTAATGCATTGTGGGACATGTTAGGTCTACGTACAAGTACTTACAATGATGAAATCAAGATTTGGATAAAGGCTCAAGATCATGGAGGATTGCAACATGTTTCTAATGATACTTTTAACTGCTTTAAAGCTATTGAAGTAGTTACCTACCAGCTTATTGAAAGAGGATACAAAAAAGAGCAAGTAATATCTGAAGCAAATTCTAACCCAAACATCTTGTTTTTCTGGGAGTTAATTTCAGATTTAGAACAAGAAAAATCTATGATGTTTCTACAAGATGTAATAGAGTTATGGTTCACAGTAAGGGGATTCGCTGTAACAAATAGGCTGTTTAAAGAGTGCAAGAAAGCTTCAAAAAGCAACATCAAAGGCAAAAAGGTCTGAGGAAAGCTTTACAATAAATCACCAGTGTTGTACTATTGTGTAACTGGAGCATAACATTCAATTATATTTAGCTATACAAATTTTATGTGTCTGTTGCATCTACGTATGCTTTGGCAAAGGCCTACAAAGGGGTGACAATTGTAACTTACTTTTTGTTTACTTCCACCAAGTGCCAGGGACTTTTGTATAACTAGAGCTTAGTTATTTTCCATGAACTGAGCAACGGATGGGTTATCATTACGCTGCCCCGTGGCTCTCTGCTGTTCAAAAATATTTCTGAAGTATCTTGATTGAATCGCTCTGTCAAAATGTAGTTGGCCCTTTCATGTGATAGCAGAAATTTGGTTGTCCATTTCAGGCAGAGTGTGTGCTGTGATATATACATATGTAATTAACTGTTGTTGTTTTCTCAAATTTGAAGCATACCACAAATCCTAATTCCTTCAATACTCTGCTGAGGCAATGTACAATATGCCTTTTCTTCCTTAGGTATTGAGCTATCATCTGCAACTGGCTTCTTCCAATCTTCCAAGTACTGTAGTAAGGTAGTTTGTGGCCACTGAAAATAACATTGAATGTATCGACCATTTAATGAGCAAATAGCTATATAAATTACACACCTCTAATCTTTCATCTCTACTTGAATAGAAAGGTTTCAAGTCAGGTTTTCTTTTTCAGTCTGCTTCTTCAATGGCACGAGTATTGAAAATATCAAAAAATTGTCAAAGATCCGACAAAACTTCTCTGTCTCAGTTGTATTGGCTTGTATTCTTCTGAGTTCCCGCAGTGCTTGGAAACTATTAGCCACACTGCTACTAAGGACCTAAGTGTAGTCTTGTGTAAGACTATTAACAGAAACAACTAACCTGAACAGCTAAACAAACTGTCATCCTTGAGTATAAGTTAAAACTGTGTGCTCTCTAGTAAGCTTCCTTCCTATGGACAGACCTGTACTGCTACTAGCAATGCTTGAAATAAGAATTACAAATTGGTCGGCCATTTATTGAAAGTAGGAACGTATCATTGGATTCCCCATTGGAAGTGTACAGTAAATTTGTCCTAGCATATCAGTTTTGATCAGCCAAACCTGAAATTGGTCGGAAAATGGCCGATGGCCAACTGTTATTTCAAGCTCTGTACTAGTCTTCTCTACTAATTCAATCAGGTGCGACCATCTAATTTCAACTCCACTGTTCTACAACAAAGATCAAGTATGTACAACTCAGTAAGAAATTTATCCTCACCACAAGATGATGAGACCTTTTGTCCTGAGAATTGTACTAGTGTTGTTTTAGTAAGGGCTTGTAATTTTAGTTTTAGTTTTAGTAACTTAGCTCAATAATTTTAGTTTTAGTTTTAGTTTTAGTAAGATTACTGAATTATTTTTAGTTTTAGTTTTAGTTTTAGTAAGATTTCTGAAATATTTTTAGTTTTAGTTTTATTTTTAGTAATTTAGCTCAATAATTTTAGTTTTAGTTTTAGTAAGATTACTGAATTATTTTTAGTTTTAGTTTTAGTTTTAGTTAGATTTCTGAAATATTTTTAGTTTTAGTTTTAGTTTTAGTTAGATTTCTGAAGTATTTTTAGTTTTAGTTTTAGTTTTAGTTAGATTTCTGAAATAGTTTTAGTTTTAGTTTCAGTTTTAGTTAGATTTCTGAAGTATTTTTAGTTTTAGTTTTAGTTTTAGTTATATTCTAAATACTTTTAGTTTTAGTTTTAGTTTTAGTAATATTTCTGAATTAATTTTAGTTTTAGTTAACTAAAATAAAAATGTCTTACTAAAACTATTTTTAGTTTTAGTATTGAGTAAAAACAGGCTTAAAACAGGCTTAAACAGCGTTATGTTGCATCATATATGCCATTTGAAGACGTAATTACCCTTAGTTTTAGTTATGCTTTTAGTTTTAGTTTTAGTTTTAGTAAAAATTTACATTCTATTTTAGTTTTAGTTTTAGTTTTAGTACTGACTAACATTTAATTTTAGTTTTAGTTTTAGTTTTAGTACTGATTTGCAATTAATTTTAGTTTTAGTTTTAGTTTTAGTACTGACACGCAATTAATTTTAGTTTTAGTTTTAGTTTTAGTACTGACTCACAATTAATTTTAGTTTTAGTTTTAGTTTTAGTACTGACTCACAATTAATTTTAGTTTTAGTATTAGTTTTAGTACTGATACACAATTAATTTTAGTTTTAGTTTTAGTTTTAGTACCGAGTCACAATTAATTTTAGTTTTAGTTTTAGTTTTAGTACTGACTTGCAATTAATTTTAGTTTTAGTTTTAGTACTGACTTGCAATTAATTTTAGTTTTAGTTTTAGTTTTAGTTAACTAAAATATAATTGCTTTACTAAAATTATTTTTAGTTTTAGTTTTGATTAACTAAAACAACACTAAATTGTACCAAGCATTACAGATGATTTTTATCAAATGTGACATATCAGCAATAAAGTAAATGAAATCTCCGGATGAACAACACACATTAGGCACTCTGTATGTGACACCTGATTTCATATAGTAATACTGCTCCATCTGATGCCATCTAAAGAATTTTCTGTTAGGAGCAGCACCATCTGCAACCACACAAACTAGCTACTTGAACAACAGGTAATTGAAGCATTCTAATAGCTCTCCACACCAAATACACTAAGTAATTATAATTAGAGGTGACACCTAAGAATGCCACATACAGGACTAATATAAAATATATACGTATTACAAACCTGTGGTTGCAAAATGAAACAATGGAAAGTTCAATTTAAAAATTTCCTCTAATTATGGTCATTATATACGTATGTTACCATATGAGTTGCCACAGTGTGGCTTCTCAGAGACTGCCCACGAGTGCATTTCTCTTGGAATGCAGAGAACCATTCATCCAGGCTTTGCTGGCCACAATCAACAAATCCAGTAATTGTTTCAGTATGTTTGTCAAATACAAGATGCTCACGAATTTTCATCATAAAACAACAAACCTATAATAGAAGTTTTAGTTGTAGTGTTTATCATACGTACGTTTCCTATTCTGCACTCTTAGATGATTGATTATAGTTGCATCAAAGCCTGGTCTCATGCTTATGCCAGTGCGTGTAATCTCTCAATGTCCTGTTTGAAGGTAAGCATATATAACCTGACACGCAAAATATCGTAAGTCTTCCAGGATGTCAACATTATGTTAAGGCATAATCTTATAAACAAGGGGTGCCACCTGACACCATTTCTCTTTGCCTTGTTAGCTTTTACCTTTGTGGAAGATAAAATGAGGTATGCACAGAAACTCAATGCATACCTGTTGTTCTCAAAAAGTCTGCTTGAAATAATCTTTCTCCAATGCCTTGTGGTCCTCAATAACTCTTTGGATATCTGAATTCAAACTATCATCCATGCAGTTGTACACAAGAACTAGATTCCATCAACATTTTTACTTTCAGTCTAAGCCTTCTGAGTTGAGCATTTTTGCTTTTAATGGCTCTCTGCAATGATTGTATGTATGCGGATCTTTGAGGTGTTTGCAAATATCTTGTGTTGATGTGACTGCTAACAGTTTTTAGCTTACTGTGTCTTGAAACTAGAGAACGGAGAGTGTTACACGATATTCACTGCAAATTAAACAAACAGACTGCTCCATCAAAAATATACTACATTGTACATGTCCAACAGTAGCTGAATATTCAACTCCATCCACACTGATGCACATGCTTTCATCCAGAGTAGCCACAATATCACCAGAAGGAGATAAAACCTTTTTCTTTCTCAGTTTAGCCACTTCTATAAACTCTGGTTCAAAGTTTCCATGGCACAAACTTTGCCTTACTTATACACTGCATTAAGCTCTTCAAGAATGGTTTTAGGATAGGTACTAAAACATTATTTATTGAAACTAAGTGGCTACCAACAAAAACTTGCCAAGACATATCACTTCTAATCAGCAGACAACGGGAAAATGTATAGATGACGATGATGACTGGCTGGAAACTTGAGTACAGTGAATTTCTTTAATACCATGCAAAACGCAGATGGTGACATCAGTTTGTTCACATGGGGTATGTATGTTTCCAATTCAGGAGGGGTATCTCTTATCTATGGTATAAATTTATTACATCCATTTGAATTTTAAGTTATGTTAATGATGGGTGCATGGCTGCACATGCATTGCATGGGCCCCCAAAATATTGATAACATACAGTGCTGCCTTATGACTGTTATCCTAAGTGATATTCCATGTATACAAATATAATCTATTAGGAGTTCTGCATTCTGCCAATTCATTGTTAGTTCTTTACTCTTAAGGTTCAAACAACCAGATTTCTAAATGTCCAACTGACAACTGATTCAGGCACAGCTGGTGATAGTACTTGAGTAAGGTGCGTAGGAAGCACTCCACAACTGAGGTGGCACAATAAGTTATCAGGATACATTATATGGAGTAACGGTAAAAACTGGGGGGTACGTGCTCCCTGATTCCGACACCTATGAGTTTTTACAAGATACCAGCCCTGGTTAATTAATCTATTTTCATGTAATTTTTATGTGTTGATAATTGATGATTACTGCATTGGATATACACGTACTTTGCATATAATTATATACTTATACTAGGGCCCAAACGAATTTGGATTACCAGGGTTCGAACATTCATTAGTTAAAGTTCACGAATCTTTTGAACTTAAAAAATCATTGTGCATAATAGTTACAAATTGATCTGTAAAACAAAATTACAGCATATTTAATAGTACTTGACTCAAAGCAATATTATGATATTTTTAAATTATGTTATTAAACAGTAATTGTTATGGAGAAAAATTAATGCATTTACATTCTCCCTGCTCAAACTGCTGCGAAGTCTAGTGACAGTTAACCCTGCTACTGAAAACAACCTTTCACTGCTTGTGGAAGTTGCTGGGATAGCAGAAAGAAGTTTTACAAGCTGACTGAGACGAGGATAACGTAAAGAGTTGGCTTTCCACCAAGCTAAAGGATCAGAATTCCTAGGAGCACCAGATTCAGAAAAATACAAATCCACTTCATCCTCTAATGTAACAGATGGTCTTCTCTTCCAAACAAAATATCCAGAGCTTTCTTCTTGGTTGGAGGTTGTGAATTTTGTGAGACTTGTGAGTCTGAGTTTAGCGTATCACAAGCAAATTGTAGCTGTTGTATTTGGTCTCTTAATTCTGCTTTTACTTCTGATATTTTTTCTGCATTAAGAAATTTTAGGGCTTTGTACCGAGGATCCAAAGCTGTTGCAAGCACTTTGATATCTGAAGAATCAATGTCATCCAAATGCCACATACTTCTAATCTGACTATCAACAGATATCTTAAATCTTCTAATGTTTGTTGAATCATTTTCTTTAACTTCCAGATGCTTGAGAATTCCAAAAAGAACAGGAAGAATTGACGATAGAGATGAGGTTGCCTCAGAGCACAGGTATGTTGTTCCTATTTCTAGTGGGTGAAGTATTTTTACTAAATCACCAAGTAGCTCCCACTGTGTGGTTGTCAAATCTAGCCTTCTATGCTCTACCCTTGTCACAGATTCATCTGCTAGAACTGCTGAAATTGGCCATCTGTTTTGAAGAAGCGATTCACACATGTAAAAGGTACTGTTCCATCGTGTTTTACAGTCATTTTTCAATTTTTGTTTAGGTTGATTCATGCTTTCTTGCCTTTTTCGTAGCTCTTCAGTAGCTCGGGCACTATGGTGGAAGTGTTTGACCGGTTGTTTCCCCATATAAGAATCACAAAATATGAATTATAAATATATGTAAATAACATTTATTCCAGTGCAGTATTTCTAAATTAAATGCTTGAGGAATGCTCTACTGGTTCTAACGGTTCTAGTGGTTCTGATGGTTCTAGTGGTTCTGATGGTTCTACTGGTTCTAGTAGTTCTTATAGTTCTGATGGTTCTAGTGGTTCCAGTAGTTCTTATGGTTCTGATGGTTCTAATGGTTCTAGTAGTTCTTATGGTTCTGATGGTTCTAGTGGTTCTAGTAGTTCTGATGGTTCTAATGGTTCTAGTAGTTCTGATGGTTCTAGTGGTTCTAGTAGTTCTAATGGTTCTGATGATTCTAATGGTTCTAGTGGTTCTTATGGTTCTGATGGTTCTAGTGGTTCTGATAGTTCTAATGGTTCTAATGGTTCTAGTAGTTCTTATGGTTCTGATGGTTCTAGTGGTTCTGATGGTTCTACTGGTTCTGATGGTTCTGCTGGTTCTAGTGGTTCTAGTAGTTCTTATGGTTCTGATGGTTCTAGTGGTTCTAGTAGTTCTAATGGTTCTGATGGTTCTAATGGTTCTAGTGGTTCTAGTAGTTCTTATGGTTCTGATAGTTCTACTGGTTCTAGTAGTTCTTATGGTTCTGATGGTTCTAATGGTTCTAGTGGTTCTAGTAGTTCTTATGGTTCTGATGGTTCTAGTAGTTCTGATGGTTGTAGTGGTTCTACTGGTTCTAGTGGTTCTAGTAGTTTTTATGGTTCTAGTGGTTCTAGTGATTCTAGTGGTTCTAGTGATTCTAGTGGTTCTAGTGGTTCTTATGGTTCTAGTAGTTCTGATGATTCTAGTGGTTCTTATGGTTCTAGTGGTTCTAGTAGTTCTTATGGTTCTAGTGGTTCTGATGGTTCTAGTGGTTCTAGTAGTTCTTATGGTTCTGATGGTTCTGATGGTTCTAGTGGTTCTAGTGGTTCTAGTGGTTCTAGTGGTTTTAGTAGTTCTTATGTTTCTGATAGTTCTGATGGTTCTAGTGGTTCTAGTAGTTCTTATGGTTCTAGTAGTTCTAATGGTTCTAGTGGTTCTAGTGGTTCTGATGGTTCTAGTGGTTCTAGTAGTTCTTATGGTTCTGATGGTTCTGATGGTTCTGATGGTTCTGATGATTCTAGTGGTTCTAGTGGTTCTAGTAGTTCTTATGGTTCTGATGATGCACTTCATTACTAAGGCCACACCGGCTATTTCAATGGCAAACGTAGCGGAACTCAAAACTTTTTAAACTGGTTATTGCTTTTGAAGCCTGTGGTGGGCACATACACAAACACACACGCATACATACTGACACACATGAACAAACATGCACGCTTACTGACGTCCGTACAGAAATGATTTCAAGCAACCAGGGATGCGCCTGCATTAAAAATTCTAATATCATGCAGCTCTAGTGACATTGTCTTTATGGTGCATAAATTACATAATTCCTTGAAAATTCTCACAATAAATAGCTATATTGTTGCATGTTCAAACATGTGTTTTAATTTTGAAGCAATCTGGGTAGCTGTTTTATATCTAAGCACAACTTCATCCTCTAAAGGCAATGTGCAAAAATTTGATTGTGAATAACTGATAATTTCATTGTACAGTTGAAAAGTATCTAAATCCTCTGTCTCCTCGATATTCTGTAGTTCACTTAGCACAATTGTTTCAAATGTTGACCAAATGTTTACAGATAATACTTCTCCTCTTTCCACTGCAAATTTCTTGCTTGATGGAATTTCTATTTGTAATGAGAGAGCATGCCTTTTTCTCTTGCCTTCGATTGATGTAACTGGCTTTTGACCATATGGATTGTTACAATTTTTGCAGTGACAATATGTACTACATGTAGTGCTACTTAAATAACACTTACATCTAGTAGCATAAGATTGGTTTGGAGTACAGGATTTTCCTGAATTATTACCATTAATCCCACATCTGCAAGAGCTGTGCTCTTTGTGTGACTTGCTGCTTGCTTTGGAATCCTTCACTGTGTAAATATAAGGTATTATTGCATCATAATGACCTGATCCTGTAGGGTTATATAGTAAGAACATCATATCAATTGGTTGACCAACTAGAGGAGTTACATATGTGGGATGATATTAACATCCAGAGATAATAATTATGATGGATGCTTTTAGCGCTGTTGCTATAGCTAAGGGCATCAAGTCACCAAATGCATTGTCAAAGAATCCATTTTGCAGAAACTTGTGTGCATCTGTAGTATAATCATTAAGTAATGGAATGAATTCCTCATATAATGGACGATTTTCTCCACTAACTTCCTTCACAAATATCTCTCGCAGTTTGAGAGATAAAGATTCTAGATCAGTAGTGCCTAATTCAATCCATCTGTCAGGTCTTGATTTAATATTCATAGCCACCGCTTGGAAAAAGTAATTTCCATTTGGAATTGTTGGAGAAACAGTCAATCCATATTTGCTTAGATTGTCATGATGATTAACAAAGCTGCTATCATCTTTGTTTAGAATACGAGTTGTGAATTCTTTAAATACATGAATGTAATCATTTAGCCTTGACACATTTGTTTTCTGTAATCCTTCAACAACTCGATATTTCTGAACACATTTTTGAAATGTGGCCATTATCAAATCTAAGTTTGTGCTATTTTCAAACGTAGTTTGCTCATAATGATCACATCCTGTGTCGTTTGTAATGGTTTGATGCTTTGGCATAATTCCTATTGTTCTTGTACTCATTGTTGGAACTTTGCATAAAGAGTTGGCTGTAATTGGTTTGCTTACAACCTTTCCTCCAAATTTTACTGTGGCATTGTTTGAATGTAGAATTACAGTTAACAAGGCATAAGCAAGGAAGTATTCCAATCCTACTTCTATTCCAATGAGTTGATGAAGTCCTTTATTTCGATTGGTTCCACATCCTGCTGGAATATTAGACAAACACCCCAATGTTATGTGTTTCTTAAGCCTTTCAGTAGCAACATCTGTCTCACTATTAAATAATTTTACATCATTGTGATCAGCTACTTTGTACCACTTTTTAATAAAATTATTCAAAGCTTAGTAAGATCTTTTCAGATGAGGGGGTTGTAGAAAGTCTTTTCTCTCCAGAATCACCATCACATCTAAATACCAAACGCAAATCTTGTAAGCATTGTAATCTATATGGATGTCTTTTAAGTAAAGTTTTAGAAATTCTTTGCACTGCATGAAATATATCCAATTTTACAGATATATTTTTTCCAAAAACATTTTCTATTTTGTTGCGAAGTTTGCAACAGTCATCAACATGCACTGTCCTCAAATTTTCATCTGATCTACTTCCAAGATTTTGTAATAGAGCCACAACTTCCTGAAAACTTGTACCTTTTGTTAACTGCCAAGATACTATCTTTCCTTGATCATTTAGTACCAGAAATAAAGAATTATATACATTAATCCATTTCTTATCTTCTCTAAGATATCCTATGTTAGAAGCTACTTTAAAAGTATGATCAAAACTAATACTTGTTCCTATAGGAATAGCTTCCATTTCTTGCAAATATAATTATTCATTCTGCAAAAATCCAGCTAAAAAGCACTTCGCTAAAATATCATTGCTTGGGGATTTAGAAGTGGGTGATTTCCAAAAGTCACTAGTAGTACTGCCATCTTCTTTAGTACTATCATCATTATTGGATAACAAGGTTTTTTGGTTGCTTTTAGTATGTTTTGTTTATTATTGTAACATTCCCACCGTTTTTCTAATATGAAAGATTCCATGTCAAAGAATGTCATTCCTTTTTTACAAAGGGATGTACACATGTTAAACAGTTGCCTTGTCACTCCTGCAATAGAGATAGTACTACTGTGTCATGTGATAGTAGTTTGTGTCTATTGTCACAAACATAAACAGCGCTAATCAGATAAACAATATCCTCGACTCTATGAAGTAACCTTGGTTGTCTAGAAGCACTACCACCATCATTCCAATAGGCTTCGTACATACGTAGAACCTCCACATTCAATACACTTAATAGATCTTGGGGGGTAATTTGCGGATATATTAAGTATGGGTTCCATATAATGATAGCAGGCATAAAGTCTCCTTCACTTGGTAGAGGTGGAAATATAATATCGTGAAACCCTGACCCTGAAAATATAATATCTATAGTTTTCTATGTAATTTGCCAGAATTTTTTACCTTGCTTAGCTTTGCATGTGGAAATCAGATTCTTAGTATATTTGCTAGCTGAATCAGAGAACACTCCCCAAGTGAGGTTTATTAGACATAGGCTGAAGATCAATACTGTCCAAAGAAGGCACATAGTTTTCATACCACACTTTTCCAGTACAATCATATCATAAAATGTACATGCAAGCCAATGAGCTTAGTTTTATCAATGGTGATCAAAGCTTGTTTAGTAAGACATGCTGTTTTTAAAACATTAATAATGGATAATAGTATCTAGTGTAAGACTTTCAATTCAAAAGAATAAGTCATTATTATGCACCTATATGATTCAATTTATACTACTTATCCATGAGCAATCTTCAAAGGTGAAGTAACCCTAGACGAAAGGATCCTCTTTGTTATACACGTATGTCTCTTTTTATTCTTCATTTAAAAGTATATCCTAAACAACAAAAACATCCTGGCTGTAAAAAAAGTACAAGGCCAATCAGAAGCAGCATTGTAAATAGGTATGTAGCTATGTATGTGTGACCAAAACTTTGATATCAGGTAAGATAAAGAATAGAACTGGTTAAAACTAGTGCGCTATGCATTTACTTAGTATACTATGCATGGTGTTTCCTTTTGTCCTTCTCTTTCCTCTATGCAGTCAGTTACTAAGAAGAGAAACTCATAAACAACCCTGCTTACAGTATTAAGTCACAAAAAATAATCGCACAGTTGTCAAAATGCGTGGTTAATGCTTACTAACTAGCATAATCATTTTTGTATGTATGTATTATCCTGTTAACTGTAAGAGTTATAATTATGGCATATAGCAGGCTTAGAGAAATAATTTTATGATGTTTCCAACTGTATTTTGCTTAACAACTGGCATGCAAAAATTATCAGGCACCTATGTATGCATCAAAGTTTCAAAAGTACTGGAAGATGGTGGTATTATTGGAATAGAAGCATTAACACCCGTCCTTGGCTCCACCTCAGACTCATGTAATAACTAAGAATCATACTCAGACCATGATATAACTTATACTTATTGAATAAACATAGATAACTCATACTACTAATTCAGTCATATTATGATGTATTCTTAATGTTAATAAATAGGAAAGTTCGACGTTCTATCAAAAATATTGATACCAAACAGCTGATATTCACTGTGGCCATAATAACAAGGTGAAGTTTTAACCATCACATTTCCATTTCTTTTCAACAAAATCAAAGTTACAATATAACTACGTAGTCATATCAAAGAATGTTAGTTAGCTACTAGTCATAAACATTGCTTCCTTTACATAATTTCCTGGTACCTGGCAGTTTTTTCGTAATTTCCTAGGAGCGACACTTTCAGCAGTTGCTTTCATTTTCTTCTGCTTTTGCTCTGACCTGTGCAAATTATGTACATGTGATCACAAAATAGCAGTAGTATTCATACATACATGTAAACTGTGTTAGTAGTAGTTTAACGTAGTTTACTATGCACGGTGCCTGGTTCGTAGATGGTAAAACATCAGCTTGTAATTTTATAGCAGAGAGAGGAGATTTCAATTTAACAAACCAATAGTTAACACAGTCAATGGAAGGTAGCTAACAACAAGTACAAAATTGTATGTTTTGGAAAGTCACAGACCAAAGAATCATCACTGGGATCACATAACAATGCCTTTATAATCCAGTGTATTAGCAATGCTAAAGTTTTACCTTCTAAAATCAGGCACCATATGTCTGTTACTATACGTACTGCTTTGATAAAAAATACAATTGCATCACAGGTAAGTCACATGAACAATGACTCATCACAAAGGAATGCAGCACTGCATCCACATTTAAATTCAAATTTTTAAGGTTGCAATACAGTAACAGTTTCAAATGTATCTGTCCACTCACAGCACAAAATTGCATACAGATAAACAACAGATTTTCCATGAAAACAGGTGCTTGTCACCAATTCTTCGTAATATTAATCACATGAATTTCATGTGACTTTTTAGCGCTTATGTAAAGTCAGTCAGTCAGTCAGGTCAGAGCAACAGCTTCAAATAGGCCATAGAGTACTGATACCACCACACAAATCGCATCTTTCAGTCATATATATCAACTAAAAATTGTTAACTATATAGCTATTGTATAAATTTGTACCGCAATGTTTAAGTAAGGACTAAGGAGAGCCCGATCTCTGGTCTTGCCTTTTTAAAGTCCTGAGTATGCTTGATTGCAAGTTCATTGATGATCCCATCTCTTAACAACTGCTTGGCTATCTGGGTTGGTATTAGATGGATGATACATACATGATTAGCTAGCTATATGTAGCTAGTACATGCAGCTATTAGCTACGGCTGCACATGTACATACCTTCAAACAAAAAACTCCACAATTGTGACCATCATATGCATTCTGAAGCCGTTTATTCAATTCTGTCACATCAACTTGATTTATATCATCATTGCATATTTCATTCCACTTCTTCAAGTATCTCCTACTTATAATTAATATCAGCTCACAATGAACTATCTGACTATATAGCTAGCTACGTATATAGTATACAACTTACATTACAGCAGTAAAAACTCCTTGCACATAACGAAATGCCCTTGGGCCCAATGAATCGTAAAACCCAAAACTTTGCTTTTCAAGGTCTATAACCTACGTATACAGCTACAGCTATGGCTAGCTATAGCTGTAGCTACATAGAGTTATGCTGTAATGATATGCAGACATGCAGAAATATTAAGTTGGCCATAGCTACATAAACATATAGTTAACTAGCTATAATATACAATTAGAATCCAATGGTTTAGAGAGCAGTCCAGTGAATTAGAGGTTAGAATCCAGTCCAGTGAATAGTGACAGCCCATGCATGTAGCACTATATAATAGTTAGCTGCATGTACGTATATGGTTTAGAGAGCTATAACCAATCTATGTATATAGTCAAGATAAAAGTAGCTATTTATACGTACGTATATACTTTTGGTCAATTTCAATTTGGCCAATAATATCGCTCTTTTACTTTCCCAATGGTAGCATCCCCCCTCCTGCAGTGAGGTGACATTCAAGAAAACCCTGTCTGTTTCATTTCTTAGTCAATCAAGGTTCCATCTGGGTTTTGATTCTTGTAATACAGCTTGCCTTTTACCAGCTTGTAATTTTTGCAGTTTCTTCTTAATACAAATTTCTATGATTTTGTGAATCCATCTGGATAAGTTTAGTAGATGTTTGATTGTGGCATAGGATATCATCTACAAAGCAAATGGCGATCATAAATGATGTTATGAGCACAGAAAAGATTGCTATACTTTCAAAGCACTTATCAGATTCTTTTTTACTGATGGATAGTAATGAGATTTCACTTTTATCATGAACTTGCACTATATGTACATACAATAATAGCATGCATGTAAAATACTACAGCTACTGTGCATGTATAACTAACTGCATAATGATACATAACATAGCTAGTTAGCTACAGATCAAAATTAAGGTCAGGTAACATAATTATATTCCCTAAGATCACGTTGACCTCCGCCTTGTCGTACAAAAACTTTTTTCATTTTTTGCTGTGTACTTGAACAGTGAACAAGTTGATTGATGTGCTTCAACAATTCACTCCCACAAAAAAGATCCTTGCACCAAAACACTTGATTTTTCCTTCATCATTGTCGATATAAAGTGGCTGTTGCTCATGTAAAATACCGTATAGCGTGAAACTTTGGCGGAGGAAAACTTTGGCGAATTTGCTCCTGCAGTATTTTGGCGAGTAAAACTTTGGCGAATCAAATCCTCCAATCCTTTTAAATAATTATATTTTTAAAAATTGGAGGGTTAAATTTTGGCGAGTTTCAAGAATTTGCCAAAGTTTTCCTCCGCCAAAGTTTTGCGCTATACGGTACCTTCTTCTTCGTCTGCAGAATTCAAAATCCTCTCCAGTTTTCTTTGTTTAACCTGACGAAACCATAACATGCTATACGTATTAGTTATATCACTATTATGAGTATGATATCTTAGTTATTACGTATATAGCTGCATGAGTCCAAGGCAAATTAAAGTCATTTACATGCTGAAAAACAATGATTACTGTCCATGCACAATTACACAAGTCATTGACCTAAACAATGTACTTTTTCTCACGCAGTTACGTGAGGTAATGAGCCACCCAGCCACCACACCGCGCACACATAGCATATATACATACCATCTATAACACTTACTAAACCAGTATTTTGGGTGATACAGGGCAACCGAGGAAATTGTTAAGGGGCGGGGGCATTAAAACAAATTAAGTATTATTCTCTGGGCAGCACACACATGGCCACAAAGGTCATACCAGCATGCTGCAAAGGTTATACCAGCACACGCACATGCTGCAAAGGTCCTATCAGCACACACACGTGCTGCAAAAGTCAAAACAGCACACACACACACATACCACTAAGGTCCTACCAGCACACACACGTGCTGCAAAGGTCATACCAGCACACACACACGTGCTGTAAAGGTCATACCAGCACACACACGTGCTGCAAGGGTCATACCAGCGCACACACGTGCCGCAAAGGTCCTACCAGCACATACATGTGCTGCAAAGGTCAAAACAGCACACACACGTGCCATTTTAGAAATCTACAGACGAACACGTAACACATGACATGAGTGGCATGTTATTTTCCTCTCTTTAAACTTTGAACCCGGTGCTGACTCCAGCTATTCTATTGTCAGAAGGTCCGAATGAGCCAGTTTCATTTCAGAGGACATTTACAGTGCGTTCTACTGTGTAGTGCAATAGCTACGCTTAATGCTTATCTTTCTAATATTTGAGGATATCATCAGGGATTCCCTGAATTAACTGAGTACCAGCTTGCTGCTGTTGCTCCCAGACTTTATCGCACCTCTCTTGTCAGTGAACCATTGCAGATGTGGAATACGTATGTCACTGATGCTCGTCATGACCACTCTCGCCACGGCGGTGGAGTTCTATTATTGCATAGAGATAATTTACTGATGAATTCTGTTGATTGTGAGATGTATTATATGTCTGGGACCTCAGATGTACTTTATCAAGAAACAATGATTTTGTCCATAAATTACATCGACAATCCAGTGTGTTTGATATGACTCTAATTGATAATAAACCCAAACCGAGTGGATAAAATGTAGGGGGAAATGTGTCGATATAATTGTGAGTAAATAACTCGCTCGATAACCATGGCCAATGTAGGGAGCACAGTGATCGGGCGACAAAATCGTGGGTCAGTGACAGAGCCTTTACATTAGTAAACAGGGGTGATATGAGAGACCTTTCATGCAAGTGGAAACTCCCCAGCTCTACACACACAATGAAACAATAAATACACTGAATAACAAAGTTTATCACAACAGTACTTCAAAATATTAAACACCATCTGAAGCTTTCTTCACATCAAGAGAACTTAACACACTGCGTACCTTAGAAAGTTTCACCCACCAAGATATTTTGCAAGTTACATTAGACACATAGTAGACAAAGTAGGATCTAAATCAGCAGACAGTGATGCCTTGCTCACAAAATAAGAAGCAAGACTGTCAACATCAGGGGCAAATCAGATTTACATAGTCCGCTAATATTCTTAGTAAGATTCCACCATATACGATCATTAGTTCCTGATTGCAGTTTAGTGAGAAGAGATCTTCGATGATGATGAAGGGCAATAGCTTGGGCCCGCTTAGCTGGAATCACAGAAGTACTTACAATAAGCTGGCTAATCATGCCTAGCCTGCAGTTTTTGTTTGTAGGCACGTTGGCAAAAACAATTCCAGCATACAGTTGGATGTTTAACAATAGATACGGTGGAGGACACCTAATGATCACGAACTTCTTTAAGAATTTTAACAAGGGCATCAACAACATCAGAGATAGGCTCAGACTTCAACATGTCCCATTGGGCTCGATGAAAGTAACCATGGATATGATTCCATGGAGCAGAGTTCCAATGATATACGTACCCTTCTAGAAGGTAATGGAGATGGCATATGTAAATTTCACATTAAAATAGCAATAATTTATGATCACTAGCCCCCAAATATGGATGATAGGAAACAGTTCCAGTATATTCACTGATCGCCAGATCCAATACTCAACTAACTGGGAAAGTCTATACAGTTCACAGAACCCACGAACAGCAGCACCAGCAGAAGGGACTGCCTAACCATCCACGTTCGTGAACATTAAAATCACCAACAATAATAATGAAGGCACTGGGGCTCAATATTGTGGAGCTGCTTTAGCATTATACAGGCTTTAGAGCATGTCGAATTGTGTCCTTGGACATTCATGGAGCATTTGATAGTGTTTGGCGGGGTGGATTATTACAACACCTCTGGAGTATGAGAATAAGGGGTAAGGCTTATTGTTCGCTGCATTCATACGTATATCTGTGAGTCTGTGACAGAAGCTTGTATGTTGTTGCTCATGAAGACACCTCATCCCAGTGGCCATTCACTGCAGGAGTTCCTCAGGGTGGCATTTGGTCCCCTATATTGTTTAATATGTATTCGTCATCTTTCAGCTCAAATTTTGTATCACAGTTGTGATTTATATAATTACTTCAGTATGCTGATGATTCTCAGATGATAGGACTACTGCAGCTGATGAAACAAATGCTCGTGGGGTCGGATCAGAGTTGAAACCAGGTCAAAGATATTGACCCAGTTGACCCGCTGACCCCGGCATTGATATTGACCTGCTGACCCGGATGGTGACCCGGATTTTTAGAACTTGAAATCTACAGAGCAACAATACTCAACATAACTTAAACCAGCTATAAAGTTGTTTTACGTAAAACCCAGTCTTCTTTTATAATCTTTGAAACCCGCATGGCACGCCCACTTTTAAAACTGAAGTGCCTCGGCCATCCTTTTAGTAATGTACAGTTGGTTAAAATGTCTTACTGTGAAATGAATGACTAACACAGCATTATACTTTGACAAACATCAATGCTCTCTAATAAAACAATCACTAGTATTATAGAGTATTAATCCAGGTCAACTGATCCAAACTTGACCTGGAGAAAAAGTGACCCATTTGACCCGGATATGTGGATTGATCTGACCCTGACAGATGTGGATTATTAATTTTGAGCCTGCTAAGTGTCACTGGCTTTGTGTTTCACATAAGAGAGATGTTAGTTTATACACCCACCACCATAGGCGGCGGAAGTAGGGGGCCATGGCCCCTCTTAAATTTTAAGACTCCATAGGAATTCAATTTTTGCAATAGAAAATCACTTGAGTTTAGCTAAGTGGCCCCCCTAACTTTCAGTAGCTTCCTCCACCCTTGCCCACCTATGGCCACTCTTCCCATTGAAGAAGTTGATGTTTGAAAATTTAGGGTATTTATTTTGATCGTAAACTTGCTTGGAGCTATATGATTGATCAGTTGACTACTGTTGTTGTCAACAATTAAGTATTCTCTATCACGTTAGAGAATACCTCAATGAGAGTACATGGCTTTGATGTTACGTACTTTTACATCTTTTGTTAGGTCTGTATGTGAATATGGTGGCATCATTTTTATGGGAGCTTCTGCTGCTCATTTACACAAGTTGGTTTCAATACAAAGATGGCTGAGAAATTGTATGGAACAACATTTTTATCCTTGACTTCTCGTCGTAAGGCCAGTGTTATTGACCTGCTGTGTAAGCTACTGGATTCTCAATGTTGAGGACCACTTCAGACTTTCTGCCCCACTCTTGCCAGTCTCTGTCACTCATCCCCGCCATCTGCAGCATGTCATTTGCTGCTGCAAAGCCCTACCAAATACAATTCACTGGATTTATGTGAAAACATTTTTCTGGGCATGGTTGTCACTATTTGGGCCACCATTCCACTGCCCTTAGGAGTTACTGAGGGGTGGTCCGCTGTTCGCCGTCTTCTGCAGAGGCACTTTTATTAATTAATTGTTATACACACTGTGATGTCAACGCAAAAAAGCTAAAATTAATGAGATTCCCTATGAAAAGCTACATAAATGGTGTAAATTTTATTAGACTCCTATGATTACTTATAAATCGCATTTTATGTGCACATAAGTCCTGTTTTCACATGTCGGGTCACATATTAAGATATTGTGTCTCATATGTATATTCTTACCTAACAGGCCACTTATATGCAGGCATTACAAGCTGATGGGCATATCGTCAAACCCATGCAGAGTGAGCAGCCACTTAAAAGTCATCAGGTTCACCACATAGCTAGCTACTTTTTATATACTGTAGCTAAACTGACCAAACTAGTAATATTCAATGGAAATAGGGATCGAAGTTAACTAGCAACCAATTAATATATGTAGCTCTTACATAATTGTGACTGGATTTGACAAAAGCCATCTTTGATGCACACAATAACCAGATACACTTTTCACCACTACTCGATAGCTATGTCAATTAGCTAATAGTCCATGCATGTATTGGTGGTTAAAGTTCTCCGGTCTGCTTTTCCTGTGGCTTGTTTGTGGGGCCTATCAGACGTCCATGAGTGCTTGGGTGGTCTTTAAATGGCTCTGGTGGGACTTGAAAAGCAGCCACCTGAGTGACCTGACTGGAAACCGTCCGGAGATTGGATAGTTGTCTTAGTTATCGATTTGGCTACTTTTGAAGCCTACAAGGGCCTCAAGTAAGGCTATTTGGCTGTGTTTCGGTCTCGTGAAGTTTTTATAAACCTGTAACCCACCCTCCGCCCCTATATAGAGGTATTTGTGATATTGACTGTGCCCGTTTTATAGATTATCTAAAATGGCGGGCAATTCAAACAGCTATCCAATGGAGAGCTGATGCACTGAAAGATTATAAACAGCTACATAATTGTGGCAAATTGCATGCATGCAGCTCCTTCCCTTCCGGAGATAGAATGAATTAAATAATTAAAACCAGTATTTCTAAATATTTATAATTGTGTGTGGAAGCCGGGTATTATCAAATCCGGTCACAATTATTGAACAAGTAAAACATACAGACTGAGCTCAATTGTATATGTGACTGGACCTGAGAACACCAATCTTATCTACACAAACTACACCTATTCATATCATGGTGTCTATCTCATTTCTTGTAAGTTTTGTTGAATTCCTTAGGAAATTCTGCATAGATGATGAAATTTGTATTAAAATATTATGTTAGGAAAAAGAATAACGTATTAAACTTGAAAGAGCAAAAATTAGGTCAAAATTTATGTGTAGATAAGACTGGTTTTCTCAGGCCTGGTCACATTTTGTGTGGACGGATCAAAGGGACTAGCTAAATGTGTTTTTTCCATCAAGTAGGTACGTAGTTAGCAAGGATGCTGTACGGATAATTTCTTGTTATTGGTGTAAAACTCCAAATGATGACAATTAACACTATTCAATACATTTATCTGTTAAAACAAGCACTTTGTATGGTGCACCACCTTATGTGTGTCAAACGTTATCCAGCACTAACTAAATTCATTTTTGCTACTAATTGAGTAATTATGTTGTCAATTTGCGTGTCGATACAGCAGTCAATACTGCATGATGCCCCTATCACCAGAAACTTACAGCTAGCTGCATACTTAGATTCATGCCTAGTTAATTACGTAGCTCAAACCTTCTAACAACTTGAATCATCGCACTCGATGATCTGCTGCTCTGCACCTTTAGGTGACTGAGAAGCACAATTATTAATATACATATGTAGTTATGTAGATAACAGCTAAAGCACCTTACGTACATAGCTCATTACACAAAGAAACATCATTTGTGACTGGATTTGCGAAAACCATCCTTAAGGGCACATTTTGTGTTTTGAGAAATACCAATTTGAAATATTGAAGCCACTGTGGTTCTCTTGTGCTACAATGTAGCCACGCCAGACTAACAGTATAAGTAGACTACTTATGTAGCTATTGTTTTTTAACTAATTCTACCACATAGCTGATACTGCTGGGTTTTGAGACAGTTTTTTTCCAACTGCTGTAATATCACGAATAGAGTTTATAGGGGGTGGGTGGGCGGGAGGGGTGGGCAGTGGGGGCGGGTGGGGAGCTGAAGGCGGGTTATACCATCCACGAGGAGACAGACAGCAGCAGTGTGTCCCCAGTAGGGCACAGAAACAGCCACAGTCGACATGGTAGGCCGAGACGGTCATTGGCAGCAGCCTGACACACCATGTAGCCTTATTAGTGCCCCCCAGTGGCCCCATGCACCTTGTAGTGGACCGATGTGGTTTAGCAGGGTGGGAAAAAGATCGCCTGTAAAAGCAGAACTGGCCATCTATAGCCCCGTGAATGGTGTATATGTATAGTGCTTGTAGCCTTATTAGTGCCCCCCAGTGGCCCCATGCACCCTGTAGTGGACCGACGTGGTTTAGCAGGGTGGGAAAAAGACTGCCTGTAAAAGCAGAACTGGCCATCTATAGCCCCGTGAATGGTGTATATGTATAGTGCTTGAGTCTAGGTGATTTCAATTCTTGTGCCATTAGGGACGGTTTTCGCAAATCCAGTCACATTTGGAGTTGTGTCTTGAGATAAATACACTTTGCCTCATGCTGTATTTATCTTTTGACATGCCCCCTATTTATATCATTATGTTGTATTTTCCTTACATATGTATATACTTGGAGAGTGCTTTAACTAGAATGTTAATGCTTTGCAACATACGTAGCTATATGTTCCTATTTTACATGGTTCCAATCATATGAATCTACCAGATTTGGCCAGAATATGGATAGCAAATAGCTACTATAAAATTACGTAATTTTTGTTTCATTCTTTAATAATCAGGTTATAACACAGTGGAATTAATTTTGTCCTAGTCAAATGTAATTGCCACAAAACAGCCTTAACCTTAGCATCACTGGAATGTTGCTCTATATCAGCAAATTGAGCAATTATTCTGTGCCTTGTAGGCGTAGCAATTTGGATATGGATCACGGTGGAATCCAATTTGTTTATTCACTCTATTTTGTGGGAATCACAGATGATGTCGTGCAGATTCCGTCTTGATTTCTTATTGATCTCATGAGAAGTTTTGACCACAATATTATCTTTTTATTACTTGCATGCATGGAAATTTTTATTATAGCAACTACTATAATCACTGTGCTCACGCGATGAAATACTATAAATGTTCGATTTTTAGGCGTACATGATCGTTTTACATATAGGATTTCAAAGGTCGGTTATAGCGAGCTATACTCTTTAGTTTCTTTTGTAATAAAGCTGCAGGTTTGTATTGTCAGATTCGTGGAATCAGGTACGTACGTACTCATACACGTAGCCAGCTAAATTCCTTATATGCGTATTTAATGCAACATCGCGAGTAGCAACGCTTGTGAGTGCGTGTAACACTGAGCATTCACGTTGCGACTCGAAGATTATTGACTGACTAATTAATTATATTTTTATCAGTTGTGTGTCTTTTCCCCCTCTACATGGGTAGCTCTCCTTTACGGAGGTATTGATTGATTTGCAAGTGCAAGACAATATTATCATATAGCTGTTCCACGCCCCACTTTATAAACTGTATAGTAGCTACTTCGTCTTGCTACTTCAATATAAGGATATTCCACAGGTGCTACACCGCTTATGAATTGATTCCTCAACTAAGGTGATACTTGCAAAGAATCAGTTTCACCCGTACTCGCGAGCGAGCGATTGCTACGTTGCATTAAATCTGTACCGTATAGCTACGTAGCTAGCTATAGCTAAATTTTGCACGCTAATATATATATATATATAATATAGTCAGACAAGAAGTTAGCTATTACTGCATATACCTAGCTAATCTAAATGTATAAGGCATTATGTATGCTCAGCAGGTGCCTCGAATGCAAATTATGCGTCCCAGGCTGTGGGGCGACGTTACTGTTTCAGCAGAGCCGGTGATGCTCCTTTGCTAAGGTTTCCTGTTATACGACTTCAGTTATAATCATAGTACGACATAAAGCTACGTATATTAGTCTAGCCGGCCGACCCGTTTTATGCGGTGCCTAGCTATAGCTACGACAGCTAGCTATAGGGATCGACATGATAAATACTGCATAGCTAGCCACGTACGTAGCTATGTGGTGTCCGTTTTTACACTGCACAGGCTTAGCAGCCGGCTTAAACACTATAATAAGTTATACCTATAATCTGGTGTGCCGACCCTTTTATGATGCGTATAAATCATAGTGTATAATAATAGTAACTACGGGACCAGGGGCTAGGCCTTTAAAATGCTTACTTGGAATACTTGTTGTTTAGTCTTCCTAGGATGAATACTTTTTACCGGAGTCGTTTGCCAGTGAAACCATTCTAATGAAAATTTAATGTTGAGTAATATGGTATGTAGTTATAACTTTATACTAAGCCTTATAGGTTTAAGCTACGTATCACAGTTTGTTTTGTTGCATGTAGAGGTGAGACAATACTAATTTTACACTTAACAATTATTGCCTAACTTTAGTATCACGGTAGCAGCTATTAGTATAGGTATTAATTGGTATTTGTATTTTTACAACTACGTCGTAATTATAAGTATGAAGCCATGTGATAGTATTTAGGCTGCAGCATGAGTAAACTGGATAAGCGGATAAATGAATGACAAAGTTGTAACAGTGCAAGCTAGTTTATTGCGAGTGCACGATAATGCCGATATTATTGTTTAGCACTAGATTCTAACAATACCAGTATCATCTAGTTGAGTATTGCCTTTCAACGATAATATTGAGTATCGTCCCATCCCTAGTGTGGTTGAAGCCAATTTATTGGATTGTACAATCATGATGTTATCATAATCATATAGCTAGTGAGACATATGTAACTGATCAAAGGAATTAAATTGCATATTCATTATTGAGTGATTAGGAGAGCAATATGAAAAGCAATATCCACAGCAAACTCTTGGCAAGAGTATCTCATCTGCCCCGCCCCTTTTCGCTCGTTAATTAGAGAATAGTACCTTAATTTAATGTAGAATCAGTAACCCAAATTTCATCGAAATCGGATCAGCCAGTCTTCTGATACAGCCTTATAAAGTCCTCCTTCCAGTAAAAATTTTTTTACGCGGCCGTCGTTTTTCTTTTTCTTTCTTTCTACTTTCTTTCTTTCTTTCTTTTATTTTCATCGCACACTTTTCGTGGGCTTGCGTGACCCCCAGCGTGAATCCCGGAATAACACTCATTTAGTACATACACTTGTTTGTCTAATAACTCACTCATTTCTGCATGGATTTCAACCAAATTTGTATCAACACTTCTCCTATGTATGCTCTACCAGACAAACAACTTTCAGCATAAAGCAAATACCTCAATGTATTTGAGAGATACTTTTACACTGTATGTTGATAGTTTCCATAACTCGGACCCCCTCTAAATCATTTGAATGAAATTTCAGATACACAAGCTATATTGATATATAAATCTTCAGGATAAGTTTAAAGAAATTATGACACTTCAGTTTATCAAAATTAGCCTTTAACGATTTCATTCATGTTAATGTGCCATGATAATTATACAAAACAACAAGAGGTGAACAGTGGCCACACATTATAAATAGGAGACCACTGTCACTATTAGCATACACAATATTTTGCACTATAATATTAATTGTCTTCTCCTGTAGATCAATCAACAGTAGAGGATGGCAATGATGTAGTCTTCATTGAAGTTCTCAACTGTTCTCCACCTACATAGCTAACAATTATATTATAATAACACATACTTTATAATGTTCATTAGTTATTTGGGGGAATACAAGGGAAATACCCAACATATTAACTTCCTCCTCTCCCCTTTAAAATTTTATTACTCTGCATACTTTATATAAGGTTTCTTGTCAGGACTTGTTTATAGTATATAATCTGTTTTTGAATATTTACAAAAAGCAGTGATATGCTAAACAAAAACAGCCTGGCTGTAAAAAAAGTGCGAGGCCAATCAGAAGCCACAAATATAAGCGACCAAAAACTCTGATATCAAGTAAGGCCAAGAAATTGAACATTTTATTAAGAATCTTTTTACTTGAATGACATACAATAGTTTACAGGGCATTTTCACAACTATGATTGGCTTTGTCACTTGGCCACCTTTTTGCACTATCATCTTTTATAAGGTGGCCAAGTGACAAAGCCAATCATAGTTGTGAAAATGCCCTGTAAACTATTGTATGTCATTCAAGTAAAAAGATTCTTAATAAAATGTTCAATTTCTTGGCCTTACTTGATATCAGAGTTTTTGGTCGCTTATATTTGTGGCTTCTGATTGGCCTCACACTTTTTTTACAACCAGGCTGTTTTTGTTTAGCATATATATACAGATTTAAATTAAACCTCTACTGCTTGTTGCTTGCATACGTTTTTTACAAATTTGCTTCCTCTTTTCTGTACTCAGAAAATTTTCAAATTGCCATTCATAGTAATCTTCACAGAAAACTGCTATACAAATCTTGGAGTCAGTGTATATAGTTATACGTACATAAACAGTGCAAATACCACCCTGTTTATGCACTAAATTGAGACTAGGGGCAGTTTATATGTATACACTGACTCCGAAAAAGTCAAGATCTGTATAACGGTTTCCCTGTGTCTTGTACGTACTACATACATGCAGTATAGTAATGCGGCTACATCACACTATAGACCATGTGCTAGTCTTTGATAAGTCATATGTACGTACATAATTCAATCTTGTGCGATACAAAGTCACTATTTTGAGGATAATAAAGCAAGTGAATATACATGAAAACAATGTAAAACTGGAGCAACAAAGTAACCTGGTGGTTAAATCAATTTTGTCCAAGAGAACCAATCTCTATGTAAAAGAAAAGTACACAACATATTTGAACAATGTACGTAGTTAGTTTGTAATGATGATTTGCTTGATACTTTTCCTCTCATATAGTAATAAAAAATAAGATTGCGCCATTCAAATTTTTGCAGCTACAGTGGGACTTGTTTAATTAGGTCACCATGTAATAAAGTAACCTGTTTAAACCAGCCAACTCAAAAATCTCCTAGTACACATGTAATTTATGCATGTACAAAGTGACCTTCCTAATGCAACTATGTCGCTGCTTAATAAAGTCAGCAAATTGTGGCCCATGGGTGACCAGATTAGACAGGTTTAACTGAAATAATTTTTGAAAATGATATACACTTGTACCTGAGTTACATACGTACACAGCTATATAATATTATGTAGTAGCTATATGATGCCACAAATATATATCATTAAGTATGGTAGTACTTACGTATTAGTAGGGATTGCCATGAAAATTTGTGGCTTCCGAATTTTTCACACTTGTAAAAACCACTTTACAATAGGCTTTAGCCGAAAATACCTACTTAGCATTGGTACAGCTGTAATAATGCTGTACCTTTGTTAAACGAAGCGAAAAGCCGATATTTTCGATCTACAGTGAATTATGAAAATTTCGAAAATTAACTGGATTTTGTCTGCCTGCCAGCCAGCCAGCCAGCCTGCCGTAACGCTAGGTGTACGGCTCCAGAAATTCAACACAGCAAGGTAATCGCGTCGCATTTACGAAACTGTTGTTCCGAAGACAATTTACCCACTGCGCCATGGCGATTCCTATTATCCTTTATTCCCTTCCTTGTTCTTCTATATTCCCTTAGCAAGGTGAGAAAACTCACGAAAGGTGTCGATTAGCCTATTACATCATATAAAACCATGGCTTGCACACGTGATATTATTAGGCCATCAGTGTGTTGCCATTACAGAGTATAAGAATTTTGTAATATTGTCAGCGAATATCTAGAGTTTATTGATGCTGTATATTATTGTGCACATTTGATTTTAGTCTTAATATTTCAGGAACGTCAGTTACTAAGTTAGTGTCACAATTTACGTGCAGGGCCTTATCGATTAGAGATGATAAGCGCCTATACTGCCGGCGCTTACCATCTCTAATTGATTGGGCCCAGCTGCACGTAAATTGGGTCTGGGGCTTGCAAGATTAGAATGTGTGTATGGCTGTTCACATAGGCACTGCATGCAATTAAAAAACCTTTAAACAAGCTACATACATAGCTATAGTACTTAAAATTTTGTCTGCAGTTGTGAATACTTGTATATCTATATAGCTACAAAGTGTACCATAAAAAGTAAACAAACTAGCATTTAAAAAATTTAAAATTTAAAAAAGGAGTAGGGATTGCAACAAAAAGTAAGGAAACAAGTAACAAACTAACTATTATAATAGTTAGCTAGTCTGAGAGCACCCAAATCTACAAGATTTAATCCCTACTTTGACAGGCGTATACATAGCTTAATAATTATTTAAGCATCATGCAATGTATATAGCTACGCCTGTCAAAGTACGGATTAAATCTTGTAGATTTGGGTGCTCTCAGGCTAGCAAACTATTATAGCTAGTTTGCTACTTGTTTCCTTACTTTTTGTTGCAATCCCTACTCCCTTTTTTTAAATGCTAGTAATAATAGCTATACTGTACAGTCAATTATCATGGATGGTATAAAATTTCATGATTATCATGATATGCAACATACATAAATAATATAAAAATTAATGCAAACTATGTAGGTTATGAAATAAGCATCTTATCTAAACAAATTTGTGACCCGGCATGAGAAAACCGGCACAAAATATCCTATAAAAATTCCAAATTACTATTCAAATGGTCAGGCAGTCTATTATCTTATTCATGAATAGCTCCAAAATATCAGGGTAGTGAGTACAATCACGATAATCACTCAGCCTATAACTAGTAACTGGATAAACCTCATTGCTTTAATAACTTCATCACAACTATATGCACTCTCAAATTATGACCCGGCATGAGGACACAGAGGTTAGCTAGCTACGTATATGCGCATGAAATTTGACCACACTTTTAAATTTCAAAATGATATAAGTTGTATGTGAACATAAGAATCTAACACAATTTTTACCATTCAGACAGCTTTCAATAGAGAATCTCATGCAGTTAATGGGCAAGTAGAATTCTAGGGAAATGGGAACCTCCATTGGGAACACATCAAATTTGTTGCAAACCATAAAATAACCTTTGCTCCTTCTCTAATGTATGAGCTAAGCTATAGTACTGTACTATTTTGGCTTACTCTTCCTATCGCGCAGGGCTTGTTGAGTCACAAGACTGCTTCCGGTGTTGCAGTGTTATAGGCGGATAGTTATAAGTGTGCAATATTTTCACCAATATAAGTGCAGGTGCTTACGCCAACATGCACTTGAAACAGCCTGGTGGCTCGACCATCAAGTAAGCTGACAAAGTGAGTGTTACATAAGTAGAGTATTTTTAGGTTTATAAAAGTATAAGTAGCTATACCTGTAGAAATGTATCGATTATTTCCAGCTTGATCGCTTAGTACGAGGGGTCCGTCGCAAGCAAGTTTGGTGTACGTGACTTTGAAAACAGTTGTAATTTCAAAACTGTGCACGTGGGTATTCATGATTTGAAAACTGTATTTGTGATTTGAAAACTGCTTTATAAATCTCTAAATACTAAATAAATATGGACAATGATAAATCAATGAGTAAAATCGACTAGAAAGATGTATGCTACACTTTCATTAAAAAACTGAAAATAACTGAACGCCGCATGATTGTCCACTGCATTGCAGAAAAACAAACACTTGTGATATACGTAGCACAGCCAACTCATTATGTGCCTTCTAAGATAAAAATATAGGAAGTACATTATAGAGTCAGTGGCGAAACTTGATTCATATTTAGGTATTAATTTTTATGATTTGAGAGCCTGATTTGTGTTTTGAGAACTGATTTTGTGTATCACCGATTTGTGTTTTGAAAATTGATTTGAGCCAAAGTGTATGTGATTTGAGATCGTGTTGGGCCACTCAGCGCGATAGGCAAGTAAGCCAAAATATTACATTACTGGCTTGGCTCACACAGCTTTATAAACCTTATTAGAGAAGGAGCAAAAGCTGTTTTGCAATGAATTTTATGAGTTCCCATGGAGGTTCCCGTTCATGTTTTCCATTCCCATTCCCATTTACTTACCCGCAGTTAACAGATTTTGAAAATTTTATGCAGTAAAGGAAATATGTACCATATACATAATCGAAATAGGTATACTTGTTGTTTCAACTGATAAAATTATCAATGTGATGAAATACGGTAGTACGTAACTTAGAGTCATGACCGCTGACAATACTTGATGTTCCTTTGCTTTTAGCTATTATAATAGCTAAATATGAATTAATGCTGCTAACAAGATTGTATTCAGAATCATAAATATTACTGTTTCTACTACGTATCATGATGGTATAATTTTTACTATTGCTCCGCCCTAGCTACCAGTTAACATATTAACATGTTTAGTTTATTAATTAAGCATATCATGATTATCATGACATAAATAATTTCATATTGTGGCATCACTACTACATATATAGTTGGTATATAAAACACCAATCATTACAATTCTGTTTCAGCACATACATAGCTTGTTGCACCATTGTATAGCAGAGAGTATGCTGACTACAGCTAAGAATTACTCCTTTGTATTTTAATAGCACCAGAGTTCAATATTTTGGTACAACTATTTCATAATGTTGCTAATTGGGACCAAGTCTGCCCTCCTCTCTTAAAAGATAGCACCGGCCAGGTAACCCATGGGATTGATATAGGTTATCAAACTCTGGATCAGAAGCGAAATGCAATGCTCAGAACATATCTTCAGCAGGCTTCACAACCAAGTTGGAATGATATCATAAATGCCTTGGAGAAGGGAAGATACATTAACTTGGCTGGACAAATTAAAGCAAGCCTCCAAGGCTAATTAATTGACTATTGAGTTTCTTAACAGTTGCGTTTTAGTTTGAAAGTACGTAACATTTTATTAGGCATAAATGTTTGATTTTAGTTTGGATTATAGATACATTAATTGAAACAATAAAGATATCAATAGGAAATAGGGCTAAGGTAATTATGCTCAAAATTGTATAGCTTTACTAAATATTTTACTGTTCTATTAGTGTAGCTACGTATATCAATTTATATTTACTTGCGAAATGCCATAACATGTTTATAGCATAATTACTGCAGCCCTAGTAGGAAAAGGGCAGTACTGTATAGCGAGTTTTATTTGTGAATCGTTGATTTTCTAGTCAAGCAGTAATATTTACTATTATTAAATTTGCAAACTGCATACAGCTATGTACATACAAAAATCTTCAGTTTAAATTTGCTATCTTGTGATGCCTTGCAAATTTTGCAAAAATTATAAAATTAGGAACTCGCAAACAAAAACCACTATATGGAATAATTTTGTAATCAATGTGTGTGTGATATGTATCTATTAATGTAAATTTCTAAACAATGGCATGTTAAGAATGCGTTGATGTACGTATGAGAAGTAGGTTTGCGCCAATTGAGCATAATGTTGGCATATATAATAGGCAAAATTTCCAGCGTAAGCTGCCATGCTGCATACTCAAATCATTTATAACATCCACAAAGTTATTAATACACACATACGTACACTGTACCTTTTAGATGGTATAGGTATTGGGTGCCACTAAAAATAATTAAAATGACTATGTAAATAGCTCTTTTGTACAAGAAATTTCACACTCTAGAGGAACTAGCTAGAAAATAGCAACAAGTAAGATTAGCAATTAAGATAAGATGGAAGAAAGTAAAATTAATGTTGAATTCTTGAGCGTAATGATATTTATGGAGCATAATTGGAGTATGATGGGGAGCATTGCTCCAAGCATAATAGGCAATTTTAAAAGCATAATTATAATAGGTGCGAGGTATTTATGTAGGTGTTTTATTTGTGAAGACACCTAATACAGGTGTCTTACTTATAATTTAAGACACCCAAGCCATTGTAAGACATGCATTGCTAGGATACTTCAGTGGATAAGCAGCCTGGAAGGAATGACACAGTAATTAACTCAGCAGGGATGCATGTCTTACTAGTTATCTATACAAATAGCAGAACAATAAATTTAGCTAACAATCCAAATTTTACAACATTTATAGTCGTACGCTTAGTCTCTCTTGTGTCAAATTTGTGTGCCTATACCTTGTCCACAGGATGAGTTATATCTCTTCAAATTCATAAAACTGGATGTGCAAATAAGACCTATTTTTGCAGACTTGGTCACAAGCATACGTATATACGTAGCTATAGTTGTATAGATAAACTTTCAATAAATATTGTGGTACATACAAGATGAAATGCTTAGCTTATGCAGTAAACTGTCTATATTTTAATCAATAGCAGTCTGCTGCTCATTTTGTCAACATATCAATAAACAGTATCTTGCAATTGTCTTCACACTGCTGCCATGCATCACATACATAGTTACATATGTAGGTACTTACTGTGTGTACTTAGGATCAACTAAAATTAAAGTGTCCTGGTTTTCTGTAGCTATAGGTCAACATATGAGCTAAAGGGCTACCTTGGGTGGATGGATTATGCAGGTGTCCACATTGACAGGTTCCACTTAACAAGCTTGAGGTTACTAGAAGGTAATTTCAAAAATTTTGACCACAATAATATCTTTTTATTAGCTACTTGCATGGTTGTTAATTAATTTTAATACAATTATAATTGATTGTTTATTTAAACTACATATAATCACTATGCTCACACAATTCGATTTTAAGGCGTGCATGATGTATAAGATTTCAAAGGTTGGTTACAGCGTGCTACATATACACTTTAGTTTCACTGCAGGTTTGTATTGCCAGATACGTGGAGTCAGGTGCATACTCACTCACGTAGCTAACTATAGCTAAAATTCCTTGTATTATTTAATGCAACGTTGCACTCCCATCATTAGCATGCCTACTTTACAGGATTACATAATAGTTGTACTGATTGCATGGACTATTTCAACACGTTAAACAATGTAAAACACTACGTATTTTGTTAATTTTGTATGTGAACCTAAAGCACTGTCACAAATTCAATGTGTTTCTGCGTAAAGTAAATAAAGATGTCATAGTGCCATGTAGCTACAAAGAGATTTCTGGAGCATAGACTAATAATATTCAGGGAATATGACTGCAAAACACAACTGATACAAACAAAATTTCAGAAGCATAATAGAGAGGTGTACATCTATATACGTAGATATACTCTACCAGCTACTGAGTTAATATCTCCAGATCGGTAGATAGCTGGCTATTTGGTTAGCGACATTTCTCTTGCTGTTCTGCAGGGCTGTCAATCCCTCGACACAAAAAATCTTATATGTTATCTTCCCCACGAGATCAAAGGATTTTATGATAGGTGAAAAAACTGTGAGACCCATAGGAAATTTTAGTCTTGGGTGCCAGACCCTTTCTTTTCACAGGTCGCTTACCATATAGTGCAAAAGATTGACAGGGAAAACTTTGACAAATGAAGCGTTCACAAAACTTTGACAAGCAAAACTTCAACAAATAGTTGCTTGTGATCATGAGTTTCAAAGGAGAAGCATTAAGAGAAGAAGAGATTGGAAGGGAAAACTTTAACAAATCGCTAGCCATTTGTCAAACTCATCAGTTTTCCACCGTCAAACTTTTGCACTATTTGGTAAGGGTGTTGTGAGCACACCAGGTGTTAATGACCATTACTGGGCACCATTAGGGTGTTGACATTAAATTTTACACCCTATAGGTCAGCACACTTTGACACCCTAGAGGCATTGCCATAATACCCACATAACTTTTCAGATATTTTAGAGTGTTACCCTTTATAAGCATCAGTATTTGTACTTGTGTATACATTTAATACCAGTACTTGGTATTTGAAGTATCGGTAAATTCTACGTGGCATGCTTATAGAAATGGGAGTGTTATTACTTTATAAACGATAGTGTCAAGGATGTACTGAAACTTAGATCATGATAGTGCAACATTTATCATACGTCATATAAAATAAATCTGGAATAGTACCAATCTTAGGCTCAAATATGTATATAACTAAATTTTGTGCTACCGTACAGTAGTGCTGGGCAATATTACAATATTTAATCGATATTGTGATATTTGTCAGACAATTTATTGGATTTACCTTAACATTGAAATATCGTGTATCAATATTTATTGTGTTAATTCTTGTTAAGAATGAATAAAATGGCTGTAGATACCATTAATATGATTACTAGAGTCATAAAACTGATGTTCACTGACAGCAAATGTTGGCTTAAAACCTTTTAGCTAGAGTTATTTATGTGTAAAATAACTATCTATAGAATGTAGTCTGTTCAGAGTTTAATCTTTCATGCTAGCACAATATTTATTCATATCGTGAAATTAAACATAGGGCAAGGTCATGTACAGTTGAGATTAACTGGGTCTCACAACTCCTGTGCCGACGAAAACCATGTTGTTCATCTCGTAATGCTCAGATGATCAAACAAACAAGAATAGATAATGTGTTCCATAATTTTTGAGCATATACAAGTTAGTGAAACCGGGCAATAATTGCCAGGGTCCTTTTTGTTTCCTTTCTTATATACTGGCACCACCAAAGCAGACTTCCATATGTCAGGTAAAGTTCTTTGGTTCAACGAAGCTTGAAAATTAGAGAAAGAGCTGGAGCAATTTCATTGGCAACTTCTTTTAAAAAGTAAGATGGAAAATTATCCGGGCCAGCAGCTTTGTGAAACTTTAGATTAAGAAGAAATTGAGCTACTCCATCAGCATGGATGTGAATTGGTGGAATATCGGGAAGGGGGTTTCCTTCTAAAACTGGAACATTAGTGGCATCCTCACTAGTATAAATTGAAGAGAAATAGTTAGTAAGAGCATTTGCTTTAGACAATGAATCAGTGATTGTTGAGCCCTGATATTCAAATGGTCCAATACCAATAGCTACAATCCTGCTTTCTGTTTTTAACAAAGGACCACAGTTTCTTAGTGATATTGTTATCATCAATAAACTTAGATACATATTTGTTAAATGCTGTGCGGCACTCCTGTTGAGAGAGTCTTTCAGGTCAAAGTAAGCAGACCAGTCTTTTGCGCAATTGGTTAGACGTTTGTTTGATTATGAACCACTACATTCCATTAGTTAAAGAGGGTGGCACATGCAACAATCATCTCCATCTGATAGTGTCGTTTTTGTGCATGGACAATGGAACCATTTCTAATCGCCAAATTGTATGCTGGTGGGGGGTGCTCAGGCTTGCCCCTTTGAAAACAGGTGATACTCTGTAGTACTTATATTTTCTTCGTGCATCCCAGCTGATTGCTGGTAATGGCTGGTCCAGTGGATGGTATCCTGGCTGTCAGCGCTCAGCAGTGAGACCTAACTTGAATGTTCCACATTTTCAACTAAACCCATCAGCATCGGTTGTTTCTAGAGATGTCTCCTCGTTGGCTGTGGCTCCGTAACGACGGTAAACCATTAGTTTCCATCATGCATATCATCAATATAAATATTAGACTGTATCTCGTCTATTATCGTTTGTACTGATGCGTTTTGCTCAGTTCTCCTTGGCCCTTTTCTTTATTTTTCCTGCGGTGAATGCTTCTGTATGTTCTTCCTTGGGTCGCTTTAATTCTTAACCTTTTGTAGCTGTTAACTTTGCTTTGCTCTTTCGAACTCGCTTTTGAAGCGTTATACTTTTGTTGAAGATACATTTAGAAACATAATCTGCCAGGATTACCTTTAATAGAAGATGGTCCTCGCAGCTACGCCAGATTAGGTGATAGGCGCAGCTTCAGGTGATAGGTGTAGGTGATCACGTGGTAATAGGTGCTACAATGTGGTCCGGTCTGATCAGGTCCGTAAACTAGGGACCATGCATCCTTAGATAATTGAAATGGCTGATGTTACAATACTACGTGATTTCCTTGATGAGATTGAACAAGTTGTAACGAGGATGGCTGTGAGCCATTCACAATTTGAGAGTGAAATGAATGAAGAGGGATTACGGGAATTGCTATTACAAGCAGAAAAACTCCTTAAAGATATAGTATCTGTTGAAGACCTCTTGCTTGGGTACGGAGATGCTTTAATTGAATCCTCAGTAGGAATTGCTCGAGCCATACAGAGTTCAATTGACGAGTGCCATCGTTGTCGTTTAAGAGGACGGCCCATAATCCCAGTGTCGGAAGAACACTTATCATTACTGTTAGAACATCATTTCACAAAGACAGCGATTGCACAATTGTTTAATGTTTCGCCAAGAATTATCAGGAGAAGAATAACTGAGTATGGTTTGGATAGTGAAACATGTTATAGTGATATAAGTGATCGTGAATTGGATATCTTCACTCAGCAGTTCGTAACAATGCACCCCTTTTCGGGTCAGAGATCACTTGAAGGATACCTAAGAAGTTTAGAATTGCGAATTCAACGTTACAAGCTTCGGAACAGTCTAATGAGAGTTGATCCTAGCGGAGTCTGTGAGTGTCTGAGGCAAAGCCTCCATCGAAGGAAATACAGTGTGGCAATGCCAAATAGCTTGTGGCATATTGATGGGCTACATCGACTTATAAGATGGCGGATTATCATTCATGGAGCCGGTGACGGTTTTAGTAGGTTACCTGTATACCTTGGTGCCTCTTCAAACAATAGAGCTGAAACTGTGTTGCAACATTTTTTAAAGGCTGTGCAGTTGTATGGATTACCATCAAGGGTAAGGTGTGATCGTGGAGGGGAGAATGTGATGGTATCACAGTTTATGCTTACCCACCCAGACCGAGGACCTGGTCGTGGGAGTTGTATCACTGGTCGTAGCGTACACAATCAACGGATTGAATGCTTTTGGCGTGATTTATTCTCTGGTTGTATTTCATATTTTTACAACTTATTTTACATGTTAGAAGACAGAAACCTTTTGGACCCTGGTAGTGAAGTTGATCTCTTTGCATTGCACTATATATATTTACCACATTTTAACTATGCACTTCATATATTCCAGAATTCCTATAGTCATCATCGTTTACGTACAGCAAGAAATTGTAGTCCATTTCAATTGTGGATCACAGGTGTTGTGGAGAGATGTAATGATGACCATGCTGTACAAGGTCTCATGGAAAATTCTTTAGTAAGTTAACTTCCACACATACTTAAATACTTTTATCCACATATAATCTCTAGGATTGTTATGGCATTGACTGGGAGGGACCAGCAGTCGTTGATAATGATATTGATGTGGTGACCATACCTGTCACCCATGTACCTTTGAATTCATGTGATATGATTACTTTGACAAACTTGGTAAATCCATTAGAAGAATCTGAAGATGGTGGACTATCATTATTCACTACTGTATGTTCTTTTGTACACACATGCACATCACTTTCTTAGAAGTATGTAATATATGTACATGATGATTAAAAATCATAAAATTTAATATGAACAGTAGCTTTGAGTGCAAATTTTTTTGGACAAGGTATGAAAACTTAGTTTGCATTGAAGTGTTTATGGAAGCTGTTAATTGCACATGGATGTTCAACTTCATTCACGGAACATAACATTGGGGTTGTTGGCCGTCATGCTTTATATCAATAGCAATAATTGAAGTGGACCAGTGCTTTCATAATCCAATACGCATGCCTCTCATGAGTTGTCTATTCCTGTTGTGGACACTTATCAAGTAACTTGCTATTAAATAACTATTATAACTGCATTAGTATCACTAGAGGCTTTTTGTTAGTTTGTAAGTTTATAGTCTTATCACTAACCAAAGCAGTAACAGGCAACTGGCAATCTCTTGCTCCACAACCTATCATAGACAATGGAAAGGGGGTACTAGGAGGCATGTGCCCCCTATTTTACTGTCACTCTAGAAATGCCCATACTGTCCTGATCATTTAAATAGCCCCTGGGTTCCCCCGCCCTTGCAACCTATCTTTGCTGTTCAGTCTGGTTCATAACCTACTGATTGTAACAAAGCCAGCTAGTGATTACAAGATGCTTTCCCAAAACCAGCTTAGTAACTAGTTACCACTTAATTACTATATTATAAAAGTATTAGTTACCTGTACTTTTCTGATGAAGTTATAGCCATATGGTATCTTTAGTTTCACAGATGTTTTCATCTAATTACATGTACATTAGAAGTCACCTTGTAATTAGCAGGAGTTCATAATATATGTGTGGTAATATTTCAAAAAATACCATTTTAAAATATTCTGCCAATTCAAACACCCTACCGCCAGTAGTTGGCCGTCTTGTATTGGCAACAATAAACATAGTAATCTACTAACTTACATATAGCTAACCTTATTAATGGCTGGTGGTCAATTTTCAGTGCTTTTCAGACGATTTTTCAGGTGGGCATTAATATAAGGCCAACAAAGCATGTGAGTGGGTGGTGGGGAGGGAGGAGGCTAAACCTCCATAGAGACACTTTGGAGTAGCTATGGCCACCTGGGATAGCCACAAGGCACCTACCATGCCGAGAAGAAGTCCACGGAGCAATGGCAGCAGTTTCAGCTCATGGCTCCCCAACTGGTGCCCTCCAGAGGCACCATTCTCTTAACCATGACATCACAGGGTCGGCAAAGTGCCCTCCAGAAAAGCAGACCAATTAACATTGGACAGTAGAGACACTGTGTATAGATATGTCTTTAGTGTAGCTATTGTCTTGTGCAATAAAATTGAATTCACTTTTTGTGCGAAGGTGGAGGCTTTCAGTTCCCAAAGCCAGTCACATATATATTTTTATAATATTATAAACTCTTGGTTATAAGTCTTAGATTGACCGTGGTTCAAAATTCTAACTGCTAATAAAATCCAAAGGGAGTTTCCTGAAACTCCCCTCGGCACACCCCTGTGAAAGTACTTAATTTAGAAAAGCTCTGTATATATATGGTATAGCCAATTTAAAGTGTTGCTATGGAGATGACCTGCCATACATAATTAAGATAGGAATCCAGAAATTAATTAAGATGATGTAATACCTAATTAGCACTTCGCTGGGCCACAATCTGCATTGCAAGTGCCTGAGCAAATATGGATTATTGCTTACACTTTGATTAATGGACTCTACAATACCTGTATGACTTAACATTACTGAGGGACCAAGGCCAACTGAAAACCACTGGTCAAATGTGATAATTATTGTGAACAACAAGTTATAATTTGGGTAATATTGGGTGCTTATGTATATATGTATAACATCTTATATAATTTTGAATTTAAAAGGTAAGTATATAGGGATCGACATAGAAAGTAAGGACACAAGTATAGCACATCTACAAGGTTTAATTCCTACTTTGGCAAACAACATGCATAAGCAATTGTAATTAATACATTGATGATGCCAAAGTAAGGATATCTTGTTAGCCGGACCAATTGACGCGATAGCTGTCTGATAATACGAGCCCAGCTTGGAGCAGGCGCTTATAATGAAACATCGATAAGCAGCTGGTGTGTAAAACTGTAAATAGGTTTGATAGATTATATAACATTTTATCATGGAAATCCTGCGGAGAATCATGATATTTTGTGGGTATCGTCATTTCCAGGGCATACGTGGATTCAGTAGGGAATTCCAATGAATTACAAAATCTTATAGTTGGATCTGTGTCGAATCCAAGTGGTGGCGGATACTCTGCGCCAGTGAAGAAACTCAAAACTTGACTTAGCATCAAGTCACAATTCTCATTGTCTGCAACATAGTAACAATGAAATTAAATAAGTCTAATTAGTTAATTATTAGTCTTAACATTTTACTAATGCGTAAATTAAATATGCTGTTGTTACATTGCATTTCTAAGACCACTTGATATTAGATGTGCTTTAACATGAGCAGGGATTTTTCTAGTAAATAGCTAAGTTCAGGAGGGGCAAATTCAAGTATATATGCTGACTGTCGAGTCAAGCTGTTGACTAAGTGCAAGTATGTAAGTGAGGATAACTCAGGTGGGCAAAGCCATTTTCAGAAGGGGCAAAATGCCCCCTAGAAAAATCCCTAATAAGCTACTGGGTGTAACTAGTTATAGCTATTCTAAGCTCTTTTCTTTGACTCAAGTTTTTCATTTTCAACTACCCCCTCTTTCACAAAAACAGACCTACACAGCTATGGGTGTTTAATATAGATTTCTTTATATTAAGCAATATTTTAAGGTAGTAGAATATGCTGTGTTGGATAATGAAAATAGATCAGTAGAATAATGCAAACATGAGTAAAAATAAGTCTACAAAAGTTATAAAAATTAATAGGTGGTAAATATTATTTATTTTTTTGCCGTGTAGCTAATAGGTTTTCTATTTTTATCTGTAGCTACTAAGCCATTTTAAAATAAAGGAAAGTACTAAAGGCAGGGGCGGCTCTGGCATACTGGCTGGTACGGTTTGGGCCGGTCCACTTTTTGCATTTTCTTATAGTTAAGTATATATTTACCAACTAAAAATCCGCACTATACAAAAGCTATCAACTAATTATATAATTGCCTTTCAAAAGCAGTTCTTTAATATATATACATTGATTACCAATATCTTTTTATTGCACACCCGTATCATGTGATTATGTTAAAAGATGGAATCATTCGCGATTGCGTGCCCTTCAGCTGCTACTTCATTAGAAGTCTATGCCTCAGTTACCAACGGAGGCAAGATGTATGTTAATTTATATATTATGTAGCTATATGCTGTTTTATTAGTATTTAGATATCATGAGTTATATGATTAGCCCTAAAACACAATGTATTCTAATATTTTTGTGCATTCCTTTTTGGAGTGGATTGGGAGCTTCAGTTGGCTTGACCAGTCCCTAGTTGCCAGAACCACCTCTGAAAGGGATGTACTCAGATGTGGCTAAAACCTAATACACTCAGTTCAGTCAATTTTAGCTGATAGTGACTACTGAAAGTTCTAAAGTGAGGAAGGTATGCAGTAGTACAACAAAATTGAAGAAATCACCATTATTGTTACCGGAAATGTATGTCTGAAATACTTTCTGCATTATAATTATAATGAAATTACCTTCATATTCATGCAATAAATCCAAAAAGAGCATGAATGTTGTTTCTTCCTTTACTTTTTCGCTCATACCTCTCTCTGAATAAATCGTCTTTAACATTCTTGTTATCATGTCTGTACAAACATGAACATTGTTAATTTGCTATGGCTAAACTAAACAACTGGTTATTCATCAAATAGTTAAACATTGTAGTTTTTCTCAATTTTTCTTTGTTTTATTGCATGTATATACACTTTTCAGGGGGGTTTCTGTGGGCTTGCATGAACCCAAGGGAGATACTCTATTTCTTCATACATTTGTTTGTCTAATATGTAACTTGCTTATTCATTCATGGATTTCAACCAAACTTGTGTTAGCACTTCTCTACTCTACCTGTGAATCAATTTTCAGCCAGAGGCATGCACTTGAATGTATTTCTACACTGTTGGTTGATTATTCTCACAAATTTCAGACCCTACCGTCGAATTATTTAAATAAAATATACACAAAATAATAATATCGATGTATGTATCAATCTTTGAAAAGTCTGTAAACTTTAGTTTTTCAAAATTTAAAATGTTATGTATCTGCTTACACTTAGTTACAAAATGTAGTGATATGCTAAATGGCCAGGTGAAAAAGACAATCAAAATGTGACCATCTCTGCAAAAATCAACCATTCGAGCACATAAAGAATCCCTAGCTACATAGTTGCACAACAATTAATTTTAATGCAGAGAATTATTTCAAATTTACAGAATGTAAATGCTCCTAATCCTATTAGAACAACAAATATTCACAAATACGTATCTATCAAGGCACAAATTGTGCTCACATGTATGATTGATTTTTGTAGAGCCAGTCACAAATACCCTATAAACTACTGTAACTGTCATTCAAGTAGCTTAAAGGATTTTATAAAGACCTTCTTGGCCTCTTTTGGTCAAATGCATAATTATACACCGCTTTTACATCCAAATTGTTTTTATTAGGATAATTCATGGATAACTTGGTTATATACTATGGAATTATCAGAATACCGTATAGGGGGTAAGTTTTGCTGGGCAAAACTTTCGCGGTAGAGGCCTTCCAAGCATATTCGTGGTAAAACCTTGGCGTTCCAGTAGAAAGGAGCTTATATATTTGTAGTAGCCGAGTACATAGCTAAATATCTTTAAGGTGCTTGTTTAGCGGCGAAACTTTCGCGGTTGTGTTTGAAACCGCAAAAACCACAAAAGTTTCGCCCATCGAAACTTACCCCTATACGGTAGTTTATGTATGCATATAGCACAAAAGTTTAATGGTTAAGTGTAAAATTTCATCAAAGTTGATTCATCCATTAAATATTTGCACTATAGCTATATGATAATAATATGGGTACTGATATAATTAGCTAGCTACATGGATACGGATAATATGGATAAAAGCTCATTTACAAATATTTTGTGATATCACTATTTGAGGGAGCTATTATATTATACAAAATACCAGTATATATATCTAGTTATAGTCATTAGTATTCTAGCTATATAGCTAGGTAGCTACTATACTATCCAATCTTCATGTGATATCTAGGGATGATAGTGCGAGTTTGTCTCTATAGAATATTTTAAAAAACCACTTTGGAGCAATGCCTGGATTTCAGCCAATTGAAGATGCTGATTACGAAGAGTTCAATAACATACATATACGACGTAACCACATTTGGAGTGATGCTTTACGATCACTATCAAAAGCATCTTTTAATCCACTTGTTCCCATACATGTGACATTTATTGGAGAGGCTGAAATAGATGAGGGTGGTCCCAGACGAGAGTTCTTTTCACTGGCTCTATCAAAAATGGCTGAAGATTCAACAATTTTTCATGGACCCACAAGTGCTAGATCCTTTATGCAGAATGTTGACGGAATCAGGAAAAGAAAATTTTTTCTTGCTGGAATGTTTGTCGCACTGTTTTTGGCCAATGGTGGCCTGGGCTTTGATTGTCTTTCTGAAATTGTGTACAGTTACCTATGTTATGGGCTGTGCTCAGGAAAAATTGTTTCAAAAGTTGATGACATAGCAGACGATTTAATTAAAGAGCATCTGTTGAAGGTATGTGATTATATTATGACTATGTGCATAGGAAATATAAATAGGAAGGCCAGGGGGCCATCACCCCTATTAAATTTTAAGACTCTCCATAAGAATTCAATTTTTGCAATAGAAAATCACTTCAGTTTACCTAAGTGGCCCCTTAACTTTCAGTAGCTTTTAGTACCTTCTCCTTCCTATATGTAGCTACACATCACCAAGTTATGTATGGCATCACCATAGTCGCTAATGAAATATTTTTCTCCTATTTGGTGTAATATGTTAATTATGATTGATACTAGACCTGTCAAGTAAAAGAAACAGCAGTGCTGCAGGAACTGCTGTTAGAAAATGACGCACAGTACATAAGAGATTGTGGATTCATCAAACCAGTTGTGAAGGTGACACTAGAAGATTTGAGAGAGATTAAAGATGCAGTATGCACTGAATATTTGATAATGAAAAGTATCAACGAAATTCAACAATTCCAAGAAGGGCTTGATGTGCTGGGTATGGAAAAGCTTCTTAAAATTCACCCTTCCCACTGCAGAGAATTATTTACTCACCAACCCAAAGTTGTGACAGGCTATGATCTATAGACAAAGTTTTTTTTGCCAATATTGTCTAATGAAGGAAGCAACATGAGGGAAAAAGAAGAAGCCATTGTTTTGAATTGGAAGGATTACATCTATGATCAAGGTTAACCGTTAACTATTTTTTGTTCATTTAATGATTGTGTTTGGTTTCTCTGATAGGATCTGAAGTTACTGCAACACAGATATTAGCATTTGCAACAGGGGCTATTAAGCCACCTCCAATGAGATTCCCCATCAGACCCTCTATCACGTTCATAGTAGATCAATCTTGTACTTTACCCACAGCTTCAACATGTTCGTTAGCCATTAGGCTACCCCTGGCATTGGTCGACTACGAACAATTAAATTTTAAAGATAGAATGTAAATGGCAATTTTGAACACTGTGGGCTTTGGCCAAGTTTAAGTATGATGACAGTGAAACTATAGCTAGCTGACCTTTATTATAACAAATAGGACTCTTTTAATTTTTGTGTAAAATTACATGTATGTAGCTAGCTACAAATGCAAGTAACTTGTTGACCAACACCATGTATTACTGACTGGATATGGTAAAAGTGTCTTATACACACATCTAATTGTGCAACTTTAAAGAGCTAGCTACGTATGTATGTGGTTAAGATAACGTATGTTGAAATTTATATCTTCATGTTTGCCAGATGATAGGAAATTCTTCAATTTTAGAGTTCTATAGCTTAGGCTTTTTCGCAAATCTAGATTAAAACATAAGGTATGAACATTAGTAGCTATATACGTATTGCATGCATGTAACTTCAAATGTGGCTGTATATAATTTATATGGATGCTTCCAGAGAACAAACTAGACTCGGAAGTATTGTTAAGATGATCCATCTGCACTGTTGGATAAATCAGACTCATTATTCTAATAAACTGAGGACTTCAATTTCCTCTGAAATAAGAAGGGCTGAAAGATTGTTCTAAACTCATCTGTGAATAACACCTTGTGCAGGCAACATCATTATTAGCTACCAAGCATTGATCCCTTTCCTCTAGCATAATTTGAAAGAGTTTAATTTTCTAGGATGATTGCATGCAGACCAGCTAGCTAACACACATAGCTATAGATTTGGGCAAATTATAATAGTTAAACCAAGTATATTATTTAATTTACCCATAAGTGATCTCTTTTTGCACATACGTAATAGCTAGTTAGCCACTAGCTAGCACCCAATAGCTACTTGTAGCATAAGCAATTATTCATAAAATGTATATACATAGCTACAATTAAATTTTTTGCAGCCACTAATTTGTGTATGCTAACAGTTAGCACCTGCAACTTGTTCTTGAGCTAACTGTGGATGCCCTGAGTCAGGTGCATTTGGATTGTAGGCTGTGATGATGACCCACTAATATCATTATCCAGTGATTAATGCATGATCATTTTTATGTAAAACAATTGAGAAGGAGTTTGATTCTTTTCAAAAGTAGCTAGCATGTGTCTATTATGCTGGAGAATAATTTGATGTAAAAAGAATTGAAACTAAATCTGCAATAAGAGGGTTATTTTAATCTGTACTAATGAACAAATGTTTTACTGCTTAAAAGCAAAAGAAATGCTAATAAATTTAAAATCATGAGCACTAATTGGTTTATCTCTCCAGCAATTTCCCCTGCAGCCAGCATGGCCTCCTCGTGGTGAGCATCCCCCACTATGCAGCAATAGCTACCATTTGTCAAAGCAGACACCGATATCAATCATTGAATACGTAGTTATGGTATAGGTATACCAACCCTATTTTTATGATATCGTTATTGAATTTCGATGCTGATTTGATTTTTGATTTGATTTTTGATTTGATTTTTGATTTGATTTTTGATTTACCCTCACAGTAGTCGGCAAACCCGTTGTTCCCTAGACATACATACAACAACACAACCCATACAACACACAAAGAATACAAACCAAACAAATAGGTATAGCTAAATACACATAAATAAGTAGCTGATTACACACAAATAGCTAGCTAGGTAACTAGTTACACAATTATTCTAACAAAAAGTCCCAATAGATGACACAAATGAAGTGTAGCTAAGTACAATCAACTGGTATAGTAGCAATTAACGAGTTCTTCCACCACAAAGAAACAGATGAACGGAAGTACCTTTTAGTGGTTGATAGACGGCAGGTCAACAGGTTGGCAAAACTGTCCTTCCAAAGTGTGGTATAACTGTGATGGGTCTCAAATGGGGAGATCAAAAATCACACATGGTGTCGATGGCCATTATGATAGTAGCGATACATGGCACAACATGACTTAAACATGATCTGATGAGATATTGGTAGCCAGTTTAATTGGAGACAATGTAGGGAAACATGATCATATTTCCTCAGACATTTTGTAACACGAATAGCTCTATTCTGCAAACGTTGAAGACATGCCACTTGGGATTTATTCAGAGGTGGACCCCATACAGGTAACGCATAATCAATTCTAGAGAGAATCAGTGACTCACTTATAATTAACAAAAACAAAAACATCAAAATTTCGGTGTAAGCTGAGCATATATACGTACGTAGATAGTATGATATCTTCCTACACACATTGTTCAATTGAGCTCCCCATTGTAGTTTGTTGTTGAATATAATACCAAGGTATTTCTGTGTTTCCACTTCTTTAAGTGGACTATCATTAACCAAGATTGGAGGGCCAACAGCATCAGATGGCCTCTTTGGAGAAAATCACATGACACCTGATTTCTGAACATTTAATCTCATTCTACTGCTGGCAATCCAAGCCTGAATTCTCTCCATATCAGAATTCAAGTTGTCTCTAAACACATTATAATTTTCACCAGAACATATCATGCTGAAACCGATATTATATATACACTCCAATACAATAGTCACATATTCTAATAGAACAACCATCACCCTAATAAAGCAATCTAAATTTTATTAATCAAAATGCACTTAGCTGTAACTAACTATACATATAGCTACTGATTTAATACAATTATGGTTGTGTCAAATAGCTACTAACTAATGCCAATCACTAAGAAGAATTATAAACATGATACCAGGCTACCAGCACTAGCTCCATGGCTAGCACTAAAAAACTTTACTTGCAACATTCTAAAACACTGAAAATTTGATGTTTGGCTTTGATCTCCAGCTAGCTTGAGAACATTAAGAGACATTAGTGAACATTGTGTGGTGAAGCCAAGCAAATTTTATTTTGTAAGTTTATGCATTATGCAACTTTCAGTATGGTCCATGTAATAAGTTGATGCGATAAACTTCAACTATCTATGAATTTCTTCAGGCCAAAGATGTACAGAGATTCTTAAAATGTGACTGGATTTTGGAAAACAGACCATTTTGTCACATTTGACATCATTTATATTTCTGTTTATTTAAGACACTCCAGATGATACTACTGGCTTAATAAGTGGTTAAATCAATCACACACAACTTGAATTACTATTTAAGTATTGGAAATAGTTTAGAAGTTTGTACTTGTTAAAATTACAAATGCATAAACATGGAAATTCTATTTATTTCACGCATGACAATATGGTCTGTTTTCCAAAATCCAGTCACAAATATGGAATTTCCCCACGTTTGGAATTGCCCCACCTAACCTTAACTTTCATGACATTCTAATCAAAGTTTCAGAACGTCGTAGCTAGCTAGTTTAACTGTATTTTTCACATCAATTAGACAGTCATACAGATAATCATTTGTCTTCACTTGTGACTCCCACCACAAGCAATAGATTAGAAATCTAGACATTGTATGTAGCTACAAGTTCAAATTTATATACAGCAAATTTATTCGAGACTGATTCTACCAGAATTTCTTTGAATTTTTGTTAATTTTTATTTAGTTTATGAAGTAACTACCTACTGGAAAAGATAGTACAAACACAATTGTTTTGTTGTAGCCATTATAGCTATGTATGCATCTAAAATGACTAATTATGATATTGCTCTATTAGCTAGCTAGCTAGCTATAGCTGTTTTTGCACACACCTAAACATTCAACTCAACTAAAGCAACTAATTAATTGTTGATCATCAAGCAAACAAATGGGCAATGAAGACTTTAATGGATAGGTTAATGACCTGAGTGTAGATTATTATAATATCAGTGGTCATCGTGAACCACAATGCACCAAAATACGAAACATTCTGTGAAATTCCCCCACTTCTTTACGTAATTACCTAACATTACGACGTTCTGAAAGTTACGAAGTTATCATCAGGAAAGAAGCACTGCAGGTGGATTTTAAGACTGCCCTGGCAAGTACATTAATGACTATGGGGTTAGAACAATTAAAACCAAAGCAAGTAAGGGAATAGCTAGCATTTTACAAATCCTTAGTAAGCACTTTTCATTTGTAGGAAGAAGCTGTTCAAGCTTTTGCAACCGGAAAAGATGTATTCGTTGTGCTTCCTACAGGTTACGGAAAATCTATATATGCAACACTTCCATTATTATATTATTTGATAATATTTTTGGTAAGCTTCAAATATAATTATATGTTAATATTTTGAATAATGCATGTAAACTATGCACTCATTGTAGGTCGTAAAGGTAGCATTGCTGTTATAATTACCCCACTGATTGCCCTGATGATTGATCAAAAGCAAAGTTTTAAGCACAAAGGTATTACGGTGGAGTTTGTGGGAGAGGCACAGAATGATGAAAAGGCTGCTATGTCTGTATTGAAAGGAGAAATTCAGTTGGTTTACATAAGCCCTGAGTCCATACTTAACAATAAGAAATTTAGAAACATGCTTCAGAAGAATGTGTATCAAGAGAGATTAGTGGCACTGGTCGTCGATGAAGCACATTGCATCCAGATGTGGTTAGCCAAGTATATTTTGTGTGCTACATATTATTTGTTTCATTGCATAGGGGAGACACTTTTCGGAAAGCATTTTTTGAAATAGGAACACTTCGAAGTTTAATTCCTAAATCTGTGAATGTCATGGCTTTGACAGCTACTGCCACTGATCAGACAATCAGCGTCGTAACATCTCATCTGGCTATGGATGATCCCATGATAATCGGGCTAAACATAGACAGGTCAAACATTAAATACATAGTCAAGCCATCTGAACCCATTGAACAATTATCCACAACATTAGCTGATGAACTAACCTTGGCACATACAAATATGCCCAAAACTGTGATATTCTGTCGGTCATTACGTGAATGTACAGATATGTTCACTGCAATTAAGAAAAAACTTGGCCCAAAAATTACCAAACCACCTGGTCTTCTAAATATATGACAGTTATGGCTTGTTACATTGTTTACTGCAGCTTCCACTCCAGATATGAGAGAAGAAATACTAGATGAATTTCGCAGCATCTTAAGACTAGTGATAGCCAGTAGTGCTTTTGGGCTTGGAGTTGATATTCCTGACATTGCTAGGATAATAAATTGGGGATTACCACAGAGTCTTGAGGATTTGGTACAAGAAACCGGTAGGGCTGGAAAAAACGGATCACAAGCTCAGGCCATTCTATATTATAGAAGTAGTGCTATGAAAGCTTCCAAACTTGTACATGAGTATGCTAAGAACAAGTCTGTGTGTCGTAGGTACTTACTATTTAAAGATTTTTTATATAGTTGTTGTAAAAACCCTGTAAGTCCATGTCAATGCTGTGATCTATGTAGTCCTATGTGTCAGTGTTTACATTGTTGTAATCAATTAATTTAAATTCTTAATCAATATACTTTTAATGTTTATATTATATAATAACTATAGCTGCTAGCTAGCTAGTTAGCTACATAAGCTATAGAAATAAATTATATCATGCTAAAGCTTATAAGCTTGCACTCCACAACTGTGCAGTCACATTTATTTACACATGGGCAGATCAAGGGGGTCTTTGTGGTCTCGAGACCCCCTCATATATCAGAGAATCTAAGACAGCTGTATAGCTATTGGTAAACTATATAATTAACATTTCCCTTGCCAAATTAGGATAATTTCAACTTCAATATGAGAGCACAGAATAAATGATGTAACACATCTACACACCAAGTAAAAGTTGCATGGATGTTAGTGTGAGGTCATTGGCTCAATGCTCACCAGACTGAAGTCATGTATATAGCTGATTTGAATTTCATTTCACATTGTGAATAGAATGCAAATCTGTAAAATTGTGATAGTTAGTATATAAACTTTTTTGTACACACACACATTATAACTAGCTATATAGCTAGCTAGCTAGCTACCGACAATATAATTAATCCATATCATCATCATTGTCATCTTGATAGAGCTCCATGTAGTTGATGTCTTCGCATAATTAAAAGTAAACATGTTATAGTTAACTTTGACAATTAGCTATAGCATATTGCAATTGGTTACATAGAAATTATAGCTAGCTACATTGCTTGCACTCTGCAATTATGCAGTCACATTTATTTACATAGTGGAGGATCAAGGGGGTCTTTGGGATCTCGAGACTCCCTCCTCAACCATATCAGAGAATCCAATAGATGCTATATATAGCTATATATTAACTGATATTTCCCTTTAGGATATTGCATATATATGGACTTAAACTTCAATACAAGAGCATGGAATAAATGATCTAACACATCTACACTTAACAGCTTCACGGTTATCTTCAATGTCCTTAGTACCACTAATGTTGATTGAATACATATAGCTATAAAGCAATCCATGGCCATGTACCAGACTTTCACCGTTCTGTACTTCAAAACATTTATCCACTATTGCATTCACATTCAGGACAGTCAGATACACAATCTTAACTATTTCTTCCCCTTGGCATTCATCAGTTATCTCCATAGCTAGTCAGCTAGTGTGCATGAGGTCATTGCTCCTGACAGCAGATTAAAGTCTTAGAGATGAATAGAAAGTAAGTCTATAAAACTGTGATAAAGGTTGTGTATTCTTCCTTGTGCTGTATATAGCTAGCTATAGTAAACCTCATATAGATAGATAGAATAATATGTACATATACACATTATGGCGCTAGCTAGCTACCAACAATAAAATTAATCCATATCATCATCATTGTCATCTTGATAGAGCTCCATGTAGTTGATGTCTTCTTCTGACTCTGCAGCCATAGGAGTGTCTCCTGTATCCATGGGGTGTGGCACACTTGGTGATGATGAGACTAGTGATGTACGGAATTGTATCTCACTGCACTTTAGGGTCTTCAGGTTGACAAGAACACAACTGTGTGTTTGATCAAAGTTAGGAACTGTCAGTAGACAAGTTCTTCTACCATCATCATCTGTAGAAACAGGTAGCTATAGAGTGCATTGTGACTAACAATGAAGACACATAGCTATTATCTATAGCTATTTTGTATGGCAAAAAAACATGGCAACACCTTCAATGTCATGGAACGGCTATTATGGTATGGACAGCCTATTATGCTTTTATCTTTACCTACTATGTTATGTTGTAGTGCTCATAAATTTCACCTGTTATGCTCAGTATTATGCCCATGTGCTTAGGAATATAAACCAACACAGATATCTTGTTATAAAAGATAGCCCTTCCAAAAATTAGGTAAGCTAGCTATATAGCTAGTTTCTGTAGCTAGCTAATTGCATTACTAACGCTTAGACTACAATTTGAATGTAGTGAATTTGCAGGTTTAATAAATCACTAGCTAGATCACTACGTGTGTTTACTTAGTGCCCTAAAGCCTCAGGCATTACCAGCTAGACAACTAGCTATACGTGTTCCTACCATATAGCTAGCGCAAATTTTTAACAGGGAAAATATTGATGGATGTATTTCATTGAGAAATTTAATACGGAAAATATTGACGTACAGCATCTTAGGCCACCTGTATTAGCACTATACTACTCAAAACCACTGAAAGGGAAATTTTGATGTATTGCTAATGTTAGCTTAAAATCTGTTAATATTTTCCCCTGTCAAAAATTACGCTAGCTATACGGTAGCTATTTACTTAATGTGTATCTGAAATACAAAATGGTTAGCTATCCTTTGTAGCTATACTACATAAACTATATGACAGTTAGATGCTAGTAGCCCAAATGCCTGAGGATGTAGCATCCCTAGTGCAGTTAAGGGCCTGAGGGTTACTAAATTGCTTAGCTCCCAGTATGTAGCTAATTTCACACACAGTTGAGTGCAATTTGAGAATAATTGTACCAGTAACAGTCAAGTACGTAATTGCACAAGGGAAAGGGGAGTGCAATTTGACTGTTACGTGTACAATTATTCTCGAATTGCACGAAAATGTGTGATTGCCTACTAATCGCATAGCACGAACTACGACGCCCGCTGCTCATTTCAATCTGAGGCATGGTCACAAATCTTGTTCCTTCCACATTGTTTTTAGCAGTTCTGCATTCAGAATTCCATTCTAAGAAGTTATCATCGAGAAATTCTTCTACATACTATGGAGTATTCGTTACACCTGTATTCATTACTTTGTTGTCATGTAAGTCAGTTACTATGAATCTCCAGTGCTACGCTTGCTGTTTATCACATCATTGTTTGTTGCATTTAAATGGCTTCCTGCATTGTGAATTTTGATTCGCTATCTTAGCATGCAATTACTGAATATTGCTATCCCCTAGGCTACCAATTTGAGAATAATTGCACTGCTACTAATGGCACAATATATACAAGCTAGCTATGCGATAAGAAAATAAACACATGGCAATACCTTAAATGCCATGGAATGGCTATTAAATTTTATTGATTTCCTTTGAAGAAATAACATATAGCTAGCTAGCTACAGTGCAGTCACTTTACATATCATGTCAGGTAACAATCCAAGTCCACATGGTATTGCTATGTAATATATAGCTACATTCTGTGACCCTATCACCTCAACCTATCCAGCAGTGGCTGGATACTGAGTTACTTAACTTAATACAAGACTCTAGCTATAGCTGCAATGAATACCTTTAATAATCTTATGTTGCTGTGATGCTTGATTAGCAGCAAAATAGATCTGTGGGTGGTCCTCAAGGATGAAGGGGTCATCAGTTGTGTATGGAAAACAACTAAGAGTATCAGGTGTAGTGGGAGCCAAATGTTTCCATAACAACGTATGCTCCAATACCGCCATTGGATCAGTATAGGATGAGAATCTCATTGCATCATCAATATTTTGACCTGATGTTCCTAATAACCTGTAAGAAAATATTGTTTTATCAATATCCCCTCACTCAGTTGCATGAGTTCGTGTAACTTACAAAACTCCCCCCACCCTAGCCTGGTAGGGATTGGTGACACATTGTAACATTGAGTAACGTGATGCCTGAGGGAACATACAACAATGAAGTGGATGCTGTGGCAACAAGTGGTTAGTCGGATCATGTGATCCAGGCATTACATCCACCGGTAGACAACTCTACAAAACGAGTGCTCACCATAATAGCTATACATAGAAATCTCTCAGTAATATTACCATACAAGTATGACTGATAGGGATATACACTGAATGACCACTACAGACAATGGACAAGTTGTCTAGCATGAATAGGTATAGCTAAGTATACAAGTTTGACAAAACATTCCTTATCATCAAGGTCCCTGTGGCACAATGGATTAGCGCATTGGACTTCTAATTCAAAGGTTGTGGGTTCGAGTCCCACCAGGGATGTAACATTTTTTACAATCCACTAGGGTGATCATTGTAATCCTCAATAGTGTCTCAATGCAACGAAACTGCTTAAAACTACTCAAACTTACCGCTAATTGTGTCAGTACAGTATCCAGTTCTTTTACTGCTTCAATGCTCTGAGCTGAATAATTCTTAGTCTGATATTTAGTCTACAGGAAATCAACACAATCTAACATACATGGCAAGGTTAGTACATTTACAGAGCATGAAGTAACAGTCTGACATTTCCAAGCATTGTTCTGAGTCTAGCTATAATACTACGGTATGTATTTCTACTGATTTGGCAGGACAAAATTTTATTTTGTGCTGACGCATCTGAGCACTTTTAACCATTAATTCATGCTCTAATATAGTGAATATGTATACAACATATCGGTTGGATCTCATTGTATATAGCATTAGTTGTCATACTATGTTCATTAACCAGACCAATTAGGAATTAATATCACAAATATGATCCTTAACAATTGACATTTAACAGTGGTGGTGGTGCATGGGTACAGCATTGCTGGTAATGATAACATGATGCATTATTAACTGCTCTATTAGGATAAATGACTGCTTTATTAGAGTATTTTGATTGGGTGCTCTTCCTCTATACTTTCAAAATTGTGGGGAGGCCTCCAACCCCACCCACACCTTCCAACGCCACTGCTTAATAATATTATTGATTATTTTTGCTAAAATTAAACACCAGCCTAAGGCATACAGTAATCTGTATAATTATGATGGCCATATTATTGTAGTAACCATACTTTGCTATCAACTACTGCAGTTGAAGACTTCACAGGATTATCAGTGATGCAGTTACCCGCCACTATCAGTCGGACGACACTACTGCAACGGTTGGCAGCCCTGTCCACGGTGCTAGTTATGTAATCGATGAACAGTTGTAGGCTCAGCTGATCACAGTGTGCAGAGCCAACATTAAGTCCTGACACTATAGCAATGTACCTATAAAATAATGCAAAATGTCCTAATAGAACACACCAACAAGACACCAAGATAACATTTTGAAACATTAAAACTCACGAAACAAAAGTTCGTGATATTAAATGACCAAATTTTTCTTTCTAGTACCCACAACTTAGTCCTTAGCACACATTCACATGAAACTTTGGAAATTATAAAAATTCTGCTTGCCGAAATCTTCATACTTGTCGTTATCATCATCGTCAGACATATCATTCATACTGTTGTTCATGGTAACATCAATGGTAGGACATTCTCCAGCAAAACAATATTCCTCAACATGAAATTTCCCACTGTCATCGCTTTTTCCTAGTAACGCTATGGTGATGCCAGTGAGTAGCTCGTCTACTGGGATATCACCAGTAAGGTTGATCCTCTGTGCTTCATCCTCTAACACTAGTGAGTCTGTTTTATGAAGGTACTTCTTTCTTGGTGGTAATGGCACTAAATGATGCTAGTAAATAAATAAATAAATAAACATGTACCATATTAGTCTCGTTCCCAGCTGGGCTTACGCTAATAGTGCAAACACTGTCTGGTGACATTAGTCTATTTTCTTGATTCCGGAAGTTCAAATCTAGCCAATCATTTCACAACCCACTTAAAATATTAGAATATCGTGTCGCTTAATAAGTCGTGTCGGAAAATCCGTTCCCTATACAAATAATACACACAGCTATTAGAACATTTTCGTTATAGGATAGGGTATTCTAGACGGCAGTAAACCTTCCATATCTCATGATATTCTAATATTTTTAGTGGATTATGTAACTCCTCACAGCTGATTGGACAGCCAAAATCTTGGCTTCCGGAATCAAGAAAATCAACTATTGTCACCAGACGGTGTTTGTGCTATTAGCACGGGCCCATCTGGGGATGAGACTAGTACCATACACTATTGTTTATTTGTTCATTATATTTATTACTAGATTTAGGGTGAAAATTTAGACAGAGTGGTTGAATTACAATTACAGATCAATGGGTTTGCCATGTATCAAATCTTAGATCAGATCGCTCAAATCTCAAATCCTATTACCATGATAAATATGCTTGAAATACTAATGAATACATTGCAATTCCTGAAATGTACACAGTGTAAATCCTGAAATTTTAATCAAATCTATAAATCTGCACTCTAATCTTTAAATCTTGGCAGAGATTTTAAAATTGGTAAATTCCATATCTAAACTGTATATGGCAGACCATATGTAGTAGGCACAATCATAGCAATACCAACTAGTGCTACCTCAAAGAAGCTAACCACTTCATACTGACCTACTAAACTCTTTTCTGTCAGTCAGTTACCTGTTGACTAATCTCCTTCAAGATGGATGGCTTCAGCTCCATTTCTTTAAACAGTGTCCCTACAATGCAACATTTATCAGTGAGATCCTTCAATCCACTGATTGGAACTATGCTTACGTCACCTGGAAATGGAAGGGGTATCTCACGTGATTACGGCGCGAAATCGATGCACACTGGGGACATAGTGATCTATGGCATAACTCACCCCATTTTCGCTTTGCCGAGTCCTGCAACGACTTCTTCATTTTCTGTAGTCTGGCGAAATATATGTGTGCATACTGCGCCTTGAATTCTCGTTTCTTCTCGAATTTAAATTTGTGCGACATGTTCTTGTACGGGCATGCAGCTCTCTCCACCTTAACAGCTCCATGATTATCTTCATTTTGCAAAGACATAATGATCCACGCCTCATACACATAAATAAATCTTTTACAGACAATTACCAAGTTCACGTTGTTTCAGTGGGCATTGGATAGAAACATATTCTAATAATTTTGTACATGTCTGGAGATATTATTTTTGTAACAGGCGGCTACGACCACACGATCAAGTTCTGGCATCCGCACGATGGCGTGTGCTACCGTTCCGCTCAGCACGCGGACTCCGTGAGTCATTTAAGTAGCAAATTATACTGTACACTTATGAGGACTGCACCTATTATCTATGATGTTTTATTTGTCTTACAGCAAGTGAATGGGCTTGCCATTACACCTGACAAGAAATATGTTGCTGTAGCAGGTGTGTGCGTGCGTGCGTATGTGTGTGTGGCGAGTGCATCTGCATGTGTGTTGTACATTTATATGTGTATATTTGTTCATGTGTATGCTGACAAAGCATTCTTGATTGCTAAATTTACAACTTGTTATATATGCACTGTTTGACGTATCATAGGTTACCAACATGTTAAAATGTATCATGTCTGCTCAACGGATACAAACCCAGTGAGTAACAATCAGTATACCATATATGGCAAAACATTCAGGGAGAACTTTCGCCGTTAGAATAGATAATAAATGCTCACAGGAAAACTGTCATGGTAGCAGCTTCTTTTGACTATTGCTAGTAAACTATTTGATGTAAAACATTTGCAGTTGAGCAAAAAATCACGAAAACTGAAAGTTTCCCCCAATGTTTTACCGTATATGGTAGTAGTGATGGTAGCATACTGCTGTATATCCCTCCAGGTGATGGACTATAACGGGATATCAAAGAACGTCACAGCCGTCGGGTTCTGTGAGAACGGCAAGTGGATGTACACTGGCGGAGAGGATGGGACTGCCAGGATTTGGGATTTGCGGTATGCTGAAACAAGATTATACCTTTAAAAAAGAAGTGTGGAGTATTGTGTGTGAAATTCTGCAATAGCAAGAATCACACATGGTCAAAAGCTTACACTGGTTAGGCTGCAAAGTTAAATACCGTATACGCGGTAATTTTTGAGGGACGTAAATTTCGCAGATTTCGCTGTAAGCTTGTCAAGCACAAAATTTTAATCCTTGAAAAGAAGCAGTAGCTTAAGGAAACACTGTATTCGACTTACTGATCAGCGAAAATTAAACCACGAAAATCCTTACAGACTTATCTTCCGTGAAATATAAGACCTTCGAAAATTACCACGTATACGGTATGTGTTTCTGATCCAGGCATATTAAAACTAAAACTGGTTACTTTTATTGATCATACACAATATTTCTTTCATCCATTATAAAATTTGCTTAATTTTGTATTTTTTACATAAAGGTATCCACAAAATTATTTGTATGGTTAATAAAAAATATTTTACTGGTTAGCAAAAATAACCAGGCAGGAGGACCAGAAACATTTTTAACTTTGTTTGGCCTTATATTTTAATTTAACATCCTTCTATTGGTGAGGTTTACGGCTTGCGTTTCCATCTGCATCTGTGGCGCAATTGGTTAGCGTGTTTGGCTGTTAACCAAAAGGTTGGTGGTTCGAGCCCACCCAGGTGCGGAATTATTTTTGTTTCATGGTAATGTCTGAGTAGAGTAACTCTGCATAATTTATGGTGTTTAACATGTGACTCTCCCTTCTTTTATTACTAGACAGATGCTAACAGCATCGAGGGGCGAGCCTGATCGTAATTTTAACTGTTCAATTAATCATTCAATAAGTTGCATGTAGCGACGTATGCATGAACCTCTCCTTGTCCCTTCGTTGTCTGTAAAGGTCTATTCGTCGCTGCAATCTCTCTTCACGTTTCATTTTTTCTAATCAACGCACACGTACAAAACGTGGCATGGACGAACCATAATGGAAGCACTGTAATCTACGCCGTTCACTTATCGTGGCATGAACGATAACACCAAACCCTGTAATCTATGCCGTTCACTTATCGTGGCATGAACGATAACACCAAACTATATATGGAAGAACTGTAATCTCCGCCGTTCACTTATCGTGGCATGGACGATAACACCAAACCCTGTAATCTACACCGTTCACTTATCGTGGCATGGACGATAACACCAAACCATATATGGAAACACTGTAATCTATGCCGTCACTTATCGTGGCATGGACGATAACACCAAACCCTGTAATCTACACCGTTCACTTATCGTGGCATGGACGATAACACCAAACCATATATGGAAACACTGTAATCTACGCCGTTCACTTATCGTGGCATGAACGATAACACCAAACCAAATATGGAAGGACTGTAATCTACGCCGTTCACTTATCGTGGCATGAACGATAACACCAAACCCTGTAATCTACACCGTTCACTTATCTTGGCATGGACGATTACACAAGGACGCGCTGTAATCTATGCCGTTGAATTCTCGTCGCATGCGTAAGTTACCCAATTTTTGTCGTAATTTTTTGTGCATGGTCGATAACACCAATCTTGAGGGGGCGACTCGCTAGTGTGGGGCTCGCTCAGGCTCGCCCCAATGAACTCTTGCTTTTATTCACACAGTGAATTGGTGATTTCTTTAGCATCCTCATGACTCCACACAAAACACATCCCCTATAAAAATACCGTCATGAAATAATATGATCGTAAGAATACAAGAAACACAATTTTGAACATATTATTAATTTATCCTGAGTCCTGACATGTATGGAGTCTATCTGGGCATGAGGATATTAATCTGGGTGCTAAAGAAAGCAAATGATAAAGGCTTGATCTTACTGCTTTTATTTCTGTAGGTCACGTAATATGCAGTGCCAGAAATTGTTCCAGGCTAATGCTCCCATCAACTGTGTCTGCCTTCATCCCAATCAGGCAGCTTTGGTTGTCGGGGATCAAACCGGTGCGCTGCACCTCTGGGACCTTGTCGGAGACACCAGCAGTAAAGTGGTATGTATGTTCGCTGATGGTATATTTGTCTTATTTGACATTGTAAATAAATGCTTTGTAGCTGAGCTTTGTCCAGATATAATGAGACACATCTGATCAAATTAATCCTGACCTGTTTTTAACAAAGATGTACACGATCTTTAACTTGTAAAAATGTCATAATAGTTTTTATAGAGCATTGGACTATGTACTTATGTACGTCTTTATGTGGAAATTTATAATTCATCTATGATGATGGGCTGTTGTTACCATAGATACCAGAAGTTGATGTGGCCATACATAGTGTCAGCATTGACCCCGATGCTGCGTACCTTGCTGCTGTCAATAGTAAGGTGGGTGTGCAGTTTTTGTATTAATACCTCAAGAAAGTACGGCACTTTAACTCCCAACTGTACATGCATGTACACACACAAATAATAGTGTACCCCAGAAATCAAATAGGTTTTTCTTGTATTCTTACAATCATGATGGTATTTTTGTAGGGGACGTGTTTTGTGTGGAGTTTGTCTGGCGGCGTGGGGGAATCACCGATATTGCTCAACCCTCGTACCAGGATCATTGCTCACCCAAAATATGCCCTGAAATGCCTCTTCAGCCCAGACTCCAGGTGAGATTTGAGAATTTCATAAATTGTGATTAATAAATACTAAATACTTGTGGTACAATCAGTGGCAATTCTACAGGGGGGGCTTTAGTTAGAATGAGGTCCCTGATATAGGGGACCAAGGAACTATTTCACTTAGAAATTACAAATTTGTGTTTGCTCCTCTAAATAAGATGTCCTAGAAAGCCATGCTAGACTGCTAGAAATGTTAAATTTAACAGCACCAATGTATACCATAATGTTTCATTGCAACTTACTTTTCAACAGGGGTCCAGGCCCCCTTACAATCACCAACACTAAAGCCAAATTCTGTACATTGTGTATGCCACAAAAGGTTTTTCATGGATTGGCTGTGGTGGTCAAGAGGTACTGTATCATTGTGTGTATTAGAAGATTGGAATAAACTGCAAAATCAGCACACAAACATTTTGTCCTCAAATTAACCCATCACACCACTCTGCATACACATGCATAAACTGAAGCCATTCTAACCCACAATAAATATAAAAGAGCACTGTTGTGAAGCCATACTTGTGGTGACAAGTATACCAATGAATAATAGGGACCCAGTAATCATGTTTATTTGGTAGTATACAGCACGAACAGGTGTAGACAGTTTTACTCTTTGTGTGTGTTCCATGCATGTGTTGTGTGTGTGTTCCATGCATGTGTCGTGTGTGTGTTCCACGCATGTCGTGTGTGTGTGTGTTTTTAAAAAGGCACCACATACTTAATACATAGATTATCTTACCGTACTCACATTGAAGCCATGTATTATATAACCTACTATCTTTATAAGCCATTACATTGATTCAATAACAATGGGATGGTCAGTGGTATATTTTATGGCGCCCTGTGTATTTATAGTCAGTCATTACTAATAATGAATAAGTTCTATGACCATATAAGGAAGTATAATATCAATGGAGCCAAAGGTAATGTTGTGATAAATTAAATAGTTTGGTTACAATGGTCAGAAGATCTAGACTATTAAATTATGAATAATTATTTTACAAATGATGGAATTTTCTTTACTTATAAAGGCATATACACATATAATTAGAATGTGTAATAACTTCTTGAAAGTAGCCTTTAGTACATAAGCTAACTTGAAAAATCAAGACACCTTGATGGTTGGTCCCAAGGTGTCCATATTACAACCAATACTACCATTTGAGTGATATTATAAATATCAATGTTGTGATCTTAACTATCGTAATAGCTGTTGAATAGGGCCTTGCACCTGCGCATCAAAAATCAAAATGACAATATAGCAGTGGCAGATTTAGGGGGGCTAAGGGGGCAGTAGCCAGTCAGCCACCGGACCTTAGGAAATACAAAAGGATGGATGTGTTGTTATAAAAACACTAAAACACACTAATTCTTGCAAATAGTGTTATTTCTATACAGAGTATCAATCGTGATACTGAAATGGCAGTATCATCAACAGCTTGGCCATATTTCTAGATAACATCAATATGAAAATACCTCACAATCAGTTTCATGGTGCAGGGTGGTTATGGTGTGCTACCCGGTTCTTGCCCAGTACTAGGTGCAACTCATACCTATGGGTCATTGACCATCAGATGTCAGGATATCATTTTGGTATGTCTCTTCTTTACAGCTTGTTGGCTACCACCTCGGCTGATGGTTCATGTAAAATATGGTCAACTGCTGATTTCACCGAGCGGAATACATTGAGGAAGGGCACTAATAAGAAATGGGTTTGGGATTGTGCTTTCTCCAGTGATTCACAATACGTAATAACTGGTGAGTGATGTGGATAAACATTTCTACTGAATGCTTTTGTATTAGGGGGGACATTTTGCATTGTCTATTAGTGCTGGGACGAATGTACATTTCCATATTCAAAGCCAGGTTGTAAGTGGTACGGACTTAAAATGATTTGTGATCAAAATAAAAAAATCACATTCATCATTTCTTTTATTATTGTTTTTTCTAGCCTGCGGACTACATAACCATACGTATATAAAATCAAGGGATGTACAATTAAAGCATCAATTATCACACATTGCAATTGGGTATAACCAGCTAGCTACTTTACAATTACTAATGTATTCGAACTACAATATTTTTGATAGCTATAATTTATTGTTTTCATCAATTATCAACTGTTGGTATAAATAGCTAGCTGCTTTACAATTACAAATGTATTTGAACTACGATATTTTTTGATATATCGTTTCCTCTGTTTCAAATATTCAAGGTAAGGATATAGTACCCTTTTATTGAGTAATATAACTAAGTAATATAACTAATAAGCCAGTTTCCAGTGAAGGATGTAACCTACGTATATGGATCTTAGGATAGTAACCTATAACTAATTGTTTTCGAAAATAATCAGATCTCTAAAGGAGAGTGTGTTATCTATGCATGTTACCTGACATATCTATAGAATGCTGAGGGCAGGAACTAAAAGCGGAGCAATCATGGATCTTCACTTACGAAAACTCTCTAATAGAGTAGTCATCGTTACCTCTAGCCAAACATTCTCCTGGGATCAAATCTTACTATCCCACTGGCCAACAAGCTATTGACTGATACAGTGAAGGTTATATATTACTCGGAAGGCTGGAATATTTACTGGGAACAAATTGCTGTATCTCTTTCTGCTCAACGTATGCGTGTTAGCAACGCATGTAACACGGAATTTCGTTTATTCGTTATACTTGGAGACGAATCAATACGCCTAGTTAGGCTGTGTTTACAGGTAAGTACTTTTCGTTTTATAATGAAAGGCTTTGTTTTGTAACCATATGCTTAAGTAGGAAAGCTTTAACATCTATTTTTGAGTCGGCTGTTTCGTGTGCTTTTATAACAGCACGCATGCCAATGAAATGGTTCCATACTATTTAAACAAATTCACTGATACGTTTGAAACACACGTCAATTCACTCAGTAGAGCAAGGCGAATCTTTTAAGCCACATTCCAAGGCCATAGGACACACGAGTTCTTCGCAACGTGTGTTTTTCTTAGTTCTTGTTAAACAATTTCTTATCTCGTACACGCAATTCCTTTCACAAGCCAGTGAAGACGGGCTCACACTTCCTGTGATGTCGGTTTGTTTAGCTTAATACGTACATCAATCGATTCACTGTAGCATAACAAATCCTTTAAACATTATTTGAATTTCATACAAGTAACAGGGAGGTAATTATATGGCCATTATTTTGTAATTGTATTTTAATATGGCATCAAAGAAATTTTGCATATCAGTAGAAGGCAGGCCATAACTTCGGAATGCTAGCTTCTATAGATTTTAAACAAAGACCAATCTATTCCATATAGAACAGCGATTCTTTTAAGCTATATTACGTGGCTGTAAGTTAAATACTTCGCCAGTTACATGGCCTTATAAAACTACAACGGACGTTTCTTCTTGACAGTTGTAAATATTTCCATGAGGCTTTCCCAGTTTTCTTCGTGAATGCCATCTAGAGGAGGACACAGCTACACGAGTCTTGGCTTATTCAGCTTCAAGTCTACATAAATCGATTCGCTGTAGCATAATGAATCCTTTAAACTTTAATTGAGCTTCATAGAGGAAACACAGAGGTTTTTATGGGGCCATTTGTTATTGTATGTCATCATGGCAATAACAGCGATTTAACTTGTTTTTGCATGTCAGTAGAAATTACCCCATAACTTCTAGATGCCAGCTCCTACAGAATTGAAACAAACACCATTGCATTCTATATAAAACAGCGATTCTTTTAAGCTATATTATAAGGCTTTGATTTAAGTACTTAGCTAATTGCAGGCTCTTAAAAATGATTTCGTTTTGAAATGAAGAGAAAATGGCGAAATTTTGAAGGAGTTGGGATATCTCAGCAACGAAAAGGTCTTTTAAAAATTCCCTTGTTTTAATTTCCCTTTGTATCAAATGTTTTCACTTGGTAGTGTTATTATAGACCTAGCCCTTCCCAGTTTGCCACACATTAATTAATTATTTAATTATTTATGAGATTATTATATTGTATAATGGTAATGTTTATTTGTTTACAATAATAATCGCATAGCCTGTATATATTTTGCCGTTAGTAGCCGTGCAATTATTCTCTAATTGCACAGTAATATTCAGTAATTGCACAGGTAATATTCAGTAATTGCACGGTAAAACAGCCAACCAAAATTCACTCTGCTGGAAGCCGTTTAAGTGCAACAAACAATGATGCAATGAACAGCGAATGAAATTGCGTAGCACTGGGGATTCATAGTAACCGACTTACATGGCAACAAAGTAACGATTACAGGCACAATGAATACTCCATAGTTTGTAGAAGAATTTCTCGATGTTAACGTCTTAGAAGTCAATTCTGAACGCGGAACTGCTAAAACAAGCGATGCGGAAGGAATACGATTTGCGACCGTGCCTCAGATTGGAAAGAGCGGCGTGCCTCAGGTTAGAGTGGGCGTCGTAGGTCGTGCAATGCGATTAATAGGCAATCACACGCATTTTCGTGCAATTCAAGAATAATTGTACACGTAACAGTCAAATTGCACTCGGCTTCGCCTCGTGCAATTACTTGACTGTTACTGGTACAATTATTCTCGAATTGCACTCAAATGTGTGTGATTACCTATACTAATAATCTCATAAATAATTAATTAATTAATTAATGTGTGGCAAATTGGGAAGGGCTAGGTCTATAATAACACTACCAAGTGAAAACATTTGATACAAAGGGAAATTAAAACAAGGGAATTTTTAAAAGACCTTTTTCGTTGCTGAGATATCCCAACTCCTTCAAAATTTCGCCATTTTCTCTTCATTTCAAAAACGAGATCATTTTTAAGAGCCTGCAATTAGCTAAGTACTTAAGTCAAAGCCTTATACTATAGCTTAAAAGAATCACTGTTTTATATAGAATGTATTGGTGTTTGTTTCAATTCTGTAGGAGCTGGCATCTAGAAGTTATGGGGTAATTTCTGCCGACATGCAAAAACAAGTTAAATCGCTGTTATTGCCGTGATGACATACAATTACAAAAGGCCCCATAAAAACCTCTATGTTTGCTCTATGAAGCTCAATTAAAGTTTAAAGGATTCATTATGCTACAGCGAATCGATTTATGTAGATTTGAAGCTGAATAAGCCAAGACTCGTACAGCTGTGGCCTCCTCTAGGTGACATTCACGGAGAAAACTGGAAAACCCATGGAAATATTTTTACAACTGTCAAGAAGAAACGTCCGTTGCTGTTTTACAAGACCATGTAACTGGTGAAGTATTTAACACACAGCCACGTAATATAGCTTAGGATCAACTGACATATATGCACAAACTTACTTAAAAATTTTCCGTGATCATATAAGTCAGTAGAGGGGCGCTTGTAAAGCAAATACGGAAATCCGTGTACTCATCACGTGATTATTGCAATGCGGAATACAAGTAAATATGTGGATTCCGTACACTACCTACAGTGTGTTCTTTAGCTAAAACCTGGCGAACTTTGGGATCATCTACTGACTTATATGATCACGGAAATTTTTTAAGTAAGTTTGTGCATATATGTCAGTTGATCCTAGCTACTTACCACGTTTATAAGGAAATGCCTCGAATCGTTTGTAGCGAGGTTTGCAGTGGCGTCCACGTTCACATACATATATTTTAGGGAGCGCTTAAAATTACAGGCACTTTGTATCTTATTTGGCGCCCTTGTCCGCGTGGTAATTAAGGTAAGTTATTATGGATTTTATGCTAAAATAGTGTGAAATGCATACCTAGATATTTCACACCAAGGGTATGTAACCATTTGGTGTGATATACGTACTATGGAGGTATGAAATGCACACCCTTGTTTTAACAGTGTAGCTAAGTGGCCCCCTGGAGTTTCAGTAGGTTCCTCTGCCACTGCATAAAATGATTTTATCATCATAATATGTGACTGGATTTTGTTCCAAATCACACATTTTTATTTAGTTATATTTATCACTGCCACACAAACAATATTACATATTCAAAGATATTTCATAATACTACATGGAATTCAATGCTCAAATTACTAAACTATAGCTAAGAAATATGCTGGAACTGTTTTCCAAAATCCAGTCACATATCATAAGTACTATAGCTATATCCCACTAGGGCTGCAGGTAACTACCATAAAACTAAAAGTAGCTAATCAGTTTTGGTATAAAAACTATAACCAAAAGTATTCGTTAGATAGCTACCATAGACTAAAATTCTTTTTATTGTGACCAGTATAGAAATCACCATTGTAGCTACATACATGTGCAACAGAGGATAAGTGTATATTATGCATAGATAAACTAAGGTTAAGGTGCTCTAATAAAACAGTCAAGGTTTACGCATGTTTTTGCGTCGCAATCTGTGACGTCACAATCACGCGCATTCACGTGTGGAAGGGTCTGGCGGGGTCCTGGTAGTCTGTCGTAGCCAGACTCTTTTTACCACGCAGGGCCTTATCGCTTATACTTATACTGCAAGCGATAAGGCCCTGCGCGGTAAAAAGAGTCTGGCTACGACAGACTAGGGTCCTGGGTGCCAAGGGGCAAGTTATAAAACCGGAATGGAAACGGAAATGAAACGAAACCTCTGGGTATACAGCCAGATGGTCCTGACCATACAACCATAGATTATAGAGGGCGCTTCGCTCCCTCTATAATCTATGATACAACCAGGCCGAAGGGACATCATTCCGATCAAGGGTAGAATTCCAGGCCGATAACGCCCAATTGGTGCGCTCCACAGGTGCCAATGTGTCGGTCATGCTTTTACAAGACCTCAAATCCTCCCCTCAGAAAAGCAGACCATTTAGGTCTGGCCATAGGAGACATGGTGTTTGGCTAGCTATTGGGTATAGCTATATAAGCATAGGAGACATGCATGGTGTTTTAGCTATTGGATATAGCTATAAGCTTGGCCAAAAAATGACTGATTTAAATTTTAGTGCGAACTAGGCTGGTTTTTGCAGAGACAGTCACATATATAGCTAAGTTAGTGACACTCTATCACTGTATAGCTATAGCTATATTTTACCAATGTACGTAGCTATATATACGGGGCTTTATACAGTGGAGTTCATGACGTTAACATATATAGCTGTTAATGCATGTGGACACTTGAAAATGCATGAGGGCACCAGCATAATCCATGCACACTAATACGTATACTCTTAGTTGAGATCCCGAAATAGCCTTTTACTACATAAGCCAATCCATAATCCACACTAGTATTCTTAGTTGAGATGCCGAAATACCGTAATTCGGGAAATTTTCAAGGCTAAAAAATTTTCGTGGGTATACCCTTAACCCACGAAAATTCTTTAACAATATACACGAAATTTTTCAACAACTATACGCAAAACCAAAGGTTATACATAACCACTGGGCACAAAAAGCAAAGATGCATGAGAGTTAAGGCCTTTGCATGGACACAGCAGTAAATTGCCAAGTTTTCCCCACATTCCAGCAGGCAGCAGTTGCTGAGACTAACTCAGCTGTACAGAAAAATTTATGGATACCGAAGCCTGCACCCATGCATTGCATCAATGCTTCCTACACCACTGCACTAACTACAACATAACTACGTACTATAACTAACTAAGTAGCTATAGCTAGTCACATGCATTTAATTAACTGCATGTTAACACTAATGACTAAGTAGCTAACTAAATAATTAAACAACTAACTTGCCACTGATCATACTAACCAAGTTACACCAACACAAACAAACCAATTAACTGACCAGCTAACTAACATGTATGTATGCACCCATAATGTGTTCAATGCCCCTGGACTCTAAGGTTCAGAGGGACAAACTTTTGCATTTTGATACTGTATACTCAATTAGCAAAAACTGTTCCATGGCACAAAACGGAAAATAAATAATGTGCAGGATGGATTTTCCAAAAACATACAGTATTGATGTATGTATTGATGTATGTATGTATGTATGTGTATGTATGTATGTATGTATGTATGTATGTATGTGTATGTATGTATGTATGTGTTCTCTTGTCCCTTATTTTTTGTAGCAGTGAAAGATCGATCCCTACTCACTTTTAAATTTTCAATTTTAGAGTGTTTGCTTTTTATAGCATACTTAAGTATATACGTATGTAGTCATAATTAAATATGTGAATATATATCACTCTGTCCTTGCCTTCTAAAGCATTACAGGCGCCTACTAAACTTTTGTTAAAATGGCAATTCAGCTATATTATACTCAAAGACATTAGATAAACATTGAAATTTTGCCTATGTTATATTTTTCATCCTTCATTATTTTTCCTTTTCCCTTCAATATTCATTGAAAGGTGAGTAAATCTCGAAAGGACATGTCAATAAACTTGCACCTTCTGCTTATTAAGTCACACAAAATAGCCACTTGCACACATGACATAGTTAGTAATACGCCTGCTGATGCAATGCTGGTGTGTGTACTTTATTAGGATGTGAACTTCACAATGGATGGCAATATATATGCAACTTAAGGCAAAAATATTCAATGCTTTCAAATGCATTTCGCTATAATACAGGTGTGAATGTTGTTAAGAAGCACCTGTAAACAAGTAGGTGCCTGCAGTTACATATGATTCGCTGCATCGTGGACTTCGGTGCAATGGATGAATCTTCATCAGAGCAAAAGTTTTGTAAATCGGATGCAACCTTTGTTGTGTGAAAAATCTGAAGCCATACTCCTAGTGCTCGTGGGTCTTACAATTGGCAGTCTGGCAGGCAACAAAATAATGGTAAATTTGGAAAGTACCAAAATTCTCTACAGATCGTATCGTTAGGAATTTCTACAGTGTTATTATAGTGTTACTAATGCATTTTGGTCAGTTTTTGGATGAAGTATATTATGAGGCATATTATCAAGGCGGGTAAAAGTGGGACGCCATGTTTCTTGTGTCAATCCCTTCAGTCATAATACTGTATTTATAAGTATATAGTCTTAATATCGATATATCACATTATTTGATATATTGATATGTGTATTGATACGGTATCACTGCCTAATGTATCATGATAATTTATAGCGATACATATATCTGCATCTCTACTTATAAGTGTATGCTCTGTTGGGGTGTTTGATAAACCTTGTTGATTCCTACTATTACGAAGTGCTAGGGTTGGGCAATATTTCAGCTATATCAATATCAGATATCAATGATATTGCATTTGCAATATATTGCAGAATATCGCCATGTATTTCATAGTATTAATATTATTAATGGTACACATGTTGGATGATGCTATACTCCTTTTTATTATAGTAAGTTTTCCACTGCAATATTACTGCAGTAATCACATTACCTCTTGTTACAATAATCACAGTGAACATATTTAGTATCACTCAGCCCAACAAAGTACTACGTGATATGGTTTATGATTAGCTAGATCTAAAGCAGCATTGATTTTACAGTGATCAGAGGATAATTTTTATATGTATCTGATATTCCAGCCAGAGCAGAAAAGAATTATATAAAATCCTTAAATTGACCATGTCATAAAATCCATGAACAAAGCAACTTCTTAACAACCTCCATAAGGCAACCTTTTAACAGGCCTCCATACGAAGATTTTTGATTGACAATTAAAACTACCGTTTTATCCACTTTTATCCACGGATGGTGCATAGTAAATGGAGTGACAAACAAGTGAAATTGACTGATTTGGATATAAGAAACTGTGTTAGTTAAACAGCGATGTACTGGCTGTCACCTGCATATTTGTGCTAATACAAGGTAAAAAGAACTCAAGGTTATAAGTTGGTAAAGATACAGTTGATGGCATTGATACCATGCAATACTTGAAGCTTTTCAGGTAAATATCTTAGCAATAGTACCAGTTTTTACCTGGCTTGAACATAGCAAACAAGTAGGACTACAGTACCAGATTTGTACCTGACATTGATATTTTTCATCATGCATTGATTGGTCTGAAGAAAACGTTAGTAACAGTTAACTCACACAGTTATAAAGAAAAGACTGGTTATGTAATCAAGTCTATTTCAGGAAATTTGACAGAAGAAGCCTAAAAAGCTACAGTGTACGTACATACATACGTATATGTAAACTTGTACAATACTGCTGGGTGTGATTACTACAGAAAGTTTTCAAAGAGTTTTATGACGATATTATCAATTACCACATGGCAGGTTATTTCAAAAGCAAAACACACTGCCACTAAAGCACTTGGTTTTGTGTGCGAGGAGTGTGATTTTTGAGCACTGCGAAGTGATTTTATTTTTTTAACAGACCTCCATACAAGAGGATCACCTGGTTGTTTCAATGTATGATAATACTGCAGTAGCTACTATGTAGTACAGGTTTGTACTTCTGAAAGGTGCAGCAGGTTTGCGACCAGAAATTGAAAAAAGGACCTCGAAATGTTATACTGAAGCTTAACCCTTGAACTCTGTGGTATTCCATGATGAGTAGCTACTCGTTAGAGCTAATATTTGCTTTGTACTGTACTTTGTATCACTGCATTAATATTATAGCTACCTATTTTCTTGCATGTATGTACTATATACCATGCGCAATTTCTTTTACACAAAGCCATCCTTACTGGTTTCATATTATCACATCAGATCACCAATATTTGTTGATATAACATTCCATTGGCATATCTTTCCTATAGACAATAACTCTTTGTGAAATGCATAATATAGTACGAAGAGCTATAAGTAATGTAATCACAAGTACATTGTTATTTATTTTACCAATACTGATATACTGGCATCTACATCTACCTGCATCAATACCAATACTGATACCATTATCAACATCCCTTCATTCTTATTAATATTTTACTAGTTCAATATGCTGTTCGAGTGTCTACCAATGAGAATCAGACAGGATATATGTAGTGTATTTGGGGTAAGCATGAGCGAGCCCCACCATACAATTTGGCAATTAGAGATGGTTCCATGGTCCATGTGAAAAACTGGAAATGGATCGAGACAATCATCACATGTGCCACCCTCTATTACAAGTGGGAAATAGCTCCATGGTCCATAAATCAAGCAAAATGAACAAAAATGGTAACAATCATCCTATGTGCCTACTGTTTTGATGGAGAATGGTTCCATGGTTCATCATTCAAATAAATACAGAAATGGTCATGCTGGCGACCCCTCTATTTTGTCTAGAGAATGCTTCCATGGGTTCTTGAATCATACAAACACGAACAGGAAATGACAGCAATGCTGCAAAAGCAAAGAGAATGATACGAAAAGAATAGAGCCCCAGATATATCACAACAACGTGCATAAAGGCTACAATGAGACCAAGAGAGCCCGAAGATAAAAAGAACTTGCATATGAGAGAGTGGTAGCTATGTGCAAAAAGCAGCTATAGAGAACACTGATGAGAGAAAAGGCTAATGAGAAGAGGAATGCAAGAGTTATTATGTGCTATTTACGTATAATAGTCTCACTCAAGAATACTCACTACCTTAGTTAATTTGCAATTGTTTAGTATACACCAAAAGTCCAACTATTATAGCTCTATTATAGCTATGATCATGTCCATGACCTTGCACAAGTTGGCTCACCCCATGATACTATAGCATCTGTGTATTTAGAAGATCTTGTCATGTGTGTCAATGACCACTTGAGTTTTAATTGGTTAAATCACAAGTTTTAAGGGTACTAGCTACATACAAGCAAGCAATTGTACGTAGTCATTGGTATTCAATACTTGATGAAATTTTTGTAACACAGGTTTGACGTGTAGCTAAATACTTACGATTTTTGATGGATTAAAGATTTAGCTACGTAAGTGCTGAATTGTCTATGAAAAACAACAGTTTCTAATCAACTATATTATTGGAGATTTACAGACTGTCACTTGATAATGGTTTACATGCACACATCCCAATGTCAGTTTAGTAGGTATGGTAATGACATTTGACAATCTTAACTGGGTGTTACAAGTATTTAACAGCCTAATCCATCAGCATCTTAGATTTATTTTATTTATCAAGCTAGTCAGAGAAAAATGAATACTTTTAGAAACAACTCATTCTCCTTGATGATCTATTGCAGAGTACTTGAAAACAATATGAAATGCAGTGTTTATATTTGGGACTTTTATGATGCAGAAAACAAAGACAAATCTAAGGAAATGTATATAGGATATTCCGTGTATTTAAATCAGTAACTAACTGTTTTTGATAATCTCTCTGAGACAAGTGACATCTCTTCTGATTTTCAAAGAAGCAAGTACAAATAGAGAACAGATATAACTTCTCAAGTTATGTAACAAACACTGAGTTCTGATGGTCCATGATGAGATCACTAGTATTCACTACAATATGTTCAGTATAACGTTATTATGTACTGTAATAACTTGCTTGATTTGCTCATATGCCATCATGGCTATGAGAATGGAATCTATTAACTCCCACTAAGTAATAACTCGGTACTCCGCGTAAGTTATATGTGACCAGGCCTGCAAAAATCAACCATCTATAGTCACATAAAATTGCCTTATTTTTTCAACTTTGTCTTTTCATAACTTGTGATCTTTTTAAAATAACAACACAGGTTTTCTACCACACATGCAGAATTTAATGGAGAATCTTTTAAAGCTTACAGAATGCTGATATTCCATTTAGAACTAGAGATATTCATTATTACATAACTAAGTGTAATTTGTGCTCATATGGTTGATTTTCGGAGGCCCTGTCACATATATTTGTATACAATCTTATTATGTATGTACATATGTATATATTGTGGTGTATACATGTGTACTTACTTGTGTGGTAATTTGTATGGTGGTATTGTGTAGAAACACTATACTGAGTGTGGTAATCTGGAAGTCCATTGCACATTATTCTGCGGAGCTACCATGTTAAGATCTAAGCTACCACAACACTTGAAGACAGACTGTCTTCTCAGGAATATCGGGTGTCAGTTTTGCCTACAGCAAGTGCAAGTTGCCATGTTACAGGTACATATGTATGTACATACATAAATAGAACTGTATTATTGGCTGGGTATGGCTTGTAATTGCTTTTGCGACTTGCTTACCTGTGTAAATACATGAATAGTAGTTTAAAATGTAAGTTATACTGTACCCTAACCTTTTGGATAAATTATAAATGTATTCAGTGCATAGCTTAGTTTTTAGGATAGGTTGTCACAACCAGCTTTGTTTTAATGCACTCCCACCACTATAGAACATATCTATAAGTGGCATATACGTACATACGTATAAGCATTGTATTAGTCATTCATTTCAAGGGAGATTTTTCGGCAGTTGCACATTAGTAAATGTACTGTAATACTTCAGTTATATACATACGTACATAGGTGATTGTGGTACATATGTAGCAAATCATTTAAAAGAAGAGCAGGCTCCAGTTGCAAAGAAAGATGAACAACTTTCTCATCAACGGTTCTCAAAATATGGGTTAAAAGTTGGTCATTTATTCATCAAAATAGGAATGTTATTATTGGTTTCCCCATTGGAAATATACAGTAAATTTGTCCTATAGAATTGGACTTTGCTCGGTCATATACTAAAGTGTGCCGGTAAATCACCTGTGACAGACCATTATTTTGAGTTTTGCATAATCGTGTACTTGGCAAATTTTATGTGCACTACTCAAGGCATGGCTAAAGCTATATGTCCACAAATCGGATATCTTGCATGCACATTATACACTTAACACAGTTGCTTACAAGCAGCATATTGTATGTACATATAAACCATTTGAGTGTACAGTACAGTTCAATTTAAACTTGGCTACATACATGTGAGGCAATTACACGACTCAACATGCCTCTGAAAATACTCGCAAAATAGCCTGTGTGTGCATGAAAGATCAATAACGTAAAAATGCATGTTACATAGGTGCACGCGTGTACACACGAGATGTTAGTCTGCTGCCATGTGCATCATGATTTACATGAATAGCGCACGTGCATCTTTAAAACTGCACTCGTACATTTGGTTTGCATGAGCACACGTGTTTTTCCTACACATTTTGCATATTTCATTGGTGTGCATGCTGACTTAGCATATGCATGTGTACTTCAGTACTACTGTACCACAGAGAGCATACGTACCTTTTATAAGGTTAGAGCTGGTAATGTTAACAGTGTTACACTTTCGAATAAATTTACGGAGATATACAGATGACCACATGTATTCTAACGCTTAGTTCACCTGGAGAACAAATCCGCATGTAACAAAGAAGATACACTCCACATTATAAACTTTTACATGCGTAAGACGTGTGCTTGTACGTGTGTACCCACATGCGTATGTGAAGTTTAAATTGAGCTTTACCGTACTTGGCATGCATCACAATATTCTTTAGTTAGTCAAGTGCAACTTGTTAGTAACACAGTATGTACATACTACGTAGGACGTGGATTCATGAATTTTGCTGATACATAAAGTCTTTAAGAATTTTTATCACAAGATGATGTTTTACCATCTAAAAACCAGGTGCTATATATAGTTAATCTACTGCCATTGTTAAGGTATCGCTCAGAGGTAACTTTGCACTCGCTTGCAACTTACACTCGCCATTTGAATGCTCGATATGCCTCGATTACTCTCGAGCAACCATTGAGGGTATAACACGTGAGAGCTTACTCACTCAAAGATACTCGCATATAATCATATTCACAAAATAAAGTTTAAGTTTGAATCACTAGGTAGCTACTTTCACTCGAGATTTATTATTGAAACCATATGCTATGCTTTAAATGGAATAATACTTGGGCATGCGCAAAAAACATAGTGGCACATTTTGCAATGGAGTCATTGTATTGGTCTCTGCACATCAATTTTGCTCATTCTTCTATTCGTTAGTGATCAAAACTGGATTTATTTCATCATTTTAGAGTCGCAAACAATCATAGAACAATGCACTAAGTGTATCTTAATATTTTCAAGCAATTTGAACTAATTAACTAAGCAATAGAGTTGATAGATTAATATCTTTAGGCATGTTAGGCTTTTGCCACAGGTTATGTAGTAGTTATATCTTAAGGAAACTAAAGTTGACTTGTGAAATTACGATTCACACTTGATGAGTTGAGTAGCTTACTCGTCTACTTGCATCTACCACTAAGACTATCACGTACAGTACATATGTACATACATGCAAAATTGTGCACTCGAGTTTATTTTGAGTACTCATCACTTTACAGCTTCAAGTGCCTTGCGAGCAAATCAACACACGAAACTCAATCAAGATATGCTGTTTGCTCGACAAATATTCGTGAGTGAGTGCAAAGTTACCTCTGAGCGGTACCATATATTGTATGCTAATTGTTACATATAATTTTTATATGTTTAGGAGCATCTGTTAGAGTGTGAAAACCGCAAAGATTCAAGCTGTCCTTTCTGTAAGACATCTTGTGAATCTAAACAACAGGTCAGTCTATTATACAAAATTATTTCCAGGTGTTGTAGCTAGCTAATGCAATGTAAGTTCAATTCAATGGCGTAATTCATATAGGCTGTTCACGTTCATATACCTAGCTAGTAGCTAAATGTGTAGCTACCTACTATATTCAGCAAAACTTTTAAGTGGATGAACTTTCACAGTTTGTGTATAAAATGAGTATTTGCAGGAAAATTTTTGCAGTAGAAGGCTTCTTTCATAGTGCAATTATTTTATAAAAACTGAGTATAAGGAAATCACATGCTCCATTTTTGCTTTGTATGCATATGTGCTTATACATGTAATCCCTGTGCGTAATACTTAAAGAACTTTCAACCTTGTATTTTCATTTTATCAAAGAAGGTGCGAGCTCTTTATGGACACCATTATTCAATTCAATTGATTAAACTGCTGTACTCAGCTAAGGCGCTTATAATTGGAACATTGTCTGACTCGCATGCTGAACATTTGATGTTTTTATGTTTTAAGGAAGAAAACTTCATGTGGACCATATGAAGCCAATATTGTACTGTGGGAAGCCTTTTATATAATTTGTTGGTTTGTGCGTGGGAGGATCAAATATAAAATTGATACTATATATGCCATAAAACATCAAGTGTACTGTATAGCAAATACAGCACGGTGGTCAGCAAATACAGTACTGTTATTTTAATTATAGTTTGCAACTACTGCGTATACAACCCCCTTGATAATTGTTGCCCGCCTTATGGATTCTTGTCACCCGCCTTAAATTGATTTACAAAGATTATTAGCTAGCATGAAAATAAGCAATCTTACCAGATCAACAAGCTGGTTTACAAGAATCGTATCTGCTATTAAGCCCGGCTTCGCAATAAGCTCATTGCATCGTTGTGTCGAAAAATTATAACAGTCGAGATAACAGTACACCCATTCGACATTGCACTGAACGGCAAAGCATCAAGGTAAGTGCTTATAAAGCATCACGGTTCGTCAACTTGTAGTACTAACCTGCCTAAAAGCATCTCACCACTGCCTTCACTACAAAAATACTTACTAATCCTCCCACGCAAAACCAACAAATCAGTAAAAGCACCGTATACTTCGCCTCGTGCTGTATTTGCCACTCGCCCCCACCCCTCGTGCTGTATTTTATCGTACAGCACTCGTAATGGTGCTTTAACTAGTATGTACTATGCCTCCTTAACAATACATCATTGTCAAATGTTCCTAACACAACAGTGAAAAATATCACGATATATTTGGCATCACTATTATCACATAATTGTAATTACATATGTATACCGTATAAAAACTTTGGCGAATTTAAGTAAGAGGGATTTTGGTGAGGAAACTTTGATGAATCTTAAGTACCTGAGGTATTAGCAAGCTGAAAACTTTGGCAAATCATCCTTCATTAACTCGCCCACAATCGATAATTTTAGAGTCACATGATAAATAGTGGTGTTTTTGGTAGAAAGTGTAGTTCAAGGTTATCACGAATCAAAAATATTTGGGATGCTGCCATACACAGACTAGAGCTTCCTTACAAAAGTTGCCATGTGACCAATCAGCTGTAGCTGTGGTAGTCTCAAGCTAGTGCTGCAGGGCACTTCCAATCTATAAGTGCCCCGCAACAAAATGGTCTAGCCACTCGAGACCATAGCTGTCCGATAGCTGTGGTAAAATAAAGTCCATGTTAGTGTGTCTTTATTGATGGTATTTGTGGTCATGTATGTACGTACAAGCGAACCTTTTATCCGGTAGTTGAGGATTTTACAAAAATAAAGATACATTTGGTTGAATAAAAGTTTTAGAATTTTGTGCTAGCTATACGGTATATTGCACGGCACACTTAATAAGTTAAGATAAAACACAAGGTGTGGAAAATGAGTTTTGTTATGATATTTTTGCAATACCTATGTATAAAAATCATTCAGTAGTCATCACTGTTTTCCTTGGTTACAGAACTTAATACTGTGAGTCTTGAGTACATATTTATATTTATTATGAGCTCGAGATATAATTTATAGACATACTTATTTTGCTACACTAACAACTACTTATTTTATTCAACAGTTAAATGAGCACGTTTATGGTGGTCGGTGTACCAAAGCACTGTTATCATGTCCACTGAGAGAAGCTCTTAACTGTAGGACCAAAGTGAGTCATTAATTGCTGGTGATACACAGAGCTCTGTATTAGGGATGCCGGGATAGTCGTGATATACGTACGACATGTTGTGACATAAAATTCCATGATATATGATATGACAGCTTGTTTTATGTCATGACATAGATAACTATTAATAATGCACACTTTTTTATTCATTATGATGTAATAAGCAGTAGAAAATATGAGCAATGCTTTTGTTATAATGATTATTGTTAAATATTGTTGATGCTTATGTCAATATTTTTGCAGACTACGTAAAACAAAAGTGTTTTAACATCAATCTTAAATGCACTGATTATATGTATAAAAGTGTTGTGAAAACTAAAATTAATAAGTTTATGTTGTGACATAATTCTCCATGACATATGACATAGAAAATTTTATTATATCGTGGCATCCCTACTCTGTATACATAACTATGTATATGTACAGTAGAGACACTGTAGCTACATACAGTACATAGGTAGTTCTTGAGTGTAACTACGATTTTGTCCAATAAAATGGATTTCAGTTTAGGTGTTAACATGGTCGGTTTTTGCTCACTGATTGCTCTGTTAGAAAGCATTTATATGGTTATGGCCGCTAGTTTTAGAATTAGCAATTTCACCTAAGTAATAGTTGTATTATTTGTAGAAGCTGTTAATGTTTAATTTAAAAGATTTACAAATGTTATATAACTTAGCTGAATGTGTGGCAGTAGCTACAGGTGGTACATACGTACTATATGTATGCATGTACAGTACACACACACACACACACACACACACACACACACACACACACACACACACACACACACACACACACACACACACACACACACACACACACACACACACACACACACACACACACAAAAACTTTTTACATAATATTACGCATTTGTGTACAGGTTAAACCTGGTCAACTATTGCAACACTCAGTACTTCATGTAAAGGACATTTTGCATAAAAATCAACAAGATAGTACACATTTTCAAAAGGAGTTAATAGATGTTCACAGTGAACTTAAATCAATGCGTGAAATGTATGAACAGCAGAAGGAGCTTATTAGACAGTATGAAAACAGTATGGTAATCTTGAAACAACAAATTACTGAAGTAACCTCCCGGCACAGTGAGCAAATCGATAATTTAACTGAGAATGTTAGCAGAATTGGTAGTGGACCAGCAGCTAAACCATATGGTGTACACTCTTCAGACGTAGCTCATTTCGAAGGCAACATTCGCTCACTGCAAAACAGTTTTGATGTATTAGCTCGTCAAATTGATGCTATTAATCTGAAGGTTGAAGAGAACACTGAAACTGTTGGCACATTGCAAACGGAAATGAACCAGTGCACTAATGCAATTACTCAGGTCAATGGTATGGTGAATGAAGTGGGGCTGAAAGTAGACCTCCTTGCTGTACGGAGTATTAATAGTATTCTTATATGGAAGGTGAATGAGGTAGAGAAAAGAATTGAAGAGGCTAAGACTGGCAAAATTTTGAGTCTTTATAGCCCACCATTTTTTACTTCTTTACATGGCTACCGGATGTGTCTCAGACTGTACCTTGATGGCGATGGTCAGGGCAAGTATCTTTGTTCCTGGTGATAATGAAATCAGATTATGATGACTTACTCACTTGGCCATTCAAGCAAAAGGTGTGTAACTAGATAAATACGTAGCCAGCTAGTCGAATATTTTATTTAAACATGTTAGCCCAATTGTAAAAACTGTACCCTTAGAAAGTGCAGATCATCATGAAATGCGTAGGTAGCTCTGCAGAGTAATTTTACATTTCATCAGATAGCTAGCTATTGCATCAATTTATAGTTCATTATCTCCCAGTGCGTGGGCAGATCAAAGAAGCCGCCAGGGAGATATTATAGTTACCATAGTGTGATAACTATAGTATCTCCCTACCCAGAAACCTTTAATGTTGTAGTTTTAACACCTATTTACAGCTAACAACAAAGTTTGTACACACAAACACCTTTTGTGACAAACTATCTAGTACAAGCAAACAAACTTTGTGAGAGATAAACAAGTTATTCCCCATTCACTCGTATGATATCCTTGTTATTAACTAGAATGATAAAAAATTAAAAATTTAAAAAGTAAGTAGGGATTGAATTTTGGATTCAATAGTGCTATAAAAAGTAAGGAAACAAGGAGTAAGATTTTGGGAGGAGAGAACATTCTGGCATGAGATAATTTAATCCCTACTTTTGGCAAACCTATAAAGTGAGCCAAAAGTAGGGATTAAACTTTTATAAATTATCTCATGCCAGAATGTTCTCTCGTCCCAAAATCTTATTCCTTGTTTCCTTACTTTTTGTAGCACTATTGAATCCAAAATTCAATCCCTACTTATTTTTTTAAATTTTTAATTTTTTATCATTCTAGCTTGTTCACTTTTATACATGCTAAGCATTTAATAATCTTTTAGCAGGTGCACAAAATGTTACAGGCGCTTACGTAATAACTATATTGCTACCATCAATATTATATATGACTGTATATATGTATATATTGTAAATAACTATGTACAACTATATTGCTACGTACCATCAATTGTATATTTGAGTATAATTTATTATGTGACCGGGCCTGAGAAAACCAGTCCTATCACACTATGGTATCTATCTCTTTCTGTGTGCACTATTTAAAATCTTAAGTTATTAAATTCCTTAGGAATTTCTGCATATATGATAAAATTTGTGTTAAGATACCGTTAGGAAAGAGTTTTCAATCAAGTAGACTGAATTTTATGTGTAGGTAAGACCTCTGTTTTCTCAGGCCTGATCACATATATGTATTTATTCTAAATAGCTAACTATTTACAACTATATTGCTAGTATATTTAATGTACGTAAGACTGCCGTGTGTAGTGCATGTACTTTGGGATCACATATGGGTAAACAGACTTCAACATTTGCGTTATTAACTGTTGTACTCATAATTTATGCCTCAAATTTCTGCCTGTGCATACACACAGTAACTTAAGCAGCATATACACATACATACATGGCTAAATATGGTAGTTACTACACTGATCATTTTAGAATGGCTAATGAGTTGCTTTAGTCTTTTGTGTTTTAGTCCGTTTGTCATGTTTCTTCAGTGCATCCATATTGACCTTTAATAGATTAGCGTAGGCCTAAAGATAGAATCATTAAAGTAATAAAGAACCATTAAAGCATAGATAATACACACTTAATACAGATAAGTTACATGCTTAACAACATGTACATACGTCATCGGCTATCCTCATTACAGTTGTGTGCCCACCTTTTAGTGCATGTCGCTAGAAGGAAGTTCCCATTCTTCCATACGTAGATATTTATAGTGACGGAATTTTGCTGTGTTGTACCAGATGTCCAGATATCAATGGCAAGTGTGTCAAAACACGTGAATTATGAACTCATTAGCTGTTGATTCAGCATTAAGTAGTAAAGTTTAACCATACCTTTGAATCAGTTGACACCTATAAACTAAAAATCCAGTAAGGTCTGTGAACTGTTCCAGACCCATTTCACAAGGGCGCTTATCACCTCTAAAATCAATACTGCCTGTGCAAAAGGTTTGGCCACATAAGACTAGCATAATAGGTAGCTAAAAGCATTAGCGTAATGATGGGAGTGTTGGCATCAAACAGCAAAAGATCGTTATACTCTAATAGAACAGTCACCGTGCACATTACTTAATTGATATACTCCAATGAAGCAGTCTAACTTTTCAGCATAATACATAGGTCATGAAAGCAATCTTAATTGTCTTCTATTGCAAGTATGGCTCAAGGGGATGTCACTCCCGTACCTTCTGTACTAACATCTGTGACTGCGGTCAAACTTGGTCAAAATGGAATATGGCTCTTGACCTTTGACTTTCACTGAAAATGACGCTTGACCTTTGACTGCTACATTTTTCGTCTGAACTTTGACTGTAATACAATTCTTTGCGACTAATATATTTCGCACGTGTTCCCATAAACTAAACCGTGAAACTTCATCCACTACGTTAGTATTGATTGTGGTATTTGACTATTTGCATAGCACGTTGACTGTTGACCTAAAGAACCTTCACCAACACTGCTTATCCTTTGACTTACTGGCTTTTTATGCTTGACTCTTGACTTCAATTTTGACCGCGGTCACAGATGTTAGTACAGAAGGTACGGGAGTGACACCCCCTTGTATGGCTGATCTCTTATTCCCTGAAAACACTGAATGCCAAAAGTAGACATTAATTACTGAAGTACTGATATCGGCCATGTTAATTCTTATATTTTGTATATCAGTATTGGCATCGGTATTCAATTTATGTGTATCAGTGCATCACTATTTCAAACTATAGTGATCTGTTAGTACAGGTATTTCAATATTGGATTCACTATTCATTGCAGTAATTAGTATTTCAATTTATAATTACCATAATATGCTAGCTAATTATAATATAATTACATTATTTACTAACCATTTGAAATCTTGTCACCTCTCGATGGCTTATCTACAAATAATTTTACAATTTTCTTCACAATAACATTCATCATCTTACCACAGTTGATATCTTCTTTTTCCCATTACTAGCTCTTAATAGGCAAAGGTTCTCCTCTGGTTCACGAAGATATTGATTGCGTGACTTTGTCCTTGGACATGGCTTACTACGTCCATTGTCTGACAAGTACAATAGACTTACAATAGACAGTAGAGAACAGTATTAGCAAAGTCAAGGGATATCATATGATTTCAAATCACAACTGGTATGATTCTGGAATCAGGTTATAACCTCTGTATTATTGTCATAAAACTGTTTCATAATAAATCACATGAATATGCATGCCGCATGCCCTTATTTGGTGAACACAAAAGACTTCTACATACATCACATTGTGTAGTAGCAGACCTCTCCCCTCGTACAAAGTCTATTTCATGCTAAGTCTTGTTATGCAGGGTGTGTGTCCCTATTGATTATTCTTGTATTATGAGTGTATAAGTATCAACCGTTATGCAATAAACAACTTACAACTTCTGTCTTTGTATTGTTAAGTTGCATAAAAATTATTTTAACCAGCTAGTATTTGTGACACTCATATTTAAATTTTAGAAAAATAAGTATTGTGGGTATCAGTAATTATACACTCAAAATGACCAACACTGATGATTATCCAAGAATTATCGATGGTAATCGAAACTTGATATGCCCCCTGCATAAAACTATACATTTAGTACCCTTAGTAATTATCACAATAGAATGTAAACAGGCAATACACAGCTGCTCCAGTGCTGAAGAACTGAGCACTGGAGTCGAAACAATAAACACAATATTGTTATATGATATGTGATGGAAGCTGAATGTTTTCACTAAACATGAATCTACATTAGTGTATCATTGCTCTATCACCACAGGTTAAGCAAATCGATTATTTGATGCACACAATGTGTAAATACAGAATAATTTTTATACAACTTACATTTTTTCATGGTCAAGGTAAGGGAGCCCACGTGTCTAGTTTTAGAGAATAATTTTCCGAGTTCAGTGAGAAACTAGTATTTAATGAAAACTGAAACAAACAGCGTGTTAACATTTACCGAGTCGTTATCTAGTAACATCTTCGGCAAAAAGCTCCAATCCCACAATCGAACAGTTTTACATCACGTGAGAAAATTGTGCTCCTTTTCACTATTCTTTAAGATCTCAGCTAATAAATAGACAGCATCAAGGATTATGAGAATATTCACTTGGTGTAAGAGCAGCCATTGTCTCAATGGGTTGTACATCTTCAACGGAATCCGTGCCTGACGAATGGCTACTGAAGTTACTATATTATCAGACGCTACTTCAATGAACGACGCTAATGTATAGCTCCTTGTGACTAGTTCATGTACTAATGTATGGCTCCTTGTGACTAGTTCATGTACTAATGTGTAACTCCTTGTGACTAGTTCATGTACTAATGTGCAACTCCTTGTGACTAGTTCATGTACTAATGTGTAACTCCTTGTGACTAGTTCATGTACTAATGTGTAACTCCTTGTGACTAGTTCATATACTAATGTATGGCTCCTTGTGACTAGTTCATGTACTAATGTGTAACTCCTTGTGACTAGTTCATGTACTAATGTATAACTCCTTGTGACTAGTTCATGTACGTAATGTATAACTCCTTGTGACTAGTTCATATACTAATGTATGACTCCTTGTGACTAGTTCATGTACTAATGTATAACTCCTTGTGACTAGTTCATGTACGTAATGTATAACTCCTTGTGACTAGTTCATATACTAATGTATGACTCCTTGTGACTAGTTCATGTACTAATGTATAACTCCTTGTGACTAGTTCATATACTAATGTATGGCTCCTTGTGACTAGTTCATGTACTAATGTATGGCTCCTTGTGACTAGTTCATGTACGTAATGTATGGCTCCTTGTGACTAGTTCATGTACGTACTAATGGCTCCTTGTGACTAGTTTATATACTAAATAATGTTGCTACAGGCAGAGGAAGCGAGAAGACGCAGCAGCCAGCCTCCAAAAGACAGGGCGTTGTCCGAAGAGCCTCCAGTGAATTATCAGATCTTTGTGTCAAAAACAAAACCTTTACGTAGTAGCGTATATCAGCAGGAATAGTAAATAATAACATAACAGTATCATTACGTAGTTGTACATTAATTTATCCTAGCATTGTTCTGTACAATAGCAATTGCTTCCAATTTCACCTTGGCTGCCTGCAGTGTACAAGAAATGAGTATATACACAGATATGGCTATAGATCAGACAAATTGATTGGTTTCCAGGGTTGAAAGTGTTGATGTGACCCAGATTTTAAGATCAAAATCACTTATAAACTGTAAATATTTAATTAATTAATTAATTAACCCACATAGTCCTGCACTTGGTGTGAACAGCACTATAAATGATTAAGTGGATTTTTAGTGCCAGGAATTTCTTTTCTCCATTTACTCTTGTTTTGTACAAAGTAACTACACACTTTACAAATAGAACAACAGGTGATTCCAAACACCTCTTTACTAAGAGTAGTATCACAGAATTGTTCCTGAGCACAGCTACCTTTAGAACACACATACTTGAGACGACACTTCCTGTGGTGGCATTTGTTCTGGCAGCTTTAGTTACTTCTATGTAAGCCAGTCTGAACTTTCAGACGCCATTTTCTAAATTTCAATAAAATCTGGGTCACTTTGCCTGGATACTTTGCATTGAAAATGTTGACCCACAAGACCTGGACAAAAAGTGACCCAAATGACCGGGTCATGTGACACTTTTAACCCTGCTATCAAGTAAATTTATGATTTAGCCGCCACTAGAGTACACATGATATCGAGAGTTGACATAGTGATGCAGCAACAAATAAAATTTACTTGCTTTCAACATGTGATATGATGTATATAACTAATTGCTATACTGCATGATAGTAAGTGTGACCTAGCAACATGTGATATGATGTATATAACTAATTGCTATACTGCATGATAGTAAGTGTGACCTAGCAACATGTGATATGATGTATATAACTAATTGCTATACTGCATGATAGTAAGTGTGACCTAGCAACATGTGATATGATGTATATAACTAATTGCTATACTGCATGATAGTAAGTGTGACCTAGCCTGCACAACTGACCCTGCCTGCATAGCTGTGAGGCTTGGCAGTAGCTATCCATAGCTATGGGGGTTTTGCATGCTAGTCTCATACTGAGCTACGTATTTGTTTATTTATTGCTTTATATACTATAGCATAATATACAGGGCCTATCACTCAGCATGGAGGAAATGAGGAGCCAAGGTGCATGAAATCCTGCCCAGAGTCACTTGCCTTGCTTTAGAGGTTGTGTAAGTCTCACCAGAGTCAAACTTTAAAGGGTACCCTAAGTTACCTTTCTTCTCATACCACAAACATACTGTTTCACAACAGCCACTACCAGTGACAAATCAACTATGATCTGTTAATATACGTGTACATTTCCCTATACCCTGCAAAAACATGACAGACAATGATATCAATAGAGGGTACTATTTAGCTATGTGGCATGAACCCGGTTGCTATAGCTACAGCTATTTATGATTACCTTTGGTAAAGCACTAACTGCAACCGCACTTCTGCTAGGATAGTCTTTAGTAAAATCTACACAATCGGAAATACAACATCATTGCACAACACATTGAGGATAACATGTAGTGCGTACATGTTGTTCAGCTATTTGAACAAAGTTTTATATATGTACAGGAGCATAGCTAGATTATCAAATGACATGAATGTATACAAGTGCTGGTAAAGGTTGTCAAGTAACATGTACAGCATCATGTACATGTGCATGCATAACATATTAACTACATGGTTATCACTTCATCATATTGCTACACACAGTATAGATTTCACATGAGCTACTATAATTGATCACATGATCCAACTACTTACACTGACTATATACTTCATTGACTGCAGGGTAGTCATTAATATCAGCTAAAAATATTGTCACCTTCACAACTGTAGGAAACAAACAAGAACAAGATAAAAACTGATTGACCAATTGCTATTTTAAAGGAATCATTTAGTAGCCACATTGATGCAGGGCCGGCTGAACTTACTCAAAGTTGTGGGGACAGAGCAAATTTTGTGGGGGCAAGTGCCCAGTGCCCCGCCCCCTTCACAGTTATTGAATTAGCTACAGCTTTGACCTTTAAACCCCAACTGCATGCTATAGCTGTTCATCATGTCAAATTAGCTCGTCAAAATACCCCGCTATAGCTACAGTATAGAGAGGATTTGAATTAATAATCATATTGGAAAGATAGGGTGTCAGGCGGAAATCCCCACCGTCTCTTTTCCACTGATGTCAGATCATTAATTCTTCTGCTGCAGCAGCTTAACTAATGGAAGGCATATGCATACAGTGGGACTATAAAGGAATTGCTCTTACAGTATTATTCATACTAAGGTATCATCAGTTGGTTATAGTAAAACTATATAGTTTGGCAGAACTTTACATTACACTTGTACATTATTATATCTGCTCAATTTTCAATGTAGTTGCATGATGCCATGCCTTATGAATATCTTCTATATATATAGCAATATTATTAGCAGTGTTACTTGTAGCAACAACGATGCTACTTGCAGGACTAATATTATTAGCAACATTCACCATATTCATCAACGTTTCCCTCTATAGCTACAGTATGCAGTTATACGTAGCATTATGGTTATGCTATAGAGCTATTTTGAATTGGCTATAGTTTATGATTACCATTCAAACACCCATAGCATTGCTGTTGCTACAAGTAATACTGCTAATAATATTGGTCCTGCAAGTAGCATTGCTGATATTGCTAATAATATTGGTCAGTCATTCATTCAAAATAGGAACATGATTATAGACTATCATTGGCTTCCCCAGTAAATTTGTCCTACCAAATTGGATCTGATACACTAAAGTGGGCTGGAAAATGACCTGTAACAGACCATTATTTTGAGCTCTGCCATGACTATACCGTCCTGCTGTCTACACCTTTTGTGGGATCTGATGAGTGTTGACTTTGGCACCTTAACTTGGCATTTGGTATGGCACAGCCTAGCAACAACCTTGCATGACCAGCTACGGAGCTAGTCCCCCTCTTGCACAAGTCATTATAGCTATTGATAACATAAATTTTCATGGTAAAATCTTTTGCTCAGAAAAGTAGATAAATTCGCCAAATCTTACTCCCACCGAAGTTTCCCTCTACACGTGTAGTAGCTATTATATTTCTACTGTAATGGCTGCTAACCATTGTCCATAGATGAATTAGCAACTTCCAATACATTCTTCATATTATTAAGAGCCTATAAGAGTGCATAATAAAGACTGTAAATTAATGGTTAAATGACATCATCCTATAGCTAATGTGCACATTATCATAGACTGATACAGTTAAGCTAACATGTTAGATAGCTATATACGCTAGTAGCTAAGCCCATGCAATAAAACACTATAGCTAGCTAGCTATTTGTCTCTATGTTGTATAATCCAAAATTAGCTACAATTTAAAGAAACAGCCAAATAAGGTAGTAGCTATATATATATACCTGTTTGGTCTGATCACAAACATCTCCACTGATCAATTCCATGGTCTATATGTTGAGAACATTATAGCTAGCTATAAAGTTATATACGTATTAAGAATATAGTTACATTAGCTATATAGCTAGCTACATGTATGGATATACTAGCAGGTATATATATCATCCAAAATAAGAATGAGTCAACCACACAAATCCAAGTAGCTGTGTGGTTACTATGGCTACATTGCACATGACATGTATTTGGACACAACATCATTGTAGCTTGTACGTACATCACAACATTTAGCAATCTGATTGGTAAGTCTGAAGCATTCAAAATTTGGATCACACTATAATCTAACAGCTTTGTCATATTAGCAGCTACTGATGAATTAAACATTCAGAGGAATGCAGTCAACTAATGTATTGTAGTACCACTGTCCAGCTGCTCCAGCTACTATTACATGGCTGAAGGAATTAAAGAACATCATAGCTATAAGGTGGCAATCCAGTAGCATGCCGATGCAATTGTTATAGCTACAGCTAGGCTACACTGCAAATTAAAGCCGGCATCACCTACCTATGCACAATCTTTCAGACAATTGTGATAATAACATTTTGCTGTACCGTATACGGCATACAAAATAATCCATTGGAAGATACACGCACACAAACAAAGCAACCATGCAAGCATGCATATAGCTACCAACTTCACAGACAAAGGTACCATGACATGCACCTGCGGTTCAAAAGTGCATAATCTGCCCAGCAGCCAGCAAGAACACTGACAACACATATTAGGTCATGAATACACAATTCACGGAAGGTTCAATTTTAGTGGCTAAGTGATCCTGACTCTGATCAAGCAGCAGACTAAACCGATGACATCAGTGACCAAATGACTATGTCAGTACTTGTCAGTCAGTTTATCATCAGTAATTTTTGCAATTTTGATGTGGGATTATTTTTCTTATTTAAAATTAAAGTTGAGGCAGTAGCTAGTGTTTGAGTGCTGATGTAGCGCCGGGCAGAGAAATAAACAATGACTCCGCTAATCAAGACCAGTTTGCCTGTTATACAGTTACTGAGTAGATATGACTAGCCCCGTGTCCTTACATTAGGATCTAATCCAATTTGATCAGATAGGCACAATGTTTCTCTCACAGCAATGGCTTGGCTACAATGGACAGCATGATATTAGTACTGATATATATAGGCTACCCTATGATACAACAGTATCGTATTATTAGCTTTTTCACTTGTAAGGTCCAATTGGCTTAGGAGCAAGCGGAGTACTAGTGTTAATGATTTTCTTGACAACGGAACGAACTGCCTCTCTCACAGCCATCACTCCCGCACGTGTACTTGGTGTGCATTAGATAGAATAGTAAAATGCACGTTGTAGATGGAAGAAACGCCTATAAATACTGCGTTACCTAATCAGAAAAGGATGAAGAAAAGAAAAGCAAAGGTGAAAATGAAGAAGAGCGTGTTACTGGAAGGAAAAAGAGACGAGAAAAGAGGCTTAAGGCACAGCCAAAGAACGTAACCGGTAGTGATGTACGGGATACTGCAGGTCCTAGGGGTATTTGTGTAAGTGATTTTGTTCAAGCTAGAGCAATGGAACTACATATATGACAGCTGCTATTTCACAACATGGCAGTACAAGAAGAACTTTCCAAACACTTCCTCGACACATGAGGAGAAGATCCATGAGTCACAATATTAAGTGACTACCACATCGACTCAGAGAACAGGCCAAGAATGAGGTAAATACACTGTGACCAAAACACATTTGTAATATGAACTGTTACTATGACAAATGTAGGGCTGGGTGACAGTATGATAGTTCAATATCGTCAAAGTGGTCAACTATCATGATAGTGCAATTTACTACGTATCTTGATAGTCATATCGTGAAGTACTAACTGATAATTTTGGTGGTTTAAAGCTGGCCAGGTAGCCCTATCTTATGCATGCAGCAAGGCTAACATTTTAATTTTAATTCTATAGTACCGACTTATTTGCACTGAGGGTGTAAACATGTACTAGTAACCAAAGCGGCTGATGAAAGTTTAACTTGTGAGATGATAACTAACTTTACTTTTTTGATATAACAAGGTGTACTTATTGTGGTATTGCCAAAAACAGTTATTCGGTATTTTTATGAGTTGATACCTTGGTATTACCAAGAATTCATAATATATAGAGAGAGGAGAGTATCCAACGCTCTATTGCCCGTTTAAAACACTGCGTTAAGTTATTATGTAATACCCATCATCACCAAATGGTGTTAACTTGCTTGAAATCCTATAAGCACGCAACCTGCCTGCTATTGCAATATAACGTGCGCTTAAATACCACGGAATAATTTGTATAGCCATAGATCCTTAACCATACAGGATCTATGGCAGGTATAGCCTTGCTACGTGCACATGTACCTGGCACTGTTACGCCATCTCTGGACGAGTTAAATAGCTACGTCACCTCCAAAGACTCGAAAGGCTCGTCCGCATTAATGGCGGGAAAACTAACTGTAACGCTGCTTGCGTGCAGTACTCCATCCATTTGGTAACTGGCTTCATTTGATTAACCTAAGCCGCTTATGAGCACCATTACACTCTCGTTCGTCTGAATCTTGGTCGAAATTTCCTCTCCCGTCTACACTAGAAGCCGCCATCTTGACTGCAGTATCGCCACGAAAGTAGCGCAATTTTGGCTCAAATTTTATCACTAAGTACTGGAGTATAAAGTGGGTTTAAATAGAAGAAATAATTTGTGGTGTTCTCTTTGATAAATCAACACCTATCAACGAATCTTTTGCGGTGAAGCCAGTTATCAAAGTTTACTGAAATTATACTAAAATATCTGGGAGATGATGCAACAACTTAACGCATTGTGTTTTGAACAGGCAATATGAGCGTTGGATACTCTCCTCTCTCTATATATTATGAACTCTTGGTATTACTAAATATAGATATTTTTACTGAATATAAAGCAGTGTCTGTTAAATGGTGAATACTGCATAATAAAAATTTTGGTAAGCAGATAAGAGTGGGAAAAGTTACACATAGCTAGCTAGATTCCAACCCCTATCCACAACATTACTTTGTAGCTAAATTTTCAAACTCTATTCCTTCACTATATATTCAGTACTAGGAATACACATTGTGCAGAACGCCTCGTGCGATAGTGCATGTAATTGAAATATGTATGTAGCTATATTGAAATGTATTTGCAGATATGTGTATACGTATATGTGACCGGATTTGCAAAAATGTGTATAGTTCACACAAAAATTTAAATTCATTGTTTTGATCCAGCTTATAGCTACACTCAATAGCTATGCACACACCGTGTCTCCTATGGCCAGACTCAAGTGGTCTGCTTTTCTGAGGTGAGTATTTGGGGCCTTGTAGTACCATGACTGACACATTGGCACCTGTGGAGCGCACCAATTGGGCGTTATTGGTCTGGAATTCTACCCTTGACCGGAATGATGTCCCTTCGGCCTGGTTGTATGGTCAGAACCATCTGCTCCCCACCCTCCCCTCCCCTCCTCCCACCCGCCCACCCCCTCGTAACACTGGGCTAAAATTGATGCACACCTTCGAAAAAATCGTCTGAAAAGGCCTGAAATCAACCAAGAAACAACTTCAAAGGTAAACTGTATTCTATTCAATACATTATTAAATCCAGTTCTGCTAAACAAAAGCGGCCTAGTATGAGCAAAAGCTAGCAATGTTAATTTAAAATCTTTAAACAGGTGTTTCTCTAATTATTACCAGGTGCGAACTATGCACATTTTCGCAGAGCCGGTCACATATGTTATGTCAAGCAGGAAAGTGAATATTGTTACATAATTTATTTAATTGTGATGATGTATTAATTAGATGATTTGATTTAATTATGATGATGTATTAGTACGTTGACGCATAGCCTCTAATCTAGCAGACTGTCTAGCAGGTGTTTCCCTATCTCTTAGCAATCGCATGCGTTTCCTTTGCTGGCTCAATTCAGTCGATCTATCTTGAGCGCTTGCAGTAAGCCTTTGTTTTCTCTTTCTATTGCGTGCAAGGGTTTTCTTCCGCTGTTGAACTTCAAGCGCATTATCTGACATCGCTACCGACTGTCAGTATACAGTTTCTTTGGGCGCTGATTCGTTATGCGCTTAAATATTCGTCGACTCTACTTTGTATGGTTACCTAGTGGTTTTCAGGGTCACGGGGAGCATTCCTAAGCGTGATGCACATATATATATGTACGCAAACCGAGAATAGTGTCACGATTATGTGCCTCATGCTAAGGTGCTCGGCAATTATTGATATTTCGGTATCACAGTTTCTGTTTGTAGGTCCCAAATATAGTAGCTTTGTTAATACTATATATAATTATCAATATATTGCACAGCCCTACCTGCCCTGTAGTGCAGGGTGTAGGCCGTGTAGTCTCATTTGCATGCATGATAGCTACACTATCTATGACTGTATTGTGGTCCCCTATAAGCTTAACTACTAATGCCCTATCTATTATGATCTCCTATATGCCCACCTGTCTCCTATGCCAACCTATAGTCTCCTATATGCCTTAGTCTTCTAGTCTCCTATTACCTACCTAGTCTCCTATGCCTACCTAGTCTCCTATGCCTACCTAGTCCTATATGTCTACCTACTCCTATATGCTTACCTAGTCTCCTATGCCTACCTAGTCCTATATGTCTACCTAGTCTCTTATGCCTACCTAGTCTCCTATGTCTACCTAGTCTCCTATGCCTACTTATAGCTACCTAGCTGATCAGGGTTAACATACCATGGTGCCTATGGCTATGTAGTTGCCATGAGTACCAATGTTTACTTATAACACCTTGTCTATTTACACTATTTACTTAACATCTTGTAGTAGGCTGTACCAACTTGTCACCTTGTAACAGCTTAATCTATTGATTAGCCAATTGAAATGCTAGTGCTGCAGTAGTTGCATGTCTACCTGTTGCATGCTGGGTTTTCTTTCACAGCTATAAGTAGCTTTAGCATCAATTCAATTTTGAAGGACACCCCTACTTATCGAGTCCTCAACTTACAGCTAGTGCATAGATATTCTGACTATACTGTGTGTAAGATAGGTGGGAAAGTGCTCATGATTAATGATATCACGTGATTGTACAGTGTACATGACATTATCTATATTCCTACATCTCCCCTCTTCGAGCATTTGGGGTGGAGCTAATCACAAATGCTAAATATATATATGCTGAAGTTTGTGCGGTAGCTGTGATCAGTTCCAGTTAGGGTCCTCTATGGGTCTGCTATGTGGGCGTGTACATCTTGTTGACCGGCGTGTTGATGGTGGCTCTGGTGTAGGTGTGATGTGGGAGGTTAGCTGTTGTTGGGTACTTACTGGAATTGAGGCTGGGACACGACAGTGCAGGAAGCGACGGTTTCTTACCAGGACTCTGCCACTTAGTATTTTAACATGATAGCGTCTGTGTGGGCTGATGTAAGTCACAATGCCATATATATCCCAAAGTTTTGTTCTGTTGTTGTGAATGGCGACGTTGGAGCCAATTTGAATTTCCTGAAGAGCGTGGGCGTGTTGGTTGTAGTATTCTTTGGAGGATTTTAATGTCTGTTGTGCCTGATGTTCTGCTGCTTCTGCTTTGTGTTGCCATTCTGCTGAAAAGGATCGGTGGTGAGCTGGTATGATGTCCTGGATGGGGCGGGCGTCCATACAGTTTTTGTGCTGGAGATAAGCTATCTTTGCAAGAGGGTGTGTTCCTGTACTGCAGCAGTGCTCGACAGGACTTGTCCTCGTTGAGTGATTGTCGATTCCATGATATGCGGATGATTCTTTTCATGGATTTCACAGTGGCTTCCACTTTTCCATTACTTTGTGGATAGTGTGGTGTTGAAACTTTGTGTGAGAATCCCCACTGTTTTGCAAACTCCTGAAACATATTGGAGGTAAACTGGGGTCCTCCATCTGACCATATAATCTCTGGTATGCCAGTACGACAGAAGGACTGACGTAGGACTGTGATCAGCTGTGAGGTGGTGGTGCCGTGGTCCATTGAAATTATTACTGGCCAGTCTGTGAAGCAATCCACTATGATGAGATAATCTCTGCTGACATAAGAGCAGAAATCAATGGCAATTTCCTGAAATTGTCGGTCAGGTCTTGGTTTTTGAATGAGTGGCTCTTTAACATTGGAGGGGAGACTGTCCTGACATGTTTGGCAAGCGAGAATGACATTATATCAATGTCATTATCTATACCTGGCCAGTATACAGATAAACGTGCTCGCTGTTTTGTTCTCACTGTGCCTTGGTGAGATTCATGGAGTTGTGCAAGAACTTGCCGACGCATTTTGGCTGGTATTAGGAGTCTGCAACCATATACAATTAAGTCGTCATCTAAGGAAAGGTGCTCACGAATATTCCAGTATCGTCTGCATGATTCTGTTAATTGATGGCGGTGGGCGGGGAATCCCTGTAGAATGACGGTACGTAGCTGTTGGTATTCCTCATCTTGTTCTGCTTGTTGCCGAAGGTCTTGGAGGTGGCGATTTACATGGGTCTCTCCATGTAGAGCTCTGATTTGTGCAATTGACATTTCTGCTTGATCGTTTACATCCAACTCTGCAAGTGTGTCAGTGGGCTCTGGATCCGATACTGGGTTGCGTGACAGAGCATCAGGGGCCTCATTTTTGCTACCTTTTAGCCATTTAGCGGTGAAGTTGTACGACATCAACCTGGTTTTAGCCGTTGTAGCCGGGGGTTTTCTATCTCATCAAGGCGATGGTTGTTGATGATTGGAACAAGTGGGTTATGATCGGTAATGACAGAAAAGTGCTGCAACCCTGTCAAGAAGAGCTTGCATTTCTGTATAGCCCAGCATATTGCCAGGATCTCTAATTCGATTACCGCATAACGCGAGAGCCAGCTTGGATGAGATTCCATGTGATATCATTGCTTTGCTGCTGTAGGACAAAACCAAGCCCTTGTCGGCTTGCATCAGTACACAAGCGAGTAGGTCTGTTGGGATCAAAAAAGGACAATACTGGTACTGCAGTGAGTGCATCCTTTGCTGCTGCAAACGCTTTCTCATGATTATCACTCCACAGAAAATCATTCTTAGTGCTCAGGAGAGGTCTGAGTGGTGTTAACAATGTGGCTACTGTGTTAATACTGGAGGACAACTGGTTGACAAGTCCAAAGAAGGAGCGTAAATCTGTGCGGTTGGTTGGTTTGGGGAACTGTGATATTGCACCTGTTATGGACTGGTCAACTTGATACCCTTCAGAGGATAGATGAAATCCAGCAAACGTCACCTTGGTTACACAAAACTTGCACTTTTGCGGGTTAAGGGCAATCTGCTTCTCAGTGAAGCATTGTAAGAACTGTCTCACATGACTCACATGGTCTTCAATAGTGCTGTCATATATGACAATATCATCTACTATCCTGCAGAATCCAGATAGGCCTGCCAGGGCTTCTGCCATACGGCGGTTATAGTGTTCCGATATGGAGGAGATGCTGTATGGAGCACGTAGATATTTGTATCTCCCGAAGGGAGTAATAAAGGTGGTTAGGAGTTGACTGTCAACATCAAGAGGGCATTGGTGGTAACCCTTCATGGCATCAAGCACAGTGAAGTATTTGGCATTAGTTGCTGCAATGTCAGCAATGGCTTCTGCAGGGGTGGGCGAATGGTATCGCTCTCAACGTACGCAACGATTCAAATGTGATAGGTCTACACACATGCGGATGTTGTCTGAATTTTTCTTAGGTGTTACGACTATAGGGGCACACCACTCTGTGGCCTCAGTAATCGGTGTGATAATGTTTTGTCCCTGTAACAACTCTAGCTCTGCTTTAAGTTTGTCGCGGTACATGAATGGTATAGAACGAGGCGTGTTCACACAAAAAGGTTTAGCATTATCTGTAAGTGAAATATGGAATTCTTCACCCGTCATGGTTCTAATCTGCCCATCAAAGACGCTGGGAAACTCCTTCATGATGTTGTCAAGTGTGGGTGGTTCCAGGATTGACAAGGTTTCGGTAATCTGATTAATACTCTGTTGTTTAGGTGTGATGGGATTGGGGTAACAGTCAGGCAGGATTCCTAAACTCTTACAAGCTTTCCATGAAAGTAGGGTTCCAGAAATGTTGGGATAAATGTGCAGTTCCTCACTGTGCTCATAGCAACCTAACTGAATCTTCACAGGTATCTTCCCAAGCGGGTATATTTTTCATCCCATTTGCGGTTTTAGGAATGACCCTGGAGGGTATGAGGCTGTTCACATGTTCGTTAAGGGTTTGTAAGGTTTCTTTCCCAGCTGCAGATATGTCAGCCCCTGAGTTTGGGAGGGCTTGTAGTTTGCAAGAACCATTGGCCGAGGTGACAAGTACCTTGACCAAGGGTGCTGGCTCATTGGCTGTGACATTCCTAATGTTGGAAATAGTCAGGTGTCTATTGTCTAATAGTAGCCGTGCTGGCTGGTACCTGAGATGACGTGGGGTGAGGGTTGTGACTACTAGGTTTGCTACGGCAGACTTTCGCAAAGTGGCCAACCTTCTGACAATGGAAGCATGTTTGGCTATATGCGGGGCACTGAGATCGACCACCTGGGTGAGTAGTAGGGCTGGAACGAAGGTTGAAATTTGACCTTCGAACCTTCGTTAAGGAAATGGTCTGAAGGTTCGAAGCTTCGGATTTAAAGGTTTTTTTGTATTTTAGCTATGCATGTGCTGCTCAAGTTTTTCATCTTTCTATTTGATAAATTTATAAGTGTTTGGTGACAGTTCAGAGGTTATGCGCTCGATCGATCGAAAAATGGGCATGTCCAACTGTCCATACAGCAATCATGCATAGCTGAGAATGCTAACTAAAGCCTAAATTGGTGTTTTCCATGCATTAACTGTGGCGTTTTGAGACTTTTACTATGGTATCAAGTCAGTTTAAAAGTGGGCGTGGCACATCACCGTCGATCGTGCAGGATGAAGAAAGAAGTACAAGCTGCTGCAATAAGAGAACAATATCATATTGTAATTCTTACTATTTGTAATATCTAGCTATAGTGTGGTAAGAATTTAATACAAAAGTACAAATTTATTGTACATTAGTAGCTAGCTAGCTAAGTTTAGTTTACCCATATTTTTGTTCAAAAATATTAGTGCATCATTGGGCTTCAGACAGCTTCTTAACTTAGTAACTGTCAGCCCAGCAGTGGAGAAAACCCTCTCAGAGGGAGTTGTTGTAGCTGGCATGCAAAGCAGTCGTCTAGCTACATATGATACTACTTTGAAGCGAGCAGCATTTTCTTTCCACCGTTTCAGTGGGTCCTCTCGTCGAAGTGAAGGGGGTTCTGCCAGATATTTATCTAATTCAGTTAGGGATGGTTCTGATATCATCACCTCCTCACCAAGAAGTTTATCTAGTGCACTGAGTTTTCTTGAACGTTTAACAACAGATTCAGTAGAAGTATCCACAATTCGCACATCTGACTCATTTTCTTCAAATTCTCTATACATTTCCATCAGTTCAACAATAGATAGTTTCAGTTCTCGTTGTTCACTGTCTGTGTACCTTGATAAGGTAAGATTTTTAAAACGAGGGTCAAGAATAGCCGTCAGCAACATTGGATATGCATTATGTAATGTTCTCAGTTCAAATCTTTCTATGATGTTTGATGGGACAGTTTCTTTAAATTGTTTGATTATTATTGATTCTGAGAGCTCTGTAGTCGAGTATTCCATAGAAAATTGGGAACACAGCTGACATAGAAACATTCTCTTCGTAACTAAAAAATGTTGTTGCAACACTGAAAAGTTCCAGGATAGTTACCAAGTCCTCGACTAATTTCCATTGCTCTGGTTTTAAATCCAAATATCTATCACTTACTTTTGTGACTTCACTATCTGACAATACGGCAGTTATGGGCCATCGGAGTTTCAACAACCGATCCAACATTTCATAAGTGGAATTCCATCGAGTGGCACAACTTGTGATCAATTTTTTACAAGACATGCCCATCTGTGCTTGTTTTTGTTTTAGGGCTTCTGATACCACTGTGCTGTGATGAAAGTGTGTTACAATCTTTTTGGCAGCTGATAATAATCTGTCAATTGTACTGATACTGAAGCCTGCCAATATACACAGCTGAAGGCAATGGGCAGCACAGTTGAGGCTTTTCCAGTTACACTCTTCAAGTAAAATATCCATGGCTGCTTTCATGTTAGAGGCCTGATCATGGCTGACCACCATAACACTATCCATAATTTCCCACCTTTCTGCTAACCCTTTTAGCTTATCAGCAATATTGACTCCTGTATGCCTCTCTGGGAAGGATAAGGTTTCTAGTACAAATGCCTGCAACTCCCAGTTACTATCAATATAATGCGCAGTTACCGAGAGATAGCTTTCTGTTGCCAAGCTTGTCCATATATCTGTTGTTAATGCTATAAACTGCGCTTCATTCTTCAGGCGTTGTTTCAGCACTTCCTTGCATTTTGCATGCTTCAGGTTAATATCAGCAGTGAATTGCTTTCTGCTTGGCACGATATATCCAGGCTCCAAGTAATTGATTAGATTACGAAAACCCTCGCATTCAACAACTCGGATGGGACGCAAGTCTCGAACTATCATCTGAGTTACCCTGTCTGTTATATTCTTCATACGAGCGTCACTACACTTAGCAGGTCTTATAATAAATCTATCGAGCGTCTTCTTCTTGCTTTCATTCTTCTTATCAGCATTATAACAAAGCGCGTGCTGCGAGGTAAGATGGTCGCGAAGATTCGTCGTCCTGCCTAAATAGGCTAATTCTTTACGACAAATAGTACACATAGCCTTCTTCATATCTGCTACTTTAGTAAAGTAACTCCACACATCCGATACTTTTCTGTTACTACCACCGCTCGATTCACTTTGCGACGCCATTTAACAGCACTATTAATTAAACTATTTGCGCATGCGTATAACTACATTTGCGAACCTTCGAATCCTTGCAAAAACTTCGAAGGTCGTTTCAGCTTCGAAGCTTCGGAATATTCGAATACTTCGTTTCAGCCCTAGTGAGTAGCCGCCCCACATCCTGGACATGGTGTTCTTGTAGGTACTGGACTATTCTGGTTCCTATGCCTCTGTAGTGCAGCTATTGTTTCTGGCTGCTGGTTAGCTATATTTGCTCTCTGCTTCTTGGCCGCTTCTTGGGCCTGGCACTTGTTGACTGTTGTGGCCAGAGTAAGATTAGGTTCCTGTAGAAGAGTTTCAACAGTGTCTATCTCTAGTAGTCCTTCTATAACTTGATCTCTGAGGTTCTTCTGGATACAAGTCTCCGAGCAAAAGTTGCATGTTTTCACCAACTCTCATAAGGAAATTAGGAAATCATCAAATGTCTCACCAGGCTGTTGTGTTCTTTTTCGGAAGTTCCTTCTTTCTACCAATTCATTGATGTGCCCTTCAATATATCGTTTGATGGCGACTATTATGGCGCTAACACTTTTTCTTTCGTCTTCAGATAGGCCGAGATTCTTAAAATTTCGCGGGAGAAACATAAGGTTAGCGCTTGAACTTGCTTGGCTTCGTCTTCGCCATTGAGTCCGGACAAGCTGGCGTAGGAATCCTATTGTGCTTTACAGGCGGTAAAATCAGATCTGCGGTCCACCTGTAAATCTAACTTGGGAAGATCTCCTTGCCGGAATGTAAACAGCATCGTCGTATCTAGACAAAAGAAAATGGCAGGAGAATGATTGTCAGTAAACTCTGGTTTATCACCTTACTTGGTGCCTCGAACCGGCACCAGGGAATCATGTTTCGGGTTAAACGACTGATATGACTTCGGTTTACGTGCAGATACTGGTTAACTGCTCGCAGCGCCATGTAAGATAGGCGGGAAAGTGCTCATGATTAATGATGTCACGTGATTGTACAGTGTACATGACATCTATATTCTAATTATTTCCTACACTGTGTTCACTTCTTTGCGACATTTAAAAACTGTAAAATAGAGAGAACACTGAGCACTGACGGCAGCTACACTGAAAGTTAAAAAATATGCAGTGACTAAATCCTCGACCACTGAACTAAGGTGTTATAGTCAAGTGCGTTACCATCTATGTACTGGATTGCTGTGGTTAATGGCCGTTTCTATCAACACAGGTGTCTATTACGCACTTGTGCCGAAAAATGCAGCTCTTAGAAACTTATAAAAACAAACTCTGTGATGCCAGAAGATATAGCTATTGCATCAAGCAAGTCTGAAGTCAAATCGACACAGAGACAGCAGAGTTAGCAGCCTTACGAGGAAAGAATGTAGACGGACAGACAGACGGATGGCTTTTCAGCTTTATGTAGTAGATTTTACATATATTTGTTAACAGTTACCTACTTACACTTAGGACTGAGCGATAGTATCAATAGCGCGATATATCACGATAGTAAGTTACTATTGATATCGGGATATTTTACTAAATAACTATCTTGATTAAATTTTTGGTGGTTTTATGGATGGTAACATATCCAAACAGTAAAGTTAAACTTTATACAGATTCTTACACTTTAAGCTGTCCAAATAAATTCCATCTCCTCGTGTCAGCTGACTTGTTTACTTTCAAGGCTTTTTGGTATAATAACATATACATTACTATATGATGGCACTGTTATAATACTTTGGTACAAATGGCAAGTAAAATGTACCCCTTCATTAACTATCGGGATAGTATTCACTATCGGAATAGTTGCTCTGCAACTATCGTGATAGTAAAATTTTTACTGTCACTCGGCACTACTTACACTACTTTTAATGATTCAGTACTATCGTGATACTATTGCTATCGTGACATGTTTCCCTACTATCATGATAGTGTTCAAATTTCACTATTGCCCAGCCCTAGTTACTGGTAGCATAAATCATGATCTATACTTTACTCTTGTGCTTATCCTGACAAGTGTCATAGCAAATAATAATACCTGTTGATCTTGTGCTAACGGGCCATGCAAAGTAGAATAATAATTTCTCATCAGTGCTCACATGCTCTTCAATGCTCACATGCTCTTTATTGCTCACATGCTCTCAGCATGGTACTTCAGTGCTCACATGCTCTCAGCATGATACTTCATTAAGGCAGCATAAAGGTGATAATTTACTGCCCATGTGAGGAACTGCTATTTCAACTCAGCATGGCTTTATAACCGAATGGTTTATGCCTTTAGGCCTAGTATAGTGTAGGATACGTGCTAGTTGGACTGGACCATTAACTGATTATTTATTTGGTATTTATGAAGGATAGTGAGTCACGAAGCTAAGAAGAAATATGTGACCAATTATTAGTTCTTTTTACATAGCACCACTCAAATGCTGTAGCTAAGCTGCCATATAAGCTATTGCTTGATTATTCTCATTCTTAAATCAATAACCAGTGCCACCATTCCTGAGCACTGCTCTGATAAGGGTGTCTCCATTCACTTCACTGGACTACTGGACTGAATTTTTTTTCCTTTTTGTACAGCTTGATGATTATTTGGTTGAATATGATAGACTGTAGCTACATATGTTATACATACATAAATACATATCTTGAAAATAAGGATTAGAAATTGATTGCCCATGCATTGAGGAAATTATTATAGACTACCATTGGCTTTCCCAATAGCAAATTAGACTTTTCTAGAAAATGACTAACATGTTGCACCAGTGGAGGTTCTGATAACACAGCTAGGGATTAAATTTTATATTTATTAATAGGCTAAACTTGTGTATATAGCGACCAGTATACTCTGCTTATGGGGTCATTCAACTTTTGCAAGTGTACAAAGAGTTTGTATTAGGGGGAGACTTTAAAAATAGGAAAACATGGTGATCATCATGTGACATGAATATTTTCAGAGTATGCTTTGTGGTAGGGAGGAGAGGGTTAACAAAAAGAGTACTCTTTGTACACTCACATAAAAACCGAAAATTGTGAATGACCCCTTACACACATGTCTAATAGTGTAACTTTAGATTTGTACCTTTCATCAGTGCACACTACATACGTATCATAACAGCAAATATCAGCTAATGCATTGCTAAAAACACTGCAGTAAAACAACTATCGTCATGAAATCATTGTGGCTGTAGATCATTTCTATAATCATTCAAAGTACCTCATAATTCACTGTTATGTATTTTAAAAGAATTTAGGCTCCATAAAGATATATTTTCACATACACAAGGGGGTGAAGCACCCAATATGCTGTGTACTTGCGTGATCAAATTTCATGACTGCTGTTAATCACCCTTGTCCCTTGATTTGTAGTATACTTCCCGCTTAACCCTTGACTCGTGAGCATTGCGCAAATGATTGTGGGTATCAGTTATTAATTTTGGCTGACTATCATGGCTTTGAAAGGAGAATTTCTTCTTGAGTCATGACGTGTTTTGACTTGAGTCGTGACTTGTGTTTTGACTTGAGTCGTGACACACAGCATATGGGCGCTTCCACCCCTTGCATATATTGTAATGTGTAACTGTTCTTCAAGATTAGTGAATTGATTCTTCGCCAGGAAAGCTTGTACCCTTGAACTCTTTCAAATCATCTATGTCACACACTAGTTGCATTATCAACCACAATGACATTTTATCTTGGCTGTTGATCATCAAACTAACTTATATTATATTATTTTCTACCTCAGTGCGTAGGTGGATCAAAGAAAACTACTGGGTGTTATAAAAAATAATACCCAGTGGTTTTGGTGTCGGACAATTAGCATGCATCAAAGGTTTTTATATTTTAAGCCGAGCGTAAGCTGCCGAGCGTGAGCTACAGTATAGACAAGAATAACATTAATTGAAATGCAAAGCTCCATACAAGAGCTGAAAAAAGCGACCAAAGGATAGTTACGTCCCTCAGGTGAAAGCAAAGCGCGTTATGTTGATTGTCCCCTCTGCTATTTCTATTGTCCCCTCTGGGAATGGCTCCTTTATAGACAATTTTTCTTATGTGTTTTATTACTGAAACGGTGGCTGACGTGTTGGAGACAATGGCATTTTGCTATCACTTGAAGAACGTACTTTTCGACTCTCTGCTGGGCGTGCATGCACGTATGTTTTCGCCTAGTTAATTGCCTTTGCTGCTGACCGACTGCCAAATATACCATCCCAAGCAAAAAGCAAGCTAACTTGTCACCCCCTAAAGAGTCATTCTGAGCAAACAATTTAAATGTTTTCTGGAAAATAGCCAATCAAATATTGTATAGTTGCGGAAACCGCTTACAGGAAGTTGATTACATATTGTACACTGGGATAGAAGCCAATTAAATCCCATCCACTCCACCGAGGCTTCAGGTAATATAAATGATATCACCCTTGTACCGGGATTTAACTGTATCATATTGATTGAAGCCTCAAGTTCCCATTGCATTACTACATGATGTGAGTGTATAGCATTCATGTACTGCTGTACAGTAACGGCTTAAAAGGCTTTTTAGCATCAAGTTATTCATTCATTATTCCATTCCAGTCTTCCGTTCCACCATTCCACTCCACTGATTCTTGACAGCCTTACACAATTATGGCTGTTGGGGAAATACATACTGATAACACTAAAACAAACTATTAATATTTCACTATTTGTTATAAATCATAATATCCATTACTAAATATCAGATTCTATATACTAAATACATAATGTGTCAGTGACATCATTTATACTAGAATGATAAAAAATTATAAATTTAAAAAGTAAGTAGGGATTGAACTTTGGATTCAATAGTGCTACAAAAAGTAAGGAAACAAGGAATAAGATTTTGGGACGAGAGAACATTCTCACATGAGATAATTTATAAAAGTTTATTCCCTACTTTTGGCAAACCTATGAAGTGAGCCAAAAGTAGGGATTAAACTTTTACAAATTATCTCTTGCCAGAATGTTCTCTCGTCCCAAAATCTTATTCCTTGTTTCCTTACCTTTTGTAGCACTACTGAATCCAAAGTTCAATCCCTACTTACTTTTTAAATTTTTAATTTTTTATCATTCTAGTTTGTTTACTTTTTATACATGCTAAGCATTCAATAATCTTTTAGCAGGCGCACAAAATGTTACAGGCGCTTACGTAATTGTCCAAGGCTATAATCTCGAAGTTCACGATGTAATAAAGTACGCACGAGTACACGCGAAAACATCAACTAATTATATCACGTGCAAGCCAGATTTTTGTGTGACGCAATAAGCAGAAGCCGTTACAGGCTATCGTCACCTTTGGTGAGATTCGCACCTTGCTAAGGAATACATAAAGAACAATTAAAGGAATGAAGGATAAAGGGAATCGCCATGGCGCAGTGGGTAAATCGTCTTTAGAATAAGATTTTCATAAATCCGCCGCCATTACTTTTATTGTGTGAAATTTCTGGAGCCCTACACCTAGCGCAACCCGGTCTTACGGCAGGCAGGCAGGCAGACGAAATACAGGTGAATTTCAAAATTTTCAAAGTTGGCTGTAGGTCAAAATATTCGACTTGTTTCGTTAACCAAGGTACAGCATCATTACAGCCTTACCAATGCATTCCAGCCAGTTTTTTCGGGTAAAGCCTATTGCAAGGTTGAATTTAAGCACAAAATTTTCCCAAAGCCATACAATTTCTTACCAATCCCTACTATTAAGTACTGCCGTACTTAATGATAGTGTTTTACAATAATTATATCATTAGTTTCCTTTACATTTAATATCAACTTATTATCAATTTATTGAAAATTTAAACTCACTAAAAGTGAGAAACACTGTTTTTAATTTTATATGTGTTAAGTGTACATTTAAAATATTCAACTGTTCGGTCTTTATTAATTTTCTATTCATTAGCATTTAGCCTTAAAATAAAAGCAAAAAGCCGGACTTGTTCCTTTCTATCATGTGCTGGATCTTTACTGATTTATCTGAACAGCTTTTTTTAGTCTAGGACAAATAACAGTATATACTGTGTTACCATACTGATCATATTGTTTTATTAAGGTGGTAGAGTGTACAGCAAAGAAGTTGTCAAGGAAGACACGTCACAAATCTAGCAAATTAGTAGAAGAGTATGGTAGTCGATTAGAGAAGTCTCGATGGTTGCAGAGTCACATATGGCACGCCAAGAGGTTTAGAATGATGGAATACCATGGCTACAAGATAGCAGAACAGTGTTGTGATAAAGGAGCATGTGCTTCATATCGATACTTACATACTGGATGTTTATTATATGTAAGTCTAATTATTGCCCACCATAATGTGTAATCTAATGTAATATATTGTTACTATAGTTACACTGTAAGTCTAATTATTCCTCACCATAATGTGTAATCTAATGTAATAATTATATTGTTACTATAATTACACTGTAAGTCTAATTACTGCCCACCATAATGTGTAATCTAGTGTAGTAAAATATACTGTTAGCAGAGCTTGAAATAGCAGTCAGCCACTTTCCGACCAATTTCAGGATTTGGCCAACCAAAACTGATATGCTAGGACAAATTTACTGTACATTTCCAATGGGGAATTCAATGATACATATGTTCCTACTTTCAATAAATGGCCGATCAATTTCTAATTCTTATTTCAAGCACTATGTTAGTGATGCATCAATGATTAGTTTAACTATCGGAAATCAGTTTTTCGGTCTTAAAATTAATATATCAAGATGGTTTTTCTGTAGAAGATGTTTCAGATTTATTGATAATAATATTAAAGGAGATGACATTATTATTTGTTGAAAGGCAGATGGAACAATTAGGGATGATGCTCAAATATGTTTAATGATAATTTCATAGTACAGTGGTGCGCGTTGTTTGCAGGTTTGGAAGTTATGTTGATAACTGATTAGCTATCAGTATCGGCTAATATAGGAGTAGTATTGGTTAATCACTACTATAGTAACACTGTAAGTCTAATTATTGCTCACCATAAATGTGTACCGTATAGTGGAAAACTTTTGGCAGTGGAAAATGGTGAATTTGGCGAATTTGCCAAAATATTAATTTTTAAGGAATTTGTCATAATGCACGTAATTGCAATACTATCGTATATGTGTGATCACCAAATGGCTACTGGCATTTTGAAGTAAACCTGTGAGATCTTTGTGCCCCTGATCTTCACAAGTTTGCCTGAGCCGAATGGTTTACTAAGCAAGAAGGTACCATCGAAGGCAGTGATTTGGCCAACACTAAAATTGAAGGAGCAGTCATGTGGTAGACGCTCTTATTTGATTCTCACCCCAGCATAGCGATTTGAAATAGGCAAGTGGTAACGATCGTCCACTAATTTACAGTTAAAATTTAGTATAGTTTGCGTCAACTCGATTCACCAAAAGTTTTAATCGCCAATACACAATTGTAAGTACATCCGCCAAAGTTTTATTTCGCCATTTTGCATTTGTCAAAGGTTTCCGCCACCAAAGTACTATATGGTAATCCTAGGAGTTACTGCAAAAGTGGCCTTGTGCCCTAAGGTTTTTTACCTCTGCTTTACTACAATGCAGAATTGCCACACTGGTCTGCCACTAATTTCACGCAAGGCTGCTTATCAGTTACATATTATAAGCGTCTGCTCCGGTACTAGCACCTTTCTACCTACTATCTATGCTACACTGACCACTCCATGCATCTACCATGACTGTTAGAAGGAAGATGTTAATGTATCTATGCTACACTGACCACTCCATGCATCTACCATGACTGTTAGAAGGAAGATGTTAATGTATCTATGCTACACTGACCACTCCATGCATCTACCGTGACTGTTAGAAGGAAGATGTTAATGTATCTATGCTACATTGACCACTCCATGCATCTACCGTGACTGTTAGAAGGAAGATGTTAATGTATCTATGCTACACTGACCACTCCATGCATCTACCGTGACTGTTAGAAGGAAGATGTTAATGTTTGTTTCAAATATTAGCTACATAAAACTGGCATCCGATATTGAGTGTAATATGAGTTTATTACTAGACGGCTTAGTAGTTACAGTCTAGGCATCTGCCATAGTAGGTAAATATAAGCACCAAAGCATATGTCAGCATATCTACTCTAATAGAACAGTCATTTTACTCTAATATTTCTACCTAACTTTGTAATAAAGATTTTGTGCCAGCTATAACAGTAGTAATTATATCATATCACACAATCCTATTAATGATCACCAAGGCTTGATGAGCACTGCACAACATAGTTAATAGGCCGGACCTTAATGTGGATTACAGTGTTCAACTGCAGTGATTCTGTCACCTCTTTGAGCCAAACGTTAACACCTTCCTACAGTCACGGAGTGGTCAGTAACAGTCATGTTACAGTTAGTAACGTGTGGAGTGGTCAGTGTAGCATAACAAGTTTGTAGATACGTAGTAACTAGAAAGGTCGATAAGCAGCTTGCGTGGTAGCAGACGAGTGTGATAATTCTGCACTGTGTATCAAAAGCAGAGGCAAATTCTCTAAGGCCACAAGGCCATGGGACCCCGTAACCCAGTGTAGTAGATAATTAGTTGTTTGTTGTCACCAATAAATAGTTATAAGGATGATCAACCTTTAATAACTAAATTGTAATGTATGAAGCAGTTTTTAAGGTTTAGTTTTGAGTCATTAAACACCATTATTTATTATATATCATTCTTTATTACAATTTAGGATTCATCATATCATGGGTATGTAGAGTTACTGGATAGTCAAGGTGATATTATTACTGTACTTCAGCCAATGATGAGTAAACAAGTCGGTAAGTATATGATTACTTATTGGCCTGGGATTAGGGGAGATCGGGTGGTTACTTTTTAATCACTACTAATAAACCTTACCGTCACACTATGGTGATATCCAGTCAGTCGTGATGTTACTATGGTGATATCCAGTCAGTCGTGATGTTACTATGGTGATATCCAGTCAATCATGATGTTACTATGGTGATATCCAGTCAGTCGTGATGTTGACTGTTGTTTGGGTAGGACATGCTAATCAGCAGTACATGTGATTAATATCTTAAAATGAGGGAGATGTGATTATATCATCTTAAAGCTACTATCTACAATTGGGGTGGGGCTAATATACCAAACTGAGGAGGGACTGTGGCCTTCTGAGGTCCACAATCCAAATATTTAATCTGCCCCATTCATTGTATTTTAACCTATTGGCTCATGTGATCTATGGGCTCTTGTGACCTATATGCACCATAACATGGACATGACCACCCCCCACTGCCTTGGGATAATGATTGCTGGGCATTCATACTTCATGTGTATTTGTTTGAGAATGGTCAATCCTATAATATTATAGCTTATGATTTCTGTGGTACATCATTCTGTATTTGGCACAAGTATTAGAGCATAAGAATGGAGCTCATAGTTGATAACCACCTGTTTCTGTATATAAGTGTTACTATATATAGTTGTGTGTTACTATATATAGGTATTGTTGTACTATATATAGGTGTTACTATAGAAGCAAAAGATTATCTTAGTGGTTGTAGGAGTGGTGATGTGATACTCTATCAGTCACTGTGTTATCCCACTAATGCTATTGACCCTGCTCAGTTTCTATGGAGACCTGAGCAGACCACAGCTCAGAGGCAACTATGGCTACTCATACATCCTGCTATCACTGATATATTGATGAAGGAGATTAGTAACAATATAAAGACACTGCTTAGTGCTAGCAGTAGTGATGTTGTTGTTAATAATCTACAGGATAAAATGATGCACTATAAGCTGATAGGTGGGCAGTGTAACAATGTTATCATTCAAACAATTGACCCAGTGTGTGAACCAATTGATGATAAAGGTGACAAGGGAAAATGGTGGGTAACTAGGCAACCTACAGATAATGACAGATTGGCAGACAAAAAGAAATTCTTTGAGTGTTTATCCCAAACTGAGTCTCCTGCTGAAATACCTAACAGAGCTATTGTGGGTTTGACTGTTAAGGACTTTTGTTTGTCAATGCCTGACAAAAAATTGAATATTGCTCAACCAGCTGCCACCAGCATTAGTGAAATAATATCACCTCAATTATCGCAGTGCTATATTTGGAACAAGGCGGTAAGAGATTGCGAGCAAACAATTGTCCCAGAATATCAAATTAACAAGATTCGGTCAGAAAGATTACACAATGTTTCTGAACAGTTGAAAAAGCTGGAAGATTACCTGCCATTATTACTTCTTCACCAAACTGTTGATGGGGTCGGAGCGGGATGGGATATTATAGCGCCAGCAAAATGGGGGAAACCCCTCTGGTTAAGCCTAGTATACCATGGGGCTAGAGTTATAGGATATGAAGAGATGAGGTGTTATCATCTGGAGAGGTCAATACTTCATTATCCCACTGACTATCCTGATACCAATGCTGGGCAACAATTGGAGTTAAACAATTTGAAGATGTTACAATCAAAGTATTGTAAATATCCACCAGACAAGAGACCAAACTTTGGGAAGCTGAATTCTTTGTCACCATTTCAGCCATTGTGGAGTTCAGTGATCAGACAGTATACTGAGCAAGGAGATAAGGAACAAGACAACGGTCCGGTTTTTAAGAGAGCAAAACTGTCAACAGATCATGGTTTAGTGAGAGATGGAGAGATTTCATATTACGTACTGTGCTCAATGAAGCATCTCGTGTCATTATCAAAATTACTAGATAGTTTAATGGCAGTAAAACCAGCCGTCAGTTCTGAGGAGAATTGGTTATCACTTATTAATGATATGTAGTTATCTACTCTAATTGTTGAGCACCCTAAATCACTAGTTGCTGTTTCTTTTGTTATGTGTCACCATGGCAAGCCCACTGTCAGGTCAATGATATGCATACCATCAACAGAAGATTTAGTAAAATTATCAAATGATGAAAGTTATTATGGGCCAGTGGAGGAGTTGAATACGAAAGGTATATGCATTCAGCATAATGACAAGCTTCTTATTGGTACTACTTTACTGACAAACAAGGAGTTTAAAATGGCTAAGAAGGAGTTAAAGATTGGGGAAGTTCCTAAATCACAAGTTGCAAAAGATTTCAGTCACCATGGCGATCAATCTAAGACATCACTGCTGCATTACAGCTGGAGTCATTGCAATCATCTAGACTGATAATTGGGTATGTTACTAATGCTGGCTATGTATTCTCACAAGGGACGGGTAGTGGAGTGGGGCTCTGCAGTCTGATTGGCTTAATGAAGCTCATGAAATGTTGTTATTTACAGGATCAACCAGTAACAGTACTTGTGCGTGAACATGATTCACTGCAATATAGATTTGTTTTGTTAACATTTTGCATTGATTACAATTTGTATTGATCTGTAACTTGTGTTGTATTTCTACGCAATGTGGGTTTTTGGGTGGGGCGCCACGAGACCAATGCTTTATTTCAGGGGAGATCCCTAGTCTCACGACTCACATGGCTAATTTTGTCAGGTCGACGGGCGCATTTGCACTGCTGATATAATGAGTAGTTCAGTTCTAAAAGGAGCGGTAACAATTCCAGCTACTGCCAAGCATACGGCAACTGTAAGTTAATCCTAAAGATTTGGTGTGCTATATTTAGAATAATGTAATGCAAGATCATATTTTTACATGGACTTGGTGATACTGGGTCAGTAAGCTTGTAGAGTGCACGTGAGCTTGGTTGTTATGATTGTGACATGGCTGGGCACAAGCTACGAAGTTAATTGCCAATGAACACATTAAATATATTTGTCCAACTGCGTAAGTTATCATTTAATTGTTGTTAGCATTAGAGATTAACCAATCTGTAACTTTTCATTGTCTTCGTAACTGGTTTAATGATGTTAAGGCCTCTAGTAAATATTGACTGTATATAGCTAGCAATTATCATGTGCATCTGGGTGAGCCCCACACCTCCAGCTGCTTCACTTTACCAATAGAAATCCCTCCTAGAAAATCCTGGCTGTTAACATTGCTAATAGACTCACTGTATAAGCATTGGTCACAACTATAAAATTTTCTAGTCATTATGTACGACTGCTGAGCAGTGTGGGCAGACCATGAGATACAGCAGCATGGTTTGTACCGTACACAGTGTGAAGGTCATGAATTTTGTCGCTGTAAGCTTACTAAGTTATCGCAAAATAAAATTAATAAATCCTTTCAAGCTTTCTATCTGAGACTCAAAACTTACTGTATAGCTGCAGCAGCACATGACCGATAATGTTCTGGACAATAGCACATGACCGATAATGTTCTGGACATTACCTTTGTACTTCTAATAAACTGTTACAAGCCAAAAACAAAATCATTAATCCTGTTCATGAAATTACTTCCCTTGAAAATTTGTATGAGTATAGTATATATCTATTAGTAGGTCATGATGATTGTCATGGTAACCATAGTCGTATACCACTCTAGGGCGGTGATGCTGGTAACACTTAATCAAGGATATCAGATTCCTTCTTGGTAATTATCTCTTGTTTGATCATACATACGTTATTGTTGTAAAGGTTTGACCTCTATGCCCTGAGGTCTGATACTAAAGAAGATGAAGATGGCATCAAAGCTGCTGCTAAAGGAGGTTAGCATAGAGTAGCTAAACTTAGTGACATCATGAGTACATATGTAAGTGTCTTTATATTATCTACTCATCTCTTCGTGACAACAAGAGCAAAATTTATATCGTTGCAACATTTGAAAATCGTGTTTTTGAATAGAAAGTGTTAACTTAAGGTTATGGGTAACCAATTAAACTTTATGTTACTATGGCTGGAAAAGGTATAAAAATATTAAAGGAAGAATGCACCTATAAAACTAAACTTGCTATATTAGGGCATGAGTAATTTTAACATGAACATTCTCGTTTTAATGCCCACACAGAGGACATTGTTCCTTTTTAGTCTCGTCCCCAGCTGGGCTCATGCTAACACCATCTGGTAACATTAGTCAATTTTCTTGATTCCGGAAGCCAAGGTTTTGGCTGCCCAATCAGATGCGAGGAGTTACATAATCCACTTAAAATATTAGAATATCGTCAGATATGGTAGATTTATTGCCATCTATGTTTGCGCTATTAGCGCGAGCCCAGCTGGGGACGAGACTAGTTCATTTATGATTGCAATAAATTACAACTGTTCGATGTATTGCAATCCACGGTTCTACGTTGCATCTCAGGCTACTACGCCCTCAGTGATTATGTAACATTTCAAAGGTTTCTGAAACAATGCAAAACTCAGCAATTTGAACAATAACCAATTCAGACTATGTCTCGATTATATCCATTATACAGGATTATCCATTGTTACAGTACAGGATTATCCATTGTACAGGGATTATCCATTGTACAGGGATTATCCATTGTACAGGGATTATCCATTGTACAGGATTATCCATTGTACAGGGATTATCCATTGTACAGGATTATCCATTGTACAGGGATTATCCATTGTACAGAGATTATCCATTGTACAGGATTATCCATTGTACAGGGATTATCCATTGTACAGGATTATCCATTGTACAGGATTATCCATTGTACAGGATTATCCATTGTACAGGGATTATCCATTGTACAGGATTATCCATTGTACAGGATTATCCATTGTACAGGGATTATCCATTGTACAGGATTATCCATTGTACAGAGATTATCCATTGTACAGGATTATCCATTGTACAGGATTATCCATTGTACAGGGATTATCCATTGTACAGGATTATCCATTGTACAGGATTATCCATTGTACAGGATTATCCATTGTACAGGGATTATCCATTGTACAGGATTATCCATTGTACAGGATTATCCATTGTACAGGGATTATCCATTGTACAGGATTATCCATTGTACAGGATTATCCATTGTACAGGATTATCCATTGTACAGGATTATCCATTGTACAGGGATTATCCATTGTACAGGATTATCCATTGTACAGAGATTATCCATTGTACAGGATTATCCATTGTACAGGATTATCCATTGTACAGGATTATCCATTGTACAGGATTATCCATTGTACAGGGATTATCCATTGTACAGGATTATCCATTGTACAGGGATTATCCATTGTACAGGATTATCCATTGTACAGGGATTATCCATTGTACAGGATTATCCATTGTACAGGGTTGGATTATCTTTGGCAATAGGATGGCCAGCTGGCTGAATTAAATTGTCACCCTGAGTTTCAGCCAATGAAAAATCGATGTGAATCACAGCTGAGTAGTCAAACAGTTCAATGACAGTATCTAGTGCTACAACATTGCAGCGTATCATGCATACCATAGTCTGTTGGTAGCATTAAAGGAACAGTTATTAAGATTAACAAAATTTAATTTACAATATTTATTTGCTCTTTATAGTTGTATATTACACTAGTATGTATACATATGCTATTTGTCAATAACTATAGTACATTAATAACTATTAACTATAGTATAGTACAGTTGTTATATATATGTAGTCATACAATAGTCACACTGATACGTATGTATGCATAGTAGTATCAGCAGTTAATAATTCCTGGTAGTATTACATACCTTATTTGTCAATGTAGTACATTCAATTATTGATGAAGAAATACAACATGGAATATCTTCAGAAAGAGTTGTGCTTGGTTAGTGTTCACTTGGTTACTATGGTGATGTGTCACTATGGATACAGGAGGGTTCTCACAAAGAGGGTCATTAGCACTCTACTCAGCTTACACATATCCTAAACCATTAGCTGGTATTATCGGGCTGAGCTGTTGGTTGTGTTTACATCCTCTTTTGCCACATTGTTTTATTCCTATATTAGGAGAATTCAACCCTCCCTGTGTTACAGTGTCACGGTATAGTTGAGTTATATCAATTATCAATAATCAGTAACAGCAGTTTTGTGATGATAATTACATTAATCAGTAAGAGTAGGTTTACATTGACTGGTTATTGTGCTTGTTATCAGAACAAATAAAGGTTACTGATTTTTAAACCAGGCGCGCGCCGGCCAAAGGCGCGCCTGGTTTACTTAAAATCACTTCTGTGCGGATGTGTGTGTGTGTGTGTGTGTGTGTGTGTCCGCCCCCAGGCTATGAATAACTATTCACGTGAAACAAAGTCTGAATAACCAATAAAACAAGTCCTACAGTCATGGGAGGAGGAAGGTACTTGAAGTTGGGGGTGCTCAGTCGCTAGCGCTGCTGGTGTGCAAAGCATGCTTTGTCTAGGGGGTTGGGGGCATGCCCCCCCAGGAAAAGTTGCAAAAATAGACACCAGGAGATTGAATTTGGTGGCAATTTAGCCTCTAAACAAGCTAGCATGACCTTAATTTTGTTACATGTAAATTTTAAGCTGTTAAATAGCTAATATGCTAACTCTTATAATATTGCCATGTGCAGCTACACAACTTCAGTTATATTATAATTATAGCTATAATATAACTAGCTGAAGGAACCAGTCTCTAAAGAATCAAGCTCAACTATACAGATCTGTGAACCAATCATCGAGTCGGAGAGTAGCATTCGCTCATGATAGTTTAGCCGCCATTATAACACCGTCACATAGTCTGCTAGATGATTACTGATACAGCTGTTATAACTATCGTGCCTTTTTATACTTGCCAATATTAATACGACGACGATGAATTGCTTTCTTCTATATGTCTTGCAAACAGAAGAGGTCACGTGATAATTATTACATCATACAAACATATTAATGGGGGTGCTTAGCACCCCAATTGAAAAGTTGGGGGTGCCCTAGCACCCCCAGCACCCCCACTTCCGCCGCCTAAGTACTGCCTTTCAGTTTCTCTGTACGGCACTTGCTATATATCGATACTGTTGATGGGCGGGGCCTTAGTAACAAAGCGCGTCGTGTGTTACTTCCAAAGAAGAGCAAGGTAATGCTGTATTTGCCGTCCATTACACAGTAAAAGCCGTTTAACCAGTTGTACATTAGTAACAAGACGGAGCGCTTTAGTTTTATAAGTGGGCGTGCCGTGCGGGTTGCGGAGCTTATAAAAGAAAACTGGTCTATAGTGTTACAGTAAGAATTTCGGCATAAAACAAGTTTATACTGCTTTCATAAAGTTTTATCACTAAAGTGCTGGAGTACAAAGCGGGTTTAAACAGAAAAATTAAATTCGCATGCGTTGCTATGTGTTCCTTAGTGATGAGTCTCTGCTCACGTGACTTACTGGTGACGTCATGAAGAACTATTATAATACATTGAATAACAGTAGATTAACTTACACAAAGGGCCTGGTTTTTAGATGGTAATACGTCAACTTGTTGATATTACTTATCTAAAGTTAAATTCTTTGTAATAATTAGTATTGGCTCAAAATATCAGCTGTCTAGGCTATAATCAGATACCAGTTACAATGTTATAATGCAACTCTAGTCTGTGCTTGAAATCATCCAATATGTATCCATAGTAACAGTGGTTATTGTGACTATAATTTTCATTTGGTGGATATTACCTGTGTCTTTGCTGAGCATATTAGCGATTGGCAAATAATCATACAGCAGGTGCAGCGCTATTCTAAAATCCCGTTTGATGTATGTACGTGTATATAAAAATTTCCATTTCGTCAATTGTGGGTTTGAAACTTAATTGTACTGTTGCTTGTGCTGCGTTGTAAACTTTACCTAAAACATTCACAGGAATGTTTCTTATATCCTTTACTGAGCTGGTGAGTTTATTCAAAGGGAAAGTGAAGCGTGACAGTAAGCACTGGAGCTCATAAGGCCCTGCACAATGGCGATCTGATAGTGTGTGTAAAATACAAAAGATAAATACAAAGATTAATAACCGTGATGATACAATTGAAATATTAATCATTTGTAAATTTTTTGATTGTGGCATAGCTTCTGAAGTGGTCAGGTACTTTCCTGACTGGCCTGACTGATAGCTCCAGCCCTCTGTACTCTACAATAATTTACTGGATTTAGCTTTGTAGCTCAGGGCTAGTATAAGTGCCTGCACTCACGTGACACCTCTTGGTAATTGACGTTTGGCCATCAAGAGTAAATAATGATAAACAGTAAAACAGGTTGTCAAGAGTGATTGTAGATGTGAAGGGAAATAGTTGTGTTACGATGCAATTGTAGTCTAATGGTTTGCGCACGGAGGTTGGAGTTTCTAGAGACTAGAAGTTTGTTGTAGGAACCTATCATACACCTTTGTGAAATTCCTTGCAATGCCAACCAGGAACCAAGCAGAATCTTCATGTAAACGAACTGTATCACGTGATCTTTATTTTTGCGCAAGTATAATGTGTTATTTAGGTATGTCTCGATCGACTCTTGGGTCGACTTAAATCATTTACCTGTCTTGGGAGAAGAGCTTAATCAACCTAGTGAGTTATGGTACAGGCTTAACTACAATTGATAATACCAGCTGCAAAGCCTGCTTTCTCACCTGTGCTATCAGCAGTGGTGACTGCATGTCTACAGGTGTACTAGAGAGGTGATCCGGTGACGAAAAACTACTAGCTAGTAGTTACATAGTGCTAGCTTGCAATCTATATAATGCCAATGAAAATTGGGGCACTAATATGTACGTAGGCCTGCTTGGAAGTGAATTAAACACTAAAATGCTCTCAGATTTAATCTGAGAGTGCAAGTTTTCAAAATTTCCTGGAGGGCACCCAGACCCCCTAGTGTTGGCATGATGATGCATGCATGTGTTTTCACATACAATGTGAGTGTCCTTCTCCAGCAGAGATGGGGTAACGCGTTACCTAATGTAACGCGTTACGTAATAATTATTACAATTTGGGAAAGTGAGTAATATAACGCGTTACTTTTTATAGTTGAGTAATATAACTCAAGTTACTTTTGGAAATACCTAGTTCGTTACTAGTAACGAACAAAGTAATGAAATTATGTAGCGAGCAAAGTAACGAGTAGTCTAATATGTAACGAAATAGAAACTATATTACGTAACGAATAATACACTGTTAAAAATGAAGTATGGAAATCATACCAAAAGGAGTGAAATACATACCGCAGATGGTTCATACCAATGGTATGTTGTGTAAACATACCACTAATGGAATGTTATGCATACCATTATATGGTATGTACTGATATTAATATATGCAATGTGTACTTATATCCTTGCAAAACTATCATACTGCACAAAGTGCATGTGCAGATGATCAGACAGTATTTCTAAATTTAAAATTTATATAGTTTACTCAAGTATTTTGAGATGACTGTAATATGGTATGTATTTCATACCAGTAAACGGTATGCCATGCTTGCCACACACGTACTGATATTAAGCATGCATCCTATTATGGTGCATATATAGATGGTTATGCAGTATTGCAAACTTTAAGTACATGCAATTTACTTAAAGAATCTTAAGATGACTGCTCTATTAGAAAATGGTATGTATTACATACCAGTATGTGGTATGCCATGCATGCTATATATGTACTGATATTATCCATGCATCCTATTATGGTGCATGTATAGATGATTATGCAGTATTGCTAACATTAAGTACATGCAATTTATCTAAAGAATTTTCAGGTGACTGCTCTATTAGAAAATGGTATGTATTACATACCAGTATGTGGTATGTATGCATCCTATAATATGTACTGATATTATGCATGTATCCTATTATGGTGCATGTATAGATGATTATGCAGTATTGCTAACATTAAGTACATGCAATTTATCTAAAGAATTTTCAGGTGACTGCTCTATTAGAAAATGGTATGTATTACATACCAGTATGTGGTATGTATGCATCCTATAATATGTACTGATATTATGCATGTATCCTATTATGGTGCATGTATAGATGATTATGCAATATTGTAAACATTAAGTACATGCAATTTACGTAAGTGACTGCTCTATTAGAAAATGGTATGTATTACATACCAGTTATATGGTATGTATATGCATGCTATATATGTACTGATACTATGCATGCATCCTATTATGGTGCTTGTGTAAAGTGTAAACGATTATGCAATATTGCTAACTCGATTTATTCAAAGAATTTTAGGGTGACTGCTGTATTAGAAATGAAATGTTTTGAGGTGACCGTTGTATTAGATGTATACCATAAACCAACACCTATAACAACACTTGCAGTATGTGCATGCATGCATCCGTGTACATTTATATATGACTGCAACTTATGTATGATATTTTTTGCACCCAGCACAGTACTGCACAAATAAAGCAATGGGTATATCTGCCACATTTAGCAGCAATTTTCACAAAATAGGTATCCATCTACAAGGTGCTTGGGCATTCTTCTTATGATGAATTGGTTGTGCCTGTTCAAACATCACTTCAGTATTGCACATTTGTGTGTGCTATTAAAAATATACAAAAAATGACTCATCCAAATACTTTTAGAATATGTCCTATTATAACATTCATCATCAAATACTCTAATAAAATGCACATGCAATATGGTTATTGAATTATACGCAGTGGATTCCAGGGTTATATTTACAGGGGGTACAAGCAGCAAGAAGGCAAAGACAAGTTGAACAGAGGGGTACACAATTTCAAATCTTGTCAATGGTTTGTCTTGGTTTCAAACGATTTACACTATCAAAACATATTTCGAAATACAAAGTAAATACATTTAAATACAAAATATATTACGAATTCAAATCACAAATCACCAAAATTGAAATCTTGTTGATAGTCTCAGACCCCTCGAGTTGAATTGAATATCCAGTTCTACATCTGGTAGCTGCATGGCAGCTGATGTCTCAGATTCATTGTGAAGAAAATAAGACGAACAGCTATAATAGTTAGGTAAGATTGATTAGCAGAGCCCGCCTGGGCATAAAGCTAATTAAGTACAATTACAACTACATGTTCATGATAGATCTAATATTGATACAGTAAGTTTTTGACTGTGACTAATGTATCAGCATCACGCATCTGATGGCAATTGGTTATGGTGATTTGCTGCATGATAAACAGCTAAATAAATAAAACCAGTATTAAACAGAGACTTTATAAGTGCTTGCTCAAAAGTGGGGACAATATGCCGGCAATCTGTGGACTGTGCGGAGAAAACTCGCGACTGATGGCCATATTTACAACAAATTTACATGACCATTTATGAAAAAGCACCTCTATAGTTGCTTGAAGGCCTTTCCGCTGTTTCCTCGCAAGTAATCAAATACCACAATCGATTGTGATAATAATCTAATTAAAGCACAACTATTAAATGTCGCTACAGTATTGGCTGTGAAAGTGAGTAACTTCCTATATGTATAGAAGACACATATCTAGATGTTTTTTTATTTCAAAAACTATATTTTATGTTTGTTGTCCAAGGCCGGAAACCCCCTCCAGCTACGCCGCTTAGGGAGACATTTGCCCCCATAAAAAGCAGCTGAGACCCCAAAGGACTGTACAGAAGGCAAAGCCTGTTCTAAGGTATTTTTTCTCCCGACTCAAGGGAAGCCCAGACTTCCGGAAAACCCAATGTCACTAGTGAGGACTGAACCTCTGGACTTACCTGCCCCCCAAGCATCTAAAATCCTTTATTAGTGCGAACTCCCTTGCACAAAAGTCTGGGGTGAATCACTTAAGACTTATGTCATATCATAATCGTGGGATTTGTATATGTAATATGTCGCAACTATTTAGTAATAGTATTATTAGGGCAACTGGCTATAACACTTGGTTACCGTTCAGAAACTTGCTCCTGCCTTACAGATTGTTGCCCCACTCAAAGTTTTGCTGTTTATGGTATGCATACATCAGTGATGGCTCTATGTGTCATGTGGTTGAGTATTATCTGCTTTCTGTTGCTATGTATGGATTTTCATTTGCTAAAATAATTAATAGTATATGTATGAGAACCTGAGAACCACAGAATGTTGGTACATAATTATTTGCATGATGTATTAATTTTTACAGATTTGTGTCACACATTGTGGATCAAGAGATTTCTCTGATGATCAACAAGGAACAAGGTTCGTCTTATGCTTTGGCTGCTTGGTGTACATAATCAGGATCATGAAAGGATCTGGCCAGCGTTCACTTCCACCTGGTTCGCATTTCGGGTTATACGTACAAACCAAGGTACAAACATATTATGTGATGTGTATTTCATAACTTATTTTAAAATATTAAAAGTTAAAGAATAAAATGGCCACCAGTGCACGTGCCCAGGTGTATTTAAAAGCGAATAGACATAATTATATATGATCTATGCCTACAAGGGTACATAATTTTAGATATATGTGAATGTTAAATTCATTGAGTAGGCAGAGCTTCCTTGGCTATCTGCAGGATATTATCTCAAACAGTATCACGGAAAATTAATGTGGGTGTGCCAACATTCATACAGTCAATTTCGAGTTGGATTAATATAATACAAATACTCACATGAGAAATATAGCAAATCAAATTGGTTAAAATGTACACATGTTAAATCAGCACATGATAATTTACATAATGTGGACAACCAATCTAAAATCGACAGTACGTGAATGAATGCTTGCGTGAATCAAAGTCCGAAGGTGAATGTCTAGAGTATGATGGTCCAGATAAAGGTTTTGTGAAAGTTACCACCTGCTCTGCTGAATTATCGAATTCAATGTCATTTGTTTCTAACACTAGTAACAGAGCTTTTCAACAAGTGTTCTACAGCCCATTCTTTCCTACAACAGTTGAAACATCCATGATGCGCGACTAACAGCACAATCTGTAACATAACATTTTAACTATTAACCAAGATTTTGATCATGTAACACCCCCAACAATCTTGTTTGGGGTGTCAAAACAAGAAACGCCTGTAAACTGATCTAGACCCTTTTTTCTGCCACCATACATACAAAAACAGTCAGGCTATGTGAGACTAGATTTGACAACCTTAACTATTACGCAAAATGCTATTTCCCCACATCTAAGGCAGGTAAATTTATACCTCAAGTGCTTATCCACAATGGACAGATTTATAAAACATCTTTGGTAATATATGTTTGTATGCAGCTAAAAATGCAGCTAAAAATAAATTTAGTATACCTTTTATTTCCTGCCTATTGCCATTACTATTATAATGATATTTAGTCAGAGGCAAGCAATATATTGATTACTGTTTGAGTAGAAAGATAGTCATGCTTATTGGCAGTACACATGGTTTATATTTTTAGTAGGTAGTATTCATCTGTCTTTGCCTATATATAGTATACTGTGGATTTTTTATATCATCCACAAAAGGCTACAATCTTATCGTGAATATTGTGATTATCATAAAGTTTATTGCTCTAAATTTACAAAATCATCGATTATTACACTTAATCATAATTATAATAGTTGTAGTATGACAATATTGATCATAAAAAAGCATTTTATTCAATGATAGTGTTTCTTAATACTGTGATAACTGTCTTAATTTTACACAATAATCGTGAATTATGCAGTGTAAATGTTTCTGAAACTAATATATCGAGTATTGTTCTATCCCTAGTGTGTGCATGTACTTAACTTCACACACACGCACACATGCATCCACACACATACACACGTGCGCGCACACACAAACACACACATGTATGCACACATACATATACACACATGCATACACGCACACGCACACACGCACATACACACAACTACTTGGACCCTTATTAAATAGTAATGGTAAGAAGTGTGTGTGTGTGTGTGTGTGTGTGTGTGTGTGTGTGTGTGTGTGTGTGTGTGTGTGTGTGTGTGTGTGTGTGTGTGTGTGTGTGTGTGTGTGTGTGTGTGTGTGTGTGTAGTCCTACATATAAGGCAATGTTTTGTTGAATTCAAATATACCTTTACGTATCAGTGGATACATAGTATATGCATATAATTGATCACATTGGTGATACTGTGTGTCCTTGGGTGTATGCATCTGCACATTTTGATCCACGTACATTTGTGTATAGATGCACGTACGTATGCCTGTGTGTGTGTTTGTGTGTGTGCAAATGCGTGTACACATTGCTGGTAGGCATTAAATAGAAATGTTTAATGTGTTACCGTACAGCGTAAAATTTATGCGGGGAAAATTTTGATGAATTTGACGAATTTTGCTAATTTGTCAAACTTTTCCTCGTCAAATTTCAAGTAATTATTAATTAGAATATCATTGTACTGGGGCATTCGTCAATATTTTCCTCGTCAATATTTCAAAGAGAGGCAATTCGTCAAAATTTTCCCCCGCCAGAATTTTACACTGTACGGTAATCACACGTTTATATGTAGATGCATGGAGAACTTTTGAGATGGAAAGTTGCATCCGAGATTTTCACATTTATAAGGATATAATTGATCACCATTAGTTGGCAAAAATTAAATGTATGATAATCCTCAGGACTGTTGCGCTGTAGCTGTTGTCAAGACTACTCCAGTCGGTACTGAAACAATAGGGTACATTACCCGATGCATATCAGTGATATGCTCTTCATTCCTTCGAAAGGTTTACCTGAAAAGTTTCGCAGTAGTCTAAATTTTTTGAGGGTGAAGATTTTTGTGGATTCATGAATCACGGTTAACTCAATTGCAGTATTTGTAAATTGGAATTGTAACGGTCAACCCCAAAAGTTCCAAATACAGACAGATAGATGCAAACACACACACACACATGCACACACACACACACACACACACACACACACACACACACACACACACACACACACACACACACACACACACACATATGCACACATGCACGCACAGGCACATATGCATTTGTATATACGTATGTGTGTGCTGTGTGTGTTTGTTATGTTTATTTGTATGTGTAAATATGCCAGTGTGGATCTGTGTATACATATATGTAGTCATCATAGTTGGTCATAATTTTATACTGAGAAATGCTTTTGTGTATTTTGTGGGGATGTGCCTTATCAGCACAAAATTTTCCTTGTATCCATGCATCTTTCTATCCTTGAAATACTATCCATAATATGAGTTTATAGGCTATGACAATGCCATTTCAGCATTATTGCATGCATATGCATCTTAGGGAGCTCGAGTACTATGCAAGTAACTAGTATTTACGAATTATTATGTACAAATATGAAAATTTAGCACGTACATAATGTTGGTGGGGTAAACTTCAGTAAAGTCATTCTACTTGTGCATTTTTATACTTGAATGTGAACTAATGGACAATCACAAAACTTTATTCTGCCCATGTATAGTCACTGTTATTCCAGATTGGGTCAGTCATATTGATCTGTAAAACTAGCCCTGGACATTTGTGTTTGTTGTCATAACAATTGCTGCAGCTGTTATGACAACTGTTGCCATGTAATTGTTGTCATGACAACTGTTGCCATGCAGTTGTTGTTATGGCAGTTGTTGTTTAATAATCATGATAGATGGTGTTATCATCAATAACCATAATAATATTTGTTGTAGGTAGCAGTGATATAGCCAGTGGAAGAGTTGGCAGGATATCAATGATTTGCACTGAAGCAAGGTAACATATAACCTATATGTTGTCTCTGAGTTTACTGTATTATGTATGTAGACCATTGATGATCAGTACAAGAGAATGAGATGATATATTGTATCATGACATATAGATCAAAGTGACAGTTGACTTTTTTATAATAATCATCGTATGTATGTATAATTATGTGTATGCATGCATGTATTTTTGTTAGACAAAGATATGTTTAATTAAAGTATTTCAGTGTATAGTATACACAGTGGGATAATAACGGTATTCTCGTATATGTGTTATACAACATATATAGCGCTGTACTGTACTACTGTATCATAGGGCAACTTATTTTCAAGGATAAAATTTTTTGAAGATTTCGTGGATATTTTATAGGACCCTAAAAATATTTATACTCTAAAACTTTGCTCTCTACTAGTTATATAACACTTATCAGTTTGATCCTCAAAAAATTTATCCATGAAAATTATATACTTGCCCTACGGTATTATGTGTGTTACATTTTTTTGTTAAAGTAACAACAGTTCTAGATCATGATCATGCATGAGATATATTATACATGTGGGTGTATCTATATAATATAATTATATGCACATATATAGCGCACACATGTATGTGTGTGTACATGCAACTTAAATTTGCAGCAATTAATGTAAGCTACACCAATGATCAAACCACAGCTTTTCCTTAGTACGAGAGCCATTTTAATTTGTTAGCTCACCACATACACGTATATACACATATGCATATTTACATGGGCAATGTATGTACAGTTACATGAGCAGGATATATATGTATATGCATGTGTTCATTAACATACATGCATACACATATGTATGGTATGATGTGTATAGTATACCGTAGGGCGAGGATTTTGTGGATGTTTCCAGAATTTCAAAAATATTTATCCTAGAAATGTTTTGCTCTCTAGTAACCATTATTACTAACTCAAAAATTTATCCAAGAAAATTTCTATTTGAAGCAGATTTTTGTGATATCTTCAAATTGTTCAGTAGGAAGAGTCACATATTTTATTCCTGTGTGCACTCCTCACCTACAGTTACTAAACATTTTGTGGTACTGTTTTCAAGTGCTTAACACCATGTTCAAAGAGTTTTAAGCCATACTCTACTTCATAAAGAACAATTCTATATCCCAATTGGGATATTAAAACATATTTACTTTTAAATAGCCCCAGGCAGCAGAGTACAAAATACTACAAAAGAGAACTAGCAGAATCAAATACTTACACATTTCAAGTTGTATCCTTGCATAATTGGTGTTCCCAACAGACATTCACTCTAAGCGTTTTGGACATTTAAACATTGGCATGCAAGTTATGGCAAGCCAAAAACTTGTGCATGGCTATATATATCTGTAATGAACAAACATAGCCATTGCCCCTAGTAACCTAAATATTATATTTGGATCTCACATAATGTGTAAGTCATGAGATACGGCTTTAAATTTAATATCTGGTGTTAGCTATATATAACCCAGGTAACTAGCTACATCTTTGTTATTAATGCTCTTCCTCTGGTAGACTCTGTAATAACAAATAGCTACTCATAAATATTGTACAAATAATAATTAAGCTATGAAAGATACATGTAAGGTAGTTAGCTATGTGGCTTGACTACTGCTTTTTGCCTGAATAGTGTTGATTCTAGCAAATTCCTTTGAAGTATGGTACATTCCATAATAAAAATGTACAGCAAATAAACAAACATGACCACAGTTTGTTTAGCTAGTAGGCATATGTAGTATACTGGAATTTATATGGCCACTTTAAAATTAATGTGGTGGTTATTGGCCACTAATAAGTGTAGCATTTATCACTTGAATGGTACCTCATGATTGACCAGTGTGCCAAGCTTCAAAAGTAGGATGAATCAGCACTGGGTCAGGGCATAACTAATATAGGCAGTAAAATAACACTATTTGAGTATCCAAAGCATGTTTTGTTCACTTGCCCAAATGGAAAGTCAGCCATCTTTGAATTAGCAATGTTTTATGCACTTCAAGACACATTCTGTGCCTCCTATGATTATGTAGCTATACACGTAGCCACACGTAATGTATAATACTACATCAACACACAGAACATATACCATAACACGTAAAAGCACACAGAGAAATCTCCATAAAGAGTAAAGCATTTTAACAGTGTCTATTTTTCCTATCATTCCTTAAAGGTGGTGGTCACTATAATGATAAGTTGGCTGTGCAATTTGCGGCACGTGTGTTAACATCATATCTAGATTGTATGTTGTGGGTATCCACAGCTATCCACCGCCACCTTTAAGGAATGCTGGGCCCTATCAGAGGCAAAAGAGTTCCTAAATTTCATGATAGGCCAAGGTGAATAATTTTTTGTTCTTTTACAGTGTATAAATACGTGCTATGTGCTAGCAATTCCTTTGAAGTGTGGCTTCTAGTAGAACAATAAAATGTGACCACAGTTTGATGTATATACCGCTATTACTGTAAACCACAACATGAATTTATAATGCATGCAACCAGTCCAATGAAGTGTTATAAAGTTGACTGACTACTGTGTTTGTTCCAAAGGGATTATTCAGCCATCCAGTATAAGTATTATATTGTTTTGACAAGAAAAGTGTTGAGAATGCATGCATTGAAGCCACGTAGCTACATTAGAACATCTATCAAACCTTTGTTTAAGTTGTTATTAACGTTTCCCTTTGTTTTTTTTGTTTAACGTTTCACAAAATATAATGATTTTAAAAAACATTTTGCCAAGGGTGCTTTTTGTACAATACATATTTGATGCCTTTAGCTACAATAAAACTGTCTCTATAATAATATAACAGCCTTAGCTTTATAATAAACAATGAATGTACAATGAAATAGAGATACTATTGATAGCTATAGCTAGATAGCTATATTAAATGCAAATTCCTATCGCTATATGCATGACAACTAGTCAATTAATTGGCATGGATTCCTATGGCCATGGATTCCTCAGTCCATATCTTTCTTTTTTGGTTGGCCTTCCTTTATTCTTTTTAGCTGACATATCCATTTCAATGTTTCTGAAACAATGTATGCTGTCCCAAACTTGATGATTGTAATATAGCCATGTCATGTACATTATAATAGATAACATGACATGGCATGGCAATTAGCTTTGGCTGTGTTGCATATAGAGTGAATCATCACTGTGGTGACTTACTCTATGGTCTATGGTGTATATGGTGCAACACCCTTGCAGTAAATTAACCACCATTCAAATCCCATTTGACACTTCATATTTTACTGGCTCCATAATCTATAATCAAAGCTATACTCATACAAGCGCCCTCACCTTATGATGTAGCATACGTTCGAGCGAGTTCGAGAGTGGTTTTCAGTGGTAGATTAGTTCCAGCAAATTCATCTTACTGGTGTGTATGTACATTACAATTACTAGTATGGTGTATCCTGTGGCCTCCCACATGCATAATTCAACACTTGCTGAGGCATTAAAATTGTGTCAGGTTAGTGCCGTTATTGTTAAACCCTGCATTCTTGCATTTGAATAACAATAGTAAGATTCACAAATATATCCCTTATGTGTATGCTACCACTATTGGAACAGAGGATCGGAGGACAAGACATAGGCTGAGTCAACAATGATGAGAACACATTTGGATATTTTTAAACTTGTTTTTTATTATTTTGTTTATTATACAGCTGTAACATGCATGAACATGCAAGGTAACATCCTTCAATGTAAGGTCATTCTTGTAAACATAGCACAGCCTTTTTATAAACAATATAAAATTCTATAAAAACACTAGCATCTCCACGTGATTTACCACTGGAAGCCTTAACAAATAAAACCATAGCGATGGTGTGTATATATATTAAAGGGACAGTGAATTGTTTACGAAGCTTCAAGCACACATTTACGTACTTGTCCAACACAAGTTGGATCAACATGGCAATCTTCTATTAAATACTTCACTATGTTCAAATGGCCTTTAGCTGATGCTACATGAAGTAGTTCTCCTACACCCTGCATGTACACAAATGTATATACGTACGTATACGTAAGTACGTATATAGAATGTTAAAATTTCTGTTATATTAACATACATGGACATATGTGTGTGTATATACGTACCTCCATTGGAGTTCTAGGGTTGACTTTTAATTCATCAATCAAATACGTATTTCACAATATGTGACCGAGTCTGCGAAAACCAGTCTTATCTGCACATAAAATTTGGCTTAATTTTGAGCCTTTCAAATTTAATAACTCTTTTTCCTAACATAGTACTTTATCAGAAATTTCATCATATACACAAAATTTCCTAAGGAATTCAATAAAACTTACAGATATTGTATAACCCATACAGAAAAAGAGATAGATATTGTGCAGATAAGACCTGTTTTCGTAGACTCGGTCACATATGCAGTAGTCCTTCACGAACAGCAATATGTATTGGCTGCTTACCATCCTACACACACAGTCATACATACGTATGTACGTACGTATTGATATAAAATACGTATTGTACAGTAAAAGCTACATACGTATACTCTTGCTTGTACTGATTCCTATGTTTTGTACAGATGTTTAACTCATTTTATAGCTACATACCTACATATCATAAACTCTCAAAAAGTGCATTAGTTACATTCATATATGCCCGAGGTGATATACGTAAACAACTGCTGTTTTGTGTGGTCAAAATTTCAGTCCATAAGCTGTCAACAAATAAATCATGACTGACTGAAATTCTAAACTGTAGCATATCATAATATGTATTGGGGATGGACAATTAACCAGTTTGGCGTATTAATCATGACATTTCCTTTGTTATCAATCGATATCGTGCAGTTTTACTAATAAAAATAATCGTGAGAAGCAATAATCATGTAAAATCATGATAATCAGCACTTATCATAATCAATTTTGGTGTGTTTAGACACATTTGTGGACAGTGTGACACATTTCTAGACATTTTTCAATACAAATACAGTTAAATTAATAATCATGATAATCGTGACCTTTACGATAATCGCATGCCAAAATGCCAATTTCACCCATCCCTAATACGTATCTAAGTAGAGGTACCATTATAGAAAATTTGGCTTCTACTGATACCTGATAATATGTATTTATATCAAATTCTGCTGATACTGATAGCCAACCCGATATACATACGTACACCAGTGTTATGCATTAGGCCAAACAAAGTTAAAAATATGTTTCTGGTCCTCCTGCCTGGTCATTTTTGCCAAGCAGTAAAACATTTTTTATTTACCATACAAATAATTTTGTGGATAGCTTTACATAAAAAATGAAAATTAAGCTAACTTTATAATGGATGAAAGAAATATTGTGTATAATGAATAAAAATAACCAGTTCTAGTTTTAAATCTTGACAAAATTTGAAATAAAATTTAAAATAAAAAGCCTGGTCACCTGATCAATTTTAAGGGATGCCTGGATCAGAAACAGATATTTACCTTTGTGCGGCCTTACTACAATTTATACATTACATGTACATACGTATGGGTGCACTAACTTTTGAGACAGGGGTACAAACAGGTATTTACTAGCTGAAAGGAAGCCAATTTTGCATGCTAATTTGCTATTTGCAGTAACACAGTCATTATAATAGCTCTTACTAAGTGAATACAATGCCATTAAAATTAATTAGAATTTAGCTAAATAAATAGAATACAACAAATTGCAAATCCACATTGACAAGAAATAAAGATACTTGCCATTTCTTTGAATAAACATATCCACTGACAACCAATTCCAGACTAAATCTTGGTGATGAATTGCTTTAATTGACAGAGATTGGAGGGCACGAAGATGACAGTTTCTATCAAAGTAATTACATAAGCGTAGCCATCATCAGGATACAAGGCAAAAACACAATTAAGAAGTGTTAGTAACCTACTCAACAGCAGCACACTTTTAGTTGCATTTCAAATAAAAATTAATTTTGCATGTGTTAGAATCTCAGTTCTCTGGGTTTGTTATACCGATTCAGGGGCGGATCCAGGGGGGTCATAGGGGTCAGATGACCCCCCTTCCAATCTATGCTTATTCTAAAACAAGCGCTTCAAATAATTATTCTAATAGGCGCTAAAATAATTATTAATTTGTTGTACTATAAAGCGCAAGAACCGGCTAGATTATGTCTGGGGATTCACATAAAAATTATGCACTAGCTCATAGAGCATTCTTTATAACTAAAAGATTAGTTAAATTGCTGACCTGGAATCAGCTAGCTACTGTGATGAATACCCGATACAAGCGCCGCTAAAATATTTTCGATATTATTTCCTTGCAAGCACTGGCTACCGTAATATGGCGGATAAGGAGATTAATCAACGTGCATTTGATTCGATGCGGTAAATGATATACTGAAGAGGGATCTCATGAGGAGGTTGCGCGTCTTTTCTCCCAGGAATTTGAACGTGCGGCTTGCCAGTGGCCCTTTTTGAACTGATGATAGGGCAGAATAACTCAAACTCGAGTTCAAACTAAAGGTACTATGGTGGATGAAATAATAAATTGTGAGTATTAACAAGATAATACACTACTCAGTCTCAGTGATTTGAATTTTTGCTCACGCGAGTGCTCACGTGATGAATCGTCTGCAGAAGATTTTTGATAACAGAAAAGAAGAATCATGTAGTGCACAGGGTTTTAGTATAAATAACTAACCATGCACACGTAGCTTATAGCTAGCTATACAATTGGTGAGCTGCAGGAACAGCAGCGAGTAGATTCATGCATCTATAGTAGGTTACAATGCACTTCGTTTAAAATAATAATGTGAATAATTGCAATATGTATATAATATAATTTATACATATAACCATTGCCTTGTGACCCCCCTTTGAAAAATCCTGGATCCGCCCCTGCCGATTACCGATGTGGTAAAAATAAGCATATCGGCAGCCAATATTTTGCTGACCCGATAATCGGTACACCTCTAATCATAAGGCTGGTTTACTTTGAGTATCTCAGAGTAACAGTTTTCAAGGGTACGGATTTTCAGTGATCGTTGTTCCCCAAATAACCTTCTTTTCTTTGTTTCCTTAATAGCTATGAGTTTTAAATTAAAAATTTTGATGGTCTTTAAACCGCAAAATTTTGTCTCTAAAAAATGACAGAGTAGCTATGCTACACACAACGAACTGATTTATATGCTCCATACTACTTTAATTCTTATCCATATAATTATAAACCTCACCTCATTGCAAGCCGTTGGGGAAACAGTTGTCTCTTCAAAAACTTTTCTCACCTCCTCGACTGATCCAGTTTTGAGTGCTGCAAACAACTTCTCCATTACAATAATTATTTCTGTGTGTCTACTTGAATCTCCTGTTAATTAATAACATGCCAATTTTTAATACTACTAAGCCATGTAGTAGAGGTGGTAACAAGTCTACATAATGCAACACACGCATACACTACAATGCGTGAAATTTTTGTGGTGTTTGATTTTGCAATAATTACAATCCATGAACTTCTTTATTACATTGGGTTATATTCACCTTCGAGGAGAATCTTATGGTATGGTATATGTACAGATACATAATATACATACGTACGTAGATAAAATGTGACCAGTTCTGCAAAAATTAACCATGTGAAGCGTAAAACTGTATTCCACTTTATTGTACAAGCTTATACGTACGTAGCTACACTTAAGAACTATCCATGTATAGCATCTCTACTGCGTGGCCAGTGGGTCTGCTTTCCTGGATGGCATTTTGCTGATTCTGTAAAGTCAAGAATGTGAGAATGGCAAATATAGTTGGCACCAATCAGATAACTGGGACTTGGAACTGCTCCCATTGCTGGTTGTGTAGATGCCTCCTTGGTCTCGCAGAGTGGTATAATATAGTTGCCTTGTACTTTTGGTGGCTCTTCCTACTCTAAACAATTCCTTACAGTTTTTTGAGCTACCTCGCACCCCTCCATCCCACTCACCTACCCCCTTGCTATGCTGGCCTAAAATTAGTGCCCACCTAAAAGAAGTCGTCTCAAAAGCCCTGAAATCTACCCATCAGCCACTTGTAAGGTTAGCTATATGAAAGTTAATAGATTACTAAGTTTGTTACTGCTAATAAAACTCGGCCAATTAATTAACTTGTTTTTAAAATGGTATATGTACGTATTTCTCGAAATAATACCATGTGCATAGCTACATGGCTGATTTTCCCAGACCCGGTCACAAACTTTTGTGCAGCTGCCAGCTAGTGCTCATTGACAAATTATAAAACATTAACAAGTTATAGCTACTCTAGCTATATATTACGTATTATGTAATTTGCTGTTATAATTATGTTTGGTGAAGTTGCAAATTGGTGTTTACTGTAAATTATCTATGGTTAGCAATTATAGCTATACCTTTAAATCGGTGCACCCAGAAAGCAAAATTGTTTTCAATACTGGCCCATCCAGTTCTTCACCTGATTCAGTGCCGTCTCCTACATTTTTACCACCGTTTCTGTCAACTCGAAAAAATAAAGTCCTCTACTTAAACATTTAAATATGCTTATTTGGTATTCTAATTAAAGCACATCACGTCGGGCATTGTAAAATGGGATTGCTTGTAAAGTTGTGAGTTGAGTTCTGGAATAAACTCTGTGCCATTAACTTATATGTGCCTTAGTAAGGAATGGAATGGCTTAACAAGCAAGTCATACTTTGTATACCCAGAGGTATACCCTCAATTCGACCCGCCTGCATGCGTTTACCACATAGATGCATGTACTTACACACCCTCTATGCAAGATCACTTTCATAACTGTAGTTAACACATTTACAGTCTCAGTACACAGGCGAGCCAGATTCATTTTTGTGTAAGGGTGTTATTTCACGAACCCCGGCCACAACAAAAATGACTGGTCACTCGGAGTGAGACAGAGTCGTGAGACTATAAATGCCAGAAGTAAATAGACGCAACTCATGTGACATCATCATCATGGTGTATATCAAAACAATGATAATTAAATTTATTTAGTAATGATCATGAATAAAGCCATAGTGTGATAAGAAAAGCAATTACGGTGGAAGTTGTATACAACTTTGGACCAGCCAAAAGTGTATCAAGTTTTCAGGTCAATTAAAGTACTATAAAGGGCTACTTTGCATGGGATCTTAAACAAGTGTGTGGATTATGCAGTTGTAGGTTCCACTGTAGATCTTCCTTGGAATCCCAGGGTAATCATCTATAGCGAAGATGATATTTCAACACAACATGCACAATCAGATTTTGTAGATTCAGCAAAGCCACAGTGCATAAAGAAGTGGTCTTGCGTGGTCAGACCTAAACTGACACAGCACCTTATAGTATAAGGGCTCACACTACGTATATTCAAGTCTGGATAACTTATATAGTATAGCAAGTTCATTCAGGCTGTCATCTCAAATACAGTGGATGTTGGTTAGTTGAAAGAGTATGCAGGCACTTTAGATGACACTGCAGCAGTATTATACTGCCATGCACTGGCATATCAGACTAATGCAGCCATAGTTGCCACAAACATGTTAGAATGATGCAATTTTCCTATGTCACAGTTGCCGCTGCTGTGTTATATAGATGCATAGGCGCACGTATATTAATGTATTAAATGCTGGCAAGTGGTAATAATAGTTTAATAGTACATACTTGAGCGTGAATAACTAAATTGGCTTGTCTTTATTCTTTATAGGAACTGATTTGTATTAAACAGACGGAAAATGCACTGGAGATTTATAGGCACCAAAATAAGCCCACAACTTCAATCTTCACTCTGAGTACTATAGACACTCGAGGTGCTTGTGTCGTATTTCCCTTGACACAAGTACTCAAACACTCAGAAATGGAGTAAAATGTGAGTACTTGAAAACTGAAATCGAGTCCATTTGGAAGCACTCTAGGTTTCGAGGCTTATGACTTGTATGCGAGTGTAAACTTACGTACATACCTTAAATCTGTACCATGTAACAATATTCCTACTTTTAGTAAATTGCTGACCAATTTCTATCTCTTATTTAAATACTTACTATAATGTTGTATATACATACTATACGTACGTACGTACTTACGTAGTTGTTTTATGCTTTTTTACATACATATGTACCATAATATGAAAAGGTGTATTTTATGTATGTAGATAAGACTGGTTTTCTCAGACTCCATCACATGTTTTGTTATATACATACATACACCTGATGTCATAGTGTGCCTAATGTTTTGTCACATACATACATACATACACTTAACATACATATGTATGGTTTTAGCTCCCTGAAGATCTTATGTGTGAAGCATGTTAGTAATATGCTAAACAAAAACACCTTGGGTGTAAAAAAAGTGCGAAGCCAATCAGAAGCTACAATGGTTATATAAGCGACCAAAAACTCTGATATCAAGTAAGGCCAAGAAGTTAAACAGTTTATTAAGAATTCTTTCACTTGAATGACATACAATAGTTTACAGGGCACTTTCACAACTATGATTGGCTTTGTCACTTGGCCACCTTATAAAAGATGATAGCTAGTACAAAAAAGTGGCCATGTGACAAAGCCAATCATAGTTGTGAAAGTACCCTGTAAACTATTGTATGTCATTCAAGTTTAATAATCTGTTCAACTTCTTGGCCTTACTTGATATCAGAGTTTTTGGTCGCTTATATAACCATTGTAGCTTCTGATTGGCTTCGCACTTTTTTTACACCCAAGGTGTTTTTGTTTAGCATATCACTTCTTTTTGTTAGAGATTCTAAGAAAATATTATGAAGAAGTTGTTGGAGAAGTTGTTAAAAATTAGGATTCTTACTACAACATGATAGTACTCAGCTTCGCTTCATCCTTATGCTGTTGCTGCTGCTGCTACTTGCCAATTGACTTTCACCATATATCATTCAGAAAATGGCATATGTCATTCAAATAGTTAGAAAGATAAAGCTTTCAGTCCCTCAGCTGATTCACACATACCTATTTACAATGCTTCACACAATCAGTACTGTAGATTTAACTTTGAAGCTTAATTTTGATAAACTCACGCCTACAATATTTTTTTAACTTTTACTACAGAGTGGTACATCAATAGAGATTGTGTATCTGAAAGTTTATGCAAATCATTTCAAGGGGGTCCAAGTTATGGCAACTTTCAACCTGCAGTGTAATAGCCTTTCTCAAATACATTCAAGTGTTTACTTCAGGCTGAAAGTAGTATGACAGGTAGAGCATACATTGGACATCTTTAGTCCGGTCCGTTCCGTTCCGGTCCGGGTTTTAACGATCCCCTAATTATATAAATTTTAAATAATGGTCAAAACTTGTTGCTTACCCTTTCTAGTAACACATCACTGTATCCTGTTTCCTTGCAACAGCAACACTATAAAGTTACCATCAACCAAGTGGTTGTGGTGGCTGTACTACCATATTCCTCTCTACTGGGAATGGAGTATTTAGGCAACTGTGAAATAAGCATCTGTGATGCAGCAAAGTTGCATCATTATATGGTAGCAGCGGCAACTATATGACACAGCAGAACTGCATTATTTTTAACATGACGGCACCAACTGTGATGCAGCAAAGCTGCATCAGTATAACGCAGTGGCAGTGATGTGACACAGCAGAACTGTACTGAGACAAAGCAAGGCTACTCGGCGAGACTACTCTAGCTACTGGCTAACATACAGATTACTTCAACCTATATAACATCATTTGTATATGTACTTGTAATATGTATATTGCCCAGTAGCTGCTTGCATTTCAAATAGTGTTAAAGTTGAAGAGCTTAACACTATTTGAAATGCAAGCAGCTACTAGGCGATATACACGTAAGTAATGCCCTTACAAAAGGATTGATGTAATACTCAAAAACAACCGTGAAGAGAAGCTCGACAGTAGTAAATTCATTACACTAAAAGATAGGCTACTCGTGATGAGTGATTTTATACGAGTACACGCAGTAAGAATATAAAACACTCGTGAGTGTGAATGCTTGCACATTCGAATTCAACACTTGCGAGTGTCAACTTACATTAAATCTGTACTGTAGACTATCATTGGCTTCCCTTATATTGCTGCAGTGGAACTTACTGAATGTGTTTGGAGGTTGGCGGTCTGGTAGGCATTGGTGGCTTGTGTGTGTGTGCGTGTGTGTGTGTGTGTGTGTGTGTGTGTGTGTGTGTGTGTGTGTGTGCACATTCGTACTTGTGCAAGCTCACAAGCACATGCAAACACAGGGTAAGCATACTGAATTAAGAAGCAGTAAACCTGGCATGTACTGCTTTGAAGGCTCCTTGTCAAACAAAAAATGCAAAACTTCTTGTTTTAGTGTAATGTGGGCCCTAAACAAGCTTTGCAAAAATTCAACACAGCTACATCAATTTGAAATGAATAATTGAATACCCATTTAAATAAAATTTACCTGGCTCTTTTATACCCTCACTTATAACATTTAATTGTGGTTTTTTTTATTACAACATAAACCATCATTTAATCATAGCAGAGGTGAATTAGAGGTATAACAATAAACATGGACCATTTATACATTTCAAGAAATCTCACATAAAGTGTTTGATTGTGGGTTTAATTTAAATGTACTATAATTGTTCATTGTTATACCACTAAATACTACTAAAAGCTAAAACAACATTACAGATAGAGCTTTGGATTTGAACAATAATTTAGAATATGGCTCGCAAATGTCCATTTTGTGATCATCTTCAGCCATACATAACTATATTCTAACCCACAATTAAATGTTATTTGTGAGGATACACGTAAAAGAGCTGGGTATATACGTTATTGAATTTGTTAAAAGACTAAAAAGTACCAACTGGTAAATTAAATCCTAGGAATATCATATCGGCCAAAAGTGTTCATTTCTTTTACAGTTTCGAAATTTTCATCAAAGAATTTGTAAGGAAGCAGCAGTAGGACCACAGATAGAGAAACTAGGTCAGTTCATGAGTACTTCTGTTGTTAAGGTTACGGTATATTCAGTAAATTATTTTATTGGCTCTATTGTTTATCTCCTTTAAAAGCAGCCTTCTTGTGTTTTGTTTGAAGTGCTCTTGTCACCATCTTTAAAATACTGTATAAAGAATCTATAGAGACTGTTGATAGGCCATCAACTAAGCAAAGAAAAGTGACGGAAATGGTTTTTGAACTCGCCGCCATTTCTTGTAACAATGACCAAGGTACGTAAGGACAATTTTAAGGCGCTAGCCTTAATAAGATATATGTTTTTGAGGGCCTGTGGAAGAGATTTTAGCTCTAAGCTGCTTTAATCGGTAGTTAAAACAATAATTGTCTCCCTGCTGATGCTTTTGCACTACCATATTGAAACTTTTATCGTTTATAAAATCCATCACTATAGTTGTATGCCTAAAAACTCTTCCACAGGCCTTCAACAATATATCTCTTATTAAGGCTAAACCCTTAAAACTATCACAACCTTGGCTGTTATAACAGAAAGTGGTGGCGGGTTTTTGTGTCGAGCGGAAGCCATTGCAGATTAGCCATCACTTTACTTTGTTCGTTTGATGGGCTATCAATGGTGTCTATACACTATTTATACAGTACTTTAATATTCCATAATGTGCACGGGTGTGCTATATTTCCACAGTATGCTATTTACCCTCTTGATCATACTAAAGCAGTGTTCCTTCGATCACAACCCACACAGACAGCATACGTACCTGTCAGGAGGTGATTCCCTACCCATGTCTACACCTACGTATATGTGCATGGAGCTGTAAACAACCTGTAAACATTGTTAGTTCTAGCAAATTAGAAAAGCAATTGCTCACTGAGGTAGCAATAAATGCATGATGATTCCTGCTGCACGGTTAAATGTGAGGTGTTCAAAAAAACCGGCAGCATTTGGGGCACCTGAGAGGCATTATGGGGTGCCAGGCTGCTTCCAACGTCCACCTCTAACCATGCCATGGTCTGGGCCCATTGTGGTTGTTTCTGTCACTTACTGAATAAACAGCTTGGGTGCCCGGGTCTCCAGTTCCCTGGACCATCCGCTCTCTCACCACCACCACCATCACCCTCCCTACCACCCACCCAGTTACACAAGACACTCGTGATGTTACAGAAAGTTTCAAAAACCAGCTACGTACATATTTCAACTAGCTGCCAACTTTGTTCATGCAATGCTAGCTATGTATAAGACTGGTGTTCTTTTGGTGCAAATCTGGAGTGGCTACAATCAAGCTTCAGTCAACTACAGTGTCTTGAATATTTCAAATTTAAAATACAAAATGTGACAATACGATTGGTTTTCTTAAATCCAGTCACATACATATGGTATGTTTTTGGTATAACAAATTGTGATAAAGATTACTGTAACAGCAACAAGGTACGCATGTACATACATATGTGAAAAAGCATAAAACAACTTTGTACTATCTACGTACAACATTATAGTAAGTATTTAAATAAGAGATAGAAATTTGTCTGATTGTTATACGATACAAACTTAAGGTACGTACATAAGTTAACACTCGCACACGAGTCATAAGCCTCGCACACTAGAGTGCTTCCAAATGGACTTGATTGGAGTTTTCCAGTACTCACATTTTACTCCATTTTTGAGTGTTCGAGTATTCGTGTCAAGGGAACATGACAAGCATTTCGAGTGTCTATAATACTCAGATTGAAGGCGCGGACTTATTTTAGTACCTATAACTCTCAGGTGCATTTTCCGTCAAACTACTTCCTACAAAGATAAACCAATTTAGTTATTCACACTGAATTACCACAGGTACGTACTATGAATGGCAGTTGGCAGGCTGGTAGGCATTGGCGGCTTTGTGTGTGTGTGTGTGTTTGTGTGTGCACGCTCGTACCTGTGCACGCTCACAAGCGCACACTCTTACATACACAAGCACATGCACACACAGGGTAAACATATTAAATTAAGAAGCAGTAAACCTGGCATGTACTGGTTTGAAGGCTTCTTGTTAAAAGCTGATATAAAAGTTCTCGTTTTAGTGTAATGTGGGCCCTAAACAGGCCTTGCAAAAATTCAATAAAGTATGCACAACACTCCAAATAATTCATCACATTTTATTAACATTTACCTGGCTCTTTTATACCCTCACTCATAACATTTAATTGTGGGTTTCAATATTACAAACACAAAACATCATTTTATCATAGCACAGGTGATAGACCATTTCACTGAATTTCATTACACTTGTACATACAGGAAATCTCACACAAAATGTTTGATAGTGGGTTTAATTTAAATGTAGCTACTATCATTGTTCATTGCTATACTATCAATAAATACTATAAAACTTTTCTAAAAGCTAAAACAACATTATAGATAGAGCTTCTGATTTAAACAACAATTTAGAATATGGATTGCTAATGTCTATTTCGTGATTATCTTCAGCCATACATAACTATATTCAAACCCACAATTAAATGTTATTTGTGAGGATACACGTAAAAGAGCTGGGTATATAGGTTATTGAATTTGTTAAAAGACTAAAAAGTACCAACTGGTTAATTAATTCCTAGGAATACCATAAACGATGAAAGCTTGATGGAACTAAAATTGGCAAATTTGGTGATTCAATGCTATTTCTTATCGGCCAAAACTGTTCATTCTTTACAGTACTGTAGAGTCAGGTTATTAAGTGCACATAGTGGTTGTTAGGTGCATGCATATTACTTGTTGTTAACTAAGGCCAGTGCTAGAAATAAGCAGTAAAATATGCTAAGACAGATTGTCTGATCAAAAGAGATTTTGATCAGACATTTATGTAATTTGTTAAGACAGTAACATACTGCCGGATCTCTTAAAATTTAAACCAGTTAGTATTAACATGTCCATGTATTGAACAGTGTTGAGGACTGGTGATTCTGACAGTCAGAGTGGTTTCTGCTTGGACATTTTGTCCGACCAAAACCAAAATTGTTCAGAAAAATGTCAATTTTGGTCGGAAAATGTCCGATGTCCGACCACTATTTCAAGCACTGTAAGGTTGATAAGCACATGTGACCAGGAACGAGGCAATGTTACACAGAGAAGCTGAAAGTCACTCAGTGGTATTGGAATAATGGTCAAAATTTATACCAAACTTGCAAAAAGTTCGAGCTGAACTCCAAAACAGTGTTATGGTAGATTAAGGATGAAAGAAGATAAAAAAAACAGCAGGAAGGGCCGTAAACATGTTAAATCTGAGCGAACATTTGCCATGGAAGACACTTTGTATAAAGAATACCGCAGCCTTTAGCAACGAGGGATAAAAGCTAACGGCTGGTGATTTAAAGCAAGGGCAAAGCAGCTGCTTCAAGTAACACTTGTGGAGTCTCAGTTCAAGTTTTCCAATGCATGGTTTGATGGCTTCAAGCAGTGTTAAGTGAACACTAAAGATTCTGGCAAGAGATAATTTATAAAAGTTTAATCCCTACTTTTGGCATATGTACTATAATGACTAATATGAGCCAAAAGTAGGGATTAAACTTATATAAATTATCTCTTGCCAGAATCTTTAGTGTTCACTTGTGCCAGAATCTTATTCCTTGTTTCCTTACTTTTTGTAGCACTATACTAGTGGATCCCTTCGATCCCTACTCACCATTTAAATTTTAAATTTTTTATTATTCTAGTTTGTTAGCTTTTTATAGGGCAATATAATAATCATTCAGGTGCCTATATAGCAGGTATACAGGTGCTTACATAATTATGGCTTCTTTACAGGCGCTTGTTAACAACCTGCTTGTGTGGTAAAGCAGCTGTGCAAGCAAATAACGTTCTTTAAAAACAGCGAATATATTTGTCCAGCAGCTTGTCGATGTTCAGGCGCGTAAATCAGAACATCGATAAGTCGATAAGCGGCTGCGCCGTAAATTGGTCTGGAGCGCTAGACTAAGACTGGTCTGCGTTTCACTTTCAGTTGAATTAGTTTAGTTATATGGAGTCGTGTGGAGTATAGTCGTATGGAGTATAGTTGTTTAAATCAAGTAATGCAACAGTGGATGTGGTGTAAGTTGATGGCTTATTTGTGTAATGCGAGGTGTAACAACCACGTGTGTGTATGCGCATGCGTAATACTTAAGTATTGTTACTAAGCCGTATTCCCTCTGACAACATCGAGGACACATGCAACATTCCATGCATGAAGCGATTTGTAACTATAAAACGGCAGGCGCGCATTATTGTACCTGTTAACACCTTGTATGGAATGTTGTGGTCAAGCTGAAATTGTTTACGCATTCCAATCGATAGAGAAGAAAGTAAAGAAAGGAAGTACGTATAAAAGAATCACCATGGCACAGTGGATAAATCGTCTTCGGAACAACAGCTTCGTAAATGGGAAGGGATAACCTTTGCTGTGCTGAATTTTTGAAGCCGTACACCTAGCGAAACCCGGTCTTACGGTAGGCTGCATGCCTGGCAGGCTGGCAGATGAAATACAGGTAATTTTCAAATTTTTTAAAATTCACTATAGATCGAAATAATCGACATTTCGCTTAGTTAAACAAATGTAAAGCATTATTATAGCTGTGCCAGTGCGTTTAAGTTGTTTTTTGGGCTAAAGCGTATTGTAAGGTGGGTTTCTAGATGTGCGAAAATTCCGCATTCCATACATTCCTTATCAATCTCTACTATTAAGTACTACCAGTGGCGTATGGCGTAGCTAGACCCAAGTTGATGGTGGGGCCAGATTATAGAGGTACCAAGGAAGTTTTGGAAGACTTGGCCCTGGCTGCACCAGGTTGAGAGTGACAGAAGTATACAACAGTTGCCAAAGGCAACTCAGCTGCGTAGCAGCTTAATCTAGGGGGGTCTGGGGGCATGCCCCCCCAGGAAAATTTTGAAAATTGTATGCTCTAAAATGGTATTTAGAGTGATTTTTCACCTCAATCATCATCTTTTTTACCTGATGTATAGCTTAGTATATTATACATAGCTAATCGAGTATTAACCATAGCTAGCTACTGTTCATGCATATAATGCATGCAACTTTGCTTAGCTAGCTATAACATATATACTGAAATAGCTTTGCTTAGCTAGCTAGTGCAGGAGGAAATGCAGGAAGTTTGAGCCATGCCAGTTGCAGTAGTGTTACCAGCTGGTTCATACAGGGTGAGTGATACCGAAGTAGCACTACTACAGCAACTACTACTGCTACTGCCAGCCCAAGATACATTTAATTCAGTACTTAAATCATTCTCAGCTCTCACTACCAATATCACCTTGATCGTCATTGTCATCTATCATTTCTATCGTGTACATTACTTTTCTGAGCTTTAATTGTCTGTAATGATTCTAGATGGTCATTTTCCAAAGTTATTAAACCGTTGGTGGTGTTGCTGCAGCTAGAATTGGTTACTTCACCAGCCAGGGGGCGGTTCGCTAGGTTCACTGACTCGAGCACTGACTTCAGTCAGGTGATGCCGCTGACGCGGTCATGCAGTGTCACAAACGATGATATTCTCAAGATAACACACTGAGCCAATTCTCAGTCATTTGTTACCTTGCTGAATGCACTCGAAAGAGGGCTAGCTGTTTGGGGCGCTTGTCCATGCTATAAACACTAGACACCAGGTAATATTAATTATCAAAATATTTTTGTTGGCGCTTGCTGCGACTGGTATCGGTGATGAACTAAGTTATTCAATTGACATATGGATACAAATATAAGGTAGCTATTTAGTTACAATTTAAAGTATCTATGCATAAAACAGTTTGGAGTGGAATTGGGTCACGTGCTAAATTGATTTGCTGATGGTGGGGCCACAGAGGCTGATGGTGGGGCGAGTGCCCCACTGGGCCCCACTGTAGCTACGCCACTGAGTACTACCGTACTTAATGATAGTCTATGATGTTTATACAAAGACCATGCAATGCAAATTTAGCTAGCTAGCTAGCTACCTTATTTGGTCTAGCCATATTGTAAGTGATTAGCAATAGGACGAACTAGCTAGCTATAGTGTAACCTCAATTCAACGATTCTCAATCATAGCTAGTCAAAACATAATCACAGCAGTCTTATTTTGCTATTGTAAGTTAGCAAAAATGTTAAAAAATAACTATATCAGTGGCACTCGCTATGACAGCTTTGTCTTGGCATGTCTTTGATATACGCATATAGGAGAAGAGGTCGTAACTCCGATGCTGATAGCTACCTCGGATACCGACCATGCTACATATACATCATATATCGTCACCATGCATGTGATGAGCGATGATATACAATCAACATGTATGTAGCTACTACACCGAATAAGCTGAGTCAGAACCGTGTTTCCCCACAAAATATTAATCTAAGCTATAGTTATAGTCACAGCCGGTCAAACTAGCTGAGCTCAGTGTTTGAGTGTATATTAACCGTAATCTGTATATATTTCAGTGTAGGTCGGGATATACGTACATATAGGTGACGTTATAGCTAATCAGTAGCTATATAGCTAGCTACCAATAGTCTCAGTATAGAAAATGCCAGTTGTTCTCGTGACGCTATAGCTATATTGGATATAATTAGAAAGTATTTTGAGGGTGAATATATTTCGTTAAGCTAGCTACGTAGCTTTAAATCTTCTGAAGCCATATGGTAAACACCAATAGTACGTAAATTCACTGCGATATACATAGCTATATAAGCACCAACCGTGCGGGAACCGGTGACTATATACGTGGTTACACATGATGAGTGCATGTCGGTCGTAGCTACACTACCATTTTCCATTTAGCTAATAGCTAGCTATGTACCATCGATTGCATTTGCGTTTGAACATTTGTGTATCGCGTGATCTGCCACGTAATCCAATCTTCCGGACACATTGCCTTTCTAGCAGGCTCGCAAGGTAGTTTTATGTAAATCAAACCATATCATCTAGTAACATGGTTAAAATACACCATTATCTTACATTGCGTAGATTACAATGGATCACGCAATGTTCAAATGCACGTGCAATCTACTGTTTCATTATTACTATTAATAGATATCATAAACGACAACAAACTTTTTGCAATTTATTGGGTTCACTCATAAACTTTCACGGTTTATTGAATAAATCAATGTGTACCTCAAACATTTAGTGTATTCACAGCCATCATGTAATTCATGTATAGCTACAACAATTTTATAGCTATTATACATACATATATACATAACTAGCTAGCTAGCTACATAATTATATATATACACGTATATAGTTGTTAAAATTATTAGCTATCTACGTAGCTATAGATACTAGGGTAATAGCTACAGCTTACATATTTGCTTAGCAGTATAGCTTATGCAATTGTCACAATGTATAACTAGTTAGCTAGATATGTTGTAGCTCGTATACATAGGTTGTAGCTATAATTGTTTCAGTGTAGTGAAGGCTATAGCTAGCTAGCTAAGTTGTCTAAATGTATTGTATGTATAGCTACCTTGTTGACCATTAGTATAAGATAGTTAGCTCTTAACATAAAAATAAATTTCTTTGACTATAAAAGTCTTTATTAATGTTTGGGCAATTAGCTAATTAATGGTCATAAACCCAAACCAATCTGATATTATGTAGTTATCATAATAATTATATTATATTTTCTGCTAAATAATTACGTATTATAAATTATGTATGTTAATGATGTATGGATAATAAGCAACACATAGCTAAGACTAAAATAATTTTATATCTTGTGATAAATTGATAACATAGTGACATCATAGGGAAAGCATTAATTATGTCAGTATAACTTTTCAAAAATAAATTTTTAGCTAGTTGGCTTCTGTTGTCACCAAATGATGCATCAAATTTACCCATATACGTACATAGCTAGCTAGCTGCTAGCTAACTGCTAACATCAGTAAAATAATCATGTTGTTAAGTAGCTAGCTACACGGTAAACTTGCCTATGTAGCTAAATATATAGATACAGTGGCGTAACAAAGAATTTTATATTTGGGGGCCACTATATATATCAGTATATTCATTGAGCAGAATGCTTCACTCAGTTCATGCATGTATCTATCTAGCTAGCTGCTAGCTAGCTTTAGTAGATGCTCTGGAATTAGGCCTGCGTCGATTATGCTAGCATAATTTTTAGCATAAAGGTGTGCTAAAAAATCAAGCATAATTCCAGCATAATATTGAGTTATATTTATGGTGTGCGTGGGGCGCAAACTGCATAATTAAAACATATAGCTACTCATGCCATTTATACAGCCTAAAAACTATAAAATACACTCACCCCCACTGCCATTTAACACTTCACAACAGCAGAAATTCACAAGGCATAGCTTCTACAACTCGTTAAAAGTCGTGTATTAGGCACCTCTAAAATTAATTATAATAATTTTGTTTAAAGCTTTTATACCACTGGCATGTGGCAGATCAGAATTATGCAATGCACACCCAATGGTATGTTATACACACTATATTGCTGCATACCAGTGGTGTGTTCCGTTTATACATATGTACCTTTGTGTGCCCACTCACCCGCTTCGCATTACGGTTATCAGGTATTACGTACCTGTTATTAAGGAATTTTTACAGGTATTGCCTGGGTACCATGGTACGGGTTTATGTGTAAGCGCATGGCGGATTTATGCAAACTAAATAGGATTCCTGTAATTGAAATACAGTCTGCTTTTTCTAGAACTGGACTCTCCTGCTCTCCTGTTTCAGGTGCGTGCTGATTTTATAGAATTATTATGTAATACTTCAGTATCAACTAAGCCACCTGGCTTGCTAATCAGTAGTGTTCAATGGTCAGTAGACTGAAATCCCTTTCCAGTGCATGCCTGAATTGCCAATGGCTGTAGTTGTGACATAGTAAAGCCCATCAGTTGATGAGTTATGTGATTTCCTGGATTGTCAGTGCGGGACGTGAAGGCCCAGGGTGTCACATACATACTTACTGTAGAGTGATCTGCAACCGGAGTCAAGCTCAAAGTTAACAGTCAAGGTCTCCGAAAACAATCCGTTGATAGATCAAATAAAACTTGAAGCCCACAATCAAATATAACAAGTTTACTAAACATATGAACTTTTACTAGAATATACTGTACTTTTTAATGTAATTCACCTTGCACTGTGCATGCGGCTGTATCTTAGAGTAAATCAATGAAATAGTGAATCAATGAAATAGACAGGTGGTTGGGTAATGATAAAGCTGCTATGGTGTAATGTGTTACACCTGCATGCTACACAAGAATCTGAAAATAGTAAAAGCACAGGTGTTAAAACCGAGAATTTACAAAGGAGCAATCTGGGAGGAGCAATCTGGGAGCAACATAGTTCTGCAGTAAGTCAGCAGTCAAGCAGTAAATCAACAGTCAAGGTTAAATTTTCAGGTCAAGACTTTGTCCGCAGTTGCAGATCAACCTACGGTGTGTAGCTATGTGCGAGACACCCCCTTGAAGCAAGTGTCACCAAAACCTGTAACATGGCATGGTAATACCTGTAAAATTTCCTTAATAACAAATACGTAATACCTAATAAGCGCATGGCAGATTTATGTGAAATAGGATTCATTTGAAATAGGATTCATTTCTAGACCCACAATTGAATATCATCAACCCTTGCTATAATATTTAATAGTGCCTGATCTACCTGTCAAACCTGACTTGCTAAATAAGTAGTAATTATTCTATTCTCAAGCAACATGATATCTGCAAAGCCAAAGATTAGAAGGAAGAAGAGCCGTTCTACTATTGAAATGAACTTTGTGACTGCTTTGAAAAGATCAGGAAACATTCAGATGAAAAGAATATTAGTGCCTTTATCAAGTTCAGCTACAGTATCTGCAAGAACTAATTCAGATTCTCAATCTGTGGAAGCTATGATTGACCACAACAATGAACCCATGTATTCTGATTCAATAGGTGATTGGTATTTTGTGTACAATTGATAAATTTCATTATTTATACAAGGGTATATACATTATGCATAGCAGCAATGTTATGTATGTGGTATGATAGTATATACGTATGTACATACATGTGCAATGAAATTTTGTAAAAAGGCCAACTTTATTTTTGTAAACCAATGCAAGGAGTTACGTATGTAAGTAATTTACATATGTATGTACATAGATGAAGTTCCCATGTCAGCTGACTATGCCACCTCTTCAGAAGAGCAGGAAGAAGATCAGCTGCAGATTCCACCATACCAGAGAAGGCAACAAAAAGCTGCTGAAGCATGGGAAGAAATAAGAAAAGAATTACTCCATGGCGCTGTAGTGTCTATTCCTATTCCATCTAATGCAATTTGTATAATTTGTCGTAAGGAGGCTGCAACTGTTTTATGCAAACAGTGTGGTAGTCAGGGATACTTTTGTGAAGCTTGTGCTATTAATTTGCATTCAAATATCAATATTCTACATGCACCTGTCATACAAAAGGTACGTTTGTACGTAGCTATGTGTTGGTTTAACAGATCATTTACAAGTCTGTAGTGGCAGTGTGGTATGTTTGTTGTTTGATGATTATGTAGATAAAGATAAAATATAAGTTGCATACCTATTTTCATTGCAGGACACTAAGCAGTTGCCAATGAAACTGCCTACAGCTGTAACAAAATTAAATCATAATTGTGGTTCTAGTTGTTACTCTTATCGAACAATCACATGTGTTGGTCTATGCGGTGAGGAACTGTTACCGTATATGACAAAACAGTCGAGGGGGAAAACTTTCACGATTTTTGCTCAATTGCGAAAGTTTTCCCGTTGAATACTACACTAGACCCTAGGCATTCATTATTACAAGAAGCTTCTACCACAAAAGTTTTCCCGTTGAATTTTCATTTTTACTCTAACCGCGAAAGTTTTCCTCCTTGAATGTTTTGTCGTATACGGTATTTAGTGGAAATACAGACAGTACTTGTGTATAAATGTGCACCTGTATAGGTATTCAACGTGATATCTCTTTTGAGAAATGTCCTTGTACTAGTGAAGCACAGACTCTTCTTCAAGCGGGATTCTTTCCTGCAACAGCTACTCGGCCAAGGCTAGCCTTTGCATTAGAATTGCTTGATCTTTTAGAAGCGTTGCTACTTGAATGTCAACTTGCTGTTCAGGATTTTGTGTCTGCTCTCCGCTATCTTCATAGTCCATATGCTGATCATACTTTGGTAGTACATATACTTGCCTTACATAAAAACGATATTTCTGATTCTTTCAGATTTACAAGTCACTGTACCCTGTTCTAATAGACTGTTTTGAAGAATACAGGTTTGCTTTTTGAATTTTAGATAAGTACATAAATGTGTATGAATGCATAAGCATTATACGTACGTACACGAGGAAGTTTTAAATACGCAAGTTTATTTGCTGATGCTTCTACTTTTTTGTTTTTCTGCTGGCTTCAAATAATTCACATAGCCTTGTTTTTATTTATATACATAGTATAACAGGGGCATTAGAACAGGTATGGTTAGTTGTACATATTAATACTGAAAGAGTCAATTGTACTGGCCAGTACATATAATTATGTAGAGCCATAGAGTAAAGTTATGCAATGTTGCCTTCAGATATTTATATGCCATATGTGGATATTCATGAGACTTGTTTATGTATGTTATTATGTATTTAGCGGTCTAACAATTATCATTTATAATATCTATGGACTGCGTGTTTATGCACTCGCACTCAGAGTGCATTATGCTTAATCGCCTATATATCTTCTTCTTTTACATGACTGGACCACTTTAAGTGCTTCTGATTCACCATATTCCAGGTATATGAAATGCTGTCTCAAAGAACTTAAATTTATTGACCCTGATATCAGCAGCACAATTCAGTGTCCAGCTTGTCCAAAGGTAAATGTGCTCATGAACTGTAGCTAATTTAATGCTTGCTTATGGCTAGTAAAAATGTACAAGTACAAATGTAATTATGTTTTCTTTTAATTTAGAGTGGAGGAAGTTTATTTCTGTCTATTGATGGACTCTTTGGATTATGCAGAAAGAAATCAGCTGGTCAAAGTGTATGTCAACCACTGCAAGATGGAAAGTACTTTGAACCACAAGCTAAAGTAGATAGCTTTGTTGACCATTACCCTAGACCATATGTTCACAGCAACCAAGTGGTGGTACGTACGTGTATAGTGTATTACAGATGTTACGGGTCTTTTGATATTTCAGAATTGTAATGATTTTCTTGCTGGTGATCTTATAAGATCAAGGACAAGGTTTGCTGCATTAGATGAGACTGGTGTTATCGGTATAGCTTGTCGGCATGAACATCCATTTCGATTCTACAGTTTACGTCATGGAGAGAGGTGCATAATTGTTGTACATACGTATACACATTATGTTTTGAGTATGTACTAGGATTTCCTACATTGTTTATGCTTTGGAGTATATAAAGCAACACTGTCCAGAGGATTCGAAGGTCTACCTGTTATATGATGTAGCTTGTGCACTTCAACGACACTTAAAGGTATGGTCAAATGTACATAATGTATTGTACATTAATTTTAGTTGCTTCTGATCAGAATCATAAGAAGACAGAGTTACTGGACTTCTTTAACATGGCTGTTCCAGTATTCCATGCATATGGTCACAAGTCAAGTTGCCAGGTCAGCTATAACTTTTAAAACATGCATGGCCTGTAATGTTGTGCTGATTTTTGTAACAGCTAACTATGAGTGCAAGATATCAGATAGGATTTCGGTTGACTGATGGTGAAGTGCTGGAAAGACTATGGTCATTTTTACGTCGTTTTTCTAAGATGACGAAAGAAATGCGATCCGCACATAGAGTTGATGTTCTGACAGATGCACTAATATACTATTCACAGCTGACATCTGAAAACTTGAGTAAGACCATAAGCTACATATGTGTGCACACTGAATGTCTTCATTATTTTTTCTTATGTTTATTAGAAAATCTTCTTCCTAAAAGATTTAAATGAGCACTATGTGTTTGGATAGATGCTGATAATGATTTAGATAAACTAGTATCCAGGAGCCCAGGTATAATTTATTCGATTTTTTGAAAAATCATTGTACATATGAGTGTATGCACACATGTATACAATCATATGTACATACTTGTTTGTTTGCATTAGCTTTGTCTTTTACTTGTAACAAGACTTACATAGCCACTGCATACATACGTACATACATCTGCATCTTATTCATTTATCCATATGTATGTGTGTAGTACCATTTAATGAAGATAGCATTCAGACTTGGCTAGATGCTGAAAGCTGTTCATCAAATGTTCAACAACCAAGTAGGTTATTTAAGAAGCTACGTATTATACCTACAACCATTCAGTAATTTCCAATCTAATATTTCAATTAGATTGATCATTTAGATTGTTTGCTGTATCTAATATTTTAACTATATTTATCACCTATGTACATATAACAGAGTATAAGGAAACTAGCGCTAATTGAAATTTCAATTGTTTAAAATTGGATGTTATGCTTGTTTAATATTCTATCCATCACTGTGCATGTCTGCAGGTGAAGTAAATCAGTGGAAACTCCAATATTTGAAATTGCTTAAATCATCTATTTATATCAGGTTTGTGTCACTCAGATGTATCTACGTACTAAAGGTAGTTTTCAATATATTATTCAACAGTAACCAAATTGCAGTATACACTGGAGATAATCCCTCATATGTCTCTGCATTATCTTCTCAATTGCAAAAGTAAGATGTTGTATAGCATATTTTTATTTTGACTTGCGTACATTTAGGCTTGAGCGGAAATTAAAGGTGACTGAAAGAGAACATAGTATACCACAACGATGGACACCAGATTCTCCATCATACCAAGCCATATCAGACTTCAAATGGAGCAATCAAAACATGATGCTTTTGCAAAGCTGGAGCAATGTGCCAGAGAACGATGGTTTTTACTTACTATTAAAGCAAAATATGCAGGTATGTACACATGCAGTGTTTTTTATTTATATAATTTTGCTTATGTACATGCATACATGTCACTACTCTTATGTTACATAATTTATCAGATGGCCAATATATGGCATCCCGTATATCAAGAGGCATTCAACGGGAAACACAGAAGTTGAAAAGGCTTTTACATAAATACAATCAATTGGTATCTGATCATCTCTCTTGGAAAGATGTGACTGATTTATCATCATCCACCTGGAACCCAGCTGATGGTAATAATATTACACGTCCTCCCAGATCAATCAGATTGGCTGCAATCGATGCTTATGTCAAAAAGCTTAGGGCTACTGAAGAAAAAGAATTAATAAAGACAGAGATGTGCAATATTATCAGCTTCTATTTAAACCAATATGATGACATCAACCGACTGTTAGACAGTTTTCACTCAAATTCAGAGTTTAGTAGAGGATGTCTTGTTCTTTTAAATAGGAACTTAAGTGAGTGTAAGAAGAAAATATTCGATAATTATACTGCATTCAAAGACTATACACTCAGCTGCCTCAAGTTCCTGAAGAACTAATGTTACATGCACACTTACCAGATACAGTCAAGTACGTAGCTGTATGATCACTGCTTATAAGTGTATATGTAAGATAATTTGTTGTTCCACAACCTTAGCAATCCTATTGATGACTGTAATCATGATCATAGGGATCACGATCCAGGTGTTGATGAATATCATCATGTTGGTTTGAGTGATGGGTATCCACGTGAAGGTATTGATGATGGTCTTGATACTCTAGATCACAATTCTGATGTTGATTACAATGATGATAAGCTTGATGATGGGCTTTATGGACTTGACGATGCTACCAGTGTTCATGATAATGTTGATTTAGATGATGATGAGTTTGATGACGGGCTTTATGGAGTTGATGATGCTACCAGTGTTCATAATGATGATAATGTTGATTTAGATGATGATGTAGATGATCCTGATTTTCATAAATGTCTTGTCAGTATCAATGATACTAACAGTGATGATGTTGGCAAGGATGAATACACCCATGATGATGATCAATACAGTCATTATGATATCAGTGACTACAGTCAAGTGGTTGTAAAGAGTTATGATATGAAACACAGTGATTATTACTTTTGTAATGCATATAAGTATGTAATACGTATGATTTCATAGTTGATTATACTGATGATGATGATGATGATGATGAGTTTGATTCTGAAGTAGCATGCAATCATGCTAGAGTAGCAAGAAACCGGCTAGAAAAGGAGGAATTTTTGCAGGTATATAATATGTGCATATATATCTGATTGTGACCATGTGACTTCATACGTATCTGTATGATTGATTCATCATGTGTAATATTATTGTTTACTTTATAATCAGCAACATCGTCAAAGTGAAGATCTACTAGCCCTTCTTCCAAAAGTGAAAATAGCTTCTACAAGAAAAGCTGTTGCAGATAGCCAGGCTACCGGTATGTTAAAAATATCCCTATCACTGCTGACTTTTTTAGAAAAATACATGTTCTTGAATGTACTATAAAAGTTGATGTGCTTCTTCCTACAGGTGGTAAGAAGACAATGTTTCTTCATCGCTCCCAAGAAGAGTTGCACAGTATGTACAAATCTTTTCAAGCAGACTTGACCAGAGAAAGGATTGCTACAGCCTTAGCCAATGTATCAACATTCAACATTACACTCAAAACCAAACCCAGTTAACTATACACATCAAAACCACTTGTGATTACATTATCAAGCTGTACATTGATTATGATATTATACATAATTATATAATGCACGCACATGTAGCCATACATTCTAGATCTTGGCTTTGCTTCACTGTATACGTAGATTTGGATTTGCATGCATGTATGCAGTTAGCTACTAAAAGCCAGTAGTTTTGGCACATAATGCACATATATCCAATTCCACACTGCGATTTTGATAATGCTTTACAAATACTCTTTGGCTTGTATAAATGTATATATATAATTATATGTGTTCCACTAAATGCGCAAGAGCATGCATTAATGCAAAGTAGCTATATTATGTATTAATAATATTTTGTAATTTGATTCAAAATTGCATAAAATGTACATTCATAAAATTAATACTGTCATACAACATTATTGTGGAAATTAAATATTTGGTATACATGCGGGTGCATGTGAATTATAATTACATGCTATGTTTGGATTAAATGTAAAGGCCAAGCTATTACTTCACCTACATTTATATAGTCACTTTCGTCAAATGGTGTTTTAAACAGTAATTTAGTTTTCTTGTGAACACTAGTTATTGCTACTTTTTGGAAAAGTAAAGGTATTGTCTTTCCATAAAGCATTGGTCCTTCAACTGCAATCCCATTTGCAACCACTTTTCCATTGAAAAGTAGCTTCACAGAGGCTGTAGCAGAATATCGCATAAGATGGCAGTCAGCTGATTGAAGCAATAGAATTAGTAAAGGGTATATGAACATAGAAAGCTTTGTATACCTTCAGGAACAGTTGGTTGGTTATCTTGACACTGCTGGTTGTTACTTGCAACTGCTAAATGATTAAAAAAACATATACGTAGTTTACAAAAGCATTAGCTTAAGGAAAACAGTTGCTACTCTAAATAAGTACTTATAGTAAGTAATATATACATGGTACGTATATGTATGTGTGAATGTATGGAGGTGCGTATATGACACCAATACCGATATAGCTGCTCCAATGAATTCATTATTGTATTGTTGCATTTTATACACAACATTTCATTACGTATGTTCATCATATAGATTGCCTGCATGCCCTAGATAGCACACTTGTTGATGGTCCACTACTTTGCTAAAAAGGGATATCACATCCCCTAGATACTCTTTCATTACAAATATAATATTACAAATAATGTTGATATAAATATTGGTATTGGTATCGGTGCCAATATATATAGCCATTTTGGTAATATTAGATATCGGCAAAAGTTGTGGTGGCAAGCCAAATATTTTTAACTGGATGTTCATTTACTTCTATTGTCAATGACTACGCTTGTATGTCACACTATGATGTGAGACCAATTCAAAGTCTGTGATAATAATGAAAAATACTGTAGTGCACCTCTAATGTACATACATTCACAGATGTACATACATTCACAGATGTACATACATACTTTTTCAAACATTTTACATCCAAAATGCCATAAATTTCAAATGCTTCCTCATATTCACTTAATTTTACCTTGTAGAACAATTTGTAGGCAATGAAAGAGCATTATGAGTTTTTAAGGAAAAATGGCAGGGTCAAATTTTATGTGAGAATTAAGAGGTACCCTTTTTGCAAATGGGGTCACACTAAACAAATGCAGATTGTCCCAGTCTAGGTTGCTGTCCCACTGCAGTAGTTACTGGTGGCTGTCCCACTGTTGTTGTTGCTGTTGCCACTGCTGTTATTGTTGGTGGTCGCTGTCCCACTGCTGTCATTGTTGGTCGCTGTCCCACTGCTGGTTGCTGTCCCAATGCTGTTGTTGTTGGTGTTCGCTGTCCCACTGCTGTCATTGTTGGTACGTAGCTGTCCCACTGCTGTCATTGTTGGTCGCTGTTCCACTGCTGTCATTATTGGTCGCTGTCCCACTGCTGTCATTGTTGGTTGCTGTCCCAATGCTGTCATTGTTGGTTGCTGTCCCAATGCTGTTGTTGTTGGTGGTTGCTGTCCCACTGCTGTCATCGTTGGTTGATGTCCCACTGCTGTCATTGTTGGTCGCTGTTCCACTGCTGTCATTGTTGGTCGCTGTTCCACTGCTGTCATTGTTTGTCGCTGTCCCACTGCTGTCACTGTTGGTCGCTGTCCCACTGCTGTCATTGTTGGTTGCTGTCCCAATGCTGTTGTTGTTGGTGGTCGCTGTCCCACTGCTGTCATTGTTGGTTGCTGTTCCACTGCAGCTGTCATTATTGGTTGCTGTTCCACTGCTGTCATTGGTGGTTGCTGTCCCACTGATACGTACATATATACAAAAAATATCAATCTGCATCATTTCCAATTAAGTAGATTAGTTATAATCACATCTCTATAAACAAATTTTATGACATGAATTGGCTAATTGCAGTTATTTTCTCCCGTACTTTATGCATCTAGAAAATTGAACACACATGTATGTACGTACCTCTGAAACTGATTTGCTCTGCATTTTCTAAAATAAGTCTCAAATTGGAAACTCCATAGTGAGAAGGTGGCTTAAAGTCAATATTTGGAGGAAAACCAACAACCTGTGATGCCTGTATGGAGCCATAAGGCACACGGGCATTGGGATCACCTGCTGCTAATGCTAAAGTAAAAACAACACCATTATGACTGGCTCTACAAAAACCCTCCATGTTCTCATGCAAATTTTGAGAACTTTAAAATGTTTCTTGTAATGTTACAGACATTTGCATATTTATTGGCGTTAAAATGAAATTGATGCAACTATCAGTTTACAGTTAGTTTTGTGAGGCTATGTAAAATACACAAAAATGGAGGGTTTTCAGAGAGCCAGTCACTTAAATTAGGAGTGAAAAATTGAGGGATGTAAATTTGCAGATTTTGTAATTACTTGGATGCCTACAAAATTTCATCATCAAATTTGGATCTTTTCTACTAGAAAATTCAGGATTTTAGCCACCTGCAAAATTTATATCCTTTGCAAATTTGTATGTGCAATTACACATGTATACCTAAACAGTGAATAACATACCATATTTAGAATTCAGCACACTCTGTACAGCTATGCACAGAGCAGTCTTATCACCCTTAATATCCAATGAAGAACTACGAGATTCTAAACTCAAATTACCAAAAGGGAAGGTTTACAACTACGTATGTCATTTAAGAGTAAGATCTACATATACAAAACATACGTGGCAAAAATAATGTTAATCAATTTTGTCTTAATCAGGGTATTTGATGCTGTATAGCGCACCATTGGCCCAATATAAACACTAAATGTTCCACCCTAGAATAACTACAGCTCCATTTTGGCACGAAATAATTTAGTTTTACAATTAAAGAGTCATTAATTATATTGGCCTACAATTTTTAACTGTGGCACAGTGGACATGTAACTCTGAGCCAGTTTGGCTCAAAGTTAAACTCTTATATCAAAAACCCTGGTCCTTATCAGTATGCACCTTCAGAAAATACAGCAGAAGAAAAACGCCTTGAAAAATCAGAATTTTCACTCAGAAATTTGCATCCTTGTGCTGTACCACCATGGTAAACTTGATTGTTATTGTATACCATGTATACCACTTGTATGTTGCACCTTTCTGCCCATTCAGCCTCATATCAAAATATTCCAATTACATGCCTTGTATTGAGATACATATGATACATCAGCCTGTGTGTATCTAATGCAAAAGTTATCAACTAAAAGAGTATAAAAAATCAAAAAGCTTAAATGGTGTATGTATATAGCTCATTATTATCAACAATCAAACATATATATCATGACACATTAAATTTTGCTCTACAGCTTTGTGTCATAGATGTGTACATATGTACACATATATCTTACTACATACCATCTGATTTGTAAAAATCGGCAGTGAATAAATTGTAGCAATTTGGCACCCTGATTTTTTGGGGTGGCTTAAGAGGTTCCTCCTTGTCATGATCATGAGCACGCTTCCGTTTTGCTTTTTCATTGCCAATCCAATTCTAAAAAGATACAATATACACATGTGGATACACGATTGAGAAAATCACCTTTATTACGGCTTCATCACACTTCAGTTGATCAGCAAGGCTCTTGATGGTCTGTGCCTGGTTGGAATTTACCCCGTTGTCATATGCTTGTACTAGAATTCTTTTCTGTTCCTCGGTAAACACAGTTCTGGGGTGGGCACCAGTGCTACAATGCATTATGTACTTTAATCTATAAAAAGAAGTGTTTTTTGCACATGATGAAACATGTTTAAGGGATCCAAAATGTAAGAACAGCAGTTATAGGATTAATATATCACTGCAAAGGCTGCATTAAAATATTTATAGTCCTATGTGTGTAGCCGTTATAAGGAACTAGCTATAAGCTCTAACTAACACTGTGATATTTTAAAAGCTTCTACACAAAATTGGCAAGTTGCAGGCACCTTATGTTATTGCTCACTTGCATATTTCTCCTTTTATGTACAAAGGGATATAGCTAATTACCTTTACACCGTAGGTTGATCCGCAACTGTGGACAAAGTCTTGACCTGAAAATTTAACCTTGACTGTTGATTTACTGCTTGACTGCTGACTTACTGCAGAACTCTGTTGCTCCCAGATTGCTCCTTTGTAAATTCTCGGTTTTAACGCCTGTGCTTTTACTATTTTCAGATTCTTGTGTAGCATGCAGGTGTAACACATTACACCACAGCAGCTTTATCATTACCCAACCACCTGTCTATTTCATTAATTCACTATTTCATTGATTTACTCTAAGATACAGCCGCATGCACAGTGCAAGGTGAATTACATTAAAAAATACAGTATATTCTAGTAAAAGTTCATATGTTTAGTAAACTTGTTATATTTGATTGTGGGCTTCAAGTTTTATTTGCCTTTATTTGACCTATTACTGGATTGTTTTCGGAGACCTTGACTATTAACTTTGAGCTTGACCCCGGTTGCAGATCACTCTACAGTAAGTATGTATGTGACACCCTGGGCCTTCACGTCCCACACTGAGCAATCCAGGAAATCACATAACTCATCAACTGATGGGCTTTACTATGTCACAACTACAGCCATTGGCAATTCAGGCATGCACTGGAAAGGGATTTCAGTCTACTGACCATTGAACACTACTGATTAGCAAGCCAGGTGGCTTAGTTGATACTGAAGTATTACATAATAATTCTATAAAATCAGCACACACCTGAAACAGGAGAGCAGGAGAATCCAGTTCTAGAAAAAGCAGACTGTATTTCAATTACAGGAATCCTATTTAGTTTCTGTCGCATAAATCCGAGCATAAATCCACCATGCGCTCACACATAAACCCGTACCATGGTACCCAGGCAATACCTGTAAAAATTCCTTAATAACAGGTACGTAATACCTGATAACCGTAATGTGAAGCGGGTGGCCCACTACTTGATGGCATTAGCGCCACCTATATAAGCGCGTCACGTTATGAATAGGCGCAGTTACTTGCATGATAGGAAGACGACAATATCGTTTTAAAACCCACATGTTATTCAGATACAATTGTCACATGCGTACAAGCGTTGTTTAAAAGGCATTTATTATTTATTTACTCTAATATAGACATGATATACTTCATCTGTAATTCCAGTAGATTCAACATGTTTGCTTAGATTCATTCATGTGTCAAGTTTTGGTGTTTCCAATGGAGATAGGTATGTACCACTACGTATACTGTGAAATGTATTTGTTAACTTGTATGTCACTGTAGGGTGGTACATACAAAGATATACATGCAGTAGTGAGGTTGCTGCAGCTGAAGAAGGAAAGGAAGTAGCTGGTAGAAGTCACTGAAAAAGTAACCGCACAAGAAATTGTAGAACATGAAGTTGTTATTTTAAATGTATTTACATAATTTTAAATGTATTTTGTAGCAATTTGAAATATAATTATTTAATCTATGCATTTCATACCTTGGGACATACTTTTATTCAGTTGGTTTGCATATAATACACCAAAATAGTGTGAGGTAACTGGACTTACTGGAGGTTCATAAACAAATGAGAGCTTTGAAATATATATTAAATTGTGTATTATTAGTATCATAATTGATTGTGGAATAGCATAAAATCTAGCATAATACAGTACGTAGGTGCAAAATTGGAGCAATTCCAAAAAGCATAGCTAATAGGCAATTTTCAAAGCATAATAGACACAGCCCTATCTGGAATTAGCATTTTAGCCAAAAGCTGTGCTATGAAAGTACAGTATATGTGTATAATAATAACTTTGTGGATGTTATAAACGACTGGGATATGCTGCATGGCAGCACACAAGAGAAGCGGTTTTGTCAGCATCATGCTTAAGGCTATTTATTAAACTACATAGCTACATATAATTATTATAAATGCAGCTATATACAACACAGAAACAATATGTTTGTGTATATTATTTGTGTGTGTGTGTGTGTGTGTGTGTGTGTGTGTGTGTGTGTGTGTGTGTGTGTGTGTGTGTGTGTGTGTGTGTGTGGATGCGTGCATACAGTGACATAATGCATTAGCTAATTAGATACAATAGCTATAAAACAGATGTTCCTTTGTTTTGTATGTCTATGTATACTTGTCCTTTGTAACATCTTATCAGTTGAACACATAAATCCTCAACACTTGTATTAAAATTTCAGCGAGTGTTCTATTAGAATGTTTCATAAGTAATAGGTGGCTCACAATTGATCAATAAAATAATGATTTCCACTATATTGCTGTTATGAAATGCATCAGCTGTGTTATTGCAAAGCATTATAGTTATATAAACGATTTTGCAAGGTATTGGTCATCAAGAGTATTAGCTACTATCATGACATGATATAGCTAATGTGAAAATGCAATAATAGCTACTATGATTAGTTAAGCAGCACTCAATGATGTTAATTAGAAGCTGCATTTACGTATGTATTATTGAGAACCCTTGGGAAGCTTATGTAGTTATCAGTAAGGCTGGAGAATATAACAACCTTATAATACACACACACACACACACACACACACACACACACACACACACACACACACACACACACACACACACACACACACACACACACACACACACACACACACACACACACACACACACACACACACACACACACACCTTAAACCTTGAAAGCCACCCACAGTACATCATACTGTGATAGTGGAGCCCACATAAATCCAGGCTAATGACAGGATCAACTGTCGCAAAATCGGCTGTGTCTAGTCAGGTCACCCCGCCTGTGAAAGGACCTTCCACAAGCACAGAGAAACTCCAAGTCTGATGCTCCCTGATTAGCAGCACAAATGGAGCTCTTCTTCCGCCGTACAATCTGCTCATTGCAAAGTTCAGCCCAATTCTTCCTATCCTGACAAAGGCAATACCAGTCAACGCCAACACCCATGTCACGCAAATCAGACATCACCACATCCCACCATCTCTTCTTAGCACCATGGAATGGTCTTTTCTTCAACAATTCACCAAACAGAAGTTTCTTTGGCAATCTATCATCATCCATACGGCCTAGATGTCCAAGCCATCTCAATCTCTGATCCAAAATACAATCACCAATTGACCATTGCATACCAAACTGTGCTGACAATTGTTTGGTTGTAAGTCTCTCCTTCCATTGTTGGTACCTAGAGACACCTAAAATTGACCTAACACAACGGTTATGGAAAACATCCAATCGTTGCAAAATGTTTGCTTTAATTGCCCAGGTTTCAGCTCCATACAATAAAATAGACAGTACAACAGCTCTATAGACCATCCTCTTAGTGGATATAGAGAGAGTATTATTTTGAAAAATTGATTCCCTCAAATGCCCAAAGGCCTGCGAAGCCTTACCAATCCTACGATACACCTCAGTTGAAATTTCACCATCACCAGATAAACTGGAACCCAAATAAATATAGTCATCAACCATATCTATTACTCCACCTTGAACTCTCACTGAAACAGTACCATCCTCCTCAGTCTTTGCTCCAACCGCCAAGCCCTTAGTCTTAGCAAGACTATCCCCACTGACTAGCCACCTCCACAAAAACTGTCTCAAAGGCACTTCTAGTCCCAGCATACAGAGCAACATCATCAGCAAATTGAGATTCAGTAATCTTCACATGATGCAACTTGGACTTCACAGTGTGGTCACCAACCAACCTCCAACCAAGCTTGTACAACACCGTTACTCCAGCTTCTCCACACTCATCACGCCAACAAGAAACCATTGCATTGAAATAAATGTTAAACAAGGTTAGAGCCATAGTGCAACCCTGTCTAAGGCCATTTTTCACCTCAAAGCAATCAGTGGTATCATGACCCACCCTAACTTCAGCACACATACCCTCATGAAAAGACTTAATAATTTCCAACATCTGTGGAGGAACACCACATTTCTGGAGTACCTGCCATAAGGCCTCCCTGGGTACAGAGTCATATGCTTTCTTCAGATCCACAAACATCACATATAATGAATCCCCATGCTCACGCGCCTTCTCCATTAACTGCCTGGCAACAAAAATCATATCCAAACAGCCACGACCCTTCCTAAAACCACTTTGAGAGTCCGGGAGAATACTCTCAGCAATTACCTGCAGCCTATCCTGAATGATTCTAGCAAGGATCTTACCTATCACATCCAGCAAGCTAATACCACACCAATTATCACATGATTGGAGGTTTCCTTTCTTGGGTACTGGCACTATTAGAGCATTCCTCCAATCATCAACAACATGACCACTTCCCCAAATATCCTGCAACAATAAAAGAAGTCGATCCCACAAGGCTGGTCCACCAAACAATACTAATTCGGGTAAAATCCCAGACAGTCCTCCTGCTTTATTCTTCTTCAACTTAGACAAGGCCACATCAAGCTCCTCCATAGTAGGAGGATAATCAAGATCCAGACGTAGAGGCAGTACAGCCATAGCATTAATCACCTCCACATTAAACACACTCTTCACATTCAATAACTTCTTAAAGTGCTGATGCCAACGCTCAAGCACCTCAGTAGGACCCTGCGTTAACTCTCCATCCTCCTTCAAAACTGCAGTAGGCCTCACTGGTCTACGGCCTGCACTAATCCGCTGCAACCGATGAATACAATTCCATCTAACTCGTCCATCTTTCACAGCCTCCTCTCCCTCTGTAGCAATAGCAAGTATCCACTTCTCTTTAGCTTTATCAACTGCCTTCTTCACCATTCGCTGACACTTTCGAAATCGCTGCCGACAAGACCTCGTTCCAATTTGCAAAAACTTTAAATGTGCTTTATTCTTAGCCTCAATCAATGGATTCAATGTTTCAGAACTCTCTGTAAATCATTCCGGATCCGATCGTTTTCCTCTACCGATAGATGTCTCTGCAGAAGACACAATACATGACCTCAGCGCATGCCAGCTATCCTCAACAGCACAACCAGAGGAGGTCGCTGTAGCATTCAATGCCAGCTCCAAAGATCTCCTATAACTATCCAACACACCCTGTACAGCAAATTTATGTACAGCAAAAGGCAATGGGGCCTCTGCCGTTTATCAGAATAACGTGGCAACGTTATCCTCAGTCTTGCCCTCACCAGATAATGGTCAGTCCAACAATTTGTTCCCCTCATCACCTGCACATCTATGCAACACATGCACTGACTTTGTCTCATCACTATGAAATCGATCATATGAGACAAAGCTCACACACACACACACACACACACACACACACACACACACGCACACACACACACACACACACAAACTGGTACACTTTCACTTTTGTTTATCATCAGGAATCTAATTGTTTTGGCATTATATACATAGCTAGCTGACAGTAAATCAATCATATTATTCTATCTAATAATTATGCAGTTATGTACATGGTGTTACATACACAGCTAGCAAACCTAACACAATAGAAACAGTTACAGTGATCAGTTACCTTATAACTATATTTTTGTGTTATTATATGCTATTCACGGTGATTCAACAATTTCATATCCATCCTGAATTGAAGAATCTTCATTATTTTGATTAGATGATGGAAAATAAGTTGGTGATGGTTGTATTTCTATTGCGTCAGGATTCAAATATTGCTTATCTAGAGAAATACTTTCTTCTGTGTATATAGGGATATTGAAAAGTTTACATCTATGTCAGAATATACATGGGTAGTTTAATGCACCTTTCGTTCTTTGTTGATTGTAGAGTTTCCAAGAAAATAAAACAATTATTGCAGTAGCAATCACAGAAGTAGTTGTGAACAGTGCTGTTAATCCAATAAATATCTCACAATATCTTTCATCATTCTCATTTTTAACATCATCTTTATTACTGTCAGTAAAACGCAAATTGTGTAATTACATCAGAATTTGAATTACTTTTCTCATGTAAGTATGTAGATACGTAGCTACCAGGCACCCCAATAAGAAAACGGATAATTATAAACAACTACTCTTAAGTAACATGTAATGCATAAAATTAATGGCTACCACTCACTGTAAAAACTGTCATGTGTAGCTATATACCTCACACAATAATATTAATATTGTGTGAAATTTCAGTCAAAAATTCTCTAGCTACTTTTTCATGTGACTATCACACACTTTTAAGATCCAATATTATGATTTTGAATATAGATAATTCTGCTTGTAGAAGTTATGGATATACAAATTTGACACAACAGAGATACATTATGGCGGTTCTAAATTCCCGGTCTAGCAATTCTTTTATTATATATTCACCCATAATTCCCAAAATTATTCTTGATAAAAACTACTGTTACAGTAACGATGTACCTTAAATCTATGTAATCTTCTTCAGTAACCACATATATATCTTACTTAATAAACACAAAGCAAAACATTCCTTATCTTAAATATATGTAACAAAGCCCTCTGCAGTATAACAATTGTCATGGACAACACAAGAAATAAAATGTTTGATTGTGGGTTTAAGTTTACGTAAATCTAAGCTCAGAATCATCTAGTGCAACACCTGTTAAGTCTGGGGTGCCACATGGTATGGTTTTAGGCCCCCTTATGTTTCTTGTGTATATTAATGATATAAATGAAAACATTACATCTTCCGTTCGACTATTTGCCGATGACTGTGTTATTTATAAGTCTATTACATCACTAGAAGATGCGGAACAGTTACAAGAAGTCCTATGTAAAATATGTGAATGGACCAACAAATGGCAAATGAAATTAAATATTGATAAATGTGCCGTGCTACACTGTACCCATTCCCCGATTCCCATACAATATGCATATACTTTAATGGGTCATAATTTAGAGATAAAGAAACTATATACATATCTCGGTGTAGGAATTGATAATACTATGTCATGGTCATCGCACATACAAATGATAAGTAATAGATCAACTAAAGTGTTGAATTTTATTAAACGAAACCTTAATAGTTGTCCACTTAACACTAAAAACAGCCTATCTAATGCTAGTTAGACCTATTATGGAATATGTTGCTCCTATCTGGGATCCATATTACATTTATAAGCTAGAAAAAGTACAAAGAAGAGCTGCTCGATGGATTTTATCTGAATACTCTAGAACTACCAGTGTTACATCATTGTTGTCTGTTCTCAATATATACATTACAACAGCGTCATCAATTATCAAGGTTAACATTATTTTATAAAATAATTAACAATGCACTACCGATTTCCATTCCTTTACACTATCAAAGAACCCAATTTCACACAAGACAACACCATCCGAATCACTTTATCCTGCCACAAGTTACTCTTAATACTTATAAGTATAGTTTCTACCCAAGAACTATTAAAGATTGGAATAATTTACCAATTAGTATTATAGAATCAAGAGATTTGGACAAATTTATCCACTTACTTAACTATAATTTTTGTAATTAATTGTATCTATGATTGTACTATTTGGGGTTTTCACCCCCTGGGCAAACCAGCTGAGCTGACTGCCCAGTATTTAATCTTAAATCTAAATCTTAAATCTCAGCTTTTTTAACTTTGACAATCAGATGATACTAGACAGTTTAAAAGTAATTTTTACTAGATAGCTTGGTTTTATAGTATAACATAACTTCTATTATTCTTTTATTAGCTAGCTAGCTATTCTTGATTGTAAGATACTCCAGCAAAATGTTTGCATGCCTATAGCTAAGCATAGCTAGGATTGTAAATGATGCAAATTTTAGGTTATTAATCAATTCACAAGGGCCATAAATTATATATCTAGCTATGGCTGGGTAAAGCTGCCCAAAAGTAAATAGCCACAGAAAGTGTATAATAATGCATATAAAATTAAAAGTAGCTAATGGTAATAGCTAACACTTTCAGCTGCATGCATACATTATACTTGATATACGTATAGTAAAAATGTCATAGCACCAGTATCATACGTACATAGTTACCCCTGATTATTGTCTAGAGTATTTTGGTTATAGTCTTGAGCCTATTGTGCTCAAAAATTTATTTATTACTCCTTCCCGAACTTCCCAAAGTTTTACCCATTGTTCTTAATTTATTCCCAAATCATCACCCATTATTCCTTTATTATTCTTTTAATTTTACTAGGTCAATAAAAATAATATAAAACTCTTTGCAAACTGAGCTGCTGATGTCCAAAGAATAAAAATCTTTTTAAAATGAATTTTTTGTCAATGATTAATTGATTGACCCCCTATATGGCTATATATGATACCTATATCTCCACCCTTGATTAATTATTTGTGTAAAAAGTAACAGCTACGTACACATGTACAATTAACTACATACGTATGTGAACATCTCAAATAAAATCCAGGAGTGATAGCTATATCCAGAGAAATACACACTTGAAAGTTTCGAAAACAATTTTTTTATTTTCAAATTTTCATATTTTGATATCTTAATAGGCAAAAATAATACGTAGCTAGCTACTTTGACTGTTGTTTGATATTTTTTTGCTACGTAGTTCATACAACATACTATGGTGTTGTAACAAAGGTGCAACGTTATAGTTATAAGTCCTGATTTTTACTTGATATCTATGTAAAGTGTATTAAGGTCCATTACTAGCTAGGCATGAATTAGTGATGATAGTGCATTGTCTAAACAATAAATCTTTCAAGCATAAAGCTTTCGGGATTTAGTGGAGAAAAAACTTTTGCACTTATGCTAAATAAGAATAAAAGCAGCTTTCACGTAATGAAATTAGTAGAGTAAACTTTCACAGTTTATTGAAAATTGTGAAAGTTTCTCCCTCGAAAATTTTGTTGTTTACGGTAAGACAATTGTAGCATACACAAGTAACTACGTAAATAGTACATTTCTACCTTAGCAGAATAAAGGTAGCTAATTAGCTAGTCATCTGCTGTGACTATATTATATTGTTCTGTGCATGTGAACATTTCATACAATTCTGATATAGAATCTTACATACAAGTTGTTACACAAACTCCTTTTACTAATCTACAGGTGCTTGGACTATTTCATACTCAGCTACAGCTGAAGAAGCTTTATTGTCTTGACCAAAGGGAACATAAGCTGGTGAGGACTGCATCTCTACGTTGTCTGCATTAAAATATTGCTTAACTGGAGAAAGAACTTCTCCTGTGTAGAGGGTGTAAATATACATTACAGCTAAAACTATATATATCAAGTGTAGCTACACAATTAGTTAATATTAATTTTTCACATCACCTTTTTTCTTGTGTTGATTGTAGAGTTTCCAAGAAAGTACAACAATTATTGCAGTAGCTATAGTTGTGAATAATCCTGTTAGTCCAATAAATATCTCACAATATCTTTCATTCCCATTGGTCAAGGTATCCTCTTTAGTGTTGTCTGTACAATGCAAATATTGTGAATGATGGTTATCATTACACATGTATATGTTAACTAGTATACTTAATAATAGAGATTGATAAGAAAAATGGTGAACAAAATTTACAGCCACCTTTTGAAAGATATTCAGAGATGTATGTACCTTAAATGACAAAACTTTTGAGGGAGAAATTTTTTACCTTACTAATTTCAGTATGTGAAAGCTAATTATTCAGCAAAACCATGAAAGTTTTCCCTACATTATAATTGAATACAATTGCAATGAATCATGAAAGTTTTCTCCCTCGAAAGTTTTGTCGTTTACAGCATATTGTCACTATACCTGTACATTTACCATAATATACATTTGTCCAACTATTAGTAAAACTCCACTAATTTTATTTAGTTAAATTTAATTTTTAATTCCGCCATTTCGTTAACCTCCTTATTATTGAACTACATATACGTATGGCTTTTTGCTACATAACACGAAAAAATGATTCTAAGAAGAAAGCTAAAGAATTACAGTTGAAGCCATGTTACAGTGGACGAATTTTTCCATCTGCATAAGAAAGGTGGTAATAATCTAGAAGCGATTGATATTGCAAGCAAAATGTTGAGCTGCAGTTATTATTATGTAGGCTCAATTAACGCCTTGTGAGTTCTCATCTTTCTATGAGTAACTCCAAGAAGAAAGCCATGCAAGGAATAACAATACATGCCACGACATAATGGATAAAAGAGATTTGTGAACCTTGTTTTCTCAGTATTTCAAGTAGCTACATATGTAATTTATGTAATTTCTCAGTGTTTATGCTTTACAAGTATATAATTTATGTACAGTATAAAAGTAAACAATCTAGAATGGGATAAAAATGTATACTTGAAAATGTGACTGGATTTGCGAAAATGTGCATAGTTCACACAAAAAATTAAATTCCTTTTTTTGATCCAGCTTATAGCTACACTCAATAGCTATACACACACCATGTCTCCTATGGCCAGACTCAAGTGGTCTGCTTTTCTGAGGGGAGTATTTGGGGCCTTGTAAAACCATGACAGACACATTGGCACCTGTGGAGCGCACCAATTGGGCGTTATCGGCCTGGAATTCTACCCTTGACCGGAATGATGTCCCATCGGCCTAGTTGTATGGTCAGGACCATCTGTGGGCAACTAGTCACCTCGTGTCTTCACTTGGGGAGGTTTTTCCTCCTCCCTCTCCACCCTCCCCTCCCCTCCTCCCACCCGCCCACCCCCTCGTAACACTGGGCTAAAATTGATGCACACCTTCGAAAAAATCGTCTGAAAAGGCCTGAAATCAAGCAAGGAACAACTTCAAAGGTAAACTGTATTTTATTTAATAGATTACTAAATCCAGTTCTGCTAAAAACAAAAGCGGTCTAGTACGTACGAGCAAAAGTTAGTAATTTCAATTTAAAATCTTTAAACAGGTGTTTCTCTAATTACTACCAGGTGCGAACTATGCACATTTTCGTAGAGCCGGTCACAAATAAGGAATAAGTATCCTTCTGGTAGCTAGAGGTTAGAGGTTAGTGCCAGTATATAAAATTTAATCTGTTTAATGTGAATGTATGGTATATACAATTTTATACCTAACAACTGTGCCAGGAAAAGGATTCTTGTTCCTTTAGTTAGCTAGCATGTCAATGTCTTGCTTTAGAGAACCTTAGCTATGTGCATTTTTAAAAATTTTGAGTTTAAAATGGGAATTAGCTATGTATGTTGCAGTTTAAATTTCCTATACGTAGCTACTACAGTAGCTAGCCTCAGATATTGAATAGCTACATGAATATGATCGGCTGTGTATATGCAATCATAATGAAAATATGGCCATGGTTATACATACCTGTGTGAGCATATACTTAGCCATATTATAATTATGCTGTAGCAAGTTCTTTGAAAATGGCTAGCTACATGTACACATGGCTGAGCTCACTTTCGTTCTGTTCAATGTCACTGGTTTTCATAGTCGGATGGCAGTGTAATCCTCCCTTATCAACAACTGCAATATTGATTGCATTGTGGTGAGTTAAATAAATTCTTTAAACCTAGTGTGTTATACTAAATGGGTAGCTGCTTGACATCGTAAAACATGAAAATCTAAATAAATAAATTCTTGTGTAATCAAGTTTTACTTTTGTTATTTCCATTAGCCATTGGAATTAATTACGTATATCACCTAATGTTCAATGGATAATGTAAATCTTCATCATTTGCTGAAGGCTGTAAAATTATTTAAGTACACTCTTACTTATCTTAATAATAACTATAAGTTAATTGCTTACCTAAGTTTTTTGTAGTTGGCTGACTACTCATTTCTTCACTATTATACACCACAATAGTTAGTATGTAAGAAACGTTGGACTTGTTGTTTAATTCAGATGGCAAAAAGCTAATGACAGTGCTGTTAGTTTCCATGGATACTGATTTACCATTATCAGAGCTGATATTCACATTATAACATTTAATTTTTGACATCAAACATGCATCAATGTTTGGTTCCTGTGAAAAATGCGTATCACTATATTAACTATAATATATTCTGCATTGCATAGTAAATGACACATGTGTACATACCTTCCAAGTAATTTCTATGTAACTAGTATTTGTTGTCAAAACTTCAATAGTGTCAAAATCAACAGGATTTGGAGCTACAATATAACATCATTATTACAATAATTATGTACATAGCTACGTACTAAGCTAATACAATGTATGTAGTACTAGCTAGCTACATAATAATAATATTATAGCTATAGCTATAGCTACATACATAGCTACGTAACTACTCTGGTTAAAAATCTTATGGTAACTTCGATATTTTCCTTTAATTTACCATTGGATTATGCTTTAGTGATAATGTGAGGTTTAAGCTATGTATGGAGTCTTGTATATTTTTTGTTCATTATCAGATACAATTGCATTAATTATGACTCCTATTTATCAAACTCATCATTGCATTCATTCATTAATTGATCACTGTAGGTTCACTCAAAATTTCACAAGCTCTTCCAAAATGTCAATGCCTGTGGGCAAAGTGTGCTTTGCACAAAAACTTGCCTATTTTGCTGTCATTATGTGCTTGATGCTTTTGCTATCCTATTATGCTCAAAATTATGAGTGATACAAGTTAGCTAGTTAGTTAATCTCTTGTATAGGATTTATAATAAATAGTTGTGTTGTTTCAAGAGTCACACAGTCCAGGCTCGCATCCAGGTTATCCGAGTCGATGCCTTTGAGAGGTTTTACCCTCAGTTCTCCCCCTGTTCAAGCTTGTTGTACAAACTCAAGCTGGAATAAACTGGCATCAATTAGCTAAGTGGTTCACTACCATTATGATAAGTGCCAATAACTACACTATTAGCTATAAACATGGGTGTATGTATACATTTTCCTGTGTTTTCAATGTTGTAAAGCCATAATTAAAAATTAACTATCTAGATCTAGATATTCCAAATCATGTTGATGGCTCTAGGAATTACTGTTGGAATTAACGAATCAATTCTTGATTCAAGAAACAAAAATTTAGCAATTTTCCGCATATTATGACTACGTTTATATGCATATGCCCTTATTTGGTAAACGGAACCACAAGAATCGATCTTGTAGTCGAGCCAAGGATCGCTCATTCCGAATCACGTGGACAAAAATTCCCCTGAATTATAATTGTCAAAAAATTCGTGGCCGGATTGCCGGCTCAGAATTGCTTTAGTAACTTTCGGAGTTAAAAGAGCCAGCGAATCCTTACCGAAAATTCACGGTTTGCCGTAGCTATATCGCGGGATATCGTAAACAACATGTAGCTAACGAAAATCAAAACCATTTATGGTTATACCTTTTCACTTTATCTGAACTCTGATGTATTATATCGTCTGTCCCGAGATCTCATACCACTTGTCTCATACAGATAGTCGGTGATTCCAATTTTTAATTTCAGATTTCGAAATTTTAATAATTTCAAATAAGATTTCAGAAAGAGTTCCAGTGGCGCCGGGTAGAACATGAACGAGAGTAATAGAGTGTGTGGCTTGGCGAGTCTTTAATGGAGACTGACCGGGTTTGACTGCGTTCCGGCATCGCCGGGACAGCCTGTTCCAGTCGTCGGTCTCAACCCGGTCTCACCGCCGGACAGAAAATTACCCAGTAAGTAGCTAGCTATATCTACAAATTGTTGAACACAACTATAATATAAAGTGACAACGTGATAACTTAATTTTACTTAGTGCATGAAATTATTTTCATGTGCGTTATATAATAATTATATTATGTGAGTTAGAGTAGTATTCCCACAGTGAGGCCCAGGGGATCTGTGCTGACACTATTTCACAGATGTACGTACTATTACTCTGTTCTCTATATATGTTTATGAGATTCTGCTATAATATCATCACTATAACTGAATGATAACTCATAGCTAGCTAGCTATGTCAGATAAGATTTTTGTATTTGTTTTTGTGGTTGAAAACGACTATGATCTTTTTCGAGGACATAAATAGCGGACTGGACTGGACCTTGGACTGGACCCTGGACTCACAGCTTTTTATCTGTGAACTGAAAGTTAGTCTTTCTTACTGGTCTGACTCCACTTAGATATAGAAACGTGAACCAGATTCTTCTTTCTGTGATGCAGAGTATTATTCTCTTTTACATACAAAAGACCCTTAGGAATTGCCTTAGCAGCCTATACACAGTTTTATTCTAAGATTTATCGATTGTTGATTGCCAATGATGTTGTAAATCTAGTCTGGCATGACCAAATCCTTTTGTCGCAGCATGCTTTGATTAGAGATGATAAGCACCCATTTATCATCGATATAGGCACCCTTGGACAAAAGGATATGGCTACGCCAGACTAGATTGACACCATCATTGACAATCAACAATCGAGTAAAACTGTGTAGACAGTTCCTAGGGGTCTTTTCTATGTGGGCACTTATTAAGAGAATAACACTCTGCCTGGAAAGAAGAATCTGGTTCAATGTAAGTGGAGGCTAGGTCAAGGACTAGTGAGTAGACTATAAATTATAATACAATTAACTCATTTTCTTCCAGTTCGCAGATAGAAAAGCTGAGTACAGAGTCCAGCCCACCAGTCCAGAATCCAGGTTTTGTGAAGATGCAAAGGGTAAAGAAGCAGCTTTAACTATAAGAAAAAAAGTTTAGCACATAATAGAGGGACCATAATGACCCTATTGATCTATTGTTTATTATGAAGCTATTATATATTATACCTACGTACCTATAGCTATAGGCAAGCGTTAAATATTTTATCACTGCATGTAATGAAACCTGATCTCTTATGACTTACTATCAATATATTTTGAAACAAACTACCATTCATGGCATGGGCTGTTGCTCAATTATGCCTAAATATTGACACTATTGTAGAAATATAATGGCTGATCAGGCAATGTAAGGTCTAAACATGAAACTACATAGCTGTGTGGTAAGGTGTTCCAAGAAATATGATATTATATATATTCCGCATCATCCGGCTCCACCACAACTAGCTAGCTTACCTCACTAGTTGCTGAAAACACCGGCCGGCCCACCTTAAGCTACGTAAGTATGTAAAATTTAATCTGTAGCAAATTATAATTTCGTGGTTTAAATTTCGAGGATAGAGCAAAATCCGCGAATACCTCAAAAATTTCTCACCTCAAAATTAACCCACTATACGGTAGTACGTTGTTACTGTATTTCAATTGTATAATTGCAAATGCTGACATGTAACAATGAGAGTACCTACTGATAAGTATGTATGTATATGGCATGTTTATTTATAATGTGGCCCGGCATGTGAAATGTGCACATAAAATTTGACCACATTTTTGGATTTTAAACTCTTCATAAGTAATCATAGGAGTGTAATAAAATTTGCACCATTTATGCAGCTGTTCATAGGGAATCTCATACAGCTTGTAGATTTCTAAAATCTTAAACAGTAAAGGAGATACATACTGTAACATGAATAGGTGTATTTTGTGTACATAAGCCTGTTTCCACTTATATGTATGTCCAGTTTATGAGATCATTTGGGATTATTTACATAAGCTACATATTTGTGGTTTACTTGTATATGAGTAGCCCAACATGATAACAGTTGTCTATATAGTCACACGGGAACAAAATGTAATTTTAGAAAGAAATAAAAGACATTATCACTCACATGGTAGTAACTAACAACATATGTGACCCGGCATGAGAAAACCGGGCTTATGTACACAAAATACACCTATTAACATTATAGTAAGTATCTCCCTTATTATATAAGACTTTCAAAATCTGTAAGCTGCATAAGATGCCTTATTAACAGCTGCATAAATGGTGAAAATTGTGTTGGACTCCCATGTTTACACATAAAATTATTTAATTTTAAAATCCAAAAATGTGGTCAAATTTTATGTGCACATAAGACCCATTTTCTCATTCCAGTTCACAAATGTGACCGTCTCTGCGAAAACCGGCCTAGTTCGCACCTGGTAGTAATTAGAGAAACACTTGTTTAAAGATTTTAATTAAAAATTACCAGCTTTTGCTCGTACTAGGCCGCTTTTGTTTAACAGAACTGGACTTAGTAATCTATTGAATAAAATACAGTTTACCTTTGAAGTTGTTCCTTGCTTGATTTTAGGCCTTTTCAGACGATTTTTTCGAAGGTGTGCATCAATTTTAGCCCTGTGTTACAAGGGGGTGGGCGGGTGGGAGGAGAGGGAGGGGCGGTGGGGAGGGGAGGTGGGGAGGGAGGTGGCAAAAACTCCCAGGTGAAGACACGAGTTGACCAGTTGCCCCAGATGGTCCTGACCATACAACCAGGCCGAAGGGACATCATTCCGGTCAAGGGTAGAATTCCAGGCCGATAACGCCCAATTGGTGTGCTCCACAGGTGCCAATGTGTCGGTCATGGCTTTACAAGGCTGCAAAACCTTCCCTCAGAAAAGCAGACCACTTGAGTCTGGCCATAGGAGACATGGTGTTTGGGTAGCTATTGAGTATAGCTATGTGCTGGGCCAAAAAATGAATTTAAATTTTAGTGCGAACTAGGCTGGTTTTCGCAGAGACAGTCACATATGTAGATTACCTTTTGTACACATACCAGATTAAAAGCAGTAGTTTTTAACAATTTTATCAAGTAAAGCATTTAAAATAGTTATAATACTGAAGCACTAAAATGAAAACTAAACCCACAATCATATTGTTTATGTTACCATATAAAAGAGATGGTAAATCTTGAGGAATTGTGCACCGTTGTACTTCAGAATTGTTCAGTTCACATAATTTTTTGGAAGGCCCCAAAGGCCTATGATACATCATACATAATGACAGTTATTTTATTGTGGTATGTACGTATGTATTAGGCTTAAATGAATACTTAAATATTTGGAGAGTTCGAATATTCAGATATTTGAATACAAAATTTCATATTCGAATATTCATTTCAAAGGAAATATATAACACCAATATGTAGAGTATGCATAAAATCACTTTAAATGATTGACTCTACACCAGTGATCAAGTCATTTAATTCTGTTGTATTAATGTAGCATATTATATACATCACAGGGACTTGACAATGCCTTGTATGTACTAAAGAATATTCGAATATTCGGTAGTGGTCACTAAAGAATATTTGAATACTAAAACAGTTTGAGCCATAGTATGTACGTATGTACATACATATATGCACAATCTTTCTTTGTCTTAACAATAATATTTATTATAATGTATGCATGTGGTAATGTACAATTTTACATTAATTGGATTGTTACTCCTATAGGAGAAATAATAATGCACTTCACTATATTTGTGAAGATATGGGAGAGATTTTGCATTCCTTATGCAAAATGCCTCCTATAGGATATAGGAAAATTTTTACGTACCCCACACAAGATGCCTCCTAGGAAAGATTTATTAACAGGAGCTTATAAGTGGCACAAACCAGTCCAAAGGAGCGTGAATCTACATGGCACATGCTCTAACCATTGTTGAATTCAAAATTTCCTATTAAGGATGTGTTGCTAACGTGACAAAATGTCATGATATAGCATTGTGGGTGTAGAAATATTGTAATCATGCCGGGGTAGCGTCTGAGAAAGAAAGAACTGCTGTCCATTGGCAACAGACTGTTGCAAGTTGATTTAACTATAATGGAAGTGTTCATTATGAAAAGAATTGGATACCACTGAGTCATGGGTTGTTATCCTATGCAGGCTCCCGACAAGTTTAAATCAGCTCATTTGACATTTCATTTGTTGATCTACTGTTTTCATTCCTTTCGTAGAAAGTTTACCAGCATCATTTATACAAGACTTCTTTATACCTCTACCTTCCATAATGATCGATTATAGCACAGTTGTGCTTCTCACTTAGTTGACTACATTACAAAACAAATGGCAGCTGTGTGTTAATTATATCAATCCATATTAGGAAATATGAGCATGTAGGAATTCAATAAATAAATGGTTATAGCCAATAGATTCATGGTGCTTATAAGCTCCTGGTATTAATTTTGAGATATTATTTTTTGGCCAGCGTGCCACTGTGTGTGTGTGTGTGTGTGTGTGTGTGTGTGTGTGTGTGTGTGTGTGTGTGTGTGTGTGTGTGTGGGTGTGTGGGTGTGTGTGCGTGTGTGCGTGTGCGTGCACGTGTGTGCGTGTGCGTGCACGTGTGTGCGTATGTGCGTAATAACTGCAACAATGTTCTGTTGAATCTTTCAACCATACCATCCCCTAGGGGATGATATGGGGTGGTGCATGATTTATGAACACCAAGTGCATCTAAAACTTGAGTAAATATGGCATTTTCAAAATTATGGCCTTGGTCAGAATGTAATACTTGTGGTGGTCCGTATGTACAGAAAAATTTGACTCTACTGTAATACGAGATGCAGTCTGGTCTGGGAGGGGAATGGCATCAGCCCATTTAGTGAAATAATCTTGTATCACAAGTAAGTAACGATTATTGTTTGTTGATAATGGCACTTGCAGGATGTCCACACTCCACAGCTATCATTTGTCATGGCTGTCCAATGGGAATGTTTTGCAGTGGTGCACGTTGTGGCATGTTGAGCTTTGACTGTTGGCAGGTGGAACAATGTCTGCAGTACTCCTCAACATCTTTGGCCATGTTAATCTAAAATGCATCATGACGTAGACGTTCAAGGGTCTTCTCTGCACCTAAGTGACCTGCAGTTGGGGCATCATGACTCTGAATGAGAGCATCTTTCTGGAGATCTGGTGTTAGTATAGGGACCATGACTGCTTGGTGCATAGGACTGGGTGTGTACTGACGACAAAGTACACCATCAACTACTTTAAGCTGGTGCCAAAGTTGTTTGTATCGGTGAAATGGGTGTTTATTCCATCTTGTGGTCTGTGAAGTATCTGGTGAACTTAAACGAGCTTGGCGAACAGCAGATAAGATATCATCATTGGATTGACTTGCATGGAGTTCTGTAGGAGAGTAATGGGGTAACCCTATTGTGACAGCACATGATTCAGTGCAAGAGAGAGCATCAGCATTACTGTTTGAGGAACCCTTACGGTACATAATCTTGAAATCATATTCTTGGCTGGCCAAGGACCATCGGCACAACATACCTTCCATTTTTTGTGCCGATAGCCATTGCAATGGAGCATGATCTGTATATAAATGAAATGGTCTGCCAAGTAAGTAGTGGTGGAATTGCTTCAAGGCAAAGACAACAGCCAAGCATTCATGTTGTATAACACTGTAATTACGCTCTGAGCTGGTAAGAGATCGACTGGCATAGACAATAGGATGTCCATCTTGTTTTAAAACTGCTCCCAATCCAAGTGCACTATCATCTGTTTGGAGCACAAACTCTGAGGCATTAGAACTAAAACAAGGATAACCAAGTACTGGTGCTTCAGTTAAGCATTGTTTAAGAGTTTCAAATGCATT
>CBDBMG010000002.1:490000-777748 GCA_965207375.1 Nitrosopumilaceae archaeon | reverse complement strand
CTATGGGGTACTAGAGAGCTTAGGTCATAAAACAGTCAGTGTGCAGGGTGGACAATTAAGCTATGTTCATATAGCTGTCCATCACTCACACTGTCTGCTCTATGACATATGCTCATGATCAGAGGCCACGGACTACAGGAAGTTAAGGACTACACAGCTACTAAACATGAGAAATGATCATGTTGATGTTTCATCATGTAACCTTCTTATCTTACTCCGCAGGTATATATGCAGTCGAAACAACTGTACATGTTTTCCAATGGATTTAACGTCCCCATAAATTAATTATGTCACCCCCCATGACCACTATATATTGCCCAACCATTACATTTATAGGCTGCAGCTGTTTCAACTGCATATGATACCTGCAAAGAAAGATATTATATAATGAAATATCATCGTCACAACATATAATTATTTCTCGTGTTCAGTAGGTAGGTCTCCTGATTTCCTGTAGTCTGTGGCCTCTGATCATGAGCATATGTCATAGAGCAGACGGTGTGAGCGGTGGACAGCTATATGAACATAGCTTAATTGTCCATCCCTGCACACTGACTGTTTTATGACCTAAGCTCTCTGGCACCCCATAGCTGAAGTTTGTCACTAATCAGTAAACAACAATATTCAAAAAAAACATACATATAAGGATTAACAAAAGGTTGTGATTAACTAATCAAGCAAAGGAATATGTATGGCTGGGCAAACAGTGTACATACACCCCTGCATAGCATATGATACACAATATGTAGGTAAATTGCATTAGGGTATATCTCTAATCACCATTGTTACCATGGGGATAAACATTGAATGGTGACTGACTAGCGTGCGTGTGTGTGTGTGTGTGTGTGTGTGTGTGTGTGTGTGTGTGTGTGTGTGTGTGTGTGTGTGTGTGTGTGTGTGTGTGTGTGTGTGTGTGTGTGTGTGTGTGTGTGGTGTGTGTGTGTGTGTGTGTGTGTGTGTGTGTGTGTGTGTGTGTGTGTGTGGTGTGTGTGTGTGTGTGTGTGTGTGTGTGTGTGTGTGTGTGGTGTGTGTGTGTGTGTGTGTGTGTGTGTGTGTGTGTGTGTGTGTGTGTGTGTGTGTGTGTGTGTGTGTGTGTGTTGTGCATATGTACTCTAAAGGTATCCTTGATGAAGTGTCCGGCAGCATATGTGACCAGCTCTGCGAAAACCCTCCACTTTTGCGCAAAAACTGATATCCATTTTATTACACAAGATTATAACTAGCGTAAGTTTTAATTTAGAAATCACTGAGAAATAACAGCCTTACAAAAGATGCTATATATACAAGACATATTTGTGACCAGATTTTGGAAAACATATACCATATTGTCACGCGTGAAATAGATAGAACTCCATGTGTATGCATTTGTAATTTTAACAAGTACATTCTTCCAAACTATTTCCAATGCTTAAATAGTAATTCAAGTTGTGTGTGATTGATTTAACCAGTAGTACCATCTGGAGTGTCTTAAATAAACAGAAATATAAATGTCAAATGTGACAAAATGGTCTGTTTTCCAAAATCCAATGTATGGGGATTTCTGGATATGTACAACAACACTGCTTGAACACTTACCATCAATATCATGACTAGTCGTACTGATTTAAGATGCTCGGGCCACCTAGTGGGTAATAAATCAATACAACAACACTGCTTGAACACTTACCATCAGTATCATGATCAGTCGCACTAGTACTGATTGAACACACATCGGTACAAGTCCACCTATTGGGCATTAAATCAAATATAACAACACTGCTTGAACACTTACCATCAATATCATGACCAGTCGTATTGATTGAAGATGCTCGGGCCACCTAGTGGGTAATAAATCAGTACAACAACACTGCTTGAACACTTACCATCACTATCTAAAGTGCGAGGCCAATCAGAAGCAGCATTACAAACTGGCAGGTGCAACCAAAAACTTTGATATCAGCTGAATACATCAAGAATGATTGGCTTTGTTACATGTCCACCTAAACTATTATAAAGGTGGCCAACGTGACAAAGCCAATCATACTTGTGAAAGTATGCAATAAACTATTGTACACTTATTCCTGGCCTCAGCTGATATCAAAGCTTTTGGTTGCACCTGTCTGTTTGCAATTCTGCTTATGATTGGCCTCACACTTTTTTACACCCCTGGTTTTTGCTTTGTATCAAGATCACATTGTTAGGATCTCCTCTATCAGTGCTGTTAATATGACTGCGGTACTTTAACAGGTGGGTGTGCATCAATTGGAAACAATACATTATGAAATGATTTATAAATACATCATAGGTATACTAAGGTTTGCGAAACACGAAACACGCACGATATACTAAGCCATAAGCATGGCTAAGCCGCTTAGAGCGCTACGCACCTCGACTATGTATGGCTAAGCACAGACAATAATACACTTACCTATGCCCAAAATCGTGTATCGCCGTGCCTTTACCCTTCCATCGGTACTAGATTCACCACAGTCTATCTTGCTGTCGATAAGGTCCTGGACAGCCATGTGTTAAGTGTGATAATCGATCTATAATGCTAGGGACCCTTCACCAAGGTCCTTCACTGAAAATCAGTTTAAGGAAACGTGTAACTCCATACATTTCAATACAAATGCGCGTGTCCTTATTCTCGGTATGACGTTGTATGATGTTTCATGATGTCACAAACCACAATGTTTTTAAACTGCTGTAGTTGCTAAACCAAGCGGAATATCACCAAATCACACATGTCAATCTTCATTACTATCACTAAGCTACATTATAAGCACAAGTCAATTTTCCATGTCAGTTGACCTTTAAAACCAGGCACATGCCTGGTTTCTTGAAGTTCCTTTTGTCTGGGAAGTCAGTATGCATGTGTGTTTAATTACATGTCTACTTATTGCCCACCACAATGCAACACTTATAACCACAGCAAGGCACAAAGGTGGTGAAACCGATCGCGAACTATTTAATTTCATCCAATTCACTTTGTTTTTCCATGCTGTTATATATGGTCTGATGTAATTCAATACTGTGCTTCTGTTATCCACAAAAATTTTACGTATTTAGGCAGCTACAATTGCAAAATCCACTAATTCATGCAAAATTTCGATTCACCCTCAAAAATTTTAGGCTATACAGTAGCGCAAGTTATCAAATATCGACCCCTAAAATTCATTGGCTTATAAATAGACCACAAATTAACCAGTGCCTTGCTAATTAAATTCATTTAGAACCTCTTTAGCTGCAGATCTTAGAAAAACGAACGAGAATCCATACAAGCATTTCTGGGGTATTACATTTATTATGGAACTTTTCTCAACTATATCTTCACTGCAGTCATTCTAACGCACGATCTGATATGATCAACATTTATGACGATTATTTAAATGTTTATAAAGTCTTACATTGTTTATATCAAGCTTCTCTTTCCTTGTAAGAAGTACCACGGGTAATAGAAGCGCTAAAGACTGTTTTATTAGAGAGTAATGTTAAAATCATTGAAATTTTCGATTATGGGTCCGAGTTATGGGGTCATACACTAGATACAGTCTAGCTTGAATTACCACTATAGCAGGTATTTGAACCTTTAATTTGATGTGTTTATATAGTATATGTGTATATTGTATATCGGTTTATTATATTAATTTTTAATAATGCACACCATCACTTTTTATTGTAGTTGCTAACCATCTAGCGCATAAACTATACGTATCTACAGTAGGGATGGCATCTAAAAAACCTGTCAGTGCCTAGTGGAGGGATTTAATAAGAAACTATTAAAGTGATCACAGAATCCTCTATTATTACAAAAGCCATTACCATTTGCCCTTAGGTAGCCCCTTCAGACTGGACCACTGAGTGCGGAGCCTGGTCGGAATCCAGATGGCCTTGCAGGTTCAATCCCTATGGCTTTAAGCACATCCTATAGGCTAGCGCTTTCGTGCACACCTTCCAGTGCCAAATTGGTAAAATAACAGGTTTTCTGTGTTACTGTAAACAAAATCATATCGATTTTGACTATCTGCCAAACCAGTAAAATGGATAATAATGTGGCGCATTTCCATGCCCAACAAAATAACAATGTAGTTGGTGGCACTGTACCTGAAAAGCCATTCCAAACTAAACATTCATTTCTTGTCCACCACCACCAACATACTATAATGCAAATTTTGGTATTATATTACTTTACTGTTGATGTATATATACATCTTGATATTAAGTTGTATTTATGTTATTAGCTAGTTAGTACATGCCATCACCTTTATTCCATCACTTGTAGCTGTTGCATGTTACGTATATTCAAAACTAAACCAAAAATATAAGTTATAAGGAACACTACAAAATTTATCACAGATTTATAAACATTTTGGACAGATAAAAGGTTCAGTAAATACATAATTGATACAGTCCTCGTGAATCCACTGTTTGCAGTGGCATTCTATCCAATCTCCCATATCATAGTGCACCTTCTGAAACGATTGCATACATATGGGACAGGTATCCAAATTTCTTGTGTCTTTTACGGTAGCCTTTCCTTTACCCTTTCTTGTTTTCTCATTTGTTGACTTTACAGAGGCTTCTTGTGTAGTCATCTTCTTTAGGCCAGTATCCTTCTTAGTGGCTGCCATCTTTTCTGCCTTTTTCTTCTCCCTCTCTTCCTTTTGTTTGTCTTTTTCTTGCAAGTATTTAGAAATATAGTTTCCAGTATCCTCGGGTCCCCCTGGTTTTGTATCATAAGCTCGTAATCTTTTTCTTGGGTTAAGAACTATTTTGTCAGATTTTGTGGACTTGTCAGGTTGTGAGGCTGTAGTGGTAGCTGGCATCATTGAAGATGAAGAAACCTCTGTAAGCCATTCACTCGGGACATCGTTAGGATGGTTTGTCATTAACCATTTTACATATTCCTCATCATAGATATCATATCCCTCCTCAAACCGCTTTTGGTACAGTTGCTCATTGGCATCTCCTCCCTCCTCTAAGGTTATGTCACTTTGCTGGCTGCCATGGGGTACCATCAAATTATCACTATGCACTGAGCTGTTTTTAAAGCCTTTTGATTTTGTGACACCTGAAACCACACACATATGTGTAAATGTATATATGTACATATGTATGTGTCACAATTTTTACTAAGGTTATCCATTTAAAAATACCTTTTTCTATTTTGTTTAGACGTGTTATCCAATCAGTTGGAGTTTCTTTAGGGTGGTTTTTTAGCAGCCATTTAGCATAGGGCTCACTGTAAATGTTGTATCCTTCTTCGTATCGCCTATTGAACAATTCTTCATTTTCCAGGTACTCGTCACTGCAGGCTTCCACGTCGCTGATATCACAGGAACAATTGTCATCAATGACATCACCATGAATGGAAGGAGGATCAGATTCATCAGAATCACTGTCTAAGTATGTACACATATGTACCGTTAGTTGAATTTACTCATTTATAAATATACCTGTGAGCAGCTCATCATTTTCAATTGTCGGCCGCAATTTGTCCTTATTAAGGGGGTAAATGCCAGCATTCCTAAAGCCTGCACAAATGTTGTTTGAAAGCATAGCATTCTCCCATGCCTCCTTTAATAGCCTTGGAAAATTATATTTTGTGATCTGTACCCCAGGGTTTTTTGATTGAAACATATGTGTAGCCTTATTCCACTCTGTTTTTAATGGCTTAAACACGCACGTATCCAGGGGCTGGGATACGTGCGTAGAATGGGGGGGAAGACAGAAGATTATCACTTTGCGTTTTTTAGCTTCCTGGCAAACTTTAGGCTGATAATGTGTCTTGTGCCCATCTAAGATCAGTAGGAGTGGCCTGCTGGATACAGCATGCGTTAGGAAGTGATTGTTAAACCAATGCTCAAATAGATCAGTGTCGATCCACCCATTTTCACTGCGAGCATATTTTGTACCAGGGGGCCCATCTTTCATCCATTCTGGATTTAAAGTTTTAGCATTGTATATTACATAGGGTGGGATGGCCTGACCGATCGCATTAACACAAGCCACTACCGTTGTTTGAGCTTTATTTCCAGAAGTGCGGCTTTTCACCTTTTTTTGCCCCTTTAGAGTGACCACCTTTGGCGGACAGTGTTCGTAAGCCATCCCAGTTTCATCGACATTGTAGATTTGAGCAGGTTTGTTTAGTAGGTTATTGTCTTTCAGGGTTTTCTCCAATAAATTAAAGTAATGTTTAATTGCCTGTGATGTAACCGCATCCATCCTATCATTTGCAGCAGGATCTCCTTTGCGAAGTGAAAGGTAGGTCTGTCTTTTCATAAATTTGTCATACCATCCTGTACTAATTCTATCCTTCTGCAAGGTGCCTTTATCCTTTGCAACATTTTCTGCTATTGTCATTATTTGTTTCCTTGTTTGTCCACAGCCGACAGAAGCAGCTTCAATTGCAAACTCTGCTAACTCTGTTTCCTCCTCCGCACTCAAATACGGCTTAGGCCCTGGCTTTACTCCATGGACGACTCTTCCCTTTATTCTATCGTGCAAAGATGTCTTTGGCACACCGTGTACCCTTGCTGCTGTTGTAATAGGCGACCCATCTTGTACGGCTTTCATTGCATCCAACATTGCCTGCTTTGACCATTGTAGTCGCTTCTTGAAGGGTCTCTTGATTATGCTTCTGGACAGGAGTGTATCGCATTTAGATGATCTCGGTGTCTTTTTTGATGACATTCTGCTTTAACCCTTAAACCTGCAAAGGCCAGTATACTGGCCACTTTACGCAATGCACCGAAAACGCAAAGGCCAGTATACTGGCCGCAACTACACACAACCAAACAAACTCCCATAGTTTCAATCTTGTAAGGCCTAGAATAACAGTTTTTATTTATTATTACTCACCATTAAATTCTGTATAGAATGGTCGCATCGGCAAAAATCTCCGTTAAAAGCATCCATCCTCAGGAAGGCTCAAAACAAACAAAAGGAACCTTTCTTCATCGTTTTCACTACATGGGGCCATAAAATCGGCCATAACTCGGCCGTCGTTGGTCGTACGGAGTTCTGCTGGCATCCATCTTGTTCCTCACGTGATTCTGCACCGAAAACGCAAAGGCCAGTATACTGGCCGCAACTATCTGATGAAATATCGGTTATCGATATTTAAAAAAATGGCGGACCGTGCGGTGGAAGCCGAACTAGATTTCGACAAAAAACAAGCAGCGCTGTTTATCGCTTCTTAACCAGTGAGTTTTTATACGTATAATATAATTGTTTAGATATTTAGATAGCTTATAAATCGTAGATTTGTTTTGTGTATAACAAATAGTGCATGCGCTTCGTGCCAGGCCATTGCTGGGCCCTTTAAAAAATCCTTTTACAGCTTGCGTGAAAAGCAAAATAGTTTGCAGATTCTATGCAAAAGTTTTATTAATATTTTGCGGGTTAAAGGGTTAAACTGAAACTTGTTGAATGTTAGCTTATTTATACTGTTATATCACATAATGACATTGGCATAATTTCGTGCATTGTCATACCATGAATAATATTGTGGGCTGTATATAATTACTGGTGTGTATTGTCATACCATGAATATAATATTGTGTGTTGTAATAGTATGATTACTGGTGTGCATTGTCATACCATGAATATATTTATATAATTTATCCCTATAACACACACCAGTAATCATACTATTACTACACTATATAGCTAGCTAGTCAGCATAAATTAATTATATTATGCACTGTAAGTGTGTCAGCATAAATATTGTCACCTTGTTACTGGCCTGACTGTCAAAATGGTACTCTTGATAGTATAAATAGCATGCATCCACCCCTACCCACACACGTACACACAAACACACTTGCATGCATGCACAGGTATACGTGCATGCACATACACTCGGGGATACACACACTAGGGCTGAGCAATAGTGGTAAAATCACTATCACGATTGATAGTTGTAAGCTATTCACGATACACGATACTATCACGATAGTCAATAAATTATGCTATCAGTGTAATTTAGCATTTCCATACACAATAGTTTTAGCTATTGCAGCAATTGAGCTTATGTAACAACTACTGTACCATTCTCATGAATGTGTATAATACAATGGTGTAACCTCAACTAGCTGGCTGAGTACACTTTGCTTTAATGAACTATTTTACTGTTTTACTAAAGTATCTGATTGTTCTATAAGAGTATTCGCGATAGTGATTAATCAATACACTTATGCTAATCAGTCACCATTCAATGTTTATCCCCATGGTAACAATGGTGATTAGAGATATACCCTAATGCAATTTACCTACATGTTGTGTATCATATGCTATGCAGGGGTGTATGTACACTGTTTGCCCAGCCATACATATTCCTTTGCTTGATTAGTTAATCACAACCTTTTGTTAATCCTTATATGTATGTTTTTTTTGTTGAATATTGTTGTTTACTGATTAGTGACAAACTTCAGCTATGGGGTGCCAGAGAGCCTAGGTCATAAAACAGTCAGTGTGCAGGGATGGACAATTAAGCTATGTTCATATAGCTGTCCACCGCTCACACCGTCTGCTCTATGACATATGCTCATGATCAGAGGCCACAGACTACAGGAAATCAGGAGACCTACCTACTGAACACGAGAAATAATTATATGTTGTGACGATGATATTTCATTATATAATATCTTTCTTTGCAGGTATGCAGTTGAAACAGCTGCAGCCTATAAATGTAATGGTTGGGCAATATATAGTGGTCATGGGGGGTGACATAATTAATTTATGGGGACGTTAAGTCCATTGGAAAACATGTACAGTTGTTTCGACTGCATATATACCTGCGGAGTAAGATAAGAAGGTTACATGATGAAACATCAACATGATCATTTCTCATGTTTAGTAGCTGTGTAGTCCTTAACTTCCTGTAGTCCGTGGCCTCTGATCATGAGCATATGTCATAGAGCAGACAGTGTGAGTGATGGACAGCTATATGAAAATAGCTTAATTGTCCACCCTGCACACTGACTGTTTTATGACCTAAGCTCTCTAGTACCCCATAGCTGAAGTTTGTCACTAATCATTATTCAAAAACAATATACATATTACACATGTACATAAACATTTGTATCTTGCATTAGGTGTATATCTCTAATCACCATGGTTACACTGTGTCACCATGGGGATAAACATTGAATGGTAACTGGTAGGGATATCCCTAGTGACTAGCATGTGTGTATGTTTGAGTGTGCGTGCGTGCGTGTGTGTGTGTGCGTGTGCGTGCGTGTATGTGTGTGCCTGAGTGTACGTATGTGCATGCACGTATACCTATGCATGTGGTGTGCATGCAAGTGTGTTTGTGTGTACGTGTGTGGGTAGGGGTGGATGCATGCTATTTATACTATCAAGAGTACCATTTTGACAGTCAGGCCAGTAACAAGGTGACAATATTTATGCTGACACACTTACAGTGCATAATATTATCAAATTAATTAATTTATGCTGACTAGCTAGCTATATAGTGTAGTAATAGTATGATTACTGGTGTGTGTTATAGGGATAAATTATATAAATATATTCATGGTATGACAATGCACACCAGTAATCATACTATTATAACACACAATATTATATTCATGGTATGATAAGAAGGTGACAATTGCTAGTACATAATATTACAGTGCATAATATTATCAAATTAATTAATTTATGCTGACTATATAGTGTAGTGACAATAGTATGATTACTGGTGTGCATTGTCATACCATGAATAATATTGTTGGACTAAGTATTCAAGTAAACTAGCTAAGTCTTAGAGATAGGATCAAAACTGTGATGCATTGCAATACATTATTCAATATGCACATTGTTAGTATCAAATGCAGTCACAGCAATGCATTGTGTATATCAACAAATGGTTTTCAAGTTTTTAAGCTGACAATAATTTGGATGTTTTGTATATGTCCACAAAAAATTCCGGATTGTCGATTGTAGGTTTGAAACTTACTGATTGTGTGCGCTGTTTCGTTTATTATATCTCTATATATTCAGCTGTGTCTTTCACACATCCTATAGCCGGAGAGGAAACTGAAGCGTAACAGTAACCACTGGAACTCAACACTGAACCGTCGCCAAAAACGTATAGTCTCGTAGACTAACCTAACCAAGTACTCTGGAAGCCATCGCCATCACTAATAAATATTTTTGTACAATATTTGCCACTGTCAGTGACTATGGCTCAGGCTGTATCACACCCTCTCCAAAAAACAAATGCACTAAACTATTAGAGTACCATAGCATACTTGCTATTAACTTTCTTTAGTGGCACCCAATGTTTAATCACTAATCACTGCTCAGTGACCAGTTGATAGTCTTCTGGATATCCGGTGACTTTGGCAAGCTCTAAAATATTAATGCAGTTGCATGCGCCTTGAATGCATGTTCATTACTCTTGCAAATTCTACTACCGGCGTATGTCACTAATGACTCACTATATAGTTATTAATATAATATGGGGGTGAAGGCACAGCCTGTATTATACAACAGTATGACTTATGAAACCCATACTATTCTCACAAGGCTACCACCTAGTAGCTAATACGACAATGCATGATATAATATTATTATGCCAATAGCCCACAATGCATAAAATTATGCCAGTAATATTATTAATAAGGTGAATATGCACTAGTAATAGAAGATTATTCATATGCATGCCAATATACTATGGCATGACAATGCACACTCATTTATACCCCACAATATTATTCACAGTATGACTAAGCATGAAATTATGCCAATGTCATTATGTGATAACAGTATAAATAAGCTAACATCAACAATTGTATTCAGTTAAAACTAAAGCAGAATGCTGTCAAAATCTAAATGCGATACACTTCCCAAGAGACCCTTCAAGAAGCGACTACAATGGTCAAAGCAGGCAATGTTGGATGCAATGAAAGCCGTACAAGATGGGTCGCCTATTACAACAGCAGCAAGGGTACACGGTGTGCCAAAGACATCTTTGCACAATAGAATAAAGGGAAAAGTCGTACATGGAGTAAAGCCTGGGCCTAAGCAGTATTTGAGTGTGGAGGAGGAAACAGAATTAGCAGAGTTTGCAATTGAAGCTGCCTCTGTCGGCTGTGGACAAACAAGGAAACAAATAATGACAATAGCAGAAAATGTTGCAAAGGATAAAGGCATCTTGCAGAAGGATAGAATTACTCAAGGATGGTATGAAAAATTTATGAAAAGACAGACCTACCTTTCACTATGCAAGGGAGATCCTGCTGCAAATGAGATGGATGCGGTTACATCACAGGCAATTAAACATTACTTTGATTTATTGGAGAAAACCCTGAAAGACAATAACCTACTAAACAAACCTGCTCAAATCTACAATGTCGATGAAACTGGGATGGCTTACGAACACTGTGCATCTGGAAATAAGGCTCAAACAACATTAGTGGCTTGTGTTAATGCAATCGGTCAGGCCATCCCGCCCTATGTAATATACAATGCCAAAACATTGAATCCAGAATGGATGAAAGATGGGCCCCCTGGTACAAAATATGCTCGCAGTGAAAATGGGTGGATCGACACTGATCTATTTGAGCATTGGTTTAACAATCACTTCCTAACGCATGCTGTATCCAGCAGGCCACTCCTACTGATCTTAGATGGGCACAAGACATATTATCAGCCTAAAGTTTGCCAGGAAGCTAAAAAACGCAAAGTGATAATCTTCTGTCTTCCCCCCCATTCTACGCACGTATCCCAGCCCCTGGATACGTGCGTGTTTAAGCCATTAAAAACAGAGTGGAATAAGGCTACACATACGTTCCAATCAAGAAACCCTGGGGTACAGATTACAAAATATAATTTCCCAAGACTATTAAAGGAGGCATGGGAGAATGCTATGCTTTCAAGCAATATTTGTGCAGGCTTTAGGAATGCTGGCATTTATCCCCTTAATAGAGACAAAGTGCGGCCCACCCTTGAAAATGATGATCTTCTCACAGGTAATTAAATAGAATATATTCAACTAAACACTACATGTGTACATACTTACATAGATGGTGACTCTGATCCTCCTGAAAATGATGACGTTCATGATGATGTCATTGACTACGATGGCAACTGCTCCTCTGACAGCAGTGACGTGGAAGCCTGCAGTGATGAGTACCTGGAAAACGAAGAATTGTTCAATAGACGATACGAAGAAGGATACAACATTTACAGTGAGCCCTATGCTAGATGGCTCCTAAAGAAATATCCAAAAGAAACTCCAAATGATTGGATAACACGTCTAAACAAAATAGAAAAAGGTATCTCCAAACAAAGGCTATAACTATGTATGTTAGATACATATATATGTGTTGTTAAAGGTGTCACAAAATCAAAAGGCTTTAAAAACACCTCAGTGCATGGTGATAATTTGATGGTACCCCATGGCAGCCAGCAAAGTGACATAGCCTTAGAGGAGGGAGGAGATGCCAATGAGCAACTGTACCAAAAGCGGTTTGAGGAGGGATATGATATCTATGATGAGGACTATGTAAAATGGCTAATGGTAAACCATCCCAATGATGTCCCAAGTGAATGGCTTACAGAGGTTTCTACATCTTCAATGGTGCCGGCTACTACTACAGCCTCACAACCTGACAAGTCCACAAAGTCCGACAAAATAATTCTTAATTACAGCACTGTGTATGAAGCCCTAAATAGACCAAGAAAAAGATCACGATCTTATGGTTCAAAACCAGGGGGACCAGAAGATACTGGAAACTACATTTCTAAGTACTTGCATCAGGCTGTGGTGGTTCCAAAGCAGAAAAAAAAGCAGATAAGAATCACCGGAGCTAGAGTCTTGACCAGTGAGGAGGCCATAAAAATCATGCAAGACAAAGAAGATGAAAAAAAGGAAAAGGCTTTGGAAAAAGAGAAACGAAAGCAAGAGAGGGAGAGGAAAAAGGCACAAAAGATGCCAACCACTAAGAAGGTTACTGGCTCGAAAAAGGTGCCTACACAAGAAGCTTCTGTAAAGTCAACAAATGAGAAAACAAGAAAGGGTAAAGGAAAGGCTACCGTAAAAGACACAAGAGATTTCGATACCTGTCCCATATGTATGCAATCGTTTCAGAAGGTGCACTATGATATGGGAGATTGGATAGAATGCCACTGCAAACAGTGGATTCACGAGGACTGTATCAGTTATAATATTAACGAGCCTTTTATCTGTCCAAGATGTGTATAACTCTGATGAATTTTGTAGTGTTACTTATGCATTGTACCATTTATGACTTAAATATAAAATGCAAAATGCATGTATACTTACGTATGATGTTACACAAGCAGTTGCAAGTGATGGAATAAAAGTGATGGCATGCATTAATAAGAACTTGATTTTAAGTATTAGGTGTACCATATATGCAGTGCCAAAGAGAACTACAGTTTAAGTATAAATTAGCGATGAAGAAAGATTTAATACAGAGAACTCGTGGTTAAGCTATAAACCTTCTATCATCAGGCTTTCATAAAGGCACACTTCAACACTATTAATATAAAGCGAACATACACACACACATACATACACATGAACAGACACACGCATTACACACACATACATACACACGAACAGACATACGCACACACGCACACACACACACACACACACACACACACACACACACACACACACACACACACACACACACGTAAGCATGCAATCTATCACAAATAAGAGCCTCACTTGCCTAACAAAACTGTTGTTTATCCGTCTATACCACACATAGTTGAGAGGATCAGGCTTAAACACTCCAGTTTCTTCATCCTAATGTACATATACAAGATGAACTCTGTATGATTGAATCTAGCGTATCAATGAACTTAAAACAGCACAGCGGGGCACATCTAGTGAAATATGCGATACCTTGTAAATTCATGAAGAGGGTTTTGCGAGAATTTCCGTCAGTAGGCCCCCACTACAAACATCTTCCTGGGAGTAAACTTCAGAGACATTTTACCACTCTCATGCCTATGCTAACAATGATAAACAAAAACACCAATGACAACAACAACAAACTTCAGTGTACTAGCAGTACCCTGAGCTGCTATCACATTGTATGACTCCTTACCCCCTTGACCACATCAATAGCACTGTTTATCTCTAAACTGCCACACACCTAAGCAGGCAAGCGTAATACATATTAGCAAGCTACAGCTCTTTGCTATCAACTTAGTTTGATAGGGTAAGGGGGTTCGCATGGGCCATAGATTGTATAGCAGACTCGTAGCTATGCTTGGGCCCAGTACACTCTCAGGATTAGGCAAAAAAAACTAGCTACCAGGGAGCCCTCATACTATTTGTAATGTACGTACATACCATAAAATGAATTCGCTGGAACCACACTCGAACTTGTACTACATTGTAAGCGCGAGGGCGCTTGCACCCTTTCAAAGGTACAGCTAGTGTGCTCGTTTACGCATGCATATAAAATGAAAGCCCAAAAACCTACTTTACAAGATTCAAATCATAGAAAATGGAGTTATTTCAGGTATACTAGGCTGCCTTAAGTATATCAATCATTGTTTCGTGCTTGTTTAACGTTGTTTAAAATATACTCTAATAATACACCCGGATATCCGCATAATGTATGGAGATTTCTGGATATGTACAACACTGCTTGAACACTTACCATCACTATCTAAAGTGCGAGGCCAATCAGAAGCAGCATTACAAACTGGCAGGTGCAACCAAAAACTTTGATATCAGCTGAATACATCAAGAATGATTGGCTTTGTTACATGTCCACCTAAACTATTATAAAGGTGGCCAACGTGACAAAGCCAATCATACTTGTGAAAGTATGCAATAAACTATTGTACACTTATTCCTGGCCTCAGCTGATATCAAAGCTTTTGGTTGCACCTGTCTGTTTGCAATTCTGCTTATGATTGGCCTCACACTTTTTTACACCCCTGGTTTTTGCTTTGTATCAAGATCACATTGTTAGGATCTCCTCTATCAGTGCTGTTAATATGACTGCGGTACTTTAACATGTGGGTGTGCATCAATTGGAAACAAGACATTATGAAATGATTTATAAATACATCATAGGTATACTAAGGTTTGCGAAACACGCACGACATACTAAGCCATAAGCATGGCTAAACCCGCTTAGAGCGCTACGCGCCTCGACTATGTATGGCTAAGCACAGACAATAATACACTTACCTATGCCCAAAATCCTGTATCGCCGTGCCTTTACCCTTCCATCGGTACTAGATCACCACAGTCTATCTTGCTGTCGATAAGGTCCTGGACAGCCACGTGTTACTCCGAGTACTCTATTAAAACATTCGCCAGATTATCGAAGCGGCTGGTCAGAAAAATGTGTAATGATTACGAGAGTTTTAGCGCACTTTACCGGAACTTCTTGATTACGTTTCCCGTATACCAGTCCATAATAGAGTGTCGATAATCGTCTGTTCGATAATCGCGAACTTACGCTACTTGATATCATTCCTTGTTCCTACTAGTCGTTTTAATAATTTGATTGTGGCAATATTCATATCTACTTGACCGCAACGTGATATCAATCTTTGCTTTTACCTACTGATTCTACTTTACTTGGCTGCGCCCTTTTTGATAGCCTCAAGCTATTTTTGCTTAGCATAATTTGTATTTAATGTACAACAAGAAGCACATAGCAGTTGAGAATTTTGATGATAGTTTCTAAAGTGATTTTACACTTGTTTAGAGGGTAGCTGAGGATGCATGTTAAAGGTAGTCTGCAATGAAAAAAATGACAACCTGAAATCATCCCTTATAGTTAGCAAAGAAGGATGGCATGTTTAATTTTGAGGAACACAATTCAGCCACCTGAATACAACTTTATGTGGACAATCCAGAAAGGAGACAAGAGGAAAGGCAACGCGATGTAGTGGCTCATCAACAAATTTGCTTACATACCGTATGGCCGGAAAATTTGATGGGAATTTAATTTGACGAAATTGCCTCCAAATCGCATTTTGAAAATATGACGGATTTAAATTTGACGAAATGACAGCACGTGTGCCGCGCATATTCTGCCTCAATAATTTATTTATCAAGTGAATACGAAGGCAATCACCAGCCATTACAGTGCAGTAATATTACCATGTTTTCTGCAATATTAGAATACAGAGCTACGTAAAGAGGCCACTATGTTTACCGCTTGGTAAGGCAGACAGTAGGATGCCGTTTGTGGATGAAAGGTAGTCTTGAGAAACGCACCTGGCAGACAAACTCGCTGACTGTATAACTTTGCTTACTCGACTGTTAACCTCTTCAGTTGAAGCGCCTACACATTTATAGGTAATTTTAAGAGCGCCACTTTGACTTTAGTTCTCTTGGAAAAACACTAGTATCCGGAACATTAATGTTGACGGATATTAATTTGACGATAGGTGTAATGAACGTTAAACCATCAAATTAAATTCCCTGTCAAATTTTCTGGCCATACGGTAGTCTAGAGAGAAGAATGGAAGTACAGCAGCGTAACATCATATGTAGTAAGTTCAAGTAAACTACATATCTTAGTGTAACTGGTGATACAACAGCTTACAGGATAGCTCGCAAAGATCCTGATCGAAGAATGGAAGAACAGCATGATGCATAGATGATAGTAAGCATGAGTAAACATTATTTGCATTTAACTGTATTGTAACTATTTCACTGTAGGTAATTTGTCCTATGGCTCCTACAAAACTTAAAATGTATAGGCCACGCGGATGAGCACTTTGGCGTTAAAACTTTTGATGCCAATAAGTCGTATAGTGGGGTGAGCCTTGCTACTCTTTCCTATTCTATTCTATTCTTTTCGATCTTACTGGCTCCAAGCTGGTTTTTGACCAGCTGGTAGCCAGCTGACTGTGGTCAAAAACCAGCTATGGCAATGTATAATCTACATTATATAAGTGTGTGTGAGAGAGAGGTAGCTATGTGTGCCTTCATTGGAAGCACGAAACTAAATTAAACCTATCTATCTATAATGACCCTACTCAGCCCTACATTGATCTTGCTATGCTATACTCCTAAACCTAACAGCTAGCTACTCTATGCATAAAGCAGACTTCAGACCACCAGATCCATCATAGCGACTTCTTCTGCATGTATAAAATATAATCCCAGCACATGATCCATCACCTTCATGAGAGGTGTATGGTTAGGTAGTTTTGAGAGGTGTATGGTTAGGTAGTTTGATAATTAGGATGCTGTCCATCATTCTAAAATCTTGAAGCTTGGCTGCTGACACTTTTTAAGTGCCTAATATATGTTAAGGCGCTTTTCAAATCGGAGAGCTCCGAGTCTGGCGTGGCACTTTTGTAGATAATAGTTTGTACGCTCTGACGAGCCTTTCCACTCTATTTCTTTCTTTAACGAAGGATAATAAAAGCTCTAACACTAGTCTAGTTGCAGACACACAAGTTTTGAAGAATGTCCGAAATGGACTAAGACAAATTACCATACATTAAAGAATTAATAAGCCAATGCTGACAAATGTCTAAGTAACAACCCAGATGAGTATGCGAATGGAAACTCATGAAAATAAAAACAGACCTCCTGCAGCATCACATGAAGTTCCTAGCATCACTGTAAACTGGTCTGTTGGATGGTTCTTGACAGTTTTCATGAAAAAACATGATTGCTGCAATGTTAACGCTGTTTAGATCAGGATTTAAATTCAGGAGAGCAACATTTTTTGCTTTTTTGTCGGCAGTAGTCAATACCATATTAAATGCTGGATTTGGGTAATATTGCTGGCAGCCTGTCATTCCTCAAATGATGGCTCCCAGTCCCCAAGTTCTACTGAAGTTTGAATTATTCTCATCCAATCATCCATCATCTAGATATTTTGCAAACAATTCTACAGAATTTAATGGCAGTTTTCATAAATCTAATAACTAGATAGGTATGGTTTGCTATGTCTTCTAAGAAGAATGGCCTTTCTTATACAAGATAGACTTGCCCCTAATTATGGTGGCACGATTTAATTGCTGAACGCATTAGCGTGAGGCAAATAATCGTGCTCTATTTGCGGTTTTGTATGTATATGTCTGCAATGGAAGTGGATAGTCCCCGTGAGGCGTGCGCTCAAGCTGTTGAAACTAGCCGACTGTCTCCGTTGCCACCAGTATAGCTACTGATCGTTCCATCACTGAACTCACCCGTCGCCCAAGTCAAGCTGGCAGCCTTATAACTTGTATACACAGTACATGACTGCATGCATGTATATATAGCCATATTATTTTGTATTTGACAATAATGAACTTGCTATATCTATGCATAGGTATACGTGAGCTCATATAGCTACGTATAACAATAGTGTTATAATTAACTACAGCTAGGAGCGGCACCGTAAGACTTGTATAAGTTCTATAACTATAGCAAGTTAGCTAAATAATGTCCAGTACAACATGTTCACAACAACACCGTCATCGTCCCACCGAACAGCAAAGAGAGGAAAGAAGACAACAGAATCGTGAACGAAGAAGGATCACAGGCAGCATGAATCTCACACTCGTAGATCCCAGAGGCTTGCTGATCTTAGAGATTGGGCTGCGCAAAGGTGCACACAAGAATTGCCTCGTACAAGGTACTTATAGCTATAGCTCAGTAGCTATATCTTTCAAATGATGCCTATAAAGTAGGTAGTTATAACTATAGCCATAATAAGTGTACATGCACATAGGGTCTCTGCATGATGTTAGCTAGCTATAATAATAATTGTAGAGAACACAGACTTGCAGATTTAAGACAAAGAAGTGTTGCTAGGATCACAAATGAAACATTTGAAGAAAGGTGTGTTAACTAGATACATATAGCCACCTATCTATATAGCTCCAGCGATAACATATTGTACTATATAGAGAACCGATTTAAGGCAAGCAAGTGCTACCAGGATATCAAATGAAATACATGAAGAAAGATAAATATAGCTACAGTTTGACACTGATATAGCTATCATGCATAAATAACATAATTGAAGAGAACACAGGCAAGCTGATTTAAGATGAAGTAGTGCATGGTGCATGCGAGGATCACAAATAAAACACATGAAGAAACGTGCATCAATAGCTATACATGCAGCTTACAGGGGTGTAGGAAGCAACTTTTGGTTGCATGGTCAGGCAAATTTACACTATATATAGCTATAGCTGTATATACGTAGCTATACTCAGTGAAAGATGAAAAGATCAGGTAAAAGTAGCTGTGCATGCTGCCATAGTAAACCATTATAGCTATGCTACCAGAACAAACCATTTTTAACAGTGTAAGATCATAAATTAAACACTAGAATTAACAAAGACAATGATACACACTATATATATATATATATATATATATATATATATATATATATATATATATCAGGGCTGTAGGAAGTAGTACGGCCTAAACGGCAATGGCCGTACAGGTTTTTGGCAGATTTTTTATAAATAACCAAGCAGAATCAGAATCTTTAATAAGCATGCAATAACTTTATATTATTATTATTACACATACAAGTTTGTAATAAGTATTGTTACTTGTTACCTTGAAATATAGTAATAAAATCGGTCCCTATGTAATGCCCACCTTCGCTTTAATTTATTCGTACATGGCATCTAGTGAAATTAATGAGTTGTAGTAGTTCATCAGTGCCAAATCTGTCAGATTTGCCAAATCAGCCAACTGATTATAATTTTCCAAGGTGAGAGTTTGGAAATAGTAAGATTTCTTACAGATCGTTTCAGGGACAGTGGTTCAAGTAGTGGAAATGGCTACACTATGATAATGTAAGAGATGTAGCTTATTGTGACTATTGTGTGAGGGCTATATAAACTGTCAAAATGCAGCTAAAGGGAAATGCACATGATTCAACTTTTCTTTCTGGCTTCTCTTACTGGAAAGATGCCACTAGTCTTATTACAAACAATCAAGAATTATAACTACTTAGTTATGACCAGCCGTACTGGTTGAATTTTGCTTCCTACGGCCCTGTATATATATATATATATATATATATATATATATATATAGCTAGCTACATAGGTTTGTAATTCTCCCATCTATAGACGCCTTAAATTTGTGGGCGTGACTAATATTGTGTAATATAAAAATCACGTGAATTCATGATTCACCATTTTTGTAGGGCAAAAAGAATAATTTGGTAGTGCGTCAATATGCCTTCTAGTTGTAGCGCAGTTGGCTGTACTAAACGTTACAGCAAAAAAGATCCTTTAGTAAAATTCTACAGATTTCCTAAAGACCCGAAGAGGAGAAGCCTTTGGGTTAGAGTTATGCGGCGTGATAAATGGGAACCGAAGTCACATTCCAGACTTTGTAGCACTCATTTTATACACAGTAAGATACAAAGTAATGTTTAAATGAACGATAGTGTGGCTTAGCTTCTCAGTTAAGAGTACCTTGTTGACTTTTGCTGAGCGCCCCTCCATCTCTACTGAGCTGTGCTTGTTAGAGAGCCATATTGATTTTAATGTATAATGTGTTTTAGTCGCAAATGATGACCTGTTGATTATGGACTGTCTATTCAGTTACTTGATTTGGTCTGATGTGATGATGTACCTTGTTATGGTTATCAGGATGAACAGTATTATTATGTACATGTTTTCCACAGGAGAGCCAGCTAAGTCAAAAGATGATCCGGATTATGTACTGTCAATTTTTACCTTTTCCACCACCAGTGCCAAATCTAATATTGAAAAGAAAGCTAGATATAACTGACTGATAAGAAGGCGCAAGAATCAGGACAACATAAGAACAAAACGTTTGTGTAATCCATCTGACAATGCTGCTAACTCTGAACAAAATGCTGCTACCTCTGAACAAAATACTGACACAGAGGAGTGTGAAGCAACTGATACTGTGCTTCGGATTAATGATGAAGTAGTATCAAACATGATTGGTGTTGCACAGGATGTTCATACCCCAAAGTATGATGCTGAAATTCAATGTAACATCACCTCTGATGATACACAAGGTACTTCTGTTACGAAGTATGATAAAATGGTTGTTACAGATATTGACTCTAAGTCATGGGAGTCTGTAATGCAGAGTCTTTCATCACAACAGCTAATCGCAATGCTTAAACATGACATAAATAAATTCAGCAGTCCTTCAGCAAGAATGGAAGGAGATGATAAGCAAACCTGGATTTCCAAGCTACGCTTTGTTCATCACATTACTAAATCTTTTATTAAGTGTAATGTCTAAAGATTCAAGTCATAGATTACATCCTAAAGACCAGTTTTTGTTAGTTTTAATGAAGTTGAGACTAGCTCTTACCAATGAAGACCTTGCCTACAGATTTGGCATAACCCACAACAGGGTATCACAGTTGTTCCATAAATGGATAGATGCGATGTCCAGAGTTATTGGCTCAGTTGTTATTACCTGTTCTGGGTCAGTTTCTGGCTCAGTTGTCATTACCTGCCCTGGGTCAGTTCCTGGTTCAGTTGTCATTACCTGCTTTGGATCAGTTCCTGTTTCAGTTGCCATTACCTGCCCTGGGTCAGTTTCTGGCTCATACCTGTTCTGAGTCAGTTGCTGGTTCAGTGGTCAATACCTGTTCTGGATCAGTTGCTGGTTCAGTTGTTGTTACCTGCTCTGGGCCAATTACTAGTTCAGTTGTCATTACTCGCTCTGAGGATCTATGAATTTGCTGTTGCTCTAAAACAGGCATAACAGTAAAAAGACAGGCATTTGGCACCAACTCATATATACTGTTATACAGTGTTTCTGCATTGATCTTGGGAAGATCCTGTGGATCACTAATAACTTTCATTCTTTTAGCTGGTAAAACATTTGTGTTGTCTTGCTGATCAATATTTATGCTGTGCTTAGGCTTGATAAATTTGATATCAAATAATTCTGCTGGAGTTACCTAAGTGTATGACATTAACATTAAAATAGTCTATTGCCCAACATATAATCATACCTCTGTCTTGAAGCTCTGGTTCCATTTACAAGGCAAGGACGTTCTTGATGGATTAGTATAACCTAATCTGCACGCTGCTTCAACTTTGAATAGGAGGGCAGCAACATGACTACAAACTTCCCCTAGCCTAAAAATGAAAAAATGACTGCAATATACAGAAGCCAGCTTGAGCTACTTGCAGACTTACCTAACCATGCATGTGCAGTGTGCTGTCTGTACTGATCCATCTTTCATGCTGATTATGATCCAGGCTTTATGACTGTTTTCAGGTGCTTTCTGACTGGGATTAACTCTAGCCTTGAGAGTGCTAAAATCTCCAGAATGACAAAAAACACAGTACGTACATAGCCATTGTAAAAGTAGTTATAAGCATCTAAAGACTTGTACGCCTTTAGCTTTTCTTTTGTGAATTGCCCTTCCATATTTATCAAGTTAGTATAGACATCGCCAAATTGCAGCTCAGGCCACTGCGTCATATCTTCAGACCAGTTCACTTCATCAATACTATACGGGTCTTTTAAAACTTACCCGTTTATCTTCAACTTTTCCAAATATTGTTTTCGTGACGAATAATTAAGAGAAGTAAAGTACTTTGAATCATTAGATATACAGTTTAATGCCATGAACAACAACAAATAAGTCCAGAGTTTTTGTCCTACAAAAATGGCAGACCATGAATTCACGTGATTTTTACATTACGCAATATTAGTCACGCCCACAAATTTAAGGCGTCTATAGACAATCAAGACTTTACAGTATGTAACAATACAGATTAAATAATCATTCCTCAACAGATGCTTCTGATTCAGAACAGTTAAGTGATGTCATAAATATCATATGTCCATAGCTAGCGCAAGTTGTGAATTACCAGCAGCCATCATGAAATTGCTGGCATTTTCACAAGTGTTTATGCAATGAGATCGCAATGAATGTACCATCATGATTAAGGCCTCAGAAAACCAATTTAAACCATACATATATTATCCAGGTTTGGATATTTTGCTAAGTCTGTCCAAATCCATCCCACTGCCTCCACCTGATGTTCCATCTATGGATATTTCGCAGTTTATGGGATCATTTATCTTGTTCCTTTTTTTCCATTACCACATTAGTAATGAGCCTTTTATTGCTGCTTTGGGGGAGAATGTAGTATAGTGTGGGTGGAAGAAGTCATTGGCTAACAGCAAGATGCAGTACTGCAGTTGTATTCAGCCACAGGCAAAAAGAAAGAGGGCTGTTAGTACTACCATCCCAAGTGAAGTATCCCCATAAGTCACAAGGTGGGGAGGTATACAAAATTGGTACACGGAATACATTGAATTGGAACCGGCCCATTCAGAGACTGATCAATGTAGCTACCTTTTGTTTTTTTGTTGTAGGTTAGGTATATATGCATTAAAATTCTATTTTTATCCTACGTTAAGTTTAGGTTAGGTAGCTACATGTTTTTGGCCCAATTAGGTTAGGATATATATATATATATATATATATATATATATATATATATATATATATATATATATACTAGAATGATAAAAAATTAAAAATTTAAAAAGTAAGTAGGGATTGAACTTTGGATTCAATAGTGCTACAAAAAGTAAGGAAACAAGGAATAAGATTTTGGGACGAGAGAACATTCTGGCATAAGATAATTTATAAAAGTTTAATCCCTACTTTTGGTTCACTTCAGGTTTGCCAAAAGTAGGGATTAAACTTTTATAAATTATCTCATGCCAGAATGTTCTCTCGTCCCAAAATCTTATTCCTTGTTTCCTTACTTTTTGTAGCACTATTGAATACTTTTTGTAGCACTATTGAATCCAAAGTTCAATCCCTACTTTTGGCTCACTTCATTTTATCATTCTAGTTTGTTTACTTTTTATACATGCTAAGCATTTAATAATCTTTTAGCAGGCGCACAAAATGTTACAGGCGCTTACGTAATAATTATGCTTGTTTACAGGCGCTTGTTAACAACGCGCTGACATGGCAAAGCAGCTGTGTGATAGCAAATAACGCTCGAAAAACAGCAAAAGCTATTTGTCCAAGGCTATAATCTCGAAGTTCACGATGTAATAAAGTACACGCGAAAACATCGTGCCACTGTAACTAATTATATCACGTGCAAGCCAGATTTTTGTGTGACGCAATAAGCAGAAGCCGTTACAGGCTATCGTCACCTTCGGTGAAATTCGCACCTTGCTAAGGAATAAAGAAGAACAAGGAAAGGAATGAAGGATAAAGGGAATCGCCATGGCGCAGTGGGTAAATTGTCTTCAGAATAACATTTTCGTAAATGCGCCGCCATTACCTTTATTAGGGTTTCCAAAGCAAAAATTTGATGTCTGCAAATCGATTAGCCAATTATTGTTATAAGTTAGGTTAAGTGTCACTTGAATAAATCTGGACTGGCGCTAAAAAATATTACTTCTTCTGGCAGTAATGGCATGAAACATCTGCGAGTCACGTGACTTCGTGTTCCCATTCTGTGTATCGATCCTCTCGCTTCACACTACTCGCCCCTAGCTTACCCTTATAAATGTATATTCACTTAGAAGTATTAATGGTTTAATTGGTAAGGTAGGTTATTTATAGGAACGTCCTTTAAACAGTTTTTAGGCTTTAAAAATCGATTTTTGTTCACAGCGTGCAAAGCAATGGCAGCTGCTACTCCCTCACAGTCCAGAAATAATCAGTTATGGACAGAGTATTTGTGTGCGAGGTACAGTTAAATTTGAAGCTTGCTAACCAGCTGGGGGGACCTTGGCCAAAATACAATGGCCCGCTAGCCGAGCCGGTAGCAGCTGTACTGCCAGGTACGTAGCCGTAATGAAAGCACCCATTTCTTTATAGACTAGCTTGGCTTGTCATATAACCATGCAGCAAGCTAGATACATTATAATGAATAAATAGAATGCAGAGCCTACGCACAAATTACTCACGTGATCTCCGTATTCAAAATTTTATTGTATGTATGTGCGTTCGCGCATACTGTGACACTTTTCTGGCTGGAATTAACTGCCGGTATACCCGAAGAGGAATTTTTAACCTCTGGTAGGTAATGAATGGTTATGTAGCGTGTTGTATTGCATTTTATTTAATATACAGGTAGCTATACATCAGCCATATAACTAGCTATATGTTGGTGCAGTGATATATATCTACATACTTTTGCTCAAGCTGCTAGTCTGTAGTTTCTAGACATGAGTAGTTCAGGTGCACTTATATTTATAGTTATATTATACACACACACACACACACACACACACACACACACACACACACACACACACACACACACACACACACACACACACACACACACACACACACACACACACACACACACACACACACACACACACACACACACACACACACACACACACACACACACAGTAGCTACCTAGCTACATTGTAAAGTTAACTGGCATGGATTGAATAAATGCAGGACACTTTTAACCTAATGGCAATTATTTTGCCAAATTTACATTTAATTCATGGCATGTCTTTGCTTTATATAAATGTAGTGATAACATATGGTGACATCATAACACTCTTTGAACAGTGTGAACAAGCAAATCCTGGGGATAAAGACCACCTTTGTTGTGAGTTTGAACGAATTTATCCTAATACACATATTGGTCGCCCTGGGAGATTCTACGACACGGTACTCCGTATTGTTGCACCAGCACGATCATTGATCAGAGGTAGTAGGAGTCTTAATAGAAGTCAGTTGACTTCATATTGCAAGAGAGTATGGACACCTCGTATTAGAGGTCAATCACATCAAGGTAAATAACTATAATTAATAATAAATCAATGCACCGTGCAAACATGTACCTTTAGGTTTTCAGAAATGCAATATCTATTTATATGCAGTGCATTATATATAAAAATATTACTGTAGCTATGATATCATGCAGCCATTATTACATATAGCTATATGTATATTCCCATAGACTGCCACTGTACTTTTCCTGACATACTTTGTGCACATGGATTAACTGAAGAGCTACTGGGTGATATTCACCGCCAGGTTGCTGAAGAAAAGAAGCCCTCTGATAAGTGGCAGTTGCAAGGAATACCAAGTGTTGGCTTTTACCAACAATTACATTTGTTTATTAAAAAATGGCATGTTACTCGCAATGCCACTAAAACAGCAATAGGATTACTGTACCATTCAATTGACCCTAATTTAAGATAACATATATCGTTTTGTTGACAAACTATCTGATAAAATGGCAGACATACCAATGCCTTACTGTCATGTTGCCACAGTAAATAATATGAAAAGGGAAATTACAAAGTGTAATGAACATATACAGGAACTAACCACAGAAGTGTCCAAACTAAAACAACAACTACAACACTCTAGAGAACAGTTGCAAACTGCAAGTAATGCTTTATGTAGTAGCACAAAGGAAACTGATGTGCAGAAAAAAAAGTGCTGTGCTGCTCAGAAAAAGGTTGTAAAACTTCAAGATAGCCAAGCATTAAATGAAGCAGATATATCCAAACTGTTAGAGGAGAAGGCAGATTTTTCAGTAGTAAGTTCTGCTTTAGAAAGCAAAGACAAAGATCCACACTCAAGCATCTTCAATACAAAATATGGTAACCAGTTTACCCCAGTAATCCGAAAACTATATTATAGTTTGTTTGCTAAACAAGTTCCTGCCTCAAACATTGAAGGAATTATTAGAACAGTAATTAAATGTGTCAACCCATTAATGGATATTGATCAAATTTTATTACCCAAACGATCTTGTGCTAGCTATATGAGAAGAGATGAGTTAAAAACCATCAGTAATGCTCACAAAGCTACAGTCTTATGTGATGATATTAGCAAAAATATACGATTTAACATAAACACAGATGGAACAACAAAACAACAAAGAAAGTTAGGTAGCATAGCAATTAACGGCATGGTTATCTCCGTTAATGAATTATCGGATGGCTCTGCCAGCAGCACAATATCTGACATATCTCAAGAACTTGAACAACTTCGATGTACAGCAAAAGCTAGCTACCAAATGCAGATAGTATTAACTGGACAATGTTGGTTTCATCAACTTCAGACTCTGCATCCACCCAAAAGAAGTTAAACAAGCTAATTGAAGAACACAGGGCAAGAGATGAAAAAATATTTGGAGCTGCTACATTGGAAACAACTAAGATCATTGAAAACTTTTGCTCTATGCATCTTGGAGTAAACTTACGAAAAGCATTCCTCGGTGGTATGATAAGCTACCCTTCCACCAGTGCTGAAAGAGAGTATCATCCTGTCGATACACTTGTGCATGAATTTGTAAAATTATTTGGCAAGCATGGGACTCCTGAATATGGATTAGGATCAATTAGCTTCCCTGACTTCTTGGCTTTGATGTGTACAGATGCTACTGCAAATGAGCAATCCCAATTGTATTATCAGTGCTGTGCTACAGTCACCTTAGAGCGTCAGGTTGGAAGTCGATATTTTGTCACAGCTGCAAATGCAGCTAAAATAATTTTCCTCAAGGAAGCAGCAATAGAGTATTTGAAGTACAACAGTAAGGATACTGGAAACAAGTTAGAACGGGAGGTTTTTAAAAAACTTGGTGATCCTGAGCAGCTTGCAATGCTCAAGTGTGATGCTTTGATGTTTTACCATGTGTATGCAGATTTGGTCATGCTAAGTAAATCTACAGACCTAAACAAATCTGCACTAGATATGAACATACATTACCTTGAATTGAAGAGTTGCCTGCAGGAAATTGAGCAAAATCCAGAAGTTGTAATGGAGAAAAGCTACAGAGTATTTCGATCAGAGTCTGATACACTATATGGATCAAACAAGAAACTGAACCACCGCCTCCATGAAAAATCTTTAGCAGTACATGAAAGACTTTTTCAAATAAATGAGGATGAGGCTTCCCTTCTTTACCCCCTGTTAATGGCTGGAGCTGTGAAAATGAAGGAAAAGTTGTGCACATATGCAGCTAACCAACTCCCTGGAGGAACCTATTGGGACCCGGTGGACCCAATGATAAGGAAAGAGCTTAAGGCACTTCAGCCAAGTAATGACCTCTGTGAGTCAATTCTTGGGTTGAACGATTACTTAACAACTGCAATTCCGAACCTCAATCAAATGTCACGCTCAAATCTCATTGAAATTAAAAAAAATCACACAATAGAGTGGTTAAATGAATTGCCAAGAGCAGAACAAGATAATATAATGAAATTAGCAGTCAAGTCAAGAGCCACTGTACAGAGAGAAATTAAAAGCAGGCAAATAAAAGTTGCTAAAGAAAGGCAAGAAAAAATGAAACAGGCACATTCCAGACATGAAGCATTGAAGAAAAAGACAACACTAGAGAGAGATAAACTTTCCAAGCTTCATTTGATCACTAGCTCTGAGGAACTACAAAAATTACTTAGTGAAATCGACACGAGTAATAACACCACCTCAAAGAAAAAAGCACAAAAGCTTTCTCTTTTAAGAACACAAATAAACATTAGAAAGAAAGTTTTGGGCCAAGATATTCATATTACATTTAGCCATTTACGAAAACAACGACCACTGAATACTGTAATACAAGAGTTATCGGATTATCTGGATAGAGATTTTGCTACGAGACCTAAATATGTCCAAGATCCCAGTGCTATGATTGGTAAGAATATTTGTCATCTATTCAAGATTAACGAAAGGGAGACAAAATGGTTTACTGGAACTGTTTTGGGCTATGACAACACCACAAAAACCCACAAAATTAAATATGATGGGGAAGATGACCAGTGTCAATTTGACCTTAACATAGATTTACTGAGTGGAGATATAAAAGTTATTGATTAAGTGACTAAAAATTTGGTTCTATACCTCCTGAACATTCATGCAAATTATTTCTTATCGTTAAATAATGCCTTTGTAACTAATTCATTTATAATTGATCTTGTGGCATCCATTTCTTTGCATGCTGATTCAATGTTTTTTTTTAATTCTTTAAATTCTTTCTGTAGCATTTCTACCCGTTCTGAACAACTTTTGACTTCTTTTTGCAAAGCCATAATTTCTGGAGCTGGTGAATCTGTTGTATGAAATAGAGTCATACAACAGTAGCTATATTATAGTCAGCTAACTCAGTAATGCATATCATACCTCTAGTGCTAGTCATACTGTAGCTAGTATATCAGTAGCTATGTGTGTAGCAATATCAGTATAAGGTGTCCTAAACCTGAAGAAAAGATAATGTTTATACATTTAATGCAATTAATTAAAAGTAGCTACTACGTATAGCCAATACAAATGTGTGTGTATAGGCTATATTTGAAGCCCAGCATTTGAGCCGACTAATAATGTTAATGGTAGAAAAATGTACATCTGAGCTAATTATTAAATGTAGGTCATGCGCCTAGGCCTGCTAACTTTCGTGTTTCTATTGTTTTTGATTCAACTACATAAGGTGCTTGCAACCGTTCCCTATTTAAAGCCCATGCAATAAAATAACCCAGTCTATGGATTACAAGTACTGACAAATGTTTACTTATAAGTAATATATTAAAGTTACTTACAACAAATAGAGCGGTCTAAGTTGATACCAGATTGATATAGATTCTATTAGTAACAGATCACGTGACCCACCATATCGGTGATGATAATACCTCTACGCCAGGGCAGCATTAATCATAAAATTTAATACCTAAACTGCCTGAATGTTTTTCTCTCAAAGATGCAATTCAAAGATTTGAGCATGGCTCTATGCACGTGATGCAACATTTTGCCAAGATCCCCCAGCTGGTTAGCAAGATTGAATTTAACTGTACCTCGCACACAAATATTTTGTCCATAACTGATTATTTCTGGACTGTGAGGGAGTAGCAGCTGCCATTGCTTTGCACGCTGTGAACAAAAATCGATTTTTAAAGCCTAAAAACTGTTTAAAGGACGTTCCTATAAATAACCTACCTTACCAATTAAACCATTAATACTTCTAAGTGAATATACATTTATAAGGGTAAGCTAGGGGCGAGTAATGTGAAGCGAGAGGATCGATACACATAATGGGAACACGAAGTCACGTGACTCGCAGATATTTCATGCCATTACTACCAGAAGAAGTAATATTTTTTAGCGCCAGTCCAGATTTATTCAAGTGACACTTAGCCTAACTTATAACAATAATTGGCTAATCGATTTGCAGACATTAAATTTTTGCTTTGGAAACCCTACATACAATATGCATATACTTTAATGGGTCATAATTTAGAGATAAAGAAACTATATACATATCTCGGTGTAGGAATTGATAATACTATGTCATGGTTATCGCAAATACAAATGATAAGTAATAGATCAACTAAAGTGCTGAATTTTATTAAACAAAATCTTAATAGTTGTCCACTTGACACTAAAAAACAGCCTATCTAACACTAGTTAGACCTATTATGGAATATGCTACTCCTATCTGGGATCTGTATTACGACACTGACATTTATAAGCTAGAAAAAGTACAAAGAAGAGCTGCTCGATGGATTTTATCTGAATACTCTAGAACTACCAGTGTTACATCATTGTTGTCTGTTCTCAATATACCTACATTACAACAGCGTCGTCAATTATCAAGGTTAACATTATTTTATAAAATAATTAACAATGCACTACTGATTTCCATTCCTTTACACTATCAAAGAACCCAATTTCACACAAGACAACACCATCCGAATCACTTTATCCTGCCACAAGTTACTCTTAATACTTATAATTATAGTTTCTATCCAAGAACTATTAAAGATTGGAATAATCTACCAATTAGTATTATAGAATCAAGAGACTTGGACGAATTTATCCACTTACTTAACTATAATTTTTGTAATTAATTGTATCTATGATTGAACTATTTGGGGTTTTCACCCCCTGGGCAAACCAGCTGAGCTGACTGCCCAGTATTTAATCTTAAACCTTAGTAGCGCAGCAGCATCGCAAGCAATCCGGCCGGTACTGGGCCATTTTATGGAACAGTTTGTCGCTGAGTGTTACTGGGGCCACAACATTGTCGTTGTTTAAAAATTCTTACTTTAATTTTTGATTTTTATTGTTTTGTTTTATTGTATTTTTGCTTTTGTGCTGTATTTTATGTATGTAGTTAGTTGTTTTGTGTATGTATGTATGTTGTGTAATATCAGTAAGTAGCTACTAATTTTGTTTTATGTATATTTGTATGTATGTGCAGGGCTCCGCTGAAAATCAGTTTACTGAGTGGACTCCCCGGCTGTAGAAATATTACAGTTACAATTACTGGTATATTACAGTATATCATCCGAACACGGACGATATACGATCTATACTCAGTAAGCCCAGTCATTCATAGTGATGCAATTCACAATTATTAATAACTCACCAACAAATCAGCAAAAGTGGGCCAACGAGATGGCGTGCCAGCAAAAATTCCTTCCAAATTAAAGTGTGGCGCTTAATTATTTTTATTTGTAAGGCGCGTTTTCAATGTAGCTAATATAAGGTAGCTAATTTTCTAATATCGATTTTTTACAATGGAAATTAACCTTAACTTAGCTAAATAACCTTCTTAAACAACCGCAGGTTGAATATAAGGCCAATGTAAAACAAAAACCACAATCAAAACTTCTACGCCAATTATGCTAAAACTGATTGTGGTATTTGCATGGTCTAGCAAGGTCAGTTGCTGATCAGTAAATTTATACTTGTAGTCTATATATATATTGTTACATGCATGGTTAGTATAGTTTGTGCGCAACACATTATAATCACTGCAGTCTGCACTGAGTAAGTGTAGCTACGTCGGTGACAATATGGCGCCATACGGTCTGTAAAATATTCATGTAGACTCAGTCTGCATGTGTCAATGTTTTATATAGCTGTCTGGCCCATTTGATCGGCAGTAATCCATAGTAATGAGGACAAGGAGCTTAAAGCGCTAGAGTTTGGTATAATTTTTGTCACAATGGAGTTCGCCCAGATAGTTAACATGCTCCAACTTTAATAATATCCTGTGTGGTAAAAGTTTAACAGTTACCGATCATGTCTGAGCTGTGAGGGTTCTGCTGTCTTCACTGCTTTGTACGTCAGGGGTGAAAAGGTAATTTTTTCTCCTGAAATTCCTTCTTAATCTTGCTATCGCTGGAATTTAGCCATCACAAAACTGCCACCAATGGTTTGACACCATAATAAACTTACTAGTAAGGGTTGAGAAGAAGTGTCGCTGTATTTACTAGGCTTGTACGAAAGTTATAGCATATTATCACGTGATTTGCAGCTACGTTATTCGATTTCTTGTGGAAGGAGTTGGTAGAAATTGGTGCCAATACAGCGTTTTCTATTTGACATCGAGTCCAACATGTGGGAGAGGTTTGCTAGTTAATTCTCAAAAGTCGATTTTTCACATTGGAAACCCTACCTTTATTGTGTGAAATTTCTGGAGCCCTACACCTAGCGCAACCCGGTCTTACGGCAGGCTGGCTGGCTGGCAGGCTGTCAGACGAAATACAGGTGAATTTCGAAATTTTCAAAGTTGGCTGTAGGTCGAAATATTCGACTTGTCGTTTCGTTTAACCAAGGTACAGCATCATTACAGCCTTACCAATGCATTCCAGCTGGTTTTTTCGAGTAAAGCCTATTGCAAGGTTGATTTTTAAAGCACGAAATTTTCCCGAAGCCGTACAATTTCCTCCCAATCCCTACTATTAAGTACTACCGTACTTAATGATAATTATTGAATTGCGAGTTGCATAACCTGTGTGTGTGTGTGTGTGTGTGTGTGTGTGTGTCGTACCGTTGTGTTTGTGTGCTCATGTAAGATGTTGTATACAAGATAATGTTGATGGCATGTATGTACAAGATGATGAAGGTGATGTATATAAGATGATGTATGTAATCTTGATGTAAGAAGATGTAATATAATCTATTCAACGTTGACTTGCCATTTCTTTTACCAGTTGTGGATAGTCTTATAGTAATTCACTTTGCCAATGCTATCATAACCGGAAAGCTTTTCGTGTGTGACGCTTTTTGTGAAACTAGCGTACTTACATCATGCAGCTATATATGGTAACACTTACACCCCTACAACTACCCTCATGGGCAATGTCTAGTGTTTCAGTTTGCTATTGATTAGTTAAGTGCTAGTGTTGATGGAAGGTTTATGTATATGGGAATATAGTGCAGTGCCCATGCACATGATAGTTTGGGAATCAGACAATTAATGGTTAATAACACTTTAGCACATACCATGCACAAACAATGGTTTAGGAAATAGTGTAAAAATTGATATGAAGATCTAGTCATGCAATTAGATCACTGATAAAAAATCAAGAGACGGTATGTTGTCATTACTAGACTTAATGTACGTATGACATCAATGGTGGGTGGCTACTATGCAAGGACCTTTGAACTGTACCATTAGGTGGGATTCTTGAGGACCAGAGTAACTGCTTTGGTTTTATATAAGCACCACCATAATATTATTACAGTAAACCATACAAGGCAATTCATGAACTGCAGCAGACAATTACTTATTAAGCCTGCATTATCTTATCGATTATCAATATTGCAAATTTGCCATATTGGCAGTCGATATTTTGCTGATCCGATATATCGGTACGCCTCTAATGCTTATGACACTAATGTTCATGGCACTCTAAAGGATTGGGCTTGTCAATGGTCACTGTTTTTTTAATTTACAATGGTAAACATCCATGAGGTTAGTGATATGTCTGTCATAATAATTAATTTTATTCCATGAATTCAATTCTTGATTACTTTCAGGCATCTACTGCTATGTGCTGAACCACTCCCCCCAGATGGTGGAATCTGAAATAGAAAACCAGGATAACAAGATTTTCAATTACATTAATGTTATATGTAGCTATGTAACACTGTAACACCTCAGATCAAAGGGATGCACGGTGCTACAAATCTCATGTTCCCCTTTCTCCACCAGGGCAACATCGTGATGTCGCCCTGGAAGGTGGTATACCTTTTCTCCCTAATATCAACATAAACAACCACGCCAACCTATCATCATACTAGTTAAAATACAATGTATTGTGGGGGCGAGCCTGAGCAACGTCACAACACGCATATTTTAATTGCGCATAAACACGTTATCACAAAATACATGCACGTGTCACGAATCAAACCTTCAAGCCTTGCAGTTGACTTGTTTACGAATCACAGGTGCTAGATACTACAAATTCCACGCCATGCTAACAGGCGCTCCATGTTTCAACAACATAAGATAGCGCTAGGTAAAATTATTATTGATTAGCGATCGATAAACTTGCTTCTTAGTATAAGAACCTGTTTGTTCATGTTGTTTGTCACTACATGTTTGTTGAATGTTGGTGTACAAAGCAGTGCACCAAACCCGCCTTAAACGCTGCAATCAACAACTGAAGGTACCCCGTAAATTAATATTACTCTTGTATATTTTCGTGTCATGAACGTACGGACAGAACGACAGACAGACCGACCGCACGAACTTCACGTTTATGTGGGGCTCGCTCAGGCTCGCCCCAACAAACACAAAACCACGCAGATGTTTGAAAACTTACTCAGGTAAAAGGTAGGTACCATTTGGCACTACTAGCCCACCTGGTGATGATTAAGTGTTAAATGTCTGGTAATTTAAAAAGGCAAAATTGAATACCACAATCATAAGGACTGCATAGCAATGTTTTAGTTTATAATGGCCTTGTTCTTTGGTGCCTTAGTGATATAACTATTTTACTAAATATTTGTTTACAGCCCAAGCCAGCAGGACTTGTTGAAACACCTCGATAATTATATCAATATTTCATATTGCTCTCTGTGGCAAAACTCACACACACACATGCACGCACGCACCATCTACTAAGGACATGCTTCGTTACTGATACCACACCCATCAGAAGAAATGGCCAAAAGCTCTACTGCAGGTTCTGTTCCCAGATCAGACAGCTACTGAGGCTACACTCCTAATATTTACCGCACACATGATTTCACTAAAATTATCTTATGTAACCGTCAAGGTTTATCTTTCTGGCACATACTTGAATTATGTATCTCACGGCTGACCCATCTTTCTCTGTATGTTCATTCTAGTCACTTGAGAAAATAACTCCTCTACTGTTTCTTTGGTAACATGAGACGGTAGCTTAATGACAAATACTGTGGTCTTGTTATTCCTTTCCTACAGGATCACATGGCATCCAGTGAGTATTGTGATATGGGTTACCTGTGGTGGTAACTTGGGTTGATCATGTGATCCAGCCTCCACACCTTTTTACAAGGAGACATAAAGATGGCACGCCCACAAATTTCTGATCTGTCTAGCCTGAGGGCCAGCCTAGCAGCATCCTGTGTTACAAGTACACATGACTTACATTTGGGTATAGCATGTGACTTCACCTTAGGCTGGAACTCAACATATCCAAACTGGCAAGCTTGTCGCCTGATGTGTTTATGAGCCAATCGGATATCAGCAATATCACCACACTGTAATCAATGACAACCAATACACAATGAGGTAGGTAGAAGGCCAATGGTGACATAAAGCAACAATGCACGGGGAGAATAACAGTGACACATAGAAGGGGTGACAGTAACACACAGATGGGGTGACAGTAGCACTTCCTTACAAAGACCCCGCGCTTAGGTTAGCCAGTGTCATTATAAAGGAACTGAAAAGCAGGATTTGCTTGATTGGTTGTTTGGGCTTCATTTCATATGAATAGTTTTAATGGCCTTGGGGGTGGACATGCACATACACACAAGAAACCAGGCGAGGTTTAAAACGTATTCATTGTGAGTTAGCTATCAACTAAACCAACAATATTCACAAGCATACCTCTGCTTAGTCTTTACAAAAGAAAATCCATCCAACGTTTAGTTTGGCGCTTCATGTTTTAGCATACCGCGAATTTTAAATAATGTTCAACCCATGATTGCTATTCTAACAGGAGAATAATAGAAGGTTGGATGGGAATTTGAAGGATTATACACAGTAACTTACCATATAATTTGGTTTCCCGGAGAAGGCGATCTGTGTATCATGAAGTTCACGACGGAAATTCCCATTCCTGAAGAAATTAGTCCACCGGTAATGGTACCTAGATAGCTAACCTTATAAAAGTATCTTGCTGGCTTTGCTTCGGTTAACGGCCAGGGTAGCGTAGCTGCCCAGACCTTCGATCAGTTAGGGTTAGGAATAGGATGGGTTAGGAATAGGATATTGGCTAATAGGGATCGTATTCTTCAGGAATGTAAATTTCGAAAATGAATTATACGATGTCCTTCTTCGGGAAACCCCCATATAATTATGATCGTATGCAATAGTTAGTCCTGATAAAGCTTTTATTCAACATTGTAGAATCTATGTTAAATGAAGGGGGTTTCCTGAACCCATGGCTGGTTGAATGATGTTAGCTGTATTAAATTTGTTCTCTTTTCAGTTGTGTAGAATTCATGGCCTTTAAACTGAGCGGGATTTATTTAAAGGGAAGCAGTATATTAACACTCAGGAATGTGGCAATTTTGTAGCTGTGTTCTCTGTAATTGAATTTTTACATTTTGAACTTTTTTTAATTGACGAGGTTATACATATAGAAAGGGTGGGGCTACATTGTGATAACTGGCAAAAAAATTATATAAGGAAACACCATCAGGTGCAACCAGGGCAATTTGATGGCTAAATGCTCCTAAAATGGCTCAGTGTACAAGATGAGGACTCACCCTAGAGGCCTAGACTACATATTATCAGTGAGTTTGTTGGTACATTTGTGTGCTATATATACATATATATATATATATATATATTGTAATGTGAAAAAATTTGTAGGTAAGAAGTATTATTGGTTGGACAGATCGATGAGAATTTATTTAGTGTAATCTTCCTCTTCCTGAAGGAGTTAACATGGTAGCATAAAGGTTAGGATATTGGACTGTGCAGTATCACACGTTACTATTGACAGGAGAGGCTGCAGATATTACCATGCAAAATTATTTATTCAGGCTCTAAGTACAAGGAGGATACTTATTCTAATCCATGGATATTACATGCCTTAACTGAACAGCGAACACACTATGCACCATGCTGGTATTTTTTCATTTATTGTTCAAGGCAAATGACAGATAAGTCGAGGCTTCTTAGAGGTCTTCAAGAAATACCCTAATAATACAATTGATACTCTAATAATACAATCAAAAGTAGAAATGACCTTTGAAACAAGGTCATACGTGGACAAAAATAATTTATAAAACATAATTAGATTGTATTAAAATAGTTTGGTTAATAAAGAAATGATCTGATAAGTTTTTGACAGCAAACGCATAGTGACGATAAGAAATGTATTGCTGCTAATGGGAAGACGATAATAAATGTCTGTGCCGATAATTTATGTCGGGTGGCGATAATTCATTTCGCGCAAAATTTTTATTAACAGCACTAAGTCATCAGTAATAAACGTGTATGGCTTCATATGGCTCCATATGAATGGACATCCAGTACACGTGCAATGACTTAATTGATGGTATACACAAGCAATTATTTGTAAAAACTGTTTATATGCCGGTAATTTATAACTTATGCTACATTTTTACAGAACTAAAGATCAATATCTATACGACAAAGGTTGGACAACCTCCAGTTTATCACACCACGAACAGGCATGGGTTAAAAGTTCAATGCAGTCTTTCCATTTAAAACAAAATAAATGGTTACAAAAGTGATGTACTATTTATTCAAGCTACCATTTCAGTAGTGTAACAGTACACACTTTTAAAGGGAAAATTTTTATCTTCCTCCAAGGATTCATTTGCATTTAAAAAAATGATGATATAGGCAACGTTGAATACCCTGAAGATCCTAGTAGCGATATTTCAATTTCCATAAACAAAATAGACAATGCCTACATTGCAGGAATTAAAAACTTAGACTACTATAGTGGATCACCCAATGCTTCGCTAAAGTAGATAAAGACCAAGATGATGAAGACATAGCTGTTTGCAGCAAATGCAACTGCATGTTTCAGATGAAGCACTTCACTACAGAAGCCATGGCAACTTTACTATTAAAATCAACTAATGATTCAGATTCTGCTCCACCATTGCCATTCAGGGCTTTCACAAAGGTATTAAAAGATATTGCACAGCAAGATAGCATTACAAAGAAAGCCCTAAACCATTCACTGCTTACTTTGAAGATAATGCCATAAATTCAGTAACCAGAAAGGTTGACTATCACACTGCATAGTATATACTAGCTATGTAGTTAATTATAATAACCATACTTGTAACCACCATCTAGTATAGCTATATATAAGTTATAGCTATAGCTATTCTACTGTAACTTTCCTGAATACAGTATTACACACATGTTGTTTATATTCTACCATTTAAAATTTGTCTAGTTTGCTACATACATAGCTATATATACATGTACATATTTGTAAACAATTTTGCTATAATAATCACTTTTAATAAATAAACATTAAATTAATATAGCTAGCTATGTATAACCAACAGTTCATAATTTAATCTTCTTCCCTATGTATACGCTACTATAAACTATGTGAGGCACATGTGCATGTGCGAGGCACATGTGCATGTGCGAGGCACATGCGCATGCGTATCACCTAGTTATAATTATTATTAGCATTAGAATATGCAATATATTCTCATTTATAGGAAAAATACCACATTTGATGATATTTTAGAACATAAATATTAAGCAAAAAGTAGAATTGTCATTTCTGGGAAGGCTTTAAAGATGAATTTGGGGTACGGTACCGCTCAATTATAACTTCATTTCTACACGCGTGGTACCACAAGAAATCCACATTGAATCCCCGTCACGTGTTTGAGTGGACCATGTTTCCCCATAGCATGTAATATACATGCCTCGTGGAACCACACACGTGGAACCACACACGTGGAAGCACACATGTGGAAGTACATGCATGGAAGCACACACGTGGAAGAACACGCATGTGCAAATTTACACATGTATTATTCAGTAGCAGTTTAACTTATAAGTATACTGCCACAACTGTATAAGCAACCAGCGTGGTCTGTTGTTAAACTATCACGTAAGCATCGCTTTAATAGCGCACACTATCAAATCTTATTATGTAACTAGTGGCGCATATTGTTACAGACTATAGTGAGAATACTGTTCGATAACAAGAACAGCACAGGTAAGTAAATAAGAGGGTGTTTAGCTTACTGTTTATAAATGTTTTCTTATAGATACTTCAGTAGCAGTCCTTAAGCTCATCTGTACTGCAGTGCTACCACTCACAAGGAATTTCATCTAAGGCTGTAAAGATCAACTTTTGGAATACTTTTCAGTTATTTTCATATACTATATAATAAAATTTGTCTGTTTATGAGTGATTTCATATGAAATAACTTGTCACGTGATGAGGCCAGCCATCGTAGTGTATAGTTCAATTCACCTCACTCAAGCATCTACGTAGCTATTGTCTATGCAACTGCTTCGTAATATTTAAAACTGTACCGTATACGTACCGTCTCCATTTTTGTGATACCACTCAACTCTAGTATAGTGCTGTGCAATAATGCCGATAAACCAATTATTGTGAAGCAAAGCAATTATTCGATAACGATAAAATACTTTAATATTATCGCGATAATCATATCAACGCATGCGCATATTGTTTAATTTAAAATGGCAACTATTGAAAGTTCAACGTGTACAGGAAACGACCTGGAAAATGACGACTGTATTATTGATGAAAGCTTTGCTTTGTTGTCAAACCATGAAGTGGGAGTTTCAAGTGATAACGAACTGAATGAAAATGAAGATTTCCATGAGTTCATAGACGACGATGAAGAGGATGGTGGAATCGAAGTCATAGAAGGAACGTTGAAAGAAATTGCAAACAATCCCCTCGAGTTTCTACCTTTGGAAAAGGCAAAAAGCCGTGTCTAGATTTCCTGTGCACATGGGCAAGTTTGTGGAGAAGGATAAGCGTCTTCGCAAAGAAGTGTTTTGTAAAATATGCAAGTGTTCATTATCCTACAAAGGTAACACAACGAACATGATAGTACATTTGCAATACCATCACGTGGCAGAATACAATGAGCTAGCCATATCGAGGATGTCTGAATTGCCCATTAAAGAATCTTTCGGCAGGCCTAAACTACCTTAGAATATCTACTTCACCTTTTGTAACTTTAAAGAACTTTTTGTACCTTTAAAGGATCCGGTTAACCTTTGATATTGTCAAGACAACAAGCACGGAATGTTAGTGTGCTGGTATATCTTTGTATGGTGAACAACCCTAACAACCATATATGGAGCATCAGTTATCTGTGCCATCTATACTTACAAATGAAGCTTATTTGTTTATGAAGAAGATGCTTCCTTCTTATATTGTAAATTGCTTTATGGCAACAGGCTACGATACTCTGGATGTGCTTGCTGAGATAAATGATGAATCCCTGGCTGGAAGAGATTGTAAACAATGAGTATCCTAATGAAAGTTGTTTTAGACACCAGCCCATTCCTACATGTTTTTTTGGGTGGCATGCCAGTTATTTTCAAATGAAGTGCACTTCTATGATTCAACCTATTCCATTGTTTCAGCTGAAACACTTGATGTCCTTGCACAATTAATTCGTACTGATCAAAAAACTTTCACAGTGAAGGTTATGAATACTTTAAAGCAAGCTGGATCAGTTGACTGTGCACTCTACGCAATGCCCAAACTGGCCTATTTAGCTTTTGGGAAAGATCCCACAACAATTGTAATCAATCAAGATGATATGAGACCTCATCTGGTAGAAATCTTTGAAAAGAAAATCATATCCACTTTTCCCATTAACAAGAAAAGAAAACCAGTTAATTCTGTAGTGAAGGTGTTAACTTGCAAAGTGTTTTGTAACTGCCGACTAACTGACATGGGAAAGATGATCTGTTGCAACAAATGTCTGGAATGGTTTCACATAGACTATATCAAATCAATAGTACCCTCAATTATAGCAGATGAAGAATGGTACTGCATGAATTGTGCAAGTTTATGACTACAAGATTATATCAGTTGTTGTGTAGAATGTTAATTAATATGAAGACAATATAGAGTATAATATATATATATATATATATATATATATATATATATATATATATATATATATATATATATATATATATGTATAGCTAGAAAGGTACGTACCACAGAAATCCACACTCAAAGATCTTCATGAGAGGCTTAATACAATGTGTTCTTGAACTGACTCCCTTGATTGCTCACATTAAAATCAGAAGTTTCAAAACTTCTTGTAATTTTCGAGTTAAGCTGCTGTAACTCCTGCTTGCTCCGTTTTTCTGTCAGAATCGCTTTCCCAGACAGTTACACACACATTATCTCAGCATTGGTGACGGGGAGGCTAGCATGAAGCGAGAGAGGCTCGAAAGGAACAATTCAGGCAAAAGTGAAGTTAGTTGGCAGACTGCATCTACGTATTACTAAATATAGTAGCAAATATATCAGTTAGTTTAACCATGTAGCTAATCTAGCTATATCTCTCGTATCTCGATCCCAGCCTTCCCAGAAGAAGAAAGTGAAATCACAAGAAATCACTGAAATCACAGTGATTTCAGTGAAATCAGTGATTTCGAAATCTCGTACAAGGTTTTGGGAAGTGGCGGACCCCTCAGATAAACGAGATAAAAGTAGTCTACTTAATGGGCTCATTTTTGATAGTGTATATAGAAGTTAGATACTCTCCTCTCTATTATGGACTCTTGTTATTATGTGTTAACACCTTTACGTGTTTCATTAATTTCAGTCCCAAGAATTCCATGGAGGCCAAAACAAAAACATGTAAAGCCATTTTCGAGACCATAACGGCCAATTTTTTGGGCTCACTTTCAAGAAAATTTTTTATTAAATAATTTTCTTTTTGATAATTAAAAATTGTTGATTAATACGGTACTATGAAAGCGTGCTGTTTACCGCACGTGACGTATAGCGTCATCGCTCGCGCGCAAATTTAAGTGTGGACACTCAGCTCGCATTGACTCTATTTCAACTCTACTGTTCGGCTTGTAAGGGGATTGGCTACTCTTTGACAAGAGTCTCCCAAGACTTGGATTGACACTTTCGGCCCAGCGGAGTTACTGGAGTGTTGAGCGTGAAGATTACTGTGGATAATACGTCTGTCCATGCAATGGCGAGGCAAGCGGACTTATTTAGCTTAAGAGAAGGACGTTGCGTCTCAGATTATGTAAGTACCTGTTGGCTAAGTGCCAGCACTGAAAGCTATCAGGCTTAATCATGCACCTATCAGTTGCACCCACTCGGGAATATGTGGGAAATTGACAAATGCTCCATAGTGAAATACACCTATTGTGTCAAATCCAGTTGAATAGTATTAAAGTTGCACAAAATTACTTTGGCGCTTAATGAAAAATTGTCAGTGCCCCATAGTGGGATAACATTTTCCTGCCACCTACTGCCGAGGGGATGTGGTGTTATAGGTGCATAAAGAAATTGTTTCAAAGATAAATTAGTGGTAACAGACATAATACAATGTTTGTCATTCCTTTTAACATATTGATCTCTGTAAGTAAATCAGATTTCACATGGTTACAGTAATTGTGCATCCTTGTCGACAGGTGATTGGAGTGTATTTGAAGTTACTGGCTGCAGAAGCTAAAAGGGTGAGATTTGATGATTATTATTATGCTATTGTTGATTTATGCCTTTGTTGATTCATGTGTGCATGTCTACGTGCCAACTTACTAGCTCTTTGAATTGTTTAAAAGCATATTATATTATTTTTAGAAATATGGAACCAATGTAGAAGTTATATCAAGTCAGTATTTTGACTCTTTCATTACTAAAGGGCACAAAGAAGCAACCCGGTGTTGGAAAACTCGGAAGGTATGTAAATATATGTGATTTAGCTACAATTACCTTTGACATATTTAGGATGTAGTTGGAGCTGATGTGATTTTGTGGTATCTAAATTATGGATACAATCATTGGACACTAATGGTACAAGCAACAACTTTTATCTATGTACGTACGTTAACTTGTATACCGTCTTGCGTTAGGTTGTCACCCCAAAAACCAAGACCATGAGGTATTATGACTCACTCATACCAGACAATTGTGTCTACTTTGGATCAGATACGATCAGGTATTAATGTACAAAATACGTGTTAATATTATTGTGATTGATGTCTTGGATCATCATTGAGGTGGATTGGATGGATTAAAATATAAAATGTAAAATAGATTAAATATATACAAAATGTAATGTATACTAGAATGATAAAAAATAAAAAATTTAAAAGGTAAGTAGGGATTGAATTCAATAGTGCTACAAAAAGTAAGGAAACAAGGAATAAGATTTTGGGACGAGAGAACATTCTGGCATGAGATAATTTATAAAAGTTTAATCCCTACTTTGGCAAACTTTAGTAAGTTTGCCAAAGTAGGGATTAAACTTTTATAAATTATCTCATGCCAGAATGTTCTCTCGTCCCAAAATCTTATTCCTTGTTTCCTTACTTTTTGTAGCACTATTGAATTCAATCCCTACTTACCTTTTAAATTTTTTATTTTTTATCATTCTAGTTTGTTTGCTTTTTATACATGCTAAGCATTCATAATAATCTTTCACCAGGCGCACAAAATGTTACAGGCGCTTACGTAATAATTATGCTTCGCGAAAACATCGTGCCACTGTATTAAACTGATTATATCACGTGCAAGCCAGGCTTTTGTGTGACGTAATAAGCAGAAGCCGTTACAGGCTATTGTCACCTTCGGTGAGATTCGCACCTTACTAAAGGAATATAGAAGAACAAGGAAGGGAAGAAGGATAAAAGGAATCACCATGGCGCACAGTGGGTAAATCGTCTTCGGAACAACATTTTCGTAAATCTGCCGCCATTACCTTTATTGTGTGAAATTTCTGGAGCCCTACACCCAGTGCAACCGGGTCTTACGGCAGGCTGGCCGTCCGTCCGGCTGGCAGACGAAATACAGGTAAATTTCGAAATTTTCAAAGTTGGCTGTAGGTCGAAATATTCGACTTGTCGCTTCGTTAACCAAGGTACAGCATCATTACAGCCTTACCAATGCATTCCAGCCGGTTTTTTCGGGTAAAGCCTATTGCAAGGTTGATTTTTAAAGCGTGAAATTTTCCGGAAGCCATATGATTTCCTACCAATCCCTACTATTAAGCACTATCGTACTTAATAATACAAATGTATTGCAAATTAAATGTAAAATAGATACAAAAGATAAATATATAACAATTTGTTATAGTTTTTTAAAGATTTATACAATTATTACAATTTAAAAGACTTGTGATCAAAAATTGTTACAAAATCATCCTCTGATAATGACAAGAACTGCTTCTGACTACCCCTCTTGTTTATCAGCCTCCTTCACCTTATCAGTAAGAGCATTAGGACAAACTGTACACTTATTGACTATTCTTCAACAACATCGTCATAGTGATATGGTGAGCTAGGCTCATCAATTTTCATAAGTCATAATAAAATCATCCTGGTAGCTCAGAGTGGCAAAAACCACCAGGGAAAATGTAAATAAAATAATCACAAGCCCAATGGCTAAAACCATGGGCGGGAGAGTCCACTTCAGGGTTCAGCTCCCACAGAGGGCTGACAGCCAACAAACTGAAGAGGTGTAGAAACATACGGGAATTATGCCTCCATAAACAAGTAGATAATTGTTCAATGAAATGGCAACAAGCCAAAGCAAAAGATCAAATATTATACAATATGTTATGTATAATTTATTAAAAATTACAAAAAGTTTCTTGATGAGGAAACACAATCACAGGGATTATTGCCCTTCCCATGGCAAGAATGGCAGTTTATTCATGAAAAGGTAGTTAAGCATTTGTAAGAAAATGATCAACTGTTTTTGCAGGATATCCCTCGACAGCTTACTGATACTGACTGTGGAGTGTTTATTATGCAGGTTGGTGCACAAATCATATTTGTAAATTTTATATTATTAATTATAATTCTATTATATAGTATGCAAGGTGTATACTGCTGCATTTCTCTCAGGTATACACATAATACATAGCCAATTTTATTACTGGTATCCTTTTAGAGTGATATGAATGGTATTCGATTGCATATTGCAAATGAAGTGGAGAATTGTTCAATTCAGGTTTCACACAACACAGGTAGCATTTTGGATAGTTCAAAAGTAACTAGTTTGTCAGATCAGTGTTTGGCCAGTAAAGGTACAATAAACCATGGGGAATGTAATGTCACTGCATTTTAATCCATAGAGGATGAGGCATTAGAAATAGATCATTCTGCTAGCATCATGGTATCAAAATATGTGGGTGTAGCAGATGAGATACCTGAAAACAATTTGATTCAGTCCACAAATGAAGACATAGGCAAAGAATGTGAAGTTGAAGCTGACACTTCTCCCTTATCAACAGAAACAGAGCCAGATGTAGGCATCGGTACTGTTTTGCCGTGGGAAGATCTTTGCGCTTCTTTACAAAGTGTTCTTCCTAATGGAAAGAGCCTAACATATGTAGTAACTAGTTTTACTCAAGCACCAACCTATACTTTTTCTGGTGCCCCAAGTCATGCATTCGAGGCTACTGTTTCACATTAATATACACAGTAAAGAAGAGGCTCAATCGTGGCTGGAGCAAATGATGGATCATAGCAAATGTACATATCGCCATACCAAAGGAAGAGCACCAGGATTGAAGCGTGTTATGTTCAAAGCAGAAATGCATTGCCAGCATTTTAAAAAGAGCCTTATACCAAGGCAGCAGAGCCAAAGTGCCTTTGCTAGGTGTAAAAATGCAAGGAAAGCATTGATGCATGATGTACGCAACAAGAAGACCGAATGTCCATCTATAGTGAAACTTACTGTAAACATACCAACCAAGCATGACAAATTTTCATCAAACAGATTACCTTTTCTTGTTACACACCCCACTGTTCTAGCCATATCATTTACGCATAATCATCCTGTTGAATCTGCACATGCGCTTTCGTTTAGGCCTATTGCTAAAGAAACCCGTAATCAAATCTTTGATTATTTTTTGAAGGGTCATAGAGCATCATCGGCCCATCACTGGCATGAGACCAAATTGTTGTTGGAGCATGAAGAGAATCAGTTACTGTTAGCAGATAGGAATATCAATCCAACCAAAGCTGATTTCTACCGATTGTATGACGAGTGGCGAAAAAAAGATCTAGGACCAGATCAAGGTAAACCACTCTTTGATTAGCTAAACAATGAGATAGCTGCGTATAATGATGCCTATTCTACTGATGGGGGGAAAGCAACACTACAAATCTTTAAAGGCTTGCCTACTGTAAGCCCTGATTCTGATTCAGAAGCAGATGGTGATGCTGCTCCTAAACCAAAGAAAGCTAAAAAGATACAAACAGAGCAACTAATGATACTAATAATTTGCACTCCTTTGATGAGTAGAGTACACCAACACATAAGATAGGCATCAGAAATGGTATTCTGCGATAGCACGTCATCTCTAGACCGCTTCAACACATCGCTTTTTATTTTCTCTACATCTTATCCTATAGGTGGGCTTCCTTTAGCTGCAATGATAACATCTGATGAACAGGAAAGTACCATAAAGCAAGGGTTAGAAATGATCAAGGGTGTGGTGCCAGAAAATGCATTTTACGGTTGTGGTTCTGACAGAGGGCCTGCAATTGTAATGACCGATGACTGCAGTGCAGAAAGAAATGCCTTACAAAAGGTTTGGCCAGATACATGGCTATTGCTCTGCACATTCCATTTTTTGCAAAGCAAATGGACATGGTTGCATACTGGCCAGAATCGCATCCGCAATGAGGACCGCCAACTTCTAATGCTAAAAACCAAGAAGCTGGTGTATGCAGCTACAGAAAGTAAGCTATTAGTTTGTATGATGAATTTAAGTGTGAATTGGTAAAGAAATATCCCTAGTATTCAGCATATATTGAATCCCACTGGGGTCAAAGAAAGGTGTGGGCTATTTGTTACAGAAAGCATTTGCTGGTCAGGGGAAATCACACCAACAATTACGCAGAAGCTGGTATTAGAATTGTCAAAGATTTAGTCTTTAATTGGGTTAAGGCCTATAATATTGTTCAAATGTTCAGTTTTATAACAGAATGCCTGGAGATGTACTATTCAAGGAAGCTCTTAAGTGTTGCCCACAACAGAGTTGACCGCTACATTTCCATTAAGTATCAAGGAATGAAATGTTCAGGCATAGCTGTTGACCAGATTTCAATTTTGGACAAGGATGACCAAACTTACTTGGTAGAAAATCAAACAGAAAGGGGTGTAAAGTATTTTGTGGACATGAGTATTGGAATTTGTAGTTGCATGGGTGGGCAAGATGGCTCACCATGTTCACACCAAGCAGCTATTGTAAAACACCATGGGGTGCCTAGTGTTAATTGCATTCCAACATTATCGGTGCACTACACAGGTTTGGTTGGGTATTTGGTGGTAGTACCAGTAGTAGTCAAGGAGGGCATTTTCGTCGTGGGAGAAGAATTGCTATTAATGCAAAGAGCGCGGAAGGCGAAGGGGAGCAATATCTAGAGGAAAAGAAAAAGCACTCCAAGGAAGGCCTAAAGGAATGAAACTTGCTACTTACACTGATGTCCATGAAATTCCAGCAAGAAAAACTCCTAAAGGAAAGCGGCAGCACTCTTTACAGAAAAGCATAATCAGCGGGACCCAAAATGCAGGAAAGTGGTAGCAATACACTGTGTTAGTGGATCATACTAGTTATATCATTCATCATACAATCATAAGTTTTATGCAATAACCATGTAGGCTATTATCTATTACTATGTAAAACTAAAGACATACACAGAAACTAGCTAACTAGCTCAACAAGTATCACACAACAGAAACTCTCTAACTGATTAGCCAACACAGTATAATATTTCAACACAGATAAATATTCTCTCCAAGTTCTAATTTACGCCCACCTAACATCACTTATTCTCAAGGCTTGTAATGACGAAGAAATCTAACGAAGAATCCACACTGCATACACTTAATCAGCAACGAACTGTTCGGCCAAAGCGAGACACGTGGTCCATCGCTGAAGAAAGTTAATACCTTCTAGATAACGCTATACGTCACGTGCGGTAAACAGCACACTTTCATAGTACCGTATTATTCAACAATTTTTAATTATCAAAAAGAAAATTATTTAACAAAAAATTTTCTAAGTTGAAAGTGGGCCCAAAAAAATTGGCTCAACCCGGTCAGCTTGCTACCCCGTTTAGTGCATAAGAACCAAGGCAAGCCACAGAAGCTCAGTTGGCCGTCCCAGACACAACACAAGCCTATAGACTCTTTCCAAAAATACGTAATTGTCATAGTAACATTTGTTCCGCCATTTTGAATGGGGCCACAATGTTAGCCATTGTATGGTAAAATCAACCGTATGGCCAGTGAACTGACAAAAGCAGTCAAAGTCAGCCATACTAGTGTCTTCCTAGGCTAATCGTTACCATGGAATGCCTTAATGCTGCGACGTTGATTTTTCGGATATTATGTGCATATTAATAAGCTAAAAGCTTTAGTATGAAGAGAAAATATGCTACACAGTTGTATTTACGTTGTTGTACAACTTGTTTTCGTGTTAAAAGCCCTTGTAGCTACTACAAGCTAACAAATAAGCGACATACCAACCCGACTAGCGTAATCATCGTTTCGCCCTAATTCGCTTATGGCACTTGCAAAACATATGAAATCTTGTCTTTAATGTCAACATTAGGCTTCTATACCCTTTTCAAAGGCTAACAGGAACACAACAATTATACGGAATTTCAATGTAATAATATTAATTGGCCCCATTCAAAATGGCGTCCGTGGGGTTTTCCTGGTGGGCGTAGTTTTGGAAAGAGTCTATTGTTTAGATAGAATTTGTAGAACGTAATGACCTGATGATTAATCTAGCAGCCTGTCTGAGAGGTGTTAATCCACAGTAGCTAAGCTATCGCAGTGTACGGTCGGATTATCGCATATCACACAAATCACTACTAATGGCTCGCAAATCACTAATGGCTCAAATATTGTTAATGGCTGAAGTGGATGGCCAAGAACTACCTTTAGTAGCGATTAATAAGACAATTTAATTTCAAAGTGTTGTAAAAATGCTTTGATAATTGACTGCATAGATTGTGCATAGGCAGCACTAATTATGCTAATACCCTGTGTGGTCAGCCAGTGTCAACAAGTGTCTTAGTAAATTGAGGGGTCAGTAATGTGGTGAAATTTCGTTGACGCCAGCAGAAATTTAGTTCTGAAATTTGAATTCGAAATTTGATACTCAGTCTAACTTTCACTCGGCCGAATCTAGCTCCAGGTGTCCTTCGGAAACCTTGTAGAATCATTGACAAGAGAAACAAACTAGCTAAAGCCACACAGCTCGCCACACAACCTACACCGGCTGAAATGGCCAAGGAAATGGCATAAGTAAAGAAAAACTAGTAAATTCTATGACCAGGCTACTTTAAGAAACAGAAAACCTACACATATAGACTATAAACTAATGGCTAACCTTCAGAATAATCAAACTGCAGGATATCCGGGAGTTGATTCAACGAGTGCTTCAATTATTAAATTTTTGAGTTTGAAATTTGTCAGGGAAATTTTAGCTTGAACTTTGAAATTCATAGAAATTTAAACTCAAATTTCGTTGACGATTTTGTTTCGTTACTGACCCCTCGTAGTAAATAAGAGACTTGTCTTTGTAAATAAGACACCTTGCACTTCAAAGCAATGCTAAAATACCATTTTCTAAGATAATATCACCATCGCTCGACCATAATGTATCACGAAAAGTTTAATCTACTCACCTTGCTCTGTAAAGGCTTACCTTCTATCGCTACTATCATAGAGTATGATTAAGTATCTATCTCGGTATCTATGCTTCTATAAAAACAAAAATCTAACAAATAAATATAATCTACGAACAAACCTGTTCTCCTTGTCCTGGAAACCTGAAAAGCACACTTTCAGATCCATTGTAACACCCAACAACTGCGCAAAATGGCACGGAGTCTCACGTGGCCAGATCCCGCCACCACAAATAAACGGAAAAAAGCGGTATGCCCACGGCGAGACTAACGTTGAGTTGCAGTCCGTAGTCCGAGCTGTAGTCAGTAGACGTGCCATTTTTGCGCAGGTTGTTAGCTGTTACAGTGGATCTGAAAATGTTTTTCCGGTTTCCAGGACAAGGAGAACAGGTTTGAGGTTTGTTCTTATAGTTTAAATATAGATTAATTTGTTTTGTCATAGATACTCTATGATAGTAGCGACAGAAAGGTAAGCCTTTACAGAACAAGGTGAGTGTGAAGTGTTAGATTAAACTTTTCGTGATATATAATGGTCGAGGGATGGTGGTATTATATAGTTCCGCGTAGCCAGGCCGTTATCCCTCAGAATAAGGTCTCGAAAACGGCTTTACGTGTGTTTATTCTGGCGTCAATGGAATTCTTGGGACTGAAATTAATGAAACACATAAAGGTGTTAACATGCTTGCACACATAATAATGTTTGGGTTACATTATTTGCATGTAAAATGACTCAGAAGATTGTTTCAAGAAATAGAACCTGAGGTGATTACTTGCTTATCCATCACATCACTTCAGGCACTTTCACGTACGAAATAGCTTTTCATTTCAACCACGTGTTATGTAACGGATTCACTGAGTCTATGTAACTGCCTGTTGATGTATTAACCCTTTACGTGTTTTGTGAATTCTATGGGAGGCCAGAACATAAAAACATGTAATGCCATGCGCCAAACTGTTTTCTGAGTATCACATATAGTGATTAGAAATTTGGCCACGTGAGACTAGGTACTGTATAATCATGTCTAGTGATGTGTAATATACAGAATATGAATAAATGTATATGTATTGTAACAACACTCTTAATATATGCACAATAATACAATACTGATACAATGGCTTACAATATACATATAACAAAGAGGTACAACAATAGACTAAAAATAGACTAACAATGATAATGGATACAAAACCACAGAACCATACAATTACAACCACTATGATTATATAGTTAATTACTACCATTACAATATATATCCTGATATAATTTATGATGGTGATATGATATGAACAAGTTGACGTATTACCATCTAAAAACCAGGCACTTGTTGTAAGTTAAAACCATTGTTAATCTACTGTTATTCAATGTATTGTAATAGCCCTAAATGACGTCACCAGTAAGTCACGTAAGGAGAGACTCATCACTAAGGAACACATAGCAACGCATGCGAATTTAATTCTTCTGTTTAAATCCGCTTTGTACTCCAGTACTTTAGTAATTAAACTTTTTAAAAGTAGTATACAGTTGTTTTATGCCGAAATTCTTACTGTAACACTATAGGCCAGTCTTCTTTTATAAGCTCCGTTACCCGCACGGCACGCCCACTTATAAAACTAAAGCCCTCCGTCTTGTTAGTAATGTACACCTGGTTAAACGGCTTTTACCGTGTAATGGATGGTAAATACAGCATTACCTTGCTATTCTTTGGAAGTAACACACGACGCGCATCATTACTAAGGCCCCGCCCATCAACAGTATCGATAGCAAGTGCCGTACAGAGAAACTGAAAGGCAGTAGGACTTGTTTGGTTGGTTATTCAGACTTCCTTTCACGTGAATAGTTTTTAATAGCCCGGGGGGCGGACACACACGCACACACACACACACACACACACACACACACACACACACACATACCGACATCCGCACCATATCAATATTAAGAAATCAGGCGCGCGCCGGCCTGTGGCCAGCGCGCGCCTGGTTTAAAAACTTTCTTTTTGTGCACGTAAATAATCTCACACGTTTTTATAGTTTTACTGAACTCTCCATATATGGTTGGTAAGGTGATTCATGTCACAAAATATAAATGGCACAGATAACTGATGCTCCATATATGGTTGGTAGGGTGGTTCATCACACAAAGATATACCAGCGCACTAACATTCCGTAACTGGAGAGTGGCGTTACATGCACGTATGTGAGCATGTGTTGTTGATTACGAGATGAATAAAGAAGAGAGACTGCACAGGAGAAGGAATTGTATCTATATAAACGGAGAATGGCTCCCAGAGGAAAAGAAATTGCCCATACAAATTGTTGTGCTAGGTATCCGGAAAAGTGAAGATCACGTGGCTCTATAGTAAATGTCTTATGTAGCTATCTATCAACTTATTTATTAGTTTTATGTCAACTTTACCATCATGCATTGGAGGGTGTATATGCAGAAGTATAAGGGGATATATTATAATTATATTGTCATGTAATATCTGCAATGTCGATTAGTTCGGTGTATGACTCCATGAAAGTGATTTTATTGGTAATTTGAACCTCTTTACGGCTACTCAAACTGGTCACTGATCTTTCATACTATCTTCAACTAATGTCTACGTAGCTGTATTTCTAAAGTAGACCTGAGCGATTATCTGAATAGTATTCACTATCGTGATAGTTTGAGACTATTCATGAATAACATAATGGACTACCTGACTATTCGAATACAAAATTTTATAGAAAATGCTGAAATGTGCCAGGAAATCAAAACATAAGGGTAATCTGACATTGATAGTACTTTGTTCCTTTTCCTTTAGTCATAATATTTATGAACTGAAATACTGGCTATATAACTATTCATAATCGTGAATAGTCAGTGTCTTACTATCGTGATAGCTTTATTTTCACTATCGCTGAGGCCTATTCTAAAGATTCAAATTGATGTAGAGGCACACTTACTATATATTTTATGAACATTATTATTAGCTGCTATTGATGGATAATTTTGCTTACTATATCCTTATCATAAAGTCATTGCAGCCTGTGACCAAACATATGTGTTAGTTTGCTTTTGTTTAACTTCCTATTAGAATTCAATTAGGCCCATTTGTGGGGTTTCTAAATAACTTAGCTACCTGATACCGTATAGGACAAAAGTTTGGCGGGAGAAAAGTTTGGCGAAACAGTTGCAATTATCAAGTTGGCGAAAATAATTTGGCAAATTATCAGCAGCCAATATAAGAAGCCATACAATTTAGCTGTGTAACATGACGGAGTTATAATGGCAGGAAACGTGCTGTAGCTATTATACTTTCACCGTGAACTCGATGATTCGTGGATACCACATATACAAAGATATTTGGGAGAATTCCACGCGAGACTAGGAGAATTCAACCATTTCGGGAGAAGAACTCGAGAAGCTGGAAATCCGAAAGACTCGCTGGCCGTTAAATGTAAATAATGTCCTCGTCTCGAGCCAGAACTGCTATTAGCAGCGTCAGACTTTTCGGATGCTTGCGTTAGGACTGAAGACGGCACTTTTCCATCAGTATTCAGCGGCCTGTGTGGATCTGGTAGCTGCTCACGAGATTTCTTGACTGTCGAAAGTGCTTCAGTATTCCAGACATGCTTCACTCCCTCAGTAGTACAGCATACACTTTGAGACACATGCATGCACGTTTTCTCGACGTTTTACAACGTGGGTAACACGTTTATACCACAATCACGTTTTTGCGAATATCACGTGCTAATTCAAAAATTAGGCGAAAAAAGTTTGGCGAAATGTGTGGTTTCGCCAAATTCGCCAAACTTTTCTCCCGCCAAACTTTTGTCCTGTACATAGTAGGTACATAAATAAGTGACAACTTAGACACCTGCTGAGTAAGTTGTTTTTGAGATTTTCTACCACAAAAATTTGCTGTTGGGCTTCTCTCTCTTTGTGGGACAGGTGGCAGGTGAAATATCTTTTGACTGCTAATTGTTGCTGGGCTGGGCCAAACAGGTGTTAATTTATCTGATAATTTTAGTGCTGGCTCACCTAGCTCCTCCCAGGTCTTCTTTGTGATGACAGTTACTTCTGTACCTGTGTCCAGTTTAAATGGTATCTGCTTCCCATTGATAGTAAGTACCGAAGTCCACCATTTCATGTCATAATCGGTTATTGTGTCAAGAAAATACTTTGATATTGTCAAGACAACAAGGGAAGTAAATTATGTACTGAAAAATGTTGCTAATCGACAAAAATATTAATTATAGCTATACGTATATGACAGGGTCACCAAAAATTGCCTCTTATGTGTACATTAATCCAAGCAATAAACATACATAGTTGGTCACATTTTTACATCTACATAGCAATATCATCACTTATTCGGTGGTCACTACGTATCATCTATATGCACATGTAGCAAATCTTATCCACTTTGCGATCAGGCTCGCCCCACAATGCTATTAGCATGGTTTTATCTGTACCCTCTTGTGGTACAAACAACATGTTTACTTCATTATTATAGACACTAAATAATAGTTAGACACCGAGACCAAGGGAACTAAGTGATTTAGAAACCCAAGGGCCTCGTGAGGGCGCTACTAAGGGCCTGAGGATTTCTAAATCACTTAGTTGACATTGGTCAAGGTGTCTAACTGATTTAGAATTCAACTATGGAAATTGTTTCCGAGGTGATTTGTCATAGTAACAGTTGCTAGGGACTGCTTGCTATGGGCCAAAATGCAAATTACCTTAGAAACGGTTTCCATAGCAATGGTTGCTGTGGAAATGTGTGCCTAACAACCAGTCCCGATTTCAGCAGTTCAGAGTCGTTTCAGGCCTTAGCAAAGCCTCAGCTTCCAAACAAATTAGCACCCTCCTCTACTGTCTAGGGGAAGAAGCCGAAGCAGTCTGACGTCAACAAATGCAACGATAGAAGATCGAGCAGAGTATGCACGTGTGTTAGAGAAATTTGATTCATTTTTCCAAGTACGGAGGAACATCATTGTAATAACCGTACAGAACTAGTTATTAAAGAGAGCCACTTGAGACTAGCTGATTATTCAGTGCTCATAAATATGTTTGAAAGAGGTACAAACAACAGTGTATTTATAGGTACAAAACAGGATACTGAAAGGGCGAGCCAACATACAAATACAATACAACAATGATATAAAAGGTCATAGTAGCATGAGGTGTAAGTAATTACAAAAGCTAACTCATACCTAGGTATACGATAGAAACCCTATTACAGGATGTGCAATCTAACACAAATAGTGATCTAAACAGGTATTCTTAAATGTCCAAATAAGTAAATGTTCATAGATTATTACATTCCTCCCTCTTTAGGATTGGAAGTCCTCGGGTGAATAACGTTGAGGTGGTATGGAGACACGAGTCGAACGACGCAATGGAAGTTGCTCGAGTTGTGTAACTTCTTGGTTGGAGTCATCATGCGAATCCAAACTAATGTCAGGTAGATCTGTCCAGTCGGAAGTTGGACTTAGTGTAGAGTTTTTAGTGCGGGACTGCAAATGGTCTACATGTCTGCGCACAATTTGTCCAGTTTCCAATTCTATCATATATGACAAAGGTCCTCTGGCCTTGATGATTGTTCCAGGGATCCAAGCATCATTTGATGGAAATTTGCGGGCATACACAGCATCTCCTACTTGAAAATGTCTTTCTCTTCTGCATTTATCATGGTGGTCTTTTTGATGTTGCTGTTTTCGGTAGACCTTGTTGTTCAAATCTGGTACAGCCAAATCTAGCTGTGTACGTGGTGGTCGTCCAAGTAAAAGCTCTGCAGGTGAGGTACCCGTCGTCGTATGTGGTGTTATGTGATATTATAACAGAAAACGTGAAAGTCTGGTCTGTAAAGAATTTCTCCTCAGCTGGTTTCTTTAAAAACTCTTTGACAGTCTGGACTGCTCTTTCAGCCAACCCATTAGATGCTGGATGATAAGGAGCTGAGGTAACGTGACGGATTCCATTCAACTTAGTAAAATCCTGAAATTCCTGACTTGTAAAATATGCAGTATTATCAGTTACTAACATTTCTGGCAAGCCATGTGTTGCAAAAATGTTTCGAAGGTGTTCAATTGTAGTTGTCGAAGTTGCTGTTTTCATTATTTTCACCTCCATCCACTTAGAGTGAGCATCCAACGAGCCCATGGGCGGGAAGGCCATTCCCATTGTTGTAGTGGTGCAGGTGATGGCAAGTGACGTGTCTGCTGACATGGAGTACAAGTTTTAACAGCGTCTCCAATAGCTTGATCAATTCCTGGCCACCAAACGTAACTTCGTGCCAGGTTCTTCATTCTGGACATTCCAGGATGACATTCATGTAACTGCTCGATCAATTTCTGTCTGCCTGAGGATGGCACTACAACACGATTACCCCACATTAGACATCCATCGTGAATGCTAAGTTCTGCCTGTCGATTCATAAATGGCTTAACATCTTCCGGCTTGAGGTCAGTCCACTTTAGAGGGCCAACCTTTCAACACAAATGAACGTACTGCTGACAACACTGGATCCCGGTCCGTCCATTTCTGAATCTGTTGTGCCGAAACTGGAACTGATTGAAGCATGTCTATTACCAAAAGTGTTTCACCAGGGATGGGAATCTCTGATGGTGTTTGAGGTAATGGCAACCTACTCAGCATGTCAGCATTTGCATGCTTAGATCCAGGTTTGTATACGATCTTGTAGTCATAAGCTGCTAATGTTAATGCCCATCGTTGAATTCTTGCTGATGCCATGGCTGGCATAGGGTTGGATTCCTTAAATAAATACTGAAGTGGCTTGTGATCAGATAAAATAGTGAAATGTCTACCACACAAATATTGGTGGAATCTCTTGACACCATCAATAGCTAAACTTTCTTTGTCTAACTGTGAGTAGTGCTTTTCAGCTGGGGCCAATGTTCTACCAGTGTTATATCTGCATGTAACTATTGTGACATATTGAGTTTATTTTGCATCATACTTTAAATTGTGCATAGGAAAAGTTAATCATTAGGCTATTGGAGGCAAAAGCAATTGGTTTTTCATAGTCATCTTCCATTTTGTGGGAAAGCACTGCTCCAATACCATATGGTGACGCATCACATGCTAGTACTAACTCTTTGTTTGGATCGTAATGTACTAACAAACAGTCTGAGGTCAGTGATTCTTTAGCCTTAGTGAATGCCTTCTGTTGGTTTGGTCCCCATTGTCATTTTATCTGCTGCTGGAGCAACCCGTAGAGGGGAGCCAGAGTGGTAGATAAGTTAGGGAGGAACTTACAGTAGTAGTTCAACAATCCTAAGAATGACTTGAGTTGTGTGACATCCTTAGGTGCTGGAGCTTCATGGATAGCCTGCACTTTTTCACTGGTTGGCTGTAATCCTTGGGCTGAAATTTTATGACCCAAGTACTCAATTGCAGTTAACATGAAGGAGCACTTTTTGTGTTTGAGCCGAATGCCTGCCTTCTCCAGAAGCGAAAGGACTGTTTCTAATGTCTGCAAATGTTCATCATCGTTTTCTCCAGTGATCAGTATATCATCCAAGTATACACAAACATGAGGTATACCTTGGAGAATGGTTTCTATGGCTCTTTGAAAAATTGCCGGGGCTGAAGCCACACCAAATGGGAGTCGATTATAACAATATAGACCCTTGTGTGTATTGATTGTGGTAAACAGTTGAGACTTCTCGTCTAATGGAATCTGCTGATAAGCATGAGCCAAATCTAATTTAGAAAATAACTGTCCTCCAGAGAGAGATGCAAACAGATCCTCAATACGGGGGAGGGGGTATGAGTCCGTTTTGGCTGCTCGGTTCACCGTTAACTTGTAATCCCCACAAATCATGATGGATCCATCTACTTTAACAATAGGAACCATAGGAGCTGCCCATTGTGCAAACTCAACATGTCTTATAACACCATTTTTCTCTAGGCGGTTTAATTCTGCTTCAACCTTGGCTTTCAATGCATAAGGCACTGGCCTTGCCTTACAAAATTTAGGAGTAGCATCTGGGTGGATGTGGAATTTGGCTTTCATTCCCTGCACCAGATCCAATTCCTCATTGAACAATTCTTTATGCCTCTCCACCAGTTCTTGGCAGTGACTTGTTGCTTGGCGGACTTGGTTTAACTGATTCCAGTCCAGTACAATACTCTTCAGCCAGTCACGACTAGGGTTGGGCGATACTGAGATTTTCTACTCACGATAATGGCACGTATTCATTTATATAAAACGCATAATTAGAAATTACGGTACGGAGGACATGGGCGTTAAATCGCGTAATAAATGAGACATGTTAACTTGTAGTTTTTGTTGTTAAGTTGTAGTTTCACTTGTTAAGTTGTAGTTTCACTTGTTAAGTTGTAGTTTCACTTGTTTGGCTGTAAGCAAGCCATTAATGGCTAAATTAGATGAAAATTGCAGTAGCGATGATGAATTTTTGAACGAGTTTGATGTACCTGGTGCTGCTTTAAATGGCCGTGAGGCTATTAGTCTTACAATCCCTGAGTTGAAACGCTGGCTTCAATGTCGTAGGGCTCCTACAGCAGGGAAGAAAGCTGATTTAGTTGCCAGGTTAACTTAATAGTATGGTGTGAAAGTATTTAACAAGTGATTTGCTTATCTAGGGTACAGGCTTTTATAGCAAATGGTTGGGCAAATAGAGTTGTTGATCCATACAAGAATAAGAATGCACAGTGTAGTTCTGGTAGAGCAGAACCACTGAACATACTGAATGTTCCCCAAAATCTGAACTGGGTAAAACTTCAGGAAGTATTTACAAGGACAGATGTTAATGAAATTTCTTTCACGAATGCTAACATAATTAATTATTTCGTGGTACGTACAGCTGTAGATGGTATGCCTTCCAGTGATGTGAAAGCTATAAATAGTTCGGCTTTAAATATGTTTCGATGTGGACACGTTCAAGACATCATGATCGGTTATGATAAGCACATTTATCTTCAGGCTAAGTGTTTACCGGAAATGAGGAAGGACAGAATATATAAAGTGGTTTTATGTATGGATGCTAATGTATTTGATGTTGTTGGAGCAGAATGTGGATGTCCTGCAGGCAAGAGGCCTTGTGGAAGCTGCAAGCACATTGCAGCTGTTTGTTATGCCCTTGAAGAATTTAGTCGTCTTGGTAAATTACCAGAATTTGCAACATGCACTGACAGATTGCAAGCATGGAACAAACCCAGGCAGAAAAAGGTGCCAATTATACCGGTACACGAGTTGAATGCTAGAAGATGTGAGATCTTACAGAAGCAATCCAGTGGTAAAATATTAAGTACATTTGATCCTCGCCAACCTGAAGATCGTAAACTTTGTCCAGATGCAATAGAGAAATTGCGTTGCAATTTATTACAGCTCAATGAGCACTGTGCTTTTTTAGATGTTTTGATTCCATCAGTAGATAAGATTACACATGATCATACTTATGCATTACCACCAGTACTGGATAGACTTCATGACAGGGATACACCAGAGGAGCAAACTAATGTTGAAGAGCATGACGACTTTGGTAGCACATCAAATGAGGATAATGAAGAGCTTACTGATGATGATTTGGTAACACTTGGTTTGAAGGTCACAGAATCGGACCGTTTTGACATCGAAAAAGAAACACGTTCCCAACATTTCTCTAAGTTATGGCATGAAGTACGTTATAAACGAATAACTGGGTCTACCTGTGGTAGGGTATTGTGTCAGAAGAAAAAAACAGCTTCCCTACTTGTTTATTGTCTGTATCCTAAACCGTTGTTAGACCCACTTCCAGCACCCATTGCCTGGGGACGTCAGCATGAATCCACTGCTGTTAAAAAATATCTGGCAATAAAAAACTCACCTGGTAGTTCTAATTCTGTCACAGTGGAAAAATGTGGCTTTATTATCCATCCTGAACATTGTTGGCTTGGGGCTTCACCTGATGGGAGAGTCAAAGATTTAAATTCTGACCAACCAGATGGAATTTTGGAAATTAAATGTCCGTATTCCAAACGGGATGTTGAACCAGAAGAGGCCTGCAAAGATTCAACATTCTATTGTGAGATGCAAGATTCTAGAATCTGCCTTAAGTCAAGTCATGCATACTATCATCAGGTCCAACTTCAACTCTTTGTAGGATCTGACATGTACAGCTGGTGTGATTTTTGCATTTTCACTTGCAAAGGACTTAAAGTTACACGTGTTTTTCCTGATGAGGAGTGGCAACAGCAGAGAATACCAGAGTTGAAATTGTATTGGAACAACCACATTAAACCGGAACTTATTACTCCACGGAATAAGCCTAGTTACTATTTGTGAATAACGCATACATAATTATAGTTCATGTACATAATGGAGGATAAAAATTTGTAAGCACAGCACATATATAAAATGTCTGATTTGCTGTATCTCTGAATGATGGGGGTAAGGGTTTATCAAATATGTGAAAATTTTTAAGGCGTTCCATTGCCCTCTCTACATGTATTCGTAGTGAGGCGATTCGTCTTGTTTCAACTAATTCTGACTGACTTAGCTGTTGTTTACCTTTTAAAAAGGGCGGAATATTGAGCCTCACTCCCCTGAGTATTAAATCTCCCTCTATATCAAATCCACGATCAGCCATGAGTGTATCTCCACTCTCCAACAACTCTAGAATACCGCACTTTCTAGTGAGTTCTTTATCTGAAATACATCCAGGATATAGGTCTGATACAAATACAACTGCACCACTTGGAGAAATACCTATTAATCCTTTGTATGTATTTGTATTCTTGTATGTCGAAAACGTTAATTGCTGCAATTCTGGAAGTGCTGGTTGTTCAACAAAGACCTCTGTTGCATCAATAATTACCCTAGTAAAAGGGTATTTGTCTTTAAAACACCGTGGCATATTAAGCTGTGTAAGGTCCCGTGGAATCCATAATGGAATCTGCTTAAGTTGTAGATAAATAAAATTGATCCATGTGTTGATAATCCGTGACACTGTTGACTGTGACACTCCAAAACGATATGCCAAATCTTGTTCAAGTAATCCTAAACGGAGACGTACCAACACTAGAAAAAACTCTTCAAGTGGAAGAAGTGCTCTTTTGCGACCCTTATCAGTTTTAGCTTCAAACATGGTACTACCCCAATAGTTAAGCTTTGATGATCCTTTTCCCAAAAAATTAAAACATACCATTAATGCCACATAAGATGAAAATCCTGTATAAAATCTAACTTTTTCATCATCTTCTTGAATATTGCTCAGTCTTAGATGTTGTTTTTGCTTCAAAATGCTGCATTCTGCCTTGTACTCTTCTATCTCTTTCTTTGTTGCATGCAATTCTTCCTCCATATCTTTTATTTCAAGCCAAGTGAGCTCTGTGTTTGTTTGTGCATCACAATATAAAATATCTGAGCTAGTTTCAACTTCGCTATCACATTTCCTCTTCTTTACTGGCAAATCGTGACGAACTAGCTCCCTACGAGGCGTTGGCACAGACACTTGTGCGGCAAGCAGTGGTAGTTTTAATGTAGGATACTCATCAGGCCGCAGCTTTCTTCCTTTAGAATTAATGAAGTGCTCACTGCACACCCTGGTGGAGTCAAGAATTGGTAGGTTTTCTCGACCAATCTTGTGAATCCACTGTTTCAAAAGTGCTGGTTTTTTAATTGGTAAACGGTGATAACTAACATTCGTATCACGATCAGATCTGTTACTACAACCAGGAACAGCGCAAAAATTTACCATATTAGCACAGCCAAACAAGTGAAACTACAACTTAACAAGTGAAACTACAACTTAACAACAAAAGCTACAAGTTAACACGTCTCATTTATTACGCGATTTAACGCCCATGTCCTCCGTACTGTAATTTCTAATTATGCGTTTTATATAAATGAATACGTGCCATTGCAAGAAGATGACTATGCGATAATTGCAAATATTGCAGTACTGTCATGTATTACATCAATATGTAGCAAGTTCATGTTTTACCATCTTAGAAACCAGTAAATAAATTAGTACTGTTAATTTAATTTATTGTTATTGTATTTAATGATGTCACAGGTAAGTCACATGAGCAAGCACTCATCACTAAGGAACACATAGCAACGCATACAAAATTAATTCTTCAGTTTAAATCCGCTTTATACTCCAGTACTTAAGTGATAAAACTTTGTAAAAGTTGTTTTAAGCTGAAATTCTTACTGTAAAACTATAGGCCAGTTTTCTTTTAAAAACTTCGCTATACCCGCACGACACGCCCACTTTTATAACTGAAGCGCTCCGTCTTGTTAGTAATGTACAGCTAGTAAAACGCCTCTTACTGTGAAATAAATGGGTGATACAGCATTACCTTGCTGTTCCTTAGCAGTAACTCACGACGCGCGTTTGTTACTAAATGCCACGCCCACCAACAGTATCGATGACAAGCATCGTATAAAGAAACTGAAAAGAAGCAGAACTTGTTTAACCGGTTATTATAGCTTCATTTACATGAACAGTTATTCATAGCTCGATGGCGACATTTAAAAATATAAACATTATTTTGTATAACTTGGCATGCATGCGGCGATACTTCCATAAAATCGCATAAACGATAATATCGTTAGCTGTTCTAGTGTAAAGGTTTGCAGTATCGCAATACTCTAGTACCGCGGTACTACGGTATTATTGAAATATCGCCCAACCCTAGTCACGACCCAGTAGGCTTGGGCCATCTCCAGTAGTTACAATCAAGGTTACCTGTGCTGTTTGCTTTTGATACGAAACAGTGACAGATATCTTTCCATTCACTTTGATGGTCTCTCCAGTGTAGGTTTTCAAAATGGAAGAGCATGGTTGTAATGATGGAGTGGAGTGGAGTGATGAGGCCATAGGATGTTGTAAGTTTTTTCACTGATCACAGATAGAGCTGCCCCTGTATCTACCTCCATTTTAAGATCAGCTCCATTGACCTTCACAGTGACCATGTAGGGCTTTGTGTCTACACTAGTGGAATGATACATTGAGTACTCACTGCTTCCTCCTTGTTCCTATGGTTCACCAGTTAGTTGATGTGTCTTCTTTAATGCTTTTTGTGTTGGCTTCTGAGAGTGAGCTTTGGTTCTGCAGACCTTGGCTAAGTGCCCCTTTTTTCCACAAAAATGACACTCACTGTCTTTAAATTTGCAAACCATTGAGCTATGTTTTCCTCCACAACGACAACATGGGTCCATCTGTGACGAAAACTTCTTCGATAAGTTGAATCTTTTGCCAACATTATGCACCATGTGTGCAGATTTAGGAGAAGAATCCTGCATTCCTCGGGAGTCTCATTCTGCAGTTTCAATGGCCTTTGCAATTTTTAGTGCTGTATCAAATGTTAGATTATCCTCAGCCAGCAGCTTACATTGCAAGCGATGGTCATTACAGTCACAAACAAGCCTGTCTCGCAACATACTGTCCAGAGAATCTCCAAAGCGGCAATACTCTGAGAGTTTCCTCAGTTGAGCTACAAATTCTCCAATAGACTCACCCTGCTTGCGATTGTGTGTGTGAAAATTGAAGCACTGTACAATTTCAGAGGGTGGTGATCCTTAACTAGCTTCACTAACTCCTCAAAACTCTTTTCTGTGGGTTTCCCAGGAGAAACCAAATTTCTTATCAATTGATAAGTAGCAGCTCCACAACAGCTCAGAAGGATGGCACGCCGTCTGTCTCCTTCCTCTTACTTGATGGCATTGACAGTGAAATACTGCTCCAGACGTTCTGTGTAGGACACCCAGTCTTCTCGTCCTGGAATGAATTCTCCTACAGTTCCATGAGTAGCCATACTTGAACAGTTTATCCTCGTTGCCAATGTAATAGCTGTACGGAACTAGTTATTAAAGAGAGCCACTATATATATATATATAAAATATAATATATGTATATAAAATATAATATATATATATATATATATATATATAAAAAAATATAATATATGTATATAATATATAATATATTGTATATAAAATATAATATATGTATATAAAATATAATATATGTATATAAAATATAATATTGTGATTATTGCGCATGCTTATAGATTGTGATTATTCTGATTAACACCCATATACCGCATGGTGTCAGAAGTGTGTGTTCATCAATGAATGATGGCAAGCTTACGACTGCAACCCCAGAGCCGTTTGATTTTAAGAAACCGGACGAGTGACCAAGGTGGAGCAAGAGATTTAGTGGCATCTGGTCTAAATTCCGAAGATGACAATTGCCAAGTGTGTACCCTACTATACTGCCTCAGTAACGAAGCAGAGGATGTACTAAGATCTACAAACATTTTGGAATAAGACCGGAAAAGTATAAGGAAGTAAGTGCAAAATTTGACGCTTTATTCAAGTGCAAAAAATGTGATATTTGAGAGGGCACGCTTCAATCGCCACAAGCAATTAGAAGCAATATATCGCAGTCCTGCACAATATTGCAGAAAATTGCGAGTATGGCGAGTTAAAGGCCGAGATGATTAGAGACCGACTGGTAGTTGGCATACGGAACAGCACGCTCTCAGAAAACCTTAAACTCGATGCCAACCTTACCCTGGAAAAGGCGAAAAGGGCCATCATACAGAAAGAGGCAGTACACGAACAACAAGACTTTCTTAAAGGGGACAGTAAAACCGATCCAATAACACTTGATGCAGTTATGAAAACACACAAAAAGCCTCCAACACCGCCACAAAAAAATATATGAGCATTTCTGACTCCAGTTAATTGGTTGAGGTCACTGGGCAGTAGATTGGTTGCTGGCTTCTGTCATTTCCGGGTCGCTTTGTGGTTTGCTTGAACTGAAAGCTTGTACAGGGAGATTGCTTGTTGTCCATGCACTGCATCTTGCTGACAGCTAATTGTTTGGTTTTTTCAAGAGTGAGGTTTGGTCCACCTGAATCCACCTGCATCTTTGGGGAGAGTAGCAAATCTCAGATGCAGTATCAGTGGTTGTATAACAAAGGTATACAAGTCAAGTAGTGGTGTTTCCAATTTGAAGTTATGGAAATAGACCAGTGACCAATAAGGCGTGTCATCAAGTGTTTCAGACTATTTTTGCTCTGTACATCAGTTGTAGGATCAAAAGTGGCTGTGTGTATAAAGGGCACCAAGTAAACCATCACCTGCTTAATAAGTGCTCTGAGTGAAAAACAGCAGCAGAGATAAATCAGAAGCTCCAGCTCCAGTATAATGAAAGTATAGCATAGTGGTAGGCTAGGTTGTTTCACATGCAGTATGTAATGGTGATAAGCCTGAGCAAGCCCTACTGAAAGTACGTATGTGTCTGTTTCTGTACCCATGGTGGATCATTCACGTTCAAAAACCTGCAGCTGGTTCAAAGCATAGGAGCTGCAGTATATTTAATTTTTCATGTATAACTATTTTCATTGATGTAATCCTGGCTCGATGCTCAGTTGCTGCCTGATTTTTTGCTCATGATAGTGATGGAGGAAGCAGTTTTACATTGGTCAGGCAAATCAGCAGAACTGGAAGCTAGTATGTAGCTACATAGGCACAACCTTGCTAGGGGGTCTGGGGGCGTGCCTTCCAGGAAAAGTTTTATATTTTCATGCTCTGAGATCCAATCTGAGAGTGATTTTCCAAAATTTAAGCTGTTAGCTACAAATATAAATTATTGTACCATCTACCATATAACTAGAACATTAATTGATGAAGATGACAGAATGAAGGACGGGCTATGGTGTGAACCGATCCTGGCGATTGGAATGCATAGTAAAGGTTCATGCCGACAGAAATAACCTTTACTTTCAGGGAGATTGAAGGCTATAAACCCAATGGCTTAGGTGCTAGGTCGACCCCTGTGGTCAGGCAGGCTGGCAGGCTGTGAGACAAAAATATACTATTTTTAAATTTTTTAAAATTTGCAAGCGGATGAAGTCAACACCCTTTGGCAACAGTTATAGCATTGTTAGTGTTGTACCAATAGAGTTATAGTTAGTTTTTCTTGTGATTTTTGAAGGCTTTTTAAAGGCACATTTATGGAAACTAGCTATATATTTTCATAGAGATCCCTACTATTAAATACTGCCATACTTAATGACACAGCTTACTTAATTAAGATGGACAAAACAGCAGATCTCCCTTGTTGTGCTAGTAATACATAGAAGACAGTAATATACGTATATCAGTTTAAGTTTCTAACCTGCACAATTGGGACAATAATATGGCATCTATCTTTTCAGCATTTTTCAGTCTCTTGAATTGTACCCTGGTAAGGCCCACACAGCGTGGATGACACCATCCTGTACAATTGTTGCACTGTATCATGTAACGCCTTGAAAAATAAAATCTATATTCATACATAAATAGCGACTTCGGGCAAAATTTATATGTATTCCGCATAAACTTTTATTAATAAATATATTTGTAGAATGCTTTCACAACCCCAGAATAGTTAGTTTTGAGAATCTGTTAAGAATTCACGGAGATATGGACGATCATATTTATGAAAAAAAGTAAAAATTTCTCATTTGTTCACATAATTAGAAAACAAATAATGGCACAAATTATGTATACATTGCTGCAAATCATATAATTGTGAAATATATGCATTTTCCACCACACTGTAGTTTCTGCCCACATTGGTCGGCAGTAGTTCAAGGTGACCAGCACCTCTTAAAAACCGACCAGTACCTCTTAAAACTGACCAGTACAATTCTTTCATAATTATTATTGATGCATGCATAAATAGCCCTACAGAAATTCCTAGGCAGAAGCCAGCTAGCGCCCCATTATAATCATAGGCGTATTTGAGGGGGGGCAAAGAGGAGCAAAGCCCCTCCTAAGTCTTTTCTTGCCCCTCCTAAAATTTTTAATGATCCAGCCACAAGAAAACAGGTAGCTAGCTAGTAGAAGCAGAGACTCACCACACTGTTCATACACACAATACAAATATTATTGTATATACCTCATACAATAATTATATATAATATTCACCTTTTTAGATAGTAGACAACAAGCACTAAAAGTGAAAACCACAATCGATTATAATGCTAATTCCAAATAATGCACATGCTATGTCAAAGCATTCAAGTGGCTTAGATAAGTATTTTGTAGCGAAACGAAAATTAGTTGAAGACAGGGAAGGAAGCAACGCTGACTCAACAGAAAATTCTACTAGCAGCAATGAATTAGCAACTGATGAGGCAAGCTCAAGTTTTGATCTTGAAATTAGCGATAGTGATAGCGATATCGCTATTGAAGACCAACCTTAAGAGCTGGGTAGTGAGCTTGCCACCAATGACAGAGTAAGCTATAGCTAGCTACAATTAATATCTAAAATTTAAACACGTGTAATGTAGACCACTAGTACTGCTTCCAGCAACAACCAGTTAATTACTTCACGAGATCCTGCAAATGGTGTTGATGCTGCAGCTACTATATTTCATGAAGGACACGGTCCATTTCAACCAAGGTGTCAGTATCCTGTTGATTGTCATAGTCGTCATTTTTGTGCTCAGTGGTATACTCAGTTCAAATGGTTGGAATACAGCCCAAGTATTAATAAAGCATTTTGCTTCCCTTGCCGTGTGTTTGGCACAAAAGGTCATCATCAGGAAGCCTTTGTATCTAATGGTTTTCAAAACTGGAAAAGTGCCTTGGAGAAGTTCCGTGCACATCAGTGTTCTGTTGCACACAAAAGTGCAATTCTTGCCTGGGAAGTTGGTAAGCAAATACAACACAACCCTGAAAGGAATGTGGTGAGTCTAATAAACCAGCAACAAAAAAAAGTGGTTGATGAAAACAGACAATATCTTAAGAACATCGTCGAAACACTTGTTTTCATTGGTAGACAAGGTATTTCATTAAGGGGTCACCGTGAGAATGAAGAATCACTAAACAAAGGAAATTTTTTGGAACTTTTAATGTTTCAAGCTAAAAATAACCCTTTAATAAGCCGTTTTTTTGCTAACAAAGAAAAAAATGTAACATATACCAGTCCTGGTATTCAAAATGACTTGCTGAATGTCATAGGAGAGAACATCAGGGACAGTACAATCAATCAAATTAAGGATGCCAGAATGTTTGCCTTGATTTTGGATGAATCCTTAGATATTTCTAGACATGAGCAGGCTGCAGTAGTTTTACGATATATGAATCCTCAATTTGTTGTGAATGAGAGGTTTATTGGCTTTTTTCGTGCCACTCAAACAGATGGTGAATCACTATATCACCTTGTACAGACAGTTTTAATGACACTTGATCTTAATATTGATGACATTGTTGCTCAATGCTATGATGGAGCTGCTAATATGAGAGGCATGTACAAAGGGGTGGCTGCAAGGATTAAGAGAGATAATCCAAGGGCAATTTATGTACATTGCAATGGTCATATCCTTAATTTAGTGCTGGTAGATGCTGCTAAAGCAGTTATAGCAGCTAGAAATACCTTTGGTACCATATCTGAATTGCACAATTTTATGGAGGCATCAGCAAAAAGACATGCTGTGTTTCAAGAGATACAGAAGCAATCAGGATGTAAATCACTCACTCTGAAGAGTCTCTCGGATACACGTTGGGCATGCCGAGCAGAGGCATTGAAAGTAATAAAGAAAAGACTTGAGGATGTAATAACATCTTTGCAAAAGATAACTGATGAAGATCCATCATCTGGAGCTCAAGCACAGTCTTTATTGAATTCCATCTGCACATTTGATTTTGTCTTCAACCTTGTAATACTGGATGAGGTTTTCAACACTACAAAGATACTTTCTAAATACTTGCAATATATTGATTTGTCTATATGTGCAGCACGCAGCAAAATTAGTGCAGTGCAAGAAAGTTTAACAGAAATGAGATCAGACACAGAATTCCAGAAGTACTGGAAAGAAGCTATAGAAATTTCAAGGAAGTTAGAATTAGAACCTCCGCACTTGCCAAGGCAGAGAAGAGTACCTTCAAGATTAGGAGGAGGTGAGATACAGCCAGTATACAGAAATGTTGAGCATTACTATCAAGTGGCAAGTTTTTACCCACTTTTAGATGTAATAATAAGTCAACTTAAAGAACGATTTAGTGAAAATGATATGATGATTGTTCAGAATATTGAAACAGTGCTGTTAGCTGACAATATTTCTAGTGTATCACAAACAGCCCTTGAACAAGTTTCAGAGTTTTATGACTTAGATAAAGACAATCTTAAAGCAGAACTGAGAGTTTACACTAATTTAATGAAACAAAAGGAAAAAGAACAAAGTGGTGTCACAGTCCAAGGAGAAGATGACAAAGGATACAAAATACTATGCAAACGAAGAAAACTTATGGCAGAAGACAGAGGAGTGCAGAGTGTGCTTCCAGAGTTATGCAAACTGATGAAAATTTTTTGGACAATACCAATTACATCATGCTCAGCTGAGCGGTCATTTTCCTGCTTAAGACGCCTTAAAAGCTACTTGCGTAGCACAATGGGTCAAGAAAGGCTCACTGCTTTAGCTCTTCTTAATATTGAGAGAGACATCATGCCAGACATAGAGAAAATTATTGATGTATTTGCTGAACAGGCACCTCGTAAATTACAGCTTTGTTACTCTTAGCTATAGTCTTATACGTAGTTGCATATAGCTAGCAGTATTTGCAATGAATAATCATATAGCTATAGTTATGTAAATTGTTGCTATAGTTGTCCAGGGGGATGTACATGCCCTTTGCACACTGTATTTATTCAGTAGTGGCTTGCCCCCCCTTTGCCCCTCCAAACACTTCCTCCTAGATACGCCTATGATTATAATGATTATATATAGCTTATCATGTCAGACTAAAACATCACTAAATTTCTGAAACTAAGGTTTACATATACATAAATGCCTAACTGTGACTACATCAGTCTACATGAGTATCTTAACTTCCCCTTTCTCAAGATCTTCCAACAAAGGGAATGAATATTCTTCGACTTCTTCATTATCGTAAAGTACTCTAAATTCCTTTGTTTCTTTATCAAAGCTTAAGACAGTTGCCTTGTACCACACAAGTTCTCCATCACAATTAAATTGATGTTCTATTCGATGATAAATGAGCAAGTCTGGGTCTCTCTGTACATCTGTAATGGTTGAAGCCTGGTGATCAAAGTTCAATGATAACAACTTAAAAAGATTTTGCAGTAGTTGGGAGTCTGTAAATATACTTTGCGATTGTGTGAAAACTGAAAGAGTGTCTGGTCATCTGATGTTTGACCTAATACCTTCTTACGGAAACTTATCTGTAATTTTAAGGTATCTTTTTTGCCTTCTTACATACTATTTTATCCAAGCCAGCCAATACCTCAAGTCCTACAAAACTGATTTTCTTTGTTAATTCTTCTTTCTCTTTAATTTCTTTCTTTTTTTCTCACTCTTTCTCTCTCATGATTCAGGAAGAAGATATTTTAGATACTGTGTGTTCTGATGATTATGGGATAGATCCAGAGGGACCCATTGCTGAACAAGATGCTAGTACAGTCGTAATTCTAGAAACCCTCTCCCCTTTATCTGAGGATGATTTACAGGATTTCTTAAGCACAGTTGATACAGACATGCCATTTGATGATTTAGGTGTTCAACATTATATGGATTGTAAACAACGTATTTTAAACATGTAAGATTATAAATCTGGACTGTTAATAAAGGAGAAACTGCATGCTGCTATGATTACAAGTGACACATGCGGGTTGCTTTAAAATTACATACGTAGGTACATATGTCCATGGATTAAATAAGTTAACTAGTGAGTGTCCCAACTGCTATTATCTGTTGGCTCATGGTAATATAAATCTATCATCTGTGATTATAGCTTTCATAGCAACCATAAAGACATCTTGATCACTGATAGCAGTGGATAAAATAAGTTGTCTGCCACACGTGTTAGCTGATATCACATTAACCCCCTCATTTTCATCAAATTTTACACAAATCCTCCCGTTCGGTGCAGGTGCTCCAGTAACAAACTAGAGAAAGGCCTTTAACTCTGTATGAAAATATACACTGAATAATATTTTATATACCAGCTCTATATTACCATCACTATCTGCAGCTTCAATGAAAGTTGGTAATACTTTCAAACATGTTTTGTGCTTTCATTCATTTCATTCTTGCTCGGTCTAGGATGGAGTACTCTAAGCACGTCTAATGGTGTTAGTTCACCAGAAAAAAACAAATGCTGGTTTAAACACTTCTGGAAAGTGGTAGATCATATCCTTTATTCCAAGAACCTCCAAACCATCACTAAATGAGTCAAGGAATGGCTTCCACTTATGTACTGCCTCGTGCAGAACAATGGTTTCTACAATAGCCGGTATTTTTGATACCTGATAGTAATACACTAAAGCACATATCATAAACCTTAATTAAAATACCTCCATAGTGAAATCGCAGCCACTCCTTTCCATCATTTCCATCAACATATTCCTGTTCTTGAATGAAGCCAACATCTCATTGGTGGTAACATCTTGAAGCTGTGGTAAGATAATCTTAGTAGTCCTAGTTTAATCTTATTTCAATAAGGGATTTTATATTCACTCCAACATCGTCAACAGTTACACAAGTAACTGCCTGATCATAGTAGCCAGCAATGTAATAATAGCAATACTCCGACAGGTAAGGAAACCCCTGACCATCTAGAAGCAGGCTATGAGCAATCATGGTGCTCAGCACTCCTGAGGACAAGATTGAGGCCTTAAAAACAGGTTGCAGCTTAACAGGAGGTCCCTCAAACACACTACAGTCTGATTCCGTTCGAGTCAACTCAGCAAACACAGCAGCAAAAACTGCCTTCAAACTCCACCAGCATCAATTGCTGGTTGACCACGTATGCAGACACGCATCCCTGCTACTTTGTCAAACCTTCCTTGTTTATAAATAGTTAGTGCAGCTTCAGCCCATTCTTCTGCACCATCGCTTCTCTGTAGCCTTATATGTGCACCGTTATCTGTTGATCGTTGTGAAGCAGCTACACCAAGAACCGATTCAAAGGATGGCCCTTCAAGCATACACTCGAGAACTCTTGATGGTGAAGAACCAGAAAGATTGTAAATGTATGTCAGCTGTTGGCTTGTCATGTGAGGAAACATTTCTGCTAATCTGGTTACATCTGATTTACCAACAACCTCCATATCATCACCCATCATTATAGTAACTGAGTCTCCTTTAGTTGGATAAGTAGCATCAACTGAAAGATCATCATCAATATTATATGCTTGCATCATTATCTGGAGCAACAGTACTGCCTACAAATAAAGATGAAGAAGCTGGTGTAACTGGTGCCCTGGGAGTGACGGGATCTGATGTAACCAGAGCTCTGAAAGATACAGCAGAAGTGGTTGTGGACACACTTGCAGGAGGGATGAGAGTGGCTGTCTATTCTAGGTATGGAACAAGTTCATCATCACTACTGCTACCCTCACTTGATGTGCATGGAGGTCAATCGGATATAAACAGCACCTGACCCTGCCAGCTCCTTGACAGCTCTCCTGTTTCATTAAAATCCAGGTTAATAAAACAAAAATATTTGGGTCCTATCTCACTCAAAATGGGGATCGTACAGCTACACACCACTTGACAGATCTCATTTTGCACTCCATCCTCTGTAGCAGATACAGATATCTGAGGTAACAATCCCCTTGTGATTATGTCTTTGTCCGACCGTGTGAAACTATTTGGTGCTTTTGATTCCATATATTTGAACATATACAATTTTTTTTGAAATGTGGCAACAGAGGAAGGGTTTTCTTCTTGTTACTGCCATACTTTTCAACAGCTAACTGGTATTCACCTTTTCCTTTAGGATTTCTTGGAATTTCAGTAATATGTGATGAGGAAATGTATTAGCAGCAGGTCTTGGCCCTATTATTCTTCTCACTTTCTCAGCAATTTTATTACCTATACATAAAAAACACAGTTGATGCTGGAATAATACTGCAAGAACATACCTCGGTCAGCTTTACGACATCTCTTTCTCAACACTGCTCTATCTCCTATAGTTTTAACTCCAAGCTCTTCTAGTTCTTTATTACTCAGTAGAGGGATAGTGGAGACGTAAATCTGTCAAATAATGTAGACATTGATTTTACATTGGCGATAATGATGGCCATGGACACATGTCTGTGTCTGGTTTAATACACCATGCCTTCTCTTGTCTGCAACATCATCTGGCATATCTCTTAATACATCAGCCATGTAAAAATACAGGCAGGTAAAAATATAGATATATCATCACAACACCAGTAGGATTTTATTATTAACACAATAGCAACCATGTGGGGAGCATTGAAATGTTTGGCTAAAAACGTTTATAATTTTATTCTGAACTTTACACCTTGAGATTTACCACCATGCACAAGTGTAGTTAGTTAACAGTATAAACTAACCTCATCATCACTAGCATTAATGTCATTACAATTGTCGCTGGCCATGTTCAATACGCAATCTTTGGTGACCACACTTGTGACCACACCGTTTGAAGTGCGCTGTATTTAGAAACGGCGCATTCAATGGTGAGTATTATTTGGAAGCAAGGAATCTACTTATCAATTAAAGCACAGTAGTTTGTGCAGTAAAATTCGTGTCGATTTTTGTGCCACAACATAAATAAAGCACAGTAGTTTGTGCAGTAAAATTCGTGTCGATTTTTGTGCCACAACATAAAAAAATCGAGTCAATTTTTGTATAAGAGATATAAATCGAGTCGATTTTTGTTTTTTGGATCCATTAGCTTACGTAATAATTCTGAAACAAATGGCGCACCATATTCCCTTATCATACTTAAGCCACAAGGTCATTTGTAGTGTCTTCTCATTTTGCAAATGCACTTCTCTACAGTTTCAATACTAATAGCATGTTTCTTTTTCTGTCACCGGATTTGTTTGCAGTGGCTGAATCAGTGACATTTTGCTTCCTTACTTGGGCCCGTGCGTTATGAGTGGCTGTTTTTTCCTGTCACTGTGAGTAAATGGCCGGAAATCATTGTAAATATGCTGAAAATATCTGATGTCTGACTGTTATCGTGAGCCCTCAGGAGAGCACATTACAGGATGAAAAGCAACCTGAATGATTTACCTTGGTAAGAAGATCGTGGAAAACACATATTGAACAAGTGCTCTAACCCTGACTGTTGCTTTACTTATCTGTATCAGTTATTGAAAATAGGATCGTTAGCTTTCACAATCTTTTAAATAAGTGGAATATGTTGAAGATATACTAGTCCCTATTACTTTCTGAGCTTCACATAAAGTGTCAGCAAATCACAGGTCAACGATGTTGTAGGCATCGACTAACCGGCAACATATTTTCTGCTAACAAGAAGAGGAAATCAAATCCAAAGCCATTGTGAGCAATTAGCACTATTAAATACGTAAGTAAGCACCTGTAACACTTTGTGCATATTAATATTTTTAACACTTTACCAGGACGATAAGCTTTATCAGTTCTGTGAGGTTCCTCAACATATCTTTTAATCCACAACATTAGTTCCTTGAACACCACTGAGAAAGGAGGCTGACCAAACAACATTTGTGTTGTGATGCCACATTTCTTTGATAAAATATTAGCATTACACTACTATTCAATCAAGATGTAAAATTACCAAAACTGAATGTATGTTTAGATGTGCAGCAAAGGCCACTGTAGTGATAGATACGTTGTCTGGAATGATGCACTTCAATGTGTTGTGATCACTCTAGTGGCTCCCACCAGTGGTCTCACAGTCAAACAAAAACAGTAATTGTTTTGCAGAAAGAACCATAGATACTGTTGTTATCACTATTGTATCCCTCATAATCTTCATCACCATAACCAACCTTGTCACCACCAGTATCAAACTCGGTCTCCTCATTGCCATCCATCTCGACATTATCCTTTGAACAACAAAGTGAATCAGTTTCGTTATCAAATGTTAAGGTACCACAGTTTGAATATAGTAAACTTAGTGAACCTATATTTGTGGTGTTATAGAAATTGTCTGCCTGATAATGTAGCGGTTTAGGGCTACGTAGCTTGTCTACTACCACGTGCCTGCTGCCTTCGCATATTATTTATCTGCTGCTCAGCTGAATGGCCTTGAGGGTCAGATCTTGTTTCTTTGTGATGCAGTAAATCCCTTTGTTTTTCTTGCATTTGAGCAGGAGCTTACACCCAACTTTGTTAGCTGTTGTATCACCATAGATAATACACAAAGAATGTTTACTCGTTAATGCTGTGAATCTAAGCAATTTCTCATAACTGGTTAACTGGCACTGAATAACTGACAGTTAACTGGTTAATTGAAGGGTTATTGAAAGTACCCCAAATTCATCTTTAAAGCCTTCCCAGAAATGACAATTCTACTTTTTTGCTTAATATTTATGTTCTAAAATATCATAAAATGTGGTATTTTTCCTATAAATGATATTGCATATTCTAATGCTAATAATAATGATAATTAAATCATGCCACCATAATTAGGGGCAAGTTTATCTTGTATAAGAAAGGCCATTCTTCTTAGAAGACACAGCAAACCATACCTATCTAGTTATTAAAATTACGAAAACTGCCATTAAATTCTGTGGAATTATTTGCAAAATATCTAAATGATGATTGGATGAGAATAATTCAAACTTCAGTAGAATTTGGGGACTGGGAGCCATCATCTGAGGAATGACAGGCTGCCAGCAATATTACCCAAATCCAGCATTTTAATATGGTATTGACTGCTGCCGACAGAAAAAGCAAAAAATATTGCTCTCCTGAATTTAAATCCAGCGTTAACATTGCAGCAGTCATGTTTTTCCATGAAAACTGTCAAGAACCATCCAACGGACCAGTTTACAGTGATGCTAGGAACTTCATGAGATGCTGCAGGAGGAACGAAGAATAATGAAAGCTCTAACACTAATCTAGTCAAGTTTTGAAGAATGTCCGAAATGGACTAATACAAATTACCATGCATTAAAGAATTAATAAGCCAATGCTGACAAATGTTAAAGTAACAACCCAGATGAGTATGCGAATGAAAACTCATGAAAATAAAAACAGAAAAGAAAGAAATATAGTGGAAAGGCTCGCCAGAGCATACAAACTATTATCTACAAAAGTGCCATGCCAGACTTGGAGTTTTCCGATTTGAAAAACACCTTAACATATATTAGGCACTTAAAAAGTGTCAACAGCCAAGCTTTAAGATTTTAGAATGATGGACAGCATCCTGATTATCAAACTACCTAACCATACACCTCCCATGAAGGTAATGGATCACGTGTTGGGATTTTATTTTATACACGCAGAAGAACTCGCTACGATGGAAGTCTGCTTTATGCATAGAATAGCTAGCTGTTAGGTTTAGGAGTATAGCATAGCAAGATCAATGTAGGGCCGAGTAGGGTCTTTATAGATAGATAGTTTTATGCTTCCAATGAAGGCACACATAGCTACCTCTCTCTCACACACTTATATAATGTAGTTTATACATTACCATAGCTGGTTTTTGATCACAGTCAGCTGGCTACCAGCTGGGCAAAAACCAGCTTGGAGCCAGTAAGATCGAAAAGAATAGAATAGAATGGGAAAGAGTAGCAAGGGTCGCCCCACTATACAACTTATTGGCATCAAAAGTTCCACGCCAAAGTGCTCATCCGTGTGGCCGGTTGTAGGCCAAACTAAGCTTATATCATTAAGTATGGTAGTACTTAATAGTAGGGATTGGTAGGAAATTGTATGGCTTCGGGAAAATTTCGTGCTTTAAAATCAACCTTGCAATAGGCTTTACCCGAAAAAACCGGCTGGAATGCATTGGTAAGGCTGTAATGATGCTGTACCTTGGTTAAACGAAACGATAAGTCGAATATTTCGACCTACAGCCAACTTTGAAAATTTTGAAATTCACCTGTATTTTGTCTGCCTGCCGTAAGACCAGGTTGCGCTATGTGTAGGGCTCCAGAAATTTCACACAATAAAGGTAATGGTGGCAGATTTACGAAAATGTTATTCCGAAGACGATTTACCCACTGCTCCATGGTGATTCCCTTTATCCTTCATTCCTTTCCTTGTTCTTTATATATTTTTTAGCAAGGTGCGAATCTCACCAAAGGTGACGATAGCCTGTAACGGCTTCTGCTTATTGTGTCATACAAAACCTGGCTTGCACGTGATATAATTAGTTACAGTGGCACGATGTACTCGGGTGTACTTTATTACATCGTGAACTTCGGGATTATAGCCTTGGACAAATAGTTTTTGCTGTTTTTCAAGCGTTATTTGCTATCATACAGCTGCTTTGCCATGTAAGCGCGTTGTTAACAAGCACCTGTAAACAAGCATAATTATTACGTAAGTGCCTGCTAAAAGATTATTAAATGCTTAGCATGTATAAAAAGTAAACAAACCAGAATGATAAAAATTTAAAAATAAGTAGGGATTGAGTTTTGGATTCAGTAGTGCTACAAAAAGTAAGGAAACAAGGAATAAGATTTTGGGACGAGAGAACATTCTGGCATGAGATAATTTATAAAAGTTTAATCCCTACTTTTGGCTCACTTTATAGGTTTGCCAAAAGTAGGGATTAAACTTTTATAAATTATCTCATGCCAGAATGTTCTCTCGTCCCAAAATCTTATTCCTTGTTTCCTTACTTTTTGTAGCACTACTGAATCCAAAATTCAATCCCTACTTATTTTTAAATTTTTAATTTTTTATCATTCTAGTTAAATATCAAGTGCCTAAAAACTCTTCCACCGGCCCTCGACAATATATCTCCTAGAAAGGGGTTACCTTGGTCATTATCCCTGAAAAGTGGTGGCGGAAGCCATTATCGTCACTTTGCTTTGAAATAGAAATAGAAAACATGTGCTAGTTAAATTTTTGTAAACATGTAATGGTTTTGTGTATACATGTTAAGTTTTGTAGGTGCCATAGGACAAATTACTACAGTGAAATAATTACAATACAGTTAACCGGTTATGTGAATTTAAGCTCATTAAGTATTACTGACCATTTTGTAATATCATTATTATTATATAAAAAAATTAAAGTTAATCAAAATGAATCAATTTTGAGTGTCTATCACTCGATCTGTCTGTGCACAGGTTGATTACTGCGTCTGCAGGGTCCTATTGATGGACTGTATTATTTCATCGTGATAAAACATTGTAAATGGCTTTGCTTTTAGCAAAGACATCTTAGTAATCTTCTCTACATTATTTGTTTGCGAGATGTCTGCCAGTGTTGCTCCAAAAGCATGCAGTGCCAAGTACTGATGCTTGGTTGATGCAGTAGCACTTTCTGTCTTTACGACAAGGTGTGCAACAATGCCATGCAACTTTAGCAGCATCAAGGCACTGTAACATCCCACACTTGACACATTCACCCACATCTGGATCATCTTGATCACTCAGTATTTTTGCAGTGCACTTAATGCAGCTAGCATATTTTTCCAGCTGCTCAACTCCACCCACAGATGCATTACCAACCTGATTCAAGTATAATTGGGTAGCAAAAGGTAGCAATAATACAGTATAAAAATACCTTCACAACATTGTTGCTGTTGTATACCCTGTATTTTCCTTCTTTGTTTTGGTCATCAGAATCACAATCTTCTTGTATGCGCCCTATATCATTAATTTATTCTGCTATGAATGAATCTTGCTTGAAAGTGCTTAAAAACTTCATACCCTTAAACTCCCTAACTACTACTCCACTAATTTTGTAGCATTGCTCCTCTTTCATTTTTCCAATCTCTTCTTCCCATATAGTCAATTTGGTTGTTCCTAAAGAATCACCTATCATAATGTCTTGTTTTTTCTTTCCCCCGGGTACTTCAACTGGACTTTCTATGGACAATACTTTCACTTGACATGTGATACGTTGGAAATTGATAAGGTTATTAATTTCACTCAGTTGTATTATCTTTCCACCTGGACTTGCTTTGACATTATAATCTTTGTCACTTTTTTCAATCTCAGTAAATTTTGAAATGAATACCTGAAATGAATAGTTTGACTGTGAGTAGCTACTCAGTATTGCTACGTACATGCATGTATAACATAAAGCTACAGCTTATTTCAAAGTCGTCTCCATGTTTTCCTCGCTTTACTTCACAGTGCTTTAACATCACACCCTTTCCTTCACTGCTTTCTACAGCTTCAAATAACTTCCTCTGCACATTGGAATCAAAGTCATACAATCTTAATGTTCCTTTCTCATCAGCTATAGTTCCATCAAAGTATGGTGTAGCAGATTTTCCTCCCTTACGCATGGGTGATACTGTACTCACATCACTAATATCATGGAAGCATTCTGCTTCCTTGCTAGAAAAACAGCGCTTACTACCAGCCATGATTAACGTTATGCATTTGACTTCACCTTTATATAGGTAGACCCATGTTGTTGTTTATGCATGATCATGGTGTGCTAGGTAAGCAACACATTAGCCATAGCTAATAAGTGCATATTACCACATCTCTGGTAAGCAACACTTACTCTGCCATAATACCACATCTTCTGGTAAGCAACATCTTCTGGTAAGCAACACTTACTCTGCATATTACCGCATCTTCTGGTACTGGTAAGCAACATCTTCTGGTAAGCAACACGTACCTCTGCTATATTACCACATCTTCTGGTAAGCAACATTTACTCTGCATATTATCGCATCTTGCATGCAGTGGCACTAAATGATTATGCATGTGTAACACCTTACTCTGCTAGCTATATATAGCTGTACCTTCTGGTAGCACAAAATATTAGATAAGATGAGCACAGATCATAGCAGAGCTTCAGACAAGGAAAGAAAGCGACGGGCAAGGCTAAACGAATATACATGCAACATTTGCTATGGCTAGCACATTAACTCTAATAACTATATACTACAGAGAAAGCAGATTGTTAAACTTGAGGGAAAGACAATCAACTCGTCTTGCTCATGAGACTCCAGAAGAGAGGTAGCTAGCTAGCTATTCAAAGTATCATAATATTATGCAGTGGATACTACAGAGAAAGTAGATTATCAAACTTGAGCGAAAGACAAGCACTTCGTCTTGCCCAGGAGACTCCAGAAGAGAGGTAGCTAGCTAGCTATTGAAAGAATCATAATATTAGATGCAGTGGATAAATTCTACAGAGAAAGTAGATTATCAAACTTGAGCGAAAGAAAAACATTTCGTCTTGCTCATGAGACTCCAGAAGAGAGGTAGCTAGCTAGCTATTTAAAGTATCATAATATTATGCAGTGGATACTACAGAGAAAGTAGATTATCAAACTTGAGTGAAAGACAAGCACTTCGTCATGCCCAGGAGACTCCAGAAGAGAGGTAGCTAGCTAGCTATTAAAAGAATCATAATATTACATGCAGTGGATAAATTCTACAGAGAAAGTAGATTATCAAACTTGAGCAGAAGAAAAACACTTCGTCTTGCCCAGGAGACTCCAGAAGAGAGGTAGCTAGCTAGCTATTCAAAGTATCATAATATTACATGCAGTGGATAAATACTACAGAGAAAGTAGATTATCAAACTTGAGCGAAAGACAAGCACTTCGTCTTGCCCAGGAGACTCCAGAAGAGAGGTAGCTTTATAAAGTACCATCATGCTAATAGGGCCCAGGAGTTACAGACATGTGCATATGCACTAATAGTAATATTTAGCTAGTACATATACATGCTGTGAACATATCAATCTTGAATGTGCCCCCTGTCTAGGGGATCACACCATCATTACTCTTTGCTGTATCATGCCTTTCTATGGAATTAACTTGATAGACAAATCACTTCTGTAACTAACAATCAAGATTTAAGTTGTAAAAACTAATTAACTTGTCTAAAACTCTTTGTTACCTGTGTTGTACGTATCAAGTATTAGTTATATCCCAGTACGAGTGAGTTATCTTAGTTATTACCCGAGTCTGAGGCGAAGCCGAGGACAAGGGTAATAACTAAGATAAATCACGAATGTACTGGGATATAACTAGCTTGTATCCTGGTGAATACATCGATCTTTTAGATAGTTTTCATTGGGAACTCTTATACATTCGTTTGGAAACAACAACTGCAAAAGTAGCCTACAACATCGTTACAACTATCCCTATCGATTACAAAAATGGTTATACAATACCTGAAATAGTTTCACTGTTATCTCCAAGCTTTAAAGCTTTGTATTTAAACGTTTGTATCATGTAACCATTGACGACGGGTGGATAACTAAATTATCCACCCTGGCGGTTTCTTTGATCCGCCCACGCCCCAGGATACAATTATAATTAGCTATATATTTCTATTGTTGTTCTGATGTATTCTGTGTGGTAGCCTAGCTGTGTTCTTTTATGTTTGTAATTTTTTAGAGATACCCCATATAGGCTTTGATTGCCATTATTGATAGTAATAATGCCTGTACAATTGCAATAAAACAAGATACAGATTACATAGATCATCTAGATGCAGCACTGATATGGGTACGCCCACTCTGCTATAGTCCATTCCAGTTCTGTAGGGTCAGATGTCTCATTGCCAGGTTCATTTCTGCCTACCACTAACTAAGTGGTCATGATGGTGAGATTAGTCTTTGACTTGACGGTTATGATATTAAACTAACTTGACACATGGCATCTATCAGGTCACCGCAATGCCCATGTGATTCAATATTGTATAGTCTGTCTTCAAACCTCTCTGCAATAATAGTTTTGGGTTCTCTGCTAACCTGTAGAATGCATGCAACAACTTTTTAAGGCCTAGACCATTGTGTGTGTCACTTTTTAAAAAGACCTTATGATGCTACTGTATTCATGATCCATCACTAGGTTGGTCGTAGACAGTAAAAAGTTGAGTACCACGGATTAGCCCACTAAAATAGTAAATCTTTGTTGCAAGTCTGGAGTAGCTATTTATTTTTGGCCTTTTGGTTTCAGCTGATAGATGGTGGTTTAGGAGGTGAGTGTTTGTCTGATGGTGGTGACTTGAAAGACTCCTTACTTTTTAGTTGCAAATATTTCCTCCACTGATATATTTTTCAAAAAATATTCAAATAAATTATCAATTTTATCAAAGGATTTTGTATATGCACCATAATAGGATGCTTGTATAATATCAGTACGTGTGTGGCAAGCATGGCATACCATATACTGGTATGAAATACATACCATATTACAGTCATCTCAAAATATTTGAGTAAACTACATAAATTTTAAATTTAGGAATACTGTCTGATCATCTGCACATGCACTTTGTGCAGTATAATAATTTTGCAAGGATATAAGTGCACATTGCATATATTAATATCAGTACATACCATATTAATGGTATGCATAACATTCCATTATTGGTATGTTTACATAACATACCATTGGTATGAACCATCTGCGGTATGTATTTCACTACTTTTGGTATGATTTTCATACTTCGTTTTTAACAGTGTGGTTTTTTACAGAATTTGAAGAATTGGCTGACTCAATTATTGACAAGGATGATGATGCAATCAGTGGGGATAATAACAATAAGCTGCAAAATACAGAAAACTGGGAAGACCGCATATGTTGTCAGCTGGTATTGATGGGAAAATTAAATTTTTGTTTTTACCATGTCTCCGCTAATGACTAAAGTTAGTTGCCACTGAATCTGATTTTATACAATGTGATATTAGCTACATATGATTGATGCAAACAGTATCCCTATATTTTTAATGCTGTTGCATTTAATTCCACAGTTATGGGTGGTAGCGAGAGTACGGTTAGATAAACAAACAGCTGAAGCGTATGCTTTAGCTTTTCGAAAGATATTTAATCACTGCTCTCAAAATAGCAAGACATTTGAAGTTGGTAAGACTCTATTGGGAGTAGTTATAGACTGAAGTGATGCAGAGGCTGCTGGTCTCAATTTGGTAGTAGGAGAGCATAAAGCTGGAGAATTGCTAAAAGGGTGTAAAGTACACTGGCAACGTTCTTGTCAATGAATAGCAAATAGAATAGCATCATCCAAGAACAAGCAGTAGGAGAAAGTTTTTCTAGCCATAGGTAACCAAACTCAAAAGCAAGATGCCGTAAAAAGTGTTGCTTGCTTTCAGTGAAACCCTTTGTGGTGTCCAAACTGTGAATGAGTTGGTTAAACTGAACATTGAAATTTCACAAGAAGATGCAGATTAAATTGTGATTGGTCTATGGCTAAACACTGGGCTGGATAGGGACCGGCCTATTATGCTTATTTTTTATCTATTATGCTATGCTGCAGTGCTCAAATTTTTGACCTATTATGCTCATGTAAAAGAATTGTGCTTAAAATTTGACTGTTCTATTAGAGTATATTCACTTGCATCAAAAAATAATTTAATATAGTGAGTGTTCTATTAGAGTATATCAAGTTTATAATAAGTATGGTGAGTGTTCTATTAGAGTAATAACAAGTATGGTGAGTGTTCTATTAGAGTATATCAAGTTTATAATAAGTACGGTGATTGTTCTATTAGAGTAATAACAAGTATGGTGAGTGTTCTATTAGAGTATATCGATCTTTATTAATATTTTAAACCAAACACTTCCTATTATGCTGGCATTATACTTAATGCTTTTAGGTACCTAATATGATCAAAATTATGCTGGCATAATCGGCCGGTCCCTAGTGGTAGAGTAAGACATCTCACCTTAGAAGATTATGCAAAGCTTTCACTATGATGGAACAGGATGTATGGTCAAAGTACCCGGCTACAACAAATGCAGTTGAATGTAAGAATAAAGACTGTACTTTAGACACACTGCAGTGCATAAAATAACCATGATCTCTGTGTATAATGTTGATAAGGTTGTTTGCTTATTGCTGAAGAAGGTATAAGTTTGTCATACCATTCAAGAAGTGAGGAAGCAAGAAGAGAACATTAACATCTGCAAGAAAAAAGCAAAACGAAAGAGCCAGAAACCAAGGTCCATCTGATATTTCTGCACAGCATGGCCCACCCGATCGTGTGACAAATTTTACTGGTAGTTCTTCACCTTCAAATTCAGTGTTGAACAAAAGAAACCATAACAAGAGTGAAGAAATTGAATTTAAACCATACACACAACCTGATGCATTAGGAAAGAAAGTAAAGATGAAATTTGAAACATCAGCTGGAGAGCAATGGTTGATGGTGTAGTAGTATGTTAAGTTACTGCATACACCTATGCTAGGCCATGTACTATGTAACCTTTTATTACATCTTGTATCATGTAATTAGATGCCATATAATATCTGGTTGTATGGTTGATTGCATTACTTTGTATTAGTCTGTCTATTATTGTTATTGTGATTGTATCGAACCCTTGACGACTGCGACAGATGGAATTAGCTATATCATCTTATGATGGTTTGAAAGGAAAGTTTGGAATATATCTTCCTTCAGATGGTTAAACAGTAGATACTGCTCTTGGAGATGAAGATCTAGAAATGTGTGACTAAAACCCGATCAAATTCAACTGTATAGCTATGCATTAGTCTATATAGACAGCTATGCATGTAGTGTGATTATAGGGCTGTAATTTTTTAGTTGTGCAGCATTTGTAATACAATTTATAAATAATCACACGATCAAGGATATTTGTCACAGTGTGCAACATAGCTACCTGAGATGATCATGTGATCCACATTTTGTGAGAGTGAAGTTACGTTATGTCGTGCTATAGTAATTGTGTGTACTATGTGGGAAGATTTTACTCCAAGAGGTGTAAAACCTTCCCATATATAATGCTGTCTGTATATGTGGGACTGAAGAACGCTACTATCAACTTGCATTATTCTCAAGATTATTCTCAAAATCATCATCAAAACAGTGTAGTAACTCTTAAAATGATACTTTATTGTAATGCATGACTATTCTATTAGAGTAATATAATGCTTTCCACTAATTTAATAATGCACGGACTGTTCTATTAAAGTATATCAATCTATTTCCAAGGTATTTTGATAAATCCTGATTATTTGTTTACAAAATGCTAGCATAATGCTGGAATAATTATTCCCCCATTATGCTAAAACTTATTCCAGCATAATTACCTCACCCCTACTCCAGAATTTTTTCCATTTTTACATCAAGGTCTGTACTGAGTACCCTTTGCAATTATTTTTCAACTTGGTGCTGCTGCTATTTACACAAGTGAGTTTTGGAGCACAAATATATTATTGTTAGGTCTATAGATGGCAAAAGTTTGAGAGAAGTTTTATAGTATTATAGTACTAAAACGAGAGCAATTCCGATTTTGGAATTCTTCGTCCGATAAAAGATCTGTTCGGACACGATGCATTTTGGATTCTCGTGTCGCGTTTTATTGAGATATTTAGCTAATCTTTGCAGCATAGCTGTGATATTACTAGCTCTAACTTTTGTCAAAATTTGAAGGCTCAGCTATTTTTAAATGTAGAGTTATGAGTGTCCGATTATCGAATTGTTTGATAATTGATAGCTTACTCTACTATACTATATTCCTTACGATACTAAGTTGAATGATGATATTTCGGTTATGTTCCGTTCCGTTCCGTGACCGCTATGTCTACATTTACTAATTTAACAAGGGCTGATAGTGGCCAGAAAGCAATCGTATCAGCAGCTGAATTACAGCATGCTGAACGATTTTTTGAGGATTGTAATTTGAACAGTGGAGAAAGTGATACTGGTAGTCATGAAACAGCAGTTGTATTGAGCGGTGTTCAGAGATCATGTTATCCTACCCCTGATAGCATGGTTTCCATGGAAGCCAGTCCCTCTAATAAGACCAATAATGTGAGTGTTTACGAGTAATTGTTGTTGTTTACTAATTTGCATTGTTGCATGTGTAGTATACTGAGAGGATTACTAGAGGTACGAAGAGGAGAAGGGATCCATTAGATACTACTCCTGAAGGTTAATACTGATCATAATATAATGTATGATCATTAGTTACTATAACAACAGCTATACAATCTGACCGAGTTCGTCCTAAGAGATTGGGCCTCACTCTGATATGGGAACCAATAGGATAGGAAAACAGAAGTTTATAAGTCCATTTAAATCACCTAAGACTCATTTGGCGAGCACTCCAGTATGGAGGAGGGGGAGGAAACTGGGGATGTTATCAACCAGAAAATCATTTCTTTATTCTAGAAATACAGTTAATGATTCAGGCATAGGATACAGTCTACCTGATCATCCAGTTACTACTACACTAGAGGAACAAGAAGGAATTATTGATAAACAGTTTGAAGCAACTGATACACAATTGGGGTCATGCCTTGTCACACAAGGCTCAGTAGAGCAGCCACACTTCTCAGTTCGGGCACGCCCCCCAATAGTACATGAGAGATATTACAAGCTGATTAAAGAATATTTTAGGAAGAGAGAAAGCCAAGTCATGATCAATGTTACAGATGATGCCTGGAGGTATACATGTGAATGTATGGACTCCATACACCCCCACACTACATCTGATTGATCAGACTATGTACTGTATAGCGGGAAATTTTCAAAAGGTTAAATTTTCGAAAACATCTCAGTCAATATGATTTCGAAAAAATATTTTTGAATATCCTCTAAACAACGTTTATGGCTATATTCTACCTAGGTATTTCGAAAAAATATTTTCGAAAATGCTCGACTATTTTCGAAATTTTCGAAAATTAAACCCTTCGAAAATTTCCCGCTATACGGTATTTTAGTATTCTTGCTGCTACTATCATTTGATCGACATGCCGATTCCAGATGTTATCATTAACTTTTACCTCATATGATAAGGGTTCTAACTTTTTTAGAATTATGCCCGGTAACCATTTAGGATCTCCCTTCGGGTTTTCTACTAGAACATCCTGATTTACTTCAAACTGCCTTTCTCTCCCCTTCTTATCATGTTATTCCTTCTGAGAAGCTTGTTTGTTCACCACTGTTTCAGCAACACTTGGCCTCAGTAAGCTCAATCTGGTTTATAAAGTTCTGTGAAACAATAGTTCTGCAGGTGATTGACCTGTGGTTGAGTCAGGTGCATTCCTGTACATAAGATATAAATAAAAATCTTGCTAATTTTGTCTCAAGGGTCCCTGAATCTCATGGCATGTTTGAAGGTTTAACAAAGCGTTCTGCTTCCCCATCTTGCCATCCAAGCCCTCCACAAAACAATCAATAGGAATAGTCTCAAGGTTTCCACTTGGTGCAATTCGTGGGATCAACTGCCCGTTAGTACCTAATGTCGATATGAGATGATGTGCCATTTGTCTTAAAATGCAAATTTTGAAACATTTACTAAATGTCGACGATATTTACTAAACATCTATGACATTTACTAAACATTTATGACATTTATTAAACATTGATGATATTTACTAAAAATCTACGATATTTACTAAACATCTATGACATTTACTAAACATCGATGATATTTAATAAACATTGATGATGTTAGTCATTTAATTTCGATTGTGGTTTATGTGAATGCTCACATGATGTGCTTTGGTTGACTGTTCTATTAGAATATATCGATATTCCTTCTGACAAGTCTTCTTGCAGTTTTTACACATTAACAGTTTAATTACAGGCATAATTACGGCTACCCTATAAACACACGGATTCCACTTCACTACTTGACTAGCACCTGTCTTATAAAGCACGGATTCCACTTCACTACTTGACTAGTCAAGTAGTGAAGTGGAATCCGTGTTTTTAGGACAGCTATAATTATGCCTTTAGCATGCATATTGTAAAGAATTGTAATTAAACTGGCAATGTGCAAAAACTGCAAGAAGACTTGTCAGAAGGAATATCGATATATTCTAATAGAACAGTCAACCAAAGCACATCACGTGAGCATTCATTCACATAAACCACAATCGAAATTAAATGACTAACATCATCGATGTTTCAGTAGTAAAATTTAATATCATCGATGTTTAGTAAATATCATAGATGTTTTATTATTATTATTATTATTATTATTATTATTATTATTATTGGACACATACATACACACATACAAAACAGGAATGCATACATAAATAAGACTACACATGGGTACAAGAGTTTACAGCAGTTTACAGCTAGCAAGCTAGCTTTAGCTAATTATGTACAAACAAAAACATGACAAAAACATAAACAAAGACAAAACGTTACACACAAGAAAAACAATACACAAGACAACAATACACAAAAAGTTAAGTCAAGTCACCAATGCCGGCACCATCCTCCAACCCGAGACATCTCCACTTTGAGCGAGTACCTCTTACACACAGTCCGGTGGCACGCAATATTGCAAACGCTAATCTGGTACGAATCCAACACAAAACTTCCGAGTAGCTTCTCTCCCAACGGGACGATAATCCAGTGGCAAGTCTTTTAATAAAGCAAACAGCCTCAGAACCAGCCAAACCATCAACGGAAAAGCAAAGCGGGGTAAAGTGAGCACGACGGGCAGTAGCAGCAGCAGAATACTTTTGCTTCTTCTCAGTCTCAGCCTGAAACAAAACTGACTCTGGTGCATGGCGGAGATAAGACTGGGCGTCAGTGTCTGTGACACGAATATCAAATAACACCTCAGACTGTGGTGACCATACACCACGAATACCCAAATCAGCAATTAGAGATCCATCCTCACCATCTTCAGACACAATAGGTTCCCTCGTAACTTGTCCCCACAGCAATGCAGAAAGATCACCAATAGCATCCCTGATTTCATTATGCCTCTGGACAATAAGGCCCCCTTTCTTACAAATTAAAAATGATCCAGACTAGAGGGTGCACCACAACCATCGCAGTGTGGTGGAATAGATAGAAGTGGCTTCTTATATCGAACAGCAAGCGCATCTCTAAACTGTAGGGCAGTTAAATCAAAATTGTTCTTTTCAATAGGCACAACAGATAACCACATGGATAAATCATTGGCCCTGGCACGCCTGACAGCACGTTGATGGAGAGGATCCAGCTCCTGACAGACCTCGGAAAACAGAGCTTCTTGTCGGACATCAAGTTGTTTCTGATAGTGACGCTGAGCAACAAAAACTAAATCATCATGTACACTGGGTTCAAAGGGTGTAGCATCCTTAATAGCACTAACAATCACCTCAGTGGCGTGCCTAGAAGCAGCATATAGAAAGTTAGCTGAAACAGTAGGGAGGTCTATGCCTAAGCCTCCCAAACGCACGGGAAGCGAAAACAATTGCTGTTCCAGATATGACACCTCACATCCAAACATTGCTGGAAGGAAATGCGACAATAAGGTCTTCTCAAGTTCAGCAAATAGTGAACAACAATCTGGAATGACATGCTGAAGATAAATCCATTCTCGCTGCAGTGATTTAGTTAGTGCAGAATATGCAGCTTGAGGCTGAGATAAAGCTACAGGAGACAAATTCTTGATATCTGAGACCCAGTGATGCACCTTCTCCAAAACAAAAGAATCCCTAGCAACAGCACCACCCAGAAAGCCTCCCAAAAATCTCTGATCACAAACAATCTTCACCCCCAAAGGACCAAAAAGTTGCTCGGCAGTAGATCTCGATGACACGTCAACTACTAGTGAGCTCTTCTTAGGGTTTGGATAATATCCAAAGCAGGGACCCCTCTGGAGCAACAGGTCAAACCACTGGCGGATATGAACAAGCCTGCCACAAGCAGAAGCATCGTCAGCATACCACACCTGAGTCCACAAAGGCTTCTTCAGAGACCTGATTAGGGGCAGGGTGCCAACAGCATACAGAAACATGGACAGAGGATCACCCTGTGTAACCCCTTCTCTGCTGTACAAAAACTCCTCTGCACCTCGAACAACCAAAGCGGCATGACCATTATAGGTATTGAAGAGAAAACGTGAACATCGAGGCCACAAAATTCGAACATTCCATAAGAGGGCAGCTCGATTCAGACTATTGAAAGCATTTGAAGCATCCACAAGCAGAACTCCCCAGTCTGATGAAGTACAGTTTTGCAAATATAAATCATTCATTGTATGGATGGCACCCTCGATACCAGACTTAATGCCACCACAGAGCTGGTCAACCCCACACAAAGACTCGATATCAGCACGAGTAGCCGAGCAGATAGCCTTTCCAATGACACGGCGTAAGGTCTCTCCAATACCAATAGGCCGCACTCCGGGGCACTTGTCCAGAGCAATAAGACGATTGGACACAAGAGCACAAACATCATCCCATGGTGCAATGGTATTAGCCAACCGGCGAGCAAGAGCAGCAACAGCATCACGCAAATGTGCACTGTGATTACCATAACGCAACAAAGCATCCTGCCAATGGCAGGCATCACAGCCACTAGGGCCAGCACCCCCCTGAATTTTCCGAGCTACATACAGAATATGACTTCCAGTAATTTCAACATCTTCAAGCTGGGGTAAGGTGTCAGATCTCAGCAATGAGGCAGAATCAGGGGGGGAGGGAGCTGGGTGTTTCTGACGAAGAATGTCCATCACAGTTGTATTATCATCGACAGTATCAGATGGTGACAAAACAATGCCTTTTGTTCTTTCAGTTGCCCAACGAACAGCAGCCTTCACTTTTCCACGGAGCATCAACCTAGTAAACACACGAATAATAGATTTCTCATCAACAACGGAGTGGCGGGTTCGACGAAGGGCTTGATCACAGCGTTCAGCCTCTTGGACCAATAAATCAAAATGACTCTGCTGCCACAGCTCAATGCGCTTCTGTAAAAGGCGGCGAATATCAGCACCCTTCCTCACCATACGGTCGCGCTGCAGCATGACAGAACTGAAAACAAGAATACGTTCAGATGGATAATGTCCTTCAGCCAAATGAGTCAGTTCCTCTGCCAGAATGTCAACATAATGCCGGCCAATGGATCCACTAGGAAAAGTGGATCACGTAATATTATTATTATTATTATTATTATTATTATTATTATTATTATTGGACACATACATACACACATACAAAACAGGAATGCAGCTTCCTTTATTATTATTATTATTATTATTATTATTATTATTATTATTGGACACATACATACACACATACAAAACAGGAATGCAGCTTCCTTTATTATTATTATTATTATTATTATTATTATTATATTTAAAATTGGACACATACATACACACATACAAAACAGGAATGCATACATAAATAAGACTACACATGGGTACAAGAGTTTACAGCAGTTTTATTATTATTATTATTATTATTGTAAAACCTCATAGATTTGAGTATAATACAATATCTAGCTATATAAATATATTAGTTATTAGTTACATATGTGATTGTAAAAGGTTTTAAAGTCATTTAAATTGACAATGTTTGCAGTTTCAGGTGGTAACTTGTTCCGGTGACTAATGGAGTTTGGGAAGAAACTATACTTGTATTGGTCAGTATGCATGGCAGATTGTACAAATTTCATAGTATGTCCTCTTGTGATACGGGGATCTGGGATGATATAGCCTGGTAAATTGAGTTCAACAAGGCCATGGATGATCTTATATAATATTATGAGGTATAGTTCTCTGTGTTGGGCTTTGACAGATCGCCACTGTAGGAAAGTGAGCATAGCTGATACACTGATAGTTCTGCGATGACCTGACATTATAAACCGAGCTGCTCATTTTTGGATAGCTTCTAGTTTATTGATATGATAGTTAGTGTGGGGGGTCCACACTGGTGCAGCATAATTTTAGATAGGCCTTCCAAAAGAATTATAAGCGTCTATTTTAATCCTTCGATGGCAGTGTCTTAGGTTTCTTCTCAGGAAAGAAAGGACTGAATTTGCTTTTTTGCATGTAGCATCGACATGGTTGTTAAAAGATAGTTTGGAATCTAGTATAACACCTAGGTATTTGGCCTTGGAAACAGTTGTGAGTTTATAGTTGTGCAGGTACTACTCAGTAAACATTGGGTGTTTCTTCAAAGTTACTGTTAGTACCATGCATTTATTGATATTGAACTCCATGTGCCATGTCTTTTCCCATCTCTCAAGCTGTAATAAGTCATCTTGTAAAATTTTGGCATCAGTTGGTGAATTGATTTGCCTATCAGTAAATAATGCAATCATCTGCAAATAAGCGGCATGGAGATGAAACGTAATTTACAATATCATTAATGTAAATAAGGGTCCCAGTACTGAGCCCTGTGGAACACCACTGAGTATATCGATAGAGTCCGACGTACATCCCCCACATACTACACGTTGAGTACGATTTGAAAGAAAAGAGGATATCCAGTTTAATGTAGCTCCTCTTATACCATAGTATTGCAATTTCAAGATAAGATAGCGATGTAAAACTTTGTCGAAAGCCTTACTAAAATCCAACAAAATAGCATCAGTCTGACTCTTATTGTGTAGACTCAAGGCAAGGTCATGGGAAGTTTGGATCAATTGAAGCTCGGCTAAGTGGTGTTTGCGAAAGCCAAACTGTGCATTTGAAAGTATATTATTAGTTTCTAAATGAGACATGATGTTTGTGTGGATAATATGTTCTAAAATCTTGCAACAGATGCAAGTAAGTGAAATAGGGTGATAGTTTGATGTTTTCTTTCTGTTGCCCTTTTTAAACAATGGAGTAACTAGTGCTTGTTTCCAATCTTGTGGCACAGTGCCTTGATGAAGGGAAGCAGAGAATATTAGCAAAAGACATGGTGAAATTTCAGATACCATAACTTTCAACAGCTTCCTAGGTATTTTATCAGGTCCTGATGCTTTGGATGAGTCGAGCCCTCTAAGGAGCTCAATAATGCCAGTAGTGGTGATCTCAATTTGTGGAATATTCGGGTAAATGCTGGGACCCATCTCTGGTAATTCACAACCATCATCAGTAAAAACAGATGCAAAGTACTGGTTTAGTAAATTTGCCTTGTCTTGATTTTTAGAATATAAGACATCGTCTTTTTGAAGTGTATCCACACCACAAAAATCAGCACGCAATGATTTAATATAGCTAAACAGCTTTTTCTTTTTACCATTCTCATAGGATTCGTGTATGATATTAGACATGTACTCGTTGTATGATTTACGGCATTCTTTCTGCATTTCTTTTTTTAACTGTTTATAGTGTAGCCAATGTGTGGGTAGATTGGTGGATCTGGCTCTGTTATAACTACATTGTTTGTATCTTCTCAGTTGTTTGGGAGTACGGTTTATCCATGGCTGACGAGAGTTTTTTGATTTTATCTTACATGGTACATGTGTGTTTATTGTTTCAAGCAATTTGTCACGAAAACCACACCACAAGTTTTCTACAGAAGTGTCAAGAGCATACATATTGGTGAACTCTGAAGTTTAGTAAATATCATAGATGTTTAGTAAATGTCATTGATGTTTAGTAAATATCATAGATGTTTAGTAAATGTCATAGATATTTAGTAAATATCATCCAATGGCACCCCATAGATGTTGTCATGAGAGCAACATCACGACTGTCGATGTTTTTCTCAAATTTTAAAAATCGTGCTTTTTTGCGTCTTCGGATGTAGACTGCCCGTCGGTACCTAATGTCGACATGAGACGACGTTGTCATGAGACGATCTTGACATGAGACAGGTGATGTTATCATAAGACGACGTTGTCATGAGACAGGCGATGTTGTCATGAGAATGAGACGATGTTGACATGAGACAGGCGATATTGTCATGAGACGATGTTATCATGAGACAGATAATGTTGACATGAGATGATGTTGACATGAGATGATGCTTGTATGAGACGATGTTGACGTGAGATGATGTGATCCGTGAGATGATAACATGAGATGATATTGACATGAGGAAAATTAAAGTAGCTAGTTTGCATGGGGGACTACATGCAATAATGCCATAGCTATTGAATAGCGTATTTGAGTGACTTTTAATTCATAGTTATTACAGGATGAAATTTGGGCCATAGTTACCAAGTAAATAATATTATAATTATTCACACCCTTATACACAGTGTAGCTAGCAGCAGGCTGAATGAAATAAAATATATTCTGAAAATCGCAGCTAGAAATGAGCGCATTAATAATGTTTTCATGCTGGAATACTTTCCAGAATAATAGGCATAGCTAAACAACTATGATAATTCAGAAAAATTTCCAGTAATGAGTAATGATGAAGAATTGGACAGTGACAGATAATAATGATAGTGATAGCCATCTAGATATATACCGTATACGACAAAACATTCGAGGGGGGAAACTTTCGCGGTTTGGACAGCAAATGGTGATTCGCGGTAAAACATTCGCGGTTCAGACACTTTCGTAACAATATTATTAAGCGCCTAAACGTAAAAGGACGCAAATCGGTGACACGTCTTGAACGAGCGATATATAGATACACGGAGCGGCTGTAATGAAAGTTGCATTCAGGCATAGCTGTATTATCGACGTTTGAGGTAGCTAATGGAACGCCGTCAGGTTTCGTATCTATTTCCAATACTTTCGCCCGGCGCTTCCTTATTTATACAATACTTTCAACCGGCGCTTCCTTCCCGGGATTTCGATATTCCTTATACACCATAATCTGCACCACTAAAAATAAGCTATTGCTTGACGCGATATTTTTTAAGAAAAACTTGAAAGGAAATATTCGCGAGAAAACATTTGCGGTTGAGCGAAAACCGCGAAAGTTTTCCCCCTCGAATGTTTTGTCGTATACGGTATATATACACTGCAAATACAAAATCAGCATGAACTCCAAAAACTCTAATATAGCAGTCCACATGCATGCAGCATCTCTCTCTGGCTGGAAGCTTGTTTCATGGTTAGACTTTGTCATTTGTGTTATTCTGGCCTGCAAATTTTCAGGAATTATTTTTATGCTTTGAGGTTCCTATTATTTCAGCATGGTGTGCTCATTCCTATTTAATATATAGCTACACATGCATGGTAGCTAAATCATGTAAAACATCAATCATGTGGTAGCTATACATATTCTTCACAACATAAACAATTGTAGCTACCTCATGTTACCACAACACTTAAGGTACCCACTTGCTTGCATGGTAACAAACTACATGCAAACTAGTCTCGTCAGTCTTGTTCAAGTGATTTACAATTTTATTTCAATGGTTATCATTAATGTTCAAGTCAAGATGATAGTGTAACTATTGTTCTACAATTTAATTAGCATACCAATTACATACCTATAGCTACTGAATCCACCTTAGAGTCCAGGGGCATTGAACGCATTATGGGTGCATACATACGTACATATTAGTTAGCTGGTTAGTTAATTGGTTTGTTTGTGTTGGTTTAACTTGGTTAGTATGATCAGTGGCCAGTTAGTTGTTTAATTATTTAGTCAATTACTTAAGTGGCTGTAGCTACTTAGTTAGTCATAGTACGTAGTTATGTTGTACGTAGTTAGTGCAGCAGTGTAGGAAGCATTGATGCAATGGGTGCTTGCTTCGGTATCCAAAAATTTTTCTGTACAGCTGAGTTAGTCTCAGCAACTGCTGCCTGCTGGAATGTGGGGAAAACTTGGCAATTTATTGCTGTGTCCATGCAAAGGCCTTAACTCTCATGCATCTTCGCTTTTTGTGCCCAGTAGTTATGTATAGCCTTTGGTTTTGTGTAGCTAACGTTTATGAACTTTATATGGCTATTTGTATTTGTGTATTTGTACAGGAAAGACATTTGGAGAACACTTAATGAACTTGAGGACCATTTTAGACCGCCTCCGGCAAGCAGGGCTCAAACTACACCCTGCGAAATGCCAGTTTGGACAGCAACAAGTGACCTTCTTAAGGCATATTTTATCTGAGGATGGTGTAGCCGCTGATCCACAGAAGACCTGTAAGGTAGCTGCTTGGCCAGAGCCAACTTCTCAGCAGGAAGTGCGACAGTTCCTTGGATTGGTGAGCTATTACCGTAAATTTATTAAGAGTTTTTCCACCATAGCAAAGCCACTCCACCGATTCACTCAAAAGAATGCCACATTTAAATGGACACCAGAATGCCGACATACTTTTGAATCCTTGAGACAACAGCTGATATCTGCCCCGATATTGGCCTTCCCAGATTATCAGAGGCCGTTTCTCTTGGACACAGATGCTAGTAATGTCGGCATTGGGGCAGTTTTATCACAGGTCCAAGATGATGGAAAGGAACATGTCATTGCTTATGGGAGTTGAGTAAAGCTGAGAGGAGATATTGTGTCACCCGCCGTGAATTGCTAGCTGTTGTATACTTCCTCCAGCATTTTTGTCCATACCTGTTAGGAAGACAGGACAGACCATGGATCATTATCATGGTTGAAGAATTTTAGAGAGCCAGAAGGCCAGCTAGCTCGCTGGTTAGAGAAGTTGCAGGAATTTGACTTTACCATTGTGCACCGTCCCGGGCAAAGACATGGAAATGCTGATGCTTTATCTAAGATCAGTGTGGGAGAGAACAGCATGGGTCAGGAGGACAAGAGGAGTCTGCCCAGGTCAGCACAATTAGTGGGCATGTTTCTACTCTGGTGGGAAAGTTACTTGGTGATCTGAGAGATCTACAGTTGCATGATCCATGCATTGGACCAGTACTAAGATGCCTAGAACTAGATGAGCCCTTAGATGACAACAACACCAGAAATCAGCCCCTCATACTCGTCGAGTCGTCGTCTTCTTCAGCAGAGAAAACAACTAGTAGTGAAGGATGGGGTTCTCTGGAGACAATTTGAAGATCCGGAGGGTGTGTCAAGATTCCTACAGCTAGTTGTACCCCAGGTACTACAAGAAGAAGTCCTTAAGGAACTACATACTGGGATTGTAGGAGGACATTTAGGGGAAGATAAGACCATTGCACAGTTGAAAGAGAGATTTTACTGGCCTGGTCAATACAGAGATGTAAAGAACTTTTGTCAAGCATGTCCTAGTTGTGCAACTACAAAGACCCCTACACCAAAAAGAAGGGCACCACTTGGGACCATAAAGGCTGGATATCCTATGGAAATAGTTGCATTGGACATCATGGGCCCACTTTCTGAGACAGAGAATAAGAACTTAAGAACTCTTATATACTGGTAGTTGGTGACTATTTTACCAGATGGATGGAGGCATACGCAATCCAAAACCAAGAGGCTACTACGGTTGCACAGAAACTAGTGGATGAGCTATTTTGTCGCTTCTCTACCCCAGAGCAGTTGCACTCTGATCAGGGTAGCCGTTGCAGACTGACTAAGTGCAGTATTCAACCTGCATAAATTAAATAATCCAAGGTATCACAAGGTGACTTAATATTACAATACTGTGTAGTTAGCATGAAATTCTCTAAGAAACAAAAGACTCTTAAATATACTCTAGACAGAATTTCTGAAGAGTTAAATTTTATATATCTGCACATTTTGTAAAGTGTGGATTATCGTGAGGAACGTCCAATCTGAAAGAGTATTATGAGGATATATCTGCTATGCTAATGGGAGCTGCAGTAGCACTGCAGGACAGTTCATGTGCACGTTTACCAGTAATTCTAGTATGGATATAATTTGTAAAGGTTAGATGGTCACGTATAGTACCACTGTATACATGTGCTCCAGAATACAATTCATATGGATAGCACCATTACCATGGTAACAAAATGTATAGACCCACAAATATGTATGCTAAATACTTGTATTCCTACAGTATTTTACCATGATAAATTTCTACCATAGCAACAAAATTATCATGGCAACAAATATAACTACGTATCAGTATCTCACAATGCACAAGTTAAAGTCCTCCCATCATTGAGGTTACTATGCTTAACTGCACATATCAACGTTGCTGTATTAAAACCATAGAACACCAATACAATTCTACAATATTTATATTTACACTCATGCAATTTCTTGACACAAATACCAGCTCTCCTTTCTATGTTTACATAGCTTAAGATAATATATAGGGCCATACGGATGTACTACTGCTGCCAGACATGTCCTTTGCTCTCCTGGTTTAAAAATATTACTATTGTCTGCAGTGATGATAGGTCTATAACTTGGTGTCATTGGCAAAGATGGTAATATTAACTTCACGATAGCTAAATCATAGATGTAGACAATAAAGAGGAGAGACCCAAGCACACTCCCTGTGGAACGCCACTTGTAATGTTGTACCAATCAGAATATGAACCATTAATATTTACTCTTTGTTATCTTTTTGATAAGAAGTCCTTGACTCATTACAAGGCATTACCAGGAATACCGCAGGCTTTCTTCAACTTAGATAGTAGGAGCTGATGCAGAACACAATCAAATGCCCTATAACCATTATCCAAAAACTTAGACCAATGGAACATTCCACAATTGTGTAATACATGACATCCTGAAATGAAAACTATGTTGTAGCTCAAAAAGCAAGTGGCTGGTTAGTATCAAAATAAAATATAATCTTTTCTTTTATGATAGATTCTAAAACAACTTATTGACTTAAAGCTAGTTGTTGGGTACCGGTATAGACTTGGAATGTCAGACATCAATACCATGTTTTGAGAATAATATAGCTAGGTAGCAATTTTAGTAATTCTAGACTTTATGTGCATAATTCTGGACATTCATAAGCATAATGCAACAATAATCAATTAGTCATTGACAAAACATTCATTTTAAAAAGATCATTGAGAAGATACAAAGGAGGGCCATTAAACTCATCACAATACTCATATCATGAAAGATTGAGAATTAAGCTGTTACAAAACTGAGTCAGTATTAGGAAAGCCACTGGAGTGGTGGAATAAGCATGAGCACTCTTATACCAACTTGTCACTAAAATATTTAGGGGTGGTGGCAACGTCTGTTCCACCTGAAAGACTATTCAGCTGTGCAGGAAATGTCATTACATCTTTCTTACATGACAACCTCCCATCTCTTAAGGATCATCTTCCATATGAACAGGCTAAGTAATATGCCACTCAAATTTATGTGAAGTTGTTAATGTGATTGTAAGTTTTGTTTCTTTTAAACATTTGATAAAATGTACACTGTATTGCCTAAGGCAGCCTAGCAGGACCTGTAAAAGTAAAATAATGTATTAATTAGTAATCATTCTAAACATCTACAAAGATTTACTAGCAATCTTAGGTGAGTCACTTGCATGATAATCTTGTATTATAATTTTGTGTTTACATCCTATACACACAAAAATCGTTCTAATACCACCATTAGGATTATTTATTGTATCTATTAGGATATTTATTGTAGTAATTGTAGTCTACTCACTGTTCCTAAACACTAATTCTTGGCTAGAAAATTGCCACATTGCTGATTAATACAAACTCACAATAAAAAATACTGTCACTTTGTGTAAATAGACATCACAACTAGAGCTGTGCACCTGCAAAAATTTCATCACCAATTAATTGGCCATAAATAATTGGCGATTATCGGTTAATTGGCACCAGTGATATTCATTGTTGCTAACAAGGAAAATGAGGAGTAAACTTTACAGATTTTGAGTGTCAGCTATCATATAATTACATAGGTGTACATTCACCATAATGATAAATATACATGCTGGAGACAACATTCACTCGTACATCATAAAGTCTGGGTAATTAATGTGTCAAATTGGTGTGTCTTACTCAAATATCTAATATATTAAAGTGAAATAATTAGAAGCTGATTAATCGGTTATTTAACATGCAATATCGGTTATTGGAATTTGAAAATAACCGATCGATTAATCGGTTATTTGGTTAAAGTGCACAGCACTAGTCATGACTATGTCCAAATATAAAAACCACAATCATAAGTCTATATAAAAGACCAATGCTAGCTGGTTTGGGCGATTTTTAGAGTCCTGAGAGTGTTACATAACATATGTACCTGATATGTCCGCACCCGCCCTTGGGCGGTGTGGCACCCTTGTGTTCGTGCATACATGTCAGGCAAATCACCCCTGCCCATGGTACGTATATAACTTAAAATACTGTACTACTTAAAATTCTGTACTCATTACTTACTGAATTAAACTATAATAGTTTGCATCTTGTAATTTTACTGTTATAATCTTGTTAGCCTCTGGAGATGCATATTTTGCTGTCAAGTACAATAACTTGCTTGCTAACATCGCTGAAGTTGGTCGAGATGTCAAACCAGCCTATACTAACAATAAATCCTCCAGTGAACGATTACGAAAAAGTAAGGAATATTTTAATAGAAGAAATGGTAAAGTGATGTTATTTAATAGACATAGTCATCACCAGGAATACTATAAGGGATTTGATGGTGGAGCTTGAAAAATACAGTCGCATAGCAGAAGAAAATGATATGGACTATAAATGAAGTATCATCAAGTGTTCTTATGATATGTGTATAATATATAAATAAATCAATTGTATCAGTTATACAGTGACAAGAGGGTCATGGTCCACATCAGGTACAGAAATTTTGATTTCTTTTCCAAGTACATGCTGGAGTTTGTGTTTCATTATGGTCAGGTATCCCCTTTCAGTGTTGCTATGTTCACACAGGATCACTGATGTTCCTTGTGATGTTGCATCCAACACCTCATGATGTGACATTTTACCAGTCAGAAACACATCTGCCATCACCCCAAGTAGTACTGTTGTTCCTACACAACATCAGACACATGTACATTCCTGTGACTATTAATGCATGTCAACAAATTTTGTGCTAAATAGTGTGTGTCAAAAGCAAATATTTTTGATCATGTTAAGGCAGTAGTGTTACCAAGAGCACATAATATAATTATGTACTCATGGTGTTACCTTAAGCAAAGTAATATTAGTGATACACTACGTAAATCAAACTAGTTTTATGATAGATTCAGTATGAGTTATAGCAAAACACTAATTCTACAAAAGTTATATAAAAATTGATACTCTTCAATAGTGCAGCCACAAAATGATTGGTGACTGCACAATTAGAGAGTATTGATGTACTATCCCTAAATTGAAATTCGAAAAATTTACCATAATATTATGACTAAGTCTGCAAAAACAGGTCTTATCTGCACATCCAATCGGTAACTTCCCTTGTGAGTTAGAAATTTTACATCAATTATAGGTAGTTCTATGCTTAGTCTGCAAATTTTTATACCTATAGCTTACCCAGTGCTAGAGCTGTGTCTATTATGCTTTCTGGATTTTGCACCTATCATGCTAGATTTTATGCTGTTCCACAATCAATTGTGCTATTAATACACAGCTTAATATGTATTTCTATAAAGTTCACTTGTTTATGTATCTCCAGTTACCTCTACACGCAGTATAAATTCTAATCCGCCATGTGGCTGTCGTATAAAAGCTTTTTTAGTGGTGCCAAACACATTGCCACTAGATGTAGAAGCTAATTTCTGCTGCTGTGAAGTGTTGAATGGCAATGGGTGAGTGTATTCTATAGTTTTTAGACTGTACAAATGGCATGAGTTGGTTTTACTTATGCAGTTTGTGCCTTAAATTTTATCTACTATGCTGGCATTATGCTTGATGCTTTAGCACACCTAGCTATTATGCTACTGGCAGAATCAACGCAGGCCTATTACCACTGGTATGTCATGAAAGCTGGGATATAGCTAAACAGTAAAGCAATTACAGTGATACATGTGTGTGAGGCTCTTTCAACAAAGTGTAGTGTTTTTTCATCTAGTAGTCAGAATCCTAACAGCACTAAACTTTTTATGTCCTTGATTAGAAAGTTTTATTCATACATTGTGGTTAATAATAATATTTATGGTTAGCACTTGAATGGTATATACCCATGCTATGGTTATAATTTATTATTATAGCACTCCAGGTGTTTGATGTAATGTTGATTAGCACTCCATGTAGCTATGTAGCATTGGTTTGCACTTAACGGTTTATAGTCATATAAGGGATGATGTGTCAAGTAAGCAAGAAGACAGATTTCACTGTAGATTCCACATGGTGGGGCTCACTAAGGCTCACCCCAATTACTCGGTATACATTCCTAGTATGCTAAATCAATTTACAAAATTCCACTAGTGGAGGCATAATTAGTTGATGCATATGTCTTCATACTAGGTGAAATGCATGGCACTGTGGGCAAGCAATAGTGCAACTACATGAACAGGTCAATGGTATCTTTTAGAAATTTGCAACGCTGATAGCTCGCAACCGCGCTCGCAACAAAATGTACTGTACCAATGGTCTCACGTGAATCGTTTTTAATCCCGGTTACGTAGTCTAAATAATCTATGCCTCGACCTTGTTAAACACGTGGCTGTGCAATAACTCACGTAATTGCTTTGTGAATATGAGGTAGTAACACACTTGAAAAATCAACAGTTTAAAAATACAAAACACAGATGTCTCTCACTTTAAAATCACTTTAGCAATGTAAGCGCCAGTAGATACTTGCAAATTACTAATGCAAATTAGAAATAGAAGCGTTTGATTTTTATCACGTGAGCAATATTTATCGCACACGGAAACGAGTGAATGAACGTATGTGTAGTCCATGGAGCTTCCAGAGTAATTTTCCACCACTAATTCTTCACTGTAATGATGGTAAGCACCTAAATGTGTGTGTTTGTTTGCACCATTTTAATTAATGCACACCATTATGTAGCACCACTTGAAATACGAGGAGTTATGCATTTTTTAACTAGAACAGAAGCAGGACTCATTTATGCATCAGTAGCTAATACCCATGCATGTGCTAAACATTTTTAATACATATGTATTTATGATATTGTCGAGGGGTCGGACACCAACTAAATTTCTGTACGAGATTCCGAATCCCACAGTTTTTTGACAAAGATTCCAGATTCCAAATAAGATTTCATGGTAATTGAAATATAAAATCCTAAAATATTCAAAGGTATACAGAATTTTTCTGCCAAGGTAAGATTCCAGATTCCAGAATCTCAAAAAGGCGTACGAGATTCCTATCCGTGACAGACCCCCCGGATATTGTACAGCAATTTCATGAAATTTATAAACAAAAAAATCATGTAATTACATGTGAAAGTTATAAACACGAGTCGATCACTAGCTAATTATATTGATTGATTATCGTTACAATGAAGATAAATCACAAGTTAGATCAGCTGGCATGCAAATCAATATATATCATTACTTTTTCCATGATTGCGGACATTGTAGTTCCTTGGATTGAGAGGACATGAACGGCTATGGGTTGCTCTGTCACCACAGTCACAAAACAATTGGGCTATTTCTTCTTCAGTATCGCTGCTGCTAGAAACTTTGTTTGATGTAGTGTCACTTTCATGTCTAACTGATGCTTGTTTTTTCTTATTCAGAGGGCACAAGCGGTGACTAGTATACCGATGTTGATAAGACCCGCATTTACATCCCCGAGTGCCACTAGCTGTAGCACGTTGTGCTGTAGCACGCCTAGTAGTAGTAGTAGTAGTACCCTCTTCATCACTCATTTCATCATCATCCTCATCATCATCAGTGCCATATGTGTGGTACACAGTTTGCCTTTTCATCCACTGTTTCCTTTCTTGATATTCTTGAGCTCTTGCTTTTTTCCAATTTGTCCTTTTTTCTTTGGCTGAATCACTCTGCTTTTTGTTAAGATTTTTTTCCCGTATTTCATTTGCCTTCTTCAATCCCTCAGCCATTCCATCAAAAATTGGCAAATTTAGTCTCTTGAACAAATCCAAAAGCCAATGATATGACAATCCCCTGTTTTTCGTAAGCCATGTCATATTGGACTGAAGTAGACCCATGTTAGTGCTCACTGTATAATGAATCCTTTGTAAATACTTGTCTTTTGCTCGGAATCTTGTTAAAACATTACGCGAAGCTTCAGGGTAGTTGGAATGACCACGACCCAACTCTTTATGTATAATTTGTGATGCCTGAGATGCTCTATTGGAACATTCTATTTGATAAGCTAACTTATGAAATGGACAGGTCAGTGGATTTTTAGTATGGTAATCCTCACCTTCACAAGCAAGTTCATCCTCACACTTACCACAGGAACAACTCTTCTGGGGGTGAAAGCCACATTTCCCATCTTCCCAGGAGTGAATATCACATGCATGGTATGTTCCCAAGACATTCAAATTAGATTCAAAAGCCTTAGGATCCGTTCCTGCTTGAAGTAAGCAGTAAAAAAAATTTGTCCTTGCTGCACGTAAAAAGGCTTTAGAAATGCAGCCACATTTCTTATGGTGTCTTTTAGGGCAGTGACATTTCACAGTGGTTACAGCAGGAAACTTCTTCTTATACTTGTCTTGATTGGCCGCTGAAAATGACTTTTGTCTTGCAAGCTCAGTTAGTTGCTTTGTGTGAGCCCTAGCTACATGGCCACCACATAACATGACCTTTGATCTTTCCTCATCTGAATAATGTTCTTGAAATGATTTGGCAGAGGAAGAGTCCCCATCCTGCCACTGAACCTCTATATGCATTCCTTCTTCTTTGGCAGCTTTAAATGCTATACTAGCAGCAAAACCTTCTGCACCTTTTGATGTTCCATGATAGAGTTTATCTTTATCTGCTCCCCTCATAGAGAGATGGACAAAGTATAACAAGGAATTATTTATGTAATTTCTAATGGTAAATGTGCAGTTTTGACTGAACCTTCCCCTGGTCAACCACGCACCATCTGAAGTGGTTATAGCTCTCTGCCAACTTCCAACTGTGGATGAATCTAGTGCTTTCATTTCATCTTGAGCAGCAGTGCACATTTCTGTAAGTAGTGTAGCAACAATTGGGTCTAATAGCTTGATGGTTTCATAAAACGTGGTAGAATTGACTGCAGATATTCCCATATTTTGCTTTAAAACTTTGCTATATTGTGCATGCATACAACCAGCAGCAATGAAGGCAACCTGCATGGCAAGACTGCATACAGTGCGTTTAGAAAACTCAATTTCAATGGAACTTGTTAAATTAAGCATCCGTTCACTGCAACCCGTGCAAGAAAACTTTACCAATAAACTTCCTCCCAATCCTACATGCTTGATACTTATAGGAACAAGTTTCCCTACACAATTTGGGGTGTAACATAAAGATGTGGCATTTATCTGATTCAAAAATTCATCCAATTGTGTAGTTTGACATACAAAAACTCTGTTTCCAAGCTCAATAGGGTTAACTTTAGCACGCTTCATGGGGGTAGGGCAGTATTCTGAACTACTATCCCTGGATACAGTACTGGTCGAAGAATCATCATCACTATCGTTTTCTTTAGCACTATTATAGCCTTGAACTTTGTGGTAACCTAATTGGAAAATTTCTGAGTAATTAGCAACAATGCTTTTCTGTGCTTCACCTGTAATATGATCTATTTCTGCTTCATTTGCAGTTACCGTACTCTCAGTTTCATTTTCTTCATAAAACACAACATCCTCACAAACACTGTTCTCTGCTGTCAAATCTGTAATGCTTTCTGTTGAACCTTCAGTTCTAGCTTGATCGTCCTCAGTCGTAAGATATCCAGAAATAATATTTACACTGCTCTCTACTTGTTCATCTCCAGTATTGGTTGTTTCTATTCCCTCTATTTCATCGACAACACCAGCAACAGCAGCCACATGGTTCTGGGTCTCTGTTACACTATTACTGTCATCTACAGTCGAGTCTACAGTTTTTGACCAGCGACGATGGGCAAGTTCACTAAACTTTTGTGAACACTTATTCTTTCTCTTTCGAGGCATCTTACTTTACATACAACTTGTTCTACCATTTTTCACGAAACGCGTGGTGCAAACAATAGCGTGCGCCGTATTCGTGCGGAAAACAATTTCTACCGTTAGACATGCAAGTCTATAATAGTAAAGGTATAAAATTACATCTTTCACAGCAACACGAAATTGAGCGCATAATAGAGCAATAGGGAACTTTTAAACATGCTATTGTAAAAGGCTTTATAATGTTAAATTTCAAAAAATGCTACTAGCACGTAGATTGATGAATTTACTACTGTTTATGCACAGTTGTCTTCAAAAGACTTAGTACAGTTTATGTAAGTTAGCTGTTGAATTGTGGAGCCATAAAATGTAAGGTAATTTTTACCTAATGGTTCAGGTATTAGAGATTTTTGAACAATCGTTTAATGCAAATCCAAAGCCCCGCCCACAACGGTTCAGCGTTAATAATTCGTATTGGTAAATTTCTTTCAAAATTAATTATACAGAGTTGTTAAAAGTAGCAATAAAATGTAAAGGTGTTCTCCTACCTGAAGATGGCGGACAGAATTACTCAATTACAAGATGCCATTAATCAAGTGAGGATTATGCACGTATGCCTGTAGTCTGTAATGCATCTGTTATCTAACGATGGAATATAGTATCAGTAATTGTTATACAGGGAAAACTATTCAGTGAAAAAACGGGCCCGCTTTAATAATAGATCAACCAATAAAATGCTGTTGTATTCGAATAAATTCACACAGCATCTGTATAGTTAGCTGTTTATCATAGTAACATGCAAGCTTACTGTCATCCACTTCTCATAAAATAATCAATTGTTTATACCAATCAAGCATGTAATTATCCATAAAAGGTAATTAAAATGCATTGTATTCTAATATATTCAATCACTTTAATGCAGTGAATTATGAATGGCTATGTGTTTATATGCTGTTAAACTAAGCACAGTTATAACTATAATGAGGCTTTTGCAATTCAATTCAAGTCTAGCTGCATAAAACCTATATAGAATTTCATACAGTATAGCCAGCTATTTGCACAACCATGTAGCCTATTTATAGCCATATATAATAACCTAGCTATATATGGTTTTGAGAAACTTAGCTAGCTACTGAGCTAGCCATAGCCACTTTGAAATTTTCGTCGGTCCATGCTCAAGATGACTGGCCATACCTACCAAAAATCAGTAGCTCCGGGCCTGAGTAGAACTATTGATCATGATGATATACGTATATACTATCTATGATGAAAGATAAGTTACTCTCCAAAGTGTAGCAAACCTGTTACATGTAAAATCCTCACATGTGGGGTGTGTAACAAGAAGATACACACTGTTGTGACCCCAAAACAAAGTTAATGAAACAGAATACTATCAATGTTATTATAGCTTTCGCTGATTAATTAACATATCATGTGTTTGGAAACAATAAATTATTATTAATCACTATACCACCAAATTATTTAAAGATATGTAAAGCTGTAATGCACCTAGTATGCCACTAACTGATTTCATTCTACTGAAGCTTACTTAGAGGGTCTGTGAACCGCTCACGAACTATACTACAAAGCAGTTGTAACATCATTCAATTGTATCTGATTTGTAAACGCTCTGTTCTCAGACATTGTATTTACAAATGAGATACAAACTTCATGGATGTTATAAATCATATACATAGCAATGCATATAAAACAGCAACACCATTAATTATTTTTCTATTTTTAAACCAGGCGCGCGCCTGGTTTACTTAAAATCACTTCTGTGCGGATGTGTGTGTGTGTGTGTGTGTGTGTGTGTGTGTGTGTGTGTGTGTGTGTGTGTGTGTGTGTGTGTGTGTGTGTGTGTGTGTGTGTGTGTGTGTGTGTGTGTGTGTGTGTGTGTGTGTGTGTGTGTGTGTGTGTGTGTGTGTGTGTGTGTGTGAATGTGTGTGTGTCCGCCCCCCAGGCTATGAATAACTATTCACGTGAAACGGAGTCTGAATAACCAATCAAACAAATCCTACTGCCTTTTAGTTTCTCTGTACGGCACTTGCTATCGATGCTGTTGATGGGCGGGGCCTTAGTAACAAAGCGCGTCGTGTGTTACTTCCAAAGAAGAGAAAGGTAATGCTGTATTTGCCGTCCATTACACAGTAAAAGCCGTTTAACCAGTTGTACATTACTAACAAGACGGAGCGCTTTAGTTTTATAAGTGGGCGTGCCGTGCGGGTTGCAGAGCTTATAAAAGAAGACTGGCCTATAGTGTTACAGTAAGAATTTCGGCATAAAACAAGTTTATACTGCTTTCAAAAAGTTTTATCACTAAAGTACTGGAGTACAAAGCGGGTTTAAACAGAAGAATTAAATTCGCATGCGTTGCTATGTGTTCCTTAGTGATGAGTCTCTGCTCACGTGACTTATTGGTGACGTCATTAAGAACTATTATAATACATTGAATAACAGTAGATTAACAGTGGTTTAACTTACACAAAGGGCCTGGTTTTTAGATGGTAATACGTCAACTTGTTCAATTATATAAACTGCTAAGCATATATAATTATATACTGCATGGCTCTGCTAAAACCAGCCATGTTCGCACCAAAACATTTTATTGCACAACATCATAGCTACACTCATAGAGGGCACCAATTGGGTGGCCATGTCTTAGAACTGTTGCCATTGCTAGCTAGACACCTATTTGCTTTAAATGCAGCCACCATGGAGTTATTTACAAGGGCCTCAGTTGCTATAACTCACTACTTTATGGCTCTCTGCTACCACCCCTACTCACTACCCATATATGTAAATGAATGCTATTGATATTTACTAACTAGTGAAACCTGCAATGCCATGAAATTCAGATGACAATTCACTGTAGCAATTTGAATGCATAGCAGTAGCTACTTAGATTAAGATACGTAGCTTCATGGATCATTATTCAACATACTGCTGTGTTTTGCAAATTAATTCACATATTCACATATGTACGTATAAGCATGCATCAATATTGAGAAATACTGTACGGCACAAATTTTTGATGGTGGAAAATTTTGACGAATCAGGGTTAGGAAAAATTTGACGAGTAAAAAATTGACAAATGCATTTTATTCATTCATTTCATATAAGTAACTAACTATAAACGGAAAATTTTGATAGGGAAAATATTGACGAATTGCTGGAAATTCGTCAAATTCGTCAACATTTCCCCCATCAAAATTTTGTGCTGTACGGTAGCCACTGCACTTTGTAAGATTTTATGCTAACAAAGAGTCATTAAATACTCTATGACCAAAAGTTGGTAACTTCTGACACTATGTAATATATTGAGTATGCTCTAACTAGAAAAGCCTAGTACAACACATGTGCAAAATACAATACATAGCTAAACATAGTCACGGATTTTGGCTATAAATATTAGTGGCTGAAATCGGTAACTTGACCGGTCATGTCACAAATAATACTTGAAAATCGAGCTCTACTGGAAGGTATGAGATAGCTAAATTATACAGCTTTAAATTTAAAATGAACAGCCGAATCCTCTTGTACCTACATACATAGTACATATTTATCACTTGCACATGGTAGTAGCATCTAGAGCTGTGCGATAATAGAAAATGTAATATCACAATAATGTAACTCATTATCACGATAATCACGATAATTAAGATTGGAAAGTTACGCCTTGATAAGTTGTGTTAAAGTTATCTTGATAAGCAAATATTAATTAAGATTGGAAAGTTACGCCTTGATAAGTTGTGTTAAAGTTATCTTGATAAGCAAGATAATATTGACAATGTATTCAACATGAGGAGATTTGTCTCAATGGATAATTTGAAGTCAAGCAAAAGTATTCCACAAGTTAAACCTTTTACCAGATAACAGCTTACAAGTACAAATTAACACCTTCTATACAAGTAGGTTGGAGCTTGTCTGAGTGCTAACCTCAGTGTTTGCATAAGGTATGACTTCCTGGCCACCTCTAAGCCACAAAAAATTAATTAAAATAGTGCAGTAAACACACTAATGTGTATTGTAGTATTGATAATGCACATAGTTATTATCGCGATAATGCAAATAGTTATTATCGTCATCACGATAGTATTTATTATCGTGATAATCGATTTATCGTTATTATCGCACTACCCTAGTAGCATCTAGCGTAAGTGAGGATGTGGCCATTTACATGACAGTCTCGAAATGGAGTGAGCTTTAACAATTACGCATACACATATATTATAATTGTAAAAGTTATTATACAGTAACACTGTAATACATTGATATTATAGCTTTAACAGTGTAACAGCTACGTATTAGCTATTCACTGATATTATAGCAAACAGTGTAACAGCTACGTATAATACACTGATATTATAGCTGTAACAGTGTAACAGCTATTATACACTGATATTATAGCTGTAACAGTGTAACAATGTAACAGCTATAATACACTGACATTATAGCTGTAATAGTGTAACAGTGTAACAGCTATTATACACTGATATTATAGCTGTAACAGTGTAACAGTGTAACAGCTATAATACACTGACATTATAGCTGTAACAGTGTAACAATGTAACAGCTATAATACACTGATATTATAGCTGTAACAGTGTAACAGTGTAACAGCTATTATACACTGACATTATAGCTGTAACAGTGTAACAGTGTAACAGCTATTATACATTGATATTATAGCTGTAACAACGTAACAGTATAACAGCTATTATACACTGACATTATAGCTGTAACAGTGTAACAGTGTAACAGCTATTATACACTGATATTATAGCTGTAACAGTGTAACAGTGTAACAGCTATTATACACTGATATTATAGCTGTAACAGTGTAACAGCTATAATACATTGATATTATAGCTGTAACAGTGTAACAGTGTAACAGCTGTTATACACTGATATTATACGCAGCTGTAACAGTGTAACAGTGTAACAGCTATTGTGCATGGACATTGTAGCAGTAGCAATGTAATAGTGTAAGAGCTATTATGTATTATGTATATGCATACATACATATGTACTTATATATTGTAACAGTTTTAACAGTGTAACACACTGTTACACCTAATTCTTAATGAATATTGGTCTCATATCATGCCAGGTATAGTTTGTGTATACATATGTGACCGGATTTTGGAAAACAGACCATATTGTCACGCGTGAAATAAATAGAATTTCCATGTTTATGCATTTGTAATTTTAACAAGCACATATTTCTAAAGTATTTCCAATGCATAAATAGTAATTCAAGTTGTGTGTGATTGATTTAACCACTTATTAAACCAGTATACCATTTGGAGTATCTTAAATACACAGAAATATAAATGATGTCAAATGTGACAAAATGGTCTGTTTTCCAAAATCAGGTCACATATATGTATGTACGTATGTACATAGTGTGTGTACATGTGTGTATATGTATATACGTACATAGATACATAGTGTGTGTGTGTGTGTGTGTGTATGACTGTACATACGTATACATATGTATGTACGTAGTGTGTGTATGTGTGTGGGTGTGGGTGTGTGATGTGAGTGTGTATATGTGTTTGTCTATACGTGCGTGTATGTACGTAGTGTGGGTGTGTATTTGTTTACATACACAGTGTGTGTATGTTTATAGTGTGTGTACATATGTTGTATGTATGTGTCTAAGTCTATGTCTGTATGCATTAATATGTACATATGTACGTACGTAATTATTTGCATAGGGAGGATTATGGAGTGCTATCAATAGTGAATTTGTTAGATATGGTCAAGGTGTTTAGTTTTGCAGTCGACCAAGGCAAGGTTGCCATTCACTGTCATGCTGAACTGGGTGAGCACTATTTGGAATAACACTGATCACATGATGCCATGTGATCTTTCCAACTATAGGCAGAACCGGAGTACTCATAGCGTGTTATTCAACACATCACCATGGATGAGGCTATGTGTCATGTGAGAAGCAAAATGTGAGCCCCGCCCAATTTAATTTATGGACACAGAGCTCAGAATAATGATCTGTCACAAGTCTATGACAGAGCAAATTCCAATTTGGTAGGACAAGTTTACTATACATTTCCAATGGGGAAGCCAATGATAGTCTAGCCCCTACTTATAAATGACCAACCAACTTCCAACCCTTATTTTGAGCACTGTGGACAGTCCTAGCCATTTCATGCACAGTCTTAGCTACTTCTCTGTCATGTTTTATTTAGACCTGATTCAATCCAGTCTCCAGCACAACTTCAGGTGGTTGAGCACTTTTATCATTACCTTAGACCAAAGTGGATTGTGTTCCCATTATTGTGAGTCTATACGTGACCATGTCTATAAAAACAGGTCTTACCTGCACATCCAACTTCACACATTTAAAGAGCTATATGTTACATTTTGATGGTACAAAATTTATATCATTTACAGTCCTATGCTTAATCTCTCTTGTTTCAGATGTGTATACCTATAGCTGACCCACAGGCTGAGTTACTGAATGTGCAGATAAGACCTGATCTCACTGATCTGGTCACTTATGACTTTGATGTACATGTCACTAGTAATGGTTACTGGGTATGTAGGGAGGATGGTATGGAGTCATTGTCATTGGATCAGTTCATGAACAATCAACGTCGTGTACTCCATGGTGGAGACTATTGTTGTTTCAAGTATCAGCCTAAGGTCTCCATTTGTGTGTGTGTGTGTGTGTGTGTGTGTGTGTGTGTGTGTGTGTGTGTGTGTGTGTGTGTGTGTGTGTGTGTGTGTGTGTGTGTGTGTGTGTGTGTGTGTGTGTGTTGTACATATGTAATCTGTGTATATACATATGTGTGTGTGTGTATTACAATATTTTAATGTTCTACAGTATGTAGCTACATACAAATAGATTTATAACTTAAACTCTGCGTACGTACATACATATGCACAAATTATAATACAGTTTCTGTTTGAATATCGTATACAGCAAAACATTCGAAGGGGAAAACTTTTGCAATTTTTTGCTCAACCTGCAAATGTTTGTTTACTAGTAATACGTAAGAAAAGGAGCTGCTGCCACAAAAGTTTTCCTGTGAGCATTTATTTTCTTTTCTAACCACGAAAATTCTCCCCTTTTGCTGTATACAGTACTAATATTAGATATGCAAACCTAGAAATTAATGGGGCGAGCTGAATCCAGGAAACTCAACTGCATACGTAGGAGAGAAAATATAATCTTTCAAAGTGTATAGGGGACTAAAAGGTTAGAGGGGAGTTACGTATATTGATTTCTAGGGTATAAAATCTGGCCTTAATTGTACCCATGACACAATGCATGCCATTGTTAAGGTTCTTAGTAAGCTTAAGCAATTGCAGTTAATAAGATACCAGAGAATTTCTATAAAGTGTGGCCTGTTAGTGTTGTTTTAGTTAATCAAAACTAAAACTAAAAATAATTTTAGTAAAGCAGTTATATTTTAGTTAACTAAAACTAAAATTAATTGTGAGTCAGTACTAAAACTAATACTAAAACTAAAATTAATTGTGACTCGGTACTAAAACTAAAACTAAAACTAAAATTAATTGTGAGTCCGTACTAAAACTAAAACTAAAATTAATTGTGAGTCAGTACTAAAACTAATACTAAAACTAAAATTAATTGTGAGTCAGTACTAAAACTAAAACTAAAACTAAAATTAATTGGGAGTCAGTACTAAAACTAAAACTAAAACTAAAATTAATTGCGTGTCAGTACTAAAACTAAAACTAAAATTAATTGCAAATCAGTACTAAAACTAAAACTAAAACTAAAATTAAATGTTAGTCAGTACTAAAACTAAAACTAAAACTAAAATAGAATGTAAATTTTTACTAAAACTAAAACTAAAACTAAAAGCATAACTAAAACTAAGGGTAATTACGTCTTCAAATGGCATATATGATGCAACATAACGCTGTTTAAGCCTGTTTTAAGCCTGTTTTAAGCCTGTTTTTACTCAATACTAAAACTAAAAATAGTTTTAGTAAGACATTTTTATTTTAGTTAACTAAAACTAAAACTAAAACTAAAATTAATTCAGAAATATTACTAAAACTAAAACTAAAACTAAAAGTATTTAGAAATATAACTATAACTAAAACTAAAACTAAAAATACTTCAGAAATCTAACTAAAACTGAAACTAAAACTAAAACTATTTCAGAAATCTAACTAAAACTAAAACTAAAACTAAAAATACTTCAGAAATCCAACTAAAATTAAAACTAAAACTAAAAATATTTCAGAAATCTAACTAAAACTAAAACTAAAACTAAAAATAATTCAGTAATCTTACTAAAACTAAAACTAAAACTAAAATTATTGAGCTAAATTACTAAAACTAAAACTAAAACTAAAAATATTTCAGAAATCTTACTAAAACTAAAAATAATTCAGTAATCTTACTAAAACTAAAACTAAAACTAAAATTATTGAGCCAAGTTACTAAAACTAAAACTAAAACTAAAATTACAAGCCCTTACTAAAACAACACTACTGTCCACCTCTTAATTGTATCCCTGATACGATGCATGCAGTTGTTAAGGTTCTTAGCAATCAATTACAATTAATGATGTATAAGAGAATTTCTATAATGGATTATTTCAGATTAGTTAAAAGTGCTATAATACCTATGATGTGTGACTATAAAGGTTTTAGCCTTCAAAGTACTATCACCCACTTGTGTAATATATAAAAGTAGTAGTTAGATCATCTTAAGTGGCACTTTATGAGATGGCTTTATGTACAGTATGTGATTGTGCAGTATATATGTACGTGTGTACGTACGTATGTGTGTATGTTAGTGTTGTTTTAGTAAGGGCTTGTAATTTTAGTTTTAGTTTTAGTTTTAGTAACTTAGTTCAATAATTTTAGTTTTAGTTTTAGTAAGATTACTGAATTATTTTTAGTTTTAGTTTTAGTTTTAGTAAGATTTCTGAAATATTTTAGTTTTAGTTTAGTTTTAGCAATTTAGCTCAATAATTTTAGTTTTAGTTTTAGTTTTAGTAAGATTACTGAATTATTTTTAGTTTTAGTTTTAGTTAGATTTCTGAAATATTTTTAGTTTTAGTTTTAGTTTTAGTTCATTACCAGAAATCACGCGACACTTAAAAAATTTTTATTTGGGGACTTCCGTTGATTTTGTACAGAGAATTCGTGTAAATTCATGTCGCTAGAAATTACAACTCTGCACAATCATTTGTAGCGACTTTATCTAGGCCAGCAATATCTTTTGTGTTTTGTTAAGGCGAAGATGTATTAAATATAGTTCTAATGCACAAAACATGCGAACTATCAACTCACCCATCTCGTATTTCAGTTCAGTCCAGTATGATATGCTCACAATATCAGCGTCTAACAGAGAAACAGGAATCTTACTCAGCAACTCTTAACTTTTATCGCATTTATAACTAACGAAACTGTCCAAATAACCTAAAACGCCTCCTTTATATCTCCGAATTTTGCGATTCAACCAAGCGACATCCCCACTTGAAAGAAGTTATTTCACTTTGACTATATTTCTGGAAATCCTTATGGAAATCTTCTGCCCAAAACTGGGCAAAGCATATGCAAAATTAGTATAGATAGGTGAATAATACGAGATATCGTTATTTATGCAAGATTATTACTTCTGAGTTCTGTGTCGTTGCGTTTTAGAAACGGGCGCTTAATGTGGTACGTATTTATACCTACGGGCGCTTAAATATTTCATGCAGTCAACTCCAGTGAAGGTTCTGTAGTCTCTCAATCCCGATCCTGTAACCCAGGCTTGGGTGCTGAAAATTTTCGTGGACAAAGGGGTATGTGTATATAGTATATATCCTGTGTTGACGTGTATGGAGTAGTCCATGTCTTACGCCAGACCCTATTCACGCGACTAGACTATATATAGTATATTCGCGTTCACCTTGGCCTTGTATTGTTGTTGTTTATATTATTATAATTAGTGGCTTAGTCAAAAGACAAGGTTGGTACAAAAGGCTGGGCCTATATAGGTACAACTTTACAGATAAAACTATCAGTTACAGTATAATTAACAAACAAATGCACAGAACAAAAACATAAACAACAACAATAATACTAAGTAATTAAGAAGTTATACAGCGACTGCTTAAAAGTACTACAATTAGGTATTGAATGATGCATGCTGTACACTGTTAATAGAATACCTATAGATAGTTTCCATGAACTACGCGCACTAGGAAAACTAATAATTTATATACCCACGCTGGTGGGAAAAATTTAGAAGTTCTTGTGTAAGGTTGAAGCTTTAACCATAGCTGATAGTCTCTTACACATACGTACATGCTCCAATCCACAAATGAAATACAATGGCCTTCCGTTTATCATAGTAAATGGAAAGCCATTATGGTTGCAGTATTTAAAGCCACTATGTTTCTGCGGTGATCATACAATACCTAATGTATAAGTTATATTCTTACAAGTGCACTAAACAATAATAATCCAAACTGCAGACTGTAGGAGCTACCGTATGTGTTTTACATTGTGTAGACTAATCCACGAAATATGTATTCTCGATCGTACTGGTTGCCTCTGGTTGTTTCATCAGCATGCAGTAGAAACACCTCGCCAAGCATCATCTCATAAATACAAGCGCCAGTCTCTTATAACGTAGCACTATTGCTTGGACAGTTGTGCTTTTCTACGCATGCACATACAATCAGTGGCTGAAAACCAGCTTTAAAAAGTAAGGATTGCAAAAATAATGGTATAAGTACGTACATGTTTTAGGTGTATTGAGTACAGTATTGTGTTGCTTTAAGGCTATTAAAATTTACTCTGATACAATCAAATATCCGTGAAATGTATGGGGATTTCTGGGTATGTGACCTAAGTTTGACTACAATGTAAATGATTTCCCACTAAAATGGCGATCCTAAGTTAGATACCTGTGCGTTCACATCAATTAGTTGTCTTGGAATGATCCTTGTTCTGCTAATGCAGCCAAGGCTACAACTGTCCTGAACATCCTCAGATGCCATCTTTTTAGTTGTTCTGTGAGTTTTAAGTGCAGAGCTTTTAGGACACTAGTGATTCCAATACTAGAATATGCTGCACAAGTATGGAATCCACATACAAATAAGAATATTAATAAACTTGAAGCTATATAATTCTGTGGTGCCCATTAGTCGATTTGATTTATAATTTACCCTCCAGTAGTCGGCAAATTCCATTCTTCCCTAATATATGCGGAGATACTTAACGGGCTCAGTTTTGATAGCACATATAGAAGTTAGATACTCTCCTCTCTATTATGGACTCTTGATAATAGTCATTTTACAATACAAAGTGTGCATGTGCAATGAAGCTTATGTGTTAGTAAAACCTCAAACTTAAGTGCAACAGAAAGTAGGGCTGAAACAAATATGATATTTAGTGCTCGAATAGTTTGAATGGTAAAGCAAGTGAATATCTGAATAGTTTGAATCAGCCATTTTACTATTAAAATGGTTGTTATGTGCTTGCAATATGTTAATGTAATTCATTTAATTACTCGAATACTTATGTAACCAAGTGAATATCTGAGCGAATTGAGTATTTGCTTTAGCTCTAACAGAAAGCAATCAAAAGTTAAGTAAACATCATAAATTACTATGGTAACACAACCAAAACAACTAAAGAAATTCCAACACCACCAAGAAGCTCACAAGTTTGTAAGTGACAGTGAACAATACTATTTCTCTAAACTACTACCAGTACATTAGTTACGCACCTTTTCATTGGATAAAACATTGTTACTTAGCAACAAATTTACTTAGTTAAAGAATAGAAGGAATTGATTGGATGATATTTCATATATAAAAGGAGATTTCTGTAATGTAAACCAGTTTGCTGCGTTTTAAATCTTGGTAATGGCTGAAAGTAGCAAGCACGTGTTGAGCCGAGCTCTAATGCAAGAGTTGAAGGCATTGTTACCTCCATTTCATCAATGAAAGCTGGTAAAAGCTGCAGTTATTATGATGGAGAGATATCCGATGACTATTCCAGCCCAAGGTTCTGTGGGTATATATAGTGCAACTACACACAGAAAGTTAGAAGAATCCTATGAAAACAATGAGCCAATGTTGCCAAATGGATGTGAAGTCAAGACATCAGGACAAAGGGATGAATTGGAGATCCTGGTAAAAACTGGCACAGAAATTTCAAATCACAAAAATCTTTTGAGATTACTAAGGTGAAGGTGCAAGATTTACCACAACACCAACAAGTACATGTTCAACCTAAAGCTATGGATGTGAGTGAGAGCTTTGAACTTTGCTATGGAGGTAAGGTGCAGGAAGCTGTTATTGCAGTTAATACTGGATATGTAACCCTGAATATCTGGAGAAATCACATCGGAAAGATTGAGGAAGGGTGTAATTATGACATGAAAGGCTTGACGGTGAAAGAATACTGTGGCAATAAATCCCTTTCCACACCTAAGGAGAATGTCTGCATAGAGAAAATTGATGCAGTGATTGATAGCTATGATGAAAATCTATCAGAAATTCAATTGGTAAAGGGTGTGCATGTTATTGCAATTGAGAAGCTTGACACCTACTACGTACAGTTGTGTGAAATGTAATGGAAAGGTGATACCTACTAATCATAACATTTCTGAGCGCCCTAAATGTGACACAATGCAAGTCACTACAGAACGCAGACAGGCAATTGTAGCTCAGTTACGTCTAAAGTCTACAAATGGAGATAGGTTCTGCCTTACAACATTTGATGGGAGAGTAGTGAAAATAGCAGAAACGCCAGCAGATCAAATCACTAAAAAGGCACTAATTAAAGCTGAAGAGTTTAACATGAAATTCAGCGATGGTGTCATTTACTCAGTTGAACATCACTGAGGAACTAAGCTATATAGGTTTACGTAGTTAGACATGTACATTATAGTGAATATTTGTGGTTATGCACAGTAGTGTAATACTAATAATTAAAGTAATCAATTTACATATCTTAGGAGGTAGAAAAATTTTGCGTTTGTTAAAAGATCGGACCATTTGTGGTAAAACACATCCACAGAGTCAATCCTATTTTGCATTAAAATTAAAGTGGTCTAATACAATGTGGGTAAAAACTTTCATGGTTGTCAATACCGTATAATTGGCTTTGGGTGACACACCTTACAGGCTTTGCCTTCTTGTGAAACCTTCCGGTGCTAACCGGTAAAATTGATAATAATAATAATAACCACTAGAATTTACCCTATAGCTGGCCCCTCCGGGCTGGCCCACTGAGTGTGGCGCCTGGCCAGAATCTGGGTGGCCTGCAAGTTCGGTCCTGCCTTGGAGTGGGCTTTTTCTTTGATTTAAAGTTTAATAGCATCCTACCCTGTTTGATTCCAATAGGCATTGGGTGACACACCTTACAGGCTTTGATTTAAAGTTTAATAGCATCCTACCCTGTTTGATTCCAATAGGTTCCCTTTGGCTTTGGGTGACACACCTTACAGGCTTTGCCTTCTTGTGAAACCCTCCGGTGCCTAACCGGTAAAATTGATAATAATAATAATAGTTGGTTTTTTGTGGTACTTAAATTCCGTGAATGGCTGATTCTCAATTTTATTTTCATGAAAGGCCTTCCCAAGTAGCTCAAGTGAACTGTATGCTACCGTGATCTAGCAAAATGCCGTTGATTTATCATGTGATTACTGGTGCAATCGAGAGGATGGTGGACATCAGGCAGTATTTCCAATTGACAACATTGAACTTAGAGGCTAGTCTACTGAGTTTTGTGTCAAAAGCAACCATCCTTGCAGTTAAGAAGCAACTCAAAGCGCAATACACCGCTGACCCAACCAACAACAATATTTTTAAAATTTCTGGAGCCCTACACCTAGCGCAACCAGGTCTTATGGCAGGCAGGCAGGCTGGCTGGCTGGCAGACGAAATACAGGTGAATTTCAAAATTTTCAAAGTTGGCTGTAGGTCGAAATATTCGACTTGTCGTTTCGTTTAACCAAGGTACAGCATCATTACAGCCTTACCAATGCATTCCAGCCGGTTTTTTCGGGTAAATCCTATTGCAAGGTTGATTTTTAAAGCACAAAGTTTTCCCGAAGCCGTACAATTTCCTACCAATCCCTACTATTAAGTACTACCGTACTTAATGATATATATGCACATATATCTACCAAATAAGAACTAACAAGAATAAATATCAATGGTACCAAAATCTTCCATTGTTTGACCAGTGACTATGACAAATCCTGACAATGGATTCCCACTGTACAATGTTTGTAGATTAACGACCAAAAGATTCTTGCTTGTATCTACCAGGAAAGTTACTATCTTCAATATAAAAGTTTTACATGGCATACTTTATTCATTGTGTCAACGCACATGATTATACCAAACTTCATCATCACTACCACATACTTGTACCATGTTATTTATCTCAGGACAAACTAGAACAATTATGTTTTGTTCACTGCATGGTAGAGTCATTCTGTAATAGTCCAACACAATGAAACAGGTTGGAGACATCAAATTATCTGGATCAGGAAATAACATAATCTTTCTTAAGATTTCAGTGGCCAGTGTAAATACCACCTATGATGAAGGCTGAACAATTTTATTACTGCTGTACAAATGAACTGGTCTATCATTAGACCAGATGAACAACTGTCCTTTGACAAGAGTGTAATGTTGACTGTTCTGCCACAGGGAAAAAAACTGTAAGGTTTGAATGACTTGACATTATCATGTGACTGTATAAGGTGTTCACCAACACGCAAGAGTATTCCATCACTATGCAGATTTTTGGATCACTCCGAGTGTTCTTTGGCATTTTTTAAAGCTAAGGGTATCAAGCAATACATTCTAGATCATTTTAATGAAAAGAGAAGATACAGAGAAAATTTGAAGAGGGATCACAGTTCTGAAAGTGGATCAGTAAGTAGCAGCTTGTATTCCCACAGAAATCCTGCTAACTTCAATTCACTATTGTAGCCGTTGGTACAAAAGAAGTGTAAAGAAGGAAAGAAGGACACCAGTACTGAGCTTGAGGGTGACACTCGTAGAGTTCAAGGTATGTCAATATATAACTTTCATCTACATAGTATAGCTAGTTGTAGTAAATAGATATATAATTGAGTGTTATAAATAATTATTATAACTACAGAAGGCGGTAACGTCGACGTTGACACTGAAGATGGCGTGATTATTGATAAACAATCATCTGCCAAAACTGTTAGCTAAAACTTTGATAATTCATGTATACATGTTTGTGTTGTTATGTACTGTAGACGTCTGAAGGTATCAAGGCAACTGATGTTGCTATAAACCCTACAAGTAAGTGTAATTTGCATAATACACATGTAGAGTTGGACAATATTACGATATTATTGTATATCGAAGTGTCATGATAATCGATACCGAAGAGAATTTTTCATTATCGTAATATCGGCATCAGAATATTGTTAATACCGTGATCATTGTAAGATATTTATTCTTCAAAAACATTCACATCAGTAAAATATTTCATCATATTTTCACAAAAATACTATCACTGTTAGCTAAACTGATATCGTGATAATATCGATTATTGTGATAATTACTCTCATGATATATCGTGACATGGAATTTTTGTTATCACCCATGCCTATACACATGCTAATCATTGTACTACTCAATAAAAGGTATAAATCCTAATGATAAAGGATCTGCAGGAATCAATCATGACAACATCAATGATTCTGAAGGTAGATATAGTTATATCCAAGAGTATCTGTGTGGCAGTGTTTGATTATTAGCTGACGACAAACTGTCTGAACAACATACTGATACCAGCAGCAGTGAAGAGTGTGACAGTGATAGTGAAATAGTTGACAAAGATTCAGAAGGCACGTATATCTATATATGTGGCTATGTAATTATAATGTACGTAGCTAGTATGTATGCATGTAAACCTAGTTATAACTGTAGTACTAGGTAGTGGGCATATAGCTAGTTTAATGAGTTTTTTACTTTACAGAAATGGCATTAAAGGCTGCTGAGATAATTGTAACATGCACTTTTGATGAGCTATTCATAAAATCTATTGGAAAACAGCAAATTTCTGCTGCCACCAAGTCATTGTTAACAAAAGATCAAAATAGAGTACAAAAAGGGGCCAAAAAATCTAAATACCTGCCACCCCTAGCAAAAGCCTTTATTCACAAGGGAATTGTCAAAGTGAAGAAGGGGTGGATCTCTACAGTGCTAGCATCTCCAGAGGCGGTGTCAAGAAAATGAAACCTTTTTAAGTATACGTACATTTGAGACTTGTGTATATATATATTATATTATACACTGTATGTATGTACATATGTACATATTATATATAATTATGTGATCATATCATCAGTTCTCTTTGGTATGTGTGTCCAGGTGTGTATAGTTATTTACGTACGTACACATGTAATATTATTTGTAGTATTTCCATAGGATTACTACAATTACTATCCTACTGTCCCAATTACCATTGTTGAAATACTACAATTGCCATTATAGTTTCCAGGTGGCAATGGCAATATTTCCAAGATGGGAATGGCCATATTTCCATATTGAAATACTGCAATTACCATTATAACTAGAATAATAAAAAATTAAAGGTAAGTAGGGATTGAATTCAATAGTGCTACAAAAAGTAAGGAAACAAGGGATAATATTTTGGGACAAGAGAACATTCTGGCATGAGATAATTTATAAAAGGTTAATCCCTACTTTGGCTCACTTCAGTAGTAGGTTTGCCAAAAGTAGGGATAAACTTTTATAAATTATCTCATGCCAGAATGTTCTCTCATCCCAAAATCTTACCTTGTTTCTTTACTTTTTGTAGCACCATTGAATTCAATCCCTACTTACCTTTGAATTTTTAAATTCTTTATCATTCTAGTTTATTTGCTTTTTAAACCATGCACGTGCCTGGTTTCTTAAAATTGATATGGTGCGGACGTTGGTATGCGTGTGTATGTGTCCACCCCCCGGGCTATTAAAAACTATTCATATGAAAGGAAGTTTGAATAACCAACCAAACGAGTCCTACTGCCTTTCAGTTTCTCTGTACGGCACTTGCCATCGATACTGTTGATGGGCGGGGCCTTAGTAACGTAGCGTGTCGTGTGTTACTTCCAAAGAAGAGCAAGGTAATGCTCTATTTGCCACCCATTACACGGTAAAAGCCGTTTAACCAGTTGTACATTACTAACAAGACGGAGGGCTTTAGTTTTATAAGTGGGTGTGCCGTGCGGGTTGCGAACCTTATAAAAGAAGACTGGCCTATAGTGTTACAGTACGAATTTCAACTTTATACTACTTTCAAAAAGTTTTATCACTAAAGTACTGGAGTACAAAGCAGGTTTAAACAGAAGAATTAAATTCGCATGCGTTGCTTCGTGTTCCTTAGTGATGAGTCTCTGCTCATGTGACTTACTGGTGACGTCATTAAGGGCTATTACAATACATTGAATAACAGTAGATTAACAGTGGTTTAACTTACACAAAGCGCCTGGTTTTTAGATGGTAATACATCAACTTGTTATATATGCTAAGCATTCATAATCTTTTAGCAGGCGCAAAATGTTACAGGTGCTTACATAATAATTATGCTTGTTTACAGGTGCTTGTTAACAACACGCTTACATGGCAAAGCAGCTTGTGATAGCAAATAAAGCTTGAAAAACAGCAACAGCTATTTGGCCAAGGCTATAATAATTACTAGAATGATAAAAAATTAAAAATTTAAAAGGTAAGTAGGGATTGAATTTGGATTCAATAGTGCTACAAAAAGTAAGGAAACAAGGAATAAGATTTTGGGATGAGAGAACATTTTAGCATGAGATAATTTATAAACCCTACTTTTGGCTCACTTCAGGTTTGCCAAAAGTAGGTATAAGATTTGAACATTCTGGCATGAGATAATTTATAAAAGTTTAATCCCTACTTTTGGCAAACCTGAAGTGAACCAAAAGTAGGGATTAAACTTTTATAAATTATCTCATGCCAGAATGTTCTCTCGTCCCAAAATCTTATTCCTTGTTTCTTTACTTTTTGTAGCACTATTGAATCCAAATTCAATCCCTACTTACCTTTTAAATTTTTAATTTTTTATCATTCTAGTTTGTTTACTTTTTATACATGCTAAGCATTCATAATAATCTTTCAGCAGGCGCTTATGTAATAATTATGCTTGTTTACAGGCGCTTGTTAACAACGAACTTACATGGCAAAGCAGCTGTGTGATAGCAAATAACGCTCGAAAAACAGCTATGATAAAGTACGCGAAAACAGCGAAAACATCGTGCCACTGTAACTAATTATATTTTTTATCATTCTAGTTTGTTTACTTTTTATACATGCTAAGCATTCATAATAATCTTTTTACAGGCGCTTACGTAATAATTATGCTTGTTTACAGGCGCTTGTTAACAACGCAGTTACATGGCAAAGCAGCTGTGTGATAGCAAATAATGCTCGAAAAACAGCAAAGGTTACTGCCACTGTAACTAATTATATCATGTGCAAGCCAGGTTTTTGTGTGACGCAATAAGCAGAAGCCGTTACAGGCTATCGTCACCTTCGGTGACATTCGCACCTTGCTAAGGAATACATAAAGAACAAGGAAAGGAATGAAGGATAAAGGGAATCGCCATGGCGCAATGGGTAAATCGTCTTCGGAATAACATTTTTGTAAATCTGCCGCCATTACCTTTATTGTGTGAAATCTCTGGAGCCCTACACCTAGCGCAACCCGGTCTTACGGCAGGCTGGCTGGCTGGCTGTCAGACGAAATACAGGTGAATTTCGAAATTTTCAAAGTAGTCTGTAGGTCGAAATATTCGACTTGTCGTTTCGTTTAACCAAGGTACAGCATCATTACAGCCTTACCAATGCATTCCAGCTGGTTTTTTTGGGTAAAGCCTATTGCAAGGTTGATTTTTAAAGCGCAAAATTTTCCAGAAGCCGTACAATTTCTTACCAATCCCTACTATTAAGTACTGCCGCACTTAATGATATCTTCGTGCAAGCCAGGTTTTTGTGTGACATAATAAGCAGAAACTGCTACAGGCTATCGTCACCTTCGGTGAAATTCGCACCTTGCTAAAGGAATATAGAAGAACAAGGAAGGGAATGAAGGATAAATGAATTGCCATGGCGCAGTGGGTAAATTGTCTTCGGAATAACATTTTCGTAAATCTGCCACCATGACCTTTATTGTATGAAATTTCTGGAGCCCTACACCTAGCGCAACCGGGTTTTACGGCTGACGAAATACAGGTGAATTTTCAAAGTTGACTGTTATGTTTATTGGTTATGTACAAATTTGATCAGATGGAAAAGAAATGATATAATTATTATGTTTATTGGTTATGTACAAATTTGATCAGATGGAAAAGAAATGATAAATTAGGTCGAAATATTTGACTTGTGCTTCATTTAACCAAGGTACAACATCATTACAGCTTTACTAATGCATTCTACCCGGTTTTTCGGGTAAAGCCTATTGCAAGGTTGATTTTAAAGCGTAAAATTTTCCGGAAGCCATACAATTTCCTACCAATCCCTACTATTAAGTACATAATGATTCCAAGATAGGAATACATGGCTGTATTCCCATATTGAAATATCATAATTACCATTATAATCCAAGATGGGAATGGGACTATTTCCATATTGAAATACTGTAATTATCACTATAATTACAATATGGGAATGGCTGTATTCCCATATTGAAATAATACAATTACCATTATAATCCTAGGGAATGGCTGTATTTCCATATTGAAATACTGCAATTACCTTTATAATTCCAAGATGGGAATGGCAATGGGAATGGCATTATTCCCCACATAGATAATTCTAATTTCCAAAACTTGGGTTTTGTATCATTACCAATATGGAAAGTCCTTAGATTCCCATGTTTGGGATTTGTTCCATTTATCCAAGGTTGGGTTTTGATAATAGGAATTACTGAATTCCCTGTAAGTTTCCCAATAATGGAAATTAGAATTTTTTCCTGTGAAAGTGCTGTGATGGATTAGCAAGTCATCTCTGGCTCAAATATTGCCAGTAACCTTTGGGTCATTTTATGTGCAAATGATGCAACCCCATTATTACTGGTGCAAGCATGTTAACACCTCTAGGTTTTTCATTAATTTCCCAAGAATCCCATCAGAAAAACATGTAACTCTATTGCCCAGACCTTTTCTGAGCACGAAAACGGTCTGGCTATGCAAGACTACAATTAATTGAGGGTCCTTCACTCTTTGAAATGTCACATAAAGTTATTTAATAAAAATCTAGGTTATGTTTGGATATCTAAATTTCATGTTGTCGACGAATTTCAGGAATGAAGGACCTTTTGCCTTTACTAGGATATCGCAAAAGAACAACAATGCAAGGCTTAATAAGTTAGAACACGATAGATTGATAGAAAACACACTCACCTTGCTCTCTAAATGCTTACCGTTCTGTCCGAGGTTCTGTCACTACTGTAAAACAAAATAATTTAAAGCTGCACTTTATCTCTTCTGCGCGAGTTATTAAACAGTTTCACAAAAACAGCACAACTACTAAATAGGAAATAGCTAGTCCAGACCTCAGCGCTGTTGGCGCTACTGTAGCTACTATCCTTTTATCTTCTATCCAGATCCTACTTCTTCTATGCGACCCCCTTGAAATAAGGCAAGTATTAAACACGTGATATACCGGAACATACATTAAAGCGCACGTGAAAGGAATTACTTGTGCTGAAAAAGGAAGAGCCTCGGGAAGAGCTGAGGTTTGTTCGTATTATGATTGTATTATGTATAATTAGTTTGTTTTAACGGTAGCGACAGAAAGGTAAGGCTTTAGAGAGCAAGGTGAGTATGTTTACATTGTAGTAATGTAATGTAATAAAGCTTTACAGTGTTATATGTGATGCCACCCTTCACTTAACTACCAGGCGCGTCGATTCTAGCACCAACCTTATGAGCACGCGGTCTAATCTTATTAACGCACACTCAATCTCTAACTACGCATGTGTGCACTAAATACATATAAGGTACTGTATTTTTCCGAGATCTTGCACCTTATGAAGCGTCATGCGCTAATGCGCGCGCATTAAAGCCCGCCATAGCGACTCCATTTTTCTTATAGGCCTTAACGCGCGCGCATTAGCGCATGACGCTTAATAAGGTGCAAGATCTCGGAAAAATACAGTAAGTCGGGGGTAACTTCGTGACTTTTAAAAAAAAGCAATTACCGTAAAACCGGAAACTTTGGCGAGTGGAAACTTTGACGAATTTAACAAATCCGAGTGAATTCGCCAAACTTTAACAAATCAATATACCCAAATAACTACCTTTTCTATGAAGATGTCAAGCAATTCGTCAAAGTTTATTTTGTCAAAGGCTTTTGTAGTAAGAATTCGTCAAAGTTTCCCTTTGTCAAAGTTTCCCTTCGTCAAAGTTTCCGGTTTTACGGTATAATATTTACGCTATGTACATAAGGCCACTCCAAGTCATACCTTAGTTTCTGGTCACAGCAAGAGTCTAAAAAGAATGCGAGCGGGTGGGTTATCAGGACATTAGGACTACAGCCATAAACCTCACATCTGCACATAAGATATTACTTTTGACTATTTTTAATTACAATATAGCTAGTATGCATAGTTGTAAATAATCACAGTGTATTTTCAATGATGAATTTGATCAGTACAAACACATATAAATTGAAATTTATATTATAGCTACCTATACATGCTATGTATAAAAAGTCACAAAACTGTCAGATTATGAGCATTGTAAGTCAAACTACTTTTTACTAGAATGATAAAAAATTAAAAATTTAAAAAGTAAGTAGGGATTGAGTTTTGGATTCAATAGTGCTACAAAAAGTAAGAAAACAAGGAATAAGATTTTGGGACGAGAGAACATTCTGGCATGAGATAATTTATAAAAGTTTTAATCCCTACTTTTGGCAAACCTATGAAGTGAGGCAAAAGTAGGGATTAAACTTTTATAAATTATGTCATGCCAGAATGTTCTCTTGTCCCAAAATCTTATTCCTTGTTTCCTTACTTTTTGTAGCACTATTGAATCCAAAACTCAATCCCTACTTACTTTTTAAATTTTTAATTTTTATCATTCTAGTTTGTTTACTTTTTATACATGCTAAGCATCCAATAATCTTTTAGCAGGCACACAAAATGTTACAGGCGCTTATGTAATAATTATGCTTGTTTACAGGCGCTTGTTAACAACGTGCTTACATGGCAAAGCTGTGTGATAGCAAATAACGCTCGAAAAACAGCAAAAGCTATTTGTCCAAGGCTATAATCTCGAAGTTCAGGATGTAATAAAGTACACGCCAGTACACGCGAAAACATGGTGCCATTGTAACTAATTATATCACGTGCAAGCCAGGTTTTTGTGTAGTTACAGGCTATCGTCACCTTTGGTGAGATTCGCACCTTGCTAAGGAATACATAAAGAACAAGGAAAGGAATGAAGGATAAAGGGAATCGCCATGGCGCAGTGGGTAAATCGTCTTCGGAATAAGATTTTCGTAAAACCGCCGCCATTATCTTTATTGTGTGAAATTTCTGGAGCCCTACACCTAGCGCAACCCGGTCTTACGGCAGGCTGGCTGGCTGGCTGGCTGGCTGGCTGGCTGGCAGACGAAATACAGGTGAATTTCGAAATTTTCAATGTTGGCTGTAGGTCGAAATATTCGACTTGTCGCTTCGTTAACCAAGGTACAGCATCATTACAGCCTTACCAATGCATTCCAGCTGGTTTTTTCGGGTAAAGCCTATTGCAAGGTTGATTTTTAAGCGCGAAATTTTCCAGAAGCCGTACAATTTCTTACCAATCCCTACTATTAAGTACTACCATACTTAATGATGAACAGCAGACTTATCTTTGCAATCACTGCATTGTGGATATAGCTTTTCATCGAGTCATGTACACTAAGCGCATATAATAATAATAAAAGTCCTCATAAACTTGGATATCAAAATTTACATGCGGGCGGGTGACCAGAAACTAAGGTATGACTTGGAGTGGCCTAAGCTTTGTATGCAAGTTACCCATGGTCATAAACAGGAATATATAGCTATAACAAGAAGATGAAGGCAAAAGTTTGTAACAAGGAAATTTCAGAGGGTGTAATTACAGCGAAAGTTTTGTTGAAAGAATACATTTACATTGGAATTACAAATATTTATAAATTCTTTGGATTAAACAAATTAAGATGGTAGGGATGGTGGCGACCAAAATTTCTTTTAACACAACAAATTGTTTTGAGCTGTATTTGGAGCGAGCTGTAGTTCTTTTAATAAAATGAAGTGATAGATGGGATGATTTAGGACGTCTAGTAACCTTTGGACTAAACAATTTCACAAAGGAAGGAACACAGCGATGTGCGAGTGTATAAATACTTGTCTTTAAGTTTGCAACTGTTGAGCGTTAGAGCTTTTTGATGAAAGTCATCACTTACTGCCGAGACTACTGCAATCGTACGTATGTACGTATATAGGTATGTCTGAGTTTAGCTAGCTAGCTATATCTTATAAATTCTGGGTATAGAATATTTAAGCCAAGTAAGAACCTTTAGACTAAACAACTGAAATAAGCGAAGAATAAGGGTTTAGAGTAACTTTACTACCAAACTTTTCAAAGTTGCTGAAACCTCGACTTAAATCCTATTCGAGCAGGAGACCATCAATCCCTGAGAAAAGCTATAGAGAGCAGGGTTGAAACCGGGTCAGCATCACTGACCCGGATAGTAATCTGGGTCAGACCCGGATGTGGCCCGGTTTAATTAAAGTAGAGGCGTGTGCTGAAACTTACATTCTGGGCACTACTAATTGGTTCTGCGTTACAGCATGTAGATGCAGGCTATATATTAACCAAACACAGCTTTATTCGTATGTATTCTCATAGATCCTTAACCATACAGTTAAGGATCTATAGTATTCTCGGCTTTCTTGCATGCATAAACTGGGCGTGGGCCCTACTGGATGACCTGTGTAACATTTTCATGCGGCATTAATCCTAATCATATCCTAATTCCCAACAAGTGATCACTGAAAAGCAGTATATTTTAATTTTATAAACAAACTTTCGAAGTGCGCAGCGGACGCCATCAAAATACTCTAATTATACAGTCAATCCCTCTAATACCAATGTATAGTCACCCATCTCGAAATATCTTGAGGAGATATTGTGATATCGTTGCCCTCAGGCACACTTAATTCGACACCATTAATATCGCATGTGCAGAGTCCGGGTCAGACCCGGATATTTTGTAGTACTTTATTACACCTTAATATAATTAGTTACAGTGGCATGATGTTTTCTTTTCGCTATTACACCATGAACTTTGAGATTATAGCCTTGCACAAATAGGTTTTGCTGTTTTTCGAGCGTTATTTGCTGTCACACAGCTGCTTTGCCATGTAAGCGCGTTGTTAACAAGCGCATGTAAGATTTTGTGTGAAGATTATTATGAATGCTTAGCATGTATAAAAAGCAAACAAACTAGAATGATAAAAAATTAAAAATTTAAGAGGTAAGTAGGAATTCAGTAGTGCTACAAAAAGTAAGGAAACAAGGAATAAGATTTAGGATGAGAACATTCTGGCATGAGATAATTTATAAAAGTTTAATCCCTACTTTTGGCTCACTTCAGTAGATTTGCCAAAAGTAGGGATTAAACTTTTATAAATTATCTCATGCCAGAATGTTCTCATCCCAAAATCTTATTCCTTGTTTCCTTACTTTTTGTAGCACTATTGAATTCAATCCCTACTTACCTTTGAATTTTTAATTTTTATCATTCTAGTAGGATTATACATAGAGCACACATATATATATATATATATATATATATATATATATATATATATACTAGAATGATAAAAAATTTAAAAGGTAAGTAGGGATTGAATTCAATAGTGCTACAAAAAGTAAGGAAACAAGGAATAAGATTTTGGGACGAGAGAACATACTGGCATGAGATAGCTAATTTATAAAAATTTAATCCCTACTTTTGGCTCATAGGTTTGCCAAAAGTAGGAATTAAACTTTTATAAATTAGCTATCTCATGCCAGTATGTTCTCTCGTCTCAAAATCTTTCCTTACTTTTTGTAGCACTATTGAATTCAATCCCTACTTACCTTTTAAATTTTAAATTTTTTATCATTCTAGTTTGTTTGCTTTTTGTACATGCTAAGCATTCGTAATAATCTTTCGGCAGGCGCACAAAATGTTACAGGTGCTTAAGTAATAATTATGCTTGTTTACAGGCGCTTATTAACAACACGCTTACATGACAAAGCAGCTGTGTGATAGCAGTCTGATAGCAAATAACGCTCGAAAAATACAAAAGCTATTTGTCCAAGGCTATAATCTCGAAGTTCATGTGAAAACATCGTGCCATTGTATTAAACTGATTATATCATGTGCAAGCCAGGTTTTTGTGTGACGTGATAAGCAGAAGCCATTACAGGCTATCGTCACCTTTGGTGAGATTTGCACCCTGCTAAGGAATAAAGAAGAACAAGGAAAGGAATGAAGGATAAAGGGAATCGCCATGGCGCAGTGGGTAAGTCATCTTCGGAATAACATTTTCGTAAATCTGCTGCCATTACCTTTATTGTGTGAAATTTCTGGAGTCCTACACCTAGCGCAACCCAGTCTTACGGCAGGCAGGCAGGCAGGCTGGCAGACGAAATACAGATGAATTTCGAAATTTTCAAAGTTGGCTGTAGGTCGAAATATTCGACTTATCGTTTCGTTTAACCAAGGTACAGCATCATTACAGCCTTACCAATGCATTCCAGCTGGTTTTTTCGGGTAAAGCCTATTGCAAGGTTGATTTTTAAAGCACGAAATTTTCTGGAAGCCGTACAATTTCTTACCAATCCCTACTATTAAGTACTACCGTACTTAATGATATGTATATACATGCAGTATATAGCTATATAGCCACAGTCATCTGATATAACAGAGTTTTGGACAGTTTGCATTTTTATGTATTTGTACATTTATTATGCATTAAGTCAATTACATCAATTTTACATTAATTTACACTGTATAATTTGTATAGATAAGTATATTATTTAGTCTCTTTCAAACAAGTTGGGTTGATTAATAATAAAGGTAGTTGATGGTAATTGCTTAACCCTTTAACCCGCATATGGCACTATAGTGGTATAATGCGTATTATTGCGTGATAGCACTGAAATCGCATATGCCACTATAGTGGTAATTTCCACCCGTAACCAAACAAACTGCCATGCTTTCAATCCTATAAGGCCTAGAATAAAAGTTTTTATATATTATTACTCACCATTAAATTCTGTACAGAATGGTCGCATCGGCAAAAATCTCCGATAAAAGCATCCACCCTCAGGAAGGCTCAAATAAACAAAAAGGAACCTTTCTTCTTCCTTTTCGCTACATGGGGCCACAAAAACGGCCATAACTCGGCCGTCGTTGGTTGTACGAACTTCTGGTCGCGTCCATTTTATTCCTCACGTGATTCTGCATCTGATGAAATATCGGTTATCGATATTAAATAAAAATGGCGGCCGTTACGGTGAATCCGAAGTTCATTTCAGCGAAAATGAAGCCGTCTTGTTTATTGCTTCATAACCAGTGAGTTTTTATCCATACAATATAACTGTTTAGATATTTAGATAGCTTATAAATCGTAGATTTGTTTTATGTATAACAAATAGTGCGTGCGCTTCGCACTCGGCCATTGCTGGGGCTTTCAATGGGCCTTTGGAGCTTGCGTGAAAACTAAAATAGTGGTGCGATTTCCAGGTAAAAAATTTTATTAATATTTTGCGGGTTAAAGGGTTAAAGGAGACTGATATGCAAAGACGAACTGAAGACAATGAAATGACTTGAAGATTGCTGTCTTCTATACTTTTATACACATGCATTTGTGGAACTGTACAGCTTGTAATGTCATCCTTGGGAAAATAGTCTAACATTGAATTGGTGAATGGAGCTATAACTGCAAAAATTTGTGAATAATCAGTAAAGTAGTATAGGATCTGTCCATGACAAAGTTCTTCCTTATTGTGATATGATACAGTATAACTGTTTCTTTTTTTGATCAATCGCAATGTAATGAATGCATTATGCTTGTGCCATCTGATGCTTTTTAAAAAATTTCAAACTGTTTACCTTTGCATTTAACTTCCTTTTGAATTATATCTGGTAGTTGATCCCTTTTTTCTATCGTTCCAATGGCAAAATCTTTTCCTCCAATATTTTGAGCACTTTCAGGAACTTGTATTGCAGACGTCATATTGTAATATAACTCTGCTGCCTCAGACTGTAGTGACAGTTTAGTTTGTGCTATTTGAGAGTTTCTTGGACAATGTAACAGCTTCTATTATTTGTAATGCTACATGTTGGGTTCCTTTGATCTGCTTAAGCAAATAACCATTAAGCCCTTCAAAAGGAAAACAAGAGTATCCAAAGAGTGGAGCAAAATCAGAAACAACTCGTGGCATGTGCAACAGATGGTGTACATTAGCTGTCATGAAGCGCTCTGAATAGTAATACTGCAGTTTAAAGCAATAATGCTGTATCAGTTTTTCTGCCTTTTTAAGCATAGTAGGTGTGATACAACCTTACAGAAGTGTATGCACAGTTTCTACAAGTAGCATATGATGTCCTATGTAATCTGCAGGAAGGATATTGAACATCACAGGAAGAGAGTAGTAGAGTTACCAAGCACGACATTCTGATGCCTTCCAATAGTTTCTGTGTTCAATACTTCTGGGAACTCGAGTAATATTATTAGGTGGTTTAATTTGCATCAGCTTTGAATTAGCCCCTTCAATTTTGGTACCACAGTACCACAACTCACCATGATATTCACTGTCAAACCAGAGCTTTAGAAGCATTTTGGTTACACTAAGGAGAACACAGTGCATGCAGTCTATACAATTGCCATCTACTACATTATAATTAGGAATGGTTTATAGCCAACTGGGACCTTTTATTCCACTAACTACTTCTCCTTTCTCTGTTGCTTATTAACTAAATTTTTCCAACTGTTTAGTGGTACGATCAGGCCCTGTGGGATTAGCTGGAATAAAGGGATAAACATGCACAGATGATTTTGAGCCAAGTGATAATTGTTTTCCACTTTGTAAACAATGAGTGCATCCAAAGTAACCATTAAACTGAGTTATGTTGTATACAATGGCCTTAGCTGATAAGTCACATGTTCCACAAAACAATAAAGCACGACAGAGAAAGTTACCTTGTATATCTGGAGAAAACATTTCTACACCTTCTGTGTACAAATGGGAAATAGATTCTTTAAATGGCTGCAGAAAGGTTAACATATTTGGCTTTTGAGAGCTAAACCATAAACCTGCCAATATAACATTATTGTTAGACCATCGTTTATTAACAGGAAGTTCATTAATTGCCAAATAGAGAAGCCAAATGCTGTATTTTGAAGACTTAAAAACTGGTGTTCCGTCAGTGTTCCATTACCATATAAGTAATATGTTGTTTCTGTTAGCTAAAAATTTTCCTTTCTTCATGTATTGTGTGTATTTGACTCCATTATAAATATCCTCAATGTTGTCGGTTTGATATCGATTAAAACGATGAGCAAGGTCGCTGTAGAAACCTTGGCGATTAAATAGAACTTTCAGCTGGTCAGTGATTGATAATTTTATGAAGAAAGGAATCTGTATGGCTAATAGCTAATTAATTTTGTAATGCCTACTGATGGTGATTCATAAATCACTTTGTACATATGTATGTATATAGGTATGTCTGAGTTTAGCTAGCTAGCTATATTCTAGCTATGGCTTTTAAGTATCGGTCTGGACACACTGGTAGTAATAATTCCAACAGTTATCAAGAGGTTTCATATATATATAAAGGAGTCACAATCCTCACTGCAATTAACAAAGAAGTAGAAGTTGTCGCAATCCCAACTCATGACTGTGTGTATACACTGCATAACTATACTAAAGGAATGAAAGTTGTCGCAATCCCTACTGCAATTAAAATGTTTAGTTTAAAGGAGTTGTCTCAATCCCTACTGCAATTAAAATGTTTATTTAAAGGAATGAAAGTTGCAGCAATCTCAAGTGTATTTATAACATTTAGTTTAAAAAAATGCAGAATACTATAATCTCAACAAATATACAGTGTTTAGTAGATTATCAAAAGATCTACAGCATTTGCTGTGATTACAGAGTATTACGAAATCTTTTGATACAACATGGAAATCATCACAAATATATTGACAGCTGGGAAAACTTTAGATGAAAGGAATACAACCTTGTTGATATTTTAAAATGCCATATTCTCTTTCACTGAAATATGTTTATGGCAACATATTATCCTTTAGTTGAAACGTTGTAACTGCAGCATTTTGGTGTTACCTGAACTTCGGTCATAAACACAGCAAACGTAAAGTAAATTTGCGAAGCGCTTTGTTTGAAAATTTTGAGGCATTTAGTGACGTAAAAATACGCAATGGGGTAACTTCGTGATTTTTCTCAGCGGCTTTGTTAGTATTCAGTTGTCCACTCTTAGCAGCTTCTTTTGCCTTGTGTAATTGGTCTGTAGTCCAATGATTCCTGGTACCAGCTTTCTTATAGCTTTGAGGCATTTTGAACATGCGCATGCAAACAAACTATCTAGTGTGCTAGCGGGACACGAAAATAATCCCATAGCAACCGTATAAACCGACTGCTATAGGTAGTCAAGTTTAACTAATGTTGTATTTGTGCGGCATACATAAGATATTTTTCATGAAAAGTTGCAGATAGGTACAAGTGGGAAAGTTTTTAAGATAGTAATGTTTTGCATGTCTATGAATAAACTGCTGTTTTACCACAACCAGAGCACTTAATATCTATTGTCTGGATGCAAGTTATTCACTATAGGTTCAGCTATATTCACAGTAGATATTAGGCTTGTTGCTCCAGTATATCAGAAGTTACACATCGAAAAAGTTGAAAATCGCGGAAGTTATCCCACTCACAAAGTTATCCCAACTTACCTTATAATGTTTGTCATTGTTATATCGCCTCCCCCTTCGAGGTAGCACGCCCCATGCTGTTGCAGAAATCTCTTGTGGAATGGCGCTCAGCTGAATATCAATGTTGGGTGACACTTTGGCCATCCTGACATCTTGTAGCCTCAGAGACTTCTTCGTCATCTCCCTGTTCACCCTCACAATTTACTCCTCTTGCTCGACCTCTCCTTCAGCATCCTTCTTACTGCCACGGTTAGCCACAATGCTTTGCTCCTCCTCTACATCAGTTCCTGTTTGATTAGGCGTGTTTTATAGTCAGACACATAGTCATTGTGAATGAATTTAGTAGAACGACATAGTTGTTCTAGTGCAGTGATGTCACGAAGAAGATATGGATGCCATATTTGTGAGCAATACAATAGTCGAGACCTTATTAATGATATGTAGAGAGATTTTTTGGCTTGAATATTGATAGTATTGCTAAACATACACCTAAGTAGCCCAAGGGTACAATAAGCTTTGGCTAATGTACTAGTGTAGTGTTCATTCCATGAGAGATTGGAAGAAATTGTAGTACCAAGGTCTCGATGTGTGCTAGTGGATACAATTGGGGTGCCATTAACACTATGATGTGGTAGATCTCGTGTTGAAACTCAGGTGTATGAATTTATTTGTGTTGAAAAAAAGATTTCAGTCCTCAGATCATTTGGCTAAAGATTCTAGGTCCTGCTGTAGCTGTTGGATATCTTGATCCTTGTGAATAAGTTTGAAGCTCTTAGTGTCATCGGTGAAAGACAGTGTATGAGAGAATTGAACTGATGAGAATAAATTATTTATATAAACTAGGAAAAGGAGAGGCCCCAGTATACTACCCTGAGGTACACCAGATAAGACTGGTAAAAAGTTTGAACATGAGCCATTTATGCAAGCAAATTGACATCTCCCAGTAAGATAGGACTTGAACCATAGCCATAGATCTTTAGTAATTCCAATTGTCCAAAGTTTTGATAGTAATTCCTTGTGGGGACCCGGTCAAAAGCTTTAGCAAAATCCAAGTATATTACGTACATCGATTTGAGTTTTGTTGGCTTTGTGGATGGCATTGAGAAAAACTAGTAGTTGCTGAAGAGTTGATTGGTTTTTCATGAAATTGAAAATCAGAGATTTGATCTGAAATATCTTTTATGACTTTGTCATGAATGATGTATTCAAGTAATTTAGACACAATGTTGAGTGTGTTGAAGAAGAAACAGCTACGTAATGCTTAGAGAAGATTATCAAAAGTGGTTTGTAATCTGAGGTTTTTCATTTGCAAAATGATTAATGGAGATGTACAAACAAGCTGCAAAGAAAGGGACTAACAAGACAAAGTCACTGCGGAGTAAAGTATTTGCTGAAAGCAACAACAGTAGCTCAAAATCTATTTATGTGTAGTACATTTTACAAATAAACATGTATGCATGATAATATTAATATTGATGTTCAAAACCACATGCACGAAGAGACTGGATGTTTGTCAAGAATTCATGTACTTTTGGATTATAAATATAGCATATCTGCTGTTCTTTGAAGCTCTTCCCTATATAACAAAATAGTTGCAACCAACGCTAGACCTATATATACTCATATTTCAAAATTCAATCATCTAAACCTACGTATAGCTAGCAATCTACCTACTAATAATGATTTGCAGCTAAATGTACGAAACTACTTTGATTTTTATACCATGTGCACGAGTTTACACTACCGTTTCCACTCGTTGGCTTGGTAGCTATATACTGTATGTACGTGCCAACATTCACAACAACGTGTAACTTATTGATACAATGGAACGTAGTAGAGGCGTACTAGGATCATAATAGGTGCATAGTAACAATTTGTAAAAATTTGTAAAAGCTATTAGCAGCGTAATTGTAATTTTATATATGGCTACGAAATGTTAACTTTTTTTGCTCACTATCGTGCATTAAATGTTTAAACAAACAGAGGATTTTGTCTAACCTGATACATCTTTAAAAACTCCTTTGTGCTTTTCTACAAGTGGATAAAATTTCTCATCCTTGTTCCATTCACACATAATGTACTCTACGCTGCTGTCTTGTGGAGGTAAATTTTCCTTGTTCTCCTTTTCTATGCTGCACTGAATGGCGGCATCTAACTTATAACAATTGGGATGGATGGTAAGATCAGACTGTATGGCAGTGTCTAATTTATAACAGTCTGGATGGATTGTACTGAACTTCCACACTAATCGTAAAGGTAAGCGTAATCTCTGTTTGAACAGAAACCTCAGTGGTATCAAACACACTGCTCTCCTCATCACTGGAAGCCAAGGAAGCCTCCTTTGCTACAGACTTCTTTGCTGATTTCTTCTGTGGGTAGCCTTTACAGAATACTTTACGAAACTTCCGTGGTATCGCCTATGCACTTAAACTAATCTCTATACAATTTCATACAACTTAAAAGATAAAATACTACCAGAAGTACATATGGCAAGGATAAATCTACCTGTTGCTCCTTACAACTGGAATTCAAAATATACACACCACAATAAGAATGAGGTACTAAAACAATAGAATAAAACTTAACCTGGACATCTAAATATAACCAACACACTTCACACCACAGAATTTTTGATGATAAAAGTATGTGTAGACGCTTGAGACGCAACGGGCGCCAAAATTTTATGTTGATTAGTTAATTTTAAACTGAGTTATGGATACTAACATGGTTCATTGTTACTACTACATTCACACTGGTAAAGCCAAAACCATGTGCTATCTATGCAAAAACAAATACACACTGAAAATACTTTGTAACACATAAATAACTCTTGCAACCTACGTAGGTTTTGAGGTTTAACTAATTTAGACCCGTTTGAGTTATTGTAGCAGTAATTACTTGAGTAATTAGTAATAGTATCGCCTGGTAATTATTTCCTTTTTTAACGCTCACCCTTAGCCAAAGTTACGGGCACGCTATTGACACGTTATTGCTTATTATTTAAACCAATCAAAACACATGTAAATTTATAAACATGAAAGGGTCTAAGTAAACATGAAAAGGGTCTAAGTGATTTAGAACACTCCAAAATGTACAGATAATTTATCACAAAAGGGTCTAAACAACCTACAAAATATTAATCTCCTTCACCGGACCAACTCACAACAAGATGCCAGTTTTGGTGGTGTAATAGCACCATTCGTATAATTATGGAAACTTTCCGTGAAACCTATATTTAACATGTTAGGTGTTAAACGAAAGTTACTCATTAGCAAGTTTTTTGTAAATTTGTCCTCTGATATGTTACCTATAGACGGGTTGCCTTTTATGGGCGTGGTCAATAATTACGCAACATATTTCACGTGAGCAATAATTTCTGCCATTTTGTAGGTCAAAATGCCTGCCACTTGTTGTGCTGTGAATTGTACTAGTCGATACAGTAAAGAGAAAGGGATGAAGTTATTTCGTTTTCCAACCGATCCTAGTAGACGAGATAGTTGGATTAGAGCGATTAAACGCGAAAACTGGACGCCGAATGAATACAGCATGGTCTGCCAACTACATTTTGTTTCAAGAAAGCCGTCTCGTTTCCCGAATAACCCTGACTATGTGCCTTCATTATTCAGTTTCACCACAAGTAATGTTGCTGTCCAGAGGGATAATGTTGACAGGTATGAAAGACTGCAAGCGAGGCGGAAAAGGCAATCTCAACTTCCTGAGTGTGAAAGGGACTCCAAAGATGACTCAGATGACACAGAAACAGAGCTTCAACAACCAGATGATGTTACAGACTTGAATCCTGAAGAACCCAGCCCTCACATTGAGGCCTTACCACATTCATCTGGTGAACTTAGCCTTCATGTTCAGCCCCCAGAGCTTATGGAATTGAAAGAAAAGTTGTTGCATACAGAAGGAGACCTGAAGGAAGTAAATGAAAAGGTTATTAGTTTAGCGGGGTGTTTGGAAGCAGCCAAGGAAGTTATTGAGGCAACTGAGATGAAATTGAAGGAAGCAGTGGAAAAGTTACGTGGATCAGAAGAAGATAAAGTTTTGTTGATGCGACAACTTCACCAAACTTCAAGTATGGCCTTAAAGATCAAAAATGATGATAAGCAAACTCATTTATTTACAGGACTACCATCTTACAATGTCTTTGCGTTGATCTTAACCCATCTTACCCCATTTGTTACCAAAGAAAAGAGTCTTGGTTCAGGATTGACCTTAGACGATGAGCTGTTGGTAACCTTGATGAAAATTTCACAAGCATTTACAAATCAAGTTATAGGAAGTATGTTTGAAATTCATGAATCAAAAGTGACTAGAATTTTTCATAGATGGATTGATGTCATGTTTCAGGGGCTCCAGCCATTGATTGTATGGCCAGACAAGGAAATGATTGTTACACATATGCCTAGTTGCTTCAAGCCACGTTATTCCAAAGCTGTTTGCATAATAGATTGCTCTGAAGTGTTTATTCAAAGGCCTACATCTTTAACAGCCAGAGGTCAGACCTATTCAAACTATAAAAGTCATAACACAGTAAAATTTCTTGTAGCTATAACCCCAACAGGAGCAGTGTCTTTTATATCCAAGTGTTGGGGAGGTCGTGTGTCTGATCGGCATCTGACAGTAAACAGTGGCTTGATGAGGCATTTGAAATATGGGGACTTGGTATTTGCAGATGATCTTGCCATGGTTGGAGCATCATTAGCCATTCCACCTTTTACTAAGGGAAAACCCCAGTTGTCACAGCGGGAAGTAGAGTTTTCTAGACAGCTCTCTAATATTCGGATCCACGTTGAGAGGGCCATTGGAAGAATGATGAACTATAAAATCCTCCAGTCAACTTTACCAATCAGTCTTATCAAGCGAGACCATGAAACAGAATCTGCAACGATAGATAAAATAGTTTTTACCTGTGCTGCATTGTGTAACCTACATTCACCATTAGTGACTTGAATTTAAATATGTGTAATTCTTTAATGTGTTAGCTATGTACATGTAATTATAAGTGATTACAATAAATTATATACAATGTGTTATATTATGTAATAATTGAAAGCGATTATACTAATTTGGCTATCTTACAATCTGTACAAAACCAATCACCTTTTGGGGCTCGTTTGATTCCCACACATTTGTAATGAAACCATTGATACTTGCATTGACGATTGTCACATGCTATCATTCGCCCTGTACTGCGTTTCTGGCATGTGCAATAAACTTGATTCTCTTTGTCACTTTCATTGTCGTCTTGCTTTAGTCTGCAGGTCATAATCTCAGGGAGTACATTGGCTATAAAAAACGATGTTAGCCGTTTTTCCAATTTCTCCCAAAAGTGCACATCAGGGTATATTCGCTCAACTTTGTAAACAGTAGGGGTCCAAATGAAAAAGTCACAAAATAACTGGCCACTAACCATGAGCTGACCTTGAACCTGAGTGTAGTAGCGATGTTTCCGGCTCAAATAACCTGTGTCTGTCAAGAAAGCACAGGTTCATTATTAAGAGAGCTAGCATGTCTGGCTGAAAATGGACATTTAATCTCCAACAGGCCATCTCCACAACAGCTACAAGTCGTTATACCATCAGGACTTACTCCCAAGTGTGGATAAAGCGGATTGATCCAAAGGCCACTCAAGTTACATGTAAATCCTTCATGGCCTGCGGACATCATAGTGGTGTACTGCTGCCTTGCAACACTTTCGTTTTGGACTCCCCAGTGGATAGCCGCAATATAACTGAGGTCACTCTGCTCATATTCCATGATTCGCTTTACGAGTGGTTCAGGATTTGTTGATTCTTTTCGGACATACACATCGTGAAAGACTGAAGCTGTCAAGCGCCCATTTCGCTGTTCTCTCCATACAACAGAGTCATGCTGATATTCATACTTTTCTTGATGCAAAGCAGTTAAAGGTGCAGGAATCGGTTCATTGTCTGCATTATCTGTTACAGGAATCTGATAATCCACCACCTCATTGTTTGCAGTATCTACTACAGGAGTCTGACATTCAGCATTATTTGCTACAAGAATCTGACATTCATCTGCCTCGTTATCTGCTATAGTCAAAACTGAAGCAGATTCATCACTTGGTGCATCCCTGACATCGGGTTGATATTCAGTTGGTGCTGGTGTACAACTTACTGTAGCCGCAGTTGTTATTACAACATCTGATTCTGGCTCAGCAGAAGGAACTGGAACTGAAGTGAAAATGCATGCACCGGGGATAATTGCATGGAGTGCCTGATAGAAATTGTCCACATTAACTTCAGATTGCTGAGCCATCAGTGATTGTCTAGTTGAAGGTTGAGTTGCTGTTGAAGTGGGTGCTGATGATTCACTTGGTTTCTTGTGATCTGGCTTTATGAAATTGATATCCACAACTAATGCTGGGTCAAACTGCAATAAATACATTGAGTGACTATATTAGCTAAAATATTTTATGAAGTCTTACTTTGGTGGAAAATGATTGGTTCCAGGCACATGGCAAGGATGTACATGTAGGTCGATTGTACCCCAGTCGACATGCAGCCTCAACTTTAAACAGCAGTGCAGCCACATGACTACAGACCTCACCCCTCCTACAAACAGAAAATGTGAAATGATGGATGATACACATATGTGCTTCCTTACCCAGCCTTGCATTTACAGTGGCCAATCATTATTTCTCCATCTTTTTTACAAACAATAACCCAGGCTTTATGGGGACCATTTGGTGACTTCTGGCTGGGATTCACCTCTGCCATTAGAATGACATACTTACTCTGTTCCGAAGGCTCATACAAATAAACAGTTCTGACATGCCCACTAACAAAGTAATTGTAGGCCTCTAAAGACTTGAAGGCCTTCAGCGATTCTTTTGTATAACGACCCTTTGAATCTATAAGATAATTGTAAATATCTCCATATTCCACACTTGGCCACTTGGTAATGTCATCTACCCATTTTTCATCTGAAACAGCATACGGATCGGGTAACTCTTCAGAATCAACACCAGCTTCTCTTTATACCGCTTCTTAGCTTCAGGATCAAGCGCTAACTGGTATTCACTCTCCATTTCATAGTGAAGCGTACACTACGTTCTGACCTACAAAATGGTGGACAATATTGCTCACGTGAAATACGTTGCGTAATTATTGACCACGCCTATAAAAGGCAACCCGTCTATACTTTATAAGACATTGGCGAGACCCTTGCTTGTAGTCACTAGCTAAACTATCAGACGAATCTGAAACTGAAGCACCCACTCACAGCTGTTTAAATACTACCATACATGGATTTTTTAATTTTCATAATCACTTTATTACTGAATATATAAATATAAATACATAAATATAAGTTAAATACAATAATAAATGTTAAATACAATATATATTATTTTTTTAAATATGAAGTAAAATTTTCCCCCTCCTCCTCTCCATTGTCCTCTTCCTCTTCCCCCCGCCCTCTTCCACGTCCCCGGCTTTGGCTTCGGCCTCTTTGTTGATCTACACAATGTCTAAGTTACTACACATGTATTGTCATATTGCTAAAGGTACATACTGTTAAGTTGCTCCACGATTCTTTGCAGTTGTACTAGTATTTCTGAGAACAAGAATGTCAAAGATATTGTTTGCATAATACAAGCTACCATTTGCTGCAGGAGGAGGAGGATTAGCTGGGGATGGTGAGCCTTCCTCCAGTGGCTGGTGATCTGGTGGCACAAGTAAAGGCATATCATACAATATTATTGTGTATGTTACCATCTGCGGGTGGGCCAGGGGGGTTGGCCTCCGGTGGGTTCTCTGGTGGCTGGTGACCTGGTGGCATAAGTAAATGCATATCATACAATATTATTGTATGTGTTACCATCTACAGGGGGTGGGGGGACATGCTGGTGGTGATCTGGTAGCACAAGTAAAAGTAAATAATACAATAATATGTATTACCTGCTGGGGTTGGTATGGGTGGGTTGTGACCTGGCAGCACAAGTGAAGGAATACAACATTTAAGGTACGTATATCATAGAATAAGATGTGTTACACATACATACATATGAAAGAGTAAACCTGAGTATTGTGTTGAAAAACTATTTGGTGAGCAATTGCAAATTTTGTATGCAAAGAACTAAGCATGATGGTTTGGTACCTTACCTCCATAGACTAATCCTACGTAGGCAACAACCATCCACTAGAAATAATATAAATTTGTTTTGGGCACTACCTTCAAGATATTCCTCTTCTATGGAGGCCACTGTCACATCAAATTCATCTACGTATTATCACCAGCAGATACACATGTTACACTTACTTTTTGTGCCCACATAGTGGGCAACCATAGTAAGTCTCAGTAGGGGCCTTTACAAAACCTGGACTCTGGACTGGACTGGACCGTGGACTGGACTCGCAGGTTTTCTTTCTGCGAACTGAAAGAAAACGATCTAATTGTATTATATGGTAGTCTTTCTCGCCCTCCACATGTGGTACAGTTCATGCTACTAGCCAGTAGCCCCTTGCTCTTCAGAAAATTGATGGCAGCAATAGTGTTATTAGCAAAAATAATTGGTCCTAGAGTTGACATAGCCATGACGCCAAGAAGACCACAAAAAGGAACCAGTAAACCACGTGTTGGTTAACCGCCAATTCAATTTTACCGCGAAAGCAATAGTAGATTACGCATTGTAATGATTATGTAATAATTTGAATTATAATTGTATGTATTTAGAATATTTCAATTACAAAAGTGAAATATATGTAAGGGAACGGAATTACATCCTTTCACCTAGATGAGTAGCAGGCGATCAGAAACAGACTGTGATCGTGTTTTATCGTTGATCCGACAAATTCTCTTACATGTTTTATTACTGAAACAGCAGCTGACTTGTTGGAGATAATGGTGCTTTGCTATCGTTTGAACGACGTACTTTTTCGACTCCGCTCCGGCCGATGTGTACGTTTTCGCCTAATTAATTGCCTTTGCTGCTGACCGACTTCCAAATATACCATCCCAAGCAAAAGACGAGCTAACTTGTCGCCATCTAAAGAGTCGTTCCGAGCGAACAATTTAACTGTTTTCAGGAAATAAGCCAATCAAATCTTGTATAGTTGCGAAACGCTTGCTTGATTACAGGAAGTTGATTACGTATTGTACACTGGGATAGAAGCCAGTTAAATCCCGTCCCCTCCAGTGATATCGTTTATATTAACCTCATGCCAGGATTTAACTATACCATAAATCATTGTTTATGGTTCAATTTAAGTAGCTCCAACCCCTAGACTATTTATACATTAACAGGAAATACCACTGCTATTCAGCTACTGTTGTCAACAACTCCTGCAGGGAAATATGGGAGGTGCATGCATGGCTTTTAATACAATATTGTGGAGCATATTGTGAACAGTGTAGGGTGTCTCTAATCAATGGAATGGAATATGGACTGGAATGTGGAATGGAATGGAATAGCTTCTCTAGCATCTAGTTATAGCTCTATACATGCATGCTAAAGGTGTAAAACCAGCTAGCTAGTTGTCATGCATTATAGCTAATACATGCAGTAAATTATCACTATAAATAACCACATAACAAATCACGAGTTTATACATACATACCCAAAAAATGCTACCTAGTAATCATGTGCCAAAGACTCTATAAAACAAGTCCCAGTGCTGTGGTAACAATCTGGCATAGATAGATGGGGGAATTACTACCTGGTTTGGTGTAAACAAAGGCCACTTTGATTTAATGCAGAATAAACTTGCATGGTAATACGCATTGCTAAAGATCTTTGATGGTGATGAAGAATTAGGGAATGTAACCTGGCGCCATTCTTCATGCTGAATGCATAAATCATCTGGTACCTTGGGAGGCTTGAAATACTTTTTCTTGCATCCGGCACATCGTGAAATGTTTCCAGATATAGAGTGCAAATTAAATGGTCTTTGTTCCAAATCTGCTTGATTTAAAGGCTGTAAAGTAGTTTGGGATACAATTACATTACACATGCCACCAGAAACGTTCTGTGTATTCATATTAGTTACAGTTGGAGTTGGTTGTAGCGGAACAAGTGGTGGTGGTGGTGGTGGTGGTGGTGGTGGTGGTGGTGGTGGTAACAAGTTTAAGCTAAAAGATGGTAGTGTAAGATTTTGTCCTTGAAGAGTTGGTGATCTGTATGAATATTCAACTTGAGAACCAGTAGATGGAAGCACATAACTTTGTCTAGAATATGCGGGTGAAAAATACGAACACTGAAATGGTGAAGCAGAAAATCCTTGATCTGAAAATGAGTTAGAATACCCTTGATAAGTTTATTAATAATTAATTTCCATTCGTAATAATATAGCTACGAGTAGACCTATTTATTGTTGAGTCCATTCCATTCCACATTCCAGTCCATATTCCATTCCATTGATTAGAGACACCCGAACAGTGTAGAGTAGGTGCCACAATTATGAGACACGAAAATATAAATTCCAGGAAATGCAAAAGTAAAAGACATCAGACACCAAGACTTTGGCTAGATGTTATGTACCTATCCTATTATATGTGGGTGATATTTAATCCCAATAATCATTCCTTACAGTAGAAAAAAATGCATTTTCATATTATATATGCAAACAGCCATTATGAGACAATTGATGAATCAAGAAATACCAAAATATAAATTCCAGGAAATACAAAAGTAAAAGTCCTCAGACACCAAACTTTGGGTATATGTTATGTACCTATCCTATCATAAATGGGTGGTATTCAATCCCAATATTCATTTCTTAAAGTATAGGTAAGAATGCATTTTCATACTACATATTAAAGAGCCAATTATGAGACATTTGATTAATTATGAGACACTAAAATTTAGCTCATAAACTAATGACTTTAACATACCAAATTATAAATTTGAATGATGTATGGCTAATGTTCAAACATGCATGCACACACTGTCTCTTAAACTATTTACACATTTCACAATAAAAATCATCATTCACATCATCTAATCCTGAACATTTAAAGCAGAACCAGTCATTACATTTATCACAACATATCCATGAATCCCCTGATTCATCATCTTTATACAGCAACCCACATATGGGGCATTCAGCATCATCTTCGTCACCTGATGGATTTAGATTCACCTCTTGCAATTGTGTCTGATTGTTTTTCTTCTTTGATATCTCTTTTTTTCTTCTAGCTCTTTCTTTTTTCTTCTCTTTTTGCTACTTCTTTTTGGCTCTTTCAGCTATCCTCACTCTTTTCTTCTCTGCTTCATCAGCCTTCTCAGCCTCTTTTGCCTTTAATTCTTTTAGAATTTCAGGGTCTGTGATACAGACACTCTGACTGTTGAGGAAATTTTTTCCTCGCAATGATTGTGGGGTGTGAAAAGTCAACTAAGGATGGCGTAATTTGAACCCATCAAACCATCCGCGACCTGCCTTTCCGTCAGTAAATGGATGCTTGCAGCCGATTTTCTCCACTATAGAAAATGCTAAACGTTGTACATCTTCCTTAGTCAATCCATATCCCATATCTGCTATTTTTATAATATACTCGCATAATAGACCCTCTTAATTGTTCATCATTAAGAATAGTAGCTGGTCCTGACTTACACCCTAAGCCAACAGATCCATTCACCCTCCTCCTCAGAGTTTCTACTGGCACATTATAGAGCCTAGACCTTTCTCTAAGGCCCTCGCCATCTAAGACAGTTTGATAAGCTGCTTCCATGCTTTCATCTGTCCATAACTTTTGCTTTTGTGATGCCATGCAACTAGCTTTCAACTAATTTCATCGAATATTCCAGTTGAACACGCGCAATGACTATTACACGCTCAATTTTAAATCCTTAAATTACGTGATAAATCACACGAGCGTAAGCTAAATGAAGGTCACGTAATGGCCAAATATTATGGCCGCACGTATGTTAGAGCAAGGTGAAGTAGTAACGAAAAATTCACAACGATACGCCTAAGTGTCTCATAATACCCACTGTCTCATAATAGTCACACCTACTCTAATATTTGTAAAAGAGGCAACACAGGTGAGGTAGATAAATAAGTTGTGCTGTAGGCTAGCATATAAATGCAGTAGTACATTATCTGTTTATGTGCGCTAAATCATTAGAAGTGCCGAAAACATTTAGCAGGGTTATATAACATATAGGCTTAAATATATATCTTAGGTTTACCAAATAACTATTCTATTTTACCTCAAAAAACACTCTAGTTCATTATCACTGAATGATTTGAATTGTTTAGAACCACGCAGTTGCAAACTAATTAGATTAACGGGGTGGGCGATACAAGTAAGTGATGAAGCGGATAAACAATTCAACATCAGAAATTCCAACTCTCAGAAATGCCCTTAAAATGGCTCAATATAATTCGCAGGAACTTGTTAAGAAGGTTTAAGCAGTTTTTAGCGCAATATTCTTGCAAGGGAGGCAGTTATGATGGTGGGCATTGGCTCGTGTTTTTATGGCTTCACGCTCGATGGTGTCCAAGAAGAAGCTGTTTTGTGCCATATGTTGTGGTCGCATTACAAAACGAAATTTTTAAATAGCCACAGAGCTGGCCACGGATATTCTAAAGATCTAATTCGGATATATCCACTTTTAATTTTGCTGTAGCCTCTCCAAACAAAAAAATAATAATAAGAAGAAGAAGAAGAAGAAGAATATGGAGAATTGGAGGTATTTCGGTTGTCAGTAAAAATCACGAAAACGAAGCAACACTAAAGGACACCCTCAAAGATTTCTCTCAACGAATAAAAGCTATTAAGGTGGTTTTAAAATTGATTTTAGTGAACGTTCTATTAGGATTTTTGCAATTTTTGGCGTGATCCCTATTATGAACCCACTACCGTGGTTCATGATATGTTTATTCGGCTTATGATAGAATAACAATTCATCAACTTGTACAAATTCACCAGGTCCACCCAGGATGACCGTGATTGGATGAGTTTGGTTGAACAGACTTCACGCAATCACTGGTAAATGTCAACTGCTGCAGGGCGGCCGATTTCTGCTTCTGCATTTGCCTCAGTTACTGGGTATTCTCTTGCCCAAAGCCACAGCATAAGGAACCATTTTTGCAGTGGCAGCCGAGACTTAGAAAAAAGCTACCATCACGTATGAATTTACAGGTTTTACATTGCTTGCAAAACCATGCAACTCCATCTGTCACATCCCATTCTTGCATAGCTGCTCCACTGCATCTAAATAATTATGTTTATTATATTTTAATTGTAATAAATATAAAGTAACCTTGCACAGGTGTTGCTCCCAACTAGTACTCTATGCTGGCAAAGATACTCAATAATTTTCTCTGTTCCACCAAACATTACAGGACCAAATTTTAACAGACATGGTTATAAGCTTTTGCAGAAATCTTTCACCAAACGTAATGGCGAGTTCCTGTGCATGCGCAACTTATTACAATGGCACTTAAATTTATGGCACCTTTATCTTGAGTTTATAGCAGTTAATTATAATGCATCCAGAACATAAGCATCTACACTTATAATTGGTGCCCTTAATTACCATTTGTAAGCGCCTGTTACTTATCATTAATAAGCCCCCCTTACTTACCATTAGTAGTGGTGCTTAATTAGGTGTCATTCTTGTTACAAGATCCTAGATCTGCAACAATGCAAACCCTCAACATCATGCTTGTGCTTCTCCTATAAAAGGTATGTATAATTACTCATAGGTCATAACTCAAGGCTGTAGTCTAAACGCTTTAGCTGCTAATTCCAGGCTCTGATATTTATTTCATTTTTCAAATGAAGGGGAAATGGCATCATTTTTGAAGAAGTTGGGATATATATCTCAGCAACAAAAATAGCCTTTAAATTTCCCTTTGTATCTAGATACTAGCTAGTTATATGAAATTAGACCCAGTCTGCCACACAATCATCATTTTTTCGTTACTGTATGCCTTGCACAACATATTGTGTGCATATGAAAGTTAGGTTAGAAGGTATGCCATTTAACTGCTTTATCAGGACTAAAAAGATTGTTATCCAGTTTAATGCGTTTGCTGCAGGACACCTCCTTGTTTATATTTTGAGATTATTTTTCTTTATTATTATATTTTGGTTAAGATAGTGTCTTATAACCATTTATTCTTAATCTAATGAAGTCAAATTTATTTGTATAGCCATAGCAGTGTAAATTATGTAATTCATTAAATCAAATTATCAAAACACCAGTCTATGTATATAGCTAGATCAGTATATACAAATCAACAGAACTGAATGCCTACATCATCAGTTTCAGTTAAAGATCCATGGTGGGTATTTATATGCTTCTGCAGGCTTCATTCTACTTGAAGGAGAACCTTCCTTTCTTTCCTTATCTGCCTTAAAACCTGTGCGGTCTTTGTTTTTGTGTTACATGGGATTTTCACTCAATAAGTTGGAGTTATAAAGTAGTAGCTAGATCTATAGAGCTGCAATGAGAGCGCTATAGCTACTAAGCTGTAGTTAGTACTAGCACATGATGTCTCGTGTTCATAATTTACAATCTCTTTGCGTGACGTCTTGTGAGAGTAGCAGATGACTTTTAAAACTTTCCCGTAGTATAGGGGAAAAGGTGACTTAAAACTTTCCTGTAGTATAGGGGGAAAAGGTGACTTAAAACTGTCCCGTAAAGGACATGGAGGGTATTTTAAGTAAATATATGTATGATCTTTGGAGGAATCGTTTGGTTTTGTATATGTAGTTATTAAATGTTGTTGTATTTGTTGTACTGCATAACTGTATGTTAGCTAAACATAGGATTATGAACTCTCGGGATTGAAAAAGTCGGAGATCTACTTTGCCAAAAATATTAGTTATCAGTAGCTAGCTAACCGATGATCATTTGCTGGGTCACACACTTCAACTTATATAGCATATTGTAATACAACAGCTGATATGCTCAATTTCTGGCCAGCACCCGCACTAGTAAAGCCACATGATATTAATCTACTGATTAGCCGTTTGGCTTTATCCAGTGTGAGGTCTGGTTCCATCTGTAATCGCTCAGAGAGGGAACATCAAGTTTACTGGCTCCTGATAACTGTGCTAGTGTTGTATCCATAGGATGTACTTTGCACAGGACACTTTCATTAAGGGGCTTTAGATCAACACAAATTCATACTGCTCCAGAGTCTTTGGGAATAACAACCTTTGCTGCACACCAAGGTGTGGGCTCCTCCACAGGCAAAATGACTCCTAAGCTTTGCATACACTGTAATTCTGTTTGCACCTTCGTCCCCATGGGGAGGGGGATATTTCGTGGGGCATATAATGTGAATGGCTGGAGATTGGTTTCAACTTAATTGTATACTCTTGCCCAAATTTACCTAGGCCTGTGAATAGCGAGGGGTACTGTGAAATAATACTTTTATCGACTGAACATACATTCGACAACAACTGTAATGCCCTAATGGTTGGGAGTCCTAAAGGATTGTTTGACAATAAACACGCGTTAAGTGCTGGATTTCCCTTAATATGAAAGAGAAAGTGTAGTCTCTCCCAGAACCTTTAAATAAGACTGATCTGGGCCACAAAGTGATGTTTCTGTTTCCTTCAGGGGTGAGAAGAGCTTAAGATGTTCCATGTTTAGTCTGACAGTATGGTAACCTCTGCACCTGTGTCGACCTTAAAGGGTACATGTTTATCTTTGATTTCAATCTTGATCTCCCATAAGTGCCTTCTATTGTGTTGAGATAAGCTGTTTCTGCATGCAAGACTTCAGTTTGGTTCTCTTTTGTTGTTAGTTCTGCTACTGTGGTAGACTGGCATTGAGTGCTATAATGGCCTCTCCGATTACATTGGATGCATGTTACATCCCTAGCTGGGCAGGATTGTCGGGGATGGCTACCCTTACCACATATTCTCCAACTTCAAGATGGTATAAATGGTGGGGGTACTGCTGATGAAATTGTAGGTAAGATCCTTCTAGGGGTTCTTTGGCTTACAGCATCATGAGTGCCTTCTTCCTTCATTGATATCTTCAGTGTGTCCTGTTGTTCTTTTACCGCATCTCTCTGGCGGATTAGCCGTTTGGCCTTATTCAATGTGAGGTCTGGTTCCATCTGTAATCGCTCGGAGAGGGAGTAGTCTCGAATTCCCACCACCAAGCAATCTCTAATGTGGTCTTTTTTCATCTCGCCAAATTCGCAATTATCACCTAGCCCATGTACCTCTGTGATGAACTGTTCCACGGGCTTGTTAGGCAGCTGGTTTCTTTTATTGAAATGCACACATTCATAAATAATGTTCTTTCGAACTTTGAAATAATTGTCAAACTCTTCGACAACTCTACTATACTTCTTGTTCTCCGCTGATATGCATGTAGTGTCAAATACATCCACTGCATTCTCTCCCAGACAGTAAAGAAGGGTACTTACTTGACACTCCTCTCCTTTTTCTGACAAACCCAACGCTAAACGATACTACTCAAATTGGTGTAACCATTTCGGCCAGTCCTCCATTTTGTTAAAACAAAGTGGTCCTTGGAGCTGTAGATTCATTGTAGCCATCGCAAAAGATAGTCACTTCTGACACCATGTGCGACAACAATACACACGTGTGCATAACATAAGTAGCCCACCATATATACATACAATGCATATTATTATAATACAGTCAGTGCATGTTACAGCTGCTAATTACAGGCTCTGATATTCATTTCATTTATCAAATGAAGGGAAAATGGCATCATTTTTTAAGAAGTTGGGATATATATCTCAGCAACAACAAGTTGATGTTGTACCATCCAAAAACTTGCCATACCTAATTTTCACTTTCTCCTTTTCCTTTGTAGATCCTTACTTAATGGGAGCCCTGAAAGTTCTGATATTGGTGGAAGCTCTGGATCAAGGGGATGAAACTTTTCTTCCATAAACAATTGTTCTAGCCGATCCATCTCCTGTTTGCTGCCTACGTATGTATAGCATTAGAGTGAGGCTTGGTTATATGTACATAATATGCTTTTTTGATTACTGCATTCATCACATGAACTTTAGGCTTAGATTATTATATTAATCGAAGTTTAACCACAGGTTAAGGTTAAACAGGGTTAACTAGCAGGTTGTCCATGGTGGTCAGAAGACTGACCTAGTAGGAGAGAGGGAATTACAGCACAGTATCAAATTCTTCATATACAGTAAAATCCCAGTGTCTTATTAGAGGGCAGGCCTCACAGTACAGTAAACACATTCTATACATACCATAAATATCAGAGGTAGCCCGCATTTTCTGCTAGTTACTAAACAGACCCCTGAAGTTGAAGTGAACTTTTGCCCCCTCCCACCCTTCCCCATTCTCCATTAACCGACTCGTTAACAGAGTGGTTAATGTGACATGGGCCATAGTCCGAAGCTTTTAGTTCTGTGGAATAAGTTTGCCCTGGGCACTTAAACAGGGTAAGGGCCAGGTAGCCATGGCAGTACTTGGCAAGTCACGTGATCAAGATCATGTAACAAAGCTAACCCATGGCAGGACGGAATAATTACATAGCCCTTATACCATAGCAAGCTTGCAAGCCTTGGGTGCCCATCATCCCACACAGCATAAGATAAGATAACTTGATAGGGTCAATATTTAGCTAGCAATATCAACAGGTAAGAGCTGGGAGTTTCACAACTGATACCTAGTTAATTAATGATATATTAATTTTCTGCTTATAGTTCCCATGTAAAGCATATGAATCACATTATAGCTACAAATCTCTTTCACATAACATTGATGTATTGCTTACATTTGGAAGCGATAAATAGTACACCTGTTGCTCTTATGTACTTGGTTAGCTACGTATCTTCCACTGTAAGTATTTTTCCCCATCGTGACCTCCCTAATTTCACCTACTACTGCTTCTTTCACATTTATGGCTGGTATAACAGTAACTGCATCCTCATCATTCCAAAACACCAAACAGTATTGTTTTAGACACAACTATATAAATATTTTCTCCTTGTAAAATTCTAACCTGCTAGTTTCTTCTTTGATGCATTCAGCACTGTTCTGTGACTCTTTGTTATGGAAACCAGAAACCACGACCACACCACGACGAACTACACAGGAATCTTTCAAGTATTAAAATTACGAAATTCGTAAAACACCGACTTATGGCACATCTCTATGATGGTTCTTGTGTGTTTAATGTTGGCAGAGCTTAAATTGAATTGGGTAAGTTGCATGCCGTAACTTGGAGTGCAGCGGCTATCGTCACCTCGAAAGTTGTTTTTGAGGTGAAATATAAAATAACTGATGAACTATGATGGCTGAGCGAGGGTGGCCTACAATAACGGCTATATAGGTTTGGGGCTGCATCAATTTTCGACTGACGCTAATAAGGGTAACGGAATTTACAAGTAATCTTTTCTTCAAGTTCACCTGAAGCAACGTTTTTGATGCGGACCATATGGTTTGCGTTGTCATTATCTTGCGTTGAACCTGGGAACTTTTTTGTCCGCAACTGTAGGTTTGCTAACCAATATTAAGACGTGTTATAAAAGAAACAGGCTCAAAAGTTGGTTTCTGTCACCATCCTGTGATAATCACGAGTGCGCATACGCATGCGTATTGCTATCCTTTGTTTGCAAGTGGAACAAAAACAGATCCATGAACAATCACTTTATACAGGAAAGATAATAAAACTAATATGCAAGTACAAAGAATAATGGTAAGGTTGATTTTCTTACAATGTACTGCTGGCTATGTCGATTAATAATAGATGTATTATAGCCTATGTGGAAACGATAACTGATGCGAGATATGATAATTGATTTCGCACAAAATATTTGAGGTTGCAATTATTACATCATCGATTTGCTTTGTGGGAATTATACGTCATTGCATTATTCTACATATTCTACTTGTATCGAGGCTACTGTGCGCTCTATAAGGTATTCTAACAGGTGAAAAAATTGGGTCGCTTTTTCTGCCGATTAATTGGTAACTAACGCTACCCGCTGCTTTTTTATCAGTTTCTGAGGGATAATATATAGGCATTACTGAGGATGACACTTTCTTTGGAGCAATTGATTTTTTGAGTTCATGAAACTTCTGCATTGTATAGTCATCTACAATGTCTTGTTTACACAATTGTTGTAAATCAATATCTGGATCTTCCTCATACCATAACACAGCTTCTTGCTCCTTTGCATTAATTTTGTCTTCTTCATCCACATCACTGTTATTATCATCATCTTCTAGACTCTCCTGTTCATCACACCTAGACATATCAAATTTGGAAGCTTTACTAGTAGCTCGCTTCATTGCTAATGTTGATATAGCTGCTCTTGCTTTATCTTGCTTTATTTTTATCAGAAATATTCTCTCCTCACAACTCTTATTCTTACCAATCCTTTGCTTGGTTCTTCTCATTTCTTGGAAATGTGATGTAAGAATTTTCAGAATCTGCTTGCGATAAAGCCTGTACATGTAGCCTATGCAGCTTGTGTAGCAAAGCAAGCATGTCAGAATTTAAACAGATGAAAACACTGTACTCATTCTTCTAACAGTCCGAAATGTTCTTTCACAGGCTTGAGAGCCAAGTTGCCATGAAAAATACAATTGCAGCTTCATCAGTAGTGTTACAATCCTTAATGATGCACGAGAGCTGGATAAGTGCATGAGCATTAATTTCAATGCACAAATAGGCATTCTGGGTAATAAAATTGTTTTTCAAATTAAAACCCTTACTGTGAATAACTCACTGTCACCAATATCCAACAAAAAAGTAACATACCAGATCTCTATTCTTTCTAATGGAGTTAAGCTTTTTTATCTAAGTAGCTATCAACAACATTTTGAATGATTTCAACATAATAACATGTGCCAAGTGCTTCAGGAATCTTTTTAAATAAATGTAGTGCACCAACAACATGCTATCCCTGTGGTTCACATCACGTTCTCTCAAATTGTGTTGATCTTTTCCAAAAGCCATTCTGATCAGGTGAACATGATTTCCAGATGCCAGATAATGGGGTCCCATTGGCAAAACAATAGAAGGTTTCAGTAACCTAACCTTTAGTTTTACTCTTATATGCACAATGTCTTGAACATACACAACATCTGATTTAATCTCATTGTGAAGCCATGCTCTCCATGCTTCAGGAATCACAACTTGTTCTTGTTTGGAAATTGATATCACCTCAGCTTTTAGTGGGTCATTTGAAAAGCAAAGCAATGAAACAGTAAGTTTCATTGCCTTCATTATTCTGCAATCTCACTAAAGCTGGTAGCCAAGATATTCCTCTTCTTACATTCAGTGTAAATATACTTCCACCGTAACAGAACTTGTTCTACAGTAAATTTATTATCACTTCCAGTGCATTCAAGACAAAAAGGTGGGGTTTTTAAACCCAGTATCTGGCTTCCTTTCACCCCATTTAAACAGCTGATTAAATCAGGAATTTATTGTTAGTGATCACACGTGAACAACATTGAAGCAAAATAGCTTTAGTTTTGTTAAGAAGAAAGCTAAAGAACTAAACTTCTATTAATTACTTATACTTATTGCAGGGTTGTTTGCCAATTTCGCCCTTTAAATTGCTGGTAGTGAGTTATTAAAACAGTAATATAATTTGATAATAATATTATAGCATACAACGAATTTGTATTAATATCACTAGTGATCAATTGGTTTTGTAGCTTTTTTAACTTAGGATTTTTCTTAGCAGTTGTTCACAATGTCTGGCATGACTGGGACAAAGACATGCAACATTTGCTCCAGATTCCCTCAAAAGTAATCTCCAGCATGTTTGGCACTCAGGATTTGACAACTGCCTTAATATAATCCAACTTATGCTTCCCTAAACTACCCGTGTTATTTTGTATTGTTTGAAGAAACATCATTATTTTTAATTATTAAAGAAAATTCATTGTCAGAAAAATCATTATTACAAGTGTTTAATTATTACAAGGATTAATTGTTAGAAGAAGTAATGCAAAGTGGTCTTGTATTGTTGCTGTGGTCTTGCTAGTTATTCAAGAGTGAATGAAAAATCTTTGACTTACCTTATGGCTCCAAATTTTCGTAGTAAAAAAATTTCGTGGAAAGCCCAAAATCTTGGAAAAGTAAATTTTCGGAATAAAAATTTCGTGAATTAGCAAAAATTTTGTGAAATTATTAGAGAGGCCGGCATGAGGATATTTGCTGTCAATTGAGGTATATATGCCGACTATGTTTACTGAATGATTGGTCAAATAATATAACTTTCTGTGCTATTAAAGTACCGGTGTTGTAGGAAAATCTGTCGAGCAACCACGAATACTGCTGGGTATCGACCATTTCAATTTGCAAAATTTAGTCTTGAAACGCCGTAAATTAGCAGTTCCATTTGATACAGCGTAATTCCAACAGTTGCCTTTTGTTTCGGATTGAATTTAGCATAGGGTGCTTGTACTGCTCGAGTGGTTGATGATGCAGACTTCGGATGGTCACCGCCAGTTGCTAAGATTTCTGATTAGCTACAGCTATGGAGCTCGACGGAACAGTAAGTATTGACAACGGCTTAAAATATTGACAACGGCTTAAAGTATTTAAACTAGCTCATAGGGAACCACGTGTCTCAGTCCAGTTGAAACAAAAAATTTCGAGACTAATATTTTCGTGACTTGCAAGCCACTACCGAAATTCACGAAAATATTATCTCACGAAACTTTGGAGCCATACGGTAAGTCGTATTCTTAGTATATAGCATCTGCAATGATTATTGATTTTTCTTCTAACAGTGATGATGTACATTATTTAGGAAGTAATCAATAAGACAGGTAATCACGTGATACATTGTACACACACATCTATAACCAAAAAACCAGGAAGCCTCAATGAGGCTTTTCGTCCCTAATATTTAAAGTGGCGGGACTCACAGCTGGTTCCACTGATCACTAGAATTTTGTACCATAGACCCTGTAGCTACTGACCATTAGCTATTAAGCTTATGATTTTTGAGAGATAATGAGGTTCCTAAAGTCCTAAACTATTTCATAGTATAAAATTAGGATTCCCAGAAAACGAAGTGACATTTACTGCTAAACTAGGACAAGAATTTGAATCATTGCAAAGTGAACTGTATCCCGATATCTTTGTCACATTCTTAATATAATCTGCATCGTACTCCAATTTGCATTTGTTTATAAATATTGACACACAGGCGAGGGTGCTATTAGCAACTAGCTGAGACTGTAAACTCTCTTGGCTGTGATTGCCCCTTTCCTCTTCAATTGTTAAACCTGATACAGACTCTGAATCATCTGTAGGAGACAATGTAACATCCTTGGACAGTTCCGGTTCGCTATAAATCACGAGCAATTCTTTCTGCTTCCCAATATAAATGTCCCCACCACCAGAGAATTGGAAGTAGTGATCTTGATTGCCTGGATTAAAAATTTTAATTTCATCTCCGTCTGGTTTGTAATGGTCGTGTATTGTAAAGACAAGGGCTTGCACACATTCCTCCTCTATATCTGGTGTTTGGTAAACATAGCTCTGATGTAATTGTAAATCATCTGGACTTATTTTTTAATCGTAATCCATGTTTTCCACAAGAGAAAAAAATGACCAAGCAACATTTCTGGCTAGACCAACAGAAGGTAAATTGATCAGCTTTCTTTCAAGATAAACATTAACCCAATCTATAGAGGCATCTGAACATCTGGTTGTCTGATCAAATTTATACACATAACACCGTATAGTCTCTTTTGAGCCCGGGTCTATAAATGAACCAGGTGGTGGTAACCATTTCTTTTCTCTTAAAAGAAGATTACATATAGAAGAATGATGAAGAGGGTACTTCTCTGCTTTGAGGAAGCATACACCTACACCTGAAACTTTTTAATAATAATTTCATTGGAGAGTGGGTTGTGAATATGAACAGTACAGCATTGTAGTCTTTGCAGTCCTGTAAAGAATAAAATAATTATGTAGCATAAGTTACTCATTATGTCATTATTGCACACAACAGATGTTTTCAGTACTACAACTAGATAGATGCCAACAGCATAGGGGGTGAGCCTGAGATATAGAACGACTCACATAATTGTTACATTAAACATAGATATTTAAACAACATACATTAAACAACACAGAGTTGTAAAAGCTACCCGTCCACTCCAGCCAGCCCAACCCTCCATGAGAGGTGTCTACCAAACCAACCAAGGGATGGTGAATAAGCGTCGTAATCTATACTGTTCTCTTCTTCATCTTAGTCTGTCGTCACGTTCCATAATTCCTCTAATAAACGCGTGTGATATGCATTATTTTGAGTAGTAGTCTATTTGAATTGTCAGTAATCTATGGTGTAATTTATCGTGATTGCACAAACCATCATTGGATTGTTAATCTGTCACGTTATTTATTGTGAGATGGTTGATTTTTGTACACGGTCGATTGCATGAAATGACTCGCTAGTGTGGGGATCACTGAGGCTCACCCCAAAACAACAGAGCGTGTGTCAATTTCAACCACATACCTGTTAAAATAACAGGATAAAAGTGTATTTCCAGCTTTAAAGGGTTTTGTTAATGTCAAGTGTTAATATCCAGCATGAGGGATGTGCAGAATTTATATTAGATATGTATATAATATGGTTTGTACATTACCATTGTCTCCAGATTCCCCCTTAAACAATCCTGAATTCGCCTGTATGGCGTATATTTATTACACAAGGCATGTATTATTTATACCATAGAAGAACAGCAAATTTACCCATCTAACTTATAATATATCCCACTATAAACAATAGAGGGGGGCAGAATTTAAATCAGGTTGAGTCCAGCAGAGCTGCTAATCAAGTGCACCTGTGAACAGATATGTAGATCATAATGCAAAAGTACTTTCTAAAACAATTAATTGTAGAAACGCAAAGTATTTCCACTCCATTTGTGTTACTTGCACAAGTTGCAATTGTCAGCAGCCAGCTTGCTATGTATTCAGCTGGTTTTGACCATAGTCAGCTGGCTACCAGCTGGTCAAAAACCAGCTTGGAGCCAGTAATATCAAAAAGAATAGAATGGTATGGAAAACAGTAGCAAGGCTCGCCCCACTATACGACTTATCGGCATCAAAAGTTCCACGCCTAGGTGCTCATCTGCATGGTCGAAGATCACAGAATAGGCAGAGTAGGGTATCCACCTTAAAAAGTGCATTGCATTATATCAGACAGTTGAAAGTGCACCCACTGCCCAGAGTCACGGTTGTCACAATCGTAGCGAGTTGAACTAATGCCCTTGCAGCAAGAGATCCCGGTGAATATCATAACACTGCAGCACACGCAGATGGTAGCATCAGTTTAACGGCATCTGCAAGTCATATAGAGCAGGTCAGGTTTGATTATTAATTTAACCTCAGTGCTGTCTAGTTTGTTATCTTCCCTAATTAGGGGCGTACCCATGTTATAATATAGGTAGCATGGATCGGAAACGCATATAGTAATTATAATAATACAATGTATTACTAGGGATTTCCAACCAAAATTAAATATTTAGAATTCTTTGTGGTTTAATGATTGGTTTCATTCTGTGTTCTTTGCTGATCGTTTTGGTGAAAATTTCAGCTCCATAGCTCACTCCTGAAGAAAAAGATCACGGTGGTACAATATTTTTCTGTACAAAAAAATTTCTACACAATTTCTTGTGCATAAATGGCACCAAATCACCTTAAACACCAAAATTACAGTAAGCATAATTGTGCTCACATGAAGCTAAAATAATGAAAATGTATATATTTTTTCCATAATAACACAAAAATATGTAATAATGACCACCTCTAAAAGTGACCATCCCTAGGAAATCACTTTGTTGCATCTTGCTTTTAAAATTGTTATGATTACACCCTACATAGCCAGCTAAATGAATGTACATATACATATTATACTTAGACTATAGTACAGTGAATTTAGAGGTTCACTAAATCACTTAGTCACCTGCATGTTCACTTAGTCACCTACACATGTTCACTTAGTCACCTACACATGTTCACTTAGTCACCTACACATGTTCACTTAGTTCCCTGCCTTCAGGCAATTTATCATAATATTATTAAGAATAGTTTATATTATAATAATTTCGCCACTCTTCCCAGATGGAAAAACACCAGTCAGTATCTATTTGTGTCTTAGCTGGTACTCCAGACTTACGTGCTTCCGCAACTTCATTATCGCTCTTGGGCGTGGCAAATTTTTGACTAGACTTGCTGGTATGGCTTGGGCCCTGGGACAATTCGATGGACAGTGCATTTGTCTCGCTAGTGCTGCAATAATCATCATTGTGTTGTGTAAGGTATTCTTCAACTTCTTTGCTAGTTAACTTGGTAAACGCGTCCAATTCTTCACACCTATTAGTAGCGCTAAAGGCCAAATTATTCTCGCGGCTGCCATAGGAACAAAAGTCTAACAGCTCTTCACTAAGAAACTCGTCAAATTCCTTTTCCATACTTATTAAAGGTACTTTGAAACTGTTGCTATGTGATTCTTGTTCAGTCTAAATAAGTCAAACGGTGTGACCAATGGGAACTAAGCGATTTAGTAACCCTCAGGCCCTTAGTAGCACCCTCACTGTGCTCGGGACGCTACAGCCTCGGGCCATCGGGTTACTAAATCGCTTAGTTCCCTTGGTCTTGGCGTCTAACTATTATATAGAAGAATAACAACAACTCATTAAAACCTCTACAACTGCTCACATGTGCATGTATTTAATTTTACATAACCACTCACTTGCCCTAGCTCGCAAAATTACTGCTCTAACAACACCAATATGTCATTGCATATACAAAATGGAGGTTACCAATGTTAAAAATGGTTGTTAAATGTTCCAAAAACTTGGCTATCCAACCGCATTGCAATTATTTATTAGATTTTTTACTTGTATAATAAAAATATACTCCACTAAGCATCAAAACAGATAGAAAATTTGAAATCAGCACCCCTGATTTGCTTAGAATACATTACATTCTTTCTCACCTTGCTAAAAATTTGCGTCAACCGGATACAAAGAAACCTTGTAATGGTGCCGCGCGTTCTCTATTAAAATAACGGTCCCTTTTCGTACCAAAGTTTTCCATTGATTTATCAATGAAGAATTAGAAACAGTATTTATAAATATTATTTTCAGCATAATTATTTGATGGAATTTCGTCAAATATAAATTACTTGAAAGGGTGTTGAATGCGCTTCGTTGCAGTGGCACGTAAGCTAAAATTTACACTAAGCTCACATTACCATACTGCTTTTTAATATGATGGCGCTAAAACCAGGGGTTGGAAATCCCTGGTATTACTAGCTCGTAGCTATGTGTGGTGGTACAAAGTAAATCAGGACATAGAAGAGGTGGTGGGTACTGCGTACTTGTGAAAACTGTGCAGCACAACGTAGCTTGCCACCAAAGGCCCCGTTGCATAGTAGGCCATGGGCAAATCGTCCAATGCAAAGAATTCATATTGACTATGTGGAAATAGAGGGATATCAAGTATTGGTTATCATTGATATACATTCAAAATGGATTGAGGCTATTCCATTGAGGACAGCAATAGTTGCAACAACCATAGAAGCATTAAGGAGACTCTTTGCTAGTTTTGGGCTGCCGAAAGAAATCATCAGTGACAATGGACCTCAATTTGTGGCAACAGAATTTATCACTTTCTGTAAGAAAAATGGCATTAAGAATGTGTGCATCCCAGCTTACCACCCAGCATCAAATGGGGCTGCAGAGCGAGCACTGCAAGAGGTCAAACAAGCAACAAAGAAAATGGGGACGGCCCTTATGTTAGGTATCACACTAGCAAGATTCCTACTAATGTACCACACAACACAGCCAGTTATCAGTGTTTTCCCACAGTTGGTTGAAATGGAAGGCATTCACAGTCGTGAAGAAAATGAGGAAAAGAGGATGGCAAAGAATGAAAAGGAAAGGGAGAGAGTAGCGAGGCTCGAACCAGTGTACCAAATCTTAGCCTCAAAAGTGCCACGACACCAAAGTGCTCATCTGCGTGGACGAAAAAGACAGCAGAGTAGGATATTCACCTTAAAAAGTGCATTAACATACATCAAACATTTAAAAAGCCTTGTGTGGTTGTTAGTTGGGATCTATCTCTTATACAACTGCCATTTTGTGCACACCTGCAGCCACTGTGATATTTGGATTGCACACGAGTAGCTAGCTATTATTTTACTTGTACTAATTACTTAAGTTTGTCTTGTTTTTGTGCTTTCTGCAATCACGGCAAAGCTAGTACAAACACGAAGTTTCAAATTGTGTTTAAGCACTTTTCAGTCCTCATTTCATACTCTGTAGTGGTACAATTATAGAACATAAATCGTGTAATGCGAGACTCATGTAATGATCAGTTTTATTGTATCTAGCTAGGCCTAACGATTGTGCATAATAAATTATGTAGTCTATTGCAAGTAGCTATGTGTATAATTAATTTAAAAACAATTTTTCTGTTTTTGTCTGCTGCAGCGAATCTGTCAATAACTTAATCTAAAGGAAGATTTTATGATAATTGTTTTTCTATTGAAATCAAAGCTAAGTCTGCTTAAACATGGTGGAGTGAAGGATGGTTTTTATGCGTTTAAGTGCAGAAAATGACTGTTCGCACTCTGCGGTGCTAACAGCTATTATGAAAGCAATTTGTAGCACTTTAACTAATGTAGGAAAAGCTGCTTTTAATAAATAAACTTCCCAGAGTACATCATTTATACTCTCCATTTCTTTATTTGCAAAGTTTGTTTGGATAGTGTGCATTCCATCATCAGATATTCCTTATTCAAGCAACTATACAATTTAATTAAATGGGAACAACTATTCGATTTCAAGAAATTGTGGGGATGAAGGATTGCAACATTGTATTGCCTTCATTAGATCAAAGTTTTTGGTATCAAACCTATTTTGAAGCTCTGAAATGATAGCATCTGAAATAGGAAAATACAGACTGATTTGAAACTTTCACTAATTTCCATTGTTTCCCTAGCACCAGTTGTTTCCATAATCACTGCATTATCAAACCTTCATGGTAACTGTCTTTGATGTTGTAGTCCTCTGGTGATGATACACTGATTTCATGTAAGGCAGCAACATCTGTAGTGTATTTGTAATGTTTTTCTCATTCCAGATCACTTGGAAAAAGATGTAAAATGTGTCTAGAGTAGTGTTTACTACGTAGATTAGCTGCTTTGGCCATGTTAATAGAAGTACTCTGAAGTTGGTTAGACAAGCATTTAATGCAAAATAGTATCCGCCAAAACAACACTAATGGTATCAAAAATTACTAACCTGAGAAAGAATACCTGTGGCTTCTATCACTTTTGCTCGATCTTCATCATCTACAATAGCTTGCAAGGTAGCTAAATTTAAATCATACGTACTACACACTGCTTCTACAGCAAAGCATCTGCAAGCCCAACGAGTATCAGATAAGCGCTGCAGTTGATGTACAGGTGCAGTAAAGACTGCTGGTGTATGTAAACAGCATGCGCTTTTGATGATGATATGAATACATAAAGTATCTCCATTAAAGCAAAAAAGTCTGCAGCATCTGACACATGCTTACTGCTATCTACTAAAGCAAGATTTAAGCAATGTGCATAGCAATGAACGTATGTAGCTTCAGGGGTAACCTCTTTAATACGTTTTTGTACACCAGAACATTTTCTGCTCATCACTGAAGCCCCATCATATGCTTGTTATACAATTGCAGTGCATGTGAAACAGCATTACCTGATTGCATGATTGGATCCTTCAAGCTGTTGATGCTGAGGGTGTAAATCTGGTTATTAGAGAAAGTTTATTAAGATTCTTTTTGGTTTTGGGTTTTAATTCAAAGGGTCTATCACCCTGTCAGTATACGAATTGATATGTCTATTAGGGTAACCTCTCCTTTTAAGGTTAGCTTTAAGATTAGTCCTAAAATGATTGAAAGGTAATTCATATAAACTGCTTGCACTCGTGACGAGCTTATTCACGTGGTGCATGTCTGGTGCACCACGTGTATTTGATAGTAAATGTGCATTCGTGACGAGCTAATTCGTGTGGTGTGCCACATGTCAGCCATTCTTCTATTGTCGTGCTCCACGATAGAGGACAACCCGTAAGATGCTCGCCAACATTTAAAACGCCCAAAGGGTGTTGTGAAGGTAGTTAGTAATTGGCTTGGCTCATCCATCAGACATTAGTGGTAGCCTTTCTTTGCATCCAAGACTGTGAAGAATCTGAGCTTCATTTGCTGCAATGTCCGCGACCACTTCTGCTGGCGTAGGGGATTGGTATCGCTCTCTGCGGATGTATCTGTTGAGCCTTGACAAATCCACGCATAGTCTGATGTTGTCCGTCCTTTTCTTGGGAGTCACTACTATTGGCGCACACCATTCTGTTGCTTCCATGACTGGAGCTATGATGTCTTATTCCAAGAGTGAGTCTATTTCTTGTCGTAATTTCTCACAGTAAGTAAAAGGAATTGAGCAGGGAGCTTTGACACAAAATGGCTCTGCATTTTCTGTTAATGATATCATAATTAGCTCTCCTTCCATTGCTGATACTTGCCCACTGAATACGGATGGGAACTACTGTTGAGTTGCTCTACCGTACTGGAGCCATAGTCTGTTGCATTGTTAGTGTTTACCTTTAGATTCTGCATAAGTTGTGGGGATTTCTCGGGGTGTGGGTACCAGGGGGGCAATATGCCCAACTCTTTGGCGGCTTTCCATGAAATGAGTGCCCCTGACACTCCTGGAAAGATATGGATGTCATCTTTATAGGTCTTTCCTTATAGACGGATGGTGACTGGTATCTTTCCCAATGGTTTCATGCACGCTCCGTTAGCAGCACTTTGGCTTATTTCTGATGGTGTTAGGTTGTCTAAACGGTGTCCCTGTATGCCCACAATTGCTTGGCCAGCAGCTGATATGTCAGCCCCTGAATCTGGTAATACAGTTACTGATGTAGTTCTAGAACAGGTTGCCATTTGCACAGTGAGGTTCAGCTTTATCTCCTGCTATGTTGTATAATTGTATGTGATCTCCCTGTAGTGGCTGCAGGTGGATGACATTGGTTGAAGAATGCAAGGTGTCGTTGCCTGATGCCTGCTGGTGAAGCTTCTGTTTGCTCCTGCAAACTCTGGCAAAATGGCCCACCTTATGGCAAGCTGAACAAGCTTTCTGATATGCTGGACAGTGAATGCGGCCCCCTTTATGCTGTGCTCCTCCACATCCCTGACATATTCGTGGTCTTCCTTGTCCTGGTGTGTGTGGGTTCTGAAATGCTGCAATGACTTTGGGTTCTTGATCCCAAGCAACTATCTGTAGCCGATTCTTCTTGGCGGCTTCTTTGCTCCTACACTTCGTGATGGTGGTAGCCATTGTGAGGCCTGACTCCTACAACAAGTCTTCTACTGTGTTCCCATCAAGCAAGCCTTCGATAATCTGATCTCTGATGTTTTTCTGCAAGCAATATCGGAACAAAACCTGCACGTTTTAGCTAAATCTCGTAATGATATTAGGTAGTCATCGAAGGTTTCTCCACGCTGCTGGTTCCGGTGCCGGAAATTACGCCGCTCCACAGTCTTATTGATGTGGCCGTCCACGTACCTTGGTTGCAGAGCGTCAATAATATCTTGTGGTCTCTTCATTTCTGCTTCGCTGAGTCCCAGATTATGGACAATCACCAGTGTCTCTCTTGATAGGCATAAAGTCAGCGCTTTGACTTGCTTTGCTGCATCTTCTTCGAGTAGCCTGGAGAGGAAACAATAGGATTCCCATTGCATTCGCCATGCCATGAAGTCTGTGCCCCTGTCTATGTTGAAGTCTAGATTGGGCAAGTCGCTTTGACGAAAGGCGTAGGCTGACATCGATCGATCTGTTGACAAAGCAAAAATGGTGGGAAACAACAGCGTGAAAACTAACTCTACTACCTTGTCTGGTGTCTCTAACCGGCACCAGGGAATCTCTCTTGTGGTTATAAGGACGATCTTTACTGTATTTGTGTCAGCTTGAGGCAGATAATGCCGGTGCTCGCAGTGCCATGTACTAGCTAGTACGCAATCACGTGACCAATAATTTAATAAGTAATATAACATTCACGTGCATGCCTACTAATATCATACAATTCTCCATCCATTATCACTGTCTTACCATCCCATCTCTCAGAACTGTGTTTTCATACTTGACAATAATTTTTTTCCCCAACTGTTCTTTATTGGGCTTCATTTTTTATTTAAGTGCCCTACTAATTATGATTACGATGATATCATTTGCGCCCAGCACTATAATGAATAGGCTCAGCATCCAATCAAAATCAATTATCATCTGTTATTAAAGTCAAGCTCAAATCATCAATGATGTCTCCGTCCCTTTGAGCCACACCGACCGCCACCAGCATCATCACTGCTGGACCTCCTTCTCCTTCAGCTGTCCGCATCATCATTAATACTGGTGCAGAAGGTGCCGATCCCAATACTGTGCTTGAGCTTCATTTTCGGCTCTTCGCTGTTAACGTTTCTCTCTTACTGAGCTTCATCTGCAACTCTTCGCTGTTACTGGACTTCATTTGCGGCAGGTAGCTCTTCACTGTTGCTGGGCTTCATTTGTGGTAGCTCTTCACTGTTACTGGGCTTCATTTGCAGTAGCTCTTTGCTTGGCTTCATTTGCAGCTCTTCGCTGTTAAAGGACTTCATTTGCGGCAGCTCGTCGCTCTTGCTGAGCTTCACCTGCAGTTCTATACTGTTATACAGCACTGAAAATTCATCGTTATCTGATACCTTACCCTGCACAATCCTTCGCTTCTTACTACAAAAATTTTCCAACTAAGACAAGCATTAAAAGGCACTTTACTCAAGCCTTCTATTAGTGCTAGTGTTTAATTTTGTACAATGTGTAAGTAGCTATCAGTTTACAAGCTGTATGGGTGAGTTCAAGTTCATGAGTCACCAGTTCACGAGTCAGTTCATGACTCACGAACATGTACATAAATGCACAAAAAGCGCATTGCCACAGCTTCGTAACATTGATTACGTAATAAAACAATCACTTGTGCACGGAGTTAAATTATCTCACGAAGTTATGTACAAATTAACATTCGCAAACTGTTCACGAAGGTTTGCAAACCTGTAACGAAGCTTTGCAAACTTTTTTTGCAAACTACCGTACCTACATACAGTACAGCTCAATTTAATCTTTGTATTTTCACCAATTGGGTCTATGTAAATAATTGCTGATGAATGTAGTTCTATAGCCTGTAAATGCACAATACAGCAACCTTATAGCTACTGGTTATAAAGCAGCACATTAACATAATTATATTATGGGCATATAAAAACTCTATGTTATGCTAGACAGTTTCTATAATAATATTTCGAAGATGAGCAATGGCTATTGTACATGTACGTATGACAAGGGAAAATCTTAAAGTGAGTATATAAAATCTACACACGTACGTACAAGTAAAATCCAGTGATTTCAATTTTGATGATATGCTCCAGTTGTCATGCTGTGGCTTGCAATGTTTAACTGCAATTGCAAAGTATACAATACAGTTAATGCAGTGTAGCTAAATAAGGGTAAGACAAGTTCAAATGGCTTACCATAACTGTTTTATGTTCATCAAGAAAATTTCCATTACATATCTTGTTCATCATTGCGACATCAATTACGTAAACTTCTTTACTCTGTGAAAGCATTAATTTATCATGAAAAAGTTCAATAATAGATCACATGCAAATAATGAACTAAATAAGGCAACTCACAAATTTGTTTTCTTGCATTTGAATGTGAAGATATACAGTAATTATCTACTTATTCAAAATAAAAGCATGTATAAATAATGTACACAGCATAATTATAGAATTATTGATCAATGTATATGCAATAATATCAGTGACTTTTTGTAAGGTGTGAATTATTAGCAAATTGCCTAATTTTATAGCATTGTTAGTAACCAATTAAGCTGATTGTTACATCCTTAATTTCTATCGTACCAACTGCTTGCATTCGCGGCAAGCTTATTTGTGTGGTGTACCATGTGTATTTGATGGTAAAGCGTGCGCTCGTGACAAGTTTATTGGTGTCGTGCACCATGTGTGATTGACAGTTACCTGAACGTACGATCGTGACGAGTTTGCTTGTGTGGTGCATGTCTAGTGTGCCACGACTGTTTAATTGTTTAATTGCATGAGTTCGCACGATAAAGCTGCGTGCAATAAAGAAAATACACTCCACATTATAAACTTTTACATAAATGTGGGTACCTGCACATGTGCACATTGTACAATGTGATAGGTATTATCATTGCTCAGATCAACTACAGCTTAACAAAAATCCCCTCTCCAGATTATTAAAATGCTCCAGGTGAACTAAAGTGTTAGAATACACGTGGTCATCTGTATATCTCCATAAATCATCACAAGTTTATTTGAAAGTGTAACACTGTTACATTACCAGCTCTAAACCTATAAAAAGTATGCTCTCTGTGGTGTAGTAGTAAGTACGCATGCACCTATTTGGTTTACTACGTATTACTCGTGTATATGCCAAGCCAGAGTGCATGCCAATGAAACATGTGAAATGTGTGGGAAAAACAATTGTGCTTGTGCAAACCAAAATGCAAGACTCCCGTTTTATGCAAACCTAATGCACGAGTGAAGTTTGTGCAAACCACAGATGGACGCGCACTGTTCATGCAAACCAAGATGCACATGGCAGCAGACTAATGTCTCGTGTGTACACATATGCAATTAACTTTAATTTTTATGTCATTGATCTTTCATGCACACACAGGTTATATTATGTAATTTCAGAAACATGTCGAGTCGTTTAGTTGCTTCACGCGTGTGTAGTCAAGTTTAAATTGAGCCGTACTGTATATAGTCTTGTACTTTTATTAGTGCCAATAAATGCTTTTAAATAGTGTAACAAATGTTTAATTAGATATGGCATGTTAGGTATGTAGTTGGTCCCAATCTCAAATACAATCCATTAAAGCTGTATGTATATACATGATCATACCTATATATTATAGTTTTGTATTAGTGTCAATACACTTACCGGGTAATGATTTTAAACTCTTGAAAAGTGTATAAAACATCATAAACATTTTATTAGTATTCTGTATCTGTAAAGTTTTTGTCAATAGCTGCATAGCTGTTTACTTCTATCTCATAATTATAAGTAGGATAAAGTATTCCGTCATCTGCTTAAGAAACATTTAATGTAATTTTACAATTAACAGTGTAACCATGATTATATATAGCATGTTAGGAATATAGCTAGTCTATGCCAATCCCAAATACTATATGTACATTAACTACATAGGTACAGTCTCTGTAATGGCTGCTTCTGTAAGAATGATGGATATATGGGAAGTTTAGTGCTCCATGTTATTATTAACGAAACATAGATTGTAATCACGTGATCCCTTAATGATTGAATTGAAGTGACCTATTTATGCATGATCACTTGAGGTTAAGCTAACCATATGCAGGGATACTAGTGCCAGATAAGCTGCCAAGTGCCAACATTGTATCCCTGCTGCAGTACTAACTCCCATATATCTTGGCTGAGCCTCATAAACAAGGTGTTGTATTTAGAATTATGAAGTTTGTATGCAGCGTTTATTATTTTGTAATTTACTTGTTTAAATCGTAACCCTCATTGTGTGTAGTAAGGGCAGATCACATATTGTAATTATCTAAAACTGTAACAAATTAGTCATTTAACACGTTAGTCATTTTTCCCATATCTGATACATCATATATAGGACATGATGACAATCTTGCAGATACCGCAGCTAGGTAGGTGTTGAGGTGCTGTTTTGATGTAAAGCTGATATGACAAGCTTCTCCACCTTCCAAATGTTTGTATTGCTGAATCCTGAAGTCCAGCTTTTGCGGCTGTGCAGCACCTATTCAAAAACTTTGACCTGTAAAATCCTTAGCGGGAAGACCAGCTTTGGTCTCATCTTATTCACAAATCTTGATTTTGTCAAGGGATAGTCATCTTCACAGATAATTAATGCTCTTGATTCAGTCCCTCTTCTTGCCAAGTACATCAGCAGAGTTGAGACTTGGTAAATATCATTCCCTGTCCTCTCTATTGCAACCGTGATCCTATTCTTCCTTGATCTGTTTTGAAATGCTTTATGTTTAAAGCCTTATCTGCTGATAGATCATTTAAGAACAGGTGTGACTTTGGATCGTATGTTTGAGCCAGAAGTCGTCTCTCCAGAGCGGCTAAAAGTGAAGAATGTTAGTGCCACAGCATGGTTGCATTAAAGGATGGGTCGGTGTGTAGCCATACTTCTCATAGCTTGCTAAGGATTGCTGGTGTTATTGGTAGATGGGAGTAAGGTGACTACATATTGACAGCGGTCATTCCATTTAAGCTTGGAGTTTATAACAACACAAAGATACTTAACTTTCTGGGACCACAAAATTGGATAAAATCAAATACAGTAATCTAAGTTAATAGGGGAATGCTTATTACTGATGTTGATAGCCTCACACTTTTTAGGGTTCAATTTAAGCTGCCACTTAAGGGACCATTGATATAATACATGACAAATCATCTTTTAGTTTAAAGCAATCGTCAGAACAGGACACCTGGGAATAAAGAGAGATGTCGTCAGCATAAATTTGATAGAAGAATGTTTAACAATATATCTAACATCATCAGTATATAAAATAAATAACAACGGTCCAAGAATGGAGCCTTGAGGGACATCAGAAGCAATAGGAAGCCACTCAGAATACTGACCATTAACAACAACTCTCTGAGATTGCATGGTAAGAAAACAATCATCAGATATACCCAGGGTCTGTAATTTCAGCAACAGCCGATGGTGAGGCACTCTGTCAAAACTTTAGCAAAATCCAGGCATAAACAATGGCAGCTATCACGGCATTCTAAAGCTTTGGCCCAATCATGTAAAGCCTCAAGCAAGAGATGAGTAGTGGAGTGATGTTTGTGGAAGCCAAATTGATGGACACTAATCAAATCATGAGACAACCCAGCCACATGGATGCTAAGTCATCCAGAACGCAAAACAGCAGCAGGTCCACTGAGAAGTGTACGCAGCAGAGGACCACCTAGCTGTGTCAATAGTGTCAATTAATTGTTCAAGTTTCATGGGTCTTGTGTGCACTGAATGCACACCACAGTTAATTGCTTATCTTCATTCCCGGGCACCCAACGGGTAGTTTCATGGCTAGATAGTGTGAGTTTTGCTCTAACAAGATTTGACCTTATATTTAACCTTAATTAACACAAGAAAGATGAAATGGGCACCTCGCCCAAGGTACAGTTCTTAAAATGGTATAACGACACTTGACAATCACATAATGTCCTTACCAATTCTTATCTCTGGGTTTAGTGATATGGTAAGGATGCTGATGGAGGTTGGGTTGGATCTGGGAGGGTACAGCAATTTGAGGCATTCGTGCAACTGGAATGCATCAATAATAAATATCAACCCAGGATCATTCTCTGTCATCTGCGGCTATAATTCAGAAATTACACAGGGTAAATTTAAACAGCACACTAAAAGTACTTACCATGGACTCGGTTCTACTCATCATAGTATCGAATGATATTTGATAGACACTGAAGTCGCCACGACACGAAAAAGAAAAGAGCTCAGAAAAGAGTTGTGTGCACGACGAACAATATCGAAGTATTTCCGTGTATAAAACTTTTTATTTCTATGGGGTTTTGTGTGCGTTTAAGAGTTAAATGTAAGCATGGGAGATGGGACTGTAACATGTTTAAAGCTTTTGATATTTCGAAGTGAAGGCCAGAATTTTCTTATGATTTTCATGACTTTGGTTGCTGAAGGTGTGAATCTTGTAATGAAAGCTAATCTCTTGTTTTTGTTTGTTTTGAGCTAACATTTAAGGGATAAAGATCTATTCTTGAATTGAATATTGCTAGTATACCTATTGATGAAATCAGAAGAGTATTCTCTTTTGAGAAGGTTACGTTTGTGTTTGAATTTGAAAGAGTAGAAAGACTTAGCCCTAGAATTTGTACATAGGTATCGTTTTATTTCTCTGATAGCCACACCTTTACTAGTTCCTGGGGGGGTGGTGTGAGTCAGCATGTATATATCCTTGACGGTTAGTGGGTTTTGTGTGTCCCAACATCTAGCTTCCCTGTTAATTCGAAATCTAGATCCTTAAAAATGTTGATATCTAGGAATGTAATTTTGGTGTGGTTGCATTCATAAGTAAATTTAATTAATGTGTGGTAGTTGTTGAGGGCAGTGATAAAATTATTGTGTTCTGTTAGAGTGCAGCCAGAGGATGAGGATGTCATCGATGTAACATTTATAGTAGGATGGTTTAAAAGGGGTGGGGTGAGGATGGTTTGTTCGAGTTTGTTCATAAAATGTTAGCATAGACTGGAGCTAGCTTATTGCCCATTGCTGTACGTTGAAGTTGTATAAAGCTTTTGTTGTTAAATTCAAAGGTGTTGTTCTTTAATACAATTTCAAGTAGAATTACTAGGGTATTCGTTTGGGCTGGTCTGGATTGTTTGCTTTCAAGTTTTCAAGAGCTTCAGCACAGGCTTGGATACCTTCTTTATGAGGGATACAGGTGTATAGTGATTTAACATCAAAAGGCATATCAGGCTCAACTGTTAGTTCTTTTAGTTGGTTTGTAAGCTTAGTCGTGTCTTTTAAGTAAGAGGGTATCACCTTCATTAAAGTTTGCAACCAATAGTCAATGAATTGTGAAATATTTTCAGTAGGAGGAAACAATAGGACGTATGCCCATTGGTGATTTATGTATTTTTTAAGAAATCGTGATTTCCTGGGTGAAGAGCAGAAGTCTACCATTTTTTTATTTAATAGTCCTTCTGAATGAAATTTGTGAAGAATTTGGTTAATACCATGACAAATACTATTGATTGGATCTACATTGAGCTCTTTATATGTACTCTGTTCTATTTTGAACAACAGTAGTAGACCCTTTGTTTGCCTTGTTGATTACAAGGTCAGTGTTGTGTTTAAGTTCCTTGTGAGTTCTACGTTCATCAAAGGAGAGGTTGTGGGTATTTTATCTGTTATGGAAATACCTGATATTTCTAATTTCATTGCTTCGAGGACTCCCTCTAGGTCGGGTGAGGAAACAGGGTATTGCCTAGGGTTTATTTTCCGTACTTTTTTAAGTGGAGTCATTTATTGTTATTACTGTTGTTATGGCTAATTGTATGTTCAAGTTTTGAGAGAGATCATACCTTCTCTCAGAAACTGTTTAAGTCATACAATGGCTCAAAATTATTGGCATCCTTCGGAGTTGGGAGTTTTTAAAAATCATGTGCATTCTGAAATGTCATTGTTACATCCTGGCCTTAGTCTTGCAAGCCAGCATGTCACTCAAGCTTTAATACGTAGCTACCTATAAAGTGAAAAATCTAAATGTACTGATGGCTAGAGAAGCACAACACATTTAAGATAACTGTAAACACCTCACACTTTACCTTCAAAGAAATTTGAACATCATACTGGTATTCCTATAGTGCATAAGTATCTTGAAAACTAGAAGTTTCAACAAATAACTACATATCTACATACTGTATATTTACGCTTTTTATTAAAAGTAATAATATTTCTTCAGCTGAGCTAGTAATTATAACTTGTAACTAGGGTTTAAAATTTAATGTGGTGTGCATTAATTAGAAAATGGATGTATGCAAATGGTTCTAGAATTTTTGCTTGCCGATAATAAAATATTTACTACAGAAAAATAGACTACTGTGAAAACAACAGCTTACAACAAACATGAATATTTACAGATTAAAACATTAGAACCATCTACACTAATATTCCCAAGACTGCAACAGACTAAATCATAGACATATGTTATTGCTATCCTAAAATAAAGGAAACGAATTAAGAGCATGTGCTACGTATTCGTACTTGTAATACGTGTAGGCGCTTGGGACCAGTTATGTGCTGTTCTTGGAGTGAAGTGTAACTACTCCAGGATGGTTAGCTGTAGTTGAACATTTTGTATGCTTATACTTCATGCATTGTTTGGTAAAATAGTCTATGGCAACGTAGATTATAATGTGGACTATAACTCGAATTCGTTAACGTAGACTATAACATGTGCTACGTATTCTAAGTGTAGGCACTAGGACCAGTGATGTGCAGAACTTGCGATGAAGTGTTCCATAGATAATCCATTCATGAGAAATTTGCAAGTTTTCTTATAAATTTCTCAAGTGACTGCAGTAGGACATGCATGCGAATATCAAATTTATATTGTGCTGAAGCATACATAGATTAGTTAATAACTAAATTGTGGGTTTCAGCTGAGATTTTAATCTGACAAAGCATCAGTAAATACATAAACTTGGCCTACCTACACCATCTCTAACCCTTTCATAAGTTTAATATAGAAAGTTACATATGTAACTGGCTTAATTGAAAATATATAATTGAAATTTTATTTAACAGCAACAAATGTGGTTGTCATTGATGATTATATTTAATGTGACATATTTGGTAATGCTGAGTATAGTATGTTCATGTTTACCTTTGCCCCTAAACTCAACATGTAAAGCTCCTTTATTTCAAGGAAACTGCTTCTACATAACAGCATGTAATTACATAATAGTCGTTACCCTTTAGCACAAATGATAAAATGGTGCCATTAAATTCTAAAATAACAGTAAGAACTATATGTGGCTACAACAGGGGAAATTGTCTTTCACATTATTTATACAAGAAGATTTCTTTCAAAGGAAAGCGTCATACCAACAATTTAAACAAATCATGTCCTTATAAATATGGTGAAATATTTTTAGAAAGCAAAGAAAGTTAAGTTACTTGAGAAGGCATCTAAACAGTGTGGTAATACAATAGACCAACAGTAAGTATGGAGTGATTTAATAATTTGTTCCATGGCATTCACAACAAATTATTTAAGGTTAACAAGTATCAAGATGAACATGAACAGACTATACAAGTTGTGTAATCTACAAAAAACTGAATGTTGCTATTTTCAGCAATTTAAATGAGATCCTACTGAAAATCATTAAATGTGACCCGGCATGAGAAAATAGGGCTTATGTGCATATGAAGTTTGACTACATTTTTTGGATTTCAAACTTAAATAACTTCATGAGTAATCATAGTAGTCTACTATATTTTACACCATTTATGCAGCTTTTCTTAGGGAATCTCATGCAGCTTACAGATTTTTCAAACCTTAAACAGTAAAGAAGATACATGAATAGGTGTATTTTGTGTGCATAGGCCTGGTTTTCTCATGCCGATTCAGAAATATGGAAATTCAAACATGTAGCTATTGAAAAAAGTATTAATGTTAATATATGTATTAGTATTCAGATATTAATTTGCAATTTTATTTGATTAAGGATAGTTAACGAAGTTTGCTGATTCTTAAAAGTTATTTTAGCATTAATTTGTTCAATATCCATTGACATAGCCAAGGACAAGCCTGGCAGGGTCCAAATGTTCGCTGTGCTCTGCCATGAGAAAATTGAATATGTATACATGCATAAACTTGAATTGCAATATATACTAGAATGAAATTTAAAATTTGCAGATGAGTAGCTAGGGCACTGCTAAGGAAGATATTGGCACAAGAGATGTGGCATGAGATAATTGATAAAAGTTTAACCCCTACTTTTGGCTTGTATAGCTACTAATCTACTGAAATTATGAGCCAAGAGTAGGGATCAATTTATCTTATGCCAGAATCTTTAGTGTTCTCTTTAGTGTTCTTTAATGTTCTCTTAATTATGTTTTACAGGTGGTTGTTAACAAGAGTGTTAACATGGTAAAGCAGCTGTATTATAGCAAATTACATTTGAAAAACATCAAAATATATTTATCTAAGTTATAAGTTATATATTGGTGCTATTGAGTACTACCGTACTTAATGATAGTAGACTTCAAATCACAGGGGTCTACGGAATATAGAAATATCTGAAGGCAAGGACCTGAGGGTTTCTAAATTCCGTAGAGCCTGTTGGTTTGAAGTCTAATTTTTTGAGTTATTGTTCCTTTGCGGCTGCTTGTAACAACCAAGCAATGAAAAAATATAGTGGTAATCTGTAGTAATATCGCCATTTACTTTATTTAATGCTCACTGGTAACCAGCACACTATTTGCTTGTTTTTTTATTGCCTCAGAGGCAGGGATCTATGGAGCAAAGTAAGGGATCTACAAGAAATAGATTACAATCAAATGTCAGTATTCAGCTTGGCTGTTATAGTCTAAACACACTAAAATGTTCCCTGCCAACTTGTCAAGTCTGGCTATGCCACTGTCAATATAAGATAATGGCAGTGGGTGGATTATTTTATTCACTGTAGCACATATGCTATAACCACCCTGAGATCACTTTGATTTACTAATATATTGAGATATAGCTTACCATACATGTAGTAATTTTCAAGGGATGTAAATTTTACGAATTCTTATATGAAGCTTGCTGAGCACAAAATTTTTAGTCCTTGAAAAAGGAGTGGCTGAAGTAAACAGATTGATGTTCTTCAACTTTCTATCTGTGAAAAATAAGTTCCTTAAATTACCATGTATATGGTATTTAACTCTTGCCTTTTATCAAAATACCTTAGCCACACATTGATTGTGGCTTGTATATCGGCAAGAAATTTGAAATTTACTTGGCCCGAAGGTATTTTAACAATAATCAAAATAATTATAAAGATGTGCATTAGAATGTGCAATAAATTTAAAAATGCAAATAAAAGTGTATTTTTAGAGTATATTATTAACATACACAAAGAAACATTGAGTTGATAATATACAATATATTTACTATGACAACACATTTGTTGCTAATACGATTATTGCATACCTTTTCGAACCAATCTCTACAGGACAAAATCAAATACAAACATAAGGGACAATGAAATCATATACTGTGACAATGTAGTTACTTCTCTAAGATGAGAAAGTTGTATAGGCAGAAAAGGCTTTCTAACCACAAATTAATTGTTGCAAAATCATCTTGTAGTTATTTGCAAGTAAGCAAATTTTAATGATAATCAATGAACACCAAGCATAGCCTCATTAATCCAAATGTCCAAGTTTTAATTCTGAGCGTTCCTTGTTTATTTTCAAATAAAATTAATCTTCTATTATTTGATTGTACAGTTTATGACCATCTATGAAACACTTTTTTGTGAGAATGTGGAGGAAATCCAAGTTCACGCAACCATTTTCTTGCTGTTCTATTTTGTGTTTAGGATGGACTATTGCAATATTTGGAAAAAGTTCAGTGTTGACCCAATTTTTAAAATCATTTAATGTCATGTTGGGCTTCCACTTAATAGATGAATTACTCCTTGCCCATTCAGCAGCTTTCTGTCAACTGTTGTTATCATCTAATATATGGCCTGTTGCACTTCCCTTGCAAAGATTCTGAAAACTCCCCATGATTAGTGTAAAAACTTTACGCCAGTACCGGATAGTCTTCTCACTGTGTTTGCCTCCAACAAACAAACTTGCTTTTTTAGTTGGGTTAATCCAAACCTTGTTATGGCTATGAGCAAAATCAAAGGTATCTTTAGCCTTCTGGTCTGGTCTAACCAATCCCTGTGTTCTTCAAAGGCATCACTAAAATGATTATAACAACTACTGGCATGTAACAGGTTAGATTTTAGGCAGTTTTTTGTATTAAACTGTGTATTACTGGAATAAAATCTAGCATAATAGGCACAAAATTATAATACATAAATGTGACAAGCATAATATTTAAAAAATCTGCAGCAAATGATATGTATCCTGGTGTTGTACCATTATGCTTGAAGGAATAAGTCAAGTTGTGTAAATATTAATTGCACGTATATGCTCTATATGGTAGCTCAAAGTGAGCAGCAACACCATGATTGAGTGTAACATCAATTTCACCTCGATGTCACTGGCCCAGTCAACCTCTCTGTAATCTAAATCATCCACTTTGATCTTTCCAAACCCCTCCGGCCTCGTGACTAGATCCCCCTGGTGCCATCCATGGCCACCCGACACCGTCAATGGTGGCTTGGACAGAAGAGAGAACATAACCATCATTGTGTTATTACTGAAACTAACAAACTGCATTGCGATCTTTAAACATCAACAACTAGCTTCAAAACACAAATTTTCAAGTTCAAATTTATTTTCAAATCATCCTTATCACATGCTGGTGTGCAATAATAAAATTACGATGAGCATTTACTAGAATAGCTGTAGTGTAATATAGTGTAGTGTTACTGTGTACTGTTGTCAGTTGAGCATATATTTAGTCATAGTGTAGTATTATATTAGTGACAGTAGTATAATGTAGAGTAGTTTAGTTTACTTTAGTAGCACTAAAAAGCAGTAGCGGTAGTCAGGTGTAATTATTAGTTTACAACAATATGTATGTCAAATAAAAAGGTAGGTAATAAATGTTATAGCTTCTACTTAAGATTGTTCTTTTGATGAATGTGCTTTATTATATTCTCAGGTAGCTTTTTTGGAGTCTTTCAAAAGTTGTTTGCTGGGTTCAAACTTTTCACAAGGATCATCAATTCCTAATTTAATTCCAATGATAGAAGACAATCCAATCCTAGACTGGGATGAAAGGGGGTCTTATTTTTCCTCACCATACTGAAGACTCTTTCCTCGGAAGCATTGGAATTAGGAATGACCAATACAGATTTAGCAAGTTGTTGTAGTTTGGAAATTTTAAGTTCAGTGGAACCAATAACTTTCATATTGAAGATGTGATTCCACAGAACATCTATTCGTAAATAGCGTATCTCATCATCAACTTTTACTTTTGCCTCCTGCCACACAGTACCAGGTATATCAGTATCCTGAAGTAGTTGAAAGGAACTGTTGTTGAAGTACTTTAACTTCTTTTGGTTAACGAAGGGGTTCCAAGTGAGGAAATCTGTGGATAAAATACTCAACAGAGGAAATTGTTGCTTCTTCTCGCTTTTCGAAGTCTACAAATTTTGCATGCTTCAGTAGGTCATCTTTCAATGGATACGTTTTAATAACATATTCAGCTGCTGTTGTGAAGAAAGTGCATTCTCCCTTGTAAAACTTATTATAATCGTGCTCACTAATGTCTGCTTCATTTAGAAGCTTTTGGAGACTTTGTTTCGTTGCAAAAGATGAGTATTAAGCACTCATCTTGAAGGTTAATACCAAATAGTTTACCTTTAGATTTTTCATTTCTGATTACTTGGACTTTAACAAATTTCCTTATCAAGTTTGAATAGAATGATTCAATTTTATCCATCATCAAATGAATTCATACAAGGTGTTTCTTGCTGTAATTTATTGAAGGAGTTGAAAAGTGGCATGATTGCCTGGTAGAATAAAAGGTACACTTCAGTTAGTGGATCTTCAAATAAACGTTTTAAACACTGGAATCGTGCCTGTGATTCTTCAGATGACAAAAAATATGACTTAAGTGCAGTGTACTGCTTTAGTGAGCGTTCAACAGCACACTCAAGGCTTAACCAACGGGTAGAGACATACTTGACTATTTGCTTGTATTCTGTATCACAAAAACTACAGAATTCAGCTAATGCATTTTTTCTCTTTGTACTTTTGTCAAACCAGTAGTACAGGTCTACTAACATATCCTCAACATCAAAACCAGTGATGGATTGAAAGGTTTCGGCGGCCTTGATCACAGTGTTGTGCACCATATGACATGGGCACCCCACGAAGTGCACAGCTGAGTTTTTTTGTGTAACTCTAGTTCTAATAGAATTGTGTGCACCCATGTTTACACTTGTGTTGTCCACCCCAAAGGCAACGCACTTGTTCCAATCAATATCAAAATTTTGAATGGTTTCATTGATTTTTGAAAAAATTACTTCTGTTGTAGATGCTGAAGTTAGACACATGTCTAAGTCACACAACCTCTGTTGGTATCAAAGATCCTGACAGTCAGTGGATTCATTTTCTGTAACCCTGTATCGTTTGATCCATCAGTAGCCAATGAAAATGGACTTTGTTTCATATTGTCTATCAGCAACCCCTGTAATTCTTTTGCTAAAGCACCATTTAGTATACAGGCTGTTTTTGTACAAGCACAAGAATACATTTTGGCTATTTGGCTATCAGGAAATATATTTTTAAACATTGGACTCAAATGATCAGCTACTGCAATGGGGATGTTATGATGCGCTAACACAGTGCTTACTTTCGGGTAAAGCCTATTGGAAGGTTGATTTTTAAAGCGCAAAATTTTCCCGAAGCCGTACAATTTCCTACCAATCCCTACTATTAAGTACTACCGTACTTAATGATATATATATATATATATATATATATATTGAAGAAGGTGGTGACTGACTGTTGGTTTTCCAGTGCCTTGGCATTGCTGCAGTGCTTCTGTGACTCTAAGTGATGTCTCACATCTTTCTCTCCCTGATGTTCACAGTTGACTAGACACTCACAGATGGTACATTTGAACTTATAAGGAACAGATGTGCACTAAATACAAGGCCACCTTTTACTCCATTCAGGATTAAACTTCGTAGGGTACTTTGTAGCCCCTTCAAGCTTCCGTGATTTTGTTGGAGGTTCTACTATTTCAATATCACTTGAACTGTCACTTTCAGCCATATTTATAGTAAATAAAGTGCAATGGATTTAACCTATTTGTACTATCACATCCATAGGAGAATCTATGGCTTTATATACATAAATTGCTAGTTAACGTGCATATGATTGGTTTCCTAAACGTAAATTGCTAGAGAATGTGTAGTTTTGGGCGTAAATTCACGTAATGATCAGTATCACCAATTGAGCGCTGACGTAGCTTTTGCACGTGCACTGATGTGCTTGTGGTCATAAAGACATTGAATTATGGTAAGTTAGTAACAAGCTATTACAACAGTGAATATAATTGTATGGCTTTAATAAAAGGTTATGAAGATTATGTGGCCTGGGAAGTGCTTACAAGCCCTTCACGTAATGTAAAATATTTGATTGTGAGTTTTAGTTCTTTTTGCTGGAGGTTGTGGTGAGTATGCGTGTGAGCTGGAGATTTAGTTTAAATGCGAGTGTCACATGCCCCGTGTGACTTGGTAGGTCTGCATGCACTGTAGTAGCTGGCCACACTACGAAGAATAGTCCAGGATCGTCTTCTTCTTTGTACTGGAATGGGAGGGAATTGTGGCTAAATTTATTGCCTTTTTGCTCTTCTTGTTTGCTCATTGTCTAGTGATAACTTGCTTTGTAATACACTCACCTGACACACAACTATCTCAACAAAAACTACGTATGAATTTACAGGCCAGTGTAGTGTTAGTGTTGATATAAAATTTTAATAATCACAATTCACAGCTGCAACAGTTTGATATCTTCTGTATGGGCGGATCAGAGAAGCTTACCTGTTGGGGTGTAGGGTTCTTGAGTCGATGTATCTTGTTGGTGCGTGTAGCTTCCAATCTTTTCTCGAGGGTGGTGAGTTTGTGCATTTGTACGTCTGTAAGTTGTTTATGTTGCATGTTAATGTGTAAGCTGTTCAATAGTGTTTCTAGTTCCTCGATCTTTTCTGTGATGGTTGTTAGGAGTAAGGTGTAGTGCGTCTGTGTTAACATAACTAGGTGCTTACTGGTGTCTAGGAGTGTCTATTCCCAATCTTCCTGGATGTTTGAGTGGTCTGGTTCCATTGCCTGCAGTGTTAGTGTAATGCAAAAGCTCTGTGGTACAAGGTTATCGTGTATGCATGTGTTTAGAAATGTGAGGTGGTGTGTGACTTTGGCATGCTGTGTTTTTAACTTAAAGAGTTGTTCACGGATGTCTGTTGGGTCCCTAGTGATGTTGTTGTGACTTGCAGTGGACGGTGCATTAGTGGGTTTCTTCTTGGGGGATTGTGTGGCGTTGAAGTTGCTGTCTGATGTCGGGGTTGTTCTGTGAGTTTAGTGTTGGTGTCGGTTGCTTCGATGCGGTTAGATGTCGTTGTTTGGTTTGTGGGTGTAGTCGTGGTATGTATTTGAGTGGTGTCAGGAGGGGGTGTATTTTCAGTTTGAGCAGGAGTTGTTGTCAAGTCAATGTGAGCAGGTGTTGTGTGTTGGTCGGGTTCAGGTGGAGGGGAAGCCAGTGTGCTGTTATAGCTATTTGGGTGTTTTAAGTGTAAGCTGGGAGTGTCTTCGGGTGCATACTGTGTAGTTGTTTGTGCAGTGGGGGTTTGGCTTGATGGTAAGTTAGAAGCGGTGAGGGTACGTTGTGGTGTGTTCTTAAGCTTGTGGGGGGGAATGTGTAGTAAATGTGGAGATTTAGGCACCCTAGTGGTGATTTTTGTAGTTAGTTGTCGCGTGGTGGGCATTATTTAAGAGAAAACAGAGGATAAGCATGAAAGTACTTAAAAACGTTAGGTAGCGAGTATAATTATTTATCTTATATGTAACAGATTAAATGCTAATGTAATAGATTAAATGCTAATGTAATAGATTAAATTAAAAATATAATACAAATGCAAACATAAATACAAGTTAAGTATACAAATAAAAGTGATAAAATAATAAATGTAAAGGAGTGCTTATCTATGATCGAGTTGGATCGTCGTAAAAGTAGTGCATGAGGGGAGACGTTTCGGCGTAGTGCCTTCTTCAGTCCGAGGTGTTAGGAAAAAACGAAATAATAAGAGTACACATGCATATAGTGTTTCTAATTAAAGTGCTTTGTTGTGTTGGTGTCTTTGAATTTGTGCGTTGCTCTAGTGTGTCTTGCTGTGTTCTATTATCAAGTAGGTGGGTTTGCTGTTGTGGAGGTGACTGCGAAATGTGAAGAGGTGCGGTGCGTTCGGTGTCAGTGGATTAACGGTGAGTGGGTATTAATTAGAGAAGTAAACAAATCACTGGGCACTCGGAGTTGGCCAGTCGACTAAGAAGCTGGTGGGGTACTCTGAAAAAGATAGGGTTAAAAAACAGCAAAGCCCCCCGGCGCCGGGAAGCTTTCAACATACAGGCAACAAAATAAAATAATGCAGCTGCTGGATACAAACACCAATGACCTCAGCTATGCCTCAGTCTAATAACAAGTATATCATGCTTGGGTCATTTCCCTCTATGTTATCAAATTTTATAGTCTTGAAGCCCTTCAAATACAAACAACAATAAAAGAAGCGCTCTGATAGGCTATAAAACAAGGGATTTTTATGATACATTTCCTATGGAGAATATTCCTTTGTAGTCCATGTACTGATAAATTGTAGGCAGCTGATTAATCTCACAAATCAGACCCAATTTACGAGCAGGGCCTTATCGATTAGAGATGCACTTATCTCTAATTGATAAGGGCCTGCACATAAATTGGGTCTGGCTTGCGAGACTAGGCAGCTGATACTGTACATTTTCAATGACAAAAATCATTTGTACAAGTTTGTCACTTTAAAGACTTAAATTACAAGGTCGAACATAGTAAAATATTTTTGCAGCCTGAATTGTGATTATAAATTATTTCCATCAGTACCAGGCCTTGGTCTCCCATTTTGATTTCACTTTTTTGATGCTGGCCTTTTTAGTTCTTGGCTGCTACTTTTTATAACCAGGGTGTTTTGGTTAAGATACACTATACACCAACAATAAACACAGTGACAGTGGGAAGGTAACCTTGTTCAAATAAATACACTATACACAAAGAATAAACAGCAACAGCGAAAAACGTTTACAACTTACCAGAGAAAAGACTGTCACCAGTTGTATTAAAACGAGTATTAAACGCACCCAACATACACTGCGAGGTACACTGTATACCAAGAATAAACGCAGTGACGGTGAAATGTTTACAACTTACCAGAGAATATAATGCAGCCACAAAATGACTCACCAGTTGCATTAAACCGAGTATTAAATGCACCCAATGCTGCGAGGTACACTGTAAACCAAGAATAAACACAGCGACAGTGAAATGTTTACAACTGTAACACTGGAAGGCAAGGTGTATCAGCACGAGGCAAATCACGTGATCAAAAGTTAAAGAGGGCATACAATAGAATAAATGTAACTACGTAACTATTACATACTTCCCTCCCATTCAGTAATTTAGTTTATGGATTTTGGTCTCAGATCAACACAGCTTTCCCCATATCTCTGGTATAGGAAAAATAACATGAATAATATAGTAATTATTAGTGAAAATATTATTACCCGTTATTAATCTGGATCTAGAGACTTGTTCTGGGCATTTTTTGCCTTCTTCACAGGATTAAGAAAGTTTATTGACCCCAAACACCCCCACAATATCTTTTGCAGTGCTGCTTTCCTTCCAATTGTCTTATTAGATAAGATGATATTGAATGCCATCATCCTTTCCTTGGTGATTCCAGGTATACATGTAGTTTCTTCTGTGGGAATTGCAATACCGACTTCCCGGACAAAAGAAACCAGGCATTAATAAATCACTTCTACCTGAATACGCACTAAAAGTTTTAAAAATTGAGTTTTTCAAAATTAAACTTTAAAAATTTGGCTAATAATAAACTTAATAAATTATTATATTATGTGAATATACTGAACAAAATTTGTCACACTAAAGCAAATGCATGTCATCCACAATGTTCCCGCATAGTCCTGACCATTGTTTCTGGGCAATTAATTTTATTGAAAGTACAACAATTCATACACTATAATAAAATGGCTTTGTTAAAAAACATTGTAATGCTATCATATAAATATGCACATTTGCTGCAGAAATCATATAACTTTGATTCCTTCAGTACCTGTAGGTTGGAAAATAATACATGTTATTTAGTGTACATTATATGTTTTAGCTACTGTGAAATCACTACTAAATCTTGACAAATAAACTACAAGACTCAAAAGAGATATTACATGTGACAATATTATAATATTATTGTGTCTCTGACTTACGTATATTTGATGTAGTAGAGTAGCTGTGTGTTTTTGCATGCAGGCACAAAATCGATACTCTATTTCTCATACGTATTTGCACATTCACTAAATTTCTTATATGCTCTTATAGCTGTCTCCCTGGTTGGTCATATGACTGGTTGTCTGTTCCTCTAATTTCTCAAGTTTATCACTCAATTGTGGTGTGTCTGAAACCATATTCATTGCCTTTAAAGGTTCTGCAGAGTAAACTTCCAGAGGATACAATACAATTGTGCTATCGGACGATTCATCCTTTCAGCGTTGGTGCGCATGTTTGCTGCTCTAATCAATCTATCTAATCCCTTGACAACATCTTCAATAACAGCCAACTGCCTATTTATTCTTGGAGTATCATCATGCACCAAAACAACTTCACTTGCTGGATATTGTTGCCATTGGTCTTATGGTATTCCCGGAGTGATGTTAGGTACTCTAGTTACCATCGTTTCCAAAAATGTTTGAATATCGGTGCCTGTGTTTTAGCTCTTTTCCTCAGGTCTGACTCAGTTTTTCCATATAGTCAGGATCAATAACGATGTGGAAGGGATGTAATCCTTCTGCCAAATAGTAAATGTGCTGGAGTCAAATGTTCTGGATCACTTATGTCTGAAGGGGATGCTCAATGCCCTATTATTCCTAAAATTATGCTGGCATAATCAGGATATGCTTAATGAGTATGTACTTAGATACCTTATGACAGAAATGTTAAATCAGTAATGTCTTTACTAGAGAAAGCTTAGACAACATACTCACTCCTACTCCCATCAGATGTTTCAATAGTCCATTGTTGAATATCCATGTGTCATGTAATTAGCTAGTTATAAGCAAATTTATGTACTGTAAATTTGCTTACCATATGACTGTCACTCCATGCAAATTAGTGGTGGGATGAATGCACATTTCCACATTTGAAAATTCTCTTATTTAAACTAACGAATGTTCAAATGGTTTGTTTCTTATAAGAACAAACTATTCCAATATTTGTTTATTTTATTAACAGAAAATCTACATTGTGACTCTATTTCTGCATATAAAGTAAGAAATGTGCAAAGATAGTGTCTTGGTCTTTTAGGACCTCTTTTTTCATTTCATATATATTGATGTCACAACGCGCCCATAGTGAGATAGGTGGAATATTACACCTATTATAGTGAATCCAGACTCGTTTCTGTATTAGAGCAAAACATTAATACAATTTAAAATTGTAGATCTAAAATAGCATAGATAGAGATGGGACAATACTATGATGCATCAGTGTATCGCAATACATAATGTGGTAATTAAGTATTGATGCATTGTTGTTCCACTTCTGTTAATAGATCTATCATTTCACCATATGTAGGTTTTTTGTAGCTATGTGTTTATAAACAAAGAATGTATAATATATGTATGCATATACAAACTCTGTATAGCTATATATTATAATGATGTATATATAGTTGGCATAATTATGGCATTAATATATGTACGTACCTTTCCTTGTCATAGTCATGATTGCATTTATCCACACTACAAACAGCTGACAGACCTACGTATTTAAGACGTTACGTACAGTGTAAAATTTATATAGCCTGTAGCTCATCATTAGTAGGATCAAGTAAACTGTCTGGATCCCCTAAGGGATTAGCTTTGAAGGTGTCTAGCCACCTACACTATATGCTAGGTGCTCACTTCACTGTTCCTGTGGATGCTCCGGATTTGACACAGTACCGAGTAGTTGAGATGTTTCACAGCTGTACTGACCCTGAGATCAAGGACCATATTCTTCATTCTTTCAGTAAATCTTCCATTTAAGGATAGTGATAGCCACTGTCACCTTTGGGATGGGAGTAGACTGTCTAGATGTTCATCAGATTGTGCATATAGGAGCTCCTGATAACGTTGAATCATATATTCAAGAAACTGGCCGAGCAGGACGAGATGGTATGCAGTCAGTAGCTGTATTATTACTTATTCCAGGGGAATCTAGAACACAACTGGAGAAAGACATGAAATCTTACACTACAAATATATTTAATTGTAGAAGGGAAATGCTATTCACAAATTTTGAAGGAGACATATTGAAGGCAACAAGCTTGTGCATGTGCTGTGATATATGTTATGACCTTTGTAAATGTGGACTATGCAAAATTAAAAGCAAAGATTTTGTAGTATAATTATATGTGGTACTTTTGCTTCAAATGTTCAGACACGTATGTGACTATTTCATCTTTATCCTTTGCGTGTAGTACATCCTTCGGTTTTTCAAAAGACTTGTGTTTTCTACCTGAGATAATACTGAAAACATCAGCTTCCTTAAGTTCATCTACGATTGAGTACAGATCTTCTTTATATGAAGGAGTTAAATGTGCCCCACTTGTACTGGCCACATTATTATTTTCATCAAAGTTACTTAAAAATTTGTCCAATACACCCAAAGCCTTGCTGCAGCGAACAATGTTTTCTTTTGTTTTATTGGAACCGAGACCCTTAACACAGTCCTTACAGAGTCTATTTAGGTGTTCCTGGTGAAGATCTAAGGCAATATTTCTCCCCCTAACTCCACTGGTGTTGACAAATGCTGTTGAGCCTGTTGTGGTGGCAGATCATGATGGTACTGAGTTAAAAAGTTAAACGCTTCTTTGGTATAATTTCTTCGACCAGAATTGTGGAATACAGGCAGAAAGTAACGCCAACATTCCAAAACTCTCATGCCATCACCTTCCTTTATAGCATCTTTAAATCCCAAATAGAAGGATCCTATGCTTAAAAAATTACAAGCATAGTTGTGTACTTCATCGTCTCTAGTAGTTAGATTGGGATGGGTATTAAAAGAAAAATTCATAAAGTTCACTATCTTTTCACATACTGAATGAAGGATAGCTTTTCTTTCGTCATTTGGATATGTCCATAGGTTTTCTAATGATGGAATCCCAATCACACTATCAGATGGCTGATCTTCAATGTTGGACATCTTAAGTATTTTTAAAGCGGCACTCAATATATGGGCTTTCACAACAATTTCAAGAAAATCCTCACAAGCATTGAAGTTTGATTTGGGATTCTTGACAACATCAGAACGATTGATTTTATTCCTTAACTGGTACAAAGTACCATGTTCCCTACTAGAGTCAGCATTGTAAAAGTATTTCCATATCACCTACACAAAAAATAATGGTGTTTAAACATGGGACACCATGCATGAAAACGTACCTCCATAAGAACCACTTTTGTGTGCCAATCTTGTATTGTTGGAATAAAGCCTTCCAATTTCTTATCTGCAGTTTTTGCGTTACACATAGCCATTTGAGCCCCTCTTGTTCGTGCTACTGTCAATTGGTCCCCTCCTAGCAATATTTTATGCTGTAGAACAACAGGTCTCCTGATCGATTTTTGTTCACTTGGGATATATACATCCTCCTCAGTCTCCTTTACAGGGATATACCGCTGAAGATGTTGTAAAATCTTTATCATATCATCCCCTTTGTTTTCATTTAACATTAAGACACCTAATGGTACCTACATATCAAAAGATTATTATAAACATTTTTTCATTTAACATTAAGACACCTAACACAGGAAACCGCTAACGAAATTTCGGACCCGATATACTATTGTTTAACCCCGATTTTTTCGCTCGATTCGGGCACATACAGACCTTGTAAAATACAAACTTACGTACGCCGAATAATTCCGATGTGGGACAGATGAAATTCGGACTTAGCCCGATTCAGGGTTTGTATTTCTTTGAATTACCATACAGATACTCGAAGAGATACTCCAATTTTGTTACGTTTTGCTCAATATCCGATTATTAAACACGGCGTGACAGCTTCACCGTTCACCTATAATGTATTCCTTTAGCGATTACTAAATTTAACGATTACATTTAAAGCGCACCACATAAAGATTTTAAACAGTACAAATGTAAAAATAAAAAGGTTAGTTTAGTTTACAGCTCTTATCCATGTCAGCAGCCTTCCTTTTCCATAAGCAACACTATAAAAAGTGGTAACAATAACAGAATAAAAACAAAATAATATTGCTCACATTTTGCCATCCAACAAGTTTCTCTTTTGAAGCACTGATTTCATCCTATGGCCATATGGCCATTAACAAAAATGATCAACAAAAGAACAAAGAAAATTAATCACTTACATTTTGTAATCATATCGCCCATTTTGTTTTCGCAGTATGTACTTCATCCAGTGTGTTCATATCTATCAAAATAATTACTAACAAAAGAACATACAAAAGTGACCACTCACATTTTGCAATCGTATCACCCAGTTTCTTTTTCAAAGTACTTCATCCAGTGTTTATATCTATCAAAATAATTACTAACAAAAGAACATACAAAAGTGACCGCTTACATTTTGCCATCGTATCACCCAGTTTCTTTTTCAAAGTACTTCATCCAGTGTTTATATCTATCAAAATAATTACTAACAAAAGAACAGACAAAAGTGACTACTCACATTTTGCAATCGTATCACCCAGTTTTTCTTTTTCAAAATACTTCATCCAGTGTTCATATATTATCTCTATCAAAGAATTATTAACAAATGAAGTAACAAAAGTTATCAATCACACTTTACCATTATTATCACCCCTTTCAATGTATTTCATCGTCCAGCAGCCATGTGATGATAAGCTAGAGCTCTCCATCAAAAATATTAATAAGCACCAACAGAATTATTGAATTCTGATGACTGGCAGAAATGCTGGTCACAGGAAAGGACACATTCTAATGACTGGCAGCCTATAAATATATTGAAGAAACACATATGACAAAAATCGCTAGACAGACACAACATTACACGACACACTGTCAACAAGACCCGCACAAAGCATGGTCGCCAGACACACACAACAATACATGACACACTGTCGACAAGACCCACACAAAGCATGGTCGCCAGACAGACACAACATTACATGACACACTATCGACAATACCAGCACGAACCATGGTCACCAGACAGACACAACAATACATAATACACTGTTGACAAGACCCGCACAAAGCATGGTCGCCAGACAGACACAACATTACATGACACACTATTGACAATACCAGCACGAAGCATGGTCGCCAGACAGACACAACATTACATGACACACTATCGACAATACCAGCACGAAGCATGGTCACCAGACAGACACAACAACAAATGACACACTGTCGACAAGACCCGCACGAAGCATGGTCGCCAGACAGACACAACATTACACAATACACAGTCAACAAGACCCGCACGAAGCATGGTCGCCAGACAGACACAACATTACACGACACACTGTCCACAAGACCCGCACGAAGCATGGTCGCCAGACAGACACAACATTACACAACACACTGTCAACAAGACCCGCACGAAGCATGGTCGCCAGACAGACACAACAATACATGACACACTGTCGACAAGACTCGCACGAAGCATGGTCACCAGACAGACACAATATTACACGACACTGTCGACAAGACCCGCACGAAGCATGGTCGCCGTACAGACACAACATTGATTTCATTAAAGTTGAACAATGTACAAATCTTAAAATTTCCAAATAATGTCCCAACCGATGCCAGGTAAAAATGAACAATCTGGACATTACACTGTGTCCAGTTCACTTGCCCATGCATACGACAAAATTGGCATCGTGATTTCTCAGCCCTGGAAAACAACTTACTACCATGCTTTACACTACCTTGATCTAGTGGTGGCCTACCCGTGACCGCCAATTTCTGGATATGTGTTGGTAGTGAAGAGATAATTTTATCACTCTACTTTTTTATTCTAGGGAGAACCCTGAAATGGGTACCTGAGATAGTGGCAGTAATGATGTATGTGATTATCTCAGATCAGTTATATTACCATACCAATATACCGTATACGTCAAAACAGTCAAGGGGAAAAACTTTCACGGTTTTCGTGGTTTTTGCTCAATCACAAAAGTTTAAGAAGCTTCTACCGGGAAAGTTTTCCTGTCGAATTTTCATTTTTGCTCTAACCGCGAAAGTTTTCCCCCTTGACTGTTTTAACGTATACAGTATCACTGCTTGAAACCATCTGATTTACTACTAAGTAAATCTTGAGTAATTTCAAGGTTTACTCTTTAATTTACTGAATGTAAATTATCAAATAAACTATAAGTAAACCAGCAGTCTGGAACATTTTATTTACTGATAGTTTACCATTTGTAAACTAACAAGAAAATCTACAGTAAATTAAGAGGAAATTGACAAAACACAATGCTGCAACTGTTGGTTTACTGTAAATATACTTTTATACACCATGTAGTAAACTAGCTGTTACACTTGAGTAAACTTTATTCTTTATTCAGTAATAATAAATCATTGATTAAATACAATTTTTTATGATCATAAAACAAATCAATGAAAGTGTCAAGATTGAAAGTGTCTCCACTCTCCAGTTAAGCTGTTGATTGTAAGTAATCTGGGTGATCTATGTTGAATTAAAAAGGAAGTAGCTATATATACAGTACGTAATTGAGCAAATAACCTTCCATCCATGCTGCATCTATCGTCCACTGTGGCACATCAGGTGGAGGCTGCCTGTCAGTAGATTCCCCCATTACTCTCACTCTCCGTTCGGGAACATGCTTTTTCATATCCTTCTGTTGGGCATCAACCCTTTTATCTAGTTCTTCAAGAAATAAACTCAGTGCTATAACATAAAGAATATGCATGTAGCTATGTAACATGAGTAAAGAGTAGCTACTTTTGGAACGCCAAGTACGACGGTGTACTATCATCTTATCTGTTGCACTGTCTGAATCACTGGATTCATCAGCAATGGATAATGTTTCAAACCGCCTAGCTTCTTCACCCTCATGAACAGCCTTTTTTCTACGATTATATAACTATATCAAAATAAAAAATTATAAGATTTACAAAGTTACACATATTTTGAAACATACCCGAACTTTTCGAGACCGCAGTTTCCTACTCCTATTTTGTTTTTGCAACCTCTCAGGTTGCTCAGTGTTGTTTTCTCTCCAAATGCGGCGACGAGACTGAAAATACCTCTGAATCCCCTCTATCGAATATTATAGTACAAATACGTGGCTATCACAAACAATATACTTTCAGAATTACTGGATGTATAGCAATTTCCTTTCCTCATCAAGATTTCTTCTGTAATTCGTTGCTTTACTGCAAGATTGTGTTCATCTCTTGAACTAGTGATTGATATTCACTGCACAATTAGATAATTGCATAAAAATGACTAACCCCAATCTAGGCTGAAATTGATCATTATCATCCAAACTTTCATGAATCTGTCGAATTAATTTCTACAGCCATGTACATTAAGTCACATATGCATATGATATAGTAAAAACTTACAGAAAGTTCAGGACTAACTCTTTGCACTTCTTTTTCTGTTGAGCTACTACCACTACTACTAGATTGGGACAAAAGTGAACTTTCAATATGATTTATACGTGATGAAAGTGTATCAATGAGGTTTTTCATATCTGATTGGCTATTCATTATCTTTGTAAGTGTTTCATGTAAGGCGGGTTCAGGCCAAGAATCAGGAATGATGTTTCCAGAATAAATCGTCGGATAAGGATAGTTACTGTGGCAGTGCTCATATGGATATGTACGATAGTTTGTGTCAGGTTGATATCGTTGGAAAGGGGTTCCGCCCAAGGATCTTCCAGGATAGTAACGATTGGGTGTGCTATCGGTGTATTCTGAAGTTTCTGCAGAGGCCTATAATGCGTTAAAAATGGCGTCTGATAATGATCAGTTAACTGACAAATTAAAATTATTCTTACGTTTGAACGCGGACTCGTGTCTCTGTTATAATCTGCGCTGTTTACTGACTCTGCTACGTACTGTTCTGCCATTACTTGCTCATTACAAAGACTCGCAAGCACAAAAATGGCGCAATAATTTAGATTCTCACGTGCGTGTATGTCTATTTAATGCACATTACATAAATCATGTCAGAGTGCAACCCTAATTGCTGCAACAACCCTTTGCACTTCCTCGTAACATGTTAAAGCCAATGGGCCATCTCCCTCAAGATTATAGGTAGCCTTGACAAAAACCTCTCCCCAATCAATCACAGAAGCAAGTTCCAGCTTCAGATGTTTCAGCTTTTCTGGATTTGTTAAAATTGCTAGCAACCTTGGCCGGGAAGAAGGTCCCAGATCAGTGTTGTGGTTCAGAAAGGGTTCAATTTCACCAAACTGGACCATCATTTGTTTCATAAGCTCCCACTTACTCCACCACCTAGTAGCACTGTATGATGCCATTGTTTGTCCTGTTCGCTGCTTCCAAAGGAACTTAGCCTTAATACTGTGGGAAAAAAGTGTCAGCCAATTTGTAACAAACTCTGTAAGGTTTGGAATGTTGAAATGTTCCCCGACTCGATCAATTGTGTGGCTAAAGCAACCAACATCAAATATTTTAGGATACACAATTTTGACTGTTCTCATTGCTACGCCATTTACTGAAGCTCTGTCCCACATTGCAGCAATGAGGTGATCCGTGGAAATGCTGTAATTGATTGATAGCTCTTGTATTAACTCATGCGCAATTTCCTCTCCAGTAAGGGACTTTGATAGCAATCTGATACAGAGTAGCTGCTGCTGGACATTCCATGAATCATCGATATAATGGACCAAAATAGCTAGTGCCTCTCCACAGTGTGATGTACCATCAAAAATAACACTTAACCATTTTCCTTGTATTGACAGCTTGATATTCTGCTTTTCTTCCTCCAAAATAAATGGAATTAAGTCAAACAAATGCCTCCTGTCTGTAAGACGATGCCCGGTCTCTTCCAAAAGCTCACGAAAATGCCCTACTTTACTGAGGGGTACACCAGCTTGTAGAAATGTTTTCACTACTTTAACACGAAAGACTTGTTGTTGCTCTGGAAGTGTCTCACCTCTTGCATGCACTTCTTCATTGTACTTTCTAAGAGATTCCGCGATGTCTTTATCTTTCACTTTCCGTTGCTCTAGCCTTTTCTTTCCATCACTGTGTTTGGTTGACTTGATATGGTAGCTAATGCTACTTTTCTTCAGTGGCAATTCTTCCCTACATTCCTGGCAAAAAAGCTTACTGGATGATACAATGAATGGTTCTGTCGGATATTCTTTAACCCTTTGCTGAGGCTTGATACCTTTTGGATTACTTGGACAGCCGCAGTAGAGCGTGCTCTTCTCTTGCCAGTTGGTGGGTTCTTCGTAACTTTTCGCTTACGAGACAGCTCTGACATGTTTGGGGCTTTAAGAACACTTAGCAAGGAAACAGAAGAATTTCCACTACGCATAGAAGAATCAGATTCGATGCTTACAGCTTGGCTGGAGGTATTTGTCACCTGATCAGATTCGTTTTCGCTATGGCCACCATCTTCTACTGCGACTCGATCTTCCATCGCATTTCCATCACTGTCGCTACTAGATTCAGAGTCCAACTGATTTAAAACGTTCATGGCGGGGCTGGAATAGCAATAGCTAGAACGATTCTCACAATTAATTTAGCCTCGTGATTAACAACAACAAAGAAATTACCAACCTCGTTAACAGCTCGTGTTAGACAGTGTATTGTCAAATTCGATTGTAGGTTATGCACCAAGGCACTATGATTCAGTCATGATATTATAAAGAGGAAACTCGTTGTATGGTATGTTACCTTACTTCTGTGTGTTTCATGTACTCATACTGCAGTAATATCACTCGTTTTGCCGTTAGACTATATAACATAGTTAATTTTGCTGAAATTTCCTCCTATTTTTCCAGCATTTTGCTCTTTGCTTTTATGTTCCTATTATTCTAAATATTTTGCGGGCAAAATCGGCGCATCCCTAACCTGACATAGCTATGACTACATTATTCAAGTTTTTAAAATTAGTTTTAGGTAAGTTTGCAGAAATTTTAAAGATGCAAAACCTGAAAGAAATCTCTAATAATTTTCCGGATACTTTACAAAAGGCTTGTAAGAAGAACTACATTAACCGTGATAATTTTCATAAGTACCTTATGTGTCAGAAGTGTCACTGCATTTATTCTCGTGACCTTTTGCCTACAGTATCAAGTACAGAAGAAATTATAAAGTGCTCATTTGTTTGTTTTCCAAGACATCCACAACAGCGTATGCGATCTCCTTGCTTGTTTCCCTTAGTGAAGGCCATAAGGACAACATGTGGCAAGAAAATGCTCCTGCCAGTGAAAGAGTTTTGCTACAAGAGTATTATAGATTCAATTGCAGAAATGGTACAAAAACCTGGTATGCTAGATTTACTTAATCACTGGAAGTCTCGTATTATTCCTAATGGAGTAATAGCGGATATATATGATGGAGAAGTTTGGCAATCATTTCTTAAAGTTGATGGAAAAGATTTTTTAATGTCACGATATGGAATTGGATTGTTGATTAGTGTTGACTGGTTTCAACCATTCAAGCATGTGCAGTATAGTGTGGGTGTTATTTCCTTAGTTATTCTTAATTTGCCCCGCTGTTTAAGGTACCGTAGGGAGAACCTGATCATAGTTGGTATCATTCCTGGTCCCAATGAACCAAGTTTACATATTAATGCATTTTTAGAACCTTTGGTAATTGAGTTAATAAAGCTTTGGAAAGGGGTAGAAATAGAAACTAATGGGATAGTATAAACGGCGGAAACGGCGGAATGGCGGAAAAGGTACGATTTCAATTGGCGATGTTTATAGCTACAGTCACCTTATATGAATTCCTGTAGCAGTATCATTGCGTAACAGCTCGAATCGTTACTAGCGAGCTTACTTACAGTGTGCATTAAATAAAGCGAAAAACAAAAATACTTTTATTTGTAATCAAACTATTTAAAATATAACAAAGCAGTGCTAGTAACGATAGTAAGCGCCCGATTAAAGTATAGGCGCTTGCCCTAACGATGTGCGGAAATGGTAAAACGATTGCAACTGGCGATTTTTATAGTTATACTCACCTTATATTAATTCCTGTAGTGGCAGCGCCTACACACGAGCGATTTCTATTTAATGCCCATCGAAGGTTTTCACATATATAAATTAAAGCACTGAACATTTATTACACTGTATTAGAACAGTCGATCATATATTCCCTGAGTGAGTACCTGTTCTGGCTATACCATTGTCATTCCATTTAGCTACATGTACAATGTATGTACCAACTACCGGTAAATTACAATGAACATACAACTTTATATTGAAACGAGATTATTACCCTACAGACATATATATGAATTAACTACTGCTCAGTAACTTGAAAGTTCATTGGCCACCAACTTAATAATACACATGTAAACAGGTGTACATCAATCAGATAACTATACATTACAGGTTAGCTAGATAATGAGACAGCTAAACCACAATTCCTAAATTTTGGTACAGAAGTATCTTGTGTTCTGAGAGAAGCATGGGAACAAATTCTGTGGGAACAGTCACATCACGACCAGATAATGCAGGCCAATTGGTATGCAAACAGGGCAAGTAAACATGGTAATAAGCATTTCCAACTTTACTTGTTGGCATGCCAGTGATGGGGCTGTTAAATGTACGGGGTTCCATGTGTTGAATGGCCATGTTATAAGGTGGGTCAGCATAATCACCATTTGGATTCCGAGGAAATTGCTGGCGGCACCCTGTACAAACACTAATATTTCCATGTAGTAAGATTAGTATAAATGGAGCTGATGGAGCAGGGAAAATAGCAAAATCCTGTGGGAATAACTGTGAAGAATGACCATAAGTCTGGCTAGGCACAATAACAGATGATTGGCTAGGCATAATCACAGGCGAGGAAGATGATTGAACATTGACTGACATAGCCAGTTGGTTTTGTACTGTGGTAGCATTAGCAAGGGCTGGTCTAAGATTCCAGGAGGAGTCATCTGTCTCAGCACAAATTTTCCTGATTTTAGCACTTTTTTGTTTTGACATGCCTTTTCTTGCTGATTTCTTTTTTCCTACCGAAGTTAGCGGAAGGTCACTTTGTGCTATGGCAGTAGTATTCACTTGGTGATTTCGTTTCTTGTGCCAGGATAGGAAGCTGTTAAGGTCTCCATTCTTCATGGCTATAGCCACAATGTGAGCACACACTTTACACGCCTGATAATAGATACAATCTGATTCGCATTCATAGTGACCTTTATGAATTTGCACAAAGTAAGGTTTGCTGGTACTACTACTGGACCTTGCAACTAACCAAGCCTTCCCACTATTTCCTGGAGCTTGTGCAAAGTTGCTGTCATTCTCAGTCAGGGCTCTTGCATGTTTCCATATAGTGTCAGCAATGTACGGTGGAATACCAAGTCCGGCTAAGAGATTTGCATCAGACTGTGTATCATTGACAATAATGTGGGATGAATGGCTTGTGGATCCACTGTCTTGGCTCTGTGATGTCTCTTCATCAATAGATGTGGGGTCACTCATGTGAGGATTACCCTCTGTAGAGTAATTCAAAGGCAAAACAGATTGAAAACGTTTAAGTACCCTTTGTCGTTGATCCTGAGACATAGTAAACCACTTAGCTGAAGCAATACGGAATTTTGGATATTCTTTAGATACCTCATAGTCACCCATTCCAGCTACTGCTCTATCCACTTCAGCAAACTGATCGTCTACCAATTCTTTCAGTTTGGAAATAAATGTGGTTATTTCTTGCTTTTTGAAATTAGTACGCAGCTTAAGTAGACTGTTCATCGATTCCACGGCATTTATGTAATAGGGAGTAGGTGGATTTCCTAAACCGGCAGATCTACGAACACTAAGAAGCATAGATTCCTTCATGACATCCTTACAGTGTTCAAGAAACCAATCATAGAATACCGGATCCTCTTTGGTACATGCTCGTTCCCTCTTATTCCACACTTCCTCAAGGCTATGCAACTGAGCAGTAAACACTTCTTCATCTTCAGCATCTACCAGACCATGTTCCAGGGTCGAGACATTTCCCATGACATCAGCAATAAATTCCTGAGTAACACTCCTCGGAAGATGAAGACCTCGTTCCAGCTTATTTAGAAGATTATCTTTGAAATGTAGCCAGCACCTTAAATGAAAAGCATTAGGAAATTGAGAATTGCATGCTTGAACTAAAGCCTTCTCTCCGTCCGTACCAAACGCATGAAGCTGGTGCATCTCTGGACGGAAACCTACTAGAGTAGATGTGAAGTAGTGATAATTAGCAAACTGCTTTCGCTGATGTATCAGAATAGGACCCAATAAGCTGGGATATCTTGAAGTATGCTCATTAGGATTGCGAAAAACAAGTAGAGGGTGCTTGTATGTTGATACAGTCACATCAAAAGCATCCAAACTGAAAGTGGGATCAAATGTGAGGATACTAGGTTGTGATGAATTCGTACAAAACCGAACAAGGTTGTCTAGCGATCGATCTGCAGCAATAAACACCATATAGTCTGGAGCTCCTGTAACGGTTCTAACAAATCCTTTCATGGTATCTTTGCACATCATCATTACAGAAAGAAGGGGGTCTGTTGAACTACCAGATGTAACTTTAATTTTCTGTCTAATGCTCTTGACTTGTGATTCATTCCTTGGTAATGACCCTGCAGATAAAGCTCCAACAACACCACCATGCTGAGACGACACAGCATGTGTAGCAGGTTTTGGCGTCTTTTCCGATGCTACTTCAGTAAGCTTGTTAAGGGTGCTTGGCATTGTACGAATGTAGGGCTCTGACTGTTTTGAATTACCATGAGGCCGTATCCATATTTCATGTTCCTCACCGGTAAAATGATATTGAACTATACATCTGTTTAAAAGCTGACTGTCACGATCTGTGTAGAATAAAGATCAGCATAATAACCACACCATAATTAATTACCTTGCATCACGAAGATTGTCTTGTTGAGATTCCTAGCTGTCTTGTGATAATAATACCTCTTAATCATTTTGTACATATCTTCCTTCATTTTACCTTTGTTTGCACTCTTTTGAGATACCAAGGATATTTCTCCAGAACGATGTTTTGTTATATAGCTGGGATGTGTTCCATTCAAACGCCAAGACCCCATGTCATCACAAGTAATGTCCTTTGGATCCCTTAATTTTTCCAAATCAACAACAAATAGAGAATTTTTATCCACACAAGTTGGCTGCATTTCGCACAACATACTCTCCTGTGCATCATTTAGAATAATGTTTGCTGCAGTTTCAGTGCTAATGCGTTCTTGGGGAGTTTCATACACAGGGAGTTTGCTATTTCCATTCCAATAAGTCTTTGGCTGAAAAAGGGTTCTTTTTGTATTACTGTATGGATTGTAAGCTGAGGGTTAATTATGTATGTTTACTTTTAATCCTACTTACCGCAAGGGAACTACAGGTAAGGAAGTTCCAACCCTCTTAATGGGTGAGTCAAATTCTGTCAAATGCGGTGAATCTATCTGTAAACTGTCATCACTATCACTATCCTCACCGCTTACAGAATGAACGAGACTGCTATATTTATGCATATACATCATTAACTCTTGCCATGATAGAGTTTCTCACCAGCTATCATCTGAATCGTGAGTTAAATCAACTACTTCATTGGCTTGACTTGAATCCGGGTTCATTACTAAAAAACTAGTGTTTATCAAATCAACAAAAATCGTTACTACAAGATAGTACAGCCATCTACGGTACAACATGTGACAAAGATTCTTCTAGAAGATCACGCGTCGTTCCATAACTCACGTGATCAAGCTTTTAGCACCCACTGACCTGCGAGAAGACATGAAGAGTCTTCTATCGCCCGTCATGACTGCGCAGCTACGACTACAGGAATTAATATAAGGTGAGTATAGCTATAAAAATCGCCAGTTGCAATCGTTTTACCATTTCCGCACATCGTTAGGGCAAGCGCCTATACTTTAATCGGGCGCTAGTAACGATTCGAGCTGTTACGCAATGATATTGCTACAGGAATTCATATAAGGTGAGTGTAGCTATAAACATCGCCAATTGAAATCGTACCTTTTCCGCCATTCCGCTGTTTCCGCCATTCCGCCGTTTATACTATCCCGAAACTAATGAAGGTAGACAGAATTTTTTTGCAGCTGTACTATGCAATTCATGTGATACTCCTGCTTGTAGAAAAGTAGGAGGATTTGTAGGGCATGCTGCTGGAAAAGTGCTCTCGATGTTTAAAATCATTTATACCTGTAAACCACAAATTTGGGGATAAACTTGACTACAGTGGGTTTGACTCCTCTTCGTGGCCTGGTAGAACATTAAATGAACACCGCAAACAAGGGATGGCTTGGAAACATGCTCAAACTATGGCTGAGAGAACAAAAATTGAGCAAGACTTTGGAGTATATACTGAGCTGCTTCGACTTTCTTATTTTAACCCATCCCGATATAGTGTAGTAGATCCATTACATAATATTCTCTTAGGCACTCCAAAAGTCATGATCAAACTATGGAAAGAAAAAGGGTATTTATCGAACACACATTTGGAGAAGATTCAGTCACAGTGTAATAGATTCACAGTGCCATCTGACATTGGTAGGATTCCCCATAAGATATCTTCTGGTTTTGCATCATTCACTGCAGATCAGTGGAAAAATTGGACACTAATTTTTTCTTTAGCTTCATTAAAAATGTCCTACCCTTTGCTGATTATAGTTGTTGGAAGTTGTATGTACAGGCTTGCAATCTAGTATGTTCAAAGGCAATCACATTGGATGCCATTAATCAGTTAGATTCTCTCCTTATTAGGTTTTGTACTTGCTTTCAACAATTATATGGAGCTGAACAGTGCACTCCCAATATGCACCTCCATTGTCATATCAAAGAATGTCTGATAGACTATGGTCCGGGTTGTAGCTTTTGGTTGTTTGCTTGTGAACGTGTGAATGGATTTTTAGGGTCTCTACCTACTAACCACCATTCTATTGAGATACAGTTAATGCGTAAGCTTTCCTCAACCCAGCAAGTACTAAATATCCTTTCAATGTGTGATGATAGTACTATTATGCAATTGCTAGACAACTTGCAAGTTACAAAAGGTTCATTAAAATATGAAGCTTTACCAGAATTACCATTTACTAGATTATCAGTTACCAATGTAGAAACAATAGGCAAATTTTGCAAATCACTCCATCCCATCAAAGAAGTATGCTTATCATCAGAAGAAATGCAATGTGTAGATTCAAACCTGAAAGGTATTTTTGGAACTGTGTATGTCAGGACATTGATGTTACACAAAGTTTCACATGCAATTACCATTTGCAACACATTATATGGGTCTTCTAATAGTATACATAGCAAATCATCTTTAGTTTATGTCAAGTCTGACTCCAGTGGTTGTATACCTGCATTTGTTAAGAAGTATATCACAGTAACAATAATGCTCAAAGTTGAAAATGATACAAAGAGTACAGATGTTACACTTGCATGTGTTAACTGGCTGCAACCACATCAACATAAGGATTGGTTTGGATCACCAGTGGAAGTATGGCGTATATATAATCCATCCACATTTCCCGATGCATACATTCCTGTAACAAGTCTATTGTGCAGGTGTGCTCACATTACAGAAAGATTGACATTTGGCTATGTTGAAGACACAGTCACCATTGTAGTACCTATAAACAATTTTAGTGGTTTATGATAAATTATGACGATGTAAAATTCCTGACCTCTAGCAAAAAAACAAAAGTTTCTTAACCTATAAGCAAAAAATGTTCTTCCTAACCAAATTCTTAATGGCACAACAGTACAATACATGTGTGCACTATAATAAATAAATTAGCCAAACTTATTTCTTCAGAATAGTCACCATATAGTTGATCACTTCTAATAATTCAACTTCATTTTTCACAGCTCTAACTTCATACGAGTTCTTCTCAAAATCTAGTATCATCTTGTGTATTTTTGTCTTGTTGGTACTATGATTTACTGAAAAACCATAGATAATGGCCATGCTAATCTGTTTCCCCTCCTTTAGTATCTCGACACTGCCATCGGCTCCACTGCACAACATATTAGCGAAAGTCTGATCCACAGCAAAGCCTCCAGTCTTTAATTCCATTATAGCAGTGTACGAATGTCCTTCGTCAATCTGTTAAGTGTTAATGTGGACATTTGAAATAAGGATACCTGTAGAGATGAACTGAGTCTAAAGGTGTGCTGATATGTGCTTCCGATACCAAGTACAAACATATTTATGTCGATATCGATACTGATACCAATCTACGTATGTACTCCATGGTGACAAAGTATATAGCAGTAAGGATGTAATTATTATCACTGTGTGTGTCATCATTATATTTTAGCTACGTATTAGAGTACCAAACATATTGGATTTACCATAGGTACAAGTGATCAAAGAAGAGGATATAGCTATATAGTAATGGTATAGATATATCACTGTGTGTTATGAATATTTTATTTGCCATAGGAACATGTGTACAAATCAGGAGCAGATTATGTGTACAAATTAGGAGCAGATTGTAGAACTATTTATACATTTTACTTAGTTTTTTATAATAATTATGTGGATGTGTATGTGTGCATAAGTTTTTACAGTACGTACGTAGTTAATCATTAAACCAACAAACTATCTATATTTGGTCTAATATACCGGGCAAATTATGTTGTGAATGTTTAGTGGTATGGCTAACACTATGTGACATGAAGTAGTCTAAACTAACGTAGAATGGGTAATGCATAAATGTGATTGTCTCTGCAAAAACCAGCGAGAGACATCTTCATTAGTGAACACACTAGTAAAATAGTTATTAAAGATTTGAACCTTGGAAGTATCACTATGTACAGTGTTAATGTTGCCATCAGAATCGATTAAGCCATTTATGGTAGAACGAGTTTTAAGTCGAGACTTTGAATACTTCCAAAAAGCCTTAGGATTTGTTTTTATATTCATTCTTCAAAATTTCCTAAGTTTCCTGGTAAGAGATCTGAGAGCAATTCTAGACAGACTGTAGTGTATGCGAAAGAAGCGTAATCAGAAGGATCTTTTGTTGAAGAATATCATCTCCAAAGTCTATTTTTGGTGTTCTTTAGTTTCATGGCTTCGCAAGTTATGTAAATGTTCTACAATTTTTTGATTTAAGTATCTAAGAAAATTTACAAGGAGTCCTCCTAAGCAAGTTCCTTACAAGGCCTCCTCCTATCTTACAAGGACTCCTCCTAACAAGCCAAAGAAATACATAATTCCTAATGTGGCGCTACTGAGGGCGCTTATGTGAGAGATTCATTTTCTGATAAATTTTTGAAGGTTGGTAAGTTGTTGAGGATTGTTGGCTCGATAGGAGATGAGGAAAATAGACATGCTATTCGTATTAATGCACATTTCTCCATAATCATGTGGCTACACAGGCCTGTGGGCAAGGTAGGGGCCTCCCCCCTCCACCCTTCTCAAAATCACAGCATACTACAAGCATTAATACAATTGGCATGTGAGTTACTACCAAATTGATCCTGTCATTATGAAATTTATGAGGGTGGGTATGTCTGTTAGTGTTGAATGGCAATAACCAGCCAACCAATGAGATGGTAACTAAATCAGCAGGAGACACGCTTATATTAGATTGTGGAGAATACAGTAGCTTACCAGAGGCCACTGTAACATGGGTCAGAAGAGATCCAATGACCGATGTTCAACAAGTTTTTGGGGATAATGTGGCCATCTCAGTTTCATCTGGAATCCTTTACTTCCGTAGCTTGACAACATCACACAATGATCTCTACCAGTGTGTAATAACCAACAGTTTAACTGGGAATAGTATAGCGGGCTCTTATATCCTAAGAGTGAATGGTGAGTTTGTATTATTCACATTATCATTGTAATTGTGTTACAATGTTTCATTTACAGATACGCAAGTAGTCCATCCTCAGTCTCAAATAGCATTACCACCATCTAACATTATTGTGAATCATGGGGATAATGCAAATTTTCAGTGTATTACTGAAGGAAGGTACGTAAGTGATTCAGAAACTCAATGTGGTTTTAATATGTGTGATAATAATGCAGTCCCTTACCCACCATTACATGGAGTAGGATTGTACAAGGAGACAACAGTTTATTAGTAGACAATGTAGTAGTGAATGATGGAGCTTTTCTCCTCACTGTTGTTAATGTCCAACCAGCTGATGTTGGAGATTATATCTGTAATGCATCTAATGGAGTAGGCCAGCTTGTTGCTACGCTAAAGATCAGAGGTGAGATACATATTATATTAACAGACATTTTAGTGACCAATAAGCCATATGCATGCATTCATTTATTTTGTGCTAATGATTAATTCAGCTGTTGAGGGTTCACCTTTGTACCTTTGTACTTTGTGCCAGCACAAATAATATTCGGTATAGCTAGCACCAAATTGTGGTGGGATAAAATTTTGGTGAAGTACAGTATTAGCAGGAAGAAAACTTTGTTGAATCTAATTCACTAAAATGAAACAGACGTGATGGTCTAACCTACAAGCGATAGTTTTAGGATCACGTGATAAGGTCTTGTTTTCAGTAGAAAGTGTCGTTCAAGGGTATCACCATAGATAGTATATTCTCCGTTGTGCAACAACATTAAATTTACCTTGCCATCCAAAGTCAACTGCTCTAAAATCACTGCTTCACTCTGCATCTTTTCCACCTTTTTCCTTATCTTACACAATCAAAGGAGTAGGTGTTAATAGGGCAATACAGACGGCTCGTACGAGATCAAAGAGAAATGTGCTGAACATCAATCCTGGGTACGGAGAATATACTATCTACGGTATCACGAATATTTAGTGCTCTTACAGCCAAATCCACGAAATATGGGTTCCTCAGAAATTACTACATGTACAATATTGAAGCAGGTCAAACAATAATTTACAGGGTGTGTATGCATGTATACCATATGGAAGGCTTAAAATACTTGGGGAAATTTTTACAAGTACCATCTTACCTGTAAAACATTGTGGATGGTTTGTCAATGCAATAGAGCCCATCTAAGCAATTTTTCAATCCCTAAATATCTAATTCTGTGCATTACAAAAAGCCATTGTTTTCGTATTGTGTTGTATACCCATGCAGATGCCCCTGTGTTGACCTCCATACCTGCTGACAATACCCATTCTGTCAGATTTGGAGATGATCTACAGCTGTCCTGCTCAGCAAATGGTACTTTACCAATTAAGCTAACATGGTTTTACAATGGTGTTGAGTTAATTACCAATGATCGTGTAGTCATGGAACCATTAGGTCGTTTAATAGTTCGTAACACTAGCACTAGTGGTGATGCAGGAGTATATCAATGTTATGCAGAGAACGAAGCGGGATTTACTAGTCATGCTGTAGTAGTGGATGTATTCAGTGAGTTAAATGCAATGTCTATAAGATGTCATTTCATACATAATTTACATTTATCTTCAGCTATTCCACCATCATTCATTATTACCTTGTCAGATATTGTTCTTTTTGAGGGTGATCAATTGTTACTAGAATGCCAAGCAGTCAGTACACCTCCTCCCCAGTACACATGGTATCGTGGCAACATTGTACTGGATAATATAGACCAATATGACACATCAACACCAGGAATATTGAGTATGACAGATATCAGTCAAGATCAAAGTGGTACATACAATTGCTCTGTCTCCAGTGTCGATAATGGAGTACTGGTGGGCAGGAATAGTACAACTGCTAGAGTGTTTGTTGTCTGTAAGTTATGTTCCATGTGTTATTGTAAACCCTTCAATTGAAGTTTGAAAAATGTTTAACTCTGAATTGAGGCTACAAATAACGAAAATATCATGCATCTGTTAGTGAAGACTGTGATAACCAAATTTTCCATTAACATAAATGCATGATATTACATTCATGCTATGCTACAAATTCTCATATGTATATTATATATATAAATAATGTTATGCATGTACACGTGTTAGCTACGTATGCTCCCTTGGATTTTCACAGGCTGTCAAGAGCGCACCGGATGCCACAAGAGGTGTGGTGCTTTACCAGGCATGTGACCCTATCTCCAAGCAAACCGATTTCAGGGTGACAGCATGTTAAGAAGAAAAAAACTTCCCAGGGCTCCCGCTGGCGTCCCCGACTAGTAGGAGGGCGCAGTGGTGGTGATGCAGCCTCTGGCAAGAGCCTGGCAGATCTTGGTGGTAGTAGCAAATATTCAAATGAGAGCTTTGAAGACTGAAGTGGGGAAAGGTTCCATGTGAACACCAGTTGGACATGGGTTAGTCGGTCCTAAGAGATAGGGTAACTCCGTTTGAAAAGTGTGCAGTCCTCACGGTGTGCACCGACCTATCGAAAGGGAATCGGGTCAATTTTCCCGAACCAGAACACAGATATGGTGCCCCTGGCACCAAAGCGGCAATATTTAAAGGTTCAAACAAATCTACACTGATTTTAAAATTTAACGTGACCAAAAACGATAGCAAAATAGCCTATTAAGTGTTCGTGTGGAGTGACTATAGCACGTAGAAACTTTTAGAAACAAGCTTCCTTGTGGCAGAGGACATAGCTATCAAGTCGTGCAAGTCCCACATCACTCCATGCAGACATAACCGAGTTATCAGTGTATCGGACAGACAGACAGATGGCTTTTCAGCTTTATATAATAGATGATTATTAATGATTATTAACTATCTAGTTATAAGATCGCACAGGCTGTGACTCTTAGTTTTTAAAATAATAAGATATGCAGCTATTATCTATTTTTGTATTGCTTGTATTAGTGAACAAGTTGACGTATTACCATTCCAGAAATTCCTACTATCTTATTATAATAATAACAAGTTGACGTATTACCATCTAAAAACCAGGCACTGTGTGCAAGTTAAACCACTGTTAATCTACTGTTATTATAGTAGTTCTTAATGACGTCACCAGTAAGTCACGTGAGCAGAGACTTATCACTAAGGAACACATAGCAACGCATGCGAATTTAATTCTTTTGTTTAAACCCGCTTTGTACTCCAGTACTTTAGTGCTAAAACTTTTTGAAAAGTTGTTTTATGCCGAAATTCTTACTGTAACACCAAGAGTTAATAATAGTGCCCTAACCACTGTTATTAACTCTTGGTAATACTATAGGCCAGTCTTCTTTTATAAGCTTCGCAACCCGCACGGCACGCCCACTTTTAAAACTGAAGAGCTCCGTCTTGTTAGTAATGTACAACTGGTTAAACGGCTTTTATCGTGTAATGAACGGCAAATACAGTATACACGACGCGCTTCGTAACTAAGGCCCCGCCCATCAACAGTATCGATAGCAAGTGCCGTACAGAGAAACTGAAAGGCAGTAGGACTTGTTTGATAGGTTATTCAGACTTCATTTCACGTGAATAGTTTTTAATAGCCGGGGGCGGACACACACACGCATACCGACGTCCGCACGATATCAATTTTAAGAAACCAGGCGCGCGCCTGGTTTAAAAATCATCTGGTTATAAAATTTCATATAATTAAGCTGCATATGTGTGTGATGATTACCCATGCAGGTATAACAAATTATTGCATCCCCAGAAAATATTATTTTCTATCCTACTGAAGCCATACATCAAAAAACAAAGTGTGTTGTATATAGTAGTTATAGCTAGTGTTGTACCGATTATCAGATCAGCAATTGGAAACAGCAGATTATTGGGGAATTTTGTGACAATTGGTATCGGTAGATTCTAAGGCTACAATATCGGCTTATACATTCTGCTCATAATTGAACCTAATAATTGCAATAAATTTGCTAATTTTGATACAATTTTGTAAGATTTATTGTATGTTTGTAATAATCAATTTCAGATTGAAATATCGGTTGTCTGGAATGTAAAATAATCGGACATCGGTACATGGCTAAAATATGGCAATCAGTACAACACTAGTTATAGCTGTGTGATAACTATATGCAGTTGTCTCCCTGTGAAACATTAAAAGTGTAGTTATGCTGAGAAGCATTAAAAGTATTAAAAGTGTTGTTCAAACCTATACATGTAGTTTAATTAACAGCAATTACTAAAAAAATTCAATCTTTAAGGTGGTGGTCGAGTGGAAGTTGTGGTATTAGAATTTAGGCCACAATCCAATTAGCTATATTGCATTGATCTTATGTAAGGTAAACCACATGCTATTAATTTAGTGCTTGATAATGTATTATTCCAGTGGAGTACTAGGTAATATCATCAGTCTTGTGTAATAACAATGATTTCTATCACAATAAAGCCATACATCAAAGGACAGTACTATATGATAACTACAATACCACTGTGTGATAACTACTTCCTGGTAGTTATCATATAGTCTGGGTAGTTATCATATAGTCCAGGTAGTTATCATATAGTGAGAAAAAGTTTAAAGAGAGTTGCACCTGTCTGTTGTACTAAACACGTGTTTGTAAATTACTGCAACAAAGGATCACAAGCCTCACAGGTGGAATTGTAATAGAAGCCAGTTATATCACAGTAGACTCGTATGATATCTTAGTTATTAACACTCGTCCTCGGCTCCGCCTTGGACTCGTGTAATAACTAGGATATCATACTCGCACTGTGATATAATTATAACATCTTACTCATACTTGTATAACTTATATCCGAATACCGATGGGTGGAAACACTTGGTTATCCCCCAGTACGCAGGGGAGTGTTATTGGTTACATAACGATTCTACAGCTTGATAAATACGTAGCAGCAAAGTGTTTCAAAGTGAGTATTCTATCGATAGGGATAGTAGATTGTAGCTAGTTCTGAGTGAATTTATACTGAGGAATCACTTGGAAAACTAGCTCAAAACCGATGTATTCATGGGGATATAAGCCACTTACATATATCCCAGTACACTCATGGAGTTATTAACCCTCATCCTCAGCTTCGTCTCGGACTCGGGTAATAACTAAAATTACCCACTCGTACTGGGATAGCTATAACTAATACATATTGCATGAGGTAATAATTTAGCATAGCTACATGCATTAGCTACATAACTAGTGAGTGATTAACAACTAAATATTGCTTACAGGTGCAGCGAGAATTGCACTTTAGTATCTTTCGTTTTAATAGCTAGCTACGTATAAGGTTTACTATATTAATTATTATGAAATCTGTAAGTGTCATTAACAAATTGTGTGTTGTGTTTACAGCTCCTACCGTATTTGTGGCTACAGCATCACGTCATTTAGCAGAACAGGAAGGCAATAATATCACCTTACCTTGTTCTGTTACTTCAGACTTATCAACAACCATCACATATTCATGGATACATGACAACCAGACTGTACTTGGTCAGAGGGTGTCTGTTAATGGTGGGAACCTTGTAATCAGTGATCTACAGCCCACTGATGCTGGAAGTTACAGATGTGTGGTCCATACTGAAGTGACTAATTTTATAGATGTTCAGCCAAGAGTACTACTTTCTAATGTCAGTATATTATCTATTTCAGGTATGCACATACTTAGTGCTTTTTTAGACTTACTATTTCAAAATGTTTATTGATTATTCTGTAATTATGCAGCATAGAAGAGTAAGAATTGAGATTCTATTATGAAAAGTCATCTGTCTGTCCACAAAACTAGGTCATGTCACTAACTCTGTGATCTTAGTATACATTGATTCTTATGTGTTAGTTTTGGTATCAAGCTTCATGGAGTTTGTAAAAACCCTAGTTGATCCACCCAAATGCTTACTAGGCTTTTTTGCCATTATTGTTAGTCACATTAAATTTACAATCAGTTTAGTTTGAAATTACATTATGATATGTAATTATGTATCTCATCTTCATCCTGGCTATGAAAGAGGACAGCTGCACATGGCTTACACTGTATATACCTACATGATAGGGCAAGTACATATGTCTGCTGAGCACAGATTTCCCATACAAAAAACAAGATTGTGACAAAGTTGTAACAAGGTTATGATAAAGTTGTGTACAATGTACAAGGTTGTGACAAAGTTGTTTATACTGCACAAGATTATAACAACTTTGTAACAGGGTGGTCACAATGTAGATCAGAACCTTGTGATAAGGTTATTGAAATAATATAAAGTGTAAAAATTTAATACCATAATGAACACTGGCACTCGTTTGCAAGGTTACATACGTAATATAAATTGAACCTTCTATAAACATCATGATGTTGACTTCTATAGGTAAGTTATATCACTAAAACTACATGATATACAATTGTTCACGACATTCCTTGAATAAGCATATAACTCACCCATAATTATATGCCATATAAGGAGTTAAACTTAACTTTAATTTGTTACAACCTTGTCACAAGGTTGTGACAAGGTTGTTACAGGTTCAAAAACAAGGTTATCACAATGTGGTAACAATGTCGTAACAAGTTTGTCACTATGTTGTAACAAGGTTGCAAACAACAGGTTGTAGCAACCTTGTACAACCTTGATGAGTTATTGAATAGGTTATAATTATATTATATGGCTGAATACATTATCAACTTAAGGTTACTGGTATATTCAGTAAATTATTTTATTGGCGCTATTATTTAACTCCTTAAAAAGCAGCCTTCTTGTGTTTTGTTTCAAGTGCCTTCATCACTGCCTTTAAAGTACTGTATAAAGAATCTATAGAGACTGTTAATAGGCCATCAACTAAGCCTCCAATGGAGAAAAGTGACGAAAATGGCTTTCGAACTCGCCGCCATTTCTTGTAACAACAGCCAAGGTAAGGACAGTTTTAAGGTGCTAGCCTTAATAAGATAAATGTTTTCGAGGGCCTGTGGAAGAGTTTTTAGCTCTAAGCTGTTTTAATCGGTAGTTAAAACAATAATTATCTCCCTGTTGGCGCTTTGCACAACTTTATTGAAACTTTTATCGCTTATAAAATCCATCGCTATAGTTATATGCCTAAAAGCTTTTTCACAGGCCCTCGACAATATATCTCTTATTAAGGCTAAATGGTTAAAACTGTCATAACCTTGGCTGTTATCATGGCAAGTGGCGGCGGGTTTTTGTGTCGAAGGGAAGCCAATTAGCCGTCACTTTGCTTTGTTCGTTTGATGGCCTATCAACGGTGTCTATACACTATTTATACAGTACTTTAAGGGTGATGACGAGACCACTTGACATAATACACAAGAAGGCTGCCTTCAAAGATAACAAAAATTAGCGCCAATAAAATTGTTTATCGACTATACCGTAACCTTAAGTGGCTTTTCTTAGTAATTAGTGATAGAAACATTTTGCTATGTTCATCGATTTTACTCACCATTAACGGTACTATTCTTTGATGTGCCTAATTTTTCTTTATGAAGAAGCTTCAGGGATAGAAAATAGCCTTTCTTAGAGAGATGAAATTAGTTAAATTTTACAAATGATTTTCACACAGTTAACAAAATGTATAATGCTATATATTATTATTATTACCACTGGAGTGAAAGTTGTTAAGGCTGCATAAGTTTTCTTATCATCCCCCAGCTAGGACAAAATATGACATTGCTTTAGGAATATGATAATAGCTAACATTATACATTTTATTGCTAAAGCACTGGAGTAACTACTGAAGATATAAATTTGTGTGCATTGCTATATGTTCTTAGTGATAAGTCTTTGCTCACATGACTTCCTTATAACTTAAATGGATGTTCTTAACAATAGCAGTAGACTAGCAGAAGGCAACTTGTGTGTAGCTACAGCACCTGGCATTTAGATGAGAAAACATTAATTTGATAGTTTTCACAGATGTAGCTATAGCTAAGATACTTGTGTACTTATGAGAAAAGGCAAATAGGTATTTCTGCTTTTCATTTACACATTAATATTCTTGTAGCATTTCCAGTGGCTCCTGGAAATGCAGTAGCTGTTGAAATAAAGCAGTCATCAGTGTTACTGGAATGGTCATATGATGGTGATAAAAGACAGATTAGTCATTTTCAGGTTGAACGACGACAGTTTGGGAGGCAGAACTGGATAGTGATTGCCACAGTTGGAGCACTTACCACCACACAAGTTAATGCTACCAGGCTCTACCCATTCACTGTGTACCAGTTTAGAGTATTGTCAGTTAATAACAATGATGTCAGCTCACCCAGTGAACCTTCTGAGCTAGTAGTGACTAGGGAGGCAGCTCCTACAGCTACACCGATTAATGTTAAGGTTGTAGACAGCAATGATAGTGCCATTGTAGTAACATGGGAGGTGAGTAGTTTGTACTAGTACACAATCATATTTGTGTGATGGTCTAGCTACCTCAATAAGTTTGTGTATATGATTTCATTTCTTTTTCTTAGCATCCTCCATTGAGATTAGAAGATGGAACTGGTCGTAATGGAATCATAATTTCTTATGAAGTGAATTACACCCTAGTAGGGAGTAGTAGAGATACAGTTATAGCACATACAGACAGTAATGCCACCATGATAATAATCAGTGGACTAGAGGTTTCTGAGGTGTCGATTGCTGCCATCACTAGTCAGGGAATAGGTCCAGCAACTGTTGTAAGGCTCTCCACTGTCGGTAGGTCATGTGATGTAATGAGCTGATTATTTAGACTTTAGCTATATACTGTAGAGCTGGGAGATAGTATGATAGTTCAATATTATTGTCAAAGCTGTCAACTATCATGATAGTGATAGTGCAACTTACTATCATGAAAATACGTACTAACTGGTAATTTTGGTTGTTTAAAGGTGGCCAGGTAGCATATCTCATACAGTGAGGTTAACACTTAAATTTTCAGACTATAGTAGCTACCGACTTAGGTGTAAACATCTACTTGTAATCAAAGGGGCTGATCAAAGTTTAACTTAACCTTAGCTACTTATAGGCAATTCTTTGATTGCGTATAACAAGGTGTGTCTATTTACACATACTATCACTATTGCAACACGTTTCCCTACTATCATGATAGTGTTCAAATTTCACTTTTGTCCAGCCCTACATGTTGTATGAGCACAAACTGAAAGCTTAGTACCATAAAGCCAGCTCCATTAGATGACCACACAACTTAATAACTAACTTGGCAACTTTGCGAATTATCTTTACACTTTTAAACTGATTCAACAAGCGTCATAATTAAGTATGGTAGTACATAAATTATTTAATAGACATGAAATCAAATAATATTCTATAGACATGGTTAAGGTACGTAAAATTCAAAAATCTAATTGGCAAAGAAATCAATAATTTTTGGTTCTGTATGCTGTGAAAGTTGTTCTTTAGTACAGAAAACAATCATAATGTTAATTAAAAAGTGAAGTAAAGCAACTCTGTATAACGGGTTATCTTCATGAGGTGCAAATTTAATGAATGGCCTTACCACTCATGAAAGTTTATGCTCGGCTATTTCTCAAGTTTGATTGTGAGTTTTAGTGTTGGATATTGCCACAAACTGGCATGTTGAATGCATGTAGATTATTCTCTAAGGAGCATGCTAAAGAGAATTCACCAGATCCTAGGGGTCCATTAAATAGCAAAATAATTTTATGTAGCTACAATTCAGCATATCTTAGGAGATGAGTTATCTACAGTAAATACCAGCTAAAAGGCCACAACTATTATCAAATACAAGGACAACTGCAAATCACATGCAATTTTGTAGTATGGATGCTATCAGCAACAGCTGAAGATATTGTTGTTTAGAGAATTTATTCAGATGAAGATGTATGGTAGAATATCATCTATCCGTGTGGTCTATGCTGCTGGAATTAGCCAATCTTCGCCATGTTTCTGGTCAACCAGTTCGGGAAGTTGTACCATTTTGCAACAACAACGATCTTCAACCATCTTACTCAGTCCAACCATCATAAGATCCTATGTTACACTTAGTACACTATATAATAGCACCTATTTCTTCACCGATAAAGAGTAATCTTGGGTAATCTAACAATCAAGAGTAGTAAACAAAGTCACGTGTGATATACACACCTCCAATGGATCTATGGTGCGGTGAGTTTGTGTTTTCTTTTCCATCTTTGGCATAAAATCTGCCTTTACTTCAAAATTACTTATTGAAAGGCCTTGGCATGACGAATGGTTAATGGGTGATAAAGAATCCTACGTATCCGGATGGCTGAATTTTATCGTATTATTTGAAGATGAAGATATACAAGATTGTTTGTCTCTGTAGGGTAGTCTATCTTGCATATCACAACATCATACATTGTTAATGATACGTAAAACTGTTTGTTTAATATACGTAGTTAATGCTTTGTACGAAAAATAATTGAGAAAGCTTCACTGTATTGACAGAAATTGTGGCTGATATGCATAGGCGATTATGTATGTTTAAAATTGCTGGATCAATCTGGGCTTTATGGAATGGAACTGTCCTTGTGTATTAATAGAATTGATGTTGTATTAGAGTTAAGATAAGCTTCATGTTGTAAATAAAGCAATTTGTAAGTTTTAATTACTTGCGTGGGTTACTGATGTAGTGCCACCTTAAGAGATTAGCACTTCTCATTGGCTTTTCTCTCATCAGTGTTCTCTCTGGTTGCTCTTTTGCATATCTCTCTCTCATTCAAATTCTTTTCTCTTTTGCTCTCATTTTAGCCTTTAGGTACACTGTTGCAATGTTTGTGGTTCTGTTCCTTTCATATCACTCTTGATCTTCACCTTTGCAGCATTGCCATTATTTCCTGATCATGTTTGTAGAGCAGCTAGAGCTGTGTGATAATATCAATTATTACAATAGAAAGTACTATCATGATAATGATGCATGTGCATTATGATACTACATTAGAATATTATTTCTTAATTGATTTCGTGTGGCTGTGCTATTTTCTTAATTAATTTTTGTGGCTTAGAGGTGGTCAGGAAGTCATGTCTTTTGGGATGTCTGGATTCAGTAGAATGGAGTGATGGATTGGAGTATAAGTTTGCACTGATTATGGTGGTATAATTTTTGGCATAAATTAGCTAGGTAGCTACCACTTAAAAAGCATTAAGCATAATACTGACATATGTAATAGGCAAGATTTTCTAGCACAGGGCATCATTTTCATACTCAATTCTTTTATAAGGAGTCATTATATGCATATTCTACTGTCATACAACAGCCCTTCTCAGAAGCTAGGTCAGGCACCAAAAATATTGTTTTGTGAATAACTTTTTGTACAATAGATTTCATGATGTAGAAGAACTAAAAAGATTATTATATGATAGCCTATTTATAAACAAATAAGATCAAGACTCATGATAGTGAGTTGTGTGGCTAAGAAAAACAGCCCATGTGATGACTACCGGGAGTATTTTACACATACCAACAGTGTTAAAATTTATAATTACAAGGAGATAGGAAGAGCAAATTATAGTACTGAATGTTCAAAAGCTAAGTCCTCAAAATATTTGTGTATTAATTTGAGGCAACAATTTGAGGAATAGTTTTGTGCTATATAGTTAGGTCATGTGTGTTCATTTGTAGCTACAGTAGTACACACAAAACAGTAATCGACCCAGCAGGACATGTAGGTAGCTACTGCTGAATTATCACCAGACCGTCATAACAAATTAACAATTAAACTACCATTTCACCATTCCAGTCCACCGTTCCAGTCCACCATTACATTCCACTGAATCCATACGCCCTATCTTATATGTACAAACATGGAGGTTAACGCTTAATCATTTCTCCAACCTACTTATATAGAAGGTGTTAATTTGTACTTGTAACCAGTTGCCTGTTACAAGATTTAACTTGAGAGGTACTTTTAACCTGACTATTCAAATTAAGGTATCCATTGTGTTCATGTTGATATGTTAGCAAGATATACATACACGTAGTATTGCTTATCAAGATTATATAAACACAACTTATCAAGGTATGACATTTTCCAACCTTATTTTAAATGGAACTACCATGATAAAATTAATTGTGGTGATATATGATTTTCTATTATCACACACCCCTATTTGATTCATGGAACCATTATCTAGCCAAAACAGAGGCGTTATCAGCATGATCGTTTATGTTTCTGTTTAATCAGGAACCATGGAACCATTCTACAGCAAAACAGTAGGAGATCGGCATGTGAGATGATGATTACCATTTCTGTTCATGGATAGTCTAGTTCAAAATTAAACCAGACTATTCTGAGAAGCCGTGGGAAGTTTAAGGATCCATCATACTTATAACATACTTAACTGCACAGAGATACATATGTATAGTTAAATTTGGTGCCTTTTACTATGTAACAATTTTCATGTCTTATTAGATAACAATGGTAGCAGTTCAAGCAGTAGTGGTATTATTGGTGGAGCTGTGGGAGGAGTTATAGTACTGATAATAATGATCATTGTAGTGTTGTGTATTGTGATACTGTATACGAGAAGGTCTCTTAAAAAGGAAGCATTTCATGTGTATGATGAAATACCTACCAAACTAAACACAAATGTTACTAATAAAAGTCATGGTGTTGCTAAAGAAGAGGCTACAAAGTATTTGTATACCGCAACTAACTCTCGATCTGTTCCTACTATGCCCTATAGCAAAACAACTGAAGATAAATATAACAATATACAACTTAATGAGTGTATTCAGCATTCAGAATTGAAAGAAACTGTAGAAATGGACATAAATCCATCATATGGTGTTACAGTAAGTATAGAAGATGGAGCAGTAACTTTCAATACCACTGTAACAGATTCTGATATAAGAGCTCATCAGTTATCACAGAAGTATGACTATGATTATGTACATGATGAGTCAGGCGAGCTACATCACAATATAACAACCGCTACATCGGGGTATGTAGAAGATAATTTACAGTATCATACCATTGTTGATCAAAGCCATGAGACAAAAACAGTTGTACATTCACCTTATTTACCTCCTACTGCCAAGCAAACTGGTGAAAGTGAATATGGTGTCATTAATCAGCCACAGTGTGATAATGATCCTAATTTTGACACTGCTGTTGATCAAAGCCACAGTGCAGAGTTTTGTTTACCTCTCATTACCAATAATGCAGGTGAAGGTAAATATGGTGTCATTAATCAGCCACAATGTGATAATGATCCTAATTTTAACACCACTGTTAATGAAGGTAAATATGGTGTCATCAATCAGCCGCAATGTGGTAATGATCCTAATTTTGACACTGCCATTGATCAAAGCCACACTGCAGAGTTTTGTTTACCTCTCATTGCCAATAATGCAGGTGAAGTTAAATATGGTGTCATTAATCAGCCACAATGTGATAATGATCCTAATTTTGACACTACTGGTAATCAAAACCACGCTAAACTAACTGGTGAAGGCAAATATGGTATAATTAACCAGCCACAATGCAATGATCCTAATTATTTTGATCCTACTAATGATCAAAGACGTACATCCCCTTTACCTTATTTACCTCTTATTGCTGGTAATGCTAGATCAGCTGGTGAAGGTGATTATGGTGTCATTAATCAACCACAATGTGATGATGCTATATGACACTATTTACATATACTGTGCAAGTAAAGACATCAGATTTAGCTAGTACTAGGTAACTAGTTCCTGTTGAAAAACCATTAGCTATACTATTTGATAAAAAAATATTATTGTTGTTACAGCCAGATGGCAAATGTGTGTATACAGTATAATTATGTGCATGATGTGGTAACTATAGATGTATTCATAATACGTAACTATCCAAGTTTTAAGCATTCTTCCACAGTTTGTATAGTTATCAGTGCAGGAAGTGAAAAATCTTAATGACTTAGCTATATACAGAGGTGCTATATCAGCATACGTAGCTATTAGAATTTCTACATAGATTTTATAAAATCGATGTCACATGATCAAAATGGGATACAGGCATTCGAAACAACAATTAGGTGAATATTATAAGATCAAATGATAGTTTAATAAGCAACGAATTTGATGAATGGCTAGCAATTCATCAAGATTTTTCTCTACAAACCTTATCTCTTAATGTTTCTCCTTTGAAACCCACAATCAATTCATGAAAGTTTTACTTGTCAAGCTTTTGTTTATGATTCATTCGTCAAAGTTTTTTCCGTCAAATTTTTGCGCTATACAGTAATGTAAAGAATTGTAATTCTAGCATTATACTGTTGTTGTTCTTTGGGTAGTGATAAAGAATTTCCGCTAGATATCTAGAATGGAAGTTGGCTAATGTTAAGGCAATTATGCACACTTGTCAGCCTGACTTCCAAAATTGTCAAAATACGTACTTGAATATCATAAACGATGAAACTTTCAAGGGAGAAAACTTTTGCAGATTTTTGATAAACTGCAAAAGTTTTCCCTACTAATTTCAATACGCAAAAGCTATTTCTGTTCTTATTTTAGCAAAACTGTGAAAGTTTTCCTGAGTGAAGCCAATAAACCATGAAAGTTTTTATCATTGACGGTAGGTGGTAAAGCATGGCATTAATGTGTTAAACATTTTAGCGCGTTTACACCTCATCAGGTACGTATATGTCGTACTAATTTATTAAGAATCATTAGATGAGTGGATGAATGTGGCTTGGAATTGACACACTGTCAAAAACTAAATGGTTATGTAGCATGTAACTGAAATGACTTTCAAAATTCATACAAAATAGCTATAGGATGCAAACGGTAGTAATAAATAGGAGCTAGCTATATACGTATGTATGCTGTAAACGATAAAAGTTTCATGGTTTTCACAGAATTTTGATGAATCTCGAAAGTTTTAATTCCCTCATGCCTCCATACACATTCCTATATGCAGGGCTGTATAGCTAGCAGTATGTCACTACAGAGTGTATGTAAGAATGTGCCCCCACAGCTGTACATGTGTGTGGGTTCAGCTACCCCTGGTTACCAGTGAAATGAATTAATTTATATACTACGTAGCTTATGTTGTTATATCAGCAAATAGTAGCTACTAAATGCACACGTGTTTATACGTACATATACAAGTGGAAACTGGATGCCTACTAGGATATGGACAATTTCAAAGGCTTTTGGCCTGGCTAACATTAACTATTATAATACCTTGATGTAGTACTATTTCATCATTGTACATGCAACTTAAATCTTTCCCATCATACTGGAATTGTATGCTTCACTGCTTTTAATGCTTACTACATTAATTATATTTGATCATGCAGGATCTTGAGTTTGTCTACTTTATAACATGTTCATTGGTGTTAGGCTTGCGCCTATTATGGTTTCAAAATTGCCTATTATGCATTGAAGCAATGCTCCAAGAATTCTACCCATCATGCTCCAATTATGCTCAATGAAAATTCAACATTTCCTTCTCCTAATTGCAAATCTTAGTTGTTTATAAATGCCTTCAATCTTCCTAGTTCCTCTAAAGTATGAAATTTCTTGTATAAAAGAGGTATGTAGCTACAATACAAATTTTAGTGACGCTTCATCTATCATCTTAGAAGAATTGTAAAAGTTGTTGAATTCAGCCTAGCAGTTATACGAAAGTACAGCACATTATTTGTGGATGGTATACATTAATGACTTGAGTATGCTGTAGGCTTGAGCCTAATGTGCCGGCATAATTTTGAGAATCATAGGTAGCAATTTTAGCGAGAATAATTCTAGAATTATAGGGTCTTTATGAGCATAATTTTGGAATTATGGGACATTCATGAGCATAATGCAAGAACAATCAATTAATGATTGACAAAAATTTCATTTTTAAAAAGATTTTTATTCTTTGGACATCAGCAGCTCAGTTTCCGAATAGTTTGATATGCATTTTGGACATTATTTTTACTGATTCAGTAAAATTTAAAGAATAATAAAGGAATAATAGGTGATGATTTAGGAATAAATTAAGAATAATGGGTAAAATTTTTGGGAAGTTCAGGAAGGAATACCGTATGGAGGGAAACTTTGGAGGGTGCTAACATTGGCGAATTTGGCGGAAAATCATCCATTCGCCAATTTTTAAACCACCAATGTTTTTCCATACACTAAGCGCCTTTAAATATTAATTATAAAGCCACGTGATGTGTAAGCGACTTTTTATATATATATATATATATATATATATATATATTGACTTACATATTGAGTTATATTGATGATACCCTCTGATCATAGACTCTTAAGGAAAAACGACAACAGCCATCCGACATCATTCAACCAGCATGCAAACACGTGCTACGTCTACTCAAGTTAGGCGCAGCTATATATTCGAATTGTTTTAATATGCGCTTAATTTAACTTTCGTTATCGATTCGCCAAAGTTTATTCCACCAATGATGTTTTCCTTGTCATTTCGCCAAAGTTTGCACCCTCCAAAGTTTCCCTCCATACGGTAATAGGTAAATTTTTGAACATAATAGGCTCAAGCCTAGTATGCTGCATGGCGGTGTGTGCTAGAAATTTTGCCTATTATGCGAGCATTATGCTCAATGCTTTTTAAGGCCCATTATGCCCAAGCATACGTAATTGCCACAAGCCTAATTGGTGTGAATTCTATTAGAGAGTTTAACTACTACTGTGGTTTGCACATACATGATTTATTTAATTTAATACACTATTTATCGACTACACTGTTACACATAACTACACATTAGTTTTTTAGATGTATACGTATTAAAAATCATGGGATACTCTTCCCCTGCTTCCTGAGCCAACAGAGTTTCCAGAGATAATCTTAAATTTTTTATCATTTTCATCAAATTCCATGTACGATGACATTATAGGCTCTGCAGCAGTTATCAGCTGAGTATTAACACTATAATCCACAGCCATATTTTTATTTTTATAATACCTGCAATTAAACAAGTGGTTACTTGCTTGTACATTAGCAAGCTACACATGCAACTATAGCTTATAGCAATGATAACAGCATCGGGTCTGCAAAATAGGTCTTATATGCACATCCAATTTTATAACTCCTAGCTCACTCTGTGGGTAAGCTACAGCTATGTATGCAGCAATATTAATTTGGCACTACAGAAACTTGGCATAAAATGTATAAATGTTGCGAATTTTGCTTATTTGCAAGGGAAGGTATGGTTTATTGGATGAAATAAGACCTGTTTCACCATAGGCGTATTTGAGGGGGGGCAAAGAGGGGCAAAGCCCCTCCTAAGTCTTTTCTTGCCCCTCCTAAAATTTTTAATGATCCAGCCACAAGAAAACAGGTAGCTAGCTAGTAGAAGCAGAGACTCACCACACTGTTCATACACACAATACAAATATTATTGTATATACCTCATACAATAATTATATATAATATTCACCTTTTTAGATAGTAGACAACAAGCACTAAAAGTGAAAACCACAATCGATTATAATGCTAATTCCAAATAATGCACATGCTATGTCAAAGCGTTCAAGTGGCTTAGATAAGTATTTTGTAGCGAAACGAAAATTAGTTGAAGACAGGGAAGGAAGCAACGCTGACTCAACAGAAAATTCTACTAGCAGCAATGAATTAGCAACTGATGAGGCAAGCTCAAGTTTTGATCTTGAAATTAGCGATAGTGATAGCGATATCGCTATTGAAGACCAACCTTAAGAGCTGGGTAGTGAGCTTGCCACCAATGACAGAGTAAGCTATAGCTAGCTACAATTAATATCTAAAATTTAAACACGTGTAATGTAGACCACTAGTACTGCTTCCAGCAACAACCAGTTAATTACTTCACGAGATCCTGCAAATGGTGTTGATGCTGCAGCTACTATATTTCATGAAGGACACGGTCCATTTCAACCAAGGTGTCAGTATCCTGTTGATTGTCATAGTCGTCATTTTTGTGCTCAGTGGTATACTCAGTTCAAATGGTTGGAATACAGCCCAAGTATTAATAAAGCATTTTGCTTCCCTTGCCGTGTGTTTGGCACAAAAGGTCATCATCAGGAAGCCTTTGTATCTAATGGTTTTCAAAACTGGAAAAGTGCCTTGGAGAAGTTCCGTGCACATCAGTGTTCTGTTGCACACAAAAGTGCAATTCTTGCCTGGGAAGTTGGTAAGCAAATACAACACAACCCTGAAAGGAATGTGGTGAGTCTAATAAACCAGCAACAAAAAAAAGTGGTTGATGAAAACAGACAATATCTTAAGAACATCGTCGAAACACTTGTTTTCATTGGTAGACAAGGTATTTCATTAAGGGGTCACCGTGAGAATGAAGAATCACTAAACAAAGGAAATTTTTTGGAACTTTTAATGTTTCAAGCTAAAAATAACCCTTTAATAAGCCGTTTTTTTGCTAACAAAGAAAAAAATGTAACATATACCAGTCCTGGTATTCAAAATGACTTGCTGAATGTCATAGGAGAGAACATCAGGGACAGTACAATCAATCAAATTAAGGATGCCAGAATGTTTGCCTTGATTTTGGATGAATCCTTAGATATTTCTAGACATGAGCAGGCTGCAGTAGTTTTACGATATATGAATCCTCAATTTGTTGTGAATGAGAGGTTTATTGGCTTTTTTCGTGCCACTCAAACAGATGGTGAATCACTATATCACCTTGTACAGACAGTTTTAATGACACTTGATCTTAATATTGATGACATTGTTGCTCAATGCTATGATGGAGCTGCTAATATGAGAGGCATGTACAAAGGGGTGGCTGCAAGGATTAAGAGAGATAATCCAAGGGCAATTTATGTACATTGCAATGGTCATATCCTTAATTTAGTGCTGGTAGATGCTGCTAAAGCAGTTATAGCAGCTAGAAATACCTTTGGTACCATATCTGAATTGCACAATTTTATGGAGGCATCAGCAAAAAGACATGCTGTGTTTCAAGAGATACAGAAGCAATCAGGATGTAAATCACTCACTCTGAAGAGTCTCTCGGATACACGTTGGGCATGCCGAGCAGAGGCATTGAAAGTAATAAAGAAAAGACTTGAGGATGTAATAACATCTTTGCAAAAGATAACTGATGAAGATCCATCATCTGGAGCTCAAGCACAGTCTTTATTGAATTCCATCTGCACATTTGATTTTGTCTTCAACCTTGTAATACTGGATGAGGTTTTCAACACTACAAAGATACTTTCTAAATACTTGCAATATATTGATTTGTCTATATGTGCAGCACGCAGCAAAATTAGTGCAGTGCAAGAAAGTTTAACAGAAATGAGATCAGACACAGAATTCCAGAAGTACTGGAAAGAAGCTATAGAAATTTCAAGGAAGTTAGAATTAGAACCTCCGCACTTGCCAAGGCAGAGAAGAGTACCTTCAAGATTAGGAGGAGGTGAGATACAGCCAGTATACAGAAATGTTGAGCATTACTATCAAGTGGCAAGTTTTTACCCACTTTTAGATGTAATAATAAGTCAACTTAAAGAACGATTTAGTGAAAATGATATGATGATTGTTCAGAATATTGAAACAGTGCTGTTAGCTGACAATATTTCTAGTGTATCACAAACAGCCCTTGAACAAGTTTCAGAGTTTTATGACTTAGATAAAGACAATCTTAAAGCAGAACTGAGAGTTTACACTAATTTAATGAAACAAAAGGAAAAAGAACAAAGTGGTGTCACAGTCCAAGGAGAAGATGACAAAGGATACAAAATACTATGCAAACGAAGAAAACTTATGGCAGAAGACAGAGGAGTGCAGAGTGTGCTTCCAGAGTTATGCAAACTGATGAAAATTTTTTGGACAATACCAATTACATCATGCTCAGCTGAGCGGTCATTTTCCTGCTTAAGACGCCTTAAAAGCTACTTGCGTAGCACAATGGGTCAAGAAAGGCTCACTGCTTTAGCTCTTCTTAATATTGAGAGAGACATCATGCCAGACATAGAGAAAATTATTGATGTATTTGCTGAACAGGCACCTCGTAAATTACAGCTTTGTTACTCTTAGCTATAGTCTTATACGTAGTTGCATATAGCTAGCAGTATTTGCAATGAATAATCATATAGCTATAGTTATGTAAATTGTTGCTATAGTTGTCCAGGGGGATGTACATGCCCTTTGCACACTGTATTTATTCAGTAGTGGCTTGCCCCCCCTTTGCCCCTCCAAACACTTCCTCCTAGATACGCCTATGTGTTTCACAGACTCAGTCAAGTACACATGTATGCATGTTGACTAACCAATTTATTAAATTTGCATAAACTTGAGTACTTATCAGTTTCACAATCAGTAGGATGAGTATTAACAGTGGCAGGTAGTAAAACGGCACTAGAATTGTAGCATGTTCACTGAGGTCTTTGAATTTTCCACAATCATCTGTCAAATTCTTGAAATCGCCTTCAGTTCTTAATATTGGATCCTATAAATGGCAATATACGTAACAATAAATAGCTACCATTTAGCTAACAGGAAAGTTTGGTGGCAAAAAAATAAAAAATAAAAATTTTAAAAAATTTGGTGGCAAATTTGGTGAATCATCTACGATTCACCAAACAAAAACCATCCAAACTTCACTTTTAATTATAATTGTAATTGTAATATTTTTACAGGGAGTCCACTCAGTAAAACTGATTTTCAGTGGAGCCCTGCACATACATACAAATATATAACAAAAATAGTAACTACTTATATTACACAAAATACATACACAAAACACAACTAACTAATTACATACATAAGATACAACACAAAAGCAAGCAAAAACTACAACAACGAAACAAAACAACAAAATATTTAAGTACCTTCTGACTCAATAATTATTATCCATCCATTTCCGAATTTTTTTCCTCCTCAAACACAGAAAAACTAAGCTATTCCCCCACTAAACTTTACTGCTGTATGTTACTTTAGACATGCCTATCTATAACTAGCAGGCGTACCTTAAGCTGTTGAGTTGATGCTATTATCAGCTGAAGCATAATGTCGACTAGTGTGAACACTTCCAGTACATTAATATAAAATGAACGGTAAGGTTTAAGGTATGCAAATACTGCCACATATACCATAGTCAGTAGAAGCACTGGAGCCTGCAGTGAATTATACATATGTAATCATATTCAGCTACATAAGTACGTATACTGTAGCTATAGGGCTAATGCAGCTGCAGACATGTACATATGTGACCAGGCCTGCAAAAATCAACAATGTATACATATATATTAATGCAAAATTGAAATACGTAAACTGCTCTTCAAGCTACAATTTTTACCACAAATGCAGAGTTTAATGGAGGATCTTATAAAGCTTACAGAATGAAGATACTGAAGATGTTCATGAATATTTAATTAAGTGCAATTTGTGCTCTGACGTGGTTGACTTCGCTGGCCTGGCTACATATTATGTATATTACTCACAAGCAATCATATTCACAACTCACAAGATTTCCAGGTAGTATCACTATTAGAAATACAAATAATAGTCTTCTTAGGAGATCAACTGGTGCCCACCAATACAGGTTATCAGTAAATGGGGCTCTTAAGATGTTTGACAATGAAAATGCCCAGTGCCTCTGTTAACACATGGAAGAATAATATTAACAAAGAAACTAGCTATTGTGCACTACAGACCTTTATCTTTCGCTTTACAACAGCTGCCATAAACAAAATTACTAGCACACAAAATAGTAACACTAAAATGGCAAAGCTTGCCAGTGGCAAATGTTCTTTGACATAGCACTCCACTGTACCATCAACATACCACTTCTGCATAAGTTAATATAAAAAGCACTAGCACACTTCAGTACATACTAGTTAAAGCACCGGTATGAATGTTGTACGAGAAAATACAGCATGAGGTGTGGGGTCGAGTGGCATCGATTTGCTCTTATTTGTTAGCTTATTTGTTGTTAAATCAGGTAAGAATGGTAAGAATTATCACCTCAAGATCCTGGGCCATTACATCTTACTAAAAATCGATTCGCAAAAATCTTTCGCCAATCATATCGTGCGGGTGGCAAAGCCATGTCTACTGGCTTCCTTCAGGGTTCAGTAAGTGCATTGAATAGAATAGTGCAGCCAAAAGGCTACTAAATTATCAACCAACATTGAGGACTACATTACTGTTGTTTACTGATGTGTTGTTTACGTGGTCTGTGGTAATCCCTCCCTTAATTAGATTCTTGACACCTCTGGACTTCCCATCGTGCTGTATTTGCCAACCACTGTACTGTATTTTCCATACAGCACACTTGCTGTAGTATGGAAAATAAAGTGCAGTTTTTCTTTGATCTCGCCCATGTACAAACCAACAAAATAATTATGTAAATGTGACCAGAGTTTGGAAAACAGTTCCAAATCACTCATAGGTCTTAATATGCAGAGTTTATAGCTGAAACCATCAGAAGGATTAAAGAAATATTCTATAAATACAGAAATACATGTGCACACATTGAAATATGCTTAGAAATACACCAAATTAGCTACATATGTGATTTAAAACCATTCTCCAAAATCCGGTCAGATATGATGTCATACTGAAGTTTTCTTTCCACTTGAGTCACTAAGTATTGGACAATTTAGAATGGATACCGATGTGTTCACAACATCTGTGTACAGTAGTAACAACAGAAGCCACAGTCCATTCCATGACAACCGCAAGTTTTTACCAAATCCACATTTTCTAAATGCAGTACATGCGTATGCATGTAAGCAACAGATCATTGCACAGTACATTGTTATATATACCTGTTTGCTGTGTATAATATTGTAGATATAATAATAGATATTAGGAATGGAATATATCTGAAGCTGTAGGAGACCGCTGCAGTCATTCCAGAGTACAGACAGAAGTCATATGGGAAGTAAAGACTTGCAGCACTACTAATGTACTGCAACTGCACACCATGGATAATGTGATATTTTAACCATGTGATTTGAACTGTTATAACTCACATAGGCTTGTGCTACACCAAATGGTGCTGGAAAATCTTGTGCAACAATTGGAACAACCTGTGATTACATGTATTACCATGTAGCTGTTACAGAATAGCAATGTATGTATACGTACCTGTAGGTAAAATAGCAATGGAAAAAGCCAAAGTGGTATTGTAATTGTGAGAATCAGAATTGTTATTATGAGAAATGTTTCTGCCACCACTAATATTTGAAACATAATGTATAACTATATGACATGCATATCTACTGTAAGTAGTTGATAGTTGATAATCGTTATACAGTTCAATCATATTTATTTAATTATTGGGTGAATAACTCTAACAGTGAGCCTTGATCAGACTGAGTCATAGAAAAGAATTTCCAAATACTACATATGCAGCTATTATAAATTTGTGTACAGCAGCTTTCAAAAAAATTGTGTTTGTTAAACACACGCAGTAGCTACTTCATGAATATATCACACATTTTTACTACCGTATACAGCAAAACTTTCGAGTGGGAAAGCTAACACAATTTTTACTAAATTACAAATTTTACTACAAATATTCTACCCGTTTTAAAATCATGGCAGTAAATTATTAGCTACTTTAAAGCTCCTCTTCTTCCTCTCCCTAGAACATATAGCTACAATTTGTATTATTACCTGAAGTGTTGCGTAGCCATGCAAAACAATTTATGTGCCAGCCGCTTATAGATGTTCAGATTATAAGCGCCTTAGCCAAATACAGAAGAATCAATCAAATCATTAGTGCTATCTATAAAGAACTTGTGCCTTCTTCAATGGCATGAAAATAAGATCGAGTATTAGGATCATTCTTTAAAATAATTACATGGGTCTTATAACACAGAGGTTTTTACAGCTGTGAATCTTGTTAAATTCTGACTGTCATATAACAATTTTTACAATGTTAATTAATTTTAGCTATCAACAATTCAACATTATGATTTCATCAAATTGCCCTCACTTTCATTTGCAACTCTATACTCATCAGTATAAATATTATGGCTCCAGTGGCGGTGGAAGGTGGGGGCTAGAGCCCCCAACTTTGAAATGTAGGGGCAGAGCTCCTCCAATATATGCTTGAAATATTCTAATATAACAGTCACTACCTTAATAGAGCAGTCGATTGGACTTGATTTATTTTAATAATCCAGTAGTCCCCCAACTTTTATTCATTTCCACCACCTTCATGGCTTCATCGGTTTCAACACAAGACGGTGACTGACTACATTCATCATTTTACTTAGAGCTCTGCAATATACCTAATTTCAGTAATACTGCAATATCATTTTAGGATACTGTCATGAATTTTTCAATACTGACATTATGATTTAATGAATTTATAAGTATTTTGATATTATTTGTGGCTGGCCATGCATTTGTCTTCTGAGAGAGTACTAGAGAGTAGGGTTGGGCAATACTGAAAATATTCCTTACGATAATTGCAACAAGAGACAATGCGATTGTTGCAGCGGAATACTTACCACATTAGAAGAATATGGCGATATCTGTACTTAGTAAAAGCTATGAAAATTGTTGTTCATTAACTAGCTAGCATGTAGTGATGATTGCTGTTTAAGCCATCAGACATAAAATATTGCCTATGCGATATTATTGATATGTAAAAATCCTTGCAATATTAATTTTTCACACCCTAATTTTGCGTGGTGGCAATAATATTGCCCAACCCTACTAGATAGTGATTCTAATAAAAATTAGGACTGGTATATTTGTAAAACAATACCTCATCAAAATATATGTAATCGTACTAGGGCTTGGCGGTATTGATCAACATAATATCATAAAGTACTTAATACCCCCTATTTCAGCACAGGGTGTTTATTGCTTATAGTATAAGCGTGGATGCTTATACTGCAAGCGATAAATGTCCTGTGCGAAGAAGAGTCTGACCACACGAGACTAACAAATAGCAAATAGTTAACCAGCAACCACTGAAGCCATAGGCTCCATCCTGCATCATCTTCATTTCATAAACTATGAAATGCAGCAGTTTCTCAGTCAATACCTTGGTAATATCGATATCATAATAATACTATATATTTCACAATACGGTTATTGTCTCCAAAAAATATCACGGTATTACTACAATGTGAATCTGGGTCAGGTTAATCCACATATTTGGGACAGATGGGTCACTTTCTCTCCAGGTCATGTGACTCCAAAAATCTTGGTTTGTAATACTCTCTAATATATTAGTCACTAATAATGCTGGTGACTGTTATATTAGAGAGTATTGATTTATTAATGCTACAATTCATGGTATAAGTTAATCTGTATAATAGTTATGTTGTTCTGCAATTGTTTTAATCTGGGTCATCATTGAGGTCACAGATATAAGCCAATGAGTCAGCAGATCATCTGGATCAATACTTGTGACCCGGTTTCAACCCTGATAAGCACATGCATATACAAAATATGTATACAAAGCATAATGTTTATACAAAGCAAAAACGGCATGCTTGGTTCAGCATCTTATGCTTGATTCTTAATGCCATCTTCTACCATGAAAGTTTCCACAAATGCTCATTTATACATAGAACACAAAAGTTTTCCCGCTCAAAAGTTATGCCATAATTGTACAGTATGCATTTTCTTTAATAACTAGGTGAAATGCATGCATGTATACACTCACTACTGATGACCTTCATGTGCAATTTGACGTTATAATAATTATAAGCACAATACAGTTCTCAGTGTACAAGCAACAGTGCAGCTACATGAATAGGTTAGAAATTTGTACCAGTATGGCATTGATATGTTAATTCAAGTCAGAGTTGAAGGGGATGCCTAGCTGGCATCATGCAAATATATCATGTAAATCAATAATGGCTGATAAAATCGACAACCAAGAAGCATCAGCGAGCTAGGCAGTAGTAGCTGATGCTTTCAAGCTGTTTCAGTAGTAGTAGTAATAGTATCAGCGATTTAAGACAGTTTTATTTCAAAAGAGGTTGTAAAATGCTTTGATGTTAATTGAAAAGATAGCACATAGTGTGTAGTCAGCCAATAAGCATCTTAGTACTAAGATACTTCTATCAAAGTCTAGAAACTGCTATTTTCTATTTTGATTAAACTTCAAAGCATTGCCAACATACCATTTTCTAAAGTATAGCTAGATATGTACATATGTACCTAGTGCTAGTATCAGTAGTAAATTTGCTGCGCCACAGGACTTGCAGTTATTTAGTAGAACACTTATTCCTTTATCATCTCGACATTTCCCACACAAAAATCCTGTTATACAGGGTAACAGGTTTACATCTAGATGCATGATGTATGTACCTTTCCTGTCACAAACACACTGAAAATTTTCATCACTGTAAGAATAGACACTACTGCATTTTTCTAAAGTCTTATCCAAATGTCTGCATTGGCAGTAGCCAGGTGGACAATGATAATACTCCAGTATGCTATTCACCGAACCATTGTTTACATAATGAGCCCAAAGACCTGCCTGCAGAATGTATGTATAATACAATAATTATTATATAATTATTTTGAGGAGAACACAAGTTTTGTGATTTGTGATTATTGGAGCACCCATCAAAATATTATTCTTGAAAATTTCATGCAAAGTAAAGGTAGCTACATAAGTAGAGTTAATTATAACTATTATTAAAGGTGGCCTCATAAATGCTGTACAAACTAGCTATTTGTACAGTATTTATAAGGCTCCTGAGCTTATGTAACCAAAATTTTGCAAAGATCAAGCAATGAGCTACTGTGATTGCAATCTTCACAGTTCACGATTTGGGCATCATGTGTACATGTAGGACCTTGCAACCTTCACCTGGAATTCTGGAGTGTAGTTCCCCATCTCTTTTCTGCGAGTTAACTCTACCGCCCTGAGCCAGCTTACTGGCTACCACCAGACACAGAGGTATATATACTATCTATGCCCAAATTCATAACATCCATAAGGAGATATTCTCTTTAGCATGCTCCCAAAATCGACTTAATCATTGCTCTGCATGGCTTACATTCCACGTGCCGACTAAAACCCACAATCAAACTTTAGAAACAGCTCAGCATAAATTTTACGACTCCTTAGGCCATTCGTGAAATTTGTGAAAATTCACACCTCATGAAGATAACCCGTTATATGATAAGGCTTGTGCCATGATCTCTTACACTAATACTAAATTTAGCTATTAGCTAGCTATATAGTTACATAGTTCACGTACATAATAATATCTTTTACATGCCAAGACATTTACCTACATATCACAACACTTTATATTTATATAAAGTCTATGATCTATCCTCATGATCAAGTTCATTACATGTGATACTAAAAAGCCTAAATTCACAAAACCTAAAATATTTACGTACCTTTTGGGGTAATTTAGCAAATCACAAATACTTGGTCCTCAAAATTCTACAATCATATAGTAGTGTACACATACCCACCTCTAATGTTATCTTGTTTTCATTTGGTATACATTTGACAATATTCACATCAGTGTCGTCACATCTACACTCATACTTATCTTTGCTCTCAGTGGTGTGTAATACATGGCCAGGTGGACAGGGCTTTATTGTAAGGTTGAACTGCTTCATATCATCTTGTACTAGCTATACATACATATCAGAGGTACACCTTTGATAATGTAAAAGATAAACTTTCAAGGAAGAAAAATTTTGCGATTTATTGGGTTTGCTCATAATGTACGTAGAGAAAGCTTTCACAGCTTTGCTAAATAAGAACAAAAGTAGCTTTCATGTATTGAAATTAGTAGGGAAAACTTTTGTGGTTTATTGGGTTTGCTCATAATGTACGTAGGGAAAGCTTTCACAGTTTTGCTAAATAAGAACAAAAAAGCAGCTTTCATGTATTGAAATTACGTAGTAGGGAAAACTGTCATGGTTTATTAAAAATCTGCGAAAACTATGAAAATTTTCTTCCTCAAAAGTTTTGTCATTTATGGTAATATGAGATATGTGACTAATAGCCCAGTTTACACCTCCAATTTTGCTAAATCTTTTTATTGTTAACTCATTTAACAATGATAGAGTGCTGTCTACTCTACTAGCTCTGTTGTTATATGGACTCTGTAGCTTTGTCTTTCCCAGCAAATTTATAAAGCAGTGAATTGCAATTTAGGAGTGTAAGTTAGGCTACCTTTTTGGTTGGATAGTCACATATGCTTTCATTATTAGTACACTTACAACAACAGATTGAGTATTCAGTGTGGACAGCTTAATAGTGTAATTTTTCTTCAACATTTTATCAGTAATTTCCACAGCATTCTTCATTCTATACTTCACTGAAAATGTTAAATCAGCAGGGTTAATAGTTTGTGCAGTGGGATTGAAAGCAAGTAATGCATTCTGAAAATGTGACTTTTGAAATTACAGTTTAATTATATATCTCTTTTAACTACCTTATTGTCTAAATTTGCTGAAATTCGAAAGTTTCCTGATGTTAAATAATCTTGTTCATCATAAGGAGATACGGAAACCTGAATCATTTCTCCAGGATAAGCTGCAATCTAAAACAATGTGTTACAATATAAAATAATTATTCATAATGAGCTACCGCACAGCTTTTGTATTGACAGTAAAATCAGAAGCTGGTGTCTGGACAGCCAATACTTGCTTTGAGGAGTTCTGCTCGCTATGACCAGAGTTAATGTTAAAGTTGACTACATCTCTATGTAAAATAACAATAATCTACTGCATAATTTACAATAATTTTGTACCCTTGGCCATAAGAAACAAAAGGCCACCGTAGCACATTGCTTCTGTTTGTGTAAAAATATGGTGGATCAAATGAATACCAGGAACACAAGTCAAGATTGTTGGTGTATATGGCTGATCCAATGATAGCTCTATTGCCTGTAAAGCTCAGTGAAACCTACATTTCAACAGAGATGATAATATATAATACACTAATGGTGGATGTATGTGGTCGTACTTGTTCCCAATGAACCGGGGGTACATCAGAATGAGGGTACTGGATGAAACAGAGTGGGTTATAGTAATTCCTTGCAAACATAGGCAAAACAGTTCCTGCTGCTACTACTATTGAAGCACCCAGCCTATGTATATACGTATGATAATAATTACAGTAGAACCACCACACTATAGTACATTCACATTTACCTGGCAGTTGAGCTAGCAAAAATGAAGCCATTTAAGATCAAAGCATTTTTGACATATGTTTCTACGTCACTATTTTAATTATGCATGCCATGCGTGGATAAACGTAACCAATTGCTTATGTTCACAAAAATGGCGTCTTCACCAAAACTCGTACTATATTGTTTTAAAGGAAGAAAAGTGCTTCTGGAGCGATATAGTAAGTATGTTTTAATGAAATATATATCGATAAACCAAGAATGGTGAGGTTAAATCAGTTTTAGTGTGAACGGTAAAATTAAAACAAATTGGTAATTTGCTTACTATGTATAGCGCCATAGTTGTAGTAGATTTACTGTACCTTTAGAGGTATCTCTTCGAGCGAACAATTCACTATTAGCAACGGAAATGTATAGAGCTTATTATTCCTGATGACATACTGGCGGGACTTTACCACAAAGACATCACAAACAGATAGCCATTTATTGACCCTTTTATCAAATCCAGGTTAATAACCTGGAGGTTGACTTCTCAGCATGTTCAATTGCTGTCTTGCACTTCAAGATGGCATTAGTCAGTAATGAGTTAACATTCTCCAAGCATGGCTTCACTTCGTCATTTGTGAGTAACATGCATAGTTCATTCATAAGTATATGAGTAGTTGCTAGATGCAAGTTATTATCTTAAATGTATTGATACACAGTTGATCAATGTCATTGTATATCAGATGCTTACCATGACTAGTTGTGGTATCTTCTGTAGGTTCTTCAGTAGGAGGATAATACACTGTGATCCTGGGCATCATCAGATCCTTGCTGTTGATGGTATTGTAAAGAGTGTACACGGTGGATATGTTTGCATATATGCCCATTTCCATAGTCATAGCAAGTGTCGTCACAACTATACATGTGACGACACAGAATTCTACACTCGGGATATATGCACCGATCTTGACTAGTGATACACTCAGAGCAGGTAACAGATTTTCTGCTAACAGTATACCCATCGGTGACAAGTCCAGAGCAGAGCTCAAAATAGTGGTCTGTCACAGGTCATTTTCTGACCCACTTCAGCATATGACCGAGCAAAGTCCAATTTGATAGGATAAATTTTACTGTACATTTCCAATGGGGAAGCCAATGATAGTCCATAATAATGTTCCTATTTTGATTGAATGACCGACCAACTTCCAACCATTATTTTGAGCACTGCAGAGGTACTCTTAACAGTCCAATGATTGTCATCCAATATTCTGAAACATATTGTATGATTATACTACTGCATGAGGAGTGCTGTATTTATCCCTGTGAAGTCCAGGGGGTACTACCGGTCAGGTGATGAAATCTTACAATAGCTTATAGAGTACAGCCTACTATAACTTGTGGCTAATCAACTGAGTAGAAATAAATTCCCAGGTTTCTATAGGGATAAATACAGTAGGTCATTACACACTGTCTCATCTTCGGGTTTAATTTGCAACCCTTTCTGATGCCGGTACGATTCCTTAATCTCCTGTCGATTGACAATTCCCATTCTTTGTTTCTGTGCTACCTTAAAAGCAATCTTCTTATTCTCAGCAGTGCATCAATTAAAAAATCTACTCTTCTATTAACTTTACCATTCAGGTAATTTGTCTTTAGCTTAGCATGAAAGCTGTGAAAGCATGTATGTAGTCTATACATTGATATGAGCTTAATGTAAATGTATAGGTATACCTTTCTAAGTACATGTTGGTATCAGTGTCTGCATGGGAAAAGTGGCGATAGCATCTTGCCCATTTTTCTAATCACCACAAAATTAAAATAGTAATTAAGTCACTTAAATACGTACTGACCAGCTCTTTCTTTGTAATAAGTGTTAAAATATTTGATAAAATTAGGCTCTTTGCTGCTCCAATAGTTGGTAAACTGTGTCATACGTAAAGTGAACAGAGACGTATCTACTTCATGAAGTAGTATACATAATGTCAGGTAGATACTCAATTGATTCTCCTTTGCAACACTCCTTAGGTGGTTTTTCCATGATCTGTTGATGCCATGCACACAATGGGGAAATGTAACATACTATGGACCTGATTGATGTATGTAAGTAATATTTTTGTATGTGGTGCTGCTGCTACTGTCATATTGCTCCTGTCTACCTAACTAAATTAATGGTGTATTGGGAAGGCTTACTTTGTGTGTGTGCACTGTTGTAGCTACCATGTTACATGGAGTTAGCACATAAAATGTTTGTCAGATGTGTACACCACTTCACTAATGTATACGTATATGTGACCCAGCATGAGAAAACCGGGCTTATGTACACAAAATACACTTATTCACATTACAGTGCGTATCTCCTATATCATTTATGATTTTAGAAATCTATAAGCTGCATAAGATTTACTATGAAAAGCTGTATAAATGGTGTAAATTTTATTAGACTCCTATGTTTACTTGTAAAGTTATTTAAGTTTGAAATCAAAAAACGTGGTCAAATTTTATGTGCACATAAGCCCTGTTTTCTCATGCTGGGTCACATATGACCTTTGTTTTTGGAAGTGTACTGTTGATAAATATACTTACGTAAATGAAAAATTCCCCATAAATTTTCTACAGTTATGCTAAGCATACATTATACCAATAAATTTGAACTGTTAGTTTAGGATATCTACTCCATCCTTTGTGCAAGTGAACAATAGCATATATTTTGTGCGAAGTTCTCTGATACTGTGTTGTGTACGTATATACCTGTCAACATGCCAGTGGCATAGAAGATGGTGTATCTTACTTCCAAACACTGCTTTTCCTCCGTTATACCAAATGTCATCTTTAAAGCAATTATCATAGTCATGTACAGATCACTACTATACTGCATGCTTACCATCATCTGTCATCAAAGTATGAATTTCAACATCAGGAGAGCGTTCCTTAATAGCCTTAAAAAGCAGTTGTACAACTTCAGTTGTTTCTTGGCTGCTAATGCACCATGCCAATGGGTATCCTACACGTTAAATTTGCAACGTTTATAACAATGCCATAGTGTTTACCTTGTCCATAGTCATCAGCAATCATGATAGTAATCAACTTAAATCGGTATGCATTGGTACCATTTGTAGCATCAATGCATACCACCTTGTGTGCATACTGTTCATACAACTGTCGCTGAAAATCAGTCTGTATGGCCAAAAAAATATATCCTCTGTTAATGAGGGGCACTGCTTATCAGTTTCATGTTGCCGCTTGTACAACAAAATCAGATTATAAGGTTCCCCACATAATTCTTGAATGAACATGTCAACAGACACAGCATCCTCCTTGTTGCAGATTACTGTCATATCCTTTACCAATACTCGTTTGTTGGTTATATCCTTTTTGTGACCATATGCTTGCGTCTGACAGCTGCACCAAATTCCAAGCGGTTTGCTCGGTGTCCAACCTTTTCCCTTATATCTACAGTATATGCAATATGTGAGATTCCATAGTGTGAGGGTGCACAATACCATACAATGTATGTATTTTGTTAGTTGTCCAGGGCTACTGTTACACATTGAGTATACTGCAGAGCTTGAAATAACAGTCGGCCATTGGCGACTTTCCAACCAATATATTGCCATTTCGGCCAAGCAAAATCTGATTGCTAGGACAAATTTACTGTACATTTCCTATGGGGAAGCCATTGATAGTCTATAATAATATTACTATACCTTTAATTAATGGGTGACCAATTTATTTCTAATCCTTATTTCAAGCTCTGATACCGTACACTGGAATTATATTAGCTAGCTTATATACTGGATACCTTGACCGGCATAAAATTTGGTTTACCTTTCAAATTTTGACAATGTGTATGCATTTACATATTTATGTGTGTGTATGTGGCTGTACGTACGCACACAAGTATGTAGATATGTATGTATGTATGTGTGTTTCTAGCTTGTGCATGCATGTATGCATCTATACACACTAGAGCATGTGAAACTGGACAGAAGATCAAAACCGGTTACTGAACAAATAATTGCTGGTTATCCAGTTAACTAAAATGGATGAGATTTTTATGCTGCACCTAGCACTTAAATAAAATTTGTAGTACATAGATTATCCTATAATGGGGGTACCAAGTGGTTATATACAAAGGGTGAACAGGTGTGACATCATCGCTATTATAGATACATTTTGAGTGAAAATATTAGAGGTTAGTTAACCAGTTTGGTCAGTTATAACTGGTCAAGTTGCACAGCTCTAATGCATAGTTGCATACAGGTACATGCATACTAGCCCGAGTTCTTTGAGCAGTGATGTATTACAGGTAGTTATGGATGTTTCAGTTGTCTTGTTTGTGTTGGTATATGTGACTGTCCAAGCGAAAGCCAGCCTAGAGCCCAGTTCACACTTCCAAATTTGCCACTTCAGTATTTATAACTTTTGTTAGAAAAGGTCTACTGAGTCAAAATTTGCAGCATTAGTAGATAAGGCATTGCTTTATCATTGCTGAAAATTTAAGGTCATTAACTAGGAGGTATGATCCCTATATGTATATATATAGCGTACATACATATGAACAATATTACGTGCACACAAGCTGGCATGTAAGCCTTTGCTGTATCTTGAATAGGGACTGTGTACCTTCCGTTATCCTCTCTGCAGGAATTCCATTACTGAGTTTAATTGCTATCTCATCTTTTATGCTCTTAGGGAGGGGCAGATACATATCCTCATGATGCCCTAGTTGGTGATTTGTATGTGCTGTAATGTGTGTTACTGTCACATGACCATCATCGTAGTAGTCCACATAAATTCTAGAGATGCAAGTGTCATTGAGCTTCCTCGTATCTTTCTGATGGGGACGTTTTTTTCCAGTCTGTCGTTGTTTTGTGCATGGTCGGTAGTTACCATCTCAGCAACACACATAGTATAGACGCTTGGTTACATCACCTGTAAAGGCACTGTCATGAGGGTATTTGTGATGCATGCATTATACCCTCAGAAAGTTTGTACTCCTTCTGTTTTGTGTAGTATACATGGTCTTTTTCTTCCATATCATCTTTCCACCTTGTGAACTCTGCAAATGTTTCAAAATGGTGCACTTTAGTACCTAATAATGTAATTGAAGTAATTTCATGTTATGATATTATACATATGTACCTAGATTATTTTGATGTTCTTCTTCACAATGCCTTTTCATTTCCAGAAACATAAAGAAAGATGTCTCGGTGCACATGGGACACTTGAATCGCCTGCTTCGTTTAACAGTGGTGGTGACATGATGCTCTTTTTCAAGATGTTTTTGAAGGCGGCAGTTGCGAGAATAGCCCTTGCCACACTCTGAGCACACAAACATCCATGTCACATCTTAAGAAGCAACGAAAGTACATATACGTAGCATATAGTTCTACACACACACACGCGCACACACACACACACGCACGCACACACACAGCTACCACATATATACACATGGATTAATTTTATGTTTATAAACTGTGTGTTTGCAAGCCTTAATAAATATAGGATTTGTAGGTAATGCAAAGCTATACACAACTAATTAGTAATAAATACATAGCTAGCTAGCTAATCAAAACATCTATAGTAACTATTTCTACAGTGATACATAGCTAAAGCTATACATATAAATTTAATAACTTAACCACAGTACACTAAGGTGAACTTATAATTATTTCATCTATATGTACATAACTAGCTACTGACGGTGCAAACTTTTGTCAGGAGAAATATTGATGATTTGAGAAATTCTTTGCTATTCGTACCATCCAAAGTTTTTTTACCAATAGCTGTTTGCATGTAAAGCTGATAGCTATAATTCGTCAAAACTTGAAAATTTTCCTTGCCCCCAATTCATCAAAAGTTTCATGCCACATAGTCTGTATTGTCTATGACAAAGGTAAAGCTACGGAAGCTCCATTGGGACAATGGAGTATTCTGATACTTTCCACAATTTTTTAATAATAAATTAAATAAAGCATAGCTATAATGTGTAGCTAGTCCAAAGAATAGCCGTCTCATTGCACGGGGAACTTCTGTGCACCCATGTATATTGCAGACTATTTATACCAGATTAGTATGTCCATACTAATTATATAAGTGGTGTGATGCCAATCTGTCCAGTCTGTAGCAGATGGTATATATCTAGCTATATAGCTACCATTTTGATAATTTATTGATAGTTATGCATCAAACAGATTTACATATTTAATGGGTGGAACTTGAAAGCACTATTCCCGACTAATCATCAGAAAGTGTACATGTATTTTTTCTGAGAGTATAAGTAATGAATACAATTCAGCTATATGTAAGTAGTGAAAGTATATTAGCTACATACGTATAGTTGTATAATATACGTAGCTAGGTAGCTACATATGTATAGCACTGATCTTGGTATAACATACGTATATAATTACATCTATAGTCAGTGAATCCATGAAATCTCATGAAGGTTTATTATAAACAACAATCAACATACGTAGCTAGCTATTTGCTTAATCAATTACCATGTCTGGGTTAAGGTTCATGCTTGTTGTAGCAACCCTGACAACTAGCTACCGATGCAGTTGTTTAGCTGTACAGCTACATGTCTTGAGTGATAGTGAGAATTTTGTTGTGCCTACTATGACAATAATTATTAGCACTGGCTATATACTATATAGCTACATACGTACATATCTAATACATGTGCACATCTTTAGCATTACGTAGCTAGCTATATACGTATGTGGAACTTTTGAATTCATCAGATTTTTGCTGTTTATTGAGTGAAGTTTAACCACTGTATATACACACTTGCTATTACGTACCTATGAAAGTGCAAGTATGCATAGCAAAGGTATGTTTAACTGTACATTGTAATCTAGTCCTAAGGTTATAGTTATATGTATGACCATTTTCATAATAATTACATACGTACGTATGTAGCTAGCTAGCTGCAGAATTCACTGCTGAAGTTGGTTTTAACTGAGTCTGAAGGTTTCCTGTGGGACTCTTTAGCAAACTTTAAAATTTGTGTACAGAGAGTTTTAACTGAGATCAACAGTTTCTTGTGGGACCAGCTAGCAGCGGTGCAATTATGTAGCTATGTAGCTACGTATAAACTACCCACTATAGTAACTTGTGTAACTCGGTTTTAACTGAGATAAGTATAATCTCTTGTGGGACCACTTTACACAAGTACACAGAAATTAGTGGTAGCTACGTATGCATGTATACATATACGTAGCTAATAAGAAGATGAATGGTTTCATGCATATGGCTATGTAGCTAGCATGTGTCAGGCATCCATGCATGTGTATACTAGAATTTTCCACAAACATAGGTTTACTGATTATGTCATGCAGCTAGATGATGCATGGGTCAGGTGGTCATTGATAGCTTGCATAAACTACAAGATTTGATCATTAGCTATAAAGGTACGTAGATAGTTGTTGTATAAAAACGTAATAGCTATTATACGAATTTATTGCTATTGATAAAAGTTAATGATATTTGAAGTATTTTCTTGGCAAGGTACGTATATCTATAACTGAGTAGCTATGTGTACATGGGTGCATTATAAGTAATGTAGCTGTACACAATAGTTCAGTATGCATGTGTGTTACAATACATTTAAATAAGGCAAGAAGTAAGGTATAAGCTGGACAATGCATGTATATGCATGACCAGCAAGCAATCCCAGCATGGCTATTAAACATAGGTAGCTAGCTAAGTAGTAATGTAGCTATACATCTAAGGCATATATATATATATATATATATATATATATATGCATTTATGACGGAGACAATCGAGGACATGCTAAATTCCATTTTAGAGCAATACTTTCCTAATGGCAATGCACAATGCAGATCCCTTTCACCAAGTTGCTAGCTATATATATAGCTACATACGTAGCTTAATTGACAACTATTACATAGCTATCTACTTTTCTCACTCTCGGCCAGTTTAGCTATTTGTCAGTGCTTCAGCCAGAGAAAAAGACTAAAATGTGGCTCCACTATCAACATTAGTGTAGCTACGTAAGCTATTGCATGCATAACACATGTTACTACAGCTATAGCTAGACACAGTTGCATACTAAAATGGAGACCTTGCAGTGAAAGGGCAAGTAGCTATGCATGATAATTAATAATCATCCTAACCACATCAAAAATGATTACCACCAGTTAGCAACTTTCTCACCACCAAAATGTAAATAGCTGGATATATAATTGATAAGCTTAAGAATCATGATTATAGTCAGCAGACCCATGAAACTCCTATGAAATTTGTAGAATGCATTGAAAAAAAATTCATGGTATCTCCCAAAACCATGAAATTTAAATTCATGTGATTTTTATAGCTGAAGAACCTATATATCATTGTATCCATGAACTACTAATGAAATAAAAGCTTCATGGTATGAATCATGGCATCATTTGACGTTTCATGGCATTATAATAGATATTTCATTACTCAAGTTGCTGGTAGTGATTGGTTCTAATGGTTCTCCTGGTTCTGGTGGTTCCACTGGTTCCCATTGGTTCTAATGGTTCTCCTGGTTCTGTTGGTTCCACTGGTTCTAATGGTTCCATTGGTTGTAATGGTTCAACTGGTTCTAATGGTTCCACTGGTTCTGGTGGTTCTACTGGTTCTAATGGTTCCATTGGTTCTAATGGTTCCATTGGTTCTAATGGTTCCATTGGTTCTAATGGTTCTCCTGGTTCTGTTGGTTCCACTGGTTCTAATGGTTCCATTGGTTCTAATGGTTCTAATGGTTACACTGGTTCTAATGGTTCCACTGGTTCTGGTGGTTCCACTGGTTCTAATGGTTCTCCTGGTTCCATTGGTTCTAATGGTTCAACTGGTTCTGGTGGTTCCACTGGTTCTAATGGTTCCATTGGTTCTAATGATTCAACTGGTTCTAATGGTTCAACTGGTTCTAATGGTTCCATTGGTTCTAATGGTTCCATTGGTTCCATTGGTTCTAATGGTTCTAATGGTTACACTGGTTCTAATGGTTCCACTGGTTCTGGTGGTTCCACTGGTTCTACTGGTTCTCCTGGTTCCATTGGTTCTAATGGTTCCATTGGTTCTAATGGTTCAACTGGTTCTGGTGGTTCCATTGGTTCTAATGGTTCCATTGGTTCTAATGGTTCTCCTGGTTCTGTTGGTTCCACTGGTTCTAATGGTTCCATTGGTTCTAATGGTTCTAATGGTTCCACTGGTTCTAATGTTTCCACTGGTTCTGGTGGTTCCACTGGTTCTAATGGTTCTCCTGGTTCCACTGGTTCTAATGGTTCCATTGGTTCTAATGGTTCAACTGGTTCTGGTGGTTCCATTGGTTCTAATGGTTCCATTGGTTCTAATGGTTCAACTGGTTCTGGTGGTTCCACTGGTTCTAATGGTTCCATTGGTTCTAATGGTTCTAATGGTTCCACTGGTTCTAATGGTTCTAATGGTTCTAATGGTTCCACTGGTTCTAGTGGTTCAACTGATTCTAATGGTTCCATTGGTTCTAATAGTTCTCCTGGTTCTCCTGGTTCTAATGGTTCTAATGGTTCCACTGGTTCTCATGGTTTTCCTGGTTCTAATGGTTCTAATTTTCCAGTGAAACCGGGCTTCATATGTTAGCAAGAACAGCAAAGTGCTTCAACTTTAACAAAGGGTATGGCTGCTTTTAAAATGCTGGAGTGTTAGCTGAAATAATTTGTAAGAAACAAACAGTTGAGAGGATTCTGAGTATTTGTTACATTGCTCATTGTTGAAAAAACTCCATAGTAACCACTAATTCAAAGATTTGATTGTTAATTAATAGAAAAAATAATTGGTAATTACAAACTAGACTGCCTGGCTTTTTAGATGTACGCAGCACAATGTCAACTTCTTTACTTGTATAAGTTCTGCCAATCCTTTTGTCGGCTAACCCTTTTGTCTATGCAAGTTATTGCTGAGAGCAAACTAAAACAGTAATTTGAATGCACAGGAGAAATATACAGCTATGTACGTATGTACTTTGTCCTTCTATCCTGCCTTTCAAAGTTGCATCATTAGACTGTCTATAGCTAGCAAACCAAGCATAGAGGAGCATGTACGTATGTATGTATGACACTATGTAATATAGCTAGCTATATGTCTTTTATTGGTCTGGAGTGTGTTAGTTACGTATATTACTACCGATGTACACATATACGTACGTAGCTAATCAGCGTTTAGTATGCAGCCTATAGCCAAATTTGGCATCCATGGTAAACTTGTTAGCCAGTTAGATAAGCAATTTTCTTTTAAATAGAAAAGTTATTTGTAGTGTCCCTCAGGGATCAATGTTTTGGGTTCTCTTTTCATCATACATGTGAATGATCTAGCTACTTAAGTCATATCAAGTCTCATGTACGTAGGTAGCTATGCATTTACAGATGAAACTAAAATTTAAAGTAATTAGAAACAGTGATGATGATCTACTGTAGCCTTCTAAAAGACTTGAACTCCATCCATTGGCATTGCACTTCAACATCAGTAAGTATAAACTTATGCGCCTTGGTCCTCGTCATCATTATATGACTCGTACCATTTAAACCATGTGTTAATAAATACTGTTACATCCTATAAAGACCTAGGCACCTTATCTGATAAACATCCTGAGTTACACAACCACACCACAGAAGCAAAACTTAACCGGGTATTAGTAAATCATTTGAAGTACGATTAGTAATAATTTGCTCTGCCCAGCCCAATTTCTAAAATACGAAATTATGTTGTGTAATTGATGCTGATTAGGTACGTATATAGCTGGCTTGTTTTTACCCTGTATTCTGTAGTTGTAAGCATTTGCATGTGCATTTACAGCCAAAAAAGAGTTACATTGCATAATTATTGTGATGCCTGTAGTTACATACATACACATACATACATATACAGAAACATAGATCTAGAGTGCATATTCAAAACTTAAAGTAAATACATTATTAATTCCAGCTGTTAGCTACTTGTCATTCTTGTGTTGTTCATTTTGTAATGATAGTGATTGGAGTTTACCATTTATTTGCAAGGGAGTTTTATGACTTGCAATCATTATATAGTCAGGTATTTGTATAGTGCAATGTGACATTTTGTTAAAAGTAATAATTTCATTGAAACCTTGTAGTATGTGTTCTGTTGTCATATCTTCTAAATTCTCACTGAAATTCTGAAGAACATGAGCCAGAATTATGTTTTCCAAAAGTGTCCATGGACCATACTTTATTTTCTCAGATTGCTCTTCAGCAAATAATTTGCTACTTGGGAGAGTATACTGCTGTGTGTGCATAACTCAGTTCCTTTTACCCAATAAAGATCTTCTGCCAAATGTGTTTGAGCAGTTTTTGCACTTACACAACTGTGAACATCCAATGCCTTTCTTAAAACACAGTATGGTAGCCTTCATTGTTACAACAACTGGGCTTATCTCCATTAACACCACATTTGCAGTAGCTATCGTTCCTGGGTTGTGATAACGTCCTTTTCTTTGTAACTGCAGCATCATAGTGGCCTGCACCTATGTGATTGTATGCTACAAAAAGCAACGAGTCAAAGCGTGTCTCTCTGGGCAATATGGGAATAACTGGCTGGTTGGGTATATTTGAAAAAATAATAATAGGTAGATGTAGCACATTGCATAGTGCTAATATCATTAAGTCGCCAAGATCATTTTGAAAATATCCAGATTCAGAAAATTTTTCTGTGGCATCATCAATATTTTGGTGACTGATAAGAAATTTTTCATAAAAACTCTTGTTAGAACTAGTCCACTCCTCAATGGTCAGTTTTCGAAGTTGCAAAGATGTGTGTTGCAGATCACCAATTTGTAAACCAATTGAGTTCACATGTTCCAGAAGACTTGATTTGTATGCACCATTTTCTTCAAGTATGCATTGTAATCCCTTACCTACAGCAGTAAAACAACAGTTACCATCTCCTGGAACTGGAATCAGTTGTAGATTGTTGGATTCAAGTAGATTATTTAGGAACTGATCATTTGGAGCATGTGTATCCTTCGGTGAAGTAATTAATTTTTCAATCTCCTTTTGCATCACTAAATATATTTGGAGCTGCTTGCAATATTTCATCTGGTTAACTACCATACTTTGCTGTACAGCATTTGAAAGCAGCATAGTTGCTGTATCTAGGTCAAAAATGCCTCCTTCACATTCTTCTGAAGGCTTGTCATAGAATACTCTATCATCTTTTAAATCTGATAAATCTTTGGGCATTATTCCAAAATGTTCTATGATGGTCGTTACCCTCTCTGACAATGAAGATAAATATGAACGTTTTGCCTCTTCAGCAATGATAGTGTTGATTGGTTTTATAACTCTTTTCGGTTTAATTTGTTGAGCAGAATTGTGAGAATATATAAGCACTGTCATAAGTGCATAAGCTAGAAGCATACTGATTCTGCTCTGGTAGAAAAAGGAATTGATGTGCCTGTGTAAAGCTTCATTTCAGTTAGTTCCACATCCCACTTCAATGTTAGATAGACATCCTTTCCTGAATGAGTGATATGAACTTTAAGTTTTTCAATTTCATTTAGTGCTCCACCATTCAACAAGGGTACTTCTGAATGAGTGATGTCTTTCCATTTTTCAACAAATTGGTCCATATTACTGAGCATTTTGTCTGGTGAGGGTGTTGACTTGCATCTCTTTATACCCAAGTCTCCACTAGTTCTAAAAACAAATTTTAAGTCATCAATGCATTTATGAAATAATTGATGTTTCTTTGGCAGTGCTCTTGAAATTCTTTGCACAGCATGAAATACATCTAAACATACACTCACTCGTGCTATTTCCAAATATAACTTGTATTTTATTTCTCCACTGACAACAATTATCAACAGTTACTTTTTGTACTTTAGCACCTAGGGTTTCAAAGCGATATTTTAAATTTGTCAGCAACATTTGTATTTCAGCAAAAGATGTTCCATTAGTAAACTGCCAACTTATAACTTTTCCTTCATTATTCAAGACAAAGAATACTTCGCTATACTGTCGAATCCACTTTTTATATTCTCTCAAATATCCGATATTCGATGCTACGTACTTTAAAAGTATGATCACAGTTGATCCATATATCGCTTGTTAAGTGTACCATTTCTGATATGTAATACCTTTCCTTCTCCATAAAGTCTTTCAAGAAACATTGAGCAATGGCATCATTGCTTGGAATGCTACACAATGGTCCTCCATCTATTGTAAATGTAGGAAAAGATATAGTTTGGAGTTCTTCCATGGGATAATGAGATTTGTATTCCTTTAACTCTTGCCAATACTTTTGCTCTAAAATACTATGATAATTCCAATGTTCTTCTATGCTCATGGATTCAACCTTGAAAAAATTTAATCCATTATTACAAAGTACTACAACCTTATTGATAAATTCTTTAGTATATACTGTCTTGTGGAGTAAAACAAATGGAACATTTATTGACTTTGCTAGAGTCTGAAGAAACCGTTCGTCGTGTGCTAGCAATATTTGCTTACTGATACATTGATAAACTCAGCTCACCAACAAAACTAAGTGATCAAATGAATGTAATGTTCTAGGTTGAAAAGAATGAGTACCATCTGCCCAATATTTGTCATGAGTAATCAAGCTACTTTGACAGAGAGGGCATTTAACTATACTTTCCAAATTGTGCTCCTCAAAAGGACTCCAAATTATAATAGATGGGTATAGGATGTCTTCCGGTTGTGGAGGACCTTCCAATTCTGTCCTTCTTGATACCAGTGAAATTTCCCCATGATGATGGATCTCATTGCCTATTCCATATTATGTAATTTTGCTGAATTATATAATACTGCTTACATGTAAGATCATATTTCTTCAGTACTTCAGAAATTCTTGTGGACCATGATTTTGGTATCTTAGTGCCAAGTGTCCCTTGACAACCAAGCAGCAATATAATAACCAATACTACCAGCATTCTTCCTGAGCTACTCAACAGATACATATGGACCTTCCTCATAAAAGTGACCTTTAAAGCACATGGTGGTAGCTATCATATAAGGATTTGTTCACTGGTGATTACACAAGATCCACAGAAAAGCCTACTTTGTGCATATCAGGTACATTAATGTGATGATAGGATAAGTAATCTATAAGTTGTTAGCTATGACCTGTAGATTTCATAACAGCAATAGAATATCTTTGAAGAAGGCTTTTAAGTGTTGCTGATTGCATCATAGACTACAATTTATAGTCTACCACCACTAATCTACATAAAATTATTTTAATTATTAACACATTCTTATCAAAAGAGTGGGTTCTTATATAAAGTGTAGCAGTGTGAGCTAAGTTAAGTATCTTGGTGCTTCTGCTGCTTTACAATGTCTGGAGACTCAAGTTTTACAGAGAATTCTGATGATTCTGATAACCCATACCAGTATTGTGACATGGAGTTTTCCTTTGGGATATCCAAGGGAGGTTCATACTTCCCAAAGTCTGATTTTGGATTGGAATTATTAGACTTTGTAAAAGCTGGATCTAAGACTGGATTTGTATGCTCAGTCAATCGTCAATTTGACCAACAGAAAAGGTAAAGTTATATATATGAAGTTAGGTTTGGTATGCATCATCCCTATTTGTAGAATTTGTTACTTTACAACATCAGCAGTACATAAAAAGGTAGATTTCATAACCCAGATCAATTCTACCTTTGGAAGTGGTGGCCTAGTATGTTCTTTCAGTGATAAAGAACTTGCACAATACATAAGCTGGAAAAAATGTAAATTTCATAAGAGCCACCCTAATCGTGAACCAAAAATAGGAGTCCTGTTTTTGGGAAAGCAAAAATGTGGAAATATTTGGGTGTTTTCAAAAGATATTGCTTTTAACAAAGATGGTCTGGATACAAGCTCTCACAATTATGTCTGGCTGAAGAATTCTATATCGCTTGGAGGCAATTCAAAAGAATTATCTTTTGAAGAAATAACATTTGATATCAAAGTATCAACTTCCAATCAAATCTTTCCAGAATTACTGGACACATTAGAAACTTGTTTAGCCCACAATTATTTGAGTTGCATCCTGATGATGGGTGCTGGAGGTATGAGCATTCATTATCAGGAAATCTTGAAATTGTTCCAATTTTGTCCCCAGGTTATGGCAACTGGACCTGTTTCAACAGGTAAATCCATGTCAATTATGTTTATTTGGTGCTGATAACACAAAAAATCATTACATGAAGTGCAGCAAGGCATTTTGTTTACAGCGTGCAGCAATTTCTAGCTTGCCGTTTGGAATTGATGACCCTAGCTTTCCTGTTGATTTAAATGAAGTAGTTGTTTCTTTTTACAATGGAACAATATCCGCAATTGTAATGTGTGGAAGTCTACTTCCTTTAATATGCCCAATATACAGCAGTAATTTCACTTTTGGAAAAAATGAAAGGTATGTACATAGATTATTGCATATGTGCATACAACTCATGTACGTACATACGTACTATTACTTTATATACATGTACACATGCAGAATTTCATCACGAGCACTGCTGATTCCTTTTAAGAACCCAAAATTTGGTCCAAGTAACGTAGATCAAGCTGCAGCTTTTCAGCAATTACCAGATCGTTTGGAAGCTGCTTCAAGTATGGCAGGAGCTGTAGTTCGAATTGAGAAAGACCTCATTGATGGTGGCCGTGCGGAGATATTAGAATTGATTAATCCCATGCTGTTCGATGTTGTAGGAATATCGAATCCTCAGGTTGTAACAGGATGTTCCATTCTACTATACTTTACATACAAGGTAATAAGTCTTGTAACTAAGCATAAAACATGTGTCTATATAAGCTTGCACATACTTGGGGAATTTATACAGATATCACAAGATACTTTGTCATTATAAGAAGCCTCTATATTGTGTAACTATCCTCATTTTACTGTTGTGGCACTCCCTCCAGCTTTGATTATATTTCGTATTCGGTTTGATGTAGAAAGCTATAGTTATATCCCAAGCATGAATACCATATTCCTGTAGGCAAAGCTGGGGACAAATGTTAACAGCAAGGATATCACACAAATATGTCTGTGAAATAACTTAACTTGTATGCAAAAAATGTTAATTAATGTTTTCCGCTCCCAATGGGTAATAGAATAATGCAGCACTACTTTCTTTGAAATGGTTTTGATGCAGTTGAAATAATAATTAACAAAATCACTTTAATATTGTATAGCTACCAAACAAGCAGTTTTTCTAATCTACTTATTTTGCTAGGGAAACTATTAACAAGCGGTCTATGACTGAGTATATCTACTTTGTACAACCTATATAGTGATGACAAGAATTTGTTTCATTAGTTATCTAGATCTCTAATCTCTGAAAGTTTCTTTAAAGTATGGCTTCATGTGGATATGAGTGTAGATAATGAAAAATCACAATTAAGGTTGTTCATAGATTCACTCCTTTGTATATTAACTAGAATAATTAAAAGTTTAAAAAGTAAGTAGGGATCAATCTTTCACAGCTACAAAAAGTAAGGAAACAAGGAATAAGATTTTGGCACAAGAGAACACTAAAATTTTACCCCTACTTTTGACTTGATCATACCTACTGACCTACTGAAATTGTGAGCCAAAGTAGGGATTAAACTTTAGTGTTCTCTTGTGCCAAATCTTATTCCTTGTTTCCTTACTTTTTGCAGTAGTGAAAGATTGATCACAACTCATTTTTTGAATTTTTAAATTTTAGTTTGTGTGCTTTTATAGCATACTTAATTTATACGTAGTTTGTCTTGTTTTCCAGGTGACTAAATTGTTACAGGTGCCTACCTAATACAGGCGCTTGTTAACAAGAGTGTTAACATGGTAAACAGCTGTATTATATTCGAAAAACATCAAAAATTGTGTGCAAGTGGCTGTTTTGTGACGTAAAGTTGTATGTACAACATGTCGATAAACACCTTGTTTCGTGATTTTCTCACATCCTTTAATGAATACAGAAAGAAAAGAAAGATAGTGAAGGATGAAAAGAAACTCCATGGCGCAGTGGATAAATCTTCATCGGAACAACAGTTTAGTAAATTGGACACGATAGTCTTTATTGTGTGAAAAATCTAGAGCCATACTCCTAGCGCTAGTGGATCTTATGGCACGGCAGGCAGTCAGACAAAATAAGGGAGGATCTGAAAATTTTTGAAAACCTCTACAGATCACATTGTTAGGATTTTCACAACGTTTTACAAAGGTACAGTGTTATTATAGTGTTACCAATGGATTTAAGTCGGCTTTTTCAAGTAAAATATATTGTGAGGCGTGTTATGGAGGCACATAAAAGTGGGATGCCATATTTTTTCGTGTCAATCCCTACTATTAAGTACTACCGTACTTAATAATGTATTACATACATCACAAATTCATTTTATAGATGCTTGAACATGGATTGGATGAACCGCATTCAGGAAAACTGAAGAAATTGGTTGTACAACATATGCTTGATACAGTTTTGACGAGTCTTATTGCAGAAGAAGAAAATGTCATCATGAAAGAGCCAATAGTTTCTGTAGAGAAAAACATTTTTGATCAGTTTGGTACTGCTCTGCTTGAATGCTGTGCAGATTTGGATTTAGACCAGGTACGTATATGCAGAAATGCAAATCACTTTTAATTATTTGAGGTTGTTAAACCAGGCGTATACGAAATTGTTTCCAGAAAAGTATGTGTTTACCTATCTATTTATCTATCTAATGGTATCTATCTATCCATCTATCAAAACGTGTCTGTCTGCACTAGTCTGTACCCATGTAAGCATGCAGCCTACGTGCGTGTAAGGAATGAAAGCTGCTGCTATATACCCAGCCACACATTGTAATACAGTCCACACAGGTATAAGCTTTCCTCTAAGGCAGTTTCTTCATGCAAGGATATGACAACTTTCTGAAAATGTGAATGATTTTGCAACAGGCCTTGTAGGTATTTACAGTGTACATAACAACCACAAAATTACATTGCTGGTCTCATTGGTTGCCAGGAATAGCAAAAGCGCTTTTGAGTTGAACATCATCACTTTGGCCAAAACATTGAAAGTACTGAACAGCTGCGAATACACTGTAACTTTGGTGATGCCAACCTTTGGCAAATTACTATCCCATTGTCAAATTTCAATTTTTAATAGTAACAGTCATGACTCATGCGATGCTTGTATCATCAAAGTTTTACCCTCCAAAACTTCTATGGAGGTAAATTTGCCAAAATTTGGCATTGTCAAAGTTTAGTGCTATACAGTACAGGGGGTGTACTTATGTATGTGTTTAAATATTTAAATATTTGGTCTGTTGAAAACTCCATACGTAGTAACAAAATTTAATGAGTTACATAATAAATTACTGACAATGCGCTCATATTTAAATATTGTACATTGAATTTTTCCATTTTAGTGCAGCCATTTCATCAAATTGGTAATAAAAAGAAAAAGGGAAGACAGGCTAGCGATAGCAATTCGATTTGAAGATATCCCTTTTAATATGCCCTTTGAAAAAGAGAAGTTGACATCAAAAATCAGACAGATCAACAAAACAAATGAAAGGAATGTTGGAGAGAATAACTGTGCCTTCCAATTTCGAAATGGAAAGGCAAAAGCACTATTACTCTATCTTGATGTTTTCAATACAAGAATTGAAGATAATATGATAAATAGTAAGTCTTACAAAATTATTAAAATGCGGTTGATACTAAATAGGCCAGTCATGTTAAGTATTACAGTAGAGATGCAACAATACATTGATATATCACCATATCGTAATACATTAGGCGGTGATACTGTATCGATACAAATTTAAGTTGTATCGATATATCGAATATCGTGATATATCGATGTATTGCAGTGTATCGACATTCAGACTGTATACCTATACGTATAGTACATTGTGGGTGCCAGTTTTACAACTCTGCAACTACGTATTTGGAGCTTATAGAAAGTTGTAATTTAGGGAAAAAGTTTTGTTCATCTGTAAAAATCAGCTAAATCACACTTTACCGTATCGTGCGTACAATATATCGCTGCATTGTGATACAAATAGGGATGCATCGATTTTGCCGGTAAAATTTGGGGCATAATAGGAAGGCAAAAGCAAAAAGCAAAATGCCAGCATAGCAGGAGCAAAATGAACTTTATGCAACAAAATCATAATGCTAATGCACTAAAACAATAAAGCAAGCAAATATCTTAGCTTCTTGGGCTGAAATAACAGTAGTTCACTTTAGTAATGGGGTTAATTAGAATATATTAAACCCACAATCAAAACTTCATGTATCCTTGACGATGTGCAGATGGTTCTTTCTTACATAGTTAAGGTTAGTTATATGCTTTATAAGTAAGATAATAAAGTTCTGAATCAGTGTTTTTGAGTGAGCAAAATTTTGAGCATAATAGGTGAAATTTAAAAGAATTGCTGGAAAGAAAAATAGGTGAAATTAAAGGCAAAATAGGTGGATCCCTAGATACAAAAGCGGCAATATATCAATACACCCAAATCATGTATTGTTGCACCTCTATTACATAGGTATAATTGCCAAACTACTAGACTTACAAGCATGCTGCATAGCAGGTTAAATGTAGCTATAAGCTCCAGAAAATTGCAGATCAAGCCTAACCTCGTAAATATGTCTGCTAGAAAACTTACAGTGTGTTCTTGTATTTTTGTGAAGACAAGGTTTTGTAATAGCATCCTGGAATTATAGCAAAGTTGAGGACAAGGATAATAACTAAACTTTTCTGGAGTACTACCAGTGTGAATCGTAGCCTTTAAACCATCGTCTGGCTCATCTCTAGCAGTGTATTCTATAGAATTCATGCAACAAGAAGCAACCAAAGTGGTGTAATTATAAAAATTACAAACATTAAGCACTGCATCTGGTTTGCTTCTCCATACTTGCATAGATTCATCATTTCCTCCTACGCACATTCATCATTTTAAATAACACATGGTGATGTCTGTCTAACTCCTTCACTGGGACAGAATACTTTTATGGAAAAGTCACTCGTATCTAGCAATTTTTTGAATTACTACTGTAGGATATTTTGGCTACTTCACAAAATTTGATATGACTAACTATGCAGCATGCATAATATTGTTTTCCTGTAGTACATTTGTGTTGAGCTGATACCCCGAGTGTGTTTTTGCTGAATAAATACTGTTTAGCTTGTTAGATAAAGTTATCATAAATAATAATGATAGCAAAAGTATGAAGAGCAGACATAGCTATGTTGCTTGGCTCCACTGAAGGTTTGAAAAGCAACATGTCAGAGCCTGAACTTTAAGGAGGAAGTATGTTTTAAACTGAACATTGTAAGGCCGAGTGAAATGTCATTAAAATAATGTGAAGAGCTTTCAAGTGGGTTGACTAGCAGAGTACTATTGCAGGTGACACAAATTTAAAGTCCTTTCCATCCATGAGTTATTAAATGCTTATGAGGTATCAGCTGAATGCTATAGAAGGAAGCACAACTCATAGTGGTCTTTGTAGGTAAACATATATAGAAATAAGTTTCCAGATATGCTATAGGCACTTTATCACATCCACGATCCATTATTTGTACACACACGTTAGTTCTGAATATACACTGTACATACTAAAGCAAATAGCTATGGCATGATGCAATGCCATATTGCATACTGTACACTAAACCCAATGGCTATAATCATTTCATATACAATTAATTTTACCTATGTATGTATACGTAGGGCAATCAGATTTCAGTACTATGTGTTCATAAGGCAAGCATACAAAGATATTAAAACATCTATTTTCACTATAGCTACACATTTATGACAAGTGCAGCTTTGAGAGAGTATGTATACTAAGAGTTGGACACTATACATATATCAATATGCATAAACTGAGACCTACATATATGTACAAATATTCACACTCGATTTCATAGTCTATCACAAATGCACGAAATAAGCTACGTACATTTTGCATGTTTATATTCCACCCATCCTGCAATTCTACAGGTTTTACACACACTAGCTACATACTTTTAAAAATAATATATATGTAATGTTCAGTTCCACTCGTAGCTATAATTGTTATGCTGTATGTACTGAAATCGCTATTTTTGTAGTTTAAATCAGTTTTACAATGAAATATGTGTATTTTACAGAATTCAAACCAGATTTACAGCAAAAAAGTTCTAAACCTGCTCACAGCTCCCTGTCAGTGACACAAAAGGAAAAAACCGTTGATGACGAGCCTCTTTTGGTGATACAAGGGGACAAAGTAACTAATGATCAGCCACTGTTGCAAGGGAAAGATGCAACTAATGACGATTCCGTTTCTCCGGGAAAAGAAGTAACCAATGATGATTCCCTTTCTCCAGGGAAAGAAGTAGACGATTCCCTTTCTCCAGGGAAAGAAGTGACTAATGACGATTTCCTTTCTCCAGGGAAAGAAGTAGACAATTCCCTTTCTCCAGGGAAAGAAGTAGACGATTCCCTTTCTTCAGGGAAAGAAGTGGCTAATGATGATTCCCTTTCTACAGGGAAAAAAGTGACTAATGATGATTCCCTTTCTACAGGGAAAGAAGTGGCTAATGACGATTCCCTTTCTCCAGGGAAAGAAGTAGACGATTCCCTTTTTTCAGGGAAAGAAGTGGCTAATGATGATTCCCTTTCTACAGGGAAAAAAGTGGCTAATGACGATTCCCTTTCTACAGGGAAAGAAGTGGCTAATGACGATTCCCTTTCTCCAGGGAAAGAAGTAACTAACGACGATTCCCTTTCTTCAGGGAAAGAAGTAACTAGTGACGATTCCCTTTCTCCAGGGAAAGATACAATTGATGATCATTCCCTTTTGCCATTGCATGAGATAGAAGAAACTCAAACAACAAAAGCAAAGAAACTACCAGGCAGAAAAAGAACACAAGTGAAGGAGATGTATCACCAAACCCATAAGGCGGTACCCTTTCAGCACCAGAAAAAAACACCAGAATGTCTTCCAGAGTATAGCTACAGCCAGCCTCTTCTTTCTTATCTGTGTAGTAATATAATTATAAACAATTCAAGTTATGAAGTGGATTAAATATTTGTTAGTGGTATACGTACATTTATTAATTATAACATGGACATGAGTGTACACCCAAATTTCAAAGGACGAGGGTATACATATCAGGCAAATCACTGTTATGCAACACTAAATCATGCATGGCCAAACATCAGCTCAAGATTGCAATGTCGTATTGTTGCATCATAAAACTGATGTTTATTCAAACCTACAACAAGTCTCTGTATAAAACAAATGCAGAAATTATTACCTACAAATAAGAGTGGGAACCTTTAGCTTAGATCAAACAACAGTTGTACAAGATCAAACAAAAGGCATACCACCTTCCCAGGCAACATCATGATATTGCCCCAAGTACATGCATCATGATGTTGCCCTGGTGCAAAAAGGAACATGAGATTTGTTGCCCTGTGGTTCCCTTTAAGTCACGTGCATGCATTGGAATGCCTATAAAATGACATGCATGTACAAATGATAGGTAGCTATATACCTTCACATTCCTCTAAAAATTCTTTAAAAAACACATAGGTCTGTTCTTCTAAAGGACGATGAATGGTTCCTCTTTCAGAAAATTCTACCATGGTAAACACCTCCTTAATTGACTCTGATATGAAAATACATATCCATGTGTCCACCATTAGATTACGTGAATGTTTATCTGAAGTAGATCCAATAAATTCAGCTTTACGATGGGCATCTCCCATTAGAAGAAGGGTGTACTCAGTTATTTACCCAAATGCCCTATGGCATATAGATGGGAACCACAAATTAATAAGGTAGCTACATAGAACAAGGTTTTTAAAAGTCACTATAATAATTGTTCTGTGTAGGTGGAGGCTGGTAGTGCATAGTGGGATAGACAGTTTCTCTCGATTTATTGTGTATTTGTGTTGTTCGAATAACAACAGGAGTGAAACAGTGTTTCATTTGTTTGAGGGTGCAGTCAGAGATTATGGCCTTCCAGATCGTGTCAGAAATGATAAGGGGGGTGATAATATCAAGGTAGATAGCTATATAAGAGCATGTATTTAGCTACATAGCTACCTAGTCCATCTAACTATAGATTTAGCTTACATAGCTAGCTATTTAGCTGAAGTTTTTGATCACTATAATTGTCACTATTGTATTGCCTTTTGTGAACAATTAACTTGCAATTGCTTCTTTTTATGTTAAATATACTGTGCATATTTAGGTTGCTGAATATATGCTGATTCATGGGAATCCTATGATAACTGGCTCATCTGTCCATAACCAAAGAGTAGAACGTTTGTGGAGAGACACATACAGATGTGTACTTTCAGTGTTTTATCAAATATTTTATCATTTGGAAGATAATGGAATTCTTGATCCAGCTTCAGAATTGGATCTATTCTGTCTTCATTGCAAAAGATAAACGAATTTTCATGACTGGATGGAATAATCATGCCTTAACGTCTGAAAACAACAAGACGCCAATACAATTGTATACATGTGGCATTTTATTTGGAAACGCCAATTGATTATCCAAACCTTCCGAGTATTTCTTACATTCTGAGTTGCTTGATTTGCCAAATATTGATACCAATAATCCTTTGAGTTCACAGCAATATGCTGAGTTGAATACTTTGGTAGGTGGTTACTTGATAGATTCTCCAGATGCAACTGGTGACTATGGTATTGATGCTTACTTACAAGTCAGAAGATACGTACATAGCCATTGTAATCAGTGACTTCTTTGTTACTTAAACTGCATAATAGATACTTACGTAGTTAACCATCTAATAATTTACTAATTAGAATCCTTAATTGTGTATATGTGTTGTTTCCATTGTCCGTAGGCGAATGGTAAAGACTTGTGATTCAATATACAATGTATGTTTAATTAGAGAAAGTAATGTTGTCAATCTCTATACCCCATAAGATAGCACTACCGTATAGCCGGAAATTTTCGAGGGAATTATATTTCGCTGTTTTCGTGGATTTTTGACACACCTCGAAAATTAAACCTCGAATATTTTAATATAAATATTATAATGTATATGCAGTATGGTTTCCACGAAATTAAATCCGCGAATTATTACAAAACTGCTCAACCTCGAAAATTTTAATCCTCGAAATTAACCTGCTATACGGTAACATATTACTGTGTGTATGTATTAGAGCTGTATAACAGTAGTTGCACAATCAGATGGAATTGCACTAAAAGGTGGTAGACTTTCAGCTACTGCATTGTTACTTGTTACTGTATTCTGATTGGCTGAACAGGTGGGTGTAGCTACGCTAATACCATTAGTGGGTGAGGCTTTAGTGCAATCATTTGCAACTGGTGAAGTAGCAGCAGTACTGTCAGTGACTGCATTATTAGAATTGTTACTATCCAAAACTGCACCCTCCATCAAAGCAGATACATCCAGTGAACCAGAGGCATTATCACCATCAACAGCTAGAAGTGTACTGTCATTTTCTTTATTTGCTGTTTCACCTGCATCCTCCACTAATTTTGTAACATGGTATTCATTCTCAATAACCTCTATGTCAACAGGCTCTTCACTCTCCGGAGGAGATGCAGTAATTGCATCAACATGTGAATTCTCTGGACTAGCTGCTGCTTCTGTTTTCTCTTTAGCTTCAGTTGGTGAAGATAGTTTTATTTTCTTCCTTTTCCTCTTCTTCTTGGATGGCTCATAAGTTGGATCCTCACCAATGGTGGAGGATGATCGCTTGTGCAAGCTTCTTGAAGATTTAGGAGAATCTGTCTGTCTGTCAGTTTGTACTACTGGCTGCTGCACCTCATCCTGCAGTAATGGCAACTGAAATTACTTCTGATATAATGCTTATACCTGAACTGTAATCCTGTCTATGTCAGGATCAACCTGTGTAGCAGCATCTTGTTTTGCAGCATCATGTTTTACAGTGCTAATGACCTGATCAACAATATACAAAGTGTTACCTAACATAACAACACAAAGTAGTTGATTGTACCTTTTTCAACTGTCTCATTTCAATCTGTACCTTATGGAGTAATTTCTTCAATTTGGTATTCTCTAGAAGCAGCTCGTTATTACGGCTCTCCCTCTCTGTTATACCAGCAGATGTCTTCTTGAGTTTATCCAGCTGCTCATGGCATAACACTACCGTTTTCTCCAGCTCCTACACAAACAAAAATGTATCGACTTGTGCAGCTAACATCACCTGACAAACAACAGCTGCAGGCTACTATTATTAGATTACTGGTGTAGACCACTGAGGTGACCACCTTAGGAGTGCACACACACAATAGATATTAAACCACAGGGCCACAGGCTAAGCAACATTCCAAAGAGGTAAGCATTGAATGGCTTCACTGACCAACTGACTCCATTGCAATTAGCATTTCCAAATAAGTGCAGCCATCCTTAAAAGTTTCAGTTTAACATTAATAAGATTATTAAACAAATTATAAACTTGTGTTGTTATGAATACACAGTACATGCTGATACATACATCATCCTCCATACTACACTGAACTGCTACAGATGACTGGATGACATCCTGACAACCAACTGCTACCTCCACACTGTGACAGCTCACTGGGGATGGCTGGTCACCCAAGTTTGCCAACCTGCATAACAAATATTATATCTTAATTACCACAGCTCAAATAACACCACTTCCTAACCTTCTGTTATCACCTGCACTAGATGCTGAAGCATCTGTGTCTGTATCTGAAAAATTTGAAGGATCAAGTGAAAGGGTAAAAGTGGTTACATCCAAATAAGCTGGTCTATCTACTGTACTTATTCTATCATTGCTTGAAACTTTACTGGGTAAAGAGGTCAGTGATGGTACATTCTTGACATTGTTAGTGGTTGCATCCAAAGTAGATGAGTTGTCTACTACACTTATTATATCACTGCTTGAAACATTGCTGCTAAATGAAGAGCTTGCTGATGTTGGCTTGACAGTGTTAGTTGTTCTTCTGTGTTCATTTTGTTGTTGCTGTGAGCTGTCGCTGACAGGAGATGGAAGCTTCTTGTTTGCCGATGTTAATACTTGGCCTTTAGATTTGGTTGTGTTCTTAGGCCTGATAGGAGTATAACTGAATTTATGAGAAGTCTTTTGACTTGTGTGGTTGTTGCCTTGATTTGGAACTCTTTGATTTTGCTGCAACACCAGCGCTACACCCTGTGTCACTGTTGTCTTGTGAATTGTGTCTCTGTAATCGTCTTGATGTGTCATCACTATTGTTAATAGCACTGAACTTGGGTATTTTAGGTATCTTATCAATGGGAACACTTCCTACACAATATATTAAATTATAAATTATTACTAGCAACGATGACCTACAACCAAGTACAGTCATAACGAATCTATCACCTAGCGGATTAGTTTTGTCATATTAAGCCATAGGTCGCAGTTCATACTTACTGAATCACAGGAAAAAACAAACTATTTACACTACATGGTCTGCATTCTAAGTGGAGCTACAATGAATGTTGTTGCTACAACCATAAATATCTATGCTATAAATACAGCGTATATGATTATATACAGTGTATATAAAGCACTAAACTAACATAAAGCCATATGCAATACGGCAGCTGTAACAGGTTTCTATAAAAGCAATTAATAATACACTAGACTGGTAACTGTAGCCATAAACATAGTAAACTCACACCACATATATTTAATGTAATCAAACTTACCACAAGCCTAGATAACATATAATAAGCTTTATCCGCAATGACGTCACAAAATAAAAATGGAGGCCCTATTGGGGGACTTTAATATTTTCGAGTACAGGCGCTAATGGAAGTCAGGAGTAGTTTGTTGTATTCCTCGGCACACGATGACGATAGCGAACAGCAGCAATCAGGTACAGTAGTGGGTTTTGCAGAGCTAAATTATTGGCTACTTTAACGGAGTTTTTTACATTGTGTAGGGTTGTTTTCTGACGAAACCATTGCCGCCAGGCCCTCGGTTGCGAAAACTGTTTCCCTACCAAAGCCAAAGGAAAAGGCCTGGCGAGGGAATTACTGCTGCGTTCCTTTATGTCGAAACTCTTCCGGCCAGCAGGAAGAAAGAGAGGCCTAATCATGATCAAAATTATGTGAATAAAGCTCGGAATAAAGTATGAGTGCGTACGTATTTAGCTATATCATTATGATACAGCTCAGTAAGCTACTATGGTTAAAATAACCTTGATCCTTGGACAGTGTTTCCTAATAAAAGCTGCTGTACAAAGAAAATACACTGCAGAATAAGTCATTACCCTAGATAGCTTTTGCGGAAACCGCTAGGTGTTGAGTTTTCTTTGAAACAGAATTGTCCGAATTTTGATAGGCTGTAGGCCTGAGCCAATTATGCCAGCATAATTTAGAGCATAATAGGATGGTAAAAGCATCGAGCATAATGCCAGCATAATAGGTAAACTTTTTGTGCAAGGCATGCCACAAAGGCATGAATGTTGAAAGTGACTACTGAAATTTTGAGTGAATCTACAGTAATTTTTATCAAATTAGGTATGTGATGAATACAATGATTAAAAGTAATGAATTCAACAAAATACATTATAGGAGTCATAATGTAAATGTATATCTGATGATAATGAGTGCAAAAAAACCAACATGAATCTTCTTCATATAAAATATTAATTTAGCCTATTAAATTTCACATTATCACTGAGAATTCCAGAGTATAATTTTAAGCATAATAGGCTTGTTTTGGGAATTATGCTCAAAAGCATAATAGGTAATTCTAAAAGCATAATTGGCTCAGGCCTAATAGGCTGTATAGGTTAGACTTACCTGGCTATAACGAGAAGACAAACAAGAAATACATACTAAACTTTGGGCTGATAAATCCTTGAGATCTACTCTAACAGTTGTGTGGCCTAGGTAATGTGCACGATTTTCTTTTACGAGATGGCGAGAGCAATCTGAAAATAAATATTTTTGACCAAAAAAGATGCCTTTCCGACATCATTTTGATGGGTCGTGGCAGCCACGCCTTTTTGAGTAACGTGAAATGAAAAGTACCGTGGCATGCCATAGTCCCAAGGCTTCTTTTGAAATCAAAACTAAAAGAATTGTACAGAGTGATAAAGCTGTATGGGTGGCCGAACATTCATGGTGGTTGAATATCAGTGGCTTACTCTAGACTAGGCATTTATTATTACAAGAAGCTTCTACCGTGAAAGTTTTCCCATCGATTTCCATATTTGCTCTATAGCTAACCGCAAAAGTTTTCCCCCTCGATTGTTTTGTCGTATACGGTAGTTGATCTGACCACCACATGCATGGTACATATTTGAAAGTGATAACATGGCATAGCTTGTAGAAAGAGTTATTGTAGGTCTCTATAAACCACTGACCATAAGGACTAACTATGGGAAGGTTCACTAAATTCTTTCATACAAGCATCCCACTACACTTGTGTGTACTGCCTTGCTTATTTGGCCACCCTTGTAGCTATATTGATTATCAGAGGATACTAGAGTGTCTAAAGGTAAGGCTTGTGTATTTTACACCAGATTGGAAGTTTTATATCACTGATGTACATAGTATGCTTTAAATTAGCCCTATTATTCCAATATTCTTGATTCTTTTTATATCCAAAATTATCCGACGCATGCCTATACTGTACATTCAATTGCATAATTATATGTGTATATTATAATTTAAAAATAGGGAATTCAATGACCAATTAAATAAATACATATGTAGCTATATAATTTATAATTTTTCAGTAATAAGTGTAAAAATCCTATGTAGCTATTTCATTATTTAAATTACATACTGTATACATATATAAAGGCAGTCCATGGTATTCAATTAACTATAGTATGTACGTAAGTGTTAACTACATAGCTAGCTATATTATGGAGCTATGGAGCTATTAGCTATCAGCTTAAATAACCAATGTTATTAAGTGTCTGGTTTATCTGATATGGTATAGAACAAAATTTGATAGACAGAACTTTTGACAGATACTGCATGCATCTTCAAATATTTGACAAGAGAAAAATTGATGGATGGTCATTATTTAAAATACTTGCTTTGCAAATGAAACTGTTGATGCATGGTCTAGCTGAAATCCATCCCAAAATGTTAAAAATTGAAAATTTTGTGCTATTGGTATACGGTACATGTAGCTGTGTATGTATAGCTATGCAATAGTATGAAGGTATGCAATCATATCTGTGTTGTAGATAAGCAAATATGGAACAGTATAGAAAGTATACCCACTGACAAACTAAAGTATGATGCCGGCTATATTATAGGAACCACTAATATTAGCTTTGTATGTGTAATTTTACTAAGTATTCAACTACGTATGTTAAGTTATGTAGCACATACGTACATTTTAGCGATGCATGTACGTACCTGTATATTGCTATAGGATCTAATACCTATACTACGTATAGCAATGTTACATTAGGTGTATAACAATACACTGAGGGTACACCACTCAAACTTCTAGTAGGTTTATATCTCCATAATATTATTGCATTAGGCAGTCAATATAAATGCAGGCCCAGGCAATAAAGCTGATGCTATGATAAAAATTGGCAATTTTGGGCTTCTGTGTATTTATACAGCATCAAATTGAATGGAGTAAATTAGCAATGCCCTGACAAATTTCTGTGCTAGCTATATATTCCCCTGGACTAGTCTATGGTGCTAAGGTTGATGGTTCTATTATAGAGAGCTACTGTGATATTGCAGTGAAAAATGTTTCTCACTTCAGCACATAGCTACAATACTTATTCAGGTGTCTATAACATTATTGACTTTTGCTTTAAAGGACCTATAATTCAAGGATATTGTGATGCTTTCACAGATGGTGGAGGATGGTTAGTTATTCAAAGGTAGGCCTCCGTCAAATATGCCGGCATAATTTAAGGCATAATAGGCTCACCTTTTATGCCAGCATTTTGGGATAATATCCTGGAATAAATCGTAATTTTCAGTAAATTGTTGCAAGATGGCGTGCCAGTGTCACAGCAGCAGCTGTTCCAAACAGCGTCATTGTTCCTAACGCGAGTCAGTGATGGTGATTATGTAGTAGTAGTGAGTTAAGCCACTGACAGCAGTGAATCAGTACATAGTTTGTATACATAGTGAATTCAACTAACCTATAGCTATACATAGCTCAAAGCTGTATACATAGTTAATAGAGCTATAATTGTGTTTATATACATAGCTACATAGGTAACAGCTGTTATTATACATTAACTACCATTAGCATAATCGAGCATAATAGGAAGGAGTCTGAGCATAATAGGGGAATTTTTTGGGAAATTTTCAAAAGCACTTTAGGCAAATTTTTGAGCATAATTGACTGAGGCCTATTCAAAGGGGAGAAAGTTACATGGCAATGAAAATTTTCACAGAACTTGGTTAATTATAAAAGAGTATTTGGGAATCTCCATTCAGAATTCTGGTGTGGTCTGAGATCACTGCATTATATAACTATCAAAGGAACATAGGAACTACGTATTGATTTTACCTTCACAAATTGGACTAACTCTTAGCTACCTTCACTATAACAATTTTACAGTGGGACCAGCAACTGACAATTATCGACTAAACATATCCGGATTTACTGGAATTACTTCAACTGATCCTTTTATCACTAAATCAAATGGACAAATGTTCAGTACATATGATAAAGATAATGATATATAGAGTGGTAATTGTGCATCCAATGCACATGGTAGTAAAGCACCAGGTGGATGTACAGTTCATGCTATTGTGTCAACCTCAACCACAACTTTGGAGTACATTCTGGATTTGTACTTTTGGACAAATGGTATAGTCCTCCTGTTATCGAAATGAAAATCCGTTGCACCAATTGTGGTTGGTAGCACATACATAGTAGCTACATGTAGTTAGTGTACATTAACTGTCTGCATTAGGTATGTAGTATGTAGCCATATATTTACAATTAGCTAATAGCTACTGTATTTACAACGTGCACCATGGACATCCTTGACTCCGTTGTACCATATCCCATCTACTTTCCTATGTGGGACTGGTCAAGCCACTTACGAGGTCAACACATAAGTGACGTAACCATTTTAATAATGCATTACTGATCCAATTGTAAAATTAGATTTAATAAATTCAGTACAAGTTACCAGTGAGGGGGCATGTCAAACGCTACCTCATTTAAATCCTTATTGGATGAACACTGGAAAATTTTCATGTATGATTGTAATTTATACTAATTTATGTATTTGATCAGGATTCACAGGCTGTGCTTTTTTCCTGTATTTAATAATAAAAAATAATGCGTATAGTTAACTGAAAAATTACAGATGACTAATTTTACATAAGACCAGGCAAAGTTGATTTGTAGTTTATCATCAAGGCTTTTTAAAAAAGCATGCAGGTGGGAGGTCATTAATTTTTACCAAAACATCCACTTTTTGAACAAAATTATCAAAAGTCACTCAAAAATATGTGATGATTAGAAAATCAATCAAAAATTATTGGAGTAAACTTATCACAATGAAACTTGAGGTGGTAGTGCTTGGAGTGATGCAGGCGGTGATGATAAACTGCAAATCAACTTTGCCTGGCCTAACTGCTTTATTACCAGTAAACCCTGAAGGAAAATGTATAATAAATTATGGAACATTGATCATAACTACCACTACAACTCACTTAAAAACTAGACAGTGAATTTCCATAGTTTACTGAGATTATGAATCATAAGGCAGGTAAGGGTCTTAAACCTGTAATGTAAATACGTACATGAAAATGCAAATGTACTGATCATAGCTATGTAGCTACTATGACAATACCGGTATTACTTTTTAAAGTGGAATTTCGGTATTTCAATGTCATGCTCTGCAATCTGCAAATGTACATAAGCCATGACAGATAGCTACACTCAGCTGAGTTTGCAAAGTCTCAAATCTCGAATGTCACTGGACCTGGCAGATCAAATCACACATTTCAGTTTTGCCTTGAAAATAACAATGCTATGATTATCATTAAGTCAATAAGAAAGTATTATAACGATAATGGCTAATAACATATAGCTACTGTAGAGGTGTCCAGTTAGCTACCTAATGCAAGTTCATGTTGACACCATTATCGAGATAATATTGTTTATCGAGATAATTTAACACAACTTATAATTATCTAACTTATTGTAACCTTTTCTATTATCACACAGTCCTAATGTATATAAATATTGCTACAGTAGAGATCGAGCTCAAGGATTCATTTTGAGCATGAAAATAAATTCTAAAGCGACCCATTCTAACAGCTATCATGCATAATTACATTTCATGAATAGCTAGATATAACTCTAGCTACGTATATGCACTTTGAACTTGCTCCATAATTTTAATCCCTATATTCCCTAAAAATACAGTTTTACTAAAGTGTTTAAAAGGTGGCCTAAAGCCTTGAACATACCTGAATAGGTGAGCTAACATTTCATTTGAACAGTTTGCTGGGAACAACAATTACAAAATATCACATGCAGCACTTATTGTATAATTACATAATCACATTGACAGTTACTGATGGCTTCATAAATATTTACAAATCAAGTAGCTACCTGCAGCTGTTTGCATTTAAAAGAGAGACAGAAAAGTAATAATACATATGATCATAACAATGGTTCAAATTGCAATCTAGCAGAATCTTGTAAAAATCCTAATAAAACACACAAAAAGTTAAATCAATTGCCTTAGCTATGTATTGTGTTTCTACGTATTTTCTTTTTATGGTATAGCTATATCCTTTAGTGATGCCAATAATTACTAAGAACAAAGACAGCCATCATCTTATAATATGTGACCAGGCCTGCAAGTAGCTAGTCACACAAAAATTGCCTGATTTTTTGCAATATGTCTTATCATAATTTATGCTGTATTTATACTAACAAACAACATAAATGCAGAATTCAGTAGAATCTTTTACAGCATACAGAATTAAAATACTCCTTTCAGAACTAAAGATATTCATGAATATCTAACTAGGTGTATTTGCGCTTACATGATTGATTTTTGCAGGCCCGGTCACATATATTATTATCGCTGTACTACTTCTTATTTCATGCCGATGTCTACAGCCAAATCAAAACAGACTCCATAATTATCTAAAAATTATTAGAGTCTAAGACTAGCTACACTGTTTGGCTTCCAGTAGAATTAGGGGATTAGGCTTCTGAATCACTGAACTTTAAACCCAACATGTTTAAATCACTGTAATGATCTTCAGGCATGTTAAGTCATCTGAAAACATCAGAGCAAACAGTCTGAGTGACAATAGCTATGTACTGTGTTACGTACTTCCTATGGCAGTAAGAGTTTGGGTTATAAAAATAGCTAATCAGTGAGAAATGAAATAATGCATTCCACTTTACAATGATTTACAATTCAAGTAAGCATGTAATTGTAAGCTACAAAGAAGTCCTGACAAACAATATACGCAGACTGGCTAAAGTGTATAATGATCATGTGTACATTGAAAGAGGAGTAAGTGCGAGGATTTTAATCTTGCGATTGGCTTAATTCGCAACATTAAAATTCGTAAGGTTTTTAATTACATTGTATTTAATTCGTGTGCATGTAAAAAACTAGCAAATCGCTCAGTAATATACTGGAGTAGCTACTTCTTTAGTGTAACTGTGTATACATCTAGTCTGGCATGCATAGCCATACTTTTATGCACGACGTGATCGATCGATAAAATGGGCGTGTCTATACAGCAATCATATACAGATTAATGAATGGTCGTTTCCTAGAATTTTGTCCTGCAATAAAATAGATATATAGCTATATAAACACCATGAATATGAACAGAAGATTTGCATGCACGTGTGCACAGCATAGGAAAGGCAGACAGCTCAGTTGATGGTGATAATTTGCCAGTTACACAGAAAATTCTAGGAGAGTAACTTATTTTTGAGGATACTAATTTTCATGGATTTCAAGGATATTTACAGAATCTTGAAAGTATGTATCCTCTAAATTCTTTACTCTCTAGTATAGCTACAATTAAAGACATCACAAAAATTCACTTTATATTTTCTTACATACTGGAGATTATTTCTTTACATCTTCTATGCAAACAACACTGCTTCAGCTTCCCTTGACCACCAAATTTAGGCTTATCTTTACAAGCATTGCATACTCCACATTCCTTTGTAAGACAGCCACTACAAATTCCACATCTCTGCTTTCGTCGTTTGTTATCTGTTAATACGTTGTTATGATATCACATTAATTTAATGTAATGTGCCAAATTAGCTGGTTACCCACATCATAAATTTATTTGTGTGCTTCTATTGTTCAGCTATCTGTACCTTTGTCCTGATCGATGCTCATGAACTTCTTTTCTAAACCTCCTGTAAAATACATAAAATTAATATAAATATTCAAATTATATTTGCTACAGGTGCATGTATGTATGCATGTATACTTTGCTCATTTTCAGTAATGTCATTACAGTCTTCATCAACTTCGATACATGAATTACTTCCTTCATCAACTTGAGTATGCAATGTATATAGGCATAGTTAGCTATATAGTAAAATTTCATGCATTTTACCTTTAACTGCAAGATCTTCCATTTGACTTGATATAACAGATTGAGTATCCTCTTTACATGAAATTAGTGTTGCTAAAGTAGTCAATTTCGTGTTATGTACTTAATCTACATATATTATGAAATACCTTCTACATTTCCTCCTAACTCCTCTCTGGCCCACTCAACCAGCTCATCAAAAGTAAATTCACATTTAGGCATTGACATAACATAGGAATGACCAAACTCTTGTTCACAAGTAATTGGTATGCCCTTTACTTTCATATATTTCAATAGTAGTGGCGTTGAAACAACAGGACCATGCAGAAAAAAAGGATGTTGTCGAAAATGATCGAAATTTCTTCTATCTTCTTTGGTGACTACTAAATAATTTCCTTCTCTCCTCAATTCAGGTAATTTATTGAATTTTCGATATTGTGTCCATATAAGAACAGCCATGTTTACAAAAATCAAAATATCTCCATCATTTTTCTGTGTTTAGAATTTATATTTATATACGTACGTAGCTATTACAATTGCATATAGCTACAGATTAACTTCTATATATTCAATGTCTCTATCTTCCATGTGATCTTGTTTGTATTTTACAGACAAGTCTTCCCACAGTCTCAACATCTCTCCATTGGAATCTAGAGCACAATAAAATATTACAGAATGCAGCTAGCATGTTATATAAACACACAGCATTTATCACAGGAATTATAATGTAGCTACACTTACAATCAGCATTAACATCAGTATTGGAAAAATTATCATCATCAGCATCAGACTTTACCATCTCAGTTAAATCTACTGGAAAACATATATTTAATACATGAGATATGCAGTTTAGTTATGTACCTTCATGATGATCATTCACATCAATGACATCATCAGTTGACTCAAAACAAGACTTTGCTGCGATGGAGTCTGGTGCTGGATTAATATCTGTTGGCACAAACCTTTTCCTTCCAGATTTCTTTTCTTTTCTTGATCTTGTGTTTCTTCTTAATTGAGATAAATTTAAAACTGACTCTCCGTGCTTAGACTGCATGCCTACACTCATTTTTGCTGAAATTATATGGTAACATTCAGCTGTCGATGGACATGTACATGTCTGCTTTGGAAAAAGGGTAACAGCATGATGCTTTCCTTCGCTGTTTTTAACAATGAAAACACCAAGCTTTGGATCAAAGGATATCCTATCTTCTGTAAGTACTAAGTTTGCTCGAGAAGTTTGGCTGGATAAGCATTTGGCTGTGGATTTCTTTTCAAGGCACTGTGTAGCAACTGCAGGTTCAATCACATTGGCTCCTTCAGATTGAACTCTTTCAACTATTGATTGAGGAGAAATCGACTCATTGAGTTTAACCTCAGTTGGATCCCGTGCACAACTGGCAAACTCTGCGGATAACTGGTAGTCACCACACTGACACAACCCTCTTTGTATTTCATTGTAGTAATAATTTTGCAACTGATATAATGAAAATACGATGGAATCAAGTGGAGCTTCTCTCCATTTCTGAAGCCGCTTTAAAACAGTGTTAAATCCTTCTGATTGATTTGTTGTTACTCCACTATAGCAATTATAGACTCCTAGAGGTTCTAAGACCCATCTACCAATGCATGTGATCACATCAGGATGGATTTCATTCATGTAGTAATCCACAAAAGCTTGACTCCAGTTTACCTAAGTAATATAAACCACTAGCTATATAGCTAGCTACTTATTCATTAAAGTATAACAATACTTAATGCGTATACAGCTATATACATATATATATGTATATACATAGCTAGCTAGCATTATTATGTAATATACACAAAATTCCATAAAGCGTAATTAATTATGTAATTTAATATGAAAGCTTTCACAGACAACAAATAGCTCCTCCATGTAGAAGTTAAACTATGTGTATAGTTTGTGTCCACTATAGGCCCATTTTCAATGGCGCAATCATGTATTGATTGATTTGTTAGCATTTCCCCATTCAAAAGTATCTGTATATAACTATGCTACTCCAAATTTTACCTTGTTAAATTATCCCTAGCTAGCTATGGTAGCTATATGGTAAATAATTGTAAAGTGTGCATAATAATACTTACCACCAGCTCTTTCAAATTACTTTGATATTCTTCTATAGAAATAGTGTGAAAAAGTGATCGAAGATTTTCCATATAAACTGGAATTTCTTGTGAAGTAGCAGAGTGTTTCTTTAACCAAAATCTAGCTGCTGAAAATGTGTGATTCCAGCAGCGTAAACGAATAAATCCGGGTAGCCACTTGTCTATGGCTGAACAAATGGCTTTTTCCTCATCTGTAACTATAGGAAATTGTATAGGATGATCACTTTGACTCAGTGTAGGAAATCCACTGGAAATAAATTTCATAAATTCACCATGGGCTGATGCAAGCTTTCTTTCATGTAGTAAAAAGGCCACTGGAATTACAGGAGCACCATTAAAGAGCACATGGCGCATAAGGAGTACAGAAACATATATGTCACCCAATTCAAAAGTTGTATCATAGGAAAATAGTTGACCTTGAGTGATACTACCAATTTGCAAAAAGATTGCTCATTTCATTTAATATTTTTGGGTGGCCACATACAATAACAAGGTCTGGATACGTTATAATCTTTGCTATAAATCCATCAAGGTCATAAGCAATTTCATGAATGTTATATAATTCATCATGAGAAAGCCTGATTTTTTGACGCTCGAGTGATTTGTGATTAACAACTTGTCTTCTATTTCGAAGCTGCAATGCAGGATTTGATGTAGAAAGACAGCTGGCTGTAGATAAGGATTTCTTGTAAAATGCTGATGCATACTCTGAAGGGTCACTTCCTTTAATTTCTTCAATCACTGAAGGGCAAGTTCGAATGTACGGTTTTGGATTTTCTGCTTTACAATTCCCATGTAAATAATCTATAGCTTTGAGATCATTTCCTAAATACTGTATTAAAGAAAGACTTTGATTGTCAAGTAATTGATAAACTATCTTCTGAAATTCATTGCTGTTGCTGTTATCTGGTTGCATTATATTGAAGTAATATTTCTTAACTTTAGGTTCTGCTTTTGGAAGATTTTTACAACCATTTTGAAACCACCTGTAGTGATCACATCTCCAATCGTCTAAAAGATGATAATAAAAATGTTATGGATTACATGTATACATATATTAATACATATACATTATAGCTATACGACAATACTGATATTAATTAGCTACAGCTATATAGCTACATACACAACTTTTAAAGGATTGTCATACACTCGAAACACAATTAACTCGGATTTAGCCATGCAATCGGTAAAATACCTCAAATGATCGTAATAATATCACTACAAATAACATTAGGCCACACAAAGTTAAATGTCTGTTTGTGGTCCAGCCAACTTTCAAAATATAATCAGGCAACCATGGTTTTTATTTTTATTTTTAACTTAAATTGTGTCAAAATCCATTTATATTTTTGTTTACTTTATGATAATACATAAAATTTCTTTATTCAGTGTAAAACTTGATAATGTTTTTGTCAACATTATTTAAACAGTGTAACTATAACAGCATGCTGTGAACAAAAATGTTACTATCACTACCTCAGTCACAAAAATGACCACCGGCAGGCAGGAGGACCAGAAACATATTTTAAACTTTGTTTGGCCTTACATTTAAATTTGAGCTGCATGTGCATAGCACTCCAAAAATATTTTATGAACAATTAAGTGGGCAGAATCGGAGGTGTGAACAATGTCTGGTTTTGGGTTCAGACATGCAGTCACATGTAAAAAGCATATATTCTCTGCATGGATATATATAGATATAGCTATACCATACCATATTTATACTTACTTCTTTTGCTATTTTCTGTAGCAGAAAACAAAAAACTTCGCCCGCGTTTGGCTTTACTGGTGGTACCTTGACACACAACTCTGGCACAGATGGCGGATTCTCTAAGATCTCATAAGCATCCCCCCAAGCAATGGGTTCGGTTTTCTGGGTGAATATAGGCTTGGCCTGAGACACCATTGCTATACAGCTGCCGAGACAGCTGCTTACCACGTGTTCGCACCTCGTGGAGCTGCCGAGACAGCTGCATACTATGTGTTCCCACCTCGTGGAAAGCGCGCAGACCGTGTTAATGGACTGGTCCGTAAATTATACCCAAAAATGTATGGGTCCGTGGGTCCGGTCCGGTCCGTAAATTATACCCTACCCAAAATAAAATTTAAACAATGTTTAATCTTGCGAGCTAGCCTATTCGCAATATTAAATTCCTCGCATGAATAAAGCGAAGAATAAGGCTTTCCTTTAAATATTCGTAATATGCTCATATTACACTGAATTGCGAAAATATCCGTGAATAAACATTCTTTTTCACCGTACGCTTCCTGTGCGATCAACGCTCGTGTGCCAGGCCCACTTCAAAACACAAGGAGTTTGGGTTGCTACCATAGTTAAAGGCTTAAAATATCTTCAAAACAGATAAGTGATGCATTGAAATCGCAATTTTGGCCTTTAATAATGCCACATCACAGTAAGTATAATGTGTTGTGGTCTGCGGTGCACAGCTCCCACCATTACCTTAGTTTGCATATTAACTTTATTTAATGTTGTTCATTTACCTTCCTAAATTATCAATTGCCACACACAATCTGCTGATTGTGGTGGGGTTTGGTAAGTGCACTGGACCTTGATTGCTAAGGGTAATCCTCCAAAAAACTTTGAAATGTTATGGCCAAAGGGGCAGCCCATTTTTTGATCATTTAATGCTTGGGTGTGAAGAAAGAATCTTGGAAGAGGGTTAATTACCTCCTGCCAAGTTCTTTTTTTCTTCAACAAGGCCACGGAAAAGTTGTTCACCTGCTTGAACACCTTTCCACCCAACCAGATAGGTAATTGCTGAATGCCCTAGCATAACGCACACAGTCATGGCCCCCATCAAGTATATATATTTATGTCCAGATTTATGGCATTCGGCATGAGTCCACGGAACTTGTAGCCACTGAAGCCTACGCCATATTATTTGCCATGTATGGAGTGCAATGTGCCACTTATGCCATACTGATGTAGTATAGTCCCACTGCCCTAGCCAACTAATTATTGTTGCACAATATGATCGATGCTAATGATATTTTCATTTGACGATACGATTTTTAAAATAAAATAGTAAGCTGGTGATTCCAAGCAATATCGAATTTTTTTGTTTGGCTATTTGAATTATAAACAAATACATGTTTTTGTTGTAAGTATATGTTGTGGGTATGTGGATACAATTCGGGTCTAGAAGGTGAGTTGTATTGCTATCTGTGCACGCAACTTGAAGTGGTATGCATAACTACATGTCGCGAAATATTTCTTGAGGCTATATATGGCTATTTTGTTTTTGCAAGGTTGTTTACTGACAAATTTGTAAAATTCCTCAGCTGGTTAATGCCCCCAAATTAGCTCAAGTAATTCCTGATGCACTGAGAAACCAACGGAATGATCCGGCGTCGCGAGGCAAGGGGGTGTCACGCTCACATATACTGTAGGTCGATCTGCGACCGCGGTCAAACTCTTGACCAGAGAAATATTAAGCTTGACCCTTGACTTACTACTTAAATCTGTTCTTGACCTTTGACTTTCTCAGTTTTCTGCTTGGTCTTGTCCTATATCTATAGTCCTGTACAAATGCCTGCACAATAATTATTTTTGGATGCGCAATACTTCAAGTGGAGTAGGCAGCTGCAACAAGCTACATTAGCAGCTGACACATTCACTAGCAGCTGTAACTACATCGTTTACAGATCTCGCAGACGTAGCCGCATGCATAGCGCGAGGCGAAATGTAATTATAAATATCGTATAGTCTAGTATAAATTCGTATACTTTTAATAAATTTGTTTTATTTGATTGTGGGTTAAAGTTTTCGTTTTGTTTCTTGACCGTGTAATTTCTTGTTTGACCTATGACTGGATAGTTTTTGGAGACCTTGACCGTTGACTTTGAGTTTGACCCCGGTCGCAGATCGCCCTACAGTATGTATGTATGTGATACCCCCTTGCGAGGCCAACAGCAATCGCAACAATTTGCGGAGCAGCTGGCAATAATTGATATCGAATCACATATGCATGTACATCGCTATTACATAGCTATATGTAATTATGAAATTTTATAATACCTTTACACTATGACTTACGAGGAATTTTCTGGGAGCTTACAGTAGCTATGTCTAGGGGTCTCTGTCGGAGGCGCCCGGTGGTGGGTGCGGGTACTGAGCGTCCGACACGGCTTTCACGATGCTAGGCACGTCTTAATCCGCCACAGAACTTGTATGAGTCAACTGGTGGTCGGTGGATACGCTGGAGGAAGGATTATTTCCATTGTCTCTTTTGCGGAGGTGACGGCATTTCGGTCCGGTGTCATAGGGATGCGTGTTTCCTCGGGTATCATGTTTCCCGCACACATATCCCTAGGGATGCGTGTTTCCGCACATACATCACTAGGGATGCGTGTTTCCCATCAGTGATACACGTTTCCTCCGCACACGTTTCACTAGGGATGCGTGTTTCCTGGACTGCATGCATTGCAATAATGACATATAGCTATAGATTACTGCCACCGATGCGCCGGTAGCACCACAGCTATCAAAAGTTTTATTGCTACCGATACACTGTTAAAACTAACTTGTTATTTTAACAGGAAATTTGTTAAATTTGGTACAATTTCACAGGAAAATTGTGCCAAATTTAACAAATTTCTTGTTATAACAACAAGTTTGTTTTAAATCACATGTCCACTCTGGAAGTTGGTAACATTTTCAAGGTTTGCCGAGTAGTGATAATCATTCGTTATACGATATAGTATGCTTGCGTCGGTAGCTATATAGTCAGCCAATTGCGGCAAAGCCGGGGCATCAGATGCAATTTTAATACTACGGTGAGCCAAGTCAAAGATAGTACATGAGCTATGGAGGGCGCTCGATCCTCTAGGACTGCCACGCTGCAAAGTTTTGCGATGTAATGCTCAGCAAAGATTGTTGGGGGTGTCGGCGATAGTAATCCAAGCTACGGGAGGGTTATCTAGCCCTTTAAGGATGGGAACACGCTTCACATGACCTCCATAGCTAGTTCCTAGTTCTAGCTCCCTGAAAAGCATTAAAAATTGGAGGAAATCAGAAGTAAAAACTCCCACTGTAATAGACTATATGCGCACGCGCACACTAAAACTTTTTTCGTACTCGGGTATACAATCTAGCCTTTATGTGTCTATTTCAAATATTAAAGATTCCAGGAAGAGCCGCGCAGAGATTTGAACATTTGGTGACGCCTTGTTATTAGATGAAACCAAATAGCTAGTTAGCTAATCACATCATGGCATAGCTCAGTAGCTACCTTGTAAATCTGCGCAACGGAGGCGGGGAAACAAAATACCCGGGGAAACATATATCACTATGACTTGCAGACATAAATGCGTTAGTAATATATGTGCGGGGAAACACGCATCCCTAGGGATATGTGTGCGGGAAACACAATACCCGGGGAAACACGCATCCCTATGACACCTGGGCAGTGTCACGGTTAGAAGTGGTTCTTCGATGTAAGATACGCGAGCTGATAGGAGCGACGGAAGCACCACGAGACATTTTGATCAGTAACTTCGACAACCTGAGGGATTTAGCAACTTGTGCCTCAGTGCATGTACATACAATCACACAGGCCATGATATTCTATTTAATACCTAGCAAGTAGCTAGTCGTGTGCTTCGATTACACTTTAGATGCTTATGATGTTTATATAATTAGTTATAGTTAGCTACACACAGTTCGCTCCAACATTAACATCGTTTAAATTCTTTAAACTCCATATAATAATAGAAATCATTAAATTTGCAGATTATTGATGTATGAAAATATCAGGGGTGTTAAGACACCGATAAGCACATATCCAGAAATCCCCATACATTTTGTGGCCATGTCGTGTGGCGGAATGGGAAACTACTTAATGGTTTCTTAAGTAGGAAATATACAATTAGTAGGTTGTCTTTAATATGTATATAGCTGCACACGCCCAATATCATTTAATTTGGGTGAATTACAATACGCACAATATTATTACCATTGAATTTCCCATATACCGGATATATAATTATATTATAGGCATTTAGGCTTGAGCCTATTATGCTCAAAAATTTACCTATTATTCCTTCTCGAACTTCCCAAAAATTTTACCCATTGTTTTTAATTTATTCCCAAATCATCACCTATTATTCCTTTATTATTCTTTTAATTTTACTGGGTCAGTAAAAGTAATGTTCAAAATGCATTTAAAACTATTCGGAAACTGTGCTGCTGATGTCCAAAGAATAAAGAATCTTTCTAAAATGAATTTTTTGTCAATGAATAATTGATTATTCTTGCATTATGCTTATGAATGTCCCATAATTCCAGAATTATGCTCATAAACATCCTATAATTCTAGAATTATTCTCACTAAAATTGCTACCTATTATTCTCAAAATTATGCCGGCAAATTAGGCTCAAGCCTATAGGCATTGCATTTGCGGGATGGGAAACTACTTAATGGCTTCTTAAGTAGGAAATATACAATTAGTAAGTTGTGTTTAATATGTGTATAGCTGCATACGCCCACTATCATTTAATTTGGGTACCATTACCATTGAATTTCTATATAAATCAAAACCTCTATTAATACACACACATAGCCAGAAATTTCTGGATATGAGGTGTCTTGACAAATAAAACACTTCAAGATCAAAGTATGCCATTATCTAAGTATAGGTATGACATGCAGTACAATTCAGTGGATAAACAACCTGAAGGAATGACACAATGATCATCGAGGCACAGCCGAGGTGATTGTTGTGTGATTCCTAAAGGTTGTTTATCCACTAAGTACCCTTAGCAGTGCATGTCTTAGTTATTTAGACGATGACTGTAATTCAAAACAGGTGTCTTCACAAATAAAACACTTAAATACCTCCAAGTGCCATTGTCTAAATATAGCTAACTAATGCAGGGGCATATAGCCAGGATTTTCTACAAATCATTTTTGTTGGTAAAATAAAAGTAAAGCAGGGATCTGGGGGTCCTTCAGTTACTAATAAATTATGCATTTATGGATTATTGAAGTGAATCCTTTAATAGAGTGTTTGACTGCAATATTAGAGAGTGTCAATAATCGGTAGGGAATTTGTTTACCTCAACCACAAAAATACATTGGGTTATTCCCAACAATCTCAGTCCCATACTCTTGTATTAATGTGTCTAAAAATTTGTTATTGACCCAGCTTTAATGTAATGGAGTGACAAATGTCTAGGGTTTCGGGGTTTCCTGAAACCCCTGGAAACACCTTCTCTATGCCCCTGTAATAAATAACAAACCATAAACTCATACCTACATATCAGAGGAGTGGTAAAGGTTTGCATATTGTCTCTTCAACTTTTAAAATAGTTTTTTATCCCTTATAGTCAAATAACTACGCACATAAGATAATCAATTTCAAGAACATGAAGAATGTTGGTAGTTTTTGTATTGTGATTTTACTAATACTACTACTAATAAAGATCACTGTGTCTTCTTCTAATACACCATGTAAGTAGCTAATGATGGATTTATGGACACTATAAAATTGCTTTAGTATTTAACTGTTATATATATAGCTAAGTTTGTATAAAGCTATATGTATTATTCATGTACATAGCTAGCTAAGCTACATATTGTATTGTTCTTATAATATTGTAGGCTTTATTATTACTAATGGACCACAGGATACAACTGTGTGTATGAATGTTATGGCAGAAATTTATTGTGGATTCACTGGAACTGATCCTAATTTTGTAGTACCAGACTGGAGGATAGTCTTTAGAAATGAATCATTAGTAATGATACTATTAATGGAGATGGCATTTCATATGGACTCATAAATGGTCTACAATGGCTGCCCGATCTAACCAGTGGAGACAACAATGGTACTAATAATAAACTATTAGTTGGTCCAGTAAATATGGAACACAATCAGTCATCATATCAGTGTATTTTTCAAAGAATAGGAGGTGGTTCTGTAATAAGCAATGTAGGAACAATGACAATAGTGGGTAAGACAACTATACAGGCACTGTATAATAACACTTTTTAACAAATTGTCATTAACAGATGCACCATCTGTTATTATCAATGTGGATGAAATCTGCACTACATCAATTATCATATCACTGAATACTCACAGTCATCCAGCATGTGGAGATGTGTCACATAATGTTACAATATCTGGCAATGTCACATATCCAGACATGCATGGTGGCTCTAAATACACCATTGATGGACTGCAGAGTGATACACTGTACAACATTACAGTTACATCTACATACAATAGTGGCTCCAGAATAGTATATCGATCAGTGAGGACTTCCTTGTCAAAGCGTAAGTTTCCATTAATTTTGTATAATGACCTAATAATTGCATTAGCTGCTTATTTTGTGCTATGTTCTTGTACGTACATACTACGTATCATGTATGAATTAGTTCTGCATGCTATATATTTCCTTATAGCTCCTAATCCTATTGATGTCACTAGCATGATCATGTGATAGTAACGTGGAAGGTACGTAACTACGTAAGTAACATACATACATATGAATATATATGTATATCTATTATGAAGCCATATGTACTGTGTATATATGATATTTTATCTACATTTACAGTCACCAGAAATTGACAAATGCTGTATGCTAGCAACTAAACACTATAATGTAAGAATTTCAAATGAAGATGAAGTAATATCTCATGGAATTTACAATACAACAAATTTCTTATTTGAACATTCAGATTATCATTTGAGCTTTATGTTCAATATCAGCATTACATTTGTTGACATTGAAGGACAGAGGAGTAATTCAACAGTTATTACAAAGACCATTGGCATACAAAATATAACCTCCAGTAAGTGTTTGCTATGTATCCATTCAATTGTGTATAATTATATCATCATGTCTGTAACAACACATGGCAAGGTTTTGTGAGGTATAGCTAGTGTAATGTTGCTGTTTGATAGCTAGAAAGCTTGCAAAAATACAATTAGCTAGAACAGGTATGTACGTAAGTAGTTGCATGAATAGTTAAGTTCTACCTAAACTTAATGCATTATAATTATTGGCTCTATATAGGCTTGAGTACGTATTATGCTCAAAAATTAACCTAAGTATTATTCCTTCCTGAACTCTTCCTAAAAATATTACCTATTTTTCTTAATTTATTTCCAAATTTTTCACCTATTATACTCCTTTATTATTTTTCCAATAATCGGCTGCAAAACGCATATGAAACTGAACTACTGATGTCCAAAGAATAAATAATATCCTTATTTTATTAATACATTATGCTCATGAATGTCCTATTAGCTATTCCCGAATTATGCTTATAAACATCCTATAATTCTAGAATTATTCTCAATAAAATTATTCTCAAAATTATGCCAGCACATTAGGCTCAAGCCTATCTCTATACTACGTATATGAATTTACAATTTTTTAGTTGTTAAGTTGAATATACAACTAAAATAATATGCATACATATGTATAGTTATAAGTTATAACTAGTGATAACTCTGTAGCGATATCAACATATTATAACAGTGTAATTTATACAGTTAATGAAAGCAGTGAAACAGTTAATGAACACAGCACTAATAAAACTGATGAAAGGCATTGTGAAATATTTATTGGACTAGCAGTGGTGTCTATAGTTACTTCAGTAATAACTACTACAATAAGTGTCATCCTCTCTTGGAAACTGTGCAGTCAAAAGAGGAACAATGGTAACTTATAGTACAGTTTGATGTAGCTTTGTATAATTATTATTCTATAGATGCTGTTACGATTCCTCCAGTTCAATTACAAAGACAACTCAATGTGGATAATATACAGATGCAGCCATCACCAGCTTATGTCAGCATAGATAAGAAGAGTCCTCACCTCTACCAAAACATATAGAGAGTAACAATGACAATCAAGGCTACTAGACCTATCCATTAAATAGTATGTAAATATCCTCAACTAGCTGCATACATATGCTTTAAACATTTTTCTGATGTGTGGACAATGGACGTCAATACATATACAATGTGTAAACATTCACATGTCATGCATATTATGTTATACAGGGGTCAATAACAACACCCTTACTGTGGGGATCCTGAATAGGCACATTCTTATTACGAGTGATCTCTGATTATCGATAAGAACCCTTAAAGTATACGTACACTACAATATATACACAACTAACGCAAGGGCATGCAAGCACCAAATTTTGCTATGACATTAACAAATTATTTATCAGTGAGCTAGATAGATAGCTATGTAGCTATGAGCCATTAGCAAAAGTTTATGCATATAATTAAACACTTATATAGCTATATAAACATGTATAAACTGTGTAGCTATAGTATGAATTTTTGTGGAGCTAAATTTCTATGTAAAGCTTCAAAATAGGATTTTCATGATTTTATTTCATAAAATTAGGAAAGTATCAAAGAAAACAATTACACTCTAGCCTGTGATATTCACAATTATGATTTCACAAAGACAAATTGTCTTGCAAATTTCGTGAAAATTTTGTACCACAAAAATTTTGACTATATACATATATGGTATAAGCTACGTATGTCAGAATACACTCATCTCTAGTTACTAGCTAGCTATTGGCTGCAAATGCTGCAGCTCTAAATAGCTAGCTATTGGCTGCAAATACAGCAGCTTAAAATAGCTAGCTATTGGCTGCAAATACAGCAGCTTAAAATAGCTACAAATGCAAGGGCTGAAATAGCTAGCTATTGGCTGCTAATGCAGCAGCTTAAAATAGCTAGCTATTGACTACAAATGCAAGAACTGAAATAGCTAGCTATTGGCTGCAAATACAGCAGCTCAAAATAGCTAGCTATTGGCTGCAAATACAGCAGCTCAAAATAGCTAGCTATTGGCTACAAATGCAGCAGCTGTAAAAGACTAAAATATGTCTCCACTATCAGCATTAGTGTAGTTAACCTACTGCATACATAACACATGTTACTATAGTTATAGATACAGTTGCATAATAAAATGTAAACTTTGAGGTTAAAGGGCAAATACATAGCTATGTATGCATGATAATTAATAATCATCCTAACTGCATCAAAATGATGAGCACCATATTTAACAACTTTCTCACCACCAAAATATAAGTAGCTGGATATATAACTGATAAGCTTTAAGAATCATCAGCAGACCCATGAAACTCCTATGAAATTTGTAGAATGCATTGAAGAAAAATTCATGGTATGTCCCAAAGCCATGAAATTTAAATTCATGTGATTTTCATAGTTGAAGAACCTATGAATTTTTTTGCTAATTTCATGTGTATATCATTGTTATCATGAACTACCCATGAAATTAAAACTTCGTGGTATGAGTCATGGCATCATTTGATGTTTCATGGGATTATAATAGATATTTCATTACTCAAGTTGCTGGTAGTGTACAATAGTTTACAGGGCACTTTCACAACAATGATTGGCTTTGTCACTTGGCCACCTTTTTGTACTATCATCTTTTATAAGGTGGCCAAGTGACAAAGCCAATCATAGTTGTGAAAGTGCCCTGTAAACTATTGTATGTCATTCAAGTGAAAGAATTCTTAATAAAATGTTCAACTTCTTGGCCTTACTTGATATCAGAGTTTTAGGTCGCTTATATAACCATTGTGGCTTCTGATTGGCCTCGCACTTTTTATACAACCAAGGTGTTTTTGTTTAGCATATATATATATATATATATATATATATATATATATATATATATATGTATGTATGTATGTACGTTGTAGGAAACTGAAAATGCACTTATACATACGTTACGTAGTTAACATTTATGGTGCATATGTGTATATCACATTATAAATAGCTATTCATGAAATTGCACCAGCCTGGCAAGAGCAATACATTTGTCATCTTAACACAGCAAAAAACAAAGTATGAAAACCATACCGAAAGGAGTGAAATACATACCACAGATGGTTCATACCATAGGTATGTTATGCAAACATACCAATAATGGAATGTTACGCATACCATTATATGGTATGTACTGATATTGATATATGTTATGGATATTTATATCCTTGTATAACTATCATAATGTACCAAGTGCATGTGCAGATGATCAGACAATATTCCTAAATTTAAAATTTATGTAGTTTACTCGAGTATTTTGAGATGATTATAACATGGTATGTATTTCATACCTATATATGGTATGACATCATGTACTGATATTATGTATGCATCCTATTATGGTGCATATATAGATGGTTATGCAATATTATAAACTTTAGTATGCATGCAATCAGAATCTTAAGGTGACTGTTCTATTAGAAAATGGTATGTATTACATACCAGTATGTGGTATGTATGCATCCTATATACGTACTGATATTATGTATGCATCCTATTATGATGCATGTATATATGGTTCAGTATACATTTACTTAATTACTTAAAGAATCTTAAGGTGACTGCTGTATTAAAATGGTATGTATTACATACCAGTATGTGGTATGTATGCATCCTATATATGTATTGATATTATGCATGCATCCTATTATGGTGCATGTATATATGGGTTATGCAATATTGCAAACTTCTGTATACATCCATTTACTTAAAGAATCTTAAGGTGACTGTTCTATTAAAATGGTATGTATTACATACCATATGTATATGCATCCTATATATATGTATTGATATTATTTTTCATGTTATAATTATGGTGCATAATTATAGCAATTTACCTAAAGGTTTTTTGGTGACTGCTCTATTAGAAAATGGTATGCCAGTATGTGATATGCATGCCATACATGTACTGAGATTATTCATGCATCCATGTATAGATGATTATGTATAGTCAACTTTACAATTTACGCAAAATATTTTAGGGTGAGTGCTGTATATTATTACCAATATGTTGTAAGTACATATGCATGCATGTACATAACATAATTATATTCATACTTAAGGTGACTGCTGTATTAGAGAAGTGGTTACCAGTCATTACAGGATGCATGTTATACCAGTTATTATAGCCTATTTTAGAGATGATGATATTGTTTACTTCAAGTATCTACTGTATTAAAAATAAAATGTTTTGAGGTGACTGTTGTATTAGACTAAACAAAAACAGCCTGGCTGTAAAAAAGTGCGAGGCCAATCAGAAGCCACAATGGTTATAAGCGACCAAAACCTCTGATATCGAGTAAGGCCAAGAAGTTGAACATTTTATGAATCCTTTTACTTGAATGACATACAATAGTTTACAGGGCATTTTCACAACTATGATTGGCTTTGTCACTTGGCCACCTTAAATATAAAAGATGATAGTACAAAAAGGTGGCCAAGTGACAAAGCCAATCATAGTTGTGAAAATGCCCTGTAAACTATTGTATGTCATTCAAGTAAAAGGATTCATAAAATGTTCAACTTCTTGGCCTTACTCGATATCAGAGGTTTTGGTCGCTTATAACCATTGTGGCTTCTGATTGGCCTCGCACTTTTTTACAGCCCCCCAAATCAACCAATTGCCTCAAGGGCCAGCTGCTAATGCAATGCCTATTGGAGGGCGCAACACATTTGCAACTCCTTCCAATGTTAAACCACCCACCAAATGGAAAAGCCTGCATTAAAGCTCAAGTAGTGCTAGTCCCAATCCATTGGCCTTGCCTTGGTATCATGGAGAAAATGATCAAAAGGCAACTGAATCAGCACTTGAAAAAGATAGCAATGTAGCATTGATGGTTGTTTTATTTAAGAGATCCTGTAGGCTTTTATTCATTTGGCATTGTGCAAAATTTGTGGATAGGATGTTGTTGTGAGAAAAATATGTTGTTGATGGAAGTAAAGAATATGAAAGGCCATTTGATTCAGTAGTAGAACTGCTCAGGTTTCACAAGAAGACACCATTACCACTCAAAACTTGCTTAGAACTGCTGTTCTTGTGCAAAATTATTTACTGCTTCCACTTATTCATAGTAACTTATAATTTAGTGATGATATTAAAGTTTGCAATGGAGAAATAGAAATGTTAAGCCCTTGAAGAGATTTGAACTCTTGACCTCTGGTTTACAAAAAACCAGCACTCTAACCACAGAGCTGCAAGGGCTATGTGTTAGGTGAAAGTACATACGTACTGTACGTACAATGTATATGTAGCTTTTCAAGATTATTATAAAATCTATGTACATACTAATTCATCACAAATGTCTTTTGAATAAAAATAGTCCCTGAAGAGAATTGAACTCTTGACCAAGACCAGTGCTATCTAGCTATTGCCAAATTGACCAAGACCAGTGCTATGTAGCTATTGCCCAAGGAAATAACTTATCATAAATAAAATTTCAATGCTAAGTGCCCTTGTAGCTCAGTGGTTAGAGCACTGGTCTTGTAAATCAGGGGTCAAGAGTTCAATTCTCTTCTGGGGCTCTATTTTTATTTTGCCATACCATACATCATATGATAACAAATAAGGAAGACATTTGTTTTTCTTTTGTAAACTCAATGACTCCCCATACCTGAAGTCAAATAATATGAGTAGCACATTTGATTGATACTCTCTAATAAAGCAGTCAATAATGATTAGTGCCTACACTATATTCCTTCATTTAGGAAAACATTTCATAGTGATGATCAATATGATTCAGCAAAGTAGCAAAAATTTTTATGTATGTATCAATTTGGTCCATTTTTACTGGCCAGGTCACATATGAATGGCAAAAAGGGGATAGTTAGCTAGTGGAGCAAGCAGCAAGCCACGCAGCTACGTATATACATACATTACTCACGTGGAGCTGCAATATTTTAATTTCTGAAAGTGACCTTGCACATTAATAAAGCCCTTATAGTTCAGTGGTGAGCACTGGTCTTGTAAACTAGGGGTCAAGAGTTCAATCCTCTTATGGGACTCATGTTTTTTATTTGCTTCAATATACAGTGCACTTATGTAAAAATGCTCTATACATACTATGTACATACATTCTTACAGTATCAACACATACGTAGATTAAATTTCTGGAAATGAGTGCACACATAGAAAGCCCCTATAGCTCAGTGGTTAGAGCATTGGTCTAGTAAACCAGGGGTCAAGAGTTCAATTCTCTTCTGGGGCTACCTTTTTATACTACACAATCTACAGTAGGGTAGTGTTACTTTTAAATGATACCGACAGTTGATATACTGACTGGTATTTTAATTAAGGGGTGGGCAAAGCGAAAGGCACAGTAAATTAACAATCTAGAAGAGAATTGAACTCTTGACCCCAGGTTTACTACTCTGGTGCTCTAACCACTGAGCTAGAACAATATGGCAGTGATAGATTAATACTAGTGACTGTTCTATTAGATAGTATCGGCCTATATTATCACTGCTATGATAGTGATACGAGTTAGCTAGTTAGTTAATCTCTTGTATAGGATTTATAATAAATAGTTGTGTTGTTTCAGAGTCACATCCAGGTTATCCTAGTCAACGCCTTTGATAGATTTTACCCTCTTATTATCATTAATGTATAGGACTCAATTTGAGTATTGTTGTACATGTGTATGCTGGTGTGTGTAATTACATAATTATTAATCCTTCCCTAAAAGTATTTAAGTCAGTAATATCAACTAAATGATCAGGTAACTTGTTCCATAATTTAATAGCATCAGGGAAAAAGGAGTTTTGATAGCTATCTATTCTTGTTTGAAACTGCCAAAATTTCTTCTTGTGCCCTCTTGTATAGGAATTAAAAGACCCCCTGAAAGTAACTCAACCAGCTGATTCATTATTTTGAAGAGCATGAGAATCCTCAGTTCTTTGCATCTTTGTTCTAATGTAGGCCATCCTAAGTATTTGAGCATATTTGTGACACTAGCATAATTGTCATAGTTATTAATAGAAAATCTAGCAGCTCGTTGTTGTGTTATTTCTAATTTATTTGTATTATTCTTAAGGTAAGGGGACCACACAACACATGCATACTCCAATATGGGGCGCACAAGACTCCTATAACATTTTACCCCTGTTCATAATCCAGTTCTAAATCTAAATTACATAATCCAGTTCAACAAAATGTAAGCAGTATATGTATTATGTTTTTGTAAGTACTTCAAATTTACTTCGGTGGGTACATATCTGTAGCCACAGTGTGTAAATATGAAAACATAATGGAAGTGACATACATAGCTATAGCTTATGGTTTACATAGTAACATACAGTATGTATTTGAAGTAAATAAACAGCTCCAGAAAGGCACAGTAAATAAACAAATCTAGAAGAGAATTAAACTCTTGACCCCAGGTTTACTAGTACTCTGTATAGCCTATATTATCACTGTTATGATAGTGATACAAGTTAGCTAGTTAGTTAATCTCTTGTATAGGATTTATAATAAATAGTTGTGTAGTTTCAAGAGTCACACAGTCCAGGCTTGCATCCATGCAGGTTATCCGAATCAATAAATACCAGCTGATTATGCCAGCAAATTTTTGAGCATAAATAGGTAGCATTAAGCATAATGGGAAGTGTTTGGTTAAAAATATTATTAAAGATCGATATACTCTAATAGAACACTCATCATAATGTGTACTACTGCAGTGGAGTAGGAACAATCACATTCTATGCATTTTATATTCACTTGGTGATTGTTTTATCTACAGTTCTATACACTACAGTACAGTGGAGTAGGAACAGGGGGTGCAACCGCATCCCGTGAGAAAGAGCACTGCACATTTTGTGAAATTCATGCAGTTCAATATACTCTCATTAGGTATAGCTAAGCTGCTCAGAATTAGCACATGCATGTTAGTTCACAGTAGCTATGTATATTAAAAATAAAATCTGCATCCACACCAATGTGATTATTGTTCCTACTCCATTGCAGTACATGTGCAGGAGTACAAATTATGGTGAGTGTTCTATTAGAGTATATCGATCTTTAATAATATATTTAACCAAACACTTCCTATTATGCTTAATGCTACCTATTTATGCTCAAAATTATGCTGGCATAATCGGCTGGTCCAAATCCAGGTCCCCATCCATCTAAAAATCCCTGTCCCCGTCTTCCGTCCCGCTTTTAAGGTAAGGCGGGGCAATTCCGAGTGCGGGGCAATTTATATATAGCTATCTATAGTATGAAGCCTTAGGTTTTTATACACTAGTTGTCGTGAGTTAATTCAGGTCCTATACAAGATAATCCGTCGAGTATAACTTGTAGGTTGTACCAAAACAAGAAAAACAAATTTATTGCTGCAAATTTTGATATGCTACCACGACTTAAATACTGCGTACATTTAGTCTAAGCAAGCAGACTACATTTAGCGAGCTATACTTACTTGTGTTGTTCCTCTGTGTTTGTTGAACAACATGAACAAGCTCGTGAACAAGCTAGTTTATGTACTAATTTCATTATATACTGACTTGTATTAGAGAGTCGATCTGAATAGTGCTGCAGAGAATCTGCGGCTGATTTAAGGACTCATCTTGCTCTATAGCCTGTTTTCTACCAGTTTTCTTGCATTAAAGTGGGATTGCTGATCTTCGCAGCTTGTAGCAGAAATTTACGAAATTACCCCATACACGTTTTTTGACATCTCCGAAAATTTTGCACCATATCTTCCTAACGGCTTGGCCGAATTGCTTACAATCTGGTATGCATAGAGTGCATAAACACATGGTATTTGTAACCAAGTTTGGTAGCAATTGATTGTATTGATCAGAAGTTATGAAGGCGAACGTAAATTATGTACGAAATTGCCCCGCCTTACCTTACCCCCGTCCTCGTCCAGCTTTTACGAAAATCAAAAAACCGTGACAATTATGGTTATATATTTCACTTTATCTGAACTCTGATGTATTATATCGTCTGTCCCGAGATCTCATACCACTTGTCTCATACAGATACTCGGTAATCACCATTCCATTCCAATTTTTAATTTCAGATTTCGAGATTTTAATAATTTCAAATAAGATTTCAGAAAGAGTTCCAGTGGCGCCGTAGAATATGAACGAGACTAATAGAGTGTGTAGTTTGGCGAGTCTTTATGTATACAACATGGAGATGAAACTGTGTTACCGGAACTGACCGGGTTTGACTGCGTTCCGGGATCGCACAGTCTGTTCTAGTCGTCGGTCTCACCGCCGGACAGAAAATGGCCCAGTATTAAAAGTAAGCTAGCTATATCTACAAATTGTAGAACACAACTATAATATAAAGTGACAATTTAATTTTTACTTAGTGCATGAAATTATTTTCATGTGCGTGGGTAATTTATACTTCGAAGGTTGCTAACCTTCACTGAAGGTTCCCAAATCTTCGAACCTTTGTCCCAGCACTATACAGAATTAGTTTGTCATGTACGTATGTGCGTAGCTAC
>CBDBMG010000002.1:0-487500 GCA_965207375.1 Nitrosopumilaceae archaeon | reverse complement strand
AAGAAGGGAATTTCCCTATATATAGCTACCCATATAAAATTAGCTAATTACTATAATAACATTTTAGATCATAATAAATTTAGATCAGTATAGAGCAGGAACACTAGAAATTTCGACTGTGATAAGCAAGTAGCTACATATACGTAGCTAACTATAACTTTGATCGAAATTTCCGGCGAACGTAATATCACTAGCATGCAGCTGCGTAACTTACAGTGAAGGAAGCTCAACTAGCAAAGTACGTACATAGCTACAGCTATAGCATAATAATTGTCTATATAATAGAATATATATATATATATATATATATATATATATATATATAATGTGTACGTATATATAGGCATAACGTAAGTGCATGCATACCGATACCGACGTTAACCAGATAGCTAACGCGTAGAGCTTACACGAGACTGATTATTTAACATCAGCGATATATAGAGTAACTAGCTACTTCATGCATGCGTAGCTACTAGCTATAGTTACGTGCATGTGCATGTATAGCTATTGGCGCCGCCAGACACTTAATTGTATACGAATAAAGGTTTGGTAACCCTAGCAAGAGGCGCTGGTGCATTATTGCAATTAATATACGTAAATGTTAATTCTTGCGCGAACGTGATCCTTCCCGTTATGGCAATTAGAGTCGTTATGGGACTATGACAGCAGAAAGTTCTTCAATAACAACACAACTCCCCATGTTCGTTGGTAATGACGACAAAAATATCGAGAAATTATAATATACAATTTGTTTCTTTGTTCTTTTTTTAAGAACAAACTGCCTTAACTGACTTGTCGCCGGTACGTTTAACGACATCAACTTTGAAATAATCGTGAGGTCATTCGAATTTTAAACAATGCTTAAATCTGATTGGCTCTATCCCTTGATCAGAGCGCGCGCAATTATCAAGGGTCTGGCAAGGCCAGACTAAACCAATAGCTATATATTTATTATATTTATTTTGGTTACACAAGTAAGACAAATCTTATAAAACAAATATTGTGTGCATCTATATTATAATATCCTAGCTACGTAGAGATAGCTTATGCAGGCATGTCTCGCGTATCAGTAGCTACGATCTACGTAAGAGTCAGGACTCAAGGATATCCTTGATTATAGGCCTGAGTCTATAGCCATCAGGTATTCGTAATTTCGATACATACACCATTGCACACTTCACGAACAGCAGCTTTTTACAGTCGCTATAGATAGCTATTTAGGGCCACTAAAACTATGATTTGTGAAAAAGCTTTTCACGTAGCAGCTCGGGTTTTTAAGCTGTATCTAGTGGTACTAGAAATATAACCAGAAGACAGATTTCACTGTTGATCCCACATGGTGGGGCTCACTAAGGCTCGCCCCAATTATTTTCCTATTTAGGTTACTTTTGTTGGAACAAGAGGTCTGAAGAAGCATCAGATATAGCTAACAATTTAATGCATAAACTTAGCTACGCATGTACGTATATGAATATAAAAATATATTTATGTATAGCTATGACCTAGCTTGTTTCCTTGTTTGTGTAATACGTATACGCTTTGTTATTGTGTTGGTCGCGATGCCAACCAATGGCTAGAGCGAGGGCTAGAGGCATTGTGGATGTCATGTAGCTACATAGGAGAAATGCTGTTGCAAATTTAATTGAAATCAATGAAGGAATGAGTAAGTTATTAGACAAACAAGTGTGACGTAAGAATGAAAATCTGAAAATATATACCCCCAGGGTTCACGCAAGCTCCCGGAAAGGTATGCGATGAAAATGAAAGTAAAGTAGGAAAATACAATTGCTGCACAAAAATTCGTGAGAGGAAGGACTTTATAATTATAAAGCTGTATCAGAAAATATAGTTGGGCCGATTTTGATGAACTTAGGGATAATGATTCTACAGTATTAATTCTCAAGTAATAAGTGAATTGGGCAGAAAAGTGTGGTTTGTTGTGCGACTATGAGCACCATAAATCTTGCAAAGCTGCATGGTACTCAGAAGTGGTGATGCCTATTTCCTCCATCGATATACGTAGTAAGAACATACTAAATCTAAGCGATAGTTTTCATAGTGGCTTATCTACAGTGCCTGCTAAGTCTGAGTGGTGTTACGTGTAAATAATTCACTCATTCGTCGCGTACTGCTGCTGCTTCTTGGCCTCACAACTCACTATCGTGAATCTTGATATAGCTATAGTTGTTTATATGTAAGTACTTAAACATAATAACCACTTTATATACGTACTAGGAGCTCACACTAGTTGAGAGCTAAACATACTCAACAACTATTAATTTAATTTTTGTAGATACATAGCTAATTACATCAGTAATTAGTTACATATGTAACTAACTAGCTATAATACTTATCTATGTACTCAATAAGTTTTGATCAAAATTATGTATGTATGTACAATGATAACAAGTTGACGTATTACCATCTAAAAACCAGGTGCTTTGTGTAAGTTAAATCACTGTTAATCTACTGTTATTCCATGTATTGTAATAACCCTTAATGACGTAACCAGTAAGTCACGTGAGCAGAGACTCATCACTAAGGAACACATAGCAATGCATGCAAGTTTATTTCTGTTTAAATCCACTTTGTACTCCAGTACTTTAGTGATAAAACTTTATGAAGTTGTTCTATGCCAAAATTCTTACTGTAACACTATAGGCCAGTCTTCTTTTATAAGCTCCGCAACCCGCACGACACGCCTACTTATAAAACTAAAGCTCTCCGTCTTGTTAGTAATGTACAACTGGTTAAACGGCTTTTACCGTGTAATGGACGACAAATATAGCATTACCTTGCTCTTCTTTGGAAGTAAAACACGACGCACTACGTTACTAAGGCCACGCCCATCAACAGTATCGATAGCAAGTGCCGTACAGAGAAACTGAAAGGCAGTAGAACTTATTTGGTTGATTATTCAGACTTCCTTTCATGTGAATAGTTTTTAATAGCTCGGGGGGCCGACACACAGACACACACGCATACCGACGTCCGCATCATATCAATTTTAAGAAACCTGGCGCGCGCCTGGTTTAAAAATGTTTTAATTAAATACTTTGAAGATATTTTAATTTTATTTATGATATCCTTAAAGAGTACTAGCTATTTGATATATGTATTTCTGCTACATGCATGGCTAGCATTTAAATTATATTGATGTTCCTAAGCTATAGCTACTAGCTACTAATTACAAAACTATAAAACATCTCTGCATGTAGAATTTCAAATAGTTAGTCTATCTGAATAATAATCATTATGAAACTATACTACTACCTACTATTTACACTAGCATTTAAAGAATTTAAAATTTAAAAAGGTATTAGGGATTGCAACAAAAAGTAAGGAAACAAGTAGCAAACTAGCTATAATAGTTTGCTAGCCTGAGAGCACCCAAATCTACAAGATTTAATCCCTACTTTGACAGGCGTATATGCATATGCATGATGCTTAAATATGAAGCTATACACCTACCAGAGTAGGGATTAAATCTTGTAGATTTGGGTGCTCTCAGGCCAGCTAACTATTACAACTAGTTTGCTACTTGTTTCCTTACTTTTTGTTGCAATCCCTAATCCCCTTTTTAATTTTTTTAAATGCTAGTTTGTTTACTTTTTATGGTACACTTTGTAGCTATATAGCTAGATATACAAGTATTCACAACTGCAGACATAAAATTTTATGAACTATAGCTATGTAGCTTATTTGCAGGTTCTTTAATTACATGCAGTGCCTATGTGAACAGTTATACAGACATTCTAGTCTCGCAAGCCCCAGACCAAATTTACACACAGCCGAGCCCTATTCGTTTAGAGATAATAAGTGCCCGCGGTATAGGCACGTATCATCTCTAATCGATAAGGCCCTGTGGATACTAACTCAGTAACTGACGTTCCTGAAGTATTAAGACTAAAATCAAATGCACACAATAATACACAGTGTCAATAAACACTAGATACCCACTGACAATATAACAAAATTCTTGCACTCTGTAATGGCGACATACTGACGGACTAATAATATCACGTGTGCAAGCCAGAGTTTCGCGTGATGTAATAAGCAGAAGCCATAATAGGCTGATCAACACCTTTTTATGAGTTTTTCTCACCTTGCTAAGGGAATATAGAAGAACAAGGAAGGGAATAAAGGATAAAAGGAATCGCCATGTTGCAGTGGGTAAATCTTCCGAACAACAGTTTCGTAAATCCAACGCGATTACCTTTGCTGTGTTGAATTTTTGGAGCCGTACACCTAGCGCTACCGGGTCTTACGGCAAGCAGGCAGGCTGGCTGGCAGGCTTGCTACCTGGCAGACAAAATCCAGGTAATTTTCTAAATTTTCTAAATTTATTATAGATCAAAATAATCGACTTTTGCTTTGTTTAACAAATTATTACAGCTGTGCCAATGCATTTAAGTCAGTTTTTTCGACTAAAGCCTATTGTAAGATGGTTTTTAAAAGTGCAAAAATTGGGAAGCCACAAATTTTCATGGCAATCCCGACTATTAGGGAGAGATTTTATAACTGTATTCATGCCATTGCATAGCTAAGACAAGTGTAGTCTCTATATTGCTACATTTAGTATGTGACCGAATTTGACAATACCTGGCTTCCACACACAATTATAAATATTTAGAAATACTGGTTTTAATTATTTAATTCATTCTATCTCGAGAAGGGAAGGAGTTGCGTGCATGCAATTTACCACAATTCTGTAGTTATAAGTGGACGAGCTCTTCATTGGATAGCTGGTTGAATTGCCCGCCATTTTAGATAGTCTATAAAATGGGCACAGTCAATATCACAAATACCTCCAAATAGGGGTGGAGGATGAGTTACAAGTTTATAAAAACTTCCATAAAACCGAAACAGCCAAATAGCCTTACCTGGGGTCTTTTTAGGCTTCAAATGCCCCAAAAAGTAGCCAAATCGATGACTGAGACAACTATCCAGTCACCCAACAGTTTCCAGCCAGGTGGCTACTTTTCAAGTCCCACCAGAGCCATTTAAAGATCACCCGAACACTCGTGGACGTCTGACAGGCCCCAGAAACAAGCCACAGGAAAAACAGACTGGAGAACCTTAGCCACCAATACATACATGAACTGTTACGGTACCGCTCGGATGCAACGTTACACATGCATACGGGTGCATGTGTAAAGACACGCATGGATTGGCTAAGTGCCCGCGTGTATCATTAAATTGCACTCATGGAACATTTGTAGCGCACACGTGCTACATACCACGTGTATATAGTCTACCACACGAGACACAGTGCACGTATGTATATTACCTATGACACATGCACAAGCAATCACATTTTTCATGTACGTGTGTAGCTAACAACATGGATTAACTCCTACGTATATGTTAACTACAACTCACCAAACCGACAGCAAATCGTGAATCAACAGTACACACATTAAGCGCCTGCACTAATAATATTAATTATAAATTCAATTTATCATGTGAGATATATTTGAGACCACGTTTTGTTTTCCAGATTGTTGAAGCTGTTATTTACTGTTGGTGTTGGTGTCTACATGGACTGTTAAGTTCATTGGTAAGAGTTCTTTTTTGTTTTAGGTTTGTGCTGTGTATTACTTGCGTCTATATATGTAAACGGTATGGGGCAGCAATATACTATGGCCTTACCAAACAAACTAGAGAAGTAATGTCACAAAGGGCTACTTGGGAAACCTTGTAGAACTCTTAAGATACACCTAAAGTACATGCGAGGAATGAAAATACACGTGATGGTGTTGTGCACATATGTGTACACGCATGTCTTTAACCACATGCGTGTCCTTACAGCACTACACGCCAGCACTTAGAATTCACTCACGTGTAGTGGCTCCCAAACTTTCGTGTCAGGTACACGCGTGTGTAACATTGCATCTGAGTGGTACCATAGTTAGTTGACATATATCGAGTAGTGGTGAAAAGTGCATCTGGTTATTGTGTGTGTCAAAGGCGGCTTTTGTCAAATCCAGTCACATATAGCTATATTATATATCGTGAGATAGTGCACGTGAGTGATTAAGTTTAAATCGAGCTATACCGTATGCTTTATAAGTAAGATATTATGGTTTCTGATTTAAATTTCTATAAATGTAGCTAAGGTAATAAAATGAATTTTGAGCAAGCAATTTTTTTGGGAATAGTAGGCGAACTACTGGAAGAAAAATAAGTGAAATTAAAAGCAAAATAGATGCATCAGTAGGTATTGCATTGCTTGCAATTGTTGATGTATATTTACATACTGCGTCAATAGCTTTGGACTGCAACATTCTGCATTGTAAAAATTAATATAGCTGCAATATTGATTACTTATTGCATACTTAACTACCCTAACATTACAGAGTATAGCTAGGCAATAATATATTGAAATACTGCTCAACCCCATGTACAACATATATTAGTCAACATTTTTATATATCCTCACTCTATATTCAGAGCCATTAACATAATTCTTGACTACCATTCATTTAACTGCCTTGGTGACTATGATATTTGATACCTTACCAGAGTAAAGCATTTTCTATAAAATTTGCCTGCAGCAAAGTACTGTAGGAAGCAGTAATGATGACTTTAACGTGTATTTTAAGTTGCACGCTAATACATTTCCCATTATCAGATTGTCAATCATCTCCATATATATCGCCTTCACCATCTTTATTATGTATACATAAATATCAATTATATAGCTATATCATCAGATTCTACATTACATAAGGTACATATACATAATATTATTTAAAGAGTTTTGTGTGAGCAGCTGATATAACAGTAACAAGTTGATGTTTTACCATCCAAAAGCCAGGCACTGTGTAAGGTTAATCTACTGCTATTCAATGTAATGTAATATCATTATTTAATGACATCATGTGTAAGTCATGTGAACAAAGACTCATCACTAAGGAACACATAGCAATGCATACAAATTTAATTCTTTTGTTTAAACCCGCTTTATAGTCCAGTACTTTAGTGATAAAATGTTTTAAAGTGAAATAAAGTTGCTTTGAGCCGAAATTCTTACTGTAACACTATAGGCCAGTCTTGTTTTATACGCTTCGCAACCAGCACAGCATACCCACTTTCAAAACTGAAGCACTGCGTCTTGTTAGTAATGTACAACTGGTTAAAACACCTTTTACCGTGTGATGAACAGTAAATACAGTGTTACTTTGCTCTTCTTTGGCAGTAACTCATGGCGTGCTCCGTTACTAAGGCCTCACCCATCAACACTATCGATAGCAAGTGCCATACAAAGAAACTGAAAAGCAGTAGGACTTGTTTGATTGGTTATTCGGACTTCATTTCACGTGAATGATTTTTAATAACCCGGGGGTGGACACACACACACACACACACACACACACACACACACACACACACCGACTTCCTGGACAATAGTGATTTCAAGAAACTAGGCGCGCGCCTGGTTTAAAAATGTGCTTTATTTTCTGTACAGCGCACTTTGGAAAATAAAATATAAAACTTCAAAGGAAAAGTCTATTACAGTTGTGTTAACATACCCCAGCTGGAAGGTGCTAACATACCAGAGATTTTACAAAGGCTGTAAACAATGCAATGTGACTGGCATTTTGTTATCCTTTTTTGTCGTTACATGCAAACCAGCAGTCTTAAGCATATTAATATAAACATAGACAAGAGAAAACAAGCACTTAGTCTACATACGTAGCTGCAAGTCTCATCAAAAGCACTGGTGTATAAGTGACATAATACCAATTAAGCCTACTGGAGTTGTCACCATAAGTATGAATGAATCAGAGAGTATATTAAGTTCAGGCATTTAATAAACTCTATAAACAATTCCTTAAAACAGTTAAAGCACTGCCGTGAGTGCTACACATAAAGTAAACCACTTGGCTCTTGGCCTCAATGTTAATAAAGTACCCAACTTTGCCTCGTACTTTATTAGCATCTCGGCTGCACGCCTCATGGTTTATTTCACATATAGCTAGTACTTCTGGTAACTCTTTAACTATTACATAGAACATTGCGGTAATGATATCGTGGCATGGTATTCTGGTATTTCATGAAGGAGTTGGGAATACCAAACATCTCAATGCCATTTGTTTCAAAGTTTGATGTGAAGGAAGTTAAAATGTTAGTAAAAGTTTATCAGTAAAATTAATTCTGATTTTTGATTCTTTGCAGTTTTCTTCTCTAGCTTATTCTTACACTGACATCTTGAATATTGATAATACAATTATTATAATGATCAACTTTAATACAAAATGGTAGGCAAAAAGTAACTACTGGTATACGTAATTGTTTTAAGCAATTGATAGTATAGTTAGCTATTAGCTAGTACAATAATGGTAAAGGGTCTAAATACATACGTATGTAACTACGTATGTACCTCTATGACTATCAACCTTATTGAGCAGTACCTTATCATGAGATTAATAGTTCAAGGCCTTCTTGATTAAGTATTCTCCTGAAGCTCAAGCTATGCATTGCCAAGTAGTTCCTAATGTGGCAACTAAACCTTGTTCTTATTTTAGATAGACTTTCAGCTTAAAATAATTGAATACATATTTAGCTAACACATACTTAGGACTTTATATTACTCAAATATACTCACATATCTTCCATATAGCTATATAACTATGTTTGTATGTATATATGTAAAATTGGTTTAATACGTAGAGAGATCATGCTTAAAATATCCGCTTCCTTATGCAATTTACACATCTGAATACAGGGAAATGTAATGTTAAAATTTCTTGATTAGCTAGCTAAGTGGTAGCTATATATATAAAATATGTAATGTTCAACACACCAATATCAAGCTTCAAGATAACAATGTACGTACATAGAATAGATTTTTGATAAGTAGAATTTAATCTGTTGCAAAATAATGAAACAAGGATCCTTTTCCCTGTGCTTAATATAATTGTGAGTGGCTCTGCGAAAAGCCTCCATGTTACACAGCTTCACACAAACAGCTGTAAAATCCTGAAGTTCTACCAATTTTTGATTGCTTTATATTAAAATGTAGCTGGATAATTTGTCAACTATAATATACAACATTACATGGAATGGTAAGAGAGTTACGTATGATATTTAAAGTTCTAAAAATGATGCTGTCTAAGTGGGAGCGGGTAGTTCATGACGTCAGCTGGCACCAATAAACATTTATATTTAGCTCATTCCCATAACCTCTGGATTATCCACTAGTGCTTCATCCGGGAATATAATGTCCATACGTGTCTTCTTTTATATAACAATGCACTGCGCACAACATTAGTGTGCGCTTCTTAAAAACAAGGATGCACCTATAACAAGGATGCGCCTATAACTAAAATTTAAAAGAATATGGCATAGCTACCTGACAATAATTTTTAGAAAGTAAATGGCTATATACGTATTTGATATTATAAACTACGTACCAAATTATCGGCCAGTATCTATTATCACAATGTATTGAAGTTTGCACAGCTTGTGAGAGTTGGCGCATGCACCATATTCTACATAATGTAATCTTATCCTTTGGTGATTTGGACAGAGAGACTTGAAGATAGTGAAGCATTCGATCATGGAGTGTATATAAGGCTAGCTATCTATTCTGGTGAGTAATAACCCTTGCTGTTAGATACGTACGAAGCTACCAGTATGCGTACTTGCAATCACATGCTGTTTATCTAGCCAGTATACTTAGTATCGGCGAAGTGAACGGCATCTGATTGATTGATGTACACTTGTGTAACAGAAGCACTTACATGTGATTGAGTGGTACAACACGCAGCTGCATGAGTGTCTATGTAACATGCAAAGACATGTGTACACGCATATGCAAGCACATGCGTGGTACACGCAACACACGTTTAACTTGTGGCCTATTTGCACCGTAGCTAGCTAGCTACGTGTAGTATTATATTTGTACAACATGACTAGTTTATCTTATGTATTTAGCAATATCTAACTCAATTCTTGAATTATGTATACTATATAGCTAGCTACTATTTTTATAAATGATTTTCTTAGGTAGCTATGTACTTTTACATATCCTGTAACCATTACATTAATGGTAAATCAATGAATTTAGTACGTATGTATCAATATACAAACATGGTAACATAAGTAGCTATTAACCTTGTATAAGCAGCTAGATATATATAGCTAGCTAGCCATATAGCTAGCCAGAAATTAGATCATTAGGTATATATATAGCTAGCTATAAGTACACTTTATATTTATTTAACCAGGCAGGTAGCTACGTAGCTACATTTCAAAAAATAATATTGCCTTGTATGGATTAGATATTTAAGACATGTGATTTTAGTAATGATAAGGCTTAATACAGGAATATAACTATAGGAATAGGGTGACCACAGAGTTTACAGCAGGCAGAGTAGGTTAACCAACAGCCAACAGCCTTGTTAGCCAACAGCCTTAACCAACAACCTTGTTGCAGTTCTGTTGGTTAAGTAGCGTAAGCCTTACAATCATTCATCTAATTATTATGCACCTGTAATGGTTTATCTATGTAGCTAAATACAGGCATACATATTTTATTTTCTAGCTAGCTAGCTAGCTATATGTCCACATCAGTATAGCAAGTATTAGCCAATTTTCAGATATCGACTCGCACAACCAATTATCAATCAAGCATAAACGGTGCATATTCAAGTAAACACATTTGTTTGCATGAAATCTTCCACAAAGTTAAATACTTGCTAATAGAAGAGAGTTACAACGATGGGTAAGTTTGTTAATGAATATAAAAACGTGTTATAAAAGAAACGGGCTTGAGTCTTTTTACCCACCTGAAGAAAACTGGCCCATAGAAAAATGTTATACTGGTATTAAAATGTGTTATAAAAGAAACAGACTCAAAAGTTTATTATTTGGCTGGTTTCTGGCACCATTATGTGATGACCACGAGTGCGCCTATGCATGCGTATCGCCATCCTTTGTTTAAAAGGAGAGCAAAAACAGGATTGTGAACAATCGCCTCAGGTAGGAAAGATATAAAACTAATATGTGAGTACAGCGAAGCGCACTAAACTTGTTTTTTTTTGAAACGATAATTGATGTATTGTGGCTATCTCGACTGATAATTGATATAATTATTATAGCCTGTGGCAAAATAATAATTGATGCGACTTTTGATAATTAATTTTGTGCAAAATATTTGAGGTTGCGATTATTACATCATTGATTTGTTTTGCGGGAATAATACGTCACTGCATTATCCGACACAACCTACTTGTCGTATTGAGCCTACTGTGCGTTCTATAAGGTATTTTAAGCAGCAAAAAATTTAGGTTGCTTTTTTGTCCGGTTAATTCGTAACTTATGCTACATACATACATACGTAGCTACGTAACTATGTACATTGCCAAAGTTACAGAACAGCAACATAAAGTTTATGTTTCTGTAAAATATATTATTATGTATGTGGTTGGATGATCTGATTATGTAATTGACTACCATGGCATTTTTATAGTTTGTAGTTAGTTATGTATATGTGTTGTAATATGTGACTGTAGCTATGTAACTATGTTTCCACTAAGGTCAGTGTTAGTCATAGGCATAATGTGTTGATCACCTGCTTGTATATGCTTAATATTTGATCACCATATAAAATTGCTATTATGATCATTGTTTTGTTACGTATATGATTCACATACGTACATGCATATGGATTTTAGTGACCATGCAACTAGCTAATAATAGTCTAAAACTAAATACACATACGTAGTTACGTACTTATCTATATAGCTACATATTATAAATGCTGATCATTGTTATACACAGCTCTAATACTAGTATATATATACATATAGTTATAGGGTATACCAAGCAAGGGCGTAGGAGACGGTGCGACAAGAGAGGCAAGAGCCTTACCACTTTTTGTCTCTTCAAAAGTAAATCAGTTAAGGTGAAAATAATCCGAGAAATAATCGGAAACCATGTTATTAGTATAGCGGAATGTTTGTTTATTATTAATAAACGAGACTCAAGCGCTATCGTCATGCACACTAGGCAACACGAGGTAGGCCAAGAAAACGCAGTTACCTTTAGTGTTTAATGCTATTGAAAGGTATGGAAAAAGATATGGGTTTACCGTTCACATACTGTCAATTGATCGCCACCATTACGGATGTGTTAAACTGACGATGTTGATCGATGCACCTGGAACTGTGGTCAGGAGTGGTTTATTCCATTGGAGAAAAGCCAATTAGCTAATTACTTTTAATTTTTCCATAGCAAGAAGACTGATCAAACGACACGTCCTGCCTGCACTAAAGAAACCAAAGAAAACACTAGTGTTCTCTTAATGAAATTGTTTTAAAAACATAGCAAATTATACAGTTAAGAGTAGTTATGCATAGCTACGTGTATAGCTGGATCAATGTTAGTAGCTAACTTTGCCCAAAATGGCCTAGAATGCCATCTCAGATGACAAAAATTAAAAATTTCCTGAGGGGGCATGCCCCCAGACCCCCCTAGCATGAGCAGCTAAGTTGCCTTTGGCAACTGTAGTACACAGAAGCTCCAGTTATGATCACAAAACTTGCTAAGAAGGTAAAATTTTGCCTTACCACTTCCAATTTTGCTCCTACGCCCCTGCCAAGTACCTAGCTACCTACAGTTAATGCATAATTATCTAGCCTAGGTAAATCACCATTGGCCTGTGAAGTAAACTTGATATCCTACAAGACTGAAAACTGCAGCTACTGACAAAATTGCATACAATGCATAGAATATGAAAGATTTTACTAATTTTATTTCTTTTATGATACTACTTGTCAGTGATTTGTCACAAAGTACACAAAGTAAGCAAAGCTAAATGTGCCATATTATTTATGAACCATATATGTAACATAGCACAAAATTTTGATGGTGAAAAAGTTTGACAAATAAATTTTGATGACTTAGATCAGCCTGATATACAAACAGCTGCTAAAGAAAAATTTTTGATGGTAATTTTTTGAGTTGCTAGAAATTCATCAAATCCATCAGTATTTCCCCATCAAAATTTTGTGCCATACAGTAGTTACCCCAACTATGGCTAGTTAGTTCATAATTGTTGTTTGGAAAGCTTTAATATTCATAAGATGATATACGTAGGTTAGACATTCTTTTAATAATTATATGTAATTTGATACATGCCTACTAATATGTACATGTGTGTATAATTTCATGACTGATGGAGTAGCTACCATATACAACAAAACATTTGAGGGGGAAAACTTTCACAATTAGAACAAAAATGGACATTCAACGTGAAAACTTTCGCAGTAGAAGCTTCTTGTAATAGCTAATGAATGCATACTGCATAGTCTAGTGAAAGATTCGACAGGAAAACTTTCGCAATTGAGCAAAAAACGCAAAATCTGCGAAAGTTTTCCACCTTGACTATTTTGTCATATATGGTATACTACAGTTTTCACGCTCACATAGCTATTGATAGTTTAATAGTATTTTACATACGTAGGCTTCAAAATTACCAATGGACCACAGGATACAACTGTATGTATCAATGTTATGGCAGAATGTTACTGTGGATTCAATGGAACTGATCCTACTCTTGCAATACCAAACTGGAGGATAGTCTTTAGAAGTGCTGATGGTAGTATCATTAGTAATGATACTGTTGATAGAGACGACATCTTTAATGGACTCATAAATGGTCTACAATGGTTGCCTGATATAACCAGTGGAGACAACAATGGTACTAATAGTAAATTATTAGTTGGTCCAGTAAATATGACACACAATCAGTCATCATATCAGTGTATATTCCCAAGAGTAGGTGGTTCAGTAATAAGCAGTGTAGGAATAATGACAGTAGTGGGTAAGGCAATAGTACAGGCAATAAATATAATAAACTATACGTACGTATCATTAACAGATCCATTGTCTGTTATTATTAATGAGGAAGAAATTTGCACTACATCAATTATCATATCACTGAATATTCACAGTCATCCAACATGTGGAGATGTGTCACGTAATGTTACAATATCAGGCAATGTCATACATCCAGACATGGACGGTGGCTCTAAATACACCATTGATGGACTGCAGAATGATACAGTTTATGATATTACAGTTACATCATTACACAATGGTAGTTATAGAATACTTAACAAATCTGTGAGGACTTACTTATCAAAGCGTAAGTTTTTTCAGTCTGCTACGTATGTACATTAATCATTATAATAATTATAGCTACGTAGTTATTAAGCTGTTATTGCTATATAGACTAATTATTAGCTATTATTTTGCTGTAGCTATCTATACCTTAGCTATGTACATAATTGTGAGTTGTGGATGCTATTTTTCTTTGTAGCTCCTAATTCTATTAATGTTAATAGTATTGAAATTGAAGAAATAAGTAATGATACAGTCCAAGTAATGTGGAAGGTATGTACATGACTGACGGAAATTTGTGTACCTACATATGTTAGCTGCAAAAAATATTTTTTACAGATTATGTATCTGTATGTACTGTGTATGATGGTTTATGTACATTTACAGCCACCAGAAATCAACAATTGCTCTATGTTTGCAATTAAACACTATGATGTACGAGTTTATTCTGGTGAAGTTGAAGTGCTATCAGAAAAAACTGACAAAACCACTCTTTTATTTGATCATCTGGATAACGACACAAAAATTACATATACAATAAATATTACAGTTGTTGACATTAAAGAACAAAGAAGTAATGCAACAGTTATTATATATAACAGAACCATTGGTATGCCAGATACGGCAAATATGACATCACCCAGTAAGCAGCTTAACTACATAATATGTAGCTAATTATTCTCTATAGTAAGCAAAAATTGGTCACTTTGCAAAAATGCATCTACCTAGCTAGGTTCTTATAAATAGTAGCTATAGTTTGTAAAAGCACAACTAACTTTTTGGTGTTGGACAATACTCTCTGTATATACGTATAAATATTACTTTATAAGCTGTATTGCCTTTAGTGTAAATCATGCAGAAGGCAGAATCACAAGATTCTCTGCATCATAGTAGTTGCATCTACTACTTAACTCTACCATAACTTTCAGTATTGCAATCACACTTCTCTTTAACCAAACTTTGAATTCTGTGCTAGCAAAAGCTATTAATTTTATTGATCTTTGGTTTTTATATTATCTTGCAAATAGCTAGCTATATAGCTAAGTGCTTTCATTTTGCAAAATACTCTAACAAGATTACTAGCTAATGACTGTAGGCATGTTTTTACTTGACTGTCTTTCAAATCATTTTAATTTGTGTAGACTCTATATATAGCTATATATTGTATGTACATATATATATATAGATTTAAAATGGTAGCTACTATGTAGCTATAGCTAGAAACTTACTGTAACTACAACCTATGTTTTTAGATGTTGACCAATCTGATGAAAACACTGGGTCTGGTGGCAGTTCATTAACAATAATAATAATTACAATTATTGTAGCAGTTGTGGTAATTGGATTTATTATAATTATCATTATAATAGTATCTAACACTTTTGATATCACAATGTACTGTAAATGCTACTTGTTATTGATGTGTTATGTTATACAAATATTCATTTTTAGATGTAAATTCAGGAAGAAAGACAGAGGATAATTGGTAATGTGTTATGATTATGAAGTGTAAACACATAAATTAATATGATATGTATCTTTAGTTATGTTGAAACACAGGATGATAATACAAGTCATGATTTAGCATCACCAGTGAGATGCTACATACATATGTACTTACGTACCTGTTGTTTATGTAATTATGCCATAATTATAAATATAGCTTAGTACGTATTTATGGTGGCTTTATATATGTATGTGACCAAGCCTGCAAAAATTATCTGCACATACAATTTTATGATTGTGAAGGCACATAACTCAGCCTGTGGGATAGCTATAGGCATACCAATTTGATACAAGAGAGTCCAAGCATAGTACTATAAATGGTGTAAGTTTTGTATTAATTGTTAGCTAATTCACAAGAAAAATTATGGCTTACTGAATGTGTACAGTTGGATGTGCAGATAAGACCTTTTTTTGCAGACTCGGTCACATATGTTTGGTCATGTTGTGTGCATATACAGATACATATGTAGTTCTGTATTTTAAAATGGTTTAAGTGCAGTCAGTAGATGTAATAATCTACACTTGTAGTATGCAGTATCTGGACCAACCCCAGCCTGGTCTACAGATTCTACACACTTAGTAAGTTTAAAATGTGATTGCCATGATACATACATGCATACGTACCATGTTATATACGTACGTAGCTATATGTATGCAGCAAATCAAGTATGTACATACATGTAATTATCTACATATCATTAGGTGTCATTGTGTGTGCAAGGCCTATAGCTACATATTTTCAAATTGCTCATATCAGTCTTCATTTGAATACCTTTAGTGAAAAGCTGTGTATTTAGCAAAATAATACTACTACTATACTAACTCATTAAGAAATTTCTGTTGAAATTAATAACAGAAAAACTAAAATCCTTACACTGTGGCCACATGATCACATGATCATGAGCTATGGTTACATCAATGTTACTTGCTACACAAGTTGAAAGTGAGAAGCCAAGAGATATGTGTTGTTGACAGCTGTTTACTATATATACGTAGCTACTGTATTTCACTGCAACTAGTGCCAGCTACTATAATTTCATGCTGTTATGGCAATTAGCTGGAGTATTTATTCATTTGAAAATGTTGCACAAGGCATTTGTAATGTATTGCTATGTGATGACTATCAGAGGGTGGTTCTATCGAAAGCACACCATTTAACCAATTACCATAAAGTACAAAATTTTGACAGGAAAAATATTTTTGCCATTTGTATGTAAGGCTGATCTCATTTGTCAAAATTTTCCATCATTAAACATTTTGTGCTATACAGTAGGGCTGGCTGGGTGGTATCCTAGTTATATACATAGTTAGCTATATTATAGTAATATCACGATAATCTGAGATGGTAACCGTATCATGAAGACTTACTGAAACGGTATTATTGTGATATCAATATTATTGCGGTATTGACTGAATTTCATAGTTTATAAATTAAAAGTGGTGATGCATCCCATGCTCGATCCCATGACCTCAGTAGTGGGGATAGTTGCTGGTAACTATTTGTCTTCTGTAGAGACTAGATAGTGAGTGATTCTGAAAAATGACGAGTAAAAAATTTAATGAGATTGAGCAAAGATCATGAAAATAGAGCTAAGATGCATTTGTCGTTGAGCCAGGTACTGACGATAATTCTAAGCAAGTATGTATCTGCAGATGAAGGTGAGGGTAGCACAATGAAATAATGTTGAAGTATTTGTAACATCGCAAAAATTGTTATATCATAGAACAATTAAGATTTACAGGCAAATAAATATAGCTATATAGGTAGTTAGCTGAAGGGAAAACATATAATAACAGTGTACAAACATAGTCACATACATAACTGTGATGTAGTTTTAGAATCCAGGGTTTTCCTGAATGTGCACAAAAATGTGATTATATATACCACATTCATAGGCAAGTTATAGCTAGATGCTAGCTAATTTTTAGAGTGCATTTGCAGGTACAAAGATACTGCGATATATTGTAACAGCACAGTAATTTTTTCATAATATATGTAGCTAATTATATCAGTACTGCCCAGCCCTACTATATAGTATAATACGTAGCAACAGTACATTGTGTGTGTAGCTATGTAGCTACGTATATACATATCATATATCATTATGTATGTATATGTACAACGACCATCAAATAATCTATTTTATTGTGTTGTACAGAATACAAAAGAATCTGAAACTATTCATGAACCATCAATTGATAATCATCATGTTGACGAATCACTCCATAATGACAACATTGATGAAGATGAAGTGGGTATACTTTTAAAATTATTTCACTAAATATCAGCATAAGTTTCATTTACAGTCCACTCCTCCACTGCAACCTAAGCTGAACTATGCAGAAATACAACTGGGTAATAAAGTGCCAAAATTTATGAAAGCTGATAACCATGTTACCTATGCTGAAACAAAACCAACTTAAACTGCAACTAGCAGCATGTGATACAATTATACGTAGCTACATAGCTAGCTATTTATAAGCTTATTTTTTATGGCTATCCCCAGCTATGATTTTTGTACTTTTTTAATTTTTATTAGCATGTAGTTTAAGCTACTTTTGTAATTTTTCTAAACTTCAATCAACATTTGTAGCTGCATCCTAGTGGATAGAGAGTTGTGTCCAAGCTGCTTCATGCCCTCTTGACTGATATACATACGTATGTATGTGTATATATATATATATATATATATACATATATTATTACCAGCAATAACGTCATATCTTTAAATAATAGTTACGAATAACACACCTCTACAGCTGGTTAGTAAACAACTTTAGGTTGTCAGAACATACAAAAATATAGTAACACTTTGCACTTGCAGACATTAATGCCTCTATAAACAACATGTAGCTACTAATTAAGTTAAGAATTGACATCACAGCATTAATTAAATTATAGCTAACTACATATAGGCAACATTATTAGCAAAAATATTTAGCAAAAATTATTTAATAAACTCACAAACTAGTGTACCATGGAACTAATGTTAATTGGGTGGTCTTTGTGATCACAAAAATATATACCTGTAGATTATGTAGCTAATTAACAATTTTAACAGCACATTATAACATGCATGTAAGCACTGGACCCTAGCCCTAACTGCACTCAAAACAAGTGTCTACCCACACATGCCAGCATCAATGCTTAGTTCGATAAACATTGTTACAGAGTAACCAAGGTTACAGCATCATATGCACATTATCATATAGCTACTGTCAGCTATACATAGCAATTTGCTTCAGTAGTGTAATACTATATATACCTAATCCAAATCGCACATTTGGTATTTCGAGAAATACCAATTTCAATATTCACGGCACTGTATTCCTCTGGTGCTTGATTGTAGCCACGCCAGACTTGCTCCAGTAGTAGACTAGTGTTATAGCTAACATTATATAAACAAGTTGACAGCTAGTCAAAATCACTGGTTTTGTAAAGGTTTTTTGAAAAGTTTCTGTAATATCACGTGTGTCGTGTATAAGGGGGTGGGTGGGTGTAATATTACTTCTCAGCTATGTAAATATGTGGCTTCTACATTAATTTTTTATCTGTAGCAGGAAATGTTGACAAATTGGTGCATAGTCATCAATTTGCCAGAGTTTTGATAATTTTCACATAGCTATACAGGTGTTATACACTGCAGTAACTATGTTTACAGTATAACACTAACAGATTCCATCAGCAAGTTTACAACTACATCAGAACAAATGTAGCTAGGCTATCTCATTCCAGCTCTGCAATTAACATTGTTACCTAGCTAGCTTACATACATACAGTCATGATAATTGTGCTTGAGCCATGAATTTCATTTGCCTAATGTAGACATCACTACTCATATAAATATTTATGACTGTGTTACCACCCTGGCACTGCCTACGTAGCTATACAATAATTATTAGAGCCTTTGAGGGAATAAGGATGTATTTCATAATTATGTACCTAAACACTATAATACAGCATATGCATGGTAGCTAGTGTATCAATTGCAAATTAAAGAGGAGAGTGTTCTTACAGAATGAAACTACCTACATAGCTAGCTATAATTATCATACTTATTACAAGGTGTCAGAGGTGGGATATCTTGATCAGGCCTTCAAAACTACGTACGTATATGTATATCAGGCAAATCCCTCTTGTCCATAACTCTCTCTCTGTATCTGTACATGTGTCTCTGTGTATGCTTATGTCTCTAAGGCTGTACCTATTATGCTTATAATCCTATTATTCTTTCTAGAAATTCTTTTATAAAGTTTACCTCAGTATTAATCTAAATTTATCCTTAATAAAAACCACCCTTTTAAGTTAAATCTATACAAATTAAGTACACAATCTAACATTTAGCTAGCTATTACCTTAAATGCGCTAGAAAATGCCCACTGCAGCATATGAAGTTGTTAATATCATGAACACAAGAAATATTTGATTATGGGTTTAAATTTACAACTCATTTGTTAAAGACTTTGCATGTAGCAGCATTTTTAACCTTAATTTTATCAGAGAATACTAGAGAGTTTAATAAAAGTAAGTGTTTTGTACTTTAAACTAGACAGGTTGGTTTTATAGTATAGCATAGTTAAAATTTGCCCTATCATTATTTTAGCATAGCTACATGTACATGTAGTAATTCTTAATTCTTTTTGTTCCAAAATTATTCTGGCATATTAGGTACAGCGCTAGCAGTGTCTCTGTGTGTGTCTCTCTGTGTGTCTCACTCTACCATCTCTCTCTCTCTCTCACGGTCTCATCCACACACGCACATGCACACACACACATACACACCACACACACACACACACACACACACACACACACACACACACACACATATACACAACACACACACACAACACACACACAAACACACACTCACACTCTCTCACACACACACACACACACACACACACACACACACACACACACACAAACAAACACACACACACACACAACACACACACAAACACACACTCACACTCACACTCACACACACACACACACACACACACACACACACACACACACACACATATACACAACACACACACACAACACACACACACAAACACACACTCACACTCTCTCACACACACACACACACACACACACACACACACACACACACACACACACACACACACACACACACACACACACACACAAACAAACACACACACACACACACACGCACACAACACACACATAAACACACACTCACACTCACACTCACACACACACACACACACACACACACACACACACACACACACACACCACACACACACACACACACACACACACACACACACACACACACACACATGGCAGAAAACTACTAACTACGTAGCTAGCCATAAACTTGTTCTATCACATAATTATCATACTCACACCTGCATGAAACCACAATGTATGTAATCACAATCTTTGAATAAAAATATTCAATAGAAATTTATGCACACGTTCATTACAGCAGTAGCTAGAGGAACTATGTATAACAACACTATAGGTATGTAAGAAAACACAATATATAAATAGCCAGCTACGTATATAATAATATTATTATTATAAGTGTGCACATGTGTATTTATGTATACGTAGCTATGTGCAAGTATGTGCATGTAGCTATATTACAAGTATAGCTATATGTGCGTGTGTTGTGTATGTATATATTATTTGTTCAGTGCAGGAATGCCTGAAGCTATTTAGCTAAGTGTGGGAACCAAAAAGATGTAGCAAAATGCACATTTTTATTGAAAATAGTTTCTATGGAAATTTCATTAAAAACTATGGGGCAAATGCCCCCAATGCCCCCAATGACCCCCTATTCTGGTACCCAAATTTGTATGTACGTATATCTGTGTGAGAGAGTGTATTATGACATTGTGACCAGGCCTGAGAAAACAGGTCTTATCTACACATAAAATTTGTTCAATATTCAAATTTAATAACTCTTTTTCATAACATACATAGTATTTTCACATAAGTTTTTAATTATCATATAGCTATGTAGAAATTCCTAAGAAATTCAAAAAACCAACAGATTTTGAATAGCACACACAGAAAAAGAGATAGGTATCATAATACGAATAGGTGTATTGTAGTTTTCTCAAGCCCGGTCACATAGTGTTACGTACATATACATATACGTAGCTACGTATATAACAATTGATTGCTACAATGTATGTAATCATAATCTTTGAATAAAAATATTCAATAGAAATTTATGTATTACAGCAGCATAGGAATATGTGCTACTGCTGCTATTTATTGCAGACTTAGCTACCATCTGTGACCATTACATGTACAGTATAGTAGATATATAATGTCTGCACAACATCAGTTACAATATCACTAGCCATTCAACATGTGGAGCTGTATCACATATAATGCATATAGCTATTATACTGAATGAGAGTGGAATAGTACCACTTAGCTACTGTCAATAACTTTATCTACAGATTTGCTGGACGATATAGTAGCTATATAATTAACATTGGTGTTGTTCTTTCCTTCAGCAACAATGGCATTAGAAATCAGTAAAGACCCTTGCTTCAAAATGTAAGTTTGAATTTGGTATTTCATTATACATAGCTAATTAATTTTAGCCATGTACATTAGTTATATCAAAAGTTTATAAAACTACGTATCATGTAGCAATTACAAATTTTGATTACTTTTGCAAGATCTGGTGCATAATACATAGCTAGCTAGGGTGGGTGATATACTGACTATATATGCATGCAGCAATACTATAGCTACAAATTAATCGAACTACAAGGCAATATCTTAAATTTACATCAGGTCCTAGCTAGCTATTTAGTGAATGTTACTTTCTCATCCACCACCTGCATGTTTCTTTCATCACCTGCATCCTTTTTCTGTAACTGCCTCAATTGCCATTTTACACTTTGTGCATATCATGTGTGCATATATACACAACATGTTTCATTATTTATGCTTCGGTTTATCAAAACGAATTGTGTTCCTGTGGCAAATAGTGAAAGTACGTATATGATGTTAACATAAATATTAATAATATCATGCTAAAACTAAAAGGAGTAAATTAACTTATGGTACACAAAACTTCAAGATTTTAGAATTTACTCAAACTACTCTAATAAAACATACACATCATCAATTACCTTAAAATGTTGTGAAGATACAAATTTACTTAATTACCAAATTCAGTATTACCATTACTATAGCATGCAGGTTATTTTCAAGAAGAAATAGTCACATACATAGCTACGTAAAGAAATTTTTAATTTCATGGGTGCACAATTAATGAGCCACACCAAGGAGTCATGAGATTAGCTAACAGAATTCAGTTTGAGCAAATGAAATATCCAAAATGCCTAGCTCACATAACCACAAGGCTAACCTTAGCTATATCATAACAGTAGCTATAGCGTTATACCATAGATACTAGAATGATAAAAAACTAAAAATTTAAAAGTAAGTAGGGATTGAATTTTGGATTCAATAGTGCTACAAAAAGTAAGGAAACAAGGAATAAGATTTTGGGACGAGAGAACACTCTGGTATGAGATAATTTATAAAAGTTTAATCCCTACTTTTGGCAAACCTGAAGTGAACCAAAAGTAGGGATTAAACTTTTGTAAATTATCTCATGCCAGAATGTTCTCTCGTCCCAAAATCTTATTCCTTGTTTCCTTACTTTTTGTAGCACTATTGAATCCAAAATTCAATCCCTACTTACTTTTTAAATTTTTAATTTTTTATCATTCTAGTTTGTTTACTTTTTATACATGCTAAGCATTCATATTAATCTTTCAGCAGGCGCACAAAATTTTACAGGCGCTTACATAATAATTATCCTTATTTACAGGCGTTTGTTAACAACGAGCTGACATGGCAAAGCAGCTGTGTGATAGCAAATAACGCTCGAAAAACAGCAAAAGCTATTTGTCCAAGGCTATAATCTCGAAGTTCACGATGTAATAAAGTACACGCGAAAACATCGTGCCACTGTAACTAATTATATCACGTGCAAGCCAGGTTTTTGTGTGACGCAATAAGCAGAAGCCGTTACAGGCTATCGTACTTTCGGTGAAATTCGCACCTTGCTAAGGAATAAAGAAGAACAAGGAAAGGAATGAAGGATAAAGGGAATCGCCATGGCGCAGTGGGTAAATCGTCTTCGGAATAACATTTTCGTAAATGCGCCGCCATTACCTTTATTGTGTGAAATTTCTGGAGCCCTACACCTAGCGCAACCCGGTCTTACGGCAGGCTGGCTGGCAGGCTGGCAGGCTGGCAGGCTGTCAGACGAAATACAGGTGAATTTCGAAATTTTCAAAGTTGGCTGTAGGTCGAAATATTCGACTTGTCATTTCGTTTAACCAAGGTACAGCATCATTACAGCCTTACCAATGCATTCCAGCAGGTTTTTTTCGGGTAAAGCCTATTGCAAGGTTGATTTTTAAAGCGCGAAATTTTCCCGAAGCCGTACAATTTCTTACCAATCCCTACTATTAAGTACTACCGTACTTAATGATAGTAGCTATATACCTCCGGTTAGTGTCCGGAGGGTACTATCTATGGTTATATACTCTCTATATCCCATTTATCTATTTCATATTATTGTTAACTTTTCCAGTTAGGCACGTGTTTAGCTTGGACATAGCTACCGACTGAATCTCTCCACACCTTTACTAATAATTTAGGCACTAAGAAACACTTTTATAATACAAGCACCTTGCATGCATGCATAACGCGCCTCTAATATCTATGGCTAGGCCAAGCCGAATCCACCTACCCACCCCGAATCGATTTGTCAACACGAGACGCGCAGGCGCTTAAATAATATGTAGTTGCTACGCGCGACCTCTAATAATTATTCGTTAACGGAAATTGTCTCATGGCTGTCGGTCGAAGCGACAAATAGCAAGATTATATCTATCGTGTATAAAACAGTTATGCGTATATATCATGGAGTCAACGAATTTTATAAAACCTCAGGCCCTTAGTAGCGCAAGACGAGCGCCGCGGCAGCGAGAGCGCTCAGCCTCGGGCCCTCTGGTTTATAAAATTCGTAGGCTCTTAGGTGTATGCACAGTGAATCGAATGTGTGTTCAACAATCAACAATTATTACACTTACGTGTTATTATACTAGTAACTCGTATGCATAAATTGATAGCTGTATAACAAGGGGGTGTCACGCTCACATATACTGTAGGTCCGGATCTGCGACCGCGGTCAAAGTCTTGACCAGAGAAATATTAAGCTTGACCCTTGACTTACTGCTTATCTGTTCTTGACCTTTGACTTTCTCGGTTTTCTGCTTGGTCTTGTCCTACATCTATGGTCCTATACAAACGTCTGCGAAATAATTATTTTTGGATGCGTGATGCTTCAAGTGGAGTAGTCAGCTGCAACAAGCAGCTGACATATTCACTAGCAGCTGTAACTACATTGTTTACAGATCTCGAAGACGTAGCCGCATGCACAGCGCGAGGCGAAATGTAATTATAAATACCGTATAGTCTAGTATAAATTCGTATACTTTAATAAATTTGTTTTATTTGATTGTGGGTTAAAGTTTTCGTTTTGTTTCTTGACCGTGTAATTTCTTGTTTGACCTATGACTGGATAGTTTTTGGAGACCTTGATCGTTGACTTTGAGTTTGACCCCGGTCGCAGATCGCCCTACAGTAAGTATGTATGTGACACCCCCTTGTATAATTAAGTATTTGCATGCATATGGTATGTTTTATAGCTACGTATATGTAAGTATATATATAATTGTGATCAAATTTGTGAAAACGTTCCTTAATGTTATGGCACAAAATTTTGAATCGAATGCCTTCATACCTGTAAAATGTGACCCGGCATGAGAAAACAGGGCTTATATTATCAGTGCACATAAAATTTGACCACATTTTGGATTTCAAACTTAGCTAAATACCTTTCTGTGATTGAGTCTAGCACAATTTTCACCATTTATGCAGCTTTCAATAGGAAATCTCATGCAGTTCACAGATTTTCTAAATCTTATACAGTAAAGGAAATACATAGCTAGCTAGCTACTGTATAGCTAAAGCCTAAATTTTTCAAGGGGAATTTTTTTTACTGATTTCAAGGTTTTTTGACCAACTGCGAAAATTTATCCTTGAAATATTTGTCCTACCCTGCAATTCAATACTGTACTTCTGCAATCCACGAAACATTTATCCACAAGACTGCTAAATTTATGATTCCACGAAATTTTAACCCTTGAAAATTTAGGCTATACGGTACCATAATATGAATAGGTGTATTTTGTGTACTTCCTGGTTTTCTCATGTCAGACCGACCACAAATGGTATTTTATCAATCTCTAATATAATATCTCTTGTGACATGTTCATTCAGTGAACTATAACTTTAAAAATCAATAATAATTATTGGATGAAGTAGCTATCATGTAGTTATGCTTAAAAGAATCAGAATGTGCCATTAAGGAAGGGGTGTCTCCATTCACTGAACTGGACTACTGGACTGAGTTATTTTCATTTTTATGCACTTTAAACAGGTGATTATTTGGTTGATGCATGACAGCTATGCTAGTAATATTAATACATATAATTATTATACATACGTACGTAAGGATTAGAAATTGAATGCCCATGCATTGAGGAAAATTATTATAGACTATCATTGACTTTCCCAATGCCAAAATTAATTAGACTTTTCTCAACAAACTGCTGAAATCGGAAATTGGTCAGAAAATGACATATTGTACCAGTGGAAGTTCTGATAAGCTAGGGATTAAAATTTATATTTATAATTAGGCTAAACTTATGCTTATAGCTACCAGTATACTCTGCGTAGGGGTTATTCAATTTTTCAGCCTTTTGCAAGTGTACAAAGAGTATATATTAGGGGAGGGAGCCTACACTTTAAAAATGTTGATATAGGAAAACACGGTGATCATGTGACATCAATATTTTCAGAGTTTGCTTTGTGGGAGGAAGGGGTTTACCGCTAAAAGAGTACTCTTTGTACGCTCACATAAAAACCAAAGATTGTGAATGACCCCTTATACGTATGTATGTCTATAATGTAACTTTAGATTTGTACCTTTCATCAGTGCACACTACATATGTATCATCATAGATAGTATACCCTACGGACACGGAATTGGAAACGCCGTAAGCTTCATAGTACTATCCGTGTCCCGCTTCTGGTTTTCACCTTTGTGTACCTGTAACTTAAGCAAGATTTCCCTGTACAACTACACATTACTAACTTATTAACAACAGTTTTGTGAAATTCATAGCAATAGTAATGAAGTTACAGGTACGCAAAGTGCGAGTGTATAAACAACACAAACACCTGTAATCTACAATAAACGGGTTAATATAAACAATCCAATTACTATATCCCTGTAAAACTACACGTACTGATTTACCTACAAAAGTTTCGTAAAATTCGTAAAGAACATCACAGAGTTACAGGTACGCAAAGGTGAAAACCAGGAGCGGGCGCGGATAGTACATAAACAAGGTTACGGCGTTTCCAATCCCGTATCCGTAGGGTATACTATCTATGGTATCATAACAGCAAATATCAGCTAATGCATTGCTGAAAACAGTTCAAAACACTACAGTAAAACATATTGCATGAAATTATTGTGGGCTGTAGATTATTTCTATAATCATTCAAATTACTTCATAATTCACGGTTACTGTTTTACAGAAATGTAGCTAAAATAAACACAGAAACTTGTCCAAAAATGGAAACAAGTTGATGTTTTACCATCCAAAAACCAGGCGCTATGTAAGTTAAACCACTGTTACTCTCAATGTATTGTAATATTATTTGATGATGTCACATGTAAGTCATATGAATGAAGACTCATCACTAAGGAACACATAACAACGCATACAAATTTAATTTATCTGTTTAAACCTGCTTCATACTCCAGTACTTCAGTGATAAAATGTTTTAAAAGTATGTAGCATAAAGTTGTTTTGAGCCCCAAAATTCTTATTGTAACACTATATAATTATAGGCCAGTCTTGTTTTATAAGCTTTGCAACTCGCATGGCACGCCCACTTTCAGTAAAACCGAAGCGCTCTGTCTTGTTAGTAATGTATAGCTGGTTAAACATCTGGTTAAACAGCTTTTACCGTGTAATGAACAGCAAATACAGCGTCACCTTGCTCTTCTTTGCAGTAACTCATGATTCGCTTCATTACTAAGGCCCTGCCCATCAATAGTATCCATATATAGCAAGTGTCATACAAAGAAACTGAAAAGCAGTAGGACTTGTTTGATTGGTTATTCAGGCTTCATTTCACATGAATGGTTTTAATAGCCTGGGGCAGACACAGACACACAAACAGACACACAGACACACACGCACACACACACACACACACACACACACACACACACACACACACACACGCATATTGACTTTCCGGACAAAAGCAATTTCAAGAAACCAGGTGTCCACCTGGTTTAAAAATTCAGTCCAGTAGTCCAGTCCAGTATTCCAGTCCAGTAGTCCAGTCCAGTGAATGGAAGGAAGGGTTTTCACAAATCTGGTCACAATTATGTTTATAAACCCACTTATTGGCAGGTAATTTGCCTGATACTAATATCTGTTATGTAACACTTCTTGCCATGGTAACAGCACTGATACGTAGGTTAAATACCATAATTAATTATTATTAGTAACATTCAAAGTATTCAGCAGGCACTTTTAAGTAGCAAAAATTACATTTCCTGCACAGCTTTTGGCTAAAGTAATTAACAGGGAATATAAATGCTAAGCTAACTATCAAGGGCGGAGATATAGGGGGGCAGGAGGGGCTCAAGCCCCCCACTTCGCAGGAGAGGGGGCTGAGCACCCCCAAAATACTGAGAACTCTAACACAGTTAAACTGTAGCATTATATACAAACTGAACTTAGCTAGCTACTATTCATCACAAGCAACATGTATCCTTCATCAGTCTTAAATTTAAACTTGATCACGTGAAGAATTTAAATTTATGAATATTGCCCTTTATTTCAGTTTGGAATTATGCCACTTATTGCTTGCGCTCGTGTGAAGATTTAATAATGACACTGTCTGAAACCAGCTGCTACATTCAGGTAGGTATATGTAATATTAAGCATAGAAACTGAATCATAAACTTTGTTAGTTTGCTGGGCCATTTAAGCCGATGCCGGCGTCAGAGGAATAGTGAAGGACAAGAACACGTGATAAAGGAAAAGCACCGATTGAATTGATTCTATTTAGCTGCCTATTTTAGTGGATTCTGACATTGAGATCATGATGAGTCAACAGCCACGGGCCTTCATTTAGCGATAATGTACAATACAGTTGTATTGGATTCAAGATTATTACAATAATTCAATAACACGAGGTATATATTTATAGTACAAGCAATCACGTGCAACCTATATATAATCATTCTAAATATAGATAGTCAGTCTATACACTACATCTCCCCTCCTAGAACGTGAGTTTGTTTGGGGGTTTGATGGCAGTTCCAGTCCTTAGCCTCGTAGCAATTGGGGTTCTTGGGGGAACATTGCCTTGTGTAGCCAGAACATCAATTTGTTCATCAGTTCTAATGTTCAGATAACTCCTGTTCCTCCTCGACATTCCAATTGGTGTCTCTATGAGGTATGAGCGATCACTAGCATGTTCAATGACTCTCCCAGGTATGGCATTGTTATTTGGCCCACTTGCAATATACACTGGAGTGTCTTCATCTAACAGTGGTAGCTCCCTTGCACGATGTCGTCTATCATATTGTTTCTCGAGTTTCTCCTTGTAAGAAGAGTCTCGTATACGAAATACTTGTAAATCAGGCCATTCTGGTTGGAGTGAAGCTGTTGATATTGGGAGATTGGAACGAATGCGCCTCCCCATCAGAAGTTGAGCTGGTGACAGGTTACACCACGGAAGTGGAGTTGTTCTGTATGATAGCAATGCTAGATGAGGATCTTTGGAACTTTTCAGCAACTTCTTAACAGTCTTGACTGCCCTCTCTGCTTCCCCGTTTCCCTGTGGGTGATAGGGACTACTTGTCTGGTGTGTAAATTCATAAGACTTTGCAAATGCTTCAAATTCTTTTGCTGAATATTGAGGGCCATTGTCAGATATCAGTACATCTGGGATACCGTATCTGGCAAAATTGGATTTTAATGCTGAGATCACACTCGCTGAAGTAGTTGTCGACAGTTTTGTTACCTCAATATAACGTGAGAAGTAATCTATTATCAGGAGGTAATGTATTCCCTTGAGTTCAAATAAATCAGAGCCAACTTTTTCCCATGGTCGTTATGGGAGTTGTGTGGGAATAAGTGGTTCACTCCTGCTTGGAAGGTTCTGACTGCAAGTCTGACATTTGCGAATGACCTTGTCTATTTGTGTCGAAATCCCTGGCCACCAGACGGAGTTTTTAGCACGAAGTTTACATTTGACTATACCTTGGTGACCCTGGTGAAGACGCTGTAGAATATCTTCCTGTAAACAAGAAGGAATGACTATTCTGTCTCCACACAGAAGAAGTTGCTTGCAAACAGAAAGCTCATCTCGAATTTTCTAGTAAGGTTTTAATGCAGCACTCACTGCTAGTTCAGCTGGCCATTTAGTCTGACAGAAATTGATTACTTTAGAGAGTGTTTGATCGGCTGCTTGAGCTTTCCAAAATTCCACTAGGCAGTCTGATGTTGCAGGGAAATTTGAAACCATGGCTGCAACAAAGGCTTCTGTCTCATTTTGTAAACTTGTGGAATCCTCATGATTGCCAGATGCAGATACTGGTGCTCTAGATAGAGCGTCTGCAGTATAGAGCAATTTGCCCGGAACATGCGAAATTGAATAGTTGTACCTCATCATGCGCAGACGGAACCTCAAAACTCGGGGTGGCAAGTTGTCTAGGGGTTTTGAGCTGAGGAGAGGGACCAATGGTTTATGATCCGTTTCTATTTCAAACTTTTTCCCTAGTAAATACATTGAAAATTTGTCACATGCCCAGGTAATGGCAAGGGCTTCCTTTTCTACTTGCGCATAGCGCTCTTCTGTTGTGGACATCAAACGGGATGCATATGCCACTGGCTGCCATGTAGTATTAACTTTCTGCAAAAAGTACTCCCCCCAGCCCATATGAAGATGCGTCTGCTAAAAGTTTTATCTCTGCAGCTGGGTTGTAAAGAGCCAACACCTTAGGGTTTTTGGTAAGTTCCTCTTTCACTTTGTTGAATGCGTTAGACTGAGCTTGACCCCATATCCAGGAATTCTTAGGACTGAGTAGTGCTGTCATTGGGCGTGTTACTTTAGTACGACTAGGTAGGAATTTACCCAACTGATTGATCATTCCCATAACTCTACGCAACTCTGGAATGTTTGTTGGTAGTGGCAGTTCAGTGATCGCACGAACTTTCTCTGGGTCAGCCGATATGCCATCCTTATCAATTACATGCCCGAGAAACTTAAGAGAGCTCTTTGAGAACTCACACTTCCTGGGGTTAAGAGTAACTCCCGCTGATTCCAGACGTTCTAGAGCTGCCTTTAGCCTCTTGTTATGCTCTTTTGTGTTACTTCCAAACACAAGGATATCATCCATCCAGCATAACACTCCCTTAAGGTCTGACAATATTGTACTCATCCTTTTCTGGAATAACTCAGGAGCGCTAGATATCCCAAAGGGTAGCTTGTTGAAATAATACCTCCCGAAGGGTGTTATAAATGTTGTTAACAGCTTGGATTTCCTAGCAAGCGGAATTTGCCAGAATCCGCTATTTGCATCCAACTTACTGAAAATCGTCGCCCCATTTAATTGACCCGATGTCTCTTCTACTTTGGGCAATGGGTGAAATTCACGCAACACTCCTTCATTCAAGGGTTTCAAATCTACGCAGATGCGTATGTCTCCAGAAGGCTTGGGTACCACCACCATCATCCCTGCACACCACGGAGTTGGCTCATCTACAGGTGAAATTACTCCCAGTGATTGCATCCGATTCAGTTCTTCTTGGACTTTTGTGCGCAGGGGGATTGGCACATGTCTTGCTGTGCACAATGCTCTGGGTTTAACCCCATCTTTGAGTCGGATCTCATACTCCTCACCAATGGTGCCCAACCCTTTGAAAATGTTGGGAAATTCATCTTGAACTTGGGTGCTAGTCTCCTCTATTTGTTGGATTCTCATGGCTAGGTTGAGTAAAATTATGGCTGGTAGCTACCCCTAAGAGGTTATTCGTAAGACTTTCACTACATACACAGTGTGATTGGATTGAACTGATTTGTATGACAAGCTAGCTGTGAATTGGCCGCACACTTCTAGCGATGTGCCTGCTGGACCATAAAGTGCTTTACTTGTTCTCATCAGGTCTGGTTCCCCTATAGTATTGTGAGTGGATTTGGATATGGCTGTCACCTCTGCCCCTGTGTCTAACTTAAATTGAGTCTGTTTATTGTTTACTGCAATGGTTGCATTCCACTGAGTTAACGAGTTTGAGGTGACAGCCCCCAGGAATGGGTCTTCCTTCATTTGTTCACTATGGTCTGTCATGGCAGAAACTTGTTTTGAGCGACACTGGGAACTAAAATGGCCTATTTTCTGGCATTTAAAACACTTAGCTTCACGAGCTGGGCACTTGTCTCGTGCATGGTTTGGCTTCCCACATCGAGTACATTTACTCTGACAACCTGTGTTTTGATTTATTTGTGTCCTGTCTTTGTGCCCATTCCCCTTCTGGAACCCAACTGTTCTATTCTTAACGTAGTCTAGGTTATGCTCACTTACGGCACTAGTGTCCTTCGTAGGATCTTTCAGTGTCTCTTGCTGTTCATGAACCACCTCATGTTGTCTGATTAACCTCTTTGCCTTTTCCAAAGTCAGTGCTGCATCCATCTGGAGTTTCTCAGATAAGGCTGTATTACGAATACCCACTACGAGCTTGTCTCTTATCATTTCCGATTTGAAATCACGATATTCGCACCTTTCTGCTAACTAATACAAGGCGGTGATATGTTATTCCTCAGATTCCCCTTCTCTTTGATCACATTTGTTGAATCTTGCTCTTTCAAAAATTAGATTGCGTCGAACTTGGAAATGACTGTCAAATTTCTCCAGTACTTTGCTGTACTGCTTCCGCTCATCTTCGGTGATATTGGTTGACCCCAGCACGTCTTCGGCTTCTCCGCCGAGACAATATAACAGAGTACTGATCTGTCGCCCTTCGCCCTCATCTGCTAGCCCAGAAGTGAGATGAAATTGTTGGAACCTCTTTTTCCATCGAGGCCAATCATCCGGAGATCGGAAGTCAAAGTTTTCTGGTACTTCTAAACTTAGACTAGCCATTGTTATCCCACTTCTGACACCATGTACAATACAGTTGTATTGGATTCAAGATTATTACAATAATTCAATAACACGAGGTATATATTTATAGTACAAGCAATCACGTGCAACCTATATATAATCATTCTAAATATAGATAGTCAGTCTATACACTACAGATAACTGACGGCCCATGTGATCCAGTGATGACTCGCAGTCCATGCATGTGATTCATTAACCGTAGAAGCTGATCCTTCTGTATATATTATACACATAGCATAGTGAGCTGCACAAACAGCAGCATGCATATGTAGTCTAGGTTTAATTATGCAGGTGTAGATAAGTAGTTAGGTAACTGCACTTTGAAAATAGTGTATATGTGCATGCCCAAATAAATTGGGCATATTTTGAGCCCTTATGAAAGTGGGCTCTACGGTTAGAGTCTAGTAGCATGGGGAATTCAGCACCCCTACTTTTTGGTAGCTGTCTCCGCCCTTGAAGTACGTATGATTTCAAATGTAGGTAGCTATAGATACATGTCCTTTTTTACATAAAGCATCCTGTCAATGAATACTGATAGTGGCCCCCAAAAATAATCTTTTTACGACACTAATATATTTACATAGATAGGCAAGTATATGTATTCGTGTTTACCATGTATGTATGTAGCTACTTGTACTAACAACATGATTATTTTGCTAATGTTAAGCACATGCAGTTATAACATTTATATATGGGTAACTTTGATACATCATTTGGTAACAACAGAAGCCAACTAAACAGATATTATTAAAAACTTTTACTAACTAATATTATATAGCTATCTATTAAGCTTTCCTGAATGTATGTTGTCATGATGTTTTTATCAAAATAGCTATATAAAATTATTTTAGTCTTATGTGTTGCTTATTAGCTAGCTATAATATGTCATTAACTTTTAAACTCTATAGTTAGCTGTAACACATGCATTCAATGAACTCTGATGACCCACCATTATAGAGTGTGATCCCTTCTTCCCAATATTTTATTTAGATAGAGTTGATATACGTATGTGTGTGTATATATATATATATATATATATATATATATATATGTCTATAGTAGCTACATACAGTGTAAGGTGTACATATTACATAGCTATATACATAATATCATATAATTTAGCAGAAGGATATATAATTATAATAACTCAACAAATTGGTTTGGGTTTATGACCATTAATTAATTGCTTACAATATTAATATAGACTTTATAGTTAAAGGAAATTGTTTTATACCAAATGGTAGCAGCTATAGCAACACTTCTTACTAACAGTCAACAAGGTAGCTAGCCACTAGCCATAGGTACAGACAATTATATATTATATACTAGTAAATATAAAAAAATTGTTAATTTCAAAAAGGAGAATAGGGATCCTGAAAAAACTACCTAAACAAGGTGAAGATAGTGAGAGTTTGTGATTTTATTATATTTGAGATCCCTATTTTGACAGTAGCTGAGAGTATGGTCAATTACAATTATCATTTCAACAGTCAAAATAGGTATCTCAAATATAATAAAATCACAAACTCTCACTATCTTCACCTTGTTTAGGTAGTTTTTCAGGATCCCTATTCTCCTTTTTGAAATTAACAATTTTTTTATATTTACTAGTTTCTTTAGTTTTTTCATGTCCATTGCTGGACAATGACATCTGCATATGAAATGTATGAACAACTATCTTTTACTATTCACGTATCGTTCTGGCAGCCTCCCTTTTCTTTTCAGGGTTGCTCTCATAAGATTCCCTAACGGCCTCTTTACACGCATTAGTGTAACACTATAGGCCAGTCTTGTTTTGTAAGCTTCGCAACCCACGCGGCACGCCCACTTTTAAAACTGAAGCACTCTATCTTGTTAGTAATGTACAGCTGGTTAAACGGCTTTTATCGCGTAATGAACAGCAAATACCGCGTAACCTTGCTCCTCTTTGGCAGTAACTCACGATGCGCTTAGTTACTAAGCTCCCTCCCATCAATAGTATCGATAGCAAGTGCCTTATAAAGAAACTGAAAAGCAGTAAGACTTGTTTAATTGGTTATTGAGGCGTCAATGGCTTTAATAGCCCGAGGGGCGGACACACACAGACGCGCGCACACATACCGGCTTCCAGGACAAAAGCACGCGCGGTGGTTAAATACAACGATTAACACAGCACGCAATAGCACTTACCTTAGAATGGATAAATCCACTGTGTCATTGTCCATCTTCAATAGTTCTGAACAACATTCAGCTGACAACGTGGCGCTTTCTAATTAAAGCGCCTTATCTAGGAAACCTTAGTGTTATATATGACGCGGAAAATAAAGGACTTAGTTATTTTCCTAGCGATGAAAATAAAGGGTTGAAATCAATAGCTGAAATACGTTGCTCAGTTATAAAATCACTTATTACAGACAGTATGGCGTCAATAAGATTGGTCACATAATGTTGAGGTCGTTTTGGCACATGCACCACGGGCGTTCGTATGGCTTCTCGATCTTTATGGAGGAAGTTTTGGCTCATATCTTCCAATCCCTTTAGAAAACGAACTATTTAAAATATCACAGACCTGGGTAGGGGCATTTTAAAGATACGCCAGCAGTTTTTATTTCTGATTTCGACTTTGTGTGGACTGTAGATGCGCGAAAGAAGAAGAAGAAGAAGATGGAGAAATTGGGGTATTTTCAAAAACATGAAAAATATAGATACCATATAGCTAGGCTTTTTATACTTCGGTAATAGTCTTAGGAGTATTGAAAGAGGATCTGGGCGGTTTTTTCAACAGTATAGGAAGCTTTAAATGGCGTACGTTCTATTAGAGCATTTACACAATTTTTCGTTGGATCCCTATTATGAACCACTACCGTGGTTCATGATATAAAATGAGATTTAGCTATAGTTAGCCGGTATGTCACTGAAACACAATCATAGCTACAACATAGCTAGCACAGGATGAGCTGCATCGTGACAATTGCATACACTATATACTAGTTAAAGCACCATTACGAGTGTTGTACGATAAAATACAGCACGAGGGGTGGGTTCGAGTGGCAAATACAGCAAGATTCGAAGCCAGTGCTGTATTTGCCACGAGACCCCACCCCGAGTGCTGTATTACATGAGTATACAGTGTTTTTACTGATTTGTTAGTTTTGTGTGGGAGGATTAATATGTATTTTTTGTAATGACGGTTGCGGTGTGATGCTTTTAGGCATGTTAGTATTATAAGTCAACAAACCGTGATGCTTTATAAGTTCTTACCTTGATGCTTTGCAATTATCTGCCATTCAGTGCAATGTCGAGTGGGTGTACTGTTATCTCTACTATTACAATTGTTCGACGTAACAATGCGATGCTTTGACCTTATGGCGAACCTTAATGGCAGATGCGATTCTTGTAAACAAGCTTGTCGGTCTGGTAAGATGGCTTATTTTTGTGCTAGCTAATAACCTTTGTAAATCCATTTAAGGAAGCAAGGTTGTTTACGCAGTACGTAGTTGCAGACTATAATTAATATACGTAACAGCATTGTATTTGCTGACCATGCACTGTGCTGTATTTGCTATACAGTACACTTGATGTTTTATGGCATATATAGTATCAATTTTCTCTTTGATCCTCACGCGCACAAACTGACAAAGCTACTTACTGCAAGGCAAATATGTAAGTACCAATTTTTCCTATCCTATTAGCTATTACAGGGCCGTAGGAGACGGTGAGGCTGGTGAGGCCATGGCCTCACCACTTTTTGGCAATCTGATATTGAAAATTTATGCCTTATAAGTTATAACTATAATCACCTTACCAAAATTTCCTGCTCCCAGTCACTAACAAAGCTAAATTGGCATTGTTTCTACTCCGAAACATTGTTTCCTCCTCTGCTTTACTACTGCTGAGCTTACAAAAATACAAACCCACAATTGAAAAAAACCGAAACCCACAATCGATTATTTTGTCGCTAGTTTCAAGCATGAGTTGTTGAGTATGTCACTATCAAAGATTTCTAGGGTTTTACAACGTATAGAAACACCTGAGATAGGAGAAAAACCTAATCAGCCAAAGAACTACAAATTTCCATCACGCGAATTTGGAAAAAAGGTAGTTGTTAAGAGATCATTTCAAGAGAACTGGTTTTCCCGTTTTCCATGGCTGCATTATTATGTCCACAAAGATGCAGCTTTCTGCTTTATTTGTGTAAGAGCATATATAGAAAGAAAACTCGAGTCAGTCAGCAATCTTGAATCCACATATATTTCCACTGATTACACAAATTGGAAAGATGCATGTGTTAAATTTCAAAACCATGAAGCTAGTAATTGTCATAAAGATGCTCTTCTAACAACTGTAACACTTCCAGCTACAACCACTGCTATTGATGAGTGTTTGTCATCACAGGTTGCCAAAGAAAAACATGTCCGTCGTCAATGCTTTTTAAAGATTCTGTCCAATTTGAAATTTTTGACTAGGCAAGGCCTTGCATTGCGTGGTGATGGGGATGAAAAAGATTCAAATTTTAATCAGCTACTAAGACTTCGAGGAGAAGATGACAGCAGAGTGTTTGAATTGGTTGAAAGAAAGACAGATAAATATACATCACCCGAAATGCAAAATGAAATCATAAAAGTAATGGCTAGGAAAGTTTTAAACCAACTAGCTTATTCTCTTCGTAACACACCATATTTTACAATTATGGTGGATGAAACAACTGACAACTCTAATCATGAGCAAGTTGTCATATGCTTCCGATGGGTAAGCAATGACTTCAAAGTTCATGAAGAGTTTGCTGGTTTGCATGTTGTTGATTCAATTGATGCTATAACCATTGTTCAGGCTATACACAGTGTATTAATGCGAATGTATCTTCCAATAAGCAAAGCTAGGGGTCAGTGCTACGATGGTGCTGCTACCATGAGAGGTACACATTCTGGGGTAGCAACTCGATTAGCTCAAGAAGAGCCTAGAGCTGTTTACATGCACTGTTATGGCCATGCCCTAAATTTAGCATGTGGCGATACACTAAAGAGGTGTAAGGTGATGAAAGATGCCTTGGATATTACACATGAGATTATCAAACTAGTTAAAAATTCTCCTAAAAGACAATCATGTTTTGAAAAGCTCAAAGTTGATATTAGCCCTGATACACCAGGAATACGAGTTCTTTGTCCCACTAGGTGGACTGTAAGAGCAGAGGCCCTTCAAGGTATCTTACAAAACTACCAAGTGCTTGTTGAATTATGGAGTGAATTACTTAATGATATCAAAGATTCTGATGCCCGAGCTCGTATTTTAGGTGTAGCTTCACAAATGCAGAAGTTTGAGTACTATTTTGGGATTTGCTTAGGTGACTTAATTTTGCGTCACAGTGATAATTTAAGTAAAACATTACAGAAGACAGATATTTCTGCTTCAGAAGGACAGGAGGTAGCAAAGATGACACTTAAAACACTTTCTTCTCTGAGGTCAGAGGAAAATTTTGAGTTCTTTTGGGAACGGGTCACAAAGACAGCTAAAGATTTGGATATTTCAGACCCATTATTACCTCGGCAAAGAAAAATGCCAAAAAGATATGAAATAGGAAATGCTCAGCCTGAATTTGTTACTACTCCTAACCATTACTTCAAATGCATTTACTTTGAAGCACTAGATCTCATTACTACTTGTATCTCAGAGAGGTTTGATCAGCCAGGGTTTGCTGTATATCGTAATGTTCAAGATTTGCTTATAAATGCTGCCAAAGGCAATTCATACCAGTCTGAATTAGAGTTTGTGTTAAATTTTTATGGTAGTGACTTCAATGACGAGCAATTAAAAACCCAATTGCAAGTTTTTACAGCTAACTTTACTGACAAGTCTGCAACACTATTTATATCAGATATTATAGAGTATTATAAAAGTTTGTTGCCAGCCCAGTTAGACTTGCTCTCTGAAGTGTGCAAGCTACTCAAACTTCTTCTTGTTATGCCCGCAACTAATGCTGTTAGTGAGAGATCATTTAGCACCCTTCGTAGAATCAAAACGTATTTACGTTCAACAATGTCTCAAAGCAGACTGAACCATCGCATGATTTTGAACAATCACCAGGAGTTAACTGACGGGCTTAATTTAATTGAAGTTGCTAATGACTTTGTCTTTGAACATGAGCACAGAAAACAAATTTTTGGTACATTCAAAGAAAGTGACTTGAATAAGTAGCTAATGTTAATAATTATTAGGTAGTAGATGTGTAGGTAGTATTACATCATACAAAATAATAGTTCACTTAGTTATGGAATAAAATTCCAACATATAATATTATATGGAAGTCTATCTTGATCAAAGGCCTCACCACTTTCAATTTGCTTCCTACGGCCCTGAGCTATTATAACTAGAATGATAAAAAATTAAAAATTTAAAGGTAAGTAGGGATTGAATTTTGGATTCAATAGTGCTACAAAAAGTAAGGAAACAAGGAATAAGATTTTAGGACGAGAGAACATTCTGGCATGAGATAATTTATAAAAGTTTAATCCCTACTTTTGGCAAACCTGAAGTGAACCAAAAGTAGGGATTAAATTTTTATAGATTATCTCATGCCAGAATGTTCCCTCGTCCCAAAATCTTATTCCTTGTTTCCTTACTTTTTGTAGCACTATTGAATCCAAAATTCAATCCCTACTTACCTTTAAATTCTTACTCATTCTAGTTTGTTTACTTTTTACACATGCTAAGCATTCATATTAATCATTCAGCAGGCGCACAAAATTTTACAGGCGCTTACGTAATAATTATGCTTGTTTACAGGCGCTTGTTAACAACGAGCTGACATGGCAAAGCAGCTGTGTGATAGCAAATAACGCTCGAAAAACAGCAAAAGCTATTTGTCCAAGGCTATAATCTCGAAGTTCACGATGTAATAAAGTACACGCGAAAACATCGTGCCACTGTAACTAATTATATCACGTGCAAGCCAGGTTTTTGTGTGACGCAATAAGCAGAAGCCCGTTACAGGCTATCGTCACCTTCGGTGAAATTCGCACCTTGCTAAGGAATAAAGAAGAACAAGGAAAGGAATGAAGGATAAAGGGAATCGCCATGGCGCAATGGGTAAATCGTCTTCGGAATAACATTTTCGTAAATGCGCCGCCATTACCTTTATTGTGTGAAATTTCTGGAGCCCTACACCTAGCGCAACCCGGTCTTACGGCAGGCTGGCAGGCTGTCAGACGAAATACAGGTGAATTTCGAAATTTTCAAATTTGGCTGTAGGTCGAAATATTCGACTTGTCGTTTCGTTTAACCAAGGTACAGCATCATTACAGCCTTACCAATGCATTCCAGCTGGTTTTTTCGGGTAAAGCCTATTGCAAGGTTGATTTTTACAGCGCGAAATTTTCCCGAAACCGTACAATTTCTTACCAATCCCTACTATTAAGTACTGTCGTACTTAATGATAGTTAGCTAATAATTTTAATAATTGTATGTATATAGCTATATATAACAGCTATAAATGTAACTAGCTATATGAATTACTTGGTTGTAATGAATATAGTAAACAACACTAAACTTTTGAGGGTGAAAAGTGAAAACTCGTGGTTTTCATAGACTTTCAATAGTTTTCCCTATATAGCTAGCTACATAATGAGTTTTCCCTTAAAAGTTTTATCGTTTATGGTATCTATCAATAGTAATTCTCAGTGATGATACATTGCTATTAGCTAAATGAATAAAATACGTAGCTAACTGTTTAATAGTAGCTAATTATAATCACTGACATGCGCTCATCATGTGTATAGTCACTGGGCAAAGATAAACCTCCCGCGCGGTCGGTGCTTATCACAGTGAATTTACTATTGGCGTTTACTGTATGGCTTCAGAAGATTTAAAGCTATGTAGCTAGCTCAATAAAATATATCCACCCTCAAAAATACTTTCTATCCAAGAACTGTGCACCTAGGTAGCTATATAAGCGTTGCAAGAATCATAAATCAACTGGCACTTAGCTACCAACGATACTGAGATTATAATAATTATTATAATGTCACCTATACTGTGGTTAATTATACACTGTGACACTGAGCTATAGCTAGCTAGTTTGACCAGCTGTAACTAGCTAGCTACTTCACTCATATTCTGTGGTGGATCCACAGTTCTCATTGTATTCTCAGCCGAGGTGTGTTACATAGTTACATAGCTAGCTATCACCTCGCATATAACCATGCATGAACTAGCTATAGCTACGTAGCTAGCTAGCTACATTCATATTGATTGTATGTCATCATTCATCACATGCATGGTGACAATGTATGATGTATGTATGTAGCTAGCTATGCAGCTCATGGTCAACATTAGAGGCATCATGCAGTATCGGAGTCATGGTTCTAGCTAGCTAGCTCTATAATCAAAGGCCAAAACTGCCAAAGTGAGTGCCACTGATAGTTATGTTTCAGAGTTTTGCTAACTTACAATAGCAAAATGAGACTTCTGTGATCCTTTCTTGACTATGGTTGAGAATCACTGAGTTGAAGTTGCCAAGTAGCCATTATTAACTAATCCTTGCTATAGTTTGTCCTATATTGCTAAATCACTTACAATAGCTAGAGCAAATAAGGTAACTATAGTTGAATTTGCATTGGTCTTCGTATAAAAATCACAGACTGTATAAAAATATTTCTGAATTTTGCAGTGGTAGCTAGCTAGCTAGCTAGCTATGAATTATCTAATTATTACTATAGCTGTACCAGTGCGTTTAAGTTGGTTTTTTTGGCTAAACTGAGCTTATTGTAAGGTGGGTTTCTAGACGTGCGAAAATTCTGCATTCCATACATTCCTTATCGATCCCTACTATTAAGTACTACCGTACTTAATGATATTACGTATATCTGGCAGTTATTATGCTCTAAATCCATTCACTTGTACAACATGACGGTATGATGTACAAAATTGCATAGTAGTCATATCAAACTAGAACATTTAACAGTGCATAATTATAGCTATCCTGTGTACCATGTTATCATAAGCAGCATTGTACATGTGTAGCTAATATGGCCAAGGCATTTTGGACTCATTAATTTTGAATAATAACCCAACTAACATAGCTACGTTGTGTTCAGGATGTGCATTTCCATTCATTAGCTAATATTAAATATCCCGTACTATATATATAGCTACGTACATACATTACAAGTAGAAAGTTGACTGGGCCTGCACAAACAGATCTTATCTGCACATCCAATATTATGAATTTAAAGTTGGACCATACATGATGCAAGTAGTAGGGATGTCCCGATTATGCCAGCATAATTTTGGGCATAATAGGCATTGAAAAGTATTTGAGGAACCAGGTTTTGAAGGTTTTTAGCTAGTTAGCTAGTTAGCTAGCTATATCTCACCATGCAACTTCAGCTGGAGCCAATAGCTAGTTTTACATTTTACTTTGCACTTAATTTGTCTGTACAAACAGATGGACTGATAAAAATATACAACATAGGTACGTAACAGGCATGTACAACAATATAGGGTTTTTAAGTTTTCGTGGGTTTTAAAGTACCCATGCAAACAGAGTTTAGGTGATGGAATAGCATATGGTTTTCATGGTTTTTATGGTTTTTATGGTTTTCTAGTGTTTTAAGGTACCCAAGCAAACAGTTGCATGGTTAGATGATGGAATAGCATATGGCTTTTATGGTTATTATGGTTAGGTGATGGAATAGCATATGGTTTTAATGGTTTTTATGGTTTTTATGGTTTTCTAGTGTTTTAAGGTACCCAAGCAAACAGTTGCATGGTTAGATGATGGAATAGCATATGGTTTTTATGGTTATTATGGTTAGGTGATGGAATAGCATATGGTTTTAATGGTTTTTATGGTTTTTATGGTTTTCTGGGGTTTTAAAGTACCCAAGCAAACAGTTGCATGGTTAGGTGATGGAATAGCATATGGTTTTTATGGTTTTTATGGTTTTTATGGTTTTCTACTGTTTTAAGGTACCCAAGCAAACAGTTGCATGGTCAGGTGATGGAATAGCATATGGTTTTAATGGTTTTTATGGTTTTTATGGTTTTCTACTGTTTTAAGGTACCCAAGCATACAGTAAGTATGTATTGCATTACTATATAATGATGAGAACAGTTTGATGAATCAACAGCCATACAATCATCAAAATAAGTCAATCTTTCCACTATCATACTTTAGCATTAGCTGGTAGTTATTTAAGGCTGATACACACTGATATGATATGGTGACAAATGACCAGTTCAGTCTAGATGACACCTCACCAATTGCAAGCTTGGCTGCCCATGCAGTATCAACGTTAGCTTTCAGGTACACTTAGATGATTCAAAGATCATTCCATACAGCCTTGTGCCTGCTTGAAAGTGTGAATATGGCAATTGGAACTAGCTACATACACGATAATTATAAATTTAGTCATAGGCTAGTTAGTTGTATAGCTATAATGTATCATATGTGTTTCAACAGGATATAAAAAGTATATTGTACATACACCTGTATTAATATTTTCTATGCACTCACACATGTACATATACACATGCATTTTTAAGATTTTATTTCACGGCATACGTAGCTATAGTATACCAATATTCATGAAAACATTAACTAGCACATTAATTACCTAGCCACAAATAGATAATCAATCATATGAGTATGATGATTAACATGTTTGATTATAACTAGTACACATGTATATCTTAGTCAGCACATAATTAGCTATATTAATGTAGTTTTGGTTGTACTGGGTTCTTGTTATGCTTATAGCAAAATGCTATATATTTATTTCTTCGCTTCACCATTCTGTGAAGGTAGAAATGATGATGCCTCTTTCCCATGGAACAGACTATCTTTTTAAACCTGGAAATCCAGGCAAACGTCTGTTCGCAACTCATGGTATTGTAAGTTTCATTGCTGTCTTTAACTTGACTTGGGTGATATTTTTCATGGCACTTTTTGTCTCGGTGATTTCTAATGTGTAAAGAATCGATTATTTTGTTCACATCTAACCAAAGATGACTTAAGTTTCCAGGTAGAGGCAGAGGTCTTCTGGCTACATGCAGGGAGTCAATGTGGCACATATTGTCATAGGATACAGTGATCTTCTTTCGTTCATCCCTGGAAAGTTTTCCCAATGCTGCAACCATCCATGCAAGGATTATCAAAAATACCTGTGCAGGCCCTTCAGATCTAGATGAAACAAAATAGTGTTAATATACGTAGCTCTTGGTTATACTGATAAGTTATTAATTTTATACTACTAGATCATCACACCATAAATGACAAAAGTTTCGCAGTACAAATTAAAACTTTTGTGGTTTTTGCAGATTTTCAATAAAATGTGAAAGTTTTTCCTAGAATAGCTGCTTTGTTTTTCTTTGGCAAAACTATAGGTTATATAGCAAAACCGCAAAAGTTATCCCTATAGCTACATTTTGATAAAATCTAGTCATATGATCCAGTCACATGATCTTGTAACATGCACTTAGTGCTATAACACTGGTATGGTTTTAGGTATATAATTGATGCAGATATTGAGTGGGATTCACTTATATGGTGTGTGTTCATAATAAATGCATTGATAATAGTTGTAAATGGTGAAACACCGTAGGGCAACTTGTTTTCGAGAATATAAAATGTGACAGAATTTTGGAAAACAGTTCCAAACCATGCATGAAATCCAGTGTATTTCTGCATGTATTTAATGATATTTCTACTTATGTGTATGTATTTACAGAGTATTTCTTACATTCTTTCAGTAATTTGACCATTGAATTCCATCTAGTGCTATGAAATATTATTGAGAATGCAATACTTTTCATGTGGTAGTGATAAATATACTGAAAAGTGTGTGATTTGGAACCATTTTCCAAATTCTGGTCACAAATTTTGAGGATTATTAGAGATAAAGTTTCAACAATGAGTAAGTGGTATAAGCAGTAGGACTAGCTAGTTGATCTTACAATTTTGAGGATAGAATATTACTGAGGCTATACAAACATCCACAAAATCCTCGAATTTTTTATCCTTGAGTTATATAATTAACAAATAGCTAATAATTGTGCTCAGAAGTTTGAAAATATGAAGCAACATAGCTATATACTCAGTGAATTTTTCTTTGTGAAAATAGATAGGTACTATGATTACTGACACACCATGTATTGTTAAGGTTGTATCAGAAAACACATGCAGTTATTGCTTCTACAATCATATTAGATAGCTACGTATGTTCAGAAATCTGGTGTGTGGAGCAGTTGTTTGAGATCACAATGCAACAATTTTTATATATTGCAACTTACAGAGGCATGAGCATGCATTTATTATACACATGTACATATGTGTACTTCAGGGCGGTAGCTATACATATACAGATCCATCTACAAACTGTACACATGCATTGTAAGCCTATAAACAATTGCTACTTAGCTACTAGCTATATTTGTAGAAATGGTATCATTTAATTAATTACCACAAATCTAAATGCAAAGTGGTAGCTATCTATAGCTAACTACGTATAATTATATAGGCTGCCTGGAACTTTGCAATATTACTACATAGCTACTATACTCAGATCACAAGCTATAAAGGAACTATTTAAGTATTAGCTACATACTGATATAATGGCTGCCACATATCTATATGTCCACCTCCACGAACGATAAAGAAATGCCCGCGACTCCATTTCTGTATCCGCTTTCTAGTGCCAGTGTCCTTGTTGCACTCTGGCACAAAATCTAGTTCACTTTGTTTATCTAGTTCTGCACCCAGTTGTGGGTATGATGTGATTACTGATAATGTACCTAATAATTATTTAAAAATGTAGTAAAATATTGATGATATAACATGTCCTAGTTATGATGTACCCACTCGTGTCTTACATATAATACAATTATATACATGTATTGCATCCAATTAATATGTGACTGTCTCTGCAAAAACCAGCCTAGTTCGCACAAAAATTTAATTTATTTTTTGCCCCAGCTTATAGCTATACTCAATAGCTATCCACACAGCACGTCTCCGATGGCCAGACTCAAGTGGTCTGCTTTTTGGAGGGGAGGATTTACAGCGCTGTAAAATCATGACCGACACATTGACACCTGTGGAGCGTACCAATTGGATGTTATCGGCCTAGAATCGGAATGATGTCCCTTCGGCCTGGTTGTATGGTCAGGACCATCTGTGGGCAACTCAGGACCTTGTGTCTTCACCTGGGGAGCTTTAGCCTCCTCCCTCCCCACCCCCCGCCCTCACCCGCCCCCTTGTAATGCTGGGCTAAAATTGATGCACATCTTTAAAAAAATCATCTGAAAAGGCTTAAAATCAAGCGAGGAACAACTTCAAAGGTAAATTGTATTTTATTCAATAGATTACTAAGTCCAGTTCTACTAAATAAAAGTGGCCTAGTACGAGCAAGAGCTGGTTATTTCAATTTAAAAATTTTAAACAGGTGTTTCTCTAATTACTATCAGGTGTGAACTAGGCCGGTTTTCGCAGAGACGGTCACATATAACGTAATTTAGTGAATTTTTCAATGCTGAAATATATCCTTATCCTGCATAATATAAACTGCTAAAGTATGTCATGCAAAAACTTCATTATCAACACCATGCATGCATGCATCTCCAATTTCAGTGCTTATAGCTATATTATAGCTACAGTAATTTTACTGCCAACGCAATGAATAGCATAATATGTGACTGGCTCAGCCATACTATACATGCTCTCACACAAATTGAAATTTGTTTTATTGCCCCACTTCTAGCTAGCTACCTATGTGAGACATTTTCTCTTTCAGTATGATATTTTTGAAGTACAGCAAGTGCAAATTTGGAGTATTTTGCAGACAGTCACATTTTTCCAGTTATGTATGATACGTTACTTAATTGGAGGATGATTATTGTAGCACAAACTTTATATATCACACAATACTGTCATGTCAATACAGATTTTAAGGTTTTCAACCTTGACAATCTGAAGCATTTCTTGCTCCATCATTATTACTCATGTTTTCTTCAGCAGCTGTAAGCTTACTTAAATCTTCATGATTAGCACTTGAGTCACAGTCTGGATCTATATATATGTTAGTAAACCATAATGTGTGATCAATTATATACATAATTAATACAATTTATTATATATACACATGACTATTGTATAAAGGATCGATAAGAAATATGTGACCTGATTTGCAAAAACCCAACATAACTGCATATTTCATATTTCGAGAAATACCACTTTGAAATATTCAAGCTACTGTAGCTCCTTGATGCCTGACTGCATAGACGCCAGCTGACTCACAGCATAAGTAGAGTAATCTTATAGCTAGTGCTTTATAACTAATTCAACCACCTATATATAGCTAGCTAATACTGCTGGATTTTGAGACAATTTTTTTGAACTCCACCAATATCATGGATTTAGTTTATAGGGGGTGGCGATGGGGGTGGGTGGGGAGCAGAAGGCGGACCATACCATCCATAGGAACAGAGACAGGATCGTTGTGCCTTCAATAAACACAGAAACAGCCATGCACAGTCAACATGTCAGGCCAAGACGGTCACTGGCAGCAGTTTGACACCCCATACAGCCTTATTAGTGCCCCCCAATGGCACCATGTACCCTGTAGTGGACCGTCATTCATTTACAGGGCCAGCAAAATCCTGCCTGTGAAAGCAGACCTGGCCATCTGTAGCCCTGTCATTGGTGTGTCTGGATAGTGCCGGAGCTCGAGTTGTGGCTTTCATGTTAAGCTATAAATTGGATTTCAGTTCTTGCGACATTATGTCGGGTTTTGGCAAATCCAGTCACATATACGAGAATAAGCGAGTGGTAAACAATATAGCTAGCTAGGACTAGCTGATCCTACAATTTTGAAGATATTTTTGAGGTCCTGTAAACGTCCCCCAAAATCCTCAAAATTTTTATCTTTGAAAGTAGGCTGCCTAGATGAAGCTAGTGGTGCACTGATTACAGAAATCTGGTGGAAAGCTACGTAGTAAGCTATACACTGTACTGTAGCTAAGCTGTGAATAAAACATTGTAACATTGGTGCTAGCTATATGTTATTACATAATACATATGTAGCTATGTACGTAGCTACAAGTAGGTAAATGCAATGAGCTAATAGCTATCATTTATAATATATAGCTAGCTACGTACGTACCTTTCAAAATGCCACAGTATCTCAGGTAGTCACGTAATTTTGTTGGAATTTTCTTTTCTTCAGCTTCATTACAATGCACTTCACAGAATGCATGGCCACACACAGGTTCATTAGGACAAGTATCAACATAGCGTAGATGATGGGCAAAACCTGTCACTTCTTTAGGGACTCTAAACATGCACACAGGATAGACTAGCTTCCGATTTCCATCAAAAGAATATAAATGCCCACATCCTGTATGAGAAGTGATCACATTATTTTTAATAATTATAACTTGATGGCTTAACATGTACCTATAATAATTATATGCATATAATATCATATATATATATATATAGCCAACTTTGAAAATTTCAGCCAACTTTGAAAATTTCGAAATTCAATTGTATTTCGTCTGACAGCCTGCCAGCCTGACAGCCAGCCTGCCGTAAGACCGGGTTGCGCTAGGTGTAGGGCTCCAGAAATTTCACACAATAAAGGTAATGGCGGCGGATTTACGAAAATCTTATTCCGAAGACGATTTACCCACTGCGCCATGGCGATTCCCTTTATCCTTCATTCCTTTCCTTGTTCTTCTTTATTCCTTAGCAAGGTGCGAATTTCACCGAAGGTGACGATAGCCTGTAACGGCTTCTGCTTATTGCGTCACACAAAAACCTGGCTTGCACGTGATATAATTAGTTACAGTGGCACGATGTTTTCGCGTGTACTTTATTACATCGTGAACTTCGAGATTATAGCCTTGGACAAATAGCTTTTGCTGTTTTTCGAGTGTTATTTGCTATCATACAGCTGCTTTGCCATGTCAGCGCATTGTTAACAAGCGCCTGTAAACAAGCATAATTATTACGTAAGCGCCTGTAACATTTTGTGCGCCTGCTAAAAGATTATTGAATGCTTAGCATGTATAAAAAGTTAACAAACTAGAATGATAAAAAATTAAAAATTTAAAAAGTAAGTAGGGATTGAACTTTGGATTCAATAGTGCTACAAAAAGTAAGGAAACAAGGAATAAGATTTTGGGACGAGAGAACATTCTGGCATGAGATAATTTATAAAAGTTTAATCCCTACTTTTGGCAAACCTACTGAATGAAGTGAGCCAAAAATAGGGATTAAACTTTTATAAATTATCTCATGCCAGAATGTTCTCTCATCCCAAAATCTTATTCCTTGTTTCCTTACTTTTTGTAGCACTATTGAATCCAAAGTTCAATCCCTACTTACTTTTTAAATTTTTAATTTTTTATTATTCTAGTGTATATATATATATACTAGAATGATAAAAAATTAAAAATTTAAAAAGTAAGTAGGGATTGAATTTTGGATTTAGTAGTGCGGAATAAGATTTTGGGACGAGAGAACATTCTGGCATGAGATAATTTATAAAAGTTTAATCCCTACTTTTGGCAAACCTATAAAGTGAGCCAAAAGTAGGGATTAAACTTTTATAAATTATCTCATGCCAGAATGTTCTCTCGTCCCAAAATCTTATTCCTTGTTTCCTTACTTTTTGTAGCACTACTAAATCCAAAATTCAATCCCTACTTACTTTTTAAATTTTTAATTTTTTATCATTCTAGTTTGTTTACTTTTTATACATGCTAAGCATTCAATAATCTTTTAGCAGGCGCACAAAATGTTACAGGCGCTTACGTAATAATTATGCTTGTTTACAGGCGCTTGTTAACAACGCGCTTACATGGCAAAGCAGCTGTGTGATAGCAAATAACGCTCGAAAAACAGCAAAAGCTATTTGTCCAAGGCTATAATCTCGAAGTTCACGATGTAATAAAGTACACGCGAGTACACGCGAAAACATCGTGCCATTGTAACTAATTATATCACGTGCAAGCCAGATTTTTGTGTGACGCAATAAGCAGAAGCCGTTACAGGCTATCGTCACCTTCGGTGAGATTCGCACCTTGCTAAGGAATACATAAAGAACAAGGAAAGGAATGAAGGATAAAGGGAATCGCCTTGGCGCAGTGGGTAAATCGTCTTCGGAATAAGATTTTCGTAAATCCGCCGCCATTACCTTTATTGTGTGAAATTTCTGGAGCCCTATACCTAGCGCAACCCGGTCTTACGGCAGGCAGGCAGGCAGGCAGGCAGGCAGGCAGGCCGTCCGTCCGTCCGGCAGACGAAATACAGGTGAATTTCGAAATTTTCAAATTTGGCTGTAGGTCGAAATATTCGAGTTGTCGCTTCGTTAACGAAGGTACAGCATCATTTCAGCCTTACCAATGCATTCCAGCCGGTTTTTTCGGGTAAAGCCTATTGCAAGGTTGATTTTTAAAGTGCAAAATTTTCCGGAAACCGTACAATTTCTTACCAATCCCTACTATTAAGTACTACCGTACTTAATGATATATATATATATATATATATATATATATATATGTATATGCATGCATGTACTTATATTCAAAAGGCTATGTAGCATTTATGAAGAAATGCAAAAGGAACATCTAGGAATGCAATGTGAGCAATGAAATTCTTAATTATCAGTGAAATTTTGAAATCTATAACCCATTTAAGAGTTGATAACCCCTTGAACTATTCAGTGACATGTGATTCAGAAGTAAACCTTGTACATTTATGTGACCAGATTTGCCAAAAGCCACCACATATGCACATAATGGGTAAGAATAGTTTTTGTAGCTACAGCTACACTCCATCAATAAACTAACTGATTACCAGAGTACCACTGCCGAAAGTTGATGGGTCTGCTTTTACTGAGCAGCTAATAGCTACGTATGTATCTGTATAGTTCATAACTTTGAGGCTCAAGTGCATGCATACAAGCATTCATGGCTGTAACTATAGCTAATATTAAGCTGAGGTACGTAATTGTATGATGCAGTGATTATAAACATACCAATAGCACTCCCTGTTCATGCAAGGGTATGTACCTGTATTTCAAATATAAGGAGCTCCAGCCTTCCTAGATATAGCCACCTGCATGGTTCTGCATCCCTTGCCAGTGACATACGTACTCAAAATTAAAGCACAATTGTGACTGGATTTGAGAGAAGCTGGCTTCCACACACAATTATAAATATTTAGAAACACCTATTCGAAGCATTATATCTTGTAAAGGAAAACAGGTGCTTGCAGGCAATTTGCCACGATTCTATAGCTATTCATAATCTATATCTATGGACTAACTGTTGAACGGATATAACTAGGAATATAATAACCCATGCACCATTTTAGATAGTTTTATTACTGGTGTAGCTAGCCAATATCACTATAGCACTCCTATGAGTGGGCAGGGAGCCATGAAGTGGCAGGCTAAAACTGAAAAACCAAATGGAAACAATTTGGCTTCAATCGATGCCATTTTCAGCTCTACATATTACACAAAGCAGCTAAATCCATGAGCAACCTTACCAGGCCATTGTATGGCGATATACAGCCAGCTGTCTGCTTGTGCAGGGAAGATGGAGCCATTTAATAACCACCCAAGTACTCGTGGACATCTGACAAGGCTAAGAAACAAACCTCAGCAAAAGCAGCCTGGGTAATTATATAACTTTCAGAACCAAAATCTGTCTGAACTGTTAGTTAATGTGTACAGCTATTGTTTGATGGTGCAAAGCTAGTGTGTCTTGCTGTTATGTGTGTGGAAGCTGGCTTTTGTCAAATCTAATCACAATTATATAAGTGTGAAGATCGATTCTCTTGAACTTAGTTAAACCATATAGCTGCATGCATGTTCAATGCAGTGACAGAACTGTTTATGAACTCGTTCTATTTTTCTATTGATGTTTGAAAAGTGTTCAAACAAACAGGAGCAGTAGCTAGGTTGTCTAGCTAACTATGAAGTGAGTAATAGCTGTATATCTATATGATCTTGATCTGCAGACTCACCTCTTTTCTTACACTCATCTGTGCAGTCATTGTGTGCATAAGGACGTTTAGCCCTCTCTTCATCAATGGAATCCATTAGCTTCTCTCTTGAATCCACTGATGAAAATATGTATCCAATTTGACCTATCTCTCGTAATTCATCTTCTATTTCAGCATTCCAGAATGCTTCTGCTACAGATTTACGATGAAGTTCATGAGTAATCATATTCATGTCAGTGGATTCATCACAGTTGATGGATGCAGTGTTAACTAGTATACACATGTAATAGTACTGGTTATGTGCATGTACTTCTACATAGCTATACTTACCATTTCTCAGGGGACACATAGTAAAGAATCTCTTTGTATAATTTAAAAGCAGTGACCCAGTCAATGACTCCCTAACTCCTTCATTGTAGCTTTCTGCAGCACCTTCAAAAGAACTCCAAGTATGATGGCTACAATGTTTATTGATAATATAACTGATTAATAGTAATACAACATACGCAGCAGCTGCCAAGTTGCAATAAAGATCTCTACAAATGAATACACTGCGTGATGCTTTCACATATGGTCTTGGGCTATCATAATAACAGTATCCACCTTTAATATCTCCACCATACTGATCATATCTGTAGTAATAGATACATACAGATAGCTCTATATAACTAACTAACTAGCTATAATTTATACCGAACTATTTTACCTGTAGTTAATCATACGAGTATCACATCTAAGAGTGATTTTAAGAGCAGGAGTTGGTCCATGGAATCCAAATACAACAACTGAAGAAGGATCATTATGAATTGAAAGATTTCCACTGCATTCTAAACATAATGTAGTAGGAGGTCCCAAAAATGCAGTAGCTATGAGGCACCTGAGTAGCAAAAGTTACTTTCCATAATAATTCACTCTTAGGCGTTTGGAGATAAGTGATATTCTCAAAAACTCCTTCAGCGCTCTGTATTAATACAGCCATTTATTCTGAAGTAAAATCCTTTTTTATGCAATGACTGACAATGTTGGTGATATAATGTTGGCGTCGCGACAAAAAAGATGTCGGTACTAAGTTTAGTGCCTGTGCAGTCAAAACTGTTACCCATCTTAGATCACAATGCATTTCGGTCACTTCCAATTGCGGCTCGAAATCTTCATCCTGGCTCACCGGGGGCGTGAAGGTAACATCTCGAGTAGTATCAACAATATCTTCTTCTACTAAGGCATCCCCTGAACTACGATTTGCATCACATAAACTATCTAATGCCGCTGCCAACCTTCGTTTCTTGCCACGTGGCATTTTAAACTGAGTAAAAATTATCGCATTAGCTGAGCCGGATTTTCTCTGTGTAACCACGTTTACGTACGCATGCGCGCGCTTTGGTTTGCACGTTGAGAGAAAACTAAATGGTGCGTAGTAGTCTGAGAACTGCATCACAGCGAAAGAGTTGAGCCTAGATTGAAATCTTCAGACAATGCCTCGAACAGCTGCTCATAGGTCACTAGTTACTGTTAATAGACAAATTGGAGAGATCAAAAGAGGAGAGTTTTTGCAGTACACTAACTTTGCTTTCAAGTGGTTAGTGCTGTATCCTCGCCGGAAGAAACCTGTATGCAATTAGATGGATTTCTGTACAAAATAACAATGACCTCTGGAGTAGAAAAGTGAGTTCGCTAATTTACGTAGCTATATACTAGATGCATGTGGCAATTTTGATTTGATTTGATCCATCAATGCATGCATGTCAGCCGTGCAATGATGCGGGTGACTTGTTTACCCATCCTGAGCTTCTTAAACTCCAATGCAGTCAAGCTGCGACCATTTTTTCAATTCATTTTAGGTGATTGAGTCCCAAATGCAAGTGTGATCAATTGTACATTTTACCGTTGATGATAAGGCGTTAGAGCAATTTCCTTTGATTGCCAGAGTTCACTGGATACACATATATAGGTGTGATCAATAGAATACCAAAGTGAAAAATATTTTCATTTGTGTCATGAGCAATTTTTCTTTGATCTTCAGAGCTTATACCAGCAGTACATAATTATATCAATAGTTAATCATCTAACAGCTATAACTAGATCTCTTGTTGTTGCCTTGTGTTGGCTCTAAAAATGCATCATGCAAGTTTGATTGGTTACACTAGACCTTAAAGTGATAGGTGTACTGCATGGGTATAATTGCAACACATTTAAATAATTATATTTTTCCCACAGGGAATGCTTCATCACTAATGACGAAGCTTGCACTATTCGCAGTTTTACTAAAGCTGCAAGCAAATCTTTAAAAGGAGTGCAACATGTTAAATGCAGCGATGCATTATGGGGACGATACATTTTCCAAGAGTGCAGCGATTTTCGAACCAGTGCTAGTTTTAATAACAAAACTCTGGTTTCTGCTATAGGCAGGCAACTAAAAAGTGATGTGTGGGTGCTGGGACCAGATATTCAGATCGACAGCAAGGGAGAGCTACTAGACAACAAAGATTTTCCATTTTATTGGTATGGTGAATACCAGTTACGAAAAGATGTTACTGATGATACAAAGCTTGCTCCATTACCAATTATTCTACCACTGCAGATTCAGGTATGTAAGTACATATGCAGAGTCAATAATTACCAATCATGGTACGTAGGTTAAACACTATCATCCATGGTGCACGTGTATTGATTTTCAGTTCTTCTACTAGCTTCATATTATTTGTATACAATTAAGTAGCTACGTATATAGCTAGCTAATAGTACTGTAGAGCAATAATAATAGTATCACTTGTCATGTTTTAGGGTATCCAGAATCTTATGATCGCAGCCAATGAATGCCTGCAACAGAATTTTCTAAGCTTTTATCAGATCATTAGTGGAGTATGCATGGCTATGCACTTTGAGACAATTATGTCAATACAAGACGAATGTCCGCTGGTACTAGCATACAGTGAAACTCCCGGAACTGGTTAGTTACTAACAGCTGGCCATAGTTGTATTATCTACATAGGCAATTAATACAGTTGGGTAATTTGAAATTATATATTTGCAGGAAAGACAACATCACTCCGGGCAGCATTGAGCCTGTGTGGAGCAGCAGCTGCACATTTCCGAGTGGGGAAATCATCACCAAATTCCTTGGTTGCACGAGCATCAATTACGACCATACCAATTGGGGTAGATGACATTAACAGTCTAAACAACATTGAAGCTTTGTCAGTACAATTTTTCAATGGAGCAGCACTATCCACAGTGAGTGGAGGAAGCAACTGTCCACGTACAACGATTATATTGACTGCGAACAAAGCATTTGCTGAAAGTTCCAGGTATGTTCATACAGCATGTGTTCTGAAAACAGTTGACCCATAATTTTGTGTATACATGTCTTTTAGGAATGCAGCACGACTAATACATGTCCCTTTTTTCAAGGGACAGGTTGCAGTAAACCAACGAGAAAAGGAAGAGTTGCTGAAACAAGCAGGTGAAACAATCATGAGTGAAGAATTCCAAAAGTGTATTAATGAAGATTTGTTACCTCTGGTATATGACGCATTGCCAGATGCTGATTTTAGAATTCAAAAGAGCTATGCCCTTTTGTTAGGAATTGGTAAGGAGGTGAGTAAAATTTGAAAATTGATTCTGCAATTGTGTTATAATTTTTGAATACACTTACAGCTGTGCAATATCATTGCACTACCAGAGGTAACAACATTCACTATGATAAAAAGATTTTTCTTGGAAAAATGGGCCCCAGAAGTCACCAGTTTGCTACAGTGCACTCACAACACAATAGAGTGTGTTCTTGAGCAATTGCTATATGATACTGAAGATTTAGAAGTTTGTGAGGTATTAATTTTTTATCTTATACAATGTATGTATAATTATAGCTTTAAAATGTTTGACAGATACTAAGATTTCTTCGTCCTGAAGTTCTCAATAAAACCAATCAAGCATGTGCATCATGATCAGTGGCCATATATTTACCAATGATCAGGACTTATTGTTCCACCTTGGATGAAACTAAATTTAAGAAAGCTGTTAAAGAAGTTGGGGGCAATATCTGGGCTTATGTATGTATATTTACGTATAAGCATATGGATAGCAGCACTAGCAGACTTACCTCTATCAACCAACTTTCTAATAACATCAGTGGAGATAGCCTTGTGAGGGATGGTTATGCATTTCCTCTGTTTTCCATTTTCAGAGGGCTTTAGAACAGTGTCATTGCATCCATCCTTTAGGAATGGCAGAGACACACATACATATATAGCTACCTACATGTACGAATTCACTATTTTACTTTTGAATCTTAAAGTTTCAGACCATTCTCCTATATCTTCACCATCCCTGTCACCTATGTCATCAACATCACCATGGATTGCAGGTAAATTAATGTATCATTCTTGCTTGTCTATATAAGTAACTATTTACTGCCATCATCTTTGTTATGTATATCCGTACACAAATAACCAAGACATCAGTAGATATTCTCTGCATGCATCTACAGATCAAGACCCACTGTTAGAGACTTCCAGTTCATCACTTAATTTATCTGATATCATGATACCATCAAATGAAAAAACAAATTCTCCAGTTCCTTCACAACCCACATCTATAGTTGAGACACTTTCTACATGTGAAGACATTTCAAATGGTATGTTTCAGTTTTATAATTATAAGTAGCACACACACATATATATTATATACATATCGATTCATCAACGATTATCCTCTATACCAGTGTGTATATGCATCTACAGATCAAGTCAATGAAGACCCACTGTTAGAGACCTCCAATTCATCACTTAATTTATCTGATATCATGATATCTCCGATTCCTCCACCACCTGCCTTTTTAGTTGAGACACCTCCTACATGTGAAAACATTTCAAGTGGTATGTTTCAGTTCTATAATCATAAGTAGCTACACATACGTATCAATTCATCAGTGATCATCCTGTATACCTGTGTATGCATCCACAGATCAAGTCAATGAAGACTCACTGCTAGAGACCTCCAGTTCATCGATATCACTTAATTTATCTGATATCATGATACCATCAAAGGACAAAACTATTTCTCCGGTTCCTTTACCACCTGCATCCACAGTTGTGCTATGTTCTACTAGTGAAAACATTTCAAATGGTACCATGCACATAACTATACATATGTATAACTATAGCTAAAATACAAGTATGCATTTTTGTGACTGGTTCTGCAAAAACCCTCCATGTTAGCATGCAAATTTTGGCCCATCTTTAGAAATTTAAAATTTCATAACTCTGGTACAGTTTCTTGTAACATTACAAAAATTTGCATATTAGTGACAAACATTTTATGCAGAGCAATTAACAACTGATGCAAGTATCAGGAATGAGGGGTCTGACACCATAGATTTTTGTATGAGATTTGGAATCATTTTTATTTTGGCTTGATTTATTGATTTATGATTTGATTTCATTGATTCCTATTTACCAATCCATATCATGTGAATATTAGTATATGGAGAAATACAAAAATTTGCAAGACTGTGAATCAAAAATTGGCAGTTATATACATTATTTGGAATCATGTTGGATCCCCAATCTGGAATTTATAGTTATTTTGTAAAGGCATATCATCATAATATATTTATGCAAACATGGAGGGTTTTTGCAGAGACAGTCACATTTACCTATGTGCTTTCATGACCACTTGCAGATAATGATCCAGACTACACCAATATTGTATCCCTCAGATCACAGAGCATTGCTATTATTAAGCCTGTGCCAGTACTAGCAAGCACAACAAAGGAATGGACAGGAAATAAAGATACGTAAGTGTCCCAAACAAGTGTGCACACTAAAGAGAGAACGAGTGGGAACATGGTGGATAGAATGCACGAGATGTAATCAGTGGTTTCATCAGCGATGTGTAAAAGTTACGAAGAAGGCAGCTAAAAAGGATTTTCATTGTCAGCTATGTATTTGAAGACTAAATTGATTAATTGATAGAACTTCTGGCTAATATTTATTCTGTATTAATTTTACTATACACTATACACACTGATTAGCTATGTATATAGCCTATATGTGGCTGTCAGAACACAATAGTATTATTATTATTATTATGATTATGTATCAAGACTTAAATTTGTTACTGTATCTGGAGTGGACTCATGCAGGTATTTGAATAACTGTATTATGTAACCATAGTAACCATACTTACATAGCTATCTTTATTATGAAGTGCATTGTGACCTTGGTTATATACATACGTATGTATATCTAATCCTATATAATAGTAACAGGCCAGTGAAAATGGACCAAGTGCATGGGCACAAAATTTAAATGCACTTAACGTTATAACCACAAAACATCAAGTATCTTGGTTTGTATATAGCACATTAAATGATTTACATTCTGTAAGTTGTGAAAAACATTGTCAAATTTTATGTTATTATTATTATTACTGTGGAGACCTCTAATAGAGTATTACGCACAGTAGCTAATTATAGAATATTAAGTCTACATTAGTGCTATCTGTTATAATTTTATAATGAAGTATAGCAGTCACTGAACACACCGGCAAACTATTCCATATTCTGACAGCTGATGGAAAAAAGGAGTAATAATATGCATTGATTCTAGATAGCTATAGATATCATTTTTGGTGAACACGGGTGGCTGAGGTAATTGGAATAAAGTATACGAGGAGGCTTCTATGGCAATTAAGTTCAGTATGAACTAGCTATTTTGTACATCATAGCAGCTATTAAAAATGTCTCCGATCATTTAGAGTTTGCCATTGTAGTTTGTCCAGCATAGCAGTGACACTGTGATATCGGCAGTAATCCCCAAAGACATAATTTATCTGGCTGCATTTCTTTGAACTCTTTCCAAACACTGTATGCCTGAAGCAGTATGCGGTGACCAGACAGTACAGCAGAACTCTAAAATTTATCTTACCAAAGTTGTATATATAGCTATAACTGACTTTTAACAGGTATTGGGCAGGAGTTAAAGTTGTTCTGAAGGAAGGCTTTAACTAAGCTTTCTTAGCAATCTGGGAAATGTGTTTAGACCAAGACAGAAACATGATTATCAATTACATGTGCTCACTTAATTGGTCCATTTTTGCTGGCCCATGCAATATTATACAGGTATAGCTATAGCTGATAAATTAAATAATTAGCTTAATAGCTATGAAACAAGGATATAGCTATATGCTACGTACTTGGTTGCACCCACCTCCCATTCCCTTAATCCATACTGTCCATACATAACTAGCTAATTGGTTAAAAACTTATAATTCCTATAGTATTTAGCTAATTAAATAATGAAGTGGCTATATGTCCGGTAACCGGACGCACTTTGTATAGCTATAGATCCGGTAGTAACGCGCTTTTCTATATTTACTCGTGTGTGTGTCACTTTTATTGCTTTTCTGTCCTTTAACATCGATTGTAGTGCATCCATTCAGTTCGCAGACGCTGGTCATATATTGGAGTTTAATGTAGACACCATCATGATTACGTGATAGTATAATTTCAGCGCTTATGAAATGTAGCGCACCCAGACCATATGTGGCAAATTATAGGGGGAATGTTTCGATAAAATCCATCACCTAACCATGCAATTGTTTGCTTGGGTACCTTAAAACACCAGAAAGCCATAAAAACCATAAAAACCATTAAAACCATATGCTATTCCATCACCTAACTATGCAACTGTTTGCTTGGGTACCTTAAAACACTAGAAAACCATAAAAACCATAAAAACCATTAAAACCATATGCTATTCCATCACCTAACCATGCAACTGTTTGCTTGGGTACCTTAAAACACTAGAAAACCATAAAAACCATAAAAACCATATGCTATTCCATCTACTAACCATGCAACTGTTTGCTTGGGAACCTTAAAACAGTAGAAAACCATAAAAACCATAAAAACCATTAAAACCATAAGCTATTCCATCACCTAACCATGCAACTGTTTGCTTGGGTACCTTAAAACAGTAGAAAACAATAAAAACCATAAAAACCATTAAAACCATAAGCTATTCCATCACCTAACCATGCAACTGTTTGCTTGGGTACATTAAAACAGTAGAAAACCATAAAAACCATTAAAACCATTAAAACCATATGCTAGCTATTCCATCACCTAACCATGCAACTGTTTGCTTGGGTACCTTAAAACACTAGAAAACCATAAAAACCATGAAAACCATATGCTATTCCATCACCTAACCATGCAACTGTTTGCTTGGGTACCTTAAAACAGTAGAAAACCATAAAACCATGAAAACCATTAAAACCATAAGCTATTCCATCACCTAACCATGCAACTGTTTGCTTGGGTACCTTAAAACAGTAGAAAACCATAAAAACCATTAAAACCATTAAAACCATATGCTAGCTATTCCATCACCTAACCATGCAACTGTTTGCTTGGGTACCTTAAAACAGTAGAAAACCATAAAAACCATAAAAACCATTAAAACCATATGCTATTCCATCACCTAACCATGCAACTGTTTGCTTGGGTACTTTAAAACCCCAGAAAACCATAAAAACCATAAAAACCATTAAAACCATATGCTATTCCATCACCTAACCATAATAACCATAAAAACCATATGCTATTCCATCATCTAACCATGCAACTGTTTGCTTGGGTACCTTAAAACACTAGAAAACCATAAAAACCATTAAAACCATATGCTATTCCATCATCTAACCATGCAACTGTTTGCTTGGGTACCTTAAAACACTAGAAAACCATAAAAACCATTAAAACCATATGCTATTCCATCACCTAACCATGCAACTGTTTGCTTGGGTACCTTAAAACAGTAGAAAACCATAAAAACCATAAAAACCATTAAAACCATATGCTATTCCATCACCTAACCATAATAACCATAAAAACCATATGCTATTCCATCATCTAACCATGCAACTGTTTGCTTGGGTACCTTAAAACACTAGAAAACCATAAAAACCATAAAAACCATTAAAACCATAAGCTATTCCATCACCTAACCATGCAACTGTTTGCTTGGGTACCTTAAAACAGTAGAAAACCATAAAAACCATTAAAACCATATGCTATTCCATCACCTAACCATGCAACTGTTTGCTTGGGTACCTTAAAACACTAGAAAACCATAAAAACCATGAAAACCATATGCTATTCCATCACCTAACCATGCAACTGTTTGCTTGGGTACCTTAAAACAGTAGAAAACCATAAAAACCATTAAAACCATTAAAACCATAAGCTATTCCATCACCTAACCATGCAACTGTTTGCTTGGGTACCTTAAAACAGTAGAAAACCATAAAAACCATGAAAACCATTAAAACCATAAGCTATTCCATCACCTAACCATGCAACTGTTTGCTTGGGTACCTTAAAACAGTAGAAAACCATAAAAACCATTAAAACCATTAAAACCATATGCTAGCTATTCCATCACCTAACCATGCAACTGTTTGCTTGGGTACCTTTAAACAGTAGAAAACAATAAAAACCATAAAAACCATTAAAACCATATGCTATTCCATCACCTAACCATGCAACTTTTGCTTGGGTACTTTAAAACCCCAGAAAACCATAAAAACCATAAAAACCATTAAAACCATATGCTATTCCATCACCTAACCATAATAACCATAAAAACCATATGCTATTCCATCATCTAACCATGCAACTGTTTGCTTGGGTACCTTAAAACACTAGAAAACCATAAAAACCATTAAAACCATATGCTATTCCATCATCTAACCATGCAACTGTTTGCTTGGGTACCTTAAAACACTAGAAAACCATAAAAACCATTAAAACCATAAAAACCATATGCTATTCCATCACCTAACCATGCAACTGTTTGCTTGGGTACTTTAAAACCCCAGAAAACCATAAAAACCATAAAAACCATTAAAACCATATGCTATTCCATCACCTGACCATGCAACTGTTTGCTTGGGTACCTTAAAACAGTAGAAAACCATAAAAACCATAAAAACCATAAAAACCATATGCTATTCCATCACCTAACCATGCAACTGTTTGCTTGGGTACTTTAAAACCCCAGAAAACCATAAAAACCATAAAAACCATTAAAACCATATGCTATTCCATCACCTAACCATAATAACCATAAAAACCATATGCTATTCCATCATCTAACCATGCAACTGTTTGCTTGGGTACCTTAAAACACTAGAAAACCATAAAAACCATAAAAACCATGAAAATCATATGCTATTCCATCACCTAAACTCTGTTTGCATGGGTACTTTAAAACCCACGAAAACTTAAAAACCCTATATTGTTGTACATGCCTGTTACGTACCTATGTTGTATATTTTTATCAGTCCATCTGTTTGTACAGACAAATTAAGTGCAAAGTAAAATGTAAAACTAGCTATTGGCTCCAGCTGAAGTTGCATGGTGAGATATAGCTAGCTAACTAGCTAACTAGCTAAAAACCTTCAAAACCTGGTTTCTACATAATTTTTAAAAAATCCTTCCCCCTATATTTCGCCATATCTATTGCATTGATATGCGTATATTCATATTTCCTGTTAACTGATTATTTACTTATTTTTGTACCGATAAGCTGATATTAAGTGAAGATTAACAGGCACGGTTAAGCCAAGTTAATTCGCTCACAAATGCATCGCACGCGTACAGCCAGTTGTGGTCATGGGGTGCATCTATTGGACTCGAGTACGGAGAAACACGACACGTGTAATAATTTAATGCGCAGTAGAGGTGCGAACACATGCCTTTCGAGTTTAGTGTAGAAGCTAACTGGAAACGTGAATGGCATCCCCGAGTGGCGAAACGTCCAGCAAGGACAAACAGAAAGATCCCATCGATCGGGTGGTCCCACTCTCAGAACTGAGGGATCGGACACGGTGGCGGAGTTAATGAAGGAGGCAGCGGAAGCCCAGAGGGAAGTACAGGCGAAAGCAGACGATCCCGGAACATCTCGTCCAGGTAGGGTTTCGGTCTTTTCTCTCAGGGACACTGTCGCTGAGATGACCGGGCTTTTTTTCCCCTGCTAGGGGAAGGCCCAACTAACACCCGCACCGTGATGGTGTTGTCACGTTCGCGGAAACACTCAAGCGAAGCGGGCCACATGGCTGGGACCCCCGGGTCAGGCGAGAATGCGGTTCTCGCGAGCACGAGGCCGTCCCCGAGAGCTCTCGACAGGGTCGCTCGTCTGGCGTAATGTAAGGGTGTCGCGAGAAACCATCGGCGGATGCGTAGCTAGCTATAGTGAGGCAAGAAGGGTTACTAGTATCTTGTTGCTACAGGTAACACGGGGGACAAACTACCCCCGGGGAAGGACATTCGTAACGTCCCGTTGCACTTCGCCGCACCAACGGGCTCGGACCAGCCGGTACATGGAAGGGACCTAACAACACTACTCACACAAGCAGTGGACTCACCTTCAGCTCCAGGGGACTCACCTTTAGCCCTGGGGGACCACGCAAGTTCATCCACTGAAGGAGTGTATATTGGGGAGGGCCTTCCCCGGGTTCCTTCAAAGCTCGTGAGGAAGATTAGGGCCGGAGAGTTTGTGGAGATGAGCGAGCTGCTCCCGGAGTTGTGGACACCAAAGGAAGAAGGAGAAGCGGAATATAAGAAGAGATGTGGAAGAAGGGTGGTAGACATATTTACATGGCTCCAATGTTTTGGGGTTTATGTTAGTATCCGAGGAGTGCAATCACCAACCGTAATTCCGGAGTTCATGGCTTACATGTCTATGATTGTGAGGGTAAACCAAGAGTATGCAGGCACGGCCTGGCTGAACTACGATACATTGTTTCGCAAACATGCAGCTCTTAGGAGAGATACCAAATGGTCAGTGATAAACACCACAAGCTATGCCAGGTGTTTTACCGGAGCTCCCCGAAACCCATTGAGGTGTGGAGTATTCGGGGCTGCTACCCATGAGACGCAGGACTGTAGTGAAGGATTATCACCGGACATTTCACTGGAGAGACGCATTGAAAACATGGAACGACAGTTGACACAAGTTACTCCTCGCCCACGAGGCCCCATCCGACACTCAGGGGAAGTATGTAATAAATGGAATAGAGAGGAGTGTACATTCCGTACTGTCGACACACGCACGTCTGCAGCATCTGTGCAGGACCACATCCAGCGACACGTTGCCCCCGTCAGGGCCGTCAGCATGTTAACAACCACTCCTCAGGCCCCTACCCCCGAAATGGACACCAGCCCAGAGGACCGTAACAAGCTGGAAGGCTCACACACAAGTACAGACCCTATTGAGCTGCAGCAGTATAGCTATAGCTACAGTTAGATCATATAATTCTAGCAGGCCATAGGACAATTTTCGTTTTGTTTGTTGAACATTAATCTATGATTAATAATGTATCTCATGGGAAGCGGGATTTAGGGAATAGCTACAGCCGAAGTAGCGGGCCCAGTAAGCCGAGCGCCTTCCCTCGCGAATATGATCAGATGCATGCATGGATGGAACTTACGGGACATATTGCCCCCTTTCAAGCTTATATCGATACATGGAGGATCTGCTCCACCTAGAGAGATGTCGTCCGTTAGAACCTATTGGTCTAAGTCAATCCCTCCAGGTAGACACCTCCCCCCTTAGATGACAGGAATGGGACACAGGACTGAGTGCATATCTGGATCAAAAATTTCGACAATATATTGTTAATGGGATACGGGAGGGATTTCGCGTCGGTTTCGACTATAGATGTCAGTGTTGGTCTGTCACACCAAAATCGGTCCTCCCTAAAATAGGTCCGGCCGGACCGATTTTGGCAGAAAAACTGGTCCCCCTGACAATTTTTTGCTGCCAAAATTGGTCCGACGGACTGATTTTGGCAGCCAAAATTGGTCCCCTTTTGCCAAAATTTGTCCCCACTAAAGTGACAGTTTTAGCTAGCTATAGCTACAATCTACATCATTGGATGCTGCATAGTGATTTATGTTAGCCACGACCAAGGCTATAAAGCTAATTAGTACGTACATCAGCTCAGTAATATATACATATAGATCGAGAGCTAGCCTATATCGACGCGCTTGCTTCCTGATCGTTATATAGCGCGGTTTCGATTCTGCTGCCACAACGGATGGACAGACAGCCAAACCACTACAGTATGGCTATCGTCTATCATAAGGTACTATCATACTAGAAGGATGATAGCGTGACTATAGTCTAGTTTCTGATATTACGATTAAAGTCCATACATTTCTGGCAAACTCGCGTAGCCAGCTCACTATTTACCTTTTTACTTTGCATTCTAAGCAGTAATAATGTAGCTATAGCATAGATGTATAGAATCTATAACTATCTGTGTAGCTAGCTACGTAGCTTCATGCAATTTGAGTACTGTAACTATATAAACTGAATAGCTATCAGCTGCCAAGAATGAAGCGAAAAAGCTAAAACCTATCAGCTAACTTTGACATGTTTGGCATGGACAGCCAATCAGTCCTATCACCTGCGGTCTCGCGAGCCAAGCCCTTTTCTTAACGCGCGCCTTCCTTTTTATCGTGCGTTAAGAAAAAGGTCTGGCTCGCGAGACTAAATCAGTCGTGCATGGTGTATAGCTAGTATATAAGGCCTATAACAACAATGACAATCAGAGCAGGTAGGCCATGCATAGCCAAATTGTTGTAAATCCACGTTTTCACGGGGGACCAAAATTGGCAAGTGGGACCAGTTTTGACAGCCAAAATCGGTCCGGGGGAACCAGTTTTGACGGCGGACCGATTTTTTCGTTAAAGGTCTTAAAGAAGGAATATGACATCAGCTATGGATAACCCACAAGTCATCACACAGTACCAAGAATCAGAATACAGAGCAGGCAGAGTTGTGGGTCCATTAAGCATCGAGGAATTTCCATTTGTGCACATTAGCCGGTTTGGGGTAATACCTCGGGTAATACCAAAGAGCACCCCAGGAAAGTGGAGGCTCATCGTGGACATGTCCTCCCAAGAAGAGGGCAGCATTAACGATGGAATACAGGAGACTATGTGTTCCCTTTCCTATGCTACGGTGGAGGACGCAACTCAAGGGATAGTCAATTACGGGACTGGGGCACTTCTAATTAAGATTGACATACGCTATGCCATAGATAGTATATTCTCCGTACTATCTATGGCAATGCGTATAGGGTGGTACCAGTGCACCCAGATGACCGGTGGCCTATGGGGATGCTTTGGAAAGGATCACTATTTGTGGATACGGCCCTTCCATTTGGACTGCACTCTGCCCCGAAGATCTTCACAGCCCTGGCAGATGCAGCAGAATGGATAGCGCGACAACGTGGGGTGGAGTTCGTGATTCATTACTTAGATGATTTCTTGATTGTGACGTCAGCAGACACTAATCAGGGGAACACGCGTTGAGGATTTTGCTGGAGATTTTTGAGTGTTTGGGCTTGCCAGTGGCTTGGGATAAGCTTGAGGGCCCCTACACGTGCCTTACATTTCTGGGTTTTGAGCTGGACACCAGGAGAATGGAGACAAGGCTCCCTGGCCAATTAAGCTAGAGGAAACACGCCGGGAAGTTCAGCAGTGGATAGGCAGGTAGTCAGCCACACGGAAGGAGCTGGAGTCGGTAGCTGGAAAGTTAGCGCATGCCAGCCGCGTCGTGAAACCAGGGAAAACCTTCATGAGGCATCTGTTTGAGCTGCCATCATGTTCGCCTGGGGGCCACAGCCCGCTCGGATCTGCTATGGTGGTACACATTTATGGAGCAGTGGAACGGAGTGAATATGATCCACGACGCACTGGCACCACCTGTGGAGGTGTGGACGGATGCTTCAGGCTCATTTGGCTGTGGGGCAATATGCCCAACGTTCTCCCGATGGATTCAGCTCCCATGGAGAGGTACAGAGACATCACAGGTTATGGATGAAGGCCGGAGCATTACGTGGATGGAGCTGTTACCAATTGTGCTGGCCTGTGCGGTATGAGGCCCAGTACTAAGGGGGCGGAGTGTGACTGTTCGTTGTGCTAATTCGGGTGCCGTGGCACTAGTGAAGTCAGGGTACAGCAAGGTACCGCTAATCATGTATCTGCTACGATGTTTGTTCTTTTTCAAAGCATGTTATCAGTTCTCCTTGCACGCAGTGCACGTGGAGGGCATAGATAATGCCTGGATAAATACAGTTTCACGGAATAATTTTGGCTATCTTCACTCACAGGTATTCCAGTCAACATATCATCGCGATCCCCTCCCAGAAGACTTAGTCACGCTACTGGTGGTGGAGCAGCCAGATTGGACATCCAACCGTTGCATGGACACGACTGTTCGGGAACTGTTTAAGGCTGGTCTAGCCCCGGCAACGCTCAAAGTGTATAAGACGGGCTCCAGTAGATACCGCTCATTTTGCGAGATTTACAACATCAATGACCCATTTCCCGCACGTGAGGACACGCTGCTGCGATTAGTGGCCCATTTGTATAAGGGTGGCCTAAAAGCTGGCACCATCAAGAGTTACCTGGCAGCTATACGTCATACCCAAATAGCACTGGGCTTGGGGAATCCTCATATGGAGAACATGACCCAGCTAGAGTATGTAGTGCGGGGTGTAAAGAGGCTAACCAATGGACCCGTGCGAACACGTCTCCCCATTACCTTCGACCTCCTGGAACGGCTGGGTCAAGCAGGCTTGGTGTGCCAAGTTAGGAGAACATGATGCCTCGATGCTATGGGCTGCGGCAGTGACGTGCTTCTTTGGGTTTCTGCGAGCAGGAAAAGTTGTCGTCTCTTCAGATTCTAGTTTTGACCCCAACATTCATTTGACAGCGGCGGATATTAGTGTGGATAACCACTCATCCCCCTCATACCTGGCTATCAGAATTAAGGCGTCAAAGACGGATCCTTTCAGGCAGGGCGTTACCATCTATCTAGGCAGGACGAGGGGTCCGACACGCTCTCAAATCACGTACACTTTGACTCAAAGCAGTTTTCAAAACAACAAATCAGTTTACAAAACAACAAATCAGTTTTCAAAACAACAAATCAGTTTTCAAAATAAGAAACCAGTTTTCAAAACACAAATCAGTTCCCAAATCAATTTCAAAACACAAATCAGTGCAAATCATATTTTCAAATCATAAATCCGTAAAATGCATCCAAATATGCACCGTAAAACATCGGTTATGCATATGGTTACTAAGAGAGCCGATTTAGCGTGCCTTAAATTATTTTTATTTTTAGAAGGCGCATCAAGGCTTGGTATTTCTCTGTGGAAAGAAAGTGTGCTGTTAAGTTTCCGGAGAAAATGAAGCCTATGCTGGATGCAGAAACAAGACAACAAGAAAGGCTGATTGAAAGGAATAGGTTTTTGCAGAATCTAGAATTGCTGTTAATTTAATATAAAGAACGAAGCGTAGACTGCCGGTTACCCATGATTCGTGGAAAAGATTTCAAGTTAAGCCTTCTGCGTACCAGTCTCATCCGTCTATGATGTTCCTTGCAGGCAAGTGTACTGTATTTAATAAATTAAGAATCATGCATAAAAGGGGTTATTAATGGGTCTGCTTTAATTCATGGCCTACTGGAAAGTACTTTATAAACTTCATGTTGCAATAATAATCAGACTACCATCACCTCACCAGATGTGGCCTCTTAGCAGTATATGTTCCAGTTAGATCATTGTCGTTAATACTTGTTCTCAAGTCTAAGGGTTTTAAAATTCGGTCAAACCCTCCAAGCCTATTGAGGTTTTGCATAACATAGAGGCTGGTATCATCAAGAGGTCTGTTACTAACTGAAATCATATACACTCTCGCCTGAAATTATGACTTACAACACAGTAATTCGTAAACTCGATCTCATTTCTGAAAGTCAATATCTTTCAAATGCAAGCTTATAATAAGCCAACAAATCCACACATTCAAAAGTGATTTCAAACCCCTGAGATCAGATTTGAAGTTAAAAAATCAAGAGATATCTCATACATGATTTCAAACAGTCATGGACCCCTCAGGTATCATGTAAGTAGAGTAATTTAAGAACAGAGATTATCTTTTAACTGTATATCAACCATACTGGCAACAATGCCATGATCAATTGCCTTACAATCTTTTTATATTTCCACTCGTGTTATAATAGAACAAAGTAAATAATCGAGAAAAGCAAGGCACTTATCCAATACCATGTCTTGTGCATAACCTCTATTATGTGGTATCTGTAATTTAATTACCTACCCTGTATACTTCATAGCTGGAAGACAAATCCACCTCCAATTTTAAAATATGACAAATTTTAAATTTGACGAATAGGCATGAGTGGATATTTACTGTTTATTGTGTGTACAGGCATTGGTGGTTATTAATTTGATGGTTGCATCAAATTAAATCCTACTAGCCACACGGTATTTTGCATATGTGATATTTGTAATGGTTACCTCTAATTTTAAAATGAATGTATACCCTTCAAGACTTCTGTAGTCTTCCTAAGAATAAATGTGGGGCACTGATTACTGGTTATACTAGTAATGTTGTTGTGCATTTGCAGGTAAATAGTTTAATGATCAAGATTCACCATCAAGTATATACTCTTATTCCGGCACAACAAACAGTGAGAGTGCAGGTACAAGGTTCAGCGGAGAGACATACAGAACAGAGATGAGAGCGTAGAGATGTGGAATGGAAACTGTTTATATCCATGGGACGACAGACATCCAACCATGAATAGTTTCAAGCAGTACAGTGGCCTTGATTGAGATAATCAGTACTGCCGGCAATTCAGTTGATGAATATTAAATCCCACAATACATTCTAATAGTATATAGAGTAATGTGATATTGTTTTACATACAGTGATAATGAATGACAATATAGATCCTAGTATCATATGCAATGCTTCTTGTTTTTGCCAAGTCTCTGTCAGCCTTAGCAATGAACTAACAATGGGTGGAACCTAAACATGCATGTGCATGTCACATAACGTGCTTATACAACACATACGTACATACAATGTTTAAATAAATGTCACAGTCATCACACATCAAATCTATGGACTGCAATGGTAGTCAAGTGTGGACACTTATCTGACAATTTAATGTGCTTTCACAATGCCATCCTGCAACGTCTTGGAACAGATTTCACCATTAGGTAAATTATTGTACAGACACAGATGGAAAGGATCACAAAGGACTTAAACCCTAAGGTACTTATCATCATGGGGATGCAGTCCACTATGAGCGGTTTCCAGGGGCCCCGACACTTGGAATCTTGACTTGATTGTTTGATTTATGATCTGATTTCATTGATTCCTGATAACCAAATTAGGCAGTCCATATCACGTGATTATTAATATACGGAGAAAAAATTTTAACTGAAGTTTTAATTTATGATTTAAGAATCTTGGCAGCCATGTACGTTTTGTACCCCTCGGCGGTTTCCCATTATAAGGTGCTTAACTTACGTGATTGATTGATTATGGGTACACTGGCTGCACTGCATAATCTAAAATATCTCAGGGGAGGATGCTGCACTTCTTCCACGCTTAAGGCGAACTGAAGATGATTCCTTACACCTTCACTGATCTTTGTACTGCCAAAATTAATTTAGTCAGCGATTTTATCTGAATTGTACATTTTAACAAGTTTTGAAATCTTAAATACGGTTTTCAAAACAGTCTTCAAATCACGAATACAGTTTTCAAATCACAAATACAGTTTTCAAATCACAAATCAGCTACAAAACTCAGTTGTTTTCAAATCACGTACGCCAAAATTGCTTGTGACGGACCCCTCGAGGCAGGACGAACTACAGAATATGCCCAGTAGCGGCCGTTCTTAGCTACCTGGTAAAGAGGGGGCCAACACCGGGCCCTTTTGTTTACATTCAACGATGGGCGTTAGCTACTTGACTCGTGACAGATTCGTCAGAGCTGTGAGGGAGGCCCTAACGGCCACAGGAGTAGATGCCGTAAAGTACGCAGGTCACAGCTTCAGAATCGGAGCAGCGACAACGGCAGCGAACTGCGGGTTTCAGGACTCGCTGATCAGAACCATGGGTCGGTGGGAGAGTTCAGCGTACACGCTGTAGCTATATCCGCACTCCAAGGGAGAGGATCTTGCCGGCGGCAGCAACACTGGTAGTCTGGTACAGCCAGGACGTTTACCAGAAACTGACTAGGATCCATGCCAGACAGAAGGGGATGACATTACAGTGTGGCTAGGATATAGCGATACATTAATACTATATAATTGTATAAGTATATTTGATGGTGTACGCAGTTGTATATGTAGTTGTTCTAGTTACCTAAATTGTTTATCATAAATTGGTTTTATTGTCAATCGGTACAGGTCTTTTTCTAAGGGACCAACACAGCTGGAGGTATCAGTTGACTTGGGTGAGGGGAAACCCTTTACGGGTTCCCCTCTGGACCATGGGAGCTTGCACTCCCAGTTCTCACCCAAGCTCATACACAGACGGTATAGAATAGAATTTTATGCAGTGAGACACGTGACGTGTGGAACTACGGGTGGCACACGATCTCAAGTGAGAACCGAAACTTACGACCCCATGCACCAGATAGCCAGGGCTTGAGTAAGGTATAATTATAATCACTGGGTATCGTATCGGGTGAGTGAATTAAGTGAAGATTAACAGGCACGGTTAAGCCAAGTTAGCGTAAGTCCCCGATTATCGGCGATGTCTATTATCGGCTAAAACTGCAACAATTATCGACCAGGTTTGCGCAATTTATTTTACGCAAGATAACCGATGTTTTCCGAGTATGTGTTATTGTGTGCGCCACGTTGTGTTTTGAATCTCCCTTCTATCACCTTGTTTTTACAAAATAGGTTTGTTTATTATGCTTAATACATTTATTACTTGTTTGTTTTTGTGTACACAAGTTTTCTCAATCTTTTTGTTGTAGCAGCGCAGTTATGCCAAACAAAAAAAACCAAAGGATTTTGATATGAGCCAAAGTAATAGAAGGAGTGGTAAAAGAAAGCAGTGGACAGGATCTGAGATGGTAGGAGCATTAGATGCAGTTTTAAACAAACACTTGCCGGCAAACAAAGCAGCAAACTTATATGGAGTGCCGCCATCAACGCTGAAGGATCGACTTAGTGGACATGTGGTGCATGGTATAAATCCAGGACCTAAGCAGTACTTAACTAAGCAGGAAGAAAAGGAACTTACTGATCATTTAGTGTTATCAGCGAAGGTAGGATATGGCAAAACTCGTCGAGATGTTATGAATATGGTGGAAACAAGTGCGGAATGTTTGAAAGCTCTACAAGATAAGGAAAAGCAAATGGCTAAACAAAGGAAAGAACAGAGATTATTGAAAAAGAAACTAAAAGAAGAGGAATTGAAGTGTAAACAAGAAGAAAAGGCATGTGAAGCAGCACTGAAAGAAGCTGAAAAGCAGAGAAAAAACCAATAAGAAGAAAGCAGGGCAACCGTAGAAGTAGTAGGCCCGAAGTTGCAGCAGATAATTTGATGCCTGATGTAACAACAGATGATCCGGTAGCTGATGTACCAACAGATAATCAAGCAGATGAGCCATGCAGTAGTAGGGGTCCTTCAAAGCGAAAATCTACTAGTCATGCACAGTCTAGTGCGAAGAGATCAAAGAACAGTGCCGATGATGAAATTGATGTCAACAGGTGCTGTGTGTGCTTTGGTGTGTATGCTGATGATGCTGGTACTGGGAGGGAGTGGCTACAGTGTCAATGCTCAAGATGGTTTCACGAGGATTGTATTGATGATGATGATGTAGATGTAGAGCAGTGTGTTTTATGTCCTCTTTGTTAAGTAGATAAAAATAATTTAATGTAGAAAAGAAATGGCACATTAGAATTGCATGAAATTTCGATACAGAGTGTGTTAAATACTCTTAAATATCGTAATAGTCTTGAAATTCTTAAATTATTTTTGAATGAACAAAAATAGCATGAAATATTGCAAATCGCCGATAATAGATATACGGGAATTATATGGGCAGCCGATAATGGAGTGCACTGGCCGATAACTGGGTCCCTACATTGTTTAATGTCAAGACTCATATCTTGTCACTGAAAGCCAGGACAATAGTAGGATTCTTACACCATCTAAGGGAAGTATTAAGGTTTATCACGAGCGTTTATAATGGGTATAAGGTGTTCTGTGTGGTTATAGTGGGAGGGGAGGGGGGCATTAACCCGGCCGATAATCGAGTGTTTACGCTAATTCACTCACAAACGCATCGCGCGCGTACAGCCAGTCTGGTCATGGGGTGCATGTATCTAAGATAAACGCACGTGATCTCGAATAGGGAGTGTGATACCCGGAGAGAAGGAGCCTCTTCGCAATGCCCCAATGTTGCCGTTGTAATGGTAATGGACGCTGTCGAAGCTGCGTTTGTGTTCGTGCTGGCTTGGCCTGTACCGACTGCCTACCACTCCGTCGAGGTCGTTGTGAAAATCGTCATGAGTCTGTCGTGAGTTCCGTTGAATCTGATACTGATGTTGCCTCTCTTTCAGAGGCTGAGTCTGTGCCTTCTTCGTGGAACGAGTCATCAGTTGGCGACACTTCTGATGCTGACCTTGATCCTGTTTGTTTGACCTTACCAAGTTTTTCCAGGATATCAGAGAATCCACAGTTTTTGTGGGGTGATGTTGATGGTAATTCATTTTCTTCCCTTCTGGATCAAATTTATGAGGAGGTTGTGCATTGGAGGAGAAATGTTTTTTCTTTGCCTTTTGGCAAAGGTGGTAAAGTGTTTGTTTCTGAGTTGGCTCGTTTATTTAATGCTTACTATCCTGGCTCTAGTCTGGAGGGAGTTGCTCTGAAGGCAGCTATGACTCTACCTATATTGATCCTTCAAAAGCCATTTTCCAAATCCAAAGCTAGTGATCATATCCAATGTATTGAGAGGAGACTGAAGCTGTGGTGGAAGGGGGATCTGTCTGCACTTCTGGAGGAGGGTCGTTCTATTCAGCGTGGCCTGACCTCTCGTCGAGTCTCAAGAGACTCAAGTTCTATTTCATTTTCTTTTTCCAAGTTGATGTTGGAGGGGAAAGTTCGTGCTGCTCTGCGCTTACTGACTGATTGTGATGATAGTGCCCCTTTACAATTGGATAAGATGATCGGGTCCAAATCTGTCAGGGATATTTTGTTGGAGAAACATCCTCCAGGTCGCCCTTTAGAGCAATGTGCAGTGCTCCCTCCTATTTCATCTGCCTTTGATCCACATCCTGTGTATTTTGATCGTATTACTGGTTCACTGATTCGTTCAATTGCTCTACATGTTGATGGTGCTGCAGGGCCATCTAATGTTGATGCTCATGGTTGGCGCCGTATTTGTGCCTCCTATCACAGTGCTTCTGCTGATTTGTGTAATGCTTTGGCTTCCATTGCTCGACGTCTTTGTACGGAATATGTTGATCCTGCTGGTTTGACTGCCTTCACCGCTTGTCGACTGATTGCTCTGGATAAGTGTCCTGGTGTCCGGCCAATTGGTGTGGGTGAGGTGGTTCGGCGGATTGTTGGCAAGACAGTCCTCTCTGTGATTGGAGTTGAGATACAACAGTCTGCAGGCTCTCTTCAGTTGTGTGCTGGTCAGCCATCTGGGTGTGAGTCTGCTATCCATGCTCTGCGGCTCATTTTTGATGATCCTACTACACAGGCTGCTTTGTTGGTGGATGCATCCAACGCATTTAATAATTTGAACCGCCACCTTGCTCTGAGAAATATTTCATCTCTTTGTCCAGCTTTTTCTCGAGTTATCATTAATACGTATCGCAATGCTGCTAGGTTGTTTGTTGGTGGTGAAACTATTTTATCACAGGAGGGAACAACACAGGGAGACCCGCTTGCGATGGCCATGTATGCTTTGGCTTTGGTCCCCTTGATTACACAATTGAGCAGTGTTGCTAAGCAGGTGTGGTATGCTGATGATGCGGCAGCAGTCGGTCAGCTTGCTGATCTCCGTGCTTGGTGGGATATGTTGTGTGATATTGGTCCTCAGTTTGGTTATTTTGTTAATTCATCTAAAACATTTTTGATTGTTAAGGAATCACATCTGTCCCTGGCACACTCCATCTTTGGTGATACTGGTGTTCAGTTCACTACTGAGGGCAGACGATACCTGGGTGCTGCTATTGGCTCTTCTGATTTTGTTAAGTCATATGTGATTGGAAAAGTGAAGGAATGGACTGATGAGTTGTTTAAATTGTCAGAGATTGCCCTTTCTCAGCCACATGCGGCCTATTCTGCTGTGACTCATGGGCTCTTGGGAAGATGGATATTTCTATCTAGAACATTACCTGATATTGGTAGGCTGCTCTCTCCATTGGAGCAGGGCATTCGATTACATCTGCTGCCATCTTTGACTGGTAAAGGTACTTTTAGTGATGTTGAGAGGCAACTGATTTCATTACCTTCACGTCTGGGTGGACTTGGTATTATTGATCCTTGCGTATCTGCTGCTTTTCAGTTTGACTCTTCACGACGGGTGACTGGTCCCTTAGTGTCACTACTTTTGGAGCAGGACCCAGCTTTTCCAGTTAATGTGTTGAATGAACAGCTTGCCCTTAAACAGGAAACACATCTTGAGAATCGCTGCAGATGTGGGGAAGTGGCTGATACCCTTCATCCTCTGTTACCTCTTGAGCTGCAACGTGCTAGGGAATTTGCCTGTTTGAAGGGGGCCTCCAGTTGGTTGACTGTCTTGCCACTTGATGAGCATGGTTTTTCCCTTCACAAGGGTGACTTTCGTGATGCTGTTTGTCTTCGCTATGGTTGGCCACTGCTTCATCTTCCAACGGAGTGTGTTTGTGGCACCTCACTTACTGTTGACCATGCCTTCACTTGTCCTCATGGGGGTTATCCGACTCTTCGCCACAATGAGATTAGGGACATCACTGCTCAGCTGATGTCAGAGGTCTGCCCCAATGTGGCCACTGAACCTACACTACAACCGGTCTCCAATGAACGTTTTTTTCATCGCTCTGCAAATATTGAGTGTGGTGCTCGCCTTGATGTGAGAGCTCAGGGTTTTTGGGGCATTCATCATCAACAAGCCTACTTTGATGTTCGTGTTTTCAACCCTTTGGCTGCTACGAATCGCCAGACTCACCTTTCTGCTTGCTTCAGATCTCATGATCGTGAGAAACGTCGGATGTATGAACAGCGAGTCCGTGAAGTTGAGCGTGGATCATTTACCCCCCTTGTTTTTTCAGCTTTAGGAGGCATGAGCGGCCCTACTGAAATTACTTACAAGAGACTTGCTTCATTACTTGCTATTAAAAAAGATCAACATTACAACACAGTGATTTCTTTAATTCATTGCCGATTGTGTTTTTCATTGTTACGGTCTGCAATTATGTGTCTAAGGGGGAGTCGCTCCACAGCTGGCCATCCGCAGAAGGAGATTGACTTTAACTTAGCTATAACTGAGGGCAGGCTGGTACTGCCTTAATATTGTTTGCTGTATATCATATTATAAGTAATTTAAAAATTATATTAAATTATTTTTAAAAAAAATCTATTGGACTCGAGTACGGAGAAACACGACACGTGTAATATTCACATGCGCAGTAGAGGTGTGAACGCATGCCTTTCGAGTTTAGTGTAGAAGCTACCCTGTTCGCTCAACTGATAAAAATTCCGCGACCAGTGAACAAGGACTGAAAAGGGCGGGCCGGGCTAACCAGAATTCAGGTTCGAATCACCCTGCTCAATAGTTATTGAAACGACTACAGATAGAAGTGTAAATTCACCATAGCAGTCTTACTTCTCTTTTATTGACGGCAAGACTCAGTTGACGCAGAGATTCAGATTCGCTGTTACCTCGCCTGTGACAAATTCCGACCGGCAGTGCTTATTATTTTGCAGAAATAAGCACACGACTTCACTAACAACACCCGCCTTCACATTAAAGCATGTTTGTCTAACTAAACTGCTTTTCTCCTCCTTCAAAACTATCCAGTTTCACCTTTGACCGCCGAATTGGTCGCCTGGTTACCACCGTTTTGCGTCATCGTTATGGCGGGCACTATATGGAATACTCCAGAAGATCGATATATCCTAACTTGTCAGGCATAGATCAGAGTATAGAATATGATACACAACTAGTTTAGCATAACAAGTATTATAAATTGTCTGTAAATATATAGGACGGTTTTTATCGGGTGCTTTAAATGGAGTTGTCAGCTTGGCCCAATAGATAGAGAGCAATTGATCACTTTACAATTACAATGGGCTATTGGCACAATACTTTTGCATGTTTGCTTGCTCTTAAAACATTATAAGTAGTTGTTTATGTCCACAGTAGAGTACACCACAAGTTCCAATGGCTTTTTTGCTGTCATCCTACTCAGTGTATATTGGTAATACTATTGCAGGGGTAGGGATAAACTGAAGTGATGTCACTTATAATTCAGGACAAAACTGCAATGGAGAGTACTTGGGGGACCTTGGCTCTTTAGTTTCCACTCCTTGTAATACCTACGTATGTATTGTTACTTGCTTTAAATTCAATGATATTTTCTCCATTAATCTGTTCATTCTCTCCGGGAGTACCATTTGCATTCAAAGACTTGATGATTCACTGATGCACAAGCCAAGACATCTGTCATCAGAAGTTGTCAAAATTTTCAACCAATGCATGGTAGCTACCAAAGTACCACACAAAATCTCATAAAAATTTCAGGATTTTTTCATGAATCATCATCTTAATACATATTTCATATGACCTATATAAGTAACCATCTGATACAGTAACTGGCAGGATTTTTAAGATACAAATCTATGCATGTACATAGGTCTGTGCAGATGCTCTTAAGATGCTCTATGCAAACCCAGTATGATAAGAAATTATATAGATAATACTATAAAGCTTAACTTGAAAGGCCTGGATGTTAATGGCTAGCTATGTGGTATTGGTGCATGGAGCAGTAAAGATTCACCTTGTTTGCTAAACTTACTAGATATATATAGATACAGTACTAAATATCACTTTTACTAGTGATGGTCACTGTATGAAATACAGTGAAAATTGTTCACTACGTTAAAATGGTGATTGTCACTACATTTGCCAGTGACGATCACTACACAATTCATCACTACATGTACCCTAGCTTCAAAGTAGTGAGGCTCACTACTATTGTAGTGAGCATCACTAAGTTTAATAATCACTACCATGTAGTGATTTCAAAAATAGTGAACATCACTTTGTTTTGTAGTGACGTTCACTATACCATTTTTATAGTGCACCCTCCCCCTCCAATCAGCGAAATAATTTTACCCTTAAAATTTTCGGGTTACCTCGGATGCAGCAAAACCATTAATTTCCTGAAATTTACTATTCTATGATGCTATATGTTCAACCTTAATTGTGCAAAATCATCTGCTACAGGAGGTAATGATCAAATATTTTGAGTTACAATAAAACTAGCTACATTTTGTTGTGGTTAGTGGAATGTATTTATTGTGTTGTTGTTTATTGCAATTGTACATATTAGTTTATTGTGTTATAGCTAGTTGTTTATTGCAATTGCACATATGAACTTACTATTAGTATGAGAAAAATATTATGCATGTATGCATGGATAGTAGCTATGGATATACGTAGTTACCCATAGCTATATAGCTATAAATAGTAGCAATAACAATGGATAATGAACTGTACCTAATCATACAATGTATATTTTGATGTATTCAAGACACTGGTCAATTGTAGCCATGGCAAAACTATAAAGTGCAGACTTTATATTGGCAAATATAGTTGCTAGTTGGAATTGATGGTTTTTGAGAGACTTGAACACCTGCATTTCAGGTTGTTGAATGTATTGGTGGAAGGATTGTACACCTTGAAACATGTGTGCTTGGTTGATTGAAATAAGGCAATGGGACAAAGAAAATCTATGTGAATGGATAAAATGGGAAATGTTCGCACAAATTTTGAACAAACAACAGTCTGTGATTGCTGTTCAAAAGCCAGAAATCACCACCATCCTGAGATAGGTGTCCAAACACCAACATGCTTTACCTGCTGCCTTAATTTTACTGCAAACAGCAATTGAATAGATAGGGTGAGAATGAAAGAGGCTATCACTGCAATGGTTAGTATAAATATCTTGATATACACCATAGAAGGGCATATCTCATGGCACAGTAAAGTGAATAGGAAGAATTTGAGATGACTAAGGGATCGGAGAAACTAAGGAAAAGATGATGGAGGGAGAGACTAAGGAAAAGATGATTGGGGGAGAGACTAATTAAGGAAGAGATGACTAATTTATTTGTGAAGAATGTGAAGGTAAGCAATCACACTGGTAATCTTTAAACCATGTGCATGCCTGGCTTCTTGAAATTGCATTGTCCGGAAAGTATGCGTGTGTGTGTGTGTGTCTGCCCCCCAGGCTATGAAACTATTCACGTGATTTGAAGCATGAATAATTTGTTATTACTAAGGCACAGGAGTATGAAGCTGTTTTGAAGATAAAATTTAAAAATGTAACGTTACTATGATTCCTTAGTGATGAGTCTCTGCTCATATGATTTCTTTGTGACGTCATTGTATTATATTATTAAACATGACAGTAAATTTACAGTAGTTTAATATGTATATACAGTGCCTGATTTTAGATGGTAATACATTGACTTGTTTATTAGCAGCTTGCTCTTGCAGAAAAAGACTAGTACAGTATCCCAGTGGCCATGATTAATTTTTCAAAATGTGCTTATAATCAATTGCGTGGGTTGACGATCATTCAACAAAATTTGAGCTCACTAAAAACCTATTATTCCAGAATAATTCTCATATAAAATAATTATATAGTAGCTATTATATTCCCAAAATTATGCCGGCATATTAGCCACAAGCCTACCTATGATTGCTTATAAACTTATTTACGTAAGTTCGAAATGCAAAAATGTGGTCAAATTTTACTTGCATATATAAGCCCTGTTTTCTCATACCGGGTCACATTTCACAAAAATTTCACCCTTGAACTTTTTAGGCTAGCTAGCTATATGGTGTGGTGTTAAATATTATGCAACTTCTAATATTACATACAGTAACTACCCGGCTGGCTTATCATCCAGTAATTTTAAATGTAAAATCAATAAAGTGTGTGTCTGTGTGAACAATTATATAGCTATATTCTGGCTACGTACATGTAGCTAATAAACCAACTGCTTAACAACTATAATATAGTCATTTGTGCAAAAATTAACCACATAGTCACATAACATTGCCATGATTTTCAATTTTGTCTTTTCATAACTCATTATCTGTTTAAATTAACAACACAGAATTTCTACCGCAAATGTAGAATTTAATGATGAATCTTTTAAAGCTTACAGAATACTGATATACCATTTAAAATGTAACTAGGTGTAATTTGCGCTTAGTATGGTTGATTTTCACATACCCATGGCCAGCCACATTTGTTGTCAAACGTCATGGTCTCATGAAATATTTAAGAGCCAGTTAGCTATTCATGATATCCTAGTTATCATCACTTAGTCTAATGTGATATTAACTATAATAGTTATTAATATCGTCCTCAGCAGACTTTGCGAAGCTTCTGACTTAATACACTCATAATATAATATAACTAATACTTCCAAAATAGCTAATTATTAGCCATACCTACTGTGAGAAAATCAACTAGCTAGCAAACTACTAAAGCAATTCTACTGAAAAACTGAAAAATTAATATGTACGTAGCTTATATGTGTTCTGAGCTTTGTAAGTAGTTGCAATAAGTTCAGCCTTTGATAATAGAGTTAATGATGACATTACTTGAACTGATTATATTTGAAGTCATACGCAAACAAATCATCAACTATATAATCAGTATAGACACCCTCCAGTACTCCACTTCCTTGATCATCAGTGTCAGTAGGATACCAACATGTCCCAGGACTTTTAAGATAAGGCCAAATATTTCCTTTCTTGACACTACATGGTGCTCAGTCACTACCTATCTTCAGTAATCCTTTGTGTTCATCAATTGATGCATCACTACCCATAAATTGACCTATTATGAATTATTTTATTAATATACATAATCATTCCCATAATCAAAATTTAATCAGGCTGTAATTTACATACATAAAATTGTAGCAATTGAAAATTGAATGATTACCTATGAAGTAGGGTTGGGTGATACTTAAAAATGTGCACTGTGATTATTATGACACACAGACAATGCGATTATTGGCAATATTGCAATGGAGTATTTTACTATATAGCTAGTCCATAGAGCAAAGTATCACCCAGCATGTGTAGCATAAGTAAATGATAACAACTTATAATGTGGATTTGGTTGTCTATGTAAATATAATGTGTACTAGTGGTGAATCTTGTGATCAACTGGGGCACTTGCTAGTTGGCCTCACAACTCACTACTGTGAGTCTTGATACACTTTAATCCCTCGATCATATATTATTGCACACGCATGCATATATGGTGATATGTGACTGGATTTGACAAAAGCCAGCTGTGGTACACGCAATAGACACACTTGATAGCTGTGTCAATTAACTAACAGTTCGTGCATGTAGCTATTGGTGGCTAAAGTTTTTCCTGTGCATGGCTTGTTTTTGGGGCCTGTCAGATGTCCATGAGTGCTCAGGTGGTCTTTAAATGGCTCTGGTAGCACTTGAAAAGTAGCCACCTTGCTGGAAAACATTAGGCAATTGTCTAATCGTCTTATTCATCGATTTGGCTATATTTTGGGGCATTTGAAGCCTAAAAGGCCTCAGGTAAGGTCTTTCAGTGGACAAGCTCTTCATTAATTTTGATAGCTAGTTAAATTGCCTGCCATTTTAGATAATTTTAAACTGGCATAGTCAATATCACAAATATCTCCATATAGCTAGGTGTGGAGCTCGAGGGCAGGTGGATTACAGCATTATAAATTTTTCCATGAAACAGAATTTGTGGCAAACTGCATGCACGCAACTCCTAGCCTTCTCAAGATAGAATAATTAAAAGCAGTATTTCTAAATATTTATAGCTAATTGTGTGTGGAAGCCAGGTGTTGTCAAATCTGGTCACATACATGCATAAGGAGTATTCTGTGATATTATTGCACACGAGATTGATATTACTGACTAGGCCTGAGCCAATTATGCCAGCATAATTTGGAGCATAATAGGATGGTAAAAGCATCGAGCATAATGCCAGCATAATAGGTTAACTTTTTGTGCAAGGCATGCCACAAAGGCATGAATTTTGAAAGTGACTACTGAAATTTTGAGTGAATCTACAATAATTTTTTATCAAATTAGGTATGTGATGAATGCAATGATTAAAAGTGATGAATTCAACAAAATACATTGTAGGAGTCATAATGTAAATGTATATCTGATGATAATGAGTGCAAAAAATCAACATGAATATCTTCATATAAAATATTAATTTAGCCTATTAATTTTCACATTATCACTGAGAATTCCCAAGCATAATTTTGAGCATAATGGGCTTGTTTTGGGAATTATGCTCAAAAGCATAATAGGTAATTCTAAAAGCATAATTGGCTCAGGCCTATTACTGACACATGGAAGTTGCTTGCAATAATTATATTGCACAGCCTATGTTATAGCTACTGATATTGGAAAGTGGCAATACTATAAAATATTGCCTAACCTTACTAGTTACATTATTTTAACACCAGTTACATTTACCTTGTAGCTAAGCTGCCTCATTTGATTCTTCAAAATTGGACCAGTCATTTTGCTCTTCACCTTAATTATAAGTACAATACAAAAAATTATATATACGTGTATAATCCTACTCAACAATTCACAACTGATATCACAAATTTTGATGGAGTTGAAAAACTAGTAATTTTTTAAACCAGGCGCGCGCCGGCCAAAGGCCGGCGCGCGCCTGGTTTACTTAAAATCACTTCTGTGCGGATGTATGTGTGTGTGGATGTGTGTGTGTGTGTGTGTGTGTGTGTGGTGTGTGTGGATGTGTGTGTGTGTGTGTGTGTGTGTGTGTGTGTGTGTGTGTGTGTGTGTGTGTGTGTGTGTGTGTGTGTGTGTGTGTGTGTGTGTGTGTGTGTGTGTGTGTGTGTGTGTGTGTGTGTGTGTGTGTGTGTGTGTGTGTGTGTGTGTGTGTGTGTGTGTGTGTGTGTGTGTGTGTGTGTGTGTGTGTGTGTGTGTGTGTGTGTGTGTGTGTGTGTGTGTGGATGTGTGTGTGTCCGCCCCCCAGGCTATGAATAACTATTCACGTGAAACGGAGTCTGAATAACCAATCAAACAAGTCCTACTGCCTTTTAGTTTCTCTGTACGGCACTTGCTATCGATACTGTTGTTGGGCGGGGCCTTAGTAACGAAGCGCGTCGTGTGTTACTTCCAAAGAAGAGCAAGATAATGCTGTATTTGCCGTCCATTACACAGTAAAAGCCGTTTAACCAGTTGTACATTACTAACAAGACGGAGCGCTTTAGTTTTATAAGTGGGCGTGCCATGCGGAGCTTATAAAAGAAGACTGGCCTATAGTGTTACAGTAAGAATTTCGGTATAAAACAAGTTTATACTGCTTTCAAAAAGTTTTATCACTAAAATACTGGAGTACAAAGCGGGTTTAAACAGAAGAATTAAATTCGCATGCGTTGCTATGTGTTCCTTAGTGATGAGTCTCTGCTCACGTGACTTATTGGTGACGTCATTAAGAACTATTATAATACATTGAATTACAGTAGATTAACAGTGGTTTAACTTACACAAAGGGCCTGGTTTTTAGATGGTAATACGTCAACTTGTATACTTTAATATTTGTGAAATTTGTAAAACATGATAGATATGTATATGGGTACAATTAACCAAGATTTATAAACATTAGTAACTAATTATAGGAGAAGTGGTATGATAATGCTTAAAAATATAATATAATAAATTGTAGCTACATGTTCAACTTATTTTGAAAAGTAATAGCAAGGCAACTATAGCCATGTAGTTAGCTAGATAGATTCGGCACACTCTTTATATAATTTTGTAAATTAAATCACTCATATATGCTCAAATATCACTATATAAATTATCAGTTACTGTTATAGGTGTAGTTAAAGTTTACAATGCACACATGCACAATAGCTTATGAGGCTCCTTAAACAATTATTTGCTATAGCTATCATGAACATAATATTATTATGTAGTTTAATTACTGTTATCATTGTGTTTGTTGTAGGAGTCATCAGATAGTGAACATTTGCTTTCTAAACAAGAAGTAGCTATAAAAGCTCTAGATAAACCTTAATTGATACCTTCTTCTACAATTATATCAAGTACATCTTCTTCCATTACAATACTAGTAGTATATAACACCTGGAAAAACAGTCTTCCTAGGAGGTTGCCCAAATACTAACTCATATGGTGTTGATTTCACACTGGTTTGTATAGTTATATTGAGTTGGTCTGTACGTACAATAATAGTAACTCTGTTCCATGAGTAATATGTTATAACTAAAAGCATTGTAGCCATTGCATTAATTTAAATATCAGAACAAAATTGTGACCGGCTCTGCGAAAATGTGCATAGTTCGCACCTGGTAGTAGCTAATTAGAGAAACACCCGTTTAAAGATTTTAAATTAATATTACTAGCTTTTGCTCGTACTAGGCCGCTTTTGTTTAGCAGAACTGGATTTAGTAATCTATTGAATAAAATACAGTTTACCTTTAAAGTTGTTCCTTGCTTGATTTCAGGCCTTTTCAGACGATTTTTTCGAAGGTGTGCATCAATTTTAGCCCCGGCCCAGTGTTACGAGAGGGTGGGTGGGCGGGCGGGTGGGAGGGCGGGCGGGTGGGAGGGCGGGCGGGGATGGGAGGAGGGGAGGGGAGGGTGGGGTGGGGCGGTGGGGAGGGAGGAGGAAAAACCTCCCCAAGTGAAGACACGAGGTAACCAGCTGCCCACAGATGGTCCTGATCATACAACCAGGCCGAAGGGACATCATTCCGGTCAAGGGTAGAATTCCAGGCCAATAACGCCCAATTGGTGCGCTCCACAGGTGCCAATGTGCCTGTCATGGTTTTACAAGGCCTCCAATACTCCCCTCAGAAAAGCAGACCACTTGAGTCTGGCCATAGGAGACACGGTGTGTGTATAGCTATTGAGTGTAGCTATAAGCTGGATCAAAGCCTGAAAATGAATTAAAATTTTTGTGTGAACTATGCACATTTTCGCAAATCCGGTCACAATTTATGAAAAGCTACAGCTCAGTTTTACTGTATCATAATTATTTAGCTACACAGCCCCCCGCATCAAGGACTTCAGCCCCCTATATCCTAGTTTTAGAATTACCACTGTATAGCTACATGTGACATCATAGAGCTAGCTAGTGTATCACTGAATGACACCAAGTAAGTTATAAATTTTACACTGTGAGCTAGCACCAAGGAATGTTATAATAACACCTTATTAATGCTATTATATTTACCTATAGCTATAACTAGTTTCTGCCTACACATCACTATATGACTCACATTGAATTTCTGGAAGCCAAAATGTACAATTAGCTTGTTTTTCACTATAAAATTTACAGGCCAACATTTCTTCTACTGTTGAACTTCCTTTCTCAATAAGCCCATGTGATTGTGGATGTATTGGTCGTCCATTAACGATAGTAATTTCTCCTGGCCAATCTAAGTCAGGGGCGTAGCCAGACCCTATTTGATGGTAGAGTACACAGATTTTCATAAGGCACCATAGCTATAGTTATCTACTGGTATGCTGGTTCATACATGCATTTATTAAAAGTTGTTGTTTGCATGAAAACGCATAGCACAACTAAACTAGCTTAGTAACAGCATAAGGTGTATAGCTAATGCATAAACTATGGCAGATCTGATGATGCACAAGCTATCTCTACAAGTGTAGTGCATGAATTAATATCGATTGTGGGAATGCATCTTGATAATCAAGTTTGTATATATTTAAAGGAATGTCATTCTGACTGAAGTTTTTACTACTGGTTCAACTCATTCATCTTTTTTATTGCATTCTTCAACATTCCCATAGTATCCTCATTATTGACATTTTAAGCATTCAATTTTTTTGTTTCATAGGTAGCTATAATAATATTATGACATAATATACATTATCATTTTTTATTATTGTTATTAGCTATGGAGTTTATTATACAGTAGTTGCACATCAGGTGTATAACACAGGACAGCTAGACAATAGACATTTTTCATTACTCAGATGTACGGTATCAGCAAAATTCAAGATTTCTTTATATCATTATTGTTTCATAAAATTAATATGCCTTATTATAGTATTTCATAAATACATAAAGTTACCCATTAGCTACTGTACTTTAAACATGTTCTAGTCTACTTTGGAAATTTCTACTTATGCTATGAAAAATATTAATAAAATCAAGTATTTTTGCAATTATGATTTCAATGAGCTAAATTGTAATCTCATTTTGCAATGGAAAAATTTAGGTAGTGCAATAAAACCCAATCCCTTGCAACCATTCTTTACCAGTTATAATATGGAGCCTTATATTTCAATAACAATAGCTAATTGTGCGAGTATTAAAAACCTAAAATCCTCACAGCAATATAAATAATTATATAAGCATAGCTACATTGATAATGAAACTGCTACAGATAGCTAGTAATTAATTAATGTTCTTCTGCATTATTGTCATCATCTTCGTCATCTTCTTTATAACCAGTCAATTCTGTAATTATGAATGTCTGTGCATTCATAAAGCACCAGCTGCTGTTCTCAATTCCAACAAAATTTCATCACAATTGTAAGGCAGCAGACAATGTTTTTCATACACAAAAAGTATTCCCATAAATATGAAGGTATTGAAATTTCATAACCCACAGAAAATACAACGGATCAAGTCACGGCCCGTCGGTACCGGTGTCATAGTGATATGACATTGTGTTTCCCAGTGATGTGTGTTTCCCACACAGATATCCCTAGGGATGCGTGTTTCCCCACACATTGCTAGCTATATCACTAATGCGTCTGTACTCTACAAGTCATAGTGATCTGTGACTGGATTTGAAAAACTGTCCTTAAGGGCACATTTTGTATTTCGAGAAATACCAATTTGAAATATTGAAGCCACTGTGGTTCTCTTGTGCTACAACCAGTGTAGCCACGCCAGGCTAATAGTATAAGTAGACTACTTATGTAGCTATTGTTTTATAACTAATTCTACCACCTAGCTGACACTGCTGGGTTTTGAGATAGTTTTTTTCCAACTGCTGTAATATCACGGATAGAGTTTATAGGGGGTGGGTGGGTGGGTGGGTGAATGGGCGGGAGGGGGGTGGGGGTGAGCGGGGAGCCGAAGGCGGGCCATACCATCCACAAGGAGACAGACAGCAGCAGTGTGTCCTCAGTAGGGAACAGAAACAGCCACAGTCGACATGGTAGGCCGAGACGGCTGTCGCTATTCACTGGACTGGACTACTGGACTGGAATACTGGACTGGACTACTGGACTGGAGTTTTTTCCTTTTTTAGACAAGTTGTCTATATAGTTTCTTGAAATATTTGACACCTGGAGACCTCAGTTCTTTTTAAAACAATCTTAAAACAATCTTACAGTCTACAACAATATAATAACTTCATGACAGTAGCTAGCTAATATGCAAATACATTGCATATACCTACATATTGAAAACAATTGGTTGGCTGTTGATATGGACTTGCCAATTATAAAAGTACTTAAAAATAGACTTTGCTCAGCTGACTGAAAACGGCTAATGCATATGTCAGTTTCATGGGGACTTATAACATGATAAAGGTGGCTAGTTACGGAATTACCATCAAAGTTTTAACATAATATTATATTTAGGCATACTATTAACTGTATATACATAGCATATAGGTATTAATTATTAATTATTACGTACTACTCACTAACAATCATACTATACACATACACTGGCTATACAGGTAATCTCTCTAATTATCACACTACATACATGACGTCATTAATTAGTCAATCTTGTGCTATAGCTACTAACCTTGGATTTGGTCAAATAATGCCCTGACTGGTCATTATCATAAGCTTGTTTGCTAGTGCATTGCTAAAAGCAAATAAAACAACTACTGTCATGAAGTTATTATATTGTTGTTGTAAGATCATAGAAATTCTATAGTTTCTAAAAAATAATAATTGAGGTCTCCAGGCGTCAAATATTTGAAAAACCACATAATCTTGTCCAAAAAAGGAGTCCAGTAGTCCAGTCCAGTATTCCAGTCCATGCAGTAGTCCAGTCCAGTGAATAGTGACAGCCGGCCGAGACGGTCTCTGGAAGTAGCCTGACACACCATGTAGCCTTATTAGTGCCCCTCAAGTAGTGGCCCCATACACTAGCAAGGTCTGAAAAAGACCGCCTGTAAAAGCAGACCTGCCCATCTATAGCACCACGAATGGTGTATATGTATAGTGCTTGGGTTTAGCTTTCATGCTAAGACAATATCTAACATTGTAGATCGAGGGATACATAGTTATAGCTAGCAATCTATCTATAGTATCTAACATTGTAGAGGCATACATAGCTATAGCTAGCTATCTATCTATCTATTGTATCTAACATTGTAGAGGCATACATAGTTATAGTTAGCTATCTATCTATAGTATCTAACATTGTAGAGGCATACATAGTTATAGCTAGCTAGCTATCTATAGTATCTAACATTGTAGAGGCATACATAGCTATCTATCTATAGTATCTAACATTGTAGAGGCATACATAGTTATAGCTAGCTAGCTATCTATAGTATCTAACACTATCTAGGCATGCATAGTTATAGCTAGCTATCTATCTATAGTATCTGACATTGTAGAGGCATACATAGTTCTAGCTAGCTATCTATCTATAGTATCAAACATTGTTACAGTATATGTCTCTATAGTATATCTAACATTGTAAAGGTATACATAGTTATAGCTAATTTTCTATCTATAGTATCTAACATTGTAGATACATACATAGTTATAGCTAGCTATCTATCTATAGTATCTAACATTGTATATCAATTTATAGTATTTATAATTGCAGAGGCACACATAGTTATAGCTAGTGATCTATCTACATTATCTAACATTGTAGAGGGATACATAGTTATAGCTAGCTATCTATCTATAGTATTTAACATTGTATATTTATCCATAGTATCTAACATTGTAGAGGCATACATAGTTATAGCTAGATATATATCCATACGATAGTATCTAACATTTTAGAGGCATACATAGTTATATCTATAGTATCTAACATTGTTTATCAATCTGTAGTCTCTAACATTGTAGAGTTATAGCTAGCTATCTATCTATAGTATCTAACATTGTAGAGGCATATATAGTTATAGCTATCTATCTATCTATTTAGCTACCTGGCATTTTTGCTGTCACCAATTTAATGCAGCTATTTTAGGTTATTTACATAATAGTTAAATGGAAATTCATAGATGTCTAATTTATATTTACACATTTACGCACATTGTTCAGTTGTGCCACGGAGGGCAATATGAAATGCCAGTTTATCATTAAATTGACAAGATGGAAGTTTTTACAAATGATCCATATGATAAGGGTTGTATATCGACATAAAAACTAATGAATTAGGAGAATAGGGATCATAAAGATATTATACTGCTGAGAGTTGTTCCACTGTATTTGAGAGTCTTATTTTGACTGTTGCAGTGGAACCTGTCTAAGCTGGTGACCTATGAGCAAAAATTTCTTGGCCTTAATGAACAGGTGGCTACATTAGACAGGTAGGTTACCATATGAATTTCTCACTTGGGGAATTTAAAGTTGGCCTTTTTAGAGAGGTGGTCTTTCTATACAGATGGCTGCTAAGACAGGTTCCACTGTATATTAGAATCACGAACTCTCAGCAGTATCTTTATCTTACTTTTTCACAATTCCTACTCTGATTTTTAAATCACTAACAATTATCTCAGTTATATACCGGTATGTTTATTGTATCAGACATTTATTTAACACTTAATCATCACCAGGTGGGTTAGTAGTATATTATCATTGGCTGTTAACAATTTTAGCTACGATTATTTTTCAAACATCAGGTTGATTTATGGGTTTGTTTTTATGTTAGGTTGATTGTATTGACATTAGGGAGTCATGGAAACTCTGGGGGTGTGTAGAGTGTGTCTATCCTGGCAAGTCTGTGGAGATGATGAATCAAAAAATGATTCCCCTATAAATTTGCCATGATGGACACACACTGCCATCCACATATTCAGATCAGGAGTTGTGCCACTTATAATAGGGATGAAAGTCCTTTTATATAAGGCTTGCTGGTTATACAATATCAAACATTATACTATGGTCTTTGTTAATCCAACCACAGTTTGCTGAAATCTGTTGACGGGACAATGATAACATAACTACCCTCTACTCTGTGTGCACTACCTATACTTGTGTGCATTATTATCATGTTTATAGCAAAAAGATCTAGATGCAGTGAATTGGACAACCGATCATTCACATAGAGGGGTGAAGAACAAGGAGGGTAATAATGGATGGGAATTGTTGCAAAGGAAACAAGGTGAAACCGGTGGGAAATCAAACAGGTTTTATAAATAAAACTACAGGATGTGTGAACATTTGATGGTAATATTTTATTGTAGTTGGAGGGTACTCAAAGGCAAAGAAAATGTTTTTACAGATGCTGCCAGACCATGTCATAACTAAGTCTGAGCCATCACAGTTATCTTCAAAAGTACTGGACTAGTAGCAGTAGCAGTAGCAACTGATCCAAGGAGTGAATTACAAGTGATCACCTGCACTAGCAATGTGTAGGAATTGTTGCCAAGGGAACAACAGAGTGAAACCTCAAATGGGTAGTAAAATTATAATTAATTCTTCTACTGTCAAGTGTGTAAACATTTGAAGAGGGTAACGTTTTACTGTAGTGAGTGAGTGGGACGGGGAGAATGAAATTCTTTAGCATAATTTTCGGAATTTAATTTAGGAAGGTTGCTACAATATTGGATGATATTATTATTGTAAATATGATTTGTGACCAGGCGGCCCAGGCCTGCAAAAATTTTTGATCGACTACCGAGATGCACACAGCTTCATTGCTATTTATAGTATTCATGCCACCCTGAAATCTCCATATAAAGAAGAAGCTGTTCAAATTTTTAGTGTATGGTACCGTGGGAAATAAATTTGTGTACACTTGTTTTCGTGAAGAAAGATTAGAGGTCGAACCCATCCTAGAGTGTTGTTTCCACCAGAAAACTAAACTCAGTATTACATATGAATATAATAATAATATGCATACATTACAAACTATACTAGTACAGCATCATAAAATAAATTCTGCAGTGAAATTGTAGGGTTGTTTCTCCATATAAAAGTCACGAAATACGTATACAAATATTTTGAAATACATGTACTATTGTCTAAATATATATAATAGATAACACAGGTACTGTAGGTACTGTGGGTACTGTAGGTACTGTAGGTACTGTAGGTACTATAGGTACTGTGGGTACTGTAGGTACTGTAGGTACTGTAGGTACTATAGGTACTATAGGTACTGTAGGTACTGTGGGTACTGTAGGTACTATAGGTACTGTAGGTACCGTAGGTACGGTAGGTACTGTAGGTACTGTTGGTACTGTGGGTACTATAGGTACTGTAGGTACTGTGGGTACTGTAGGTACTATAGGTACTGTAGGTACTGTGGGTACTGTAGGTACTGTGGGTACTGTAGGTACTATAGGTACTGTAGGTACTGTGGGTACTGTAGGTACTGTGGGTACTGTAGGTACTGTGGGTACTGTAGGTACTATAGGTACTGTAGGTACTGTGGTACTGTAGGTACTGTGGGTACTGTAGGTACTATAGGTACTGTAGGTACTGTAGGTACTGTGGGTACTGTAGGTACTATAGGTACTGTAGGTACTGTAGGTACTGTGAGTACTGTAGGTACTGTGGGTACTGTGGGTACTGTAGGTACTGTGGGTACTGTAGGTACTGTGGGTACTGTAGGTACTATAGGTACTGTAGGTACTGTGGGTACTGTGGGTACTGTAGGTACTGTAGGTACTGTAGGTACCGTAGGTACTGTAGGTACTGTAGGTACTGTGGGTACTGTAGGTACTGTAGGTACTGTGGGTACTGTAGGTACTGTGGGTACTGTAGGTACGTACTATAGGTACTGTAGGTACCGTAGGTACTGTAGGTACTGTAGGTACTGTGGGTACTATAGGTACTATAGGTACTATAGGTACTGTAGGTACTGTGGGTACTATAGGTACTGTAGGTTCTGTGGGTACTGTAGGTACTGTAGGTACTATAGGTACTGTGGGTACTGTAGGTACTGTGGGTATTCTAGGTACTGTAGGTACTGTGGGTACTGTAGGTACTATAGATACTGTAGGTACCGTAGGTACTGTAGGTACTGTAGGTACTGTTGGTACTGTGGGTACTATAGGTACTGTAGGTACTGTGGGTACTGTAGGTACTATAGATACTGTAGGTACCGTAGGTACTGTAGGTACTGTAGGTACTGTTGGTACTGTGGGTACTATAGGTACTGTAGGTACTGTGGGTACTGTAGGTACTATAGGTACTGTAGGTACCGTAGGTACTGTAGGTACTGTAGGTACTGTTGGTACTGTGGGTACTGTAGGTACTATAGGTACTGTGGGTAAACACATTGTTAACAAAAATGCCAACTATAAGATGTTAGCTGTGTTTGATCAAAATACCGTGGAATACTGAATACCGTTTTGAATTTGTAATACCGTATATTGGAAGTAAAATATTGATACCGCCCAACACTATCTACAGTACACCTACAGTGTACTATAGGTACTATAGGTACTGTAGGTACTGTAGGTACTGTGGGTACTGTGCATGGGTACTGTAAGTACTATAAGTACTGTGGGTACTATAGGTACTGTAGCTATTGTAGTTGGCATTGTAGGTACTATAGCTATGTACTGTAGCTAGGTACTATAGGTACTATACTGGTACTGTAGGAGTACTATATGGATACTGTAGATATACCGTGGGTATTGTGACAATGTGGTTAGATAATGTTGGTAGCTACTGTAAGTGTCCAATAATAATTATGCAGATGTTGCTATAATTAGTGTCCATTCTATTGCTGTTTTTGTTTACAGTATTGGTGTCATGTGTGCATGTGCTGTGTCAAACCTATCAGCATGATAAATTAGTTGGTTTTATTTAGCCATACAGCAGTTTCAGTAATATGTTTTATTGGTTACCATTTTAAATCAGTCTATGTTTTTGTTATTAAAACAGTATTAGTGATGAGTACACAGTACCTACAGTACCCACAGTAACTACAGTACCTATAGTACCCACTGTACCTACGGTACCTATAGTACCTACAGTACCTACAGTACCTACATTACCTACAGTACCTATAGTACCTATAGTACCCACAGTACCTACAGTACCTACAGTACCTATAGTACCCACAGTACCTACAGTACAGTACCCACAGTACCCACAGTACCTATAGTACCTATAGTACCTACAGTACCTACAGTACCTACAGTACCTACGGTACCTACAGTACCTACAGTACCTACAGTACTTATAGTACCTACAGTACCTATAGTACCTATAGTACCCACAGTACCTACAGTACCTACAGTACCCACAGTACCTACAGTACCTATAGTACCCACAGTACCAACAGTACCCACAGTACCTACAGTACTACAGTACCTATAGTACCCACAGTGCCTATAGTACCTACAGTACCTATAGTACCCACAGTACCAACAGTACCCACAGTACCTACAGTACTACAGTACCTATAGTACCCACAGTGCCTATAGTACCCACAGTACCTACAGTACCTACAGTACCTACAGTACCCACAGTACCTACAGTACCTACAGTACCCACAGTACTTATAGTACCTACAGTACCTACAGTACCTATAGTACCCACAGTACCTATAGTACCCACAGTACCCACAGTACCTATAGTACCCACAGTACCTACAGTACCTACAGTACCTACAGTACCCACAGTACCCACAGTACCTACAGTACCCACAGTACCTACAGTACCCACAGTACCTACAGTACCCACTGGACCAATATTAACGTTTACTGCACCAGGGCATCTGCCTGAAAGGCCATGTTTGCTTCTTGTGTTTGTCACCTTTCCTTTTGCAGGATAGTTGGGAATTTCCTTTAAATTTCTTGCTACAGTATAGGGCAGAATTTCCTATAGAATTTACTTTATTGGTCGGTCCGCCTGGCCTTGGCATGTTCTGGGATCACACGCATGACGAATTATTTGGATTTCCTTCAGTATTTTGAAGCCTGGTAAAAGTCTAGGAAATTTCAACTTCCCTTGACCTTTTCTGATACAGTATGGGGCATGGTGCGGTATCCTGTGTGTGTGTATATTATGCTGGACGGATTATATTGCATATTGCGCTACACATGATATTTCATGCACATGCCCTGCACGCATGTAAACCACACATTTCCTAATCCTATACAATGTAGATTAACAACATTACATGCAAGGTTGAATAGAAACTAACTTACCTATCTATAATATAGTTTTCATTATGTATAAATAACCTGTGATTCATAGTGAAACATTTAATTGTGGGTTGGGATTTGAAATTTCTGATACTCGACATATGCAGGACACATCAAATGTTCTTGAGCATAAAACTACAAATAATGCCGTAAAGCATTAATTAAATTAATTGTGCCAATAACATGACATTTTCTATTAATTGAAAATTTTCTGTAGATTTCCTGCAGCTTTTTAAGGCAGGAAATTTGACTTTTCCAATGATGTAGGTACATAAGATGTGCCCTGTACTTTAGGATTCATTCAGTTCTAGTTGAACTGTCCTACAATAAAGGAAAGGTGCATAAGAATTTCATATGTCTGATGCAGGCCAGGCAAAGGAAATTTGATGGCTGCAAGTCCTGCATATTTCCTTACCTCGCAGACTATAGGAAATGTCTATATTTTTCCAGTGACCTATAGTACCTACAGTACCTACAGTACCCACAGTACCTACGGTACCTACTGTACCTATAGTACCTACAGTACCCACAGTACCTACAGTACCTATAGTACCTACAGTACCCACAGTACCTACAGTACCTACAGTACCCACAGTACCTACAGTACCTATAGTACCTACAGTACCCACAGTACCTACAGTACCCACAGTACCTACAGTACCTATAGTACCCACAGTACCAACAGTACCTACAGTACCTACAGTACCTACGGTACCTACAGTACCCACAGTACCTACAGTATACCCACAGTACCTATAGTACCTACAGTACCTACAGTACCTACAGTACCCACAGTACCTATAGTACCTACAGTACCTACAGTACCTACAGTACCCACAGTACCTACAGTACCTATAGTACCTACAGTTCCTATAGTACCTACAGTACCTATAGTACCTACAGTACCTACAGTACCCACAGTACCTAAAGTACCTACAGTACCTATGTTATCTATTATATATATTTAGATAATAGTACATGTATTTCAAAATATTTGTATACGTATTTCGTGACTTTTATATGGAGAAACAACCAGTTGTAGGAGTCCGAATTCTTGTAAAGTTGTAGTTCTTTTTTCTGTTCTTCAGTAAGAGAATTATAAAAACACTCTTTCTATTATACATACTAGAGCATGTTTATCATGAATTTTCTTTCTTTCTTTACCAGCTTTAGCATCTGGATGCCGCTCAGGTACCCTGTTGTAACCATTGGGATATAGTGTTTACAGTACCCATCAAGTCAAAATCTATTAACATCGCTTCATTTGTATTTTGAGGGAATAAAAGATTTAATTCCCACAAATCTGAGTGCACATGATCATGATCATGAAGCTGTTCAAGTGTCATGATTGCTATATAATCTTTACTGGATTGCAATTCTCTTGCTTTCTGTTTAATAAAGTTATAGCTCAACATATAAAAGCAGCCATCTTTGCTCAAGTCCTGCCTCTCTGGCTGCAAGTATGAAATGCCCATTTCAATACGCTCTTTCTCTTTGTCACAAATGTCCTCTTTGTCATAAAGTTTATAAACAGCTTCATTTGATCTGTAAACATGTTTAGATACATTTAATGGTGTGCTTAATCTTAACCCTTTTAGTGGCTCAATCTGATATTGTTTACCAGGGTACTTGAAAATCTCTGTAATAGCAGATGCTAAACAAAAACAGCCTGGCTGTAAAAAAGTGCGAGGCCAATCAGAAGCCACAATAGCTATAAGCGACCAAAATCTCTGATATCAAGTAAGGCCAAGAAGTTGAACATTTTATTAAGAATCCTTTTACTTGAATGACATACAATAGTTTATAGGGCATTTTCACAACTATGATTGGCTTGGTCACCTTTTTGTACTATCATCTTTTATAAGGTGGCCAAGTGACCAAGCCAATCATAGTTGTGAAAATGCCCTGTAAACTATTGTATGTCATTCAAGTAAAAGGATTCTTAATAAAATGTTCAACTTCTTGGCCTTACTTGATATCAGAGATTTTGGTCACTTATAGCTATTGTGGCTTCTGATTGGCCTCGCACTTTTTTTAAAGCCAGGCTGTTTTTGTTTAGCATATCACTGCTTTTTGTAAACATATTACAATTATAAACAAGACCTTATATAAAGTATGCAGAATAATAAAATTTTAAAGGGGAGAGGAGCTGAAAGTTAATACTTTAGGTGTTTCCCTTGTATTTCCCCCCAAGTAGCTAATGAACATATAAAGTATTACTATAATTGTTAGCTATGTATATAGGTGGAGAACAGTTGAGAACTTCAATGAAGGTTACACCATTGCCATCTTGTACTGTTGATTGATCTACAGGAGAAGATATATTATAATGTTATAAATAAATTTTGTGCATGCTAACAGGACAGTGGTCTCCTATTTATAATGTGTGGCCCAGTGGCGTAGCTAGACCCAAGTTGATGGTGGGGCCAGATTATAGGGGTACCAAGGAAGTTTTGGAAGACTTGGCCCTGGCTGCACCAGGTTGAGAGTGACAGAAGTATACAACAGTTGCCAAAGGCAACTCAGCTGCATAGCGGCTTAATCTAGGGGGGTCTGGGGGCATGCCCCCCAGGAAAATTTTGAAAATTGTATGCTCTAAAATGGTATTTAGAGTGATTTTTCACATCAATCATCATCATTTTTACCTGATGTATAGCTTAGTATAATATTATTATATATAGCTAGTCGAGTATTAACCATAGCTATCTACTGTTTATGCATATAATGCATGCAACTTTGCTTAGCTAGCTATAACATATATACTAAATAGCTTTGCTTAGCTAGCTAGCTATAGTGCAGGAGGAAATGCAGGAAGTTTGAGCTACAGTATATTAGTCATGTGCAGTAGTGTTACCAGCTGGTTCATACAGGGTGAGTGATACTGAAGTAGCACTACTACAGCAACTACTACTGCTACTGCCAGCCCAAGATACGTACTTAAATCATTCTCAGCTCTCACTACCAATATCACCTTGATCGTCATTGTCATCTATCATTTCTATCGTGTAGCTACACTACTTTTCTGAGCTTTAATTGTCTGTAATTCCAGATGGTCATTTTCCAAAGTTATTAAACCGTTGGTGGTGATATATCAAGACTCACGATAGTGAGTCGCGAGGCCAAGAAGAAGCAGCCGTACGCGACGAACGAGTGAGTTATTTACAGGTAGCACCGCTCAAAAATTCGCAGACGCTGTAACTAAGCCGCCATAAAAGCTACCGCTTAGTTATTACGGACCTAGTACGTTCTTACTATATAGAATCAATATACCAACAATGAAGTAAATAGCTGCCTCCATTCCTGAGTATCAGCCATTGCGAGTTTTATGGCGCTCGTTTTGCGACAACGCACGACGAACCATCTGCCCCGCCCCTTTTCGCTCGTTAATTAGAGAATTAGTACCTTCATTTAATGTAGAATCAGTAACCCAAAGTTCATCAAAATCGGACCAGCCAGTCTTCTGATACAGCCTTATAAAGTCCTCCTTCCAGTAAAAAAATTTTACGCGGCCGTCGTTTTCTTTTTCTTTCTTTCTACTTTCTTTCTTTCTTTCTTTCTTTCATTTTCATCGCACACTTTTCGTGGGCTTGCGTGACCCCCGGTGTGAATCCCGGAATTTATATTTAAAACACTCATTTAGTACATACACTTGTTTGTCTAATAACTCACTCATTTCTGCATGGATTTCAACCAAATTTGTATCAACACTTCTCCTATGTATGCTCTACCAGACAAACAACTTTCAGCATAAAGCAAATACCTCAATGTATTTGAGAGATACTTTTACACTGTATGTTGATAGTTTCCATAACTCGGACCCCCTCTAAATCATTTGAATGAAATTTCAGATACACAAGCTATATTGATATATGAATCTTCAGGATAAGTTTAAAGAAATTATGACACTTCAGTTTATCAAAATTAGCCTTTAACGATTTCATTCATGTTAATGTGCCATGATAATTATACCAAACAACAAGAGGTGAACAGTGGCCACACATTATAAATAGGAGACCACTGTCACTATTAGCATACACAATATTTTGCACTATAATATTAATTGTCTTCTCCTGTAGATCAATCAACAGTAGAGGATGGCAATGATGTAGCCTTCATTGAAGTTCTCAACTGTTCTCCACCTACATAGCTAACAATTATATTATAATAACACATACTTTATAATGTTCATTAGTTATTTGGGGGAATACAAGGGAAATACCCAAAATATTAACTTCCTCCTCTCCCCTTTAAAATTTTATTACTCTGTATACTTTATATAAGGTTTCTTGTCAGGACTTGTTTATAGTATATAATCTGTTTTTGAATATTTACAAAAAGCAGTGATATGCTAAACAAAAACAGCCTGGCTGTAAAAAAGTGCGAGGCCAATCAGAAGCCACAAATATAAGCGACCAAAAACTCTGATATCAAGTAAGGCCAAGAAATTGAACATTTTATTAAGTATCTTTTTACTTGAATGACATACAATAGTTTACAGGGCATTTTCACAACTATGATTGGCTTTGTCACTTGGCCACCTTTTTGCACTATCATCTTTTATAAGGTGGCCAAGTGACAAAGCCAATCATAGTTGTGAAAATGCCCTGTAAACTATTGTATGTCATTCAAGTAAAAAGATACTTAATAAAATGTTCAATTTCTTGGCCTTACTTGATATCAGAGTTTTTGGTCGCTTATATTTGTGGCTTCTGATTGGCCTCGCACTTTTTTACAGCCAGGCTGTTTTTGTTTAGCATATATATATATATATATATATATATATATATATATATATATATATATATATATATATATATATATATATAATATATATATATATATATGTAATTTAAAAACATAGCTAAATCATTAGAAATAACTACAGATATGCTTGTGATTGTAATGCTGATGGTCTATTTCTATGATTCACTTGTAAACAAAGTTTGATTAACTTAAGTAGACGAGTGTCACTACTAAATGGTTGCGTTCTCTGAATCTCATGTACCTATGGATGAATATTATTGTTATCAGCTATTCTGAGATTACAAATATAATAGTTACTTTGGTAGTTTTTGTCCAGAGTTCCTCACCACAGTGATGAGTAGTAGAAAGTAATAACGACGCCTCCTGTGTGATAAGAATTTAGGTTATAAATAGCTGCAGCTAATCAAACATATTAGTTATATACCTCTCGTTGTGATAAGGCTGCAGTTTTCCCTATACAGATATTTAGACAGAGGCATCCAAAGGACCACATATCCACTGCGGTGGTATACAGTATCTCGTATGGGCCCGATAAAGTGATGTGCATTGACACCTAAAGCAGGACAGAAGAACATGTGACTTATTTTAATAGATGCTACCTTAGTAACATAACTAGATATGGTATAGCGCTGTTGTGTAATGAATGAATATAATTATATTATGCATGGCTACATTAACGTCGATATGTTTTACTTGTTTGTTGACAAATAAAAATTTTGCAAGAGGAATCTTTCACATATTTTGTCTACCAGTGGAGTACATGCAGCAGTGGGATTTATTGCAAAATAACATTATAATAAGTGGCTACGTAGCAATAAGTGGCAATGAGTAAATTTACTATGAAATGGTCCTCAATAATCATATAATGCCAGAGCATGCAATAAGGACTAAATAGTGCTCGGACCCATGTCAGCAGTTCAGCACAAAACTAAAATAGAAATATACACTGTACTTAGTATTACATTTTGGCATGGATATAAACTCTATACTCATGCTATATAAAGCTCAGTAGCTAGGTGGCTGTACTAGCTAGATCCCAACAAGCTTGTTTAATTTCTCTTGATTATTATGCCATTTGCTAGCTGCTAACCAATGATTGCTCATAATATCATCTGTTATATATTACGATACAAATATAGCTTACCTCTGGAGCTCGATATCCAGGTGTGCCTAATGGCAGAATGGAGGCAAACTTGATTAACTGGTCAGTGGGTTCTTTTATATTGAGTCCCGGAACAGTTCCTGATGAATCAAAGTCACCAAGTTTGACTTGAAACTTTGAGGTACAGTCACAGTATAGAGGATTACATGTGCAGTTCATTCTAATCATGATGTTGCTGGCTGTATAAATATAATATAAAAAACAAGATAATTATAATTACCAGGTAGCTACAGCACATACGTATGTCATACACAACACACAGCGAAACCTCTTTTAGAGGACACTGAATGAAATAAAAATACAAAACAAAAAGCTCTGTGCATGCATACTTTTGCAGTTGCAATTTTAATACAACTTTGCGTCCAATGCACCTGAACAATACAGCTATATATCAATGTAGAAATTATGGACCGAAATGGCTGGTCCTGAAGAGGTTTACTGTATTATGCAGAGTTATCGTTATAATCAATAGCTATATAATGTCTGTTATCTTGCTGTGCACCATATCAAACATCACAATATATTTGTATGAACACAGCTTTTAACAGATATTTACTTTTTCAAAACCACTCACGGTTTTTGTACAAGATGCCTAATACTTGCATCTACCTAGTAGTAATGTATTAAAATGTATAACATCTAGCTAAGATAGCATACATAATGCATACATACATATAACTAGCTAGCTATATTGAAACTGGCACTTTTAGACCACTGGACACTCAGTCTCTTGAAATAGCATATTTCCATGTATAGTTTTGTGTGTGTGTGTGCACGTGCGCATGCACGTGTGTAACATGCCAGCCAATGCATCTCTTCATATAGGGTGTGTGCGCAAGTGCATCTGTGCGTGTGTATTATATATGCATTTGTAAAAGAATGCTGGAATTAATAAAAGATTCTTTAGTAGCTACAGATGCATAATTGTACAGTCAGATGTATTGAAATGCAAAAGAAAATGGGCCATTCTTTGATGAATCAGTTATCACCTGAACCAGTTTCAACTTGCGATATATATATATATATATACGTAGCTACAAGGCTATCACACAAATATATTAACCTTTTACATCTCTGTAAACATATCCATTGGAATGTATGAAGACTAATGTTTTCAGTGTTTCCTTTAGTGTATACTTCACATTACCAAAAGCTCTTTCAAATACTGCACGATTTTTTGAATTGTTTCTGTAGAAATATTTAAGACATCCAACTTCTTTGGTAGACAAGATTTGTCTCAAATCGTAATCCATTCTAGGCATAAAATGATAACAGTAGAATCGTCCCGAGTGTTTCTCATGTTTTGTGCCCATCAGTACAGCCAGCAGAGGCAGAACATTCACATGTCTCAATGCTGAATGAATGTTTACTTCATTAGGTCTATATACAGTCTGTTAAAGATAAGAACGGCCGTATATCAAAGAATTGTATTCACCACAGCAAACGTTTGATCACTTAGCTAGTATGCCAACAGAATGTACTACACATAGTGTCCAATACTATACTAAAGTTATTTATCACTTGTGATACCATATGGCCTGAAAATTTGATGGTGAATTTAATTTGACGGTTTGACGGTCTTCTCGCTAACCGTCAAATTAATATCCGTCAATGTTAATTTTCCTTATACTATGTGCCTTCTTATCGGGCATTTCGTCAAATTTAAAATCCGTCATTTTTATTATGCAATTTGGAGGCTATTTCATCAAATTTTATTACCATCAAATTTTCCGGCCAGACGGTATTATGGATGATTTCTTTTGTGATAGTTGTACATACCTGCTTAACTGCATACTGCTTCTTCTCATGGTATATAATAAATACCGACCCGTTGCCTCCCTTTCCTATCCTGGAGGTTGTAGCCTTTTCATTTGGCAGTGGGTATTTGATATCACCATGAAATTTTCTGTCACGCTATAATAGTGAAGACATAACCATATATTGACATTTATGCATATAAAATGTACATTATATGGCTATAGTCCATATTTATATATTCATTTGCCTTTTATGTGCAAATAGAAGCTCAAGCATTAATTGTTTCCTTCCATGATTGTTTACATTAACAAATAGGGCTTGTCAGGTCCTTAAATAGAAGGATATATCATGCCATTCAATATAATGCTAAGACTCTGGAATCTGTTTAAGAATCCAGTTTCCAAAATCAGAGTTGTCAATTCACCTCCACAGTCCACATGCAGTTACTAAGTGGTTCTAGTTACTGAGTGGTGCTAGTTACTGAGTGGTGCTAGACACTTTCTATTTTAAGGATCTAGAATCTTTAATAAGAGGATTGTCCAAAATCATATCTTTCTCACAAATAATTATCACAAAAATCCATATCATTAAGTACGGTAGTACTTAAAAGTAGGGATCGGTAGGAAATTGTACGGCTTCGGGAAAATTTTGCACTTCAAAAATCAACCTTGCAATAGGCTTTACCCAAAAAAACTGGCTGGAATCCATTGGTAAGGCTGTAATGATGCTGTACCTTGGTTAAACGAAACGACAAATCAAATATTTCGACCTACAGCCAACTTTGAAAATTTTGAAATTCACCTGTATTTCGTCTGCCAGCCTGCCTGCCAGCCTGCCAGCCTTCCTGCCGTAAGACCGGGTTGCGCTAGGTGTAAGGCTCCAGAAATTTCACACAATAAAGGTATTGGCGGCGGATTTACAAAAATGTTATTCTGAAGACGATTTATCCACTGCGCCATGGCGATTCCCTTTATCCTTCATTCCTTTCCTTGTTCTTTATATATTCCTTAGCAAGGTGCGAATCTCACCGAAGGTGACGATAGCCTGTAACGGCTTCTGCTTATTGCGTCACACAAAAACCTGGCTTGCATATGATATAATTAGTTACAGTGGCAGATGTTTTCGGGTGTACTTGCGTGTACTTCATTACATCCTTAAACTTTGAGATTATAGCCTTGGACAAATAGCTTTTGCTGTTTTTCGAGCATTATTTGCTATCACACAGCTGCTTGCCTGTAAACAAGCATAATTATTACGTAAGCACCTGTAACATTTTGTGCGCCTGCTAAAAGATTATTAAATGCTTAGCATGTATAAAAAGTAAACAAACTAGAATTAAAAATTTAAAAAGTAAGTAGGGATTGAATTTTGGATTCAATGGTGCTAAAAAGTAAGGAAACAAGGAATAAGATTTTGGGACGAGAGAACATTCTGGCATAAGATAATTTATAAAAGTTTAATCCCTACTTTTGGCAAACCTACTGAAGTAAGCCAAAAGTAGGGATTAACCTTTTATAAATTATCTCATGCCAGAATGTTCTCTCGTCCCAAAATCTTATTCCTTGTTTCCTTACTTTTTGTAGCACTATTGAATCCAAAATTCAATCCCTACTTACTTTTTAAATTTTTAATTTTTTATCATTCTAGTAAATATTATAAAATCAAGAATTATTGTAGTGTACTATGACTCACAGTGTAGATAATATAACCAGCTCTTCTGTTGTTTCCTGGGTGATGGGTCCCTGTACAATTGCCATCAGCTTCTACATCATTATCACAAACATATTGTTGCATTACTCCTTCTTCTTCTTTGACACAGCTACAAATAATAAATTAGACATTACATGAAATATAGATTGAGCTTTTCATTTTTCTATAAAATACAGAAACTGTATATTAAACAAACACATATATGCCACAAAATTTACTGTAAATCAAATTTCATTAATTAAAAGATAATTCAATAAATAAAATGAACTCAAACATCTTGAATGATAAAATTAGTAGTTAATATTAGTAAATTATTAACATATTCAATATACAAGTTCAATATTCATGAGGAAAACCAACCTTTCATCGTTTGATTTCAACCCTAGCTTTATAATAGTCCTCCCAAACAGATTCTGTTCCCGTTGTTTCACCATGAACTTGTTCCGTACTGGTAGTGAAGAGTACAATTTAATGTTAACTGTTCTAACACTTTGTCCAATCAAAACTGCATATGATTGTTTGTGTCCTATTTCAGTTTCTTCAACAGCAACAGAAGTGATACTAGTACTAACACATAATGGCTGATTTGCAGTAGCACCTTTTATCCTTCTGGTTGATTCAACATTATCATTATCAATGCTAACAATGCAGATAGAGTTTGATGACACACTGTTATTTGTTTTAGAGTATGCATTTGTGTATGGCAGTTGTTTAGAGGAACAGATGGAAGTAACTTTGTCTTGTTCACTGTGGACTCCACTGAAGTCACTTGTGACCAACAAGTTGCTTGATGGTTTTTTCTGAAATCCTGGACTGTTTGAATGATGAGTAGTAGCCTTACTAGGCCGCGGGCCATCTTGAACTTGTTGGATTTTCATCTGAAGCAAGCATTGGAGAAGGGCTTCTGATTGCATGAATAATAGCTTTAGTATAAAGATATCCAAATATTTCACTGGAATTGTGGTCTTCAGTGAAGGTGTTGCGGATAGCTAGGGGATATACAAGTAGTATTATATGCATACAATAGCAACTTGCAACAAGCTATACCGTATAGAGGGAAACTTTGGCGGGGGTAAACTTTGGCGAATAGCCAGCTAAATTGCATTTGGCGAAATAAACTTTGGCGAATTCAAGCATTCATGCTTACCGCTATAAATTCCGGTGTTACGTACGAGTTTCCGTAAAACGTTATCGTGTTCTAATTATTTCAGTCGGGCAGTTTGCCGTGGCATTATGAGCGTGGTCTCTAGATTTGTAATAGATTCTAAGATTCGAGGTTATCACGTTTATCAGACTATATGGAGCAGTCCATATGTTGGAGAAGAACTGGAATGTAGATGCGAACCTGGGAATTCACACGATCCACACGCAGTGGCAATGATGAAAGTAATTTCAAGAGCCTCAGCTGTTGTAGGACATGTCCCTTTTGACATATCCTCGATATGTTCAATATTTATCAGACGAGGTGGATCAATAATTAGCCGCGTAACCGGTAGCCGCTGTTTCTCATCAGATTTGGAAAAAGGTGGCCTCGAGATTCCATGCAAGTTGGTGTTTTCGATTGAAAGTGAAAAGGAAGCAAATAAGACCAGAAAGCGTCTCGAAGCAACCTTATCTATTGTTGTTGCAATGGATACACTTTCAATTAGGGATACCAGTACTACTGACCTTGCTACTGACAATCAAGCTGTTGAGATCCAAGACAGAACTACTGATGATCAAGCTATTGAGGTCCAAGACAGAGCGAGCTATTGACAATCAAGCTGTTGAGATCCAAGACAGAGCTACTGACGATCAAGCTGTTGAGGTCCAAGACAGAGCTGAGTTGATGCCTGTGGTAGATTTGTCAGATCAAGCCGTTGAACATAATGCTGTGTCTCCGCAAAAGAAAAGAATGAAGCTAATAGACTCAGAACATATCATAATGGGAGAAGAATTAACTGACACAGAGATTAATTTGGCACAACAGTTATTGAAGAAACAGTTTCCCAATCTGAATGGGTTTAAATCTACACTGCTTCAAGACAAAAGGTATGCACTAACAGAGAAAGATGTCAGAAATAAGGTGCAGATAATCTACTGTAAAGGTAGACGTCATTGGGTTGTTGCCTCAACTGTGAATAGCAGCATTGGCCAAGTAAAGTCTATGATTCTTTGTTCACTTACCCTGATAAGGAAATGGAAAGAGTAATCATGAATTCATTCCAGTGGAATTCTACAGAAGTAGCTTTGAAATTTGCCCGTTGCCATAAGCAAAAGGGAGGTGCAGATTGCGGCTTATTTGCCATTGCATTTGCTACTGCCATAGCATTTGGAAAACAGCCAGGCAAACTTAAGTTTATTCAAGAAGAGCTAAGGGGCCATTTGGTTACATGCCTAAATAAAGGTGGAATGTCTTTATTCCCTTGCAAATGAAGGCAACAAAACTTACGTGTAGGTCAATTACTGTTACCATGTATTATACTTGTAAATAATCAACACTTTTTGTTTCAAAAACCATTATTAGTAATTATTGTAGTCAATTACATATTTTCATTGATTTGTATAATACACTAATCATAATTATTGTAGCCAATAGTACTGTTCAAATGCAGTCAAAAATCCCAGCTTCTTTAAATCCATTCCTCACAAGATCAGGGTTGTTCTTGATGTGGCTGTGGAGTGCCACCATCCATTCTGCACCCAAAGGCTTCATAGTGGTGAGCCTCAAATCAACACCTTCACTTTGCTTTCCTTCATCTAACTGTGCGCAAACTTGTTTTGCATACCAGCCTTCAAATTTTTTACGAAGAAAATCCTTTGCTGGCTTGTTAATACTCAGGTCTAACGGCTGTAACCGATCGGTGCAGTTGGCCGGAATTAGGGCTACATTGATGTTGTGGCTATCCAGCAGTGTTAAAATGGTTGACGTGCATTGTGCTTTGAAGTTATCAAAAATTAACAGTGCACCCTGCTCATCAGGAAGCTGCAGATCTTCTTTAATTTTACTGATGTATGGCAAAATGATCATTTCTATGTACTCTTTCATTGTTTCTTCATTCGACCAGTGATTGGTCGAATAAGTAATGTTCCATGTTGAGGGAGAGCTGTAACTTGGAAGGCATCGCTTTGTCTTTCCTTCGTATACAAGCTGAGGTGGCAAGAAGTCACCTGAAAGGGATGCACCAAAAACTGCTGTAATCTGTCTCTTGTCATCTATCCCCATCATTTCTACCCTCTTTGCTCCTTCCTTCTCCATTGTCCAAGATGGTGTGGGGACGTAGTTGATTGCTGTCTGATCAAAATTTATGACCAACTGAGGGGGGATTTCATCCATACTTATAATGTTTGTAATATCCATCAAAAATACTCTTTTCAATTCTTTAAAATGCTCCACATCAATTTTTGCTTTGCTACACGCTCTCCTTTTTACATAGCCCATTCTATTCAGCAAGGATTTTGCCCATTCTTCAGTCAATTTAATACCACCATTTTCACGCAGAATATTTGCATCTTTATTCATTACAATGCCTTCAGCAGCAGCAATCACCACACTACTACTCACTGCTGTTCCACGACTGCGCAATTCTTTGATATACTCTTGCACCTGGCCATCTAATTCGTCCCGCAACAATAAAGGCCTACCAGTTTTCATACGAAGCAACTCGTGAACTTCACAATTAGGATTGCCAGTTGCATCATCGGCACTGAAAGCTCGAGCTTTTTTAACTTCGTCAAGTTTCTTTTTCACTGCTTCTTTATAAAGGTTTTTAAACCTTCTTACGCTGGTCTCCTTTAGTGGAAGGCTTGGATACTTCTCCGTGTAATACTGAAGTGACGCGGTAACTCCATGTGCAGCTGCTCGTTTACCAATCTCGCATCGTTGAGTTGATGTTAACATCAAATATCCATTTGGTCTCGGTCGACCACTGGCACTGTGTGTGTCGGCCGTTACGCTTGCCATACCCAGGTTTCTTCCTAGTTTAAGCACTTCATCGTTAGCCATTCTTATTGCTGACGACGGAACACTCTTGCTTAAAGTTCCATCAGGATCTGGTAAACTCTTGAGAATATCGTCTGAGGACTTCAACGTTGATGTCACTTTCGACCCAGGCTTGAGTTTAAAGTAGTTAAGAATCGACGACATTTTCTTCCAGTGGGCAACGGGTTCTGCACATGACAAGATTGTAAGTAATTGGCGAATTAAACTTTGGCGAATTTGAGCAATTCGCCAAATTCGCCAAAGTTTTTCCCCGCCAAAGTTTCCCTCTATACGGTATGTGGCATAAACCAATGCACAACTGCAGTATATTTAAAGATACGTAGATGGCTGTTTCTGTGTAGTTTGGCATAGTTGATCATCATTCTTTCATGTGCCTCTAATAGAAAAGCCATCTGGCAACTCTAGTACTATGTGCTAGGATGCATCACTGAACACTGGTTAATCCAATCAAATCATAAAAGATTTGAGGCATCTTTCCAGCAAAGTTTAAACAACTTTTCACAGGTGGAATAGTATTGATAAAAATTTTATGAAAAGGATCAGCTGTGAGTACGTTTATGCAAACAAGATGTGAGCAAATTAACTATTAAACATTCCTGAACTTAAATTTGTTGGCGCCTAAATAAAATGGTGCACTATACGGTAATAAAATGCAAAATCAGTTCAGAACTCCTTTTCAGACCATCATACCTGGGGTTTCAATCTATGGAGCCACGGATACGACACACCAAACAGCATAACTACATACAGATTTGTCAGTAAACACAGAGATACGCCCTATATATTATCTCTGGTAAACCACAGTAATAAACAATACCTTCAAAAGTGTCCAAGGAATCAGACTGAAACAAGATGTAACTTCACCGTGGAGTATTAAAATCGCACATGAAAAATTCCAAAGAAAAAACTTGTGTTCTTAAAATAGTTTAACTACGTATACGGAATCGCGGTTTCGGACTACAGGGTTTTCCAAGGGTTTTACCCATGGTTTACCCCTTTGGCGCTCTTCACCGTGACCATGTGCTTAGATTTACGCGGTAAGGGAATAATAACAGAATACTAATGTATGGTTTATATTATTGCGTGTAATATTCTTAAGCAACTATATGCTTACTGTGCAACACTCAACGATACGGTGGCAACGCTATCACCAGAATGCGCATTAATAAGGAATAATGACAATGATACTTACGTTGACTTCTGTCATGCAACTGTTGTCACTGCACAGATGGTCCCGGATGGACGTTTTGCTGTGGCTCAGAGCCGATCACAGCTTGAGATTATACATGCCGTCATTGAGGTGATTATTTACGAAGAGAAATTTTATAGATTTAGCTATATAAGCTATTGAACGGAAGTCATATCATGATTGAGGCTTTTCCCTAGGTCTTTCCCTGAGAATTTAACCACATGAAAAACGCAATAACCTGATGTAGAAATACAGTGAAATCTGAAATTTTGTGAATCTAACAGTTTTAACTGAAATTTTGTGAATCTAACAGTTTTAACTGAAATTTGTGAATCTAAAAACTGAAATTCAGTTTGTGAATCTAAAAGCAGCTGAAATTTTGTGAATCTATCAGTTTTAATAGTTGGCGTGCCAACCAGTAGTGAGGCATTTAAAGGGAGAGTGGCTTACAAGGTTACAGTAGTAAAGCAACTTACTACTAAAGCAATGGAGTATATAGCCATAATATATATATGTTCGCATTGTTATGTATTCCTTAGTGATCTATCCTCAAAAATAAATATCCTTGAAAATTTGCAATTGAATCTACCGGTAGCTATAGTTTTGCTACTCTCTTTTCTAGAAAGGTGTTGTTGTTCAAGTCTACATCTATATAGAAAGGCTTGGCTTGCCTTCACGGCAGTTTTTGCTTCCATCCAATACTTTAAAACTTACGGAGGTTGGATCACACGTGTTGCTACACTGTATATCATAGATCAAGATTTACATTTGCTTCGTTAAACAGTAAGAGACAAAATATAGTGTAAGTGTTAGCTACAACTTACATCTATAAAAGTTAATAAATGGAGTTCATAACACATGTAAAGTAAGTGACGTGGGTTACTAAGCACCTGCAAGGTGGTAGGCGGGGCTAGTAATATTAATGTAGAAGTCAATAAGTCTATAATAGGAAAACAAATGTTCAGGAGAATTTTCTATAAGCAGTGATGCGTACACAAGTTTCACCAGTAATTTATAAACAAACACTATAGAGAACTATGAAACCAATAATCACAGAATGGTAGTTATGGCAGTTACATTTTGGATTGTATATATATATATATATATATATATATATTTCTACCCCAGTGAAGCCATACATCAAAAGAAAAAACTAGGAGTATATGGTAGTTAAACCCCGGGAACGGTAGTTAAACCCCGGGAATGGTAGTTAAACCCCAGTAGATAGACATCTTAAGCATGAAAGGTATTTACACATTCACTTGAAAGAAGCAACCATAGCAAATTGAAACCTTACAAAAAAGCTGACTACTTACAAAGACTACAAGCACAGCAAAAGTTCAAAAGTTAAAGCCATGCAAGTACAAACTAAGTCATGGTGAAAAGTTCATCTAAAGCCAAGTCATCAAAGAGATACTGGTGGTTGTCTTTGGAGCATTGCCAACACATCAAAGGCTGGGATAGAAGCCAGTTAAACCCCACCTACACTCGTAGGATATCATTGTTATCAACACCTCGGCCTCGGCTTCGCCTAGGCCTCGGGTTGATAACAATGATATCCTACTCGTGGTGGGGTTTAACTATAACATACATACGTATAATCTATGGGTTACTGGTAACTGTGGACTAGGGGAAGTTATTGAAGATAAAAAGTCAGCGAGGGTGAAAAGTTAATGAATATAAAAATCACTGTTAGATCTTTATCACATATGTGTATATAATTACCCTCAAGCCAAGGGAATTTACATAACAACCAAAACTCCATTGGTGGTGCTTAAGGTTTAACCCACCTTTTACCACATGATCATTTATGTCATTATGTATACAGAGATCTTGTTTATTATCAAGTTTCTGATATTCTATACATATATCAGATATAGTTAACTAACACATTCTCTCTAGTTCAGTTTACAGTACATGTGATTGAGAGTAAGGTAACAAAAACAACACTGATATTCCACAATATCCAGTAGTTACAATATGTGTATCTACTTTCATACAAAATACTGGTATGTGGATGGATTTAATGTATATGTTTATCTATTGTACAGCTCTAGGTAACCTATTGTATGAAAACAATATGATAGTTTGTGTTGTTATAGGATAGGGGATGACATGATGATGTACCTACTACAAAACTGTTTCCTGTATGTGAAACTTGATCAAGGCTGTTTACTGCAAGTGACTGGTATGGCATATAATTATACTAATTGTATTGTCCTTCATATCATTATTGTGACCCAACCTGCAGGTCCTCCTATTGGAACTTTGTTCACTTCAGCCAGCATACCGTTTACACGCAAGCCAAGCTACCACTTAAAATCGTTTCAACTTCTTAAAAAAAGAAAACGTACTATCAGTAAAGTGAATGAAGAAAACACTGCTAGTCCTATCAAAAGGCATAAACTGGATTATGATGAAGAAAATGTTATGAACAATAATGCTAATGCAATGCTGATAGAACAGACTAATGATAAAACAATGCCAGAGTGTATTAATTCAAATGATGTACTTACTCAACCTGAAGCATTGGATGTATCAGAACTTCATGTCACAGCAGTCGAGTCGTTTGATGATACAGTGTTGAATTCACCGGAGAGAAATATTTCTAAGAAAAATCAACCTAAGCAATGGAGAAAGCGAAGAAAATACAGTGATGATGAAGGAATGTTTGTAATTTCAAAAAAGAAACTTAAAAGGAATTCAGATAATATAAGATTATTGAGAAATCAAAAATAAAGAGTAATAAAGGAAATACTAAAAAAGGTTAAGGTGTTGTAATTTTTTTGAAAACTATAAAATTATGATGTTTTCCTTGTAGCCCATAAAAACAAGGGGAAAACAAAAAGGTATTTTTCTATGAGATAATGGTTTCACAATTAACTGAAATTTGTTGTTTAGTGGAGATTGCTTCATCCACAGAAGTAGATTATTTTATGATCAGAATCATAAAGAGATATTTCCTAGTTCTGGTACCAATCTTATAGTTCCTATGAAGGAGTTATATTTTATTCCTTTAGGTCATATATTGAGTCATGTTAGTCCCAGCAGGAGAGGAGCTAAAAAGTTGATTGTTGATGTCTTTAAGGCCTCCAGGCTAGCTGAGGAGTGGTCAGCATTCCAGCAGCACAGTGTTTATAACCATAAAAAGGTGTAAACAGAACCTTCACTTAGGTGTAAACAATATAGGGGAATTCCCTGGGTTTACCCTGTATGATATTACATACTTGTTAAATAGGTGGTTACTTCAAGGCGAGTAACCACCTACTCGCTTCAAGGACTCCCCCCAGATTAGTAAAATTAATACCAGTCTTTCAAACACTGATAGCCAATCACAAGTGAGCCCATGTCAAGATAATTATGTTTTAACCATTAGTAGCCATGTTATACCCTGACATCCTGTTGTTAAGATACCTCCTTGTGTGTCTACATAATGACAACATTGCCATGATTTTTGCTTGTTTGTTACTAAACAATCAGATTAGTTTTCATGAGCAAATTCTAAGTCTTATTTGAGTGTTCCTTAGTCAAATCTCCCTCTATAATATGTACATGTCTTATGTACTAATAAATCAAAACACCGCATACTTTTTGTAACTGCTTCTTCTCTTTTATACAACAAGAATGTACAATATGATGAATTGTTTGGTTCATTATTATCTAGGATCACAAAGTATAGAGTAAAGCTGAGATACCATTGCCCCTTACCTCAGGTGAGTTGTTCTTTGTCTGTAGAAAGCAAAATATGAAAACATATTACACCACTTGCTAACTATAAACATACCAAGTGTTTTCATAATTTTATAGTTGCTGTTCTATATTACTCTTTTATGTGCAGATACATAACCAGTCACATGTTTTTGCATACCTATTTGGTATTGTCATTACTTGTTTGTTCTTACTATGTAAATTGTTTTGATGTTTAATTATGTTATGTGTTGTAAGAACTAGAAACCAGGCAGTTGGCTGACATGCATGTTTAAAAAGTAACGGTGTTTTAATTTGGCAGGTTTGGCATTTAGCAGATTTTAATTTTGGTGGAGGTCCTAAAATTGAGCCAATGCTTCATGTGCAAATGTGAGTGATTGGCAGAATCAAAATTGGTGGTACCATTCAAATCCATCAAACCGCCACTTCCATGCCAAATTTTCTCACTAATGTGGTAGGCCATGTAATCATTGGTGGGAGAGCCAAAGTGAAAAATGTAATTTGAATAGCCCTGATATTAGCAAAGTAAGGGGATCTCTTGTATATGTAGTTTACTCAGCAGCTGTTTGCAGATTTGATATGCACAAAACTTGTCGCTTTAGCATTTAAACTTGAACAGCTAGCCAATGCCAACAGTACACCTGCTATATATAGTTGTATTACATATATGAACAGATTGTGAGTACCTATGTATCTATAGTCAGCATTTTAACAGCAAAAACTGTTGATCTTATAAATGAATTATAATGCAGTTAATTCATCAACATTTAATAATTACTAAGTTTATTAATTATTAAATCAGCTGTTAGCACATGCATGGCTTCTTTTGTAGTTAGGCAAATGCTGTTTTAGTAATTAGATGTGGTCTTGAAGTCTGTCCAAATCTTAGTCTATCAAAGGCTTCAGATTCTTATATTATTTCCGATAGATATGTATGTATCTTGTGGTTACTTATCTAGCCCATAGATCTGTGATATACCTTCTCAAATTTGTAGGCATGCTCAGACATTTGTTGTCTTAACACTACTCATAAGATTAAACGTTTCACTTCTAGTGATTATTTTATGTTTTATTATGACTATAATTGTAAGTCACGACATATCAAATAAGATACAGGTATATGGAAACATACACACTAACAGTTTAGAGTAGGCTATTTTGTGCTTCATAATAATTATACACATTGGTTATACCCTGGCCTATGTAAGTTTACTACTAGCGGAAGTACGTAGGGGGCAGGCCATGGCCCTCTTAAATTTTAAGACTCTCCATAGGAATCTAATTTTTGCAATAGAAAATCACTTCAGTGGCTCCCCCAACTTTCAATAGTTTCCTCAGCCACTGCTAGAAATGTTGAAACAGTTTTAAGCAAGGAAAAGTGTACAATTAAAGAATTCTTTGTAGTATTATTCAACACGATTGTAAAGAGCTAATATCATTATTATAAACATGGTGAAAATACATCACGATTGTCCTCATAATCCCATAATATCACCTTATCTTATAATGATGCTTCATTGCTTATCGTACGTTGTGATGATTGTAACTTAAATAGTAAATATTATAATCAGCTTCAACAACTTAAAGTTTGTGGGTTTAAAATACAGCTTTGAAGGAACTACTGGCTACCAACTTGGCACACAGTATGTTTACTATAATTCACTCTTTTTATTAAAAAAATGATGTGCTAATTCCATTATTTGAATGGATTTTGGTATTTTGTTTTGCACCGTCTACTAGCACAAGTATGACATAAAGATTTGTTATTCAGAAGTCACCTACACAGTAGTACCATAGAGAGTAGAGTATTGATAGTATGTACATATGTGCTGGTTAAGGAAGTGAATTTCCATCACTTCCTTAAACTGAATTAACTAAACCATTTGTAAATTAATTAATTTCTTTTTAAAGGCTTCAGTTTGTATTTGGGTAATTTCCCTTGTATATCCCCTCATCTAATTACCATATAACCACAACTGATGATGAAATGCATATACAGATTTAAATTTAATTACTGCGTATCAACAGCATTTCTTCTACATACATGATAGAGTCTTATTATGGGTAAATAACTCAATGTAATGATTGCACAGATGTATGTGCATGCTGCAACATATCTTCTTGGCCTTGGAACTTACTACCATGAGTCTTGATAAATATACAATTAAAAATACCTGTTACCCACTAGCCATTTTCCCACCAAACTGGATCATTTCCAAAGTATCCAGCCCTTTTGCAAAACCATTAATCACTTTTGTGAATGGCAAAACATTTCTTAAAGCATTTGGCCAATGCTCCACAGTTTCTACCACAACTTTGTAAGTACATGACCCTTAATACACAGAACAGGTTGAAGGTTAAAATAAAATACCAGCAGACTATATATCTAATTAATGTTTACATGTTTACTGCATTAACTAGAAGATCAAAGTTTTGAAATCTCCCCTAAACTGGTTACTCGTGTAGCAAGTTTACACAAGTTGCTACATCTAATACCATCACTACAGATTGTACACTTACAACATATTGCATCACTAAAGGATTTTATATAACATTATATAATAATCGTGATACTTCTCACAGTCGTGATATATGTATGTATGTATGGATCCCTCATAACCTCATAACCATGCATGTATTATGTAGCTATCTTATATAAATTTACTCTATGCATGAAATGTGTTAAGATACAGAGGATTACGTGATCTTTGCAATTACTACCGCCTACCAAAATTTACACTTATTTACCAGTACATACTACGGAATATATGGGCTCTAGTGAGTCCATTTCTCTCTAGTTGTGATAAGAAGTGTATTCTTTATACATGGATTGTGGCTATTTGATTGCAAAGATCATGAGTAGACAAAAATATACGGATTATTGTAGTGGTAAGGTTTGTGTAAACTTGTTATCACAACTATGCACCTTAGGCAACTTTGATCTTTGGTTTAGTGTAATGTATATTGAAATGCTAAACAAAAACAGCCTGGCTGTAAAAAAGTGCGAGGCCAATCAGAAGCCACAATGGTTATAAGCGACCAAAAACTCTGATATCAAGTAAGGCCAAGAAGTTGAACATTTTATTAAGAATCCTTTTACTTGAATGACATACAATAGTTTACAGGGCATTTTCACAACTATAATTGGCTTTGTCACTTGGCCACCTTTTTGTACCATCATCTTTAATAAGGTGGCCAAGTGACAAAGCCAATCATAGTTGTGAAAATGCCCTGTAAACTATTGTATGTCATTCAAGTAAAAGGATTCTTAATAAATGTTCAACTTCTTGGCCTTACTTGATATCAGAGTTTTTGGTCGCTTATAACCATTGTGGCTTCTGATTGGCCTCGCACTTTTTTATAGCCAGGCTGTTTTTGTTTAGCATCAAGACTCACGATAGTGAGTCGCGGACCCTTGAAATCTTTTTGAAATTTTTCCTGAACCTTTAAGATTTTAAAATCTCATAGACAATTTTCCTTGTTGCGGATCCCTCGATTTCACTATTTTGTGAGTATTTTTATATCTTGTATAGTTACTACTATGCTGCAATGGAAAGACAGTATTTGCCAAGGCTGGATCCATCCGAAAGTGTATGTACACTTATTGTATTGATGTTTCAACAATTATCTGTATTGCATTTCATATACAGGTCATGATAAGATTAGCTGATAACTTTTTACTAGTTACAAAATCTGCTACAGTAGCCACAAGATTTTATGATATAATGACAAGAGGTATGCACACTGATATCAGTGTGTGTTCATAATCAATGTAACACAAGGAATACCTGAGTACAACTGTTTCATTAATGTGAACAAAACTGTCAAGAACTTTGAGACAGCTGAAGGCAGAGAAGCTAAGATCAGTACAGATGGTACAGCATTGTATGTATGTATGTATGTATGTATGTATGTATGTATGTATGTATGTATGTATGTATGTATGTATGTATGTATGTATGTATGTATGTATGTATGTATGTATGTATGTATGTATGTATGTATGTATGTATGTATGTGCAAAGTTCAAAATAAGGAATGAAAAGAATAGTCAAATACTTTGGTGTTTGACCATTTACGAAGATATGATTGGCTGTTGCAATTTTGTAGTAGTATATAAAAGTTTAAGTGGTCGGAGAAGGGCTGAATATATGTTCTTAGAAATGACCAGTTTTGGTTGGAAATGACTGATTGCCTGCTGCTATTTGAACTCTGCATGTGTATCCACTCACAATCATGAGTATAGAACACTGATTGCAGGACCTCAGTGGTTGCCATGGTGTGGTTATCTTGTTAATACTGTAACACTGGAAGTACGTGTGGACTACTCCAGATACTCATTCACAGGTAATCAGAGTATTTGCATGCTGTATGGTAAAATGATGCTCAAAGTAGATACCATTATAGTGGGGTTGGCGGTATCAAAAATTCACTGTCATGGTTATATTATGTAAGACTCAACACAGCTATCATGTTATGCAAAAACTTTGTTAGAAGCCTATGTATGCAAAATACAAAGAGATGACAATATCATTTGAGTTAGTATTACAAGCACTGAGATTATGAGCAAAAATGTTGTTGATGTTGCAAACCTAGACCAAGGGTCTCTGGAAACTTATATAAGCTAGTTGTATGATCTATCAGTGTAGTAGACCTCCTGTGCTTAATGTTGCACTCCCTCAATAGGGCTTAAGAAACACTCTGGTGAATGTTAGAGGTAATGTATGACACAGCAAAAGCAACATTACAATTAAGTTTAAAACCCACAATCAACAAAACAATTTTTATGGACATATATATACGTACATATATATACATACATAGTACATTGTATAAACAAGATCTTAGAATGGCATTACACTTGCCACCTGATTATTTTCCAATCACTAATGTGTGTAGCAATCACATGAAAAGGTGCAGTGACTAACTGAGCCATTTATCTGAAATGGCACCATACGTATGTTTTTAACATGTCACTATGTGATGATTATTAAAGGTAAAGGGTGGCTATATCAAAAGCATAGCATTTAATTGATAAAATACAACATTGATGGACAGTACCTTTCACCACATATATTAGCTATATATACACTACTAGAGAAAATTTTTAGTTTTTCTGTCAACATTTTCCTCTGTCATAATATTACACTATGTATCTTTTTACTGGTTTTTTTCTTGTACGGTAGAACTGAGAGATGCCATCACAATGCGTTTGTACCAGAACCCACTGCTTCATATGCAACAAGTTCTCATCAAGTAAACATGCATATTGTAGCTACATATTAAGTAAATTTCCTGCATGTGGTCTGTGAAGGTGCTCCTGTTATATTTTGTTTTGTGTCCTAAATACTCTAATAGAACATACACAAAATGGACGTTTCCAATGTACAGTACAGTTTATCTGTGCAGTAAATAATGTTTTTGTGTTATGCATATATGCTTTGTATATATGTTTTGTGTTATGAGTGTACATACGTGTGTACTTTTATAATTTATGGGAAAATTATAAGAGTATAATCATTGATGCTTTTTATGAGCTCAATCTCTAACTTGTTTCCTACTCTAACTTGTTATCGTTGTGATCCCTATTCACTTTTTAAATCAAAGATTTTTAAATATAACTATTACTAAGTGATCAAATTTTAATGATAGGGAAATCATCTTTAATATGTATGTATGTATGTGTATGTATATATGTACGGTACAGCTCCAGAGGAGGTTGGACATGCGCACGTGCATGCTGCATATTTTCAAAAATATTTCACGTGAGCCCATAGGCTACAATACAAAAATCGGCAATGACGGGGTTGAATGGGGTAGATTAAATAATTGGATAGTACTCCACGTAAGCTTTATGGTGGTATAGATTTTATAGCAATATCTCTGGTTTAGCGGGTTTAAAATATTAATAGCGCATACTGCAGATTAGCACGTTCAGCCTTTCTCTACCCAAACAATAGTCAATATAATGACTGACTGACTGGATATCGCCATACCAATCTGCGTAACAGCCAGGAACTCTAACGTTTAGTGAAAATATTTTCTGCGGCGCTTAAAGCGTGACCAACCTCCTCTGGTACAGCTCAAAGGCAACTTGATTCACACGGGTATTTTACACGCGTGTTTCTCTCTCGTTGCACGCGCCTGTGTTTGCGTGTGCACGCATACACGCATGCTAATATATAATTGTAACAGGTAATGATGCGGGTTACTCTCCACCTTCCTCAGTTCTTCATGCAGATTTGTATGGTTAGCTTAATATACATCAAGATATATATATAAACATATAGTTCAATTATAACTTATCGGCCAGTTTTATACCTTCTAGTTGGTGTATCAATCGGTTGTACTGCCTTCCCTTGCTTATATATGGAGACAAGAACAAGGGTAGCTAGTTGTATCACCATGATTTACTTTGAGAACTGACTAAAACATTATATTCTTTGATAACACGCATGGGGGCTTATACTTATAAGTGCCTTACCTAGTTATGTGTATCGTGAGATTAATCGATAATAACCCTTGAGGACTCGCTCAAGGATTCACAGACTACTGTAAATAAATAATGCAGCAAAGGTTGCTCATACAGCGGTGAGTATTTATGTATTAAGAACCTTGATCGAAACAGGTGCCCATCGGGTTGGTGAGGAACGTTACAGGCACCCACGCCTGTGCCCGTTTGTAAGTTTGCCCGCACATGTTCACCTGGCAACCCACGTGCGGGCATCAAGTTGCCTTTGAGCTGTACCGTATGTATGTATGTACGTATGTATGTGTATGTATGTATGTATAATAATATGTATGTATGTATGTGTGTATGTATGTATGTATGTATGTATGTATGTATGTATGTATGTATGTATGTATGTATGTATGTATGTGTGTGTATGTATGTATGTATGTGTGTGTGTATGTATGTATGTATGTATGTATGTACGTATGTATGTATGTGTATGTGTACGTACCTATGTGTATATATGACCATGTTTATACAACATGACTTTAATTATTGATTTGTTTATAGTACCATACACAACAAATGTCAACCCCTACTACTTAGCCCTGAGGTAAGTATTACCTACGTATCACATGAAAACTATAATAATTGGTATTGTACAAATATATAGATAAACTCCACTGATACAATCATTATCAATGTTTATCAGCTGTTCTTATTGACTGCAATGAAGTTTCATATCTACATGAAGGAGATACATATTAAGAGGCTAACACAGTCCCTGGTTGACTTTCAGTTTGGTGAGTTCATAATTCTCATTGAGCGATCACCTTTAGTTGTACGTGCATCACATTAGGTACTATCATAAAGCTGTCTCATTATTGTTACAAGTTGAGCAAAAATGTATGCCATGAGGTCAGTTAAACATGTAGTTTTATTTGTATAGTAATATGATTATATACCTGTGTTGCATAGGCCCCGGCATCTGGAATCAGTTACAAGAGTTTTCAATGGTAACGACATTGTTGTGTTTATCCATGATTGAGTGTTATTAGTTAAGCGTACAGTTGTGTGTGTTTGGGATTTGTGACATTTAGCTTGTTTCTGTATGGAGTCTATTGTTTCAATTACAAAGACATTGCATAGTTATATTTTCAATGTGGCATAGCAATTTGGAGTATTGAGAAATCTACGTGGCTACATACGTAACTAGTGGCAGTCATCTTAAAACTTAGCGTTAAGGAAATGTGCAGTGTATACCATACAGCTACTTACAAATTCTTGAGGGATGTAAATTTCACGAATTTCACGGAAGATAGTGCTTTCATGAAATTTTAGTCCTACATATTAGAATACTACCATTGATTATTAAGACTTGGCTTAAGCATTTGTGAAAATATAATTATGAAAAGGTCAAAAGCTTGGATTTGTGTACGTATGTCCCTTGAAAATTTGTATGTGCACGGTAACTGTAGCTACATTTTATAACTATACAATCCTTTCTACCTTGTTAACATCTTGTTTTGATACAAGGTTGTGTACCGGGTTATAGCAATCTAGAAAACACCATTGAATTGCAAGTTTTCCACCTTGCTACAATGTTGTAAACACCTTTTACAATTTGGACTTAGTATGTAGCATTACAATGACTTCTACATTGGAAGGTGTTAGTAATCTCTTGTATTTGGGCATTTATAAGCCACTTTCATGGCTAGGATACTTATGGTACAGCTCAATTTAAACTTTAAGCACACAAGTGAGTAACACACGTGTATTTTGTAACTCTTTCCGAGTATTTTTTAGCGTGTCTGTAGACAACTGCATGAGAAATTCGCGTGCAGTGCACAAACATTAATCTTTGTAATCATCACAAGCAACAAGTAAGCTGCACCACACGAGCATACTATGTAGGACAATGGAACCGTGTAAGTTCATTATGTGTATGCAAGCAATTTAAAGATGGGAAGGCTAAAGCAAGCACAAAAACAATCCAATTGATTCTGTCAATCTTCATATATGTTATCACTGCTCAAATAAAAGCACCTGCTGACAAGCATGTGTTAGTCACATTAAATTATTAGAATCATGCGTGCACGTGATGTACGTTTTTGTTCTTAAACAGAGATAATAGAAGGGCACGTTGTACCTTACCTTAAAGAAATTGGAAACATTGCCAGCCAGTTACAAAGTATCTACATACGTAGCTACGTACTTACATACGTGCACATAGGTGAAATATGTACTCAACTCGATGGCGCATGTCAAGTACACCGTAGATATTATAGAATATGCATACTGGATTGGAAATGTATGTGTAGCCCATAATATCTATGAATGCACTCACATTACGAGCTCATTTAGACTCGGAACAAGTGTTTTACTCTCCGCAAGCAATTTAGACGTCATCAATTTCTAGTGCACTTGCTAATATGGAACAAGTTTTTTTGCTGCTCGTGTAGTGCGTATGCCATTGCACACACAAGTCTTCTTGAAGTTTAAATCGAGCTGTACCATACTTTACAAAGATGCACCACACAGCAGATTCAATTTACAATCTTTACTTCATGATTCTCTTCACTTTATGATTCACACCCTCTACCTACGTATATAGCTAGTCATTTATTGTGAGATCTGCTAGTGGGAAACAGCTTTATTATTTGACAATAATTTTGCAACCATCATGCAAGGTTATACAACTTGTACATGCAACTTTCATAAGGTTGTATGCACCTTGCAAAGGATAATGCAAGCTTGCCACACGTTTGCTACAATCATGCAAGCTTGTAACAGCCTATATGGGATTGGCAAAGCTATATTACAGTACTATGACTATTTCGATTATTTGCTTTGCAAAAGAAATCCAATGATCCACGATGAGTAGTTAACTTTATGGTACAGCCATGCATTCTAGTAGTGTTAACTACATATGTATCACAATTAGTGCATAAACAAATGTACTGGATTCGAACAAACCTTTGAAGGTTCCAACCTTCAAATGTTAAATGCAACATTCAAAATGTTTATACCTCACTACGTAGTGGAGTATATTGGTGATTGTGCAATCCTTGTCTGCTACGTGAGCAGCCAAAAAGGTGAATTTAGCCACACAAGACTATTATATGTGTGCCTTATGGAGAAGAAAGTTTTTTCAGGTAACTTTAGTACATGTACATATTATCACTAACAGTGAATAAATATCTTTGACAAAAGTAAGTGTAAGAAACATTCATTTGAAGCTTCAAAGGTTGTAGACAAACTTCCGAATGTTACGTATAAGCTGACATTCGTTTATGCACTAATCATAATAGCTGAAAGAGAAACAAGAATATTCCATGATTATGGGCACTTAGGTAATTTGGTGAATAATTTTAGCCATCCAGGGAACAATTATTCTGACATGCATGCTGACCACATGAATTTTTCCTATATATTTACGATATTCACAATCATCAAATAAGTCGCTGGATGTTAGTCCTATTGTCAGCAATTAAGATTATCAATTAAATGATACAAATACAGAAAAGTTCACATTGATTATAACACGCCTTGCACCTTATTTAATAAATTTAGAATCACAGAATTTACTTAAGTAGCTAATATAGTTCTACCTTGGCTTTCATTATCCAGCTAGCTATCTAAAATTTTACAGAAACTTTGAAAATTCAAAATTTAAATATGTAGATATCAGCTGCCATCTTTAACTTTACTAAAGTACGTAGTGTAATTTACACAGGGCGAATATTGAGTTATTTGGTGGTAAATAGCTTTCATATCTTCCTGTTAACTCCCTGGCTGCCCACACACATTGTTATATGTTTATTTTTTGCAGGCTATGTTTGTTTGCCTATCTGAAAACCCTAAGCAAAAAGCAGTCAAAATATTTGCCACTGCTAAACCTCATCTCTAAAACTGTTAGACGAATTTCTTTTGTCTTGGTAAGCACTAAGCCATAGCTATAGCTGTTGTTACTGTTACTACTATGGTAGTCTTACTAAGAACGTATTTATCACTAACTACACTCATCATTTTAACCAATCTTTTATGACATCATCAGATATTGAGACCAGTATCAAAATTTAATAACTAAACGATACTATTAAATTAGGCCTGATAACAATGCTATAGTATCAGTAGCTATTGGTGCATCAATATAGCATAGTAAGGTATAGAAAATGTATTACAAGTAAGAGTTGGTGCATGTTATACAACCAAAGTTAAGCACTGCCTTGGTGTTTGCCTTGTAGCTACTTTATTATCATTTCGATTGGACGCCTTTTGCTTTGTTTTATGTATATAGCACTTGTGACAATATTTTAACTAATTCATATATCTATATCCCAGTGCGTGGGGAGATCAAAGACTTCGATAGGAGATTAAAGTTGTCTACCCTGTGGTTAGTATAGATAACTGATGACACATTCTATGACTCATGTAATAACGATAATAACCTACTCGTAGTGGGATTTAAGTATGATTGCATGATGATGCTGCACCATCATATTCCATAGGAGCATTCTTTTAACCCCAGGTTATGCATCTGATGCTTGTGGTGTCTTAAACTTTATAAACAACATAGTTGACCAATTCAACACTGCTCGGATAAAAGAAGTTGAATAAACAACTGTTAATGTTTTGGATGGTGGCTAACCATGGTAACAGAGTACAATATAACAATCTGTCAGTCATTGGCTATTTTCCATCCACACTGGCCAATCGATCCAGCCATTATTGCTGATCATTTTTATTCTGTTCTCTTACCTACTATCCTGCATGTTTACTGAACGTCAATTACGTAGATGGCCTATTTTTGTCCAAACAATAGTTTAGCTACCATATTGTACTGTGGGTATCTGCCATTTAGAATCATTGCCTATGAATATCCATTGGGATGATGCAATAACCCACTCTTGCAGTATACTGCAAAGGGTTACTATTGCATCATTCCTGTGTCTAACTCCATTGAAACAAATACAAATTGTCTTTATGGAATATCCTTGCAGTTGTTTTTGTTTAAATTCATATCTACATGACATGAAGGAAATGGCTATAAAGCTACCTGGCTGTATATAGCTGCATTGAGAGGGAGATTCTCTTGTTGACTTACAGTTTACTGAGTTGACACAAACAACCCCTCCTGTAACTAGTTGTATGGCTTCTTATCAAGTGACAAGTACAGCTTACAGTCTCATTACTGTTTACCTGTAGACTGAATAAAATAGTTACATGTAGTCATGTAATGAGGTCAAGTTACCAAACACCTTTGTCTATTAATGATTTAATCATTCATAAAGCAACAGCAGGGTACACAACTATCGTCATCATACTGATTTAATGTGTATGTATACTGGCGTGGTTAAGTTACCATTGACAACAGCTGTGTTTATATATTATCATAAAATATACTACCATAAAGTATGTGATTTAGTTAAAAGTACTACAAATAAAGCTGTTAGATTGTATAGCTAACACTTATAGTTATAGAGTTCCCGATAATAGCTATAGACCTTAATCCTGACCTGTTATAGTATCACTTACGTCTTTTATGGCCGCCTTTTTGGTAGCTAGTCAAATATCTATTACATTTAATGGGGGTAGTGGCCTTTTACGGATAGCTATTTCACAAAAATCTGTAAAGCTACATAACGAACTGATACCTACGTACTTCATTGCCAAAATCAGAATACTATTTTCAAATAAATAATTTCGTTATAGTTATAGCTTGCTAGTTGTTGTTTTCCACAAGCTTCTATCCATAGGTGCCTATATAATTATAACCACCAAAATGGCTGTCATAAAATGGACATATAAGTGATAGTATAATGGGTCAGGAATAGGTCTATATATAGAGAGCATTATAACAATTTCGGCATAGCTTTAGCTATGTGAATTATTTTTAAGGCATGCAAGGTATAATAGCTTTAGTATCAACAGACAGTGCATATATATGTAGTCACATTTTCCATTTGGTACAGAGCATTGCTGGCAGTAGCTAGTTATAAGACTATATTCAATTAGCTAGCTACTTCACAAGGAATGCCATATAATTGTATGTTATAATTTTGAATAGCTACTTCACATGCAAGGAATGGCATATAGCTAATTTTATGTTATAATTATGAATTACGTAACTACATGATGAAAGTTATAGCAGGGGATAGCCAGTGGCCTTTCATGTAAACAAACAAATTTTTACTTAAAACTATATAGCTAGCTATACACATGTATACTATAGCTACCGAGTGAAAGAAACCAGCCAAAATTACAGTTGAACTACAATTCTGCAATAGCTATAGTTAAGCTTATAGCTATATGCTGTATATAACTAAAGTGACCGGTGCTGTATTTTAATCAATTAGCTACGTATACACATTGCACTTTTGATGGTACGTATAGCTTCTTCATGCAGATATAGCTATGTATATAGTTGCTGCATGTTGTCGCATGCATTGTGTAGCTAGCACAATGCATGCGACAACGTTTAAGAAAATGCTCTAAATGATAATTTTGCATGTTTGCATGGTTGGAGCCTGCATTAGTTTGGAGCATATGGTTACTATATAGCTAGTATGTGTAGATGTTTAGGTGTATCAGTTTACTCCATGCACAGTTATGACTGGTTGAAGCTACAAAAATTCAGGATGTATCTAACTATGTTACTATGTTTACGATTATGGTGATGAGTGTGATTAAGAAATAGACTGCAACATCTATTAGCCACATCCTGGATAGCCTGAGAAGATCAGACCCATTCGCATAGCTATAGGCGCCACTGCCATAGCTGTGTTTATTAGATTGAGACTGAAGCAAGAGTACCGGCACTAATGTGCGTGCCATGTGTAACCAAGACAATTATTTGCCATAGCGACGTATATAAATGAGTCGGAGTTGCCACGTGAAATTTATTTCGCGGTAAATTATAGCTTCGGAGAAATTGTTTACAAAGTGTACAGCGTTCAGCGGCGATCATGGACAATTTAATAAGATGGAACAAAATATCAGATGAGTATACGTATCGACGAACGAAGCTTTCGTCTCATCTAGTCAGGATTGTTTTCTTGTGCTTCAACACAACACTCTGGCTTATTGCATCAGCTACTTGCCTCCCGTTTTTTCTGCTGGGACTCCTTGTTTGGGGAGTACCCCCTACAGTACCACTATGGTCCAGGATATGTAGGTATTTCACAGCTGTGTTTACTGAAGGAAAGCCAGAGGACAGTGTTCCATTTGCAGAGTAAAATTTTTTTTGATACTATTCAACTTCTTAGTTAAAGTACCGATTAATGGAGTGTGTTGGTTTTTGGATGAACTTCTGTATCCCAACTATCATAAAGTGGAAATTAAAGAGCCAGTATTTTTCATAACGGCTCCTCGTAGTGGCTCAACTCAGCTAGGCCATTACATAGAGGATGACAAGGAGAATTTCATCGTTCCAACAGTACCAGAAGGAATGATACCTTATATTTGGGCATGGAAATTGCTTATACCTATATTTATAAACTGTGGACTTAAACAGAAGCAATTAGAGGATAAGATTATTCCAATCGGTGTAGAGGTTAAAAAGCACCATGAATTCAAATTTTTCAAAAGTGATAGTTGGTGTGGTACAATACAATCATGGCATTTTTGTTTTCTTTCTTGGTGTTTTGGTTACTCGTTTATGAAATGGGGTTATTCATATGCTAAACTGGCACATGAACCAATAGATGAAGAGTTCTACTACAAAACCTTCATGTTGTTTACAGATCGCGTTGTAAAGAAAGTAATGTACTATTGTGGAAATCCTAAGCAGCATGTGTTTCTTGAGGGACATTTTTTGATTGCCGCCAAATCATTGCAGCAACAGTATCCTGATGCCAAATTTTTTACCGTTACACGACAACCACTTGATCGATTTCGCAGCTTTGTTAATTTAATAAGGGTTGTTGTGATTGATGGACCTCATGCCAGAGTGTTCGGTTTATTCCCAACTTCTTGGAAGGTAATTCGTGACTATATTATCTCTACACAAATTTCTTATTGTGAACAGGAGATGTCATTTTACAAAGACAATCAAGAAAATAAGCTTGTTATTCCATTTACCCTTTTGTTAATGACTTAAGTACGACACTAAAAAAACATTTACACATTTTGTAATATTCCAATACCAGATCATGTGGTATCCAAGGCTATCAAGCTGCAAAGAACATCACACAATCGTGTGAAACTTAAGACTAACTATCATCCTAACTTTAACAGAAGTTTAGACAGTTTAGGTGTAGATGAAGAGCAATTAACAGAGTGTCTTACAGATTACATTGCATGGATAAATCAGCTTGAAAACTGAAAGGAAATTCAATTAGTCATTATGCAACTACATGCTTTCTATATACACAGTGAACTAACAACAACACAGGTTGAATGTACATAGCTATATATAACTGTCTAAGCTTGATCTTCACTATACTTTTACAGCTATATACAATGAACTATCTATGTAGCTTAAATTTCTCTGTGATGTGTACAATTACCTAGGGGTGTCCATGAGTGATAATGAACTTTTTAAATATGTGTGCAAATGATTGTTAATATGTGATAATAGATAGTCTCATGTTAATAATGATAAATTTAGTTTACGAGCAGTTGGCTATATAAACATATAGTTTGACTGTCTAATTTTTAGTTACATTTTTCACATGTATGTGTTCCAGTGTTAATTGTTTGTATTTGTTGTTCAATAGTGTGTGAAATATTCGCTTTGCTAATTTCTTTGATCCTGTTGTCACTAACAAAAATTATGTAGCTACAGTATCTAGCTAGCTACCTATATTGAATGCATACATGAGCATACATAATAAGATACATATTTGGCAATGCATTACTCTAGCTATACGTAGCCATGTGCATTTGGCACACTAAAACTGCCTGAGTCAGTCCTATAGAAACTTTGACGAATGGTCATGCAGTGATTCATCAAATTTTTTCCTACCAACCTTCTCGTAATGTTTCCCCTTTGAAACCCACAATCAATTCGTATAAAGTTTTGCTCATCAAAGTTTTGTGTATGGTCCATTTGTCGAAGTTTCCCTGTCAAACTTTTGCACTTTACGAGGTAGCTATAGCTACTTATGGTAAGTAGCTAATCTTGTGTGTATTAGTGGTTGTAGGCATGCAGCTAGCTTGCTAGCTAGCTATAGCTACGTACGTACCTCTTACTCAGCTAGCTGCTATAACAAGACTTGATAATATTTAGCTATAAAAGTGTATCATGAAATTGCTCTATGTGCACTATAGTCTTCCTTTTTGTTCAAGAATCATTGTGTGTGCATGCGTGTGTATGTGTGTGTGTGTTTGTGTGTGCATGTGTGTGTGTATGTGTGTGTGTGTGTGTGTGTGTGTGTGTGCGTGCATGTGTGTATGTGTGTGTGTGTGCGTGCGTGCGTGCGTGTGTGTGTGATTATTACAATCCATGTGTTTTATATTCAGGCTGGGATAAAAGGGTCTGGTGAACTTCCTATATTATTTTTGTTCTATAGCTAGCTACAGATTGTCTAATTTTTGGGATTACATAAGCTAAATTGAATGACAGCATCTGTAACCATGGTGACATACATGAATATAGCTATGTAGCTAACTTTGTAATGAACTAGCTAGCTACGTATACCCAACTATCATAATTCATATAAAGCAGTCTAGATCTCATTATATAGCCATAATGTGACAATTAACTGTATGTTGCTATACCTATTTGCAACTACAGCACAAGCTTTGATGAAACGATGTGAATTTAATAACTGTCCATGAATTTGCCACAATTTTCTCTCCCACTAATCTACAATTTTGCCATGTTTAATTTTGCATTATATATAGCTGTAATCTGTAACAGCTAGCTATACGTTGCATGTGGCTAGCTATAGCTATTATAATGAATCACTGTGTAGCTATAGTTAGCTGGTGACTGCATTGGTTTGACAGACATAAACCTGAGCTGAGCTTTTATGAATTTCTCCAAAGGTAACTATAGCTATAGCAATGTTATAGCTATCAGTCCTAAAGAACGGATGTTAGCTACTGGAGGGACAATTTTGCAAGCTGCTGAGCCACTGAAAATTTAATAATAACCCTAAGGAGTGTTCTTGCAGTTGCACAGCAACCATGCACTATAGCTATGATCAATTGTGCAGGTTTATTTGCAATATTCATAAAAATAGTTTGTACTGATGGACCATATAGACAGTGTAGCTAATGCTTATTAATATTTCTACTATTATTTATGAAGCTACATGTGTTATTTCTATACAAAATTTCTTTATTGCAGGCAAGAGATGTTATTTTATAAAGATGATCAAGAAAATAGATATAAGCTTGTTATTCCATTTATGTTAATAACTTGAGTGCCACATTGTGACATATTTACACTTTTGTAACATCCCATTTCCAGGTCAGCTGAGAGCTAGCTATAGTAGCTATATGCATGATCCTATAGCTAATTTTAATAAGGTGACTTAAAGAGAAATTAAAGGAAGTAGCTGCATTAAGTGCATGGGTATATGAATTAACAGAAAATTATATAACTATATGTAGTAGCTAACAGTACAAAATCAAAAATATATATATAATACATAGCTATATAGCTACATAACTATAAAATTATTAATATAGCAAAAGGCTAAAGCTATAGCTGTAGCTAGCTATAGGTATTTTATTTAGCAATAGTTAATGATTCAGTTAGTTATACTGTGATAAAGTGAAAATAATCCATTCAGCCACTTAAGTGTGCAACTAATGCCTCACTATATTGATACATGTAGCCAGCTAGCTATACTGTATAGCTAGTTAGCTACGTATAGCTAACTAGCTAGCTCACAACACTGTATGTAATACAGTAATACAGTATAATAGTGTGTGTGTATATATATATGTAATACACTGTATGTAATTGTAGCTAGCTATAGCTATGGGCTACATAACATGTACTACACATCTGTTTTTATAACTTGTGTGGCTTTAATAAAGTTCGAGAAAGGTATAATTTACTGAATCAAGTCATCTATTAGCTGTACACCTCCTGTATATGCATATATGGGTATAGCTAGTTAAAATATATGTTATAATTATAATCTGTTACTACATCATGGCCGTTCATTAAAATCAGTACAGTTAAAACAAAGCCCTTAATACTAGTGATGCACTGATATGAGATTTTGCCAATATTCCAATTAACCAATATTGCTTTTCCTATATAGGCCGATACCGATAGCCAATCCGATATCAACCCAACTTCCTAATCTGCTAACAGTAGGCATCATCGTGCTATTTAAATATATATATGAGCACCATCCCTAATTGTTCCACCTGCCTTTTAAGACCAAAATTGCCAATATTTTATCACTATAAAGATACCATCTCCTTTTATATTATCATCAATAATTCCAAAATATCTGCTACATAAAAACCAATACTGATAATATTATAATTTTAAGGCTGATAAACCAATTTCTGATAGTTGAACCAATCATCAGTACATCACTACTTAATACCAGAGGGATGGTAGCTAATACATAAATTTGAGACCATGCAGGTATAGCTATAAGGTCACTTTGCTATGCGAATTATATAATTATTTCAGATTAGGAAGTTACCCTGTAACTATGTGTGCAGGTGTCTCATTATTCATTACAATCTTTATTAATAGTGAACTAGTATAGCTTTTGTGCAGAATTGATGAAATGATGCAATAGGCATGAAGCAGAACAATGTGGGCAGTGGATCTGAAACATAATAAAATTAATTGTAATTAACAATAATGTAGCTATGGTTAGCCAGCTGCATTGATTAGCCTGGCCATGAATTTTAAAGTATCAAATCTGTTACAAAATTAATACTATGGAATTTGATTAATCCAACATTTGAATATGTGATTGGTAGCTAGCTGTTCAGATAACAAAATAATACAAAACAATAAGCTATAGCTATGTAGCTACATTATGCACATGTGTCATTGATGACTAGTGCAATCACTAATATATATATATATATATATATATATAGCTATATATATAGAGAAACCTTCATATCAAGCAATCTATGATGCTCTGATAATAATAAGTTAACAAGTCAAATGCTCTAATAGAACAATCATCACATATCAGGTGAATCACTCTTGCCCACACTAAACTAATATATACTGTCTTGGTACATTACACATCAACCCACGTTTAAAAATGTTTTGCTGTGGTAGCAACTTTAATTTGTCACAATAACTTGGAAATCCCACCATAGTGTAGCTATAATGCAGGAATTATACTAGAGTATAGCTTCACATGTTACCTCTTATGTATAGCTGCATTTTAATATTAGAAACATAGCTATATATAGCTAGTTGCAGTGGAACCTGTGTAATACGGACACCCTGGGACTAACCAAAAGTATCTTGGTTATCAAGGTGTCCTGATCCAGGTAAGTTTATGTACTAATAGGCAGGCAGGTTCCATGCACTGTATACATTTTTGCTGATTGTGGTATCAGACTGCATAAACTTAAGCTTGGAACTATTTCTTCTCTACATCAGCACTCATATTTTAATAGGATTATTATAGATTGTATGTGGAACTCTGTGCCTGTAATTGATCTGTCTATCAACAAATACATGTATAAAATGATGTACAGCTTTGTAGCTGCACAAGCAGACAGCTCAGCCATGAAATGCGCCATTGCCAACATTGTGACCATAGGTTAGACTAAGTACTGGTAGCCTAGGGTGTGATTTCAACGGCTGTAGCTATACAGCTAGCTAGCTAGCTAGTTGTAGCTTTATAATAGCTAGCTATATACTGTTGGTAGCTATGCGCCATTGCCAACATTGTGACCATAGGTTAGACTAAGTACTGGTAGCCTAGGGTGTGATTTCAACGGCTGTAGCTATACAGCTAGCTAGCTAGCTAGTTGTAGCTTTATAATAGCTAGCTATATACTGTTGGTAGCTATAGCTATATGGCTAGCTGGTATAGCTATTTATAACCTTTGATCAAATTTCATGTTATAGCTAGCCTAAAATTAATTTTGGCATTAAGGTGGCTCCAAATGGTTCATGTATGTATGGCTTCTTGTAAGGTTTAGTGTTACTATATAGTTGTGCATGATGTTGGTAAACTAGTTAAGGGGTGTGGTATATTGGTATAGCAATCAATGGGTGGAGAAATTTGGACTGGTTTGTAAATCTGGTCACATAAGACATTCATCTTCCCATATTTACCAATTAATTATAATAAATAATAAATAAATAAATAATAATTTATTAAGCTATATACTGCTATATTGGGCAAGACTTGGTATAAATGCTCTATAGCTATATATAATCTGTTGAGACTAAATGAATGTGGTTATATGGTCTCACGATGTTAAACAGAAGAACTTGATGTGAATATATGTAGCTAAACATCATATGCTTACAGCCTATGCAAATTACTCAACTGTATAGCTATACCTCATAGCTGTAAGATGCTAAGTCCCAGACAATTAAATTAGGGCTGTGCATTTGATAGTTATACATAGCTGCACCTTATGCTATTAGCTGGTTTTTAGCTAAAGGTTTGCACAACGTTGTTAATAGGCTTTGGGAGGGGTGTGTAGTTGTAGCTACACTCAACCATAATATCATGATATAAAATTTGGTGAATAAAATAGCTGCTATAAAAGCTGTATAGCTTAATGTATAGCTAGCAATGTAGCTAGCCATTACAGATTTGAATTTATTCAGTGAAAATTTTAAACTGTTGATAGCTATCCATTAATGTGTGGCTTGATATCAGCAAATTAAAAAATCCATCAATTTTGTTTTGGTTAGCTAATCAATGATAGTATAGCTATACTAGTAATGAAGTGCACATAATTACCACACAACACTATAGCTATATACATGCAGTGTGCATGATTAGCAATCCATTTTTAGAGCTAGCTAGATATAACTGTAAACATAATAAAAATAGCTATATTAAAAACCAAAACTTGCTATAACTATAGCTTTGTTACTAATAACAACATTCTGGTATTTTGCACCTAGCTTATTTGTGTTGCTATGATATGCACTTAACTATGGCTTTAATGTTGTTGAATAATATTAAGCATCGTTTGTGCTGATCAACAGTTCACATTGACTGTAGGGGGTCGGACTATTGTGCCAAATCTATACATCACAGTATTAGCACATAGTGCTAGAGCCAAGGTAATGCTATAACTATATATAGCTAGCTAGCTATAATATGCAACTGGAGCTAATTCAGACGTGGATACATGCACTGCATGTTGATAGGTAAATTTGGTTAATCTAAAATGTCAGTAGCTAGCTAATGGCTACGGCAGTTGCAACAGACTGTAAGCAAATCAGAAACATTGTTATATTGCATGTACACATAATTATGTGTACATGCAATATAACAATGTTTCTACCGGTATCAGTAGGCTTAATCTCATAATTGGCACATGCATCACTAGAATATAGTGTTTTGTATTTTCTTTGCTCCCATTCAACATGTTTTCATTTATGACATGCTCTTATTGTCTATAGACGATCTAAGTGTTGGTACAGGGAGCTCATGTGAGCCATACCAATGTACAGATGTTACTGAAGGAATTGATAACTAAACTTCATAATCTGGAAAACGACAGATCAGGTAGGAAGCTAATATAGCTATGCATATATGATTTAGCCAGCTTAACAATCAAATAAAATCCTACATAGACCAAATAGTAACCACTCATGCACAAAATCACCTAATACAAGAACAAATATAAGTTAGCCAGCTAGCTACTAAATACAATTAATTTTTCTGTATCTTCTCTTCAGTTTCCATTGTCTAGAGCTCTTTCAAATGGTTGATTACATAGGGGGCACTGCTGTCCTCTCTGTTGGACTAGCTGTGCACACTGCTTGCAACAAATAGGCATTTGGTGAGGCATACCGTTGTGTACAAAGGTCACTTGAGCTGGTCGTATCCTGCACTCAATGCATTCCATTGGTGTCTGTTGTACTGAGTAACCATTAGCAGATCTCATGCTATTAGCTGATTTACTGATCACTGGGAACATGGATGGATAAACAGATTTTGTCATCACCGGGACAGTTGGAAATGAAAGTGGCAGGTTGTTAGGTAAATGATAGCCTTCTGGCCTTATGAATAGTGTGTCCAGATGTCTGCTGCTCTGTGTAATGTTATGCCGCTGGTAGCACGAGTGACAAATGCTATAGGAGCAAAGCCGACAGTGAAATAGTGCATCGGATTCGATCTTTGAGCTTTGACAATTTGAACACATCCAAGATCCCTTTGTCCTTGGGTATACGTTTAAAGATATGCTGCATTCAAGGGTGTGTTCATAGTGAAGCGGGTGGGGCTGAGGTTTCTGCTGAAAACAATTAGAGCACAGAATGTAACTGCACGAAGTATCAAAACATCTGTACACGCTGCCAATTCCTAACAGCTGGCCTGCACAATTCTGACACTGCTTATGCTCCTGATTCCAATTACTGCTAACCTTCACTAATGGATGTTGGTGTAAGTGATGTTTCTCCCCCTGGAAACAACGAAAGCACATATCAAAATCACAGGATGGATTTGTGCAATGAAACAAAATAAAAGATGTTTTGTCACTGTTGTCCTTCTCCTCTTCACAAATACTGCAACACCAACTGGAATAGCCACGGTAAACAATTTGAGGGTCCACTGGTTTCAGCCGATGTCCTCGTCCTGGATGTAGCGGATGAATCCAGTCACCATTAAAACATCTGTCACACAAATCTATATCAACGCATGATTCACAGCTGTAGCAACTTGAACCAGATAGTTCATGAAAGCTCCGATGGCAAGAATTACAAAATCAACAACCCCCTGTACTTGGATACAAGATTTCTGCCTTGGCGGGCTTTAATCGGTGATGGTGGAATGGGTGATAATTTCCATACCAACATTGCAAGCAGAGGTCATAGTAACACTGGTTACAATGATAAGCATTTTGCTCGGAATTCTTGAAGGCATCGTAATTGTTTTTGCAACAATCACATTGCCATTTTCCTTCGTAGTTTTGGTAGAGTTGTCGCAGGTTTTCGCGATGCAGCATATGAAGATGCGCTGGGTGCAATCCTCGCGAGTTATCCACCGATGTCGCTAGCATTCTACAGTCATTTCCTATCCAGACTTTTATAGTCTAACTTGCGAGGACTTCAGCTAGTGAATTATATCACCTCCATATTCAGCACGGTACTAAACTCATCAGCAGCGACAGGAAACCACGTGATTAAATAGCTCCACTCCTTAAGTTTTCGGGTCGATCGTGAATTCTTGATACGGCGTAAAACGAAGGGAATGTGTAGAGGCTTCTCAGTACTAACCACTTTTGTCAAATCAAGCCAAATTATAGAACCCCATATTAGGAAATATAGCAGCGGGCTATATACAGATTCCGATTCAAATAATTTCGTGCATATGTTGATATGTTGCCTATAGCAACATAGTTTAGTATTCATAGGTGTGGCCATGGTTAGAAAGAGCTATTTCTACATGCACAGAATAAATATGGTGACAATGCTATATATAGCTAGTATGGCTAGGTAGCTATACAAGTTTATAGCTAGCTAAACACCATTCTTTTTGCATTTAACTACAGAATAGCTGGCTATAAGTCGACACTCCAAACACATATTAGCACTTAGCTAGTCTGCTGGGTGGCCAGACTGCATGCATGCTTTTCCATATATAGCTGTAGCTCCATGCATGCCTATAGGGCTGCACCAATTCTGGTATCTGTATCGGTCGGTATCGACCAATAGCTACCAGCATTTTTTGATGGTATCGAATTCGAAATCAGTAAAATATATGTTATACAAGTACTAATTCTGTTGTTAGTATCACAATATTGCACTATATACAGCTTCAGATTAATGCGCATGGCCAGATCACTTCTCCATTATTATTTGTGGTGGCATGCATAGTGCTACACCGATTTCAAATTTTACTGATACTTCAAGTACCAAGTAATGCTATTAAATGCATTCACAAGTAGCTATACAAGAACCGATATTGATACATGGAAGCACTCCACAATGTACAATCAAAATTTATCATTAGCTAGCTAGCTGTTAACTGAAAGATTATTTCAGAAGGTGCATGCATAGAATAGCCGGTATATAGATATTAGCTAGTTAGCTATAGCATGCATAGCTAGTTAGCCGGCACAATGTATACATATGCTATAGCTATATCATGTAAAATCTGAAGTATGAAATTCATACAAAATTTCAACCAATGATGCATGGTTGTACAAATTTTATACTTCAGATTTTACAGTGAACTGAAAGCAAAGGTATACGTAGCCAGCTAATTGTATGATGGTTATAGCTATAGTTCAGCTGGTTCGGTTTTAGCTAATAGCTATCTACGTATATATAGGGTACGATAAAAGACATTATTATTATTATTATTATTATTTATTGCTTTACAATACACATATGATGAAGCAGTGAAAAAATAGTAAATTATACAATAAATTATGAGTGTATCGAAGGCAGACTGGAAATAATCCAGCTGCCCACCTATAGCTACTTAGCTAAATATGTAAATTACAAGCAATAAGTGGTTAGTAACCAATTACAATTTAGTATAATTTGAAATGTGGGGAAGTTTAGCACATCTACAACAAGGACATAAAAAGTGAAGTGTACAATTATTGTTAGAGTCAAAGTTAGATAAAAAATGGTTCCATAAAAATGAAATTAATTTCCTTTTGATTGTATCATATGGGAGGGAAATGTCAATGATGGGAAAAGAGTTCCAAGTCTAGGTAATCTAAAAAAATATGAATTGAGGGTAATGTTGTTGATGGAAACCCTGTGGCAAAGCTTTGTACCGAGTGATCTGGTATTTGAAGATGAAAAAGAAATAAACTCTGTAATATCAAAACTATTATTAAAGGTTTTAATTGATTTGATAAAAAATAAAATATCTGTTAGCTCATAGATATACATTAGGGGAAGAAGATTTAATTTAATTAAGCGGGATTTATAGTCTATTGAATAATCATTAAGAATAAATTTACTAGCTCGGCGCTGTACTCTCTCCAAAAGCATAACATGTTGAACCTGGTGAGGCCTCCATAGAGGGGAACAGTACAATAAACATGATCTAACAATATATAAATATAAAGCTTTTTTGGTTGTGATTGAATTTGAACATTTAAAGGAACGCCGTGGTAGACCAAGACCCCTGTAAGCTTTGCTGACAATGTGCTCATAATGACATGACCATGACATGTTTGCTGAGAAAATGATCCCAAGATCACGATGAGAAACTTTTTTGGAAACCTCACAATTATCAATACGATATGGATCTTCATCGAGTGCTCCAGAGTTTGGTTTAAATCTTATTGAATTACATTTGGAAACCTTGAAGAATAAATGGTTAGTGTGATTCCAATTGGTAAGGGAGTCCAGGTCAAGTTGAAGGGAATGAATATCGGGTAAATTATGAATAGCTTTATAACATTTAGCATCATCTGCAAATAATAGAAGTTTAGAAAATGTAACTGCTGAGGGTAGATCATTGATATACATTAGAAACAACAGGGGTCCCAGGATACTACCTTGAGGGACCCCGGAGATAACAGGCAAAGGGGTTGATAAACAGTTATTGACAGAAACACACTGGATACGATTGTTTAAATAACAGGTGAACCATTGCCATAAGTTCCCATTGATCCCTATGGACCAGAGCTTCAAAAGAAGTTCGTTATGGGAGACATGCACTATCGAATGCTTTGGTAAAGTCTAAATATATTGTGTCAATGGGACTTTTAGAGATACATAAATCATTAAAGTATAGTAATAATTGCTGTAAAGTAGACTTGTGTTTCTGAAAGCCAAATTGGTGGCATGAGATGGACTTGCGCATAAATTCAATGATCTTATTATATATGAGACTCTCTCTAGCAGTTTAGAAATGGAACATAAAAGGGAGATAGGTCTATAGTTCTTCAGAGTACTCTAGCTTATCCCCTGACTTATAGACTGGTATAATAGTGTGCTGTTTCCAGTCTCCAGGAATAGAATGACTATTCAGAGACAACATGAAAAGATGATGTACAGGCGTGGTTAAAGGAGCAGCACAGTTTTTTAAAATTCTTGGACCTATGTTGTCAGGACCGGATGCTTTGTTAGTAGGCCTGAGCCAATTATGCCAGCATAATTTGGTGCATAATAGGATGGTAAAAGCATCGAGCATAATCCCAGCATAATAGGTAAACTTTTTGTGCAAGGCATGCCACAAAGGCATGAATTTTGAAAGTGACTACTGAAATTTTGAGTGAATCTACAGTATTTTTTATCAAATTAGGTATGTGATGAATACAATGATTAAAAGTGATGAATTCAACAAAATACATTGTAGGAGTCATAATGGAAATGTATATCTGATGATATAATGAATCCAAAAAATCCAACACTGAATCTTCTTCATATAAAATAGTAATTTAGCCTATTAAATTTCACATTATCACTGAGAATTCCCGAGCATAATTTTAAGTATAATAGGCTTGTTTTGGGAATTATGCTCAAAAGCATAATAGGTAATTCTAAAAGCATAATTGGCTCAGGCCTATTTGTTAGGCTGCAAAGAGATTAAAGCCTGATAGACTTCTTCCAACATAAAGGTAATGTCCAATAACGAATCAGAAACGGATGGTAAATTATTAATATCTGGCAGAGTAAAAGAGCTTTGGGTAAAAACAGAATGAAAATATTCATTAAAGGCATTAGCCTTGTCAAAATCCTCTTCAAAAACAATTGAATCCATATGTAAACTTGTTGGTAAAGAATGAGATTTAGTAAGGTTTTTTATATAACGAAATATGTTTGGATTTGTTGACTGAATGTAGCTATTAATAAGATCTGATTCATAGTCTAACTTGGCTTTAAATATTAAATTTAGTAAAGTGTCTTCAGCATAAATTAGTCGTTTAAGGTTTGATTCAGTAAAGTGTTTCTTTGTCTTTCTATGAAGGGTACGAAGACATTTGATGTGGTACCTGATTTGAGGATTAAACCATTTTGGATGTTGAGTAGAATGCAGTTTGACCTTAGGAACAAAAGTATCAATCGAGAAATTTATGTGCTGCTTTAAAATTTGCCATGCTTCTTCTACGTCAGATGTAGAGTAGAAGTCAGAAAGGTCACATGTTAGAAGATAGCTACGCATTCCATGGTAGTCTCCTTTAGAAAAGTCATATATAAAAGTTGCAACAGGTTTTTTGTGCTTAACAAAACATTGTGACACTTTGAAAGAGATCAAATAGTGGTCAGATGTGATGGGACTATCACAATGTGAATGCACAGTAAGTGAGCTGATAAAATTATAGGAATTAGTAATGACCAGGTCAAGCATGTTACCACAAACATGAGTTGGGCTGTCCACAATCTGGATTAAGTTAAACTGAAACATAAGGTCACATAATTGATTAGAAAAATATGTGTTACCAGACAAGGTAGACCAATCAACATTAGGTGAGTTAAAGTCACCCATTATTATAAGCGGAGATGTATCAGCAGCAATATTTTGTAGAAATGTAATCAAATTCTGATTATAGTTATTATCTGATCGAGTTGGGAGGATTATAGATTAGACAGAGTCTAAAGGGCGTGTTAGAGCTGATTTGAACTAAAAGGAGCTCTAGATCATCTGGACTAGATAGTAGCAGACTAGGAATGTGTTGTCTTATAGCTAATAGCACTCCTCCTCCTTTAGTGGGCCGATCCTTACAGTAGATTGTGAAGCCTGTGGGTAAAATCTCATTATCAAATATAGTGCTATTTAGCTAGGGTCCGCAATGTGAAAAATCGACCTTCAAGGATTAACTAGCAAACATCCTCCCAATGTTAGGCTAGGTGCCAAATAGAAAAAGCCAGATTGGCGCCAATTTCTATTAACTCCTTGTAGTGGAAACTTGCCGAAATATCTGCAAATCGAGTGATAAAGCGTAGCGAATTTTCCAAAACTGTTGCAATTGTCGCGATACTTGCTCTCAACCTTCATTAGTAAGTTTACCCTGCTTTCAAGCCATTTGTGGTAACATTGTGATGGTTAATTTCCAGCGATCGCACAATCCCGACGAAAAATTGGAAACTTTTTTACATTTTTACCTCTGGATCACAAAGTATTGAATATAGCAAAACCTTACTAGCTCAAACATGATTGGTAACAGTTAAACTTTTACGACAGGCAATATTATTAAATTTGAAGATTGTTTGCCATCTGGGCATTCGCGATTCTACCAAAAATTCCACCAAAATCACTGATATCCAGCTCCTTAATCTCGATACTGTGGATCACTACCAATAAAAAGGCCAAATAGCTCCACAAAATATTGCTACATGCATAGTTTATACACCATATCCGCTCACTGTCCTTTCAAGTAGGTTTACGCGAGTGCGTACGTAATGCGTAGCGCATCTAAAGTTTTTTTTAAATAAAATATTTTGTGTAACAAAACACTACAGTATGATGACAATTACATCCAAATATAATATAGCCAGAAAACAGTCATTCTGGTCCGACACGGCTTTCTGAACAAGCCAGATCAATTGCCGGATCATTCAAATTGTGCCTGTGATGGCTTGATCTTGACCCCCTCAAACACATCACTGCTGAACGAAGCAAAGAAAAGCACAGCTTGATTCTAATCCAATGTAGCACCTGACTGTAAGGATGACCCCTCTTCTCCGAAATCAAAGTAGCAATGCGTTTATAAACAACCCTGGCTGTAGGGCCCATTCCACCTGATGAGGAAAAAATCAATGGAGAAAAGGTTCCTCTCTCAACCTCCCGAATCCGTTAATCATATTTCCTTCTCTTATCCAGCTCCGCCCGACGATAGCACTGAGTCAAAGGGGAGGCAGCATAGGAGGAGGCAAAAGGGTTAACCACCTTAATATCAAAGTAAGCCTGCCGCCTATCCCGGCCCCAGAAACTCTCTGCACGAACATCCAGGCGAGCACCATCCTCGACGTTAGCTGATCGGTAATGAAACTGCTCCCCAGACAGTGGTTGTAAGGAAGGTTCAATGCCCACGTTGTGACAAACTTCACATAAAAAGCCAGCTGTAATGTCACGTAATTCATTATGTCGAATTGAGAGAAAACCTCCAAAAGGACAACTCAGGGCATGTTCAATGGACATAGTCTTTCCACAAGTACAATGAGATGGCCGAGCAATTGAGGCTGCCAACCATAGCGAAGGCAAAGGGCATCGTGAAATGCACCCTTGTGTAGGGCAAAACCTTGATCAGCTAAGGGTAAAACAGTAAGCCAGCTCGAGGAGCCTTCCTCACTGGAGAGCATGCAGAATGGAGCGTTGAAGCTTTGAAGGCAGACTACTCAACAATGAATCATATATATCCGACAGGAATTGACTACGATTATTGATTACCTGTTGTTTAGCAGCAAACTGAGATGACAAAACATCAGCAGAACAGGTAGTAGATTGCTGCAAAATTTGTTCCACCATGCAGCGGTGCCGTTATGCTAACTGATGATGAAAACTGAAAGGAAGAGTAACTAGCAGGATTGATAATGCCCAAACCACCAAGTCTGGGAGGAAGAGCCAACAAATCTCGTTCTGCATCACTAAATGTACACTGACCAGTCAAGCCAGCGACATTACAACTGGCGGCATCGTCGACATTACGTGACATTACAGCTGGCTTTTTATGTGAAGTTTGTCACAACGTGGGCATTGAACCTTCCTTACAACCACTGTCTGGGGAGCAGTTTCATTACCGATCAGCTAACGTCGAGGATGGTGCTCGCCTGGATGTTCGTGCAGAGAGTTTCTGGGGCCGGGATAGGCGGCAGGCTTACTTTGATATTAAGGTGTTTAACCCTTTTGCCTCCTCCTATGCTGCCTCCCCTTTGACTCAGTGCTATCTTCGGGCGGAGCTGGATAAGATAGGGTCCGCAATGTGAAAAATCGACTTTCGAGAATTAACTAGCAAACCTTCTCCACATATCAAGCTTGGTGCCAAATAGAAAACACTGGATTGGCGCCAATTTCCATTAATTTCTTATACCTGAACTATGCCGTTGTATATGCAAATCACGTGATAAAACGCTGTAACTTTTCTGAAAGCATCCTGGATACCGTGCTATTTATTCTCAACCTTTATTAGTAAGTTTACTCTGATCTAAAGCCATTTGTAGTAACAATACATTGGTTAAATTTCAGCGATTGCATGATTTAATCGAAATTTCGGAATTTATTTTAACCTTTTCACCTCTGGAGCACAAACAAATGAAGGCAGCAAAACCTTACTAGCTCAGACATGACTAGTAAGGGTTAAGCTTTTATCATATGCAGAATTATTAAATTCGCAATTTGTTTGCCATCTGGGCGAACTCGATTTTATTCAAAATTCCATCAAAATCGACTTTTTGGCCCTTCCATCTTTTTATTATCAATCAATTTAGCCAAACAGCTATATAAAACATTGGTATACGTGCATAGTTGATAGTTCGTGGCCACGCATAGCAAAGTTTACTGCTGTTTCCAGATAGCGTATTGAAATTTTCAACTATATAGGCTATATATGTTCAGTGCTACTTTAAGCTTATAGCCAGGACTGAAATTAACTATAAGAACTGAGTAATATAAAGTTTAGAAGGAGGTTAACGATCCCCCAGGCAATAGCTCCCGGCTTAGATTTCTTTAGTAATGTTACAGGCTTACAGCATCACACTACTGGTTATTACCGAGGGGTCCGACACTAGCTCAAATCGTGTACGAGATTTCGAAATCAACTTGATTTCCAACTGATTTCTGATTTCAAACTTGATTTCTGTGATTTCCAAGTCCCAGAAATCAATTAATTGCGTGGGAATTGCCTTAAATATTTCAAAATATGACAGTTTACGGAATAATACGAAGTAATACTAAATTCTAATGTTTGATTTCTGATTTCTAGCCAGAAATCACCTCCCAGAGCGTACGAGTTTCTATATACGTAAACGGCTATTATGTTATATAGGTAGCTAGTAACTGACCTTGCCGAATAGCTGCCTACCTATTCAGGGTATAAATAAAATCATGATAACAAACTGAACGAATATTTTCTCAAACATTTCCCTGAACATCACGTGCCAGTAGTTATGACAACACGTAATTGTTTACGCAAGTTAAATTTGAAAACTGATTGCGCGATATAGCTACTGTTTGATATTGCGGGTGAGTCTTTATGAAAATATTTAGGTTATATAATTATAGATATAGAGTGATTGATCGATTACCAACAGAATTTTTATCCGGACGGCTGTAGCAAGCAACCAAGAAAACATACAACCTTGATTTTTGCACCATAGACACTTCTAACCTAGTCAAACTTTGAGTGAAAAAATCAAGCTTATAGCGTGATGCACTTCGTGACAGCGATCGAAAACATGTGTCCGAAAAGAAAATCGATAACAGGACAAAAATATCTATTTTACGGACACAAGCTTGTAAAGCACCTAAAGAGTAACGGAATTCTGTGAAATTCTGCATTATAGTACATGCACTTATGATTAACTCTGATACAAAATTTCAAATATTTATCGCTTGTCTTTCACCAGCTACAGTCAATTAAACTTCGAAGGTATGAGAAAATCTATATCCGGACACCTTTTTAGTTTTATATATATTTATGGGATTTCAAGTGGTTATCTAGTATCCTATTTGGCCTATAGAACAGCTCCTTGGCTGTTCTCTTTGGTTGGTGTTGTTTATATTATTTTCGAGCACTTTTATTTTTGCCGAGTGTTTTCGCAGTGCAGCCTACTCCACTGCGAAACGTGTTAAGTGTTTTATTTTTGCCGAGTGTTTTCGCAGTGCAGCCTACTCCACTGCGAAACGTGTTAAGTGTTCGAAAATAATATAAACAACACCGACCAAATAGAACAGCCAAGGAGCTGTTCTATAGACCCAATAGGATACTAGATAACCACTTGAAATCCCATAAATATATATAAAACTAAAAAGGTGTCCGGATATAGATTTTCTCATACCTTCGAAGTTTAATTGACTGTAGCTGGTGAAAGACAAGCGATAAATATTTGAAATTTTGTATCAGAGTTAATCATAAGTGCATGTACTATAATGCAGAATTTCACAGAATTCCGTTACTGTTTAGGTGCTTTACAAGCTTGTGTCCGTAAAATAGATATTTTTGTCCGGTTATCGATTGTCTTTTCGGACACATGTTTTCGATCGCTGTCACGAAGTGCATCACGCTATAAGCTTGATTTTTTCACTCAAAGTTTGACTAGGTTAGAAGTGTCTATGGTGCAAAAATCAAGGTTGTATGTTTTCTTGGTTGCTTGCTACAGCCGTCCGGGTAAAGAATCTGTCAGTAATCGATCAATCACTCTACATGTATATGCATAACCACTTTCTGTATAAGAATAAGTTCTGTCAATAACATGGTCAGGACTGCATGTAGCTATATATAGCTATATATTATAGGTTACTTAGTTTATAGATAGCGGGGCTACAGCTGAATTGTCTAGCCGACATTAACATTGCATCAGTAAATAGAAAGTAACTACGCATACGTTTACAGCAAAGGAATGTGTTTGTGTTGACAAATTCCAGGATGTTACGTACCGCAGTTAAACTGGTAATGATTTCAAATGCATTGTCCGGCCATCATTATAAATAATTATGTGATGAGTATCTTAACGTGGGACGGGATGCCTACTTGTCCTACAATAACATATTAACTACTTAATCATTTAGTTAGCCATGTAATGTGACAGTGTAGCAAACGTGCATGCATGTACACTAAATATGCGGCCAGTTCACCGATTAGCATATGCATCACAATCTTACCAAACTGTTCCATATGATACCCGTTAAAGAACACCCACCAAGTAATAGATAGAGCTTCCCACGTATATGACATGGGTATTAGCTCTTTCTAACAAGTTGTGAACTGCACTGGTTACAATTGACAATCAGTCAGACAATTGTTTTCCTATTGTCGACATATGCATATTATTGGCTTCCTCAGTGATAATGTAACTGGAGAGATTGGTCTGGTCAAAGTTTGGTTTGGTTAGTCAAATGCCAGGAAAATGATGGCAAGATTGTTAACCATAAGCCGCTACCAACAAACAATGGGAAAGGTGCATGAAGTATATTCATGTCATGTACAACTATAGCCACATAGCTCCTGGGAAAAGAGCTCTCCAATCTTAAACAGCACATTCTTGAACATCAATTTTATTTCTCAGAAGAGGAAAAGTCGTACCTCCCTGCATCTGTTAGTCAAGCTGTAGTTATACATGTACACACGTAGTAGGGAGCATGTGAATAGCTACCATGCATGGATAAGAATTCTTTGAAAAATTACTGGCAGTACATGGCACTGCATTGTTGCTATACAGTTCTGTGACTTATGGACATGCAATGGTTATTTCATTGTGGTAAGCTGTAAGGTTGCTATATTTCAAAGGAGTGCTTAACTGACATCAGGGTTGATGTAAGCCATGGAGTTAATGTTGTCCAATGAGATACTGCATAACTACAAACAAGGTGTAAGGATACATATAAGTATATCACCACAGCCACATGATTAACACGTCACTCTTCCTGCACAACTTACACATATAATTTGTAGTGTTATATATTAGTGTTGTAATATTGTAATCAGACAACGAAAGTGTATAATGAATGTGTATAGTTTAGTCACTACAAATACATAAAACTGATGATACAATATTGAACTTCATTGCACAACTAGTCAACCATGTCAATTGCAATCAACTTTTAGCATATGGCTAAACATCGACCAGTTAGATTACCGGAAATCAGGCCGCTGTGTGATACATTTCCTATGAAATATTATATGTACAGGTGAAGGTCCTTTCGAGTTATGGCAAATCCAGAAAAATTGATATATACGGGGACTTGACAGCATATCATTAGCAGTCAATATTCTTTCTGTTAATGCATGGGTAGCTGGCACTACATTAAACCACTAAATTTTACCAATTAATATAATTTTTAGGAAATTTAACATCCTTATTGATACAAAGACAGAATCCTTTCTGACATCCTTGAAGTGTGACCACTTTACTTGAGTTGTCATCATAATCCCTGTCAGATTGAGGATACCATGTTACTATCTCAGGTAAAAAATATGCCTTCCCACTTCTGTCTACTACAAAGTACTAATTGTAGAAGTCTAGTGGAACTAAACAAGTTACACTAGTGCAACACATCACTATAAAGGATTCTGAAGAATTAAGGAACCATTCTGAAGGATATATTATATATATATATATATATATATATATATATATATATATATATATATATATATATATATATATATATATATATATATATATATATATATATACTGTATGTATGTATGTATGTACATACATACATACTAGGGCTCAAACGAATAGTATATTTTGATATTCAAATATTCTTTAATTTTCAAGTAGTCCGAATATTCTTTTACATATAAAAGTGGTAAAATGATACTACTTTCAGTCAATTTATGACTCCTATCTCACTCATAGTGTCTATAGTGAAGGCAAATTACTCTGAAATCTTGACGTTAAACATTGATTATTATGTACACTAACAGTGTGCTATCCATTTAAACCAAAGTACCCAAAAATCAGTTCTCACTATAAACAGTAAACGAATATTTGGTCAACTATTTTTGAATACGAATAATGGTAAAACGAATATTAAGCCGAATATTCAACTATTTGTTTGAGCCTTAGTACGTACGTATATGTGTGTGTATATCATTAAGTATTATAGCACTTAATAGTAGGAAGTGGTATGTATACAATATAATATAATATATATCCTCCTTCATAGTTCCCTTTCCTACAAGCCTCTACAGTGCATATACAAGTATTGTATGGTACTCCAGTACCTATTTGTTATTGGTTTCAACCAGTAAGACAAGTAACTAAGGACATAGTAAGTTAGTAACCAAGGTAGTCTATAATACAAGTTTTAATTTCTCATAAAATTTTTATGGTCAGTTTATTTTGCTATAACAACCAGTTATAATAACTTTTACACAGCAGTGGGACTCATGGCCAGGCTCATCTCAGCTGAAGCACCTGAAGGAGATGGATCTGCTGCCCCGAATACACATAATGGAGAAAAGCAAGTACACATTGAACCCAAGACAAGGTGGTAGCTATATATACCTATGTCCAACAATGCTTACTGCATGGCTAGGAGATCTGCCAGCCAATGAAAAAAGCCGCTTCACTACCAGTATAGCAGGGGAGTAAATGAGCGGGCTCCATTTTGTGTGTCATAATAAACTTGAGATCTCAGTCACACTGAGCTGAATGGCTTGGATGTGTATGTCAAGATGTTATTATTGAACCTTCAGTACAACCACTCACATGCACATGCAGGAGAGATTATTGTTTCAGCCACTGCTAACCAGCTGAAGCAAGAATGATGATGCTCGTGTGGATACATGCATGTTCACGGTTTCTGGGGTCGCAGGCAGAGTGCCTTTTTGATGTAAGGGTTTTTTCACCCTAATGCACAAAGCTATACCGTAACTCCAGGTATCTCTGCTGTGTATATAGATGTCATGAGATGATGAAGAAAAGGGAGTATGATGATAGAGTTCAGGAGATAGAGCTAGTCCCCATGGCAACAAGCCATAGCATAATCAGGAGCTGGAGAAGGAAACACCACATGCACACAATGACCAGGGGTGTAAGGCAATGTCCAGCCATAATGTATTGCATCCCAGAATTAGTCAGATGGAAACCCTGATGGTCACAAAATGGGAGAACTGTCAACCATGAAGAGGAGCCTTTCTCACTATTTAAATCCATGGCCCTAAGAGGCTGGGATAGGTTTACATAAACATCTTGAATGAGCCTTAGCCTTGTTGGCAGCACGATGTTATGAATGCCAGCTTTGATAGAGCCGGACATCCGGCAGTGGAGGAGCTGCCAATGACTGATGCATACTTAAGCTTTTCAGGGAGGTTGTAGCTAACCCTAACAGATGCATCAAATTGAGAATCAGCAATGTCAGTTGGAATAGTTAATTCCCATCCCACCAAGACAACAGGGAAGAGCATGCAAATGAATAGCATCCTCAAGTGGTGTTAGTAGTGAAGCTATATCCTCAGGACACTATATCCTCAGGACATATATCCTCAGGACATAGCTATATGTCCAATGATTATGCAATTATGCCATGAGTAAGAGCACAGTAACTAGGTAGCTAGCATGTGCATGGACAGGATTTTGCAATCTTGGACAGCCTTGATATCTCGCCAATCCAGTCTGAGTCACTTTATTTGAAACATACTATTCAGCAAGAGAGCGTGAACCAAGAGCTGCACCAAGATGCCATTGGCCCTGTACTGTAACAGCCGGTTATATCAGTGTTAGCAAAAAGTATATATAGTTCAGCTTGTGAAAGGTGCTGGCTCTGCATGGTTTCAGTGACAATCCGGCATGCATGCAGGAAAGTCTTTGATGAATTGGGAAATTGTACCCAAAGGTAGGGCCAATAGAAACAAGATGGTGCCACCATTCCAACAGTGCAGAAGCAGATCCAACTGCAGTGGCATCGTCAGCAAACCATACCTGAGAAGCCAGCAGGAATGGTAGAGCTTATTAACCGTCTTATTAGAGACACCACTGACATGCAGCAAGTGCATGCATATAGCTACCGGCATTGACATTGCAAGGAGATCACCCTGAGTTGTCCCCTCACTTGAAGAGATCTCTCCTTGACTGATAACAAAAACTGAGACTTAAAATGTTACAGAAAATAGGGTAAATCCCACAGCCACAGCAGCCGAGTTTTTGTCACATTTTTGGTGCATACCTACATACACAACAAGAACATTGTTGTACACGTCATTGCAATAATTATGTAGGTATGTCATACATGATATACATAGAAGTATGTACATAATTATATGCACATGGTAGCTAAGGCTGCGCATACGTATTATGCTTATAATTCTACCTACGTAGTTATTATCTAAAATTTACCTATTGTTCCTAAAATCTTTTTTAATATAGCTAAATACCACCCCAACCCTTTTATTTTTAAAGCTTTAATAATTATAATATCCCACTTATTACTTATGTATTAAGTACACAACATAAGCTTATTACCTTAACAAAATAACATTACAGTTAGCAACAATAATTTATATACATGCATATAGAGATATATAGTTACACTATAGCTATACAAGCCAGTTAAATAGCTATATAGCTACATCATTATGTAATAGAACGAGATCGTTGCCGGCTGCTATGAGTTGTACGTATCAAGAGATTATAGAGATACTGAATAAGGCAGATAGAGTAACAGACAACACAGTGTCTACTGCAGAATTTGTGTATGAACAATTCAAGCAACGCTATCCACTAATCTATATTGGAAGGCCTAGTAGATTTTTAGAAACAGCAAGGTGAATTGCTGCCCCTATCAAGAATAAGAAAATAAAAGGATCAGCACAGAAATCATACTTGAAGAGAGAGTGAAAGCCCAGAATCAGAAATATTACCATCAAATGTCAAGGTAACTATCCAAATAATATAGCTATGTAGCTAGCTATTTAGCTACGTATCTATAACAACAGTTAACTAGTTAGCTATGATGCATAGGCGTTAAACAAATATATAGCTGCTTGCTGAATATTACTAACTATATAGCTATGTAGCTAGCTAGCTATATATGCTATGGTATACCTATTTATAGCACTGTATATATACATAGCTATATGTATGCAATTGTCACTCAAAATGTAACTGATAGTGAACATATAGCTTTATAGCTAGCAATTTTTAACACTTTTAATTATGTATAATGTAATCTTCAGTGATGCTGTTATAATGAGCCTATTGCATGTGCACGCATATAGCTAATATATATGCACTTAGTTTCGTTAGTACATGCATGCAAGTAGCGCACTAAACATGAATTACATATAACATACACATGCATTGATTCACAGAGTGCGTGTCGTTTCCTGAAGAACTACACCACTATGGTCTCACATCAGAAATTTTAAGTGAAACATTTCTATGTTCCCAGCAATCTGCAGCTAATTTTGATGGAGATATACCTAGCAGATGGTCACTGCATGGAATTCCAAATTTGGAATTTTACAGAAAGTTACATCCATTTTTGAAGGAATGGGAACAAACGCGTTCAGCAACCAAAGCTTCTCTTGGGAGATTTTACATTAGTATTGACAAGCAGTTACAAGAAAGAGGAAGTACTCCAAACAATACATATTTGTTTATTGAAAAAGTGGTGGCTTCAGACAGGCCTAACACAGCACTCATGCCCTATGCTATTACTGCACATTCACACACTGAGCAACAAGATGTGTATGAAGATCAAATACAAGATCATGATTGTGATACTAATACAGAAGTTGAGAGCATTAAAACAGAATTAATTTGCATACAAGAGAATTTAAAGAAAATTTCTCATGAAAAAAATGTTCTACAAAGAGAAAGAGACAGAGCATATCAAAAAATACACCATATTAATGAAATGCATCGATCCACAATTTCTGATATGCTGCATACAGAGGAGCTTCTAATTAATGGAAATGCTGAACTTTTGCAAGAAGTCATAACTTTGAAATCAAAAAAACTTGCAATGGTAGGTACGAGTATGAGCAATACTCAATTGACAACATTCGACAATGTTATAGACACAAAAAATGGTACAGTATACAATCAGGCTGTACGAGAATTATATTATAAACTGCTTGCAGATCAAATACCACCAGCAAAAATTGAAAGTATTATCAAATCTGTATTGAATTGCTTCTTTCCCACAATGAATACCAATGATCTAAAGCTACCTCGGGAAAAATGTGCAGGTTATATGAGGAGAGAAGAGATGAACACAATTTGCATGGCTCAAAAAGCTTACTCTATTTCTGAAGGCAAATCCCTTCATCTGAACTCAGATGGAACAACAAAATGTCAAAAGAAAATAGGTGCAGTTTCTGTCAATGGAATGGTGTTATGTCTTAATGAAGTGCCTGATGGTTCAGCTGATAGCATGGTTGAATTGGTAGAGACTGAATTAGAGAAATTGCGCAACATAGCATATGACTTAAAGTTAGAGAGCCCAGAAAAAATTAATTGGACCCTGCTCAATTCAATGACATCTGATTCTGCATCAGCACAAAAGAGGTTCAATCGATTAGTAGAAGAACGCCGTAAAAAGGATCAAATTAACTTAGGTATAGCTAACTCTGAGGCTGTAGAGCTTGTTGAGAATCTTTGTGCAATGCATCTTGGCAGTAATCTCCGAAAGGCATTTCTGGAGGGTACTAAAGATCACAGTACTTTAGAGTTACATGCACATAGGGAATATGATCTAACAGACACCCTGATCCATGAATTTTGCAAATTATTTGGAAGATATGGCACACCCGAGTATGGCTGTGGTGGTCTGGCATTTCCAGATTTTTTAGCAATAAAAAATGAAGAACAAACAACTAACTATTATCAGCTATGCTCAAATGTGGTGTTGGATAGGCAAGTTGGTAGTAGATATTTTATATCAGCATCCAATGCATGCAAAATATTCTTTCTTACCAAAGCAGCCTTAGAATTTCTTGAATACACTGGAAAAGACAAAGGAAATAACTTGGAGCAGACGTTATATAGTAAATTACAAACTACTGGTGAACTGTCACGTCTGAAAGCTGATGCCCTTATGTTCTATTTTGTTTATGCAGACATTGTAATGCTGGCAAAATCTAACAAGTTAAATAAGTCAGTATATGATATGAAGCAGCATTATTTAGAACTACAGCATTTTCTTCAGGCAATACAAAAGGATCCTAAGATAGCATTAAACAAAAGCTGCAAGGTGTTTCTATCTGAAGAACGGCTTTATAGTTTAGATGAAAATTTAAATCACCGGATACGAAGAGGAATGAACCAATTTATACACATCTGTTTGAGCCAGATGAATGGAATGAAAGTTTGCTTTGTCCACTCCTTGCAAGTGGTGCTAAAAAAATGGAGGAAAAGCTAGCTGATTATGCTAAAGCACACCTGCCTGGCGGAAAGTACTGGAATCCAGATTCTGCAATAGAAACTATTTTGAAAAGCCTTAAACCAAATAATGATGTATGTGAATCAATCTTAGGCTTGAATGACTATCTGACAACTGCGATTCCTAACATGCATCAAATAACAAGATCAACTTTGACTCAAGTGAAGAAAAACAAAACAATGAAATGGTATCAAGCGCTCTCACCACACTCAAAGCAAACCATCACTCAATTGGCTATCAAAAATAAACAAACTGTTCTAAAGCAGTGTTACACAGAAGAAACAAAAAGAAGAGAACAGAGACAAAAGGTCATGAAGCAATGTTACCTAAGAAGAACTGCAATGAGGGAGAAAGAAGCCAAAGAAAAAGAATATCTTTCACACCAACATCTCATCAAAACTCCAACAGAGTTAAAGGAAGCCCTCAAAGAGATTGACGTGTGCATGAATGCCACAGCTTCTAAAAGAAAGAAAGAAAAATATGCTCTCTTACGGATGCAAATTAACATCAGAAAAAAGTTTCTAAAGCAAAATTACATTATCTCACAAAGGCAAGCAGAGACCGCTTGCAGATATAATTCAAAATTTAACAGATTTCCTTAAAGACCATCCACCATCGTCTGAAGATACCAACAAATCAATATCAGCCATCAGTGATCCTTTTGCTTTAGTAGGAAAAGAAGTTCTCCATAGATTTAAATTAGACTCTGGAGAAGATCAGTGGTTCAGGGGTGTAGTGTTAAGTTATAATTCCAATGTAAAAACACATGAACTTGTTTATGATGGTGAAACAGAACACTGTCACTTCAATTTATATCAGGACATAGCAGATGGAGATTTCAAAACAGTAGACTAGCCCAACTCTCTTTTAATTAATAAAGTAGCGGTTATAATTAATCTTTAGATAAAGATGACCTTGTCCAGCCTATCATGGAATTGCTTTGATTTGATTGTCATCTGAATAATAACTAACTGGATTGTAGATGTAGCTACTTCAGTTTTTTGTTTTTTACATTATTATTATTATTATTATCAATCATCATCAAATTGCTCCATCGTATAGCCATAGCTAGTCATAGCTATTTTATTATCAAACCTACATATAAGCATGCAGTAAAAATAAGGATAACCAAACTTAACTAATATATATATACAGAGCTTGAAATAGCAGTCAGCCATCGGCCATTTTCCAACCAAGTTCAGGATTTGACCAACCAAAACTGATATGCTAGGACAAATTTACTGTACATTTCCAATGGGGAATCCAATGATATGTTCCTACTTTCAATAAATGGCCAACCAATTTCTAATCCATATTTCAAGCACTGATATACATACCAGTAGCTAGCTATGCACCTACTTAAGTTTTACTAGAATACATAAGATTCACCATGCAGCCATCCAGCTAACGAGTTACAAATTTAGCAATTAAGGAAAATAGCTACATATATGTACGTATGCATACTATATATAGCTAAGATAAACTATATAGCTATGCTTTGATGCACATTTCTTTGATGTAGCCATAACTTGATTCAAGTACATGGCTAATAGCTACTTAACAAATTAAACAATGACAACATAGACCTACATACATGCTAGCTAGCTATACATGGTTATTTCATGCCATTAGCTTCATGAAATGGTCAAAAACAATTGGACTTGGTTAACTATGTAGCAGCAGTAATTCACAAATCAAATTTTGAGTTCTGTAAAGTTTACAAAACATAGTAATATAAAATGCTTGTGCCCTGGACTTCAATTCATTCACTAATTTAATTACCATCTTGACTATTTACTAGAAATCATTTCAAAAATTTATTTTAGTTTCGTATCTGCACACATTGTGCATGGATTGTCAAATATGCACTATCACTGGTGGATAGCTAATTACAAAATAAGCATCTAAATTATAACAATAATTAGCAGTCTTGACCACATAACCATGACACTTTTTAGTTTTATCATTGTATTCTGAAATCAAATCATCCCATTATCCTAGCTACGTATAACTATAGCTAGCTATATTGACTCAGTCTTTCTTAGCCAGTTACGGCATTTTAGTCCCATGCACCCTGATCTACAATGCAGTTAAACTGCCCGAGTCAACAGTGCCCCAAAATACAACTCTGCACTATATAGCTAAAGCCTAACCTCGCGTGGCCAGACCCTTTTCACAGGGAGGTTCACATCAGACCAATTAGGTATACAAATGTGATCATTAAAAATATAATGTCATCACATGTGATCCAGCCAATTAAATAATTCTCAAATCACCATTCTGCAGGGGGAGCAAAAATAAGAAGTAAATACAAAAGTTGTAGCTTAGCTAGCTAGCTAGCTAATTAAAATACATATCATATAAGTCAGTGAGCCGGCTCTCAACAACCACTGACAAGTCCAGTGGCCCCTGGACAGGATAGTGCACAGAAGACCTGCTTCCACATATGCACAAGATGGCTGATTAAAGCAAGACGAAAAACAAGCGGCATTATTCCCAGTGAATTGTCGAGCTGTATGGTTGTCCCCAGTGAGTGGCAATTAAGTAAATCAGCAAGTCTCTTGTAAAAGACAGTGGCCTCCCGACCCATACCACCAGTGAAAGTATACATACCAATGGAGTAAAGACTTCATGTTCAACCTCTCTAATGCGTTCACCATATTCACATTTCTTGGCATCCTTGTGGTACTTGTAGGCAGAAGTGAGACTGAGCAAGTGGTAACTGGAGGCATTAGGATAAAATACCCTTACATCAAAATAAGCATTCTGACCCCTACATCAGAAGCCTCTGGCCTTAACATCTAAATAAGCATTATCTGAAGTATTAATGGTTGCATAAGGAAAGGTCTCCTCTCTTGGGCCAATTGCTGTAACTACGTAGGCGCCTCTGCCCATCAGTTGTAACAGCAAAGCAGGTACCAGTAAAAGTACTAAAGGCACACTTAGCAGCAACAACGTATGTCCTTCACCACCAGGTAGGTCTTGGAAGCATTAGGATGATATCCAAATGAAGGTCCAAGCTGTGAAAGTGTATCCCACCATTTCCTTAAGGAAGAACACTAACCCACACCAGTAGCATCATCAGCATATCACACTTGAGATACAGCAGGATGAACAAACAGCTAAAGCATACATGGCCATAGCTAGAGGGTCACCTTGGGTAGTACTCTCAGTGGAAACTAAAGCACCACTGCCAGGAAGGGAGGTTATAGCGCGGTATCTATCCGGCAGCTCTACTGGAATCCGGCAATAAGCGCCGGATGGAAAGGTCTCGCCGTGAAAGACTAGCTAAGCCAACAGATTTATATTGACAATATTATACATACTTACCTAACATTTAAGATCTCCAAAAACGAAAGACTTCTGCTACGTATGCCATCAATTCTAAATAATGCACGCAAACGTAACTGAGTATATGTTTCGAGTGTGGTTTTATTTGTAGTGTTATATTTCTGTCAGCTTACCTGAAGATATAATAAGAACTGTGGTTCGAAAGTCTCAATATAAATTATCAGTGCGACACTGTGACAAAAATAAATGATTGTGATATTAAATTTTCACTGAGACGCCGTCTAAAATTGTTGAGTACTATTTTTAGTATTTACGTATGTGCAGTGTAATGGACGTGGAGTTTAATGATCCATTATGACTATCCTAGATAAATGCTTGCATCACCATAATTTTTAAATGCAGCCTCGGTGAGCATACTGAAGTTGGCAACCGGTGTAGCTACGCCTGAAAGACTATATGTATGTAGCTGTGTTATATAGCTTTCTACGGCTTTCTACCTAATTTACAGTGTAATAGTTCATGATAAAGGGAGTTAGGCACCCAAAATTATGGATTTTGGTGGAGTTTTTGGTAGAATCGCGTTTGCCCAGATGGCAAACAATCTTCAAATTTAATAATATTGTCTGTCGTAAAAGTTTAACTGTTACCAATCATGTTTGAGCTAGTAAGGTTTCAATACTTTGTGATCCAGAGGTGAAAATGTAAAAAAAAATTCCAATTTTTCGTCGGGATTGTGCGATCGCTGGAAATTAACCATCACAATGCTACCACAAATGTCTTAAGAACAGGGTAAACTTACTAATGAAGGTTGAGAACAAGTATCGCGACAGTTGCAATGGTTTTGGAAAATTCGCTACGCTTTATCACTCGATTTGCAGATATTTCTGCAAGTTTCTACTACAAGGAGTTAATAGAAATTGGCGCCAATCTGGCCTTTTCTATTTGGCACCTAGCCTAACATTGGGAGGATGTTTGCTAGTTAATCCTTGAAGGTCGATTTTTCACATTGCGGACCCTAGATAAGAGAAGGACATATGATGAACGGATTCGGGAGGTTGAGAGAGGAACCTTTTCTCCATTGATTTTTTCCTCATCAGGTGGAATGGGCCCTACAGCCAGGGTTGTTTATAAACGCATTGCTACTTTGATTTCGGAGAAGAGGGGTCATCCTTACAGTCAGGTGCTACATTGGATTAGAATCAAGCTGTGCTTTTCTTTGCTTCGTTCAGCAGTGATGTGTTTGAGGGGGTCAAGATCAAGCCATCACAGGCACAATTTGAATGATCCGGCAATTGATCTGGCTTGTTCAGAAAGCCGTGTCGGACCAGAATGACTGTTTTCTGGCTATATTATATTTGGATGTAATTGTCATCATACTGTAGTGTTTTGTTACACAAAATGTTTTATTAAAAATTCAAAAACTCAGCCTCACCAGGGTTTGAAATACAAGCCGTAGTGTCTCGATTTATCTTCACATCCTAAATATGAGCTGCGCTTTCAATAAAATACGTACCATGGTACGCAGGTAATACCTGAAATAATTTTTAATAACTCGTACGTATTACCTGCTAACCAAAATGCGAAGCAGGTGAAGAATTAAGAAAAAAACGACGGGCGCCTAAAATATTTTTGATGGAAGGAAGAGTTTATAAGGCGCGTGCGGAAAACTCGTGCCATGGATATCAAACGACTTCAGGTCAACGATTCTTCATACATTGAAGGTACTATTTGTTTAGTAAACGAGTGAATAGGTGTCAGGGGTTGGTTTTTTGAGCGTGGGCGCACGAACGGGTGCCATTAAACTCGCAATGGCTGGTACTTATGATTGGTGGCGCCTAGTTCCTCCATTGTTTGGTTACTGATTCCATATAGTTATAACGTGCTGAGTCCTAGATAACTAAGCGATAGCTTTAATGGCGGCTTATTTAGAGCGCCAACAAGTTTCACAGCAGTGCTACGTGTAAATAACTCACTCGTTCGTCGCGTACGGCTGCTTCTTCTTGGCCTCGCGACTCACTACCGTGAGTCTTGATCTTGATATGTTAATGTTTTGCGGCCTTACTTCCATCAGCAGTAACACTACACAGGCCTTGGCCGCCCATTTTGATTTTGCCATCTTTTATTCCAGGCTTTTTTTCTTTTTTTAGTTCTTGGACTCTCCTTTTCACTTCTTTTTTTAGAAAACCAGGTCAACTTTATTAGTTACATAGTTACAGCAACTGGTTTATATGAAGAGTTTTGGTCTTAAGGTAGCCAAAGAATTGTCTCAACCGGTAGTCTGAGGAAGAATGAAGAAACTTGGCATTTATACCAAACTAAGAAATGTTTTACAAACAAAAGGACAGTGTATGATGCTGATACATTATAGGATCCGATGTAAAATGATAAGTGGATAATTCTATTATATAACCATGTTAGCTAATTGTTTTTCTTCTCCATTTTAATTAAGCCAGTTCTTTAACTGTGGACAATCAAGATGATGTTAAGTATGGGGCACTGTTTGAGTCATAAAGTTATAAACATATAAGAGAAAATATATTTTAAAAATTATAGCTTCCAATTCTTTTTTGCAGATGTGAGCAGTGTCTTCTCCTATTCAGTTAGCTACTAAATCGGACGTCCTATTTAGTTGCTAAATCCTACGTCCTATGTAGTTGCTAAATCCGACATCCTATTTAGTTGCTAAATCCGACGTCGATGTCCTATTTAATTGCTAAATCGAATGTCCTATATAGCAACTAAATCGGACATCCGATTTAGTAGCTAAATAGGTTGTCCGATTTAGTAGTTAAATAGGAGAAGACACTGCTCACATCTGCAAAATAGAATTGGAAGCTATAATTTTTAAAATATATTTTCTCTTATATGTTTATAGCTTTATGACTCAAACAGCGCCCCATAGTTAAGTGCGTTTCGTTATTGGCCTAGTCCAGGCATAGGCGTGCCAATCGGGGGGCCACGGGGGCCATGGCCCCCACTATTTATAACTTCTCCATAGGAATTAGTTTCTAGCCATACAAATCAATCCTGTTAAGCCTCTGTGGCCCCCCAGGTTTGAATGCCTTCTTACGCCCCTGAGTCCAGAGATCTCTGAGTACAACATCTTTATTTTGCAATCTGTGTTCACTCTGCCCCTGCTGCACAGGATTGTTTACAACGTTTGATCATATGAATTAATTTATCACTCTTTGGAAAACTCAACCCTTGGTTATCCCCTTGGCTTGCTGGAGCCTCTTAAAACAGAAAAACTATTGCTGTCAGAAAAGTCCTTTATCCCTTAACTAATAGAATTTGCTATTCTTTTTAAGATCTCAACTTCCTGATCTTTTGATCCTCTACAGCTAAGTTGGGGTCAAAGTAAAGGTGAACTAGAAGCTGCTTGCTGCTGCCTCTAGTAACATGGCACTGATCCTGCTCTATGCTTGTTCTGTCTTTCCAGAAAGAGTGAGAGCTTGCTTCCTAGAACTGTTTAAATAAACCTGTAAAACTTTGATTTGGGAAGAGGCAAGTTCTTTCCCATGCAGGTGTATGAATTTTTAGGGCCCTTTTTGTTTTTCCATGTGCTGACTGATTTCTTTGGTCAGATTCCTTTCAATTCATGGAATTTGTCCTCCATGTGATAGCTATTAGGATGACGGCACTGTTTTAGAAACCTGGCCTGCTGTTTTGGAGTTTTTGCATCAGGTCAAATCCTTGGTCAATCTTTTGGCCTAAGAAGAAGTATGAACTTTACTAGCCTGCTAGCAAACAAATAGTATCCCCAGCTGATGTTGACTTGCTCCAACTTGATCTGTCAAAAGTTACTACCAGCAACTTGAGTATAATGAAATATCTATTATAATGCCATGAATTATCAAATGATGCCATGACTCGTACCATGAAGTTTTATTTCATGGGTAATTCATGATACAATGATATACTCATGAAGTCATTTCATTCATAGGAATATCAATTATATCATGGATGCAACCCATGAAATGTTAAAATTTTCATAGGTTTTATATTACATGAATTTTCATGTCATACAGCATGGGTAAATCATGGTTTTGCTGCTGGTAGTGAGCTAGTAGTTCAGTGGGCTAAATAATGGCTGTTATGCCTTAACCCTGATAAGTGTGAAAGCATTGTGTTATCTAATACGTAAGAGGACTCCACCTGTGGCCAAATATTATTTGGATGCTAAACTTATCTTCTGCAATCCTGTAGTATGCTATTTGGGAGTTTTGTTGACTGCCATCTATATTGGAATGATCATTGTAAGTATGTTACTGCTAAGGCTTCAAGGTCTCTTAACTTTCTTCGCCATTGCTTATTCAATTGTTCTGGTATAGTTAAGTCCGTTACATATAAATGTATTGTGTGCCCTATTATGGAGTATGCCTGTTCAGTTTGGTTTCTCCATGCAGCTAAAAACATTAACACATTGGAGCGCATTCAACTTCAAGGTGCTCATTGGCCAGTGGGCTGCTGGTAGCAGATGGAATCTGTCCTCATATTGTTGGAGTAAGTCCTCGGATGATTGTTTGAAAGAGCTGAAATGGCCTTCTATTCACCAACGTCATACTTATCTTTCTATTTATCAAGTTCACGATATTTTTCACAATAGAAATTCTTTTTCCTTTTCTGATCATTTTCATTTATCCAAAGTTCATCCCCACAATATTCAGCCTGCTTCATCAACAATTAATTCATAACATTATTCTTTTTATTAACAGTCCTTTTTTGTGAAATACAATTCCATACAACATCCTAAAGTTTACTCATACCGATCTATTCCGGTCTGCCCTGCGCGTTTTCTTTTTATTTTTTGACTATTGTATGCATGATGTGTTTGTATATATACTTTGTAATTGTTAGTGTTGTTAGTTTTGATTTGTAAATATTGTTGTTGTAAGTTATTATGTGTGTGTAATGTAAAGAGGGCTTTACTTAGGTGATCCGCAAACTAACTACAGTTGGTCTAATATACTCTCTTCACTGATTATGACACAATAACACATCTATGTATCATTAAGTATGGTAGTACTTCATTAAGTACGGTAGTACTTAATAGTAGGGATCGATAAGGAATGCATGGAATGTGGAATTTTCACATGTCTAGAAACCCTCCTTACAATACGCTTTAGCCAAAAAAACCAACTTAAACGTACTGGCACAGCTATAATAATGCCTTATATTTGTTTAACAAATTGAAATGTCGATTATTTCGATCTATAATGAATTTTTAAAAATCGAAAATCACCTGGATTTCGTCTGCCGGCCAGCCAGCCTGCCATAAGACCGGGTTCTGCTAGGTTTGCGTCTCCAGAAATTCAGCACAACAAAGGTTATCCCTTCCCTTTTACGAAACTGTTAATTGTTTCGAAGACAATTTATCTAATGAAAAAATTGCAACTCAAAATTGGACTATAAAATTGTAACTCAAAATTGTAACTCAAAATTGCAACTCAAAATTGAACTATAAAATTGCAACTCAAAATTGAACTATAAAATTGCAACTCAAAATTGGACTATAAAATTGCAACTCAAAATTGGACTATAAAATTGCAACTCAAAATTGGACTATAAAATTGCAACTCAAAATTGGACTATAAAATTGCAACTCAAAATTGGACTATAAAATTGCAACTCAAAATTGGACTATAAAATTGCAACTCAAAATTGGACTATAAAATTGCAACTCAAAATTGGACTATAAAATTGCAACTCAAAATTGGACTATAAAATTGCAACTCAAAATTGGACTATAAAATTGCAACTCAAAATTGAACTATAAAATTGCAACTCAAAATTGGACTATAAAATTGCAACTCAAAATTGGACTATAAAATTGCAACTCAAAATTGGACTATAAAATTGCAACTCAAAATTGGACTATAAAATTGCAAGTCAAAAATTAAATTGTAGCTACTATAAAATTGGAAGTTGAAGTTGTAATACCTATTAAAATTGAACTAACAATTGGAGCAAATGCAAAGCAAAACTTAAAGCACGACATAAAAATAAGAAACTATTTTGTATATACATACACAAAATTTAATTTTTGTCCACAATGGCTTTCCATATATGTGACCGGATTTGCGAAAACGTGCATAGTTCACACATCCAATTTTTCAACTTTAAAGTTTCATAAAATCTGTTTGGGATGATACGTAGATAGACTTGAAACTTGCAGGGTTTATAGAGCTACTATTCCTCTATCATTTCTGCAAATATGAAATCTGAATACTGTTCCTACCCAATTTTATGAATCTTTGAATGACAAAAATTGGATGTGTGAACTATGCACGTTTTCCCAAATCCGGTCGCATATAACATGTGAGAACACGTGTGGGTGATGACTGCATTTCTGGCAGTGTACTGACGTACGTATTAAAAAAGCGGGGTAGTTAGAAGAAAAGGGAAGGTTAGCAGTCTAGCTCTGTTTTGTGTTTACTCAACTCTAATTAAAGTGCTTATGATTACTGTTATTAATAGCTAGCTATATACCGCTGTAGTTTTCTAACTGTGAGCTTCTCGACTGGTAAAATACACCCTCGTATAAACTAACGTATGCGTTGTGTTTGTAGAGGCCTTTTCTAAAGTGGTATGGAGGCTTTGCGAAGTCCAATTCCACTGAAATCCCGTACAGACTCTTGGAAATTTGAAATCTATAAAACCTATGTATAATTTCTGTAGTTTTGCAAATATTTCCGGGGTGGCCAGTGGGTCAAGCCTTCTGGAGATATTATTCATTGAACCATTACATTACATATTTCCTAGAGGAGGGCTTTAGTAAAATTTCTATTCAAGAACGATTTCATAAAGTATTTAATGCATTTGCAGACACAGTAAATAGTGCATTAATTTTATAATCGCCATGCAGAAAATCACTTCTGGTTGGTATTGTCTTTTATTCATGAAATTGTTAAATTTGCGGTTATATTGTGTGGAGGGACTATTGAGAAAATACCTTGGAAGAAAAATGTCAATAGCAAAAATCAATCACTTTGTACTATTGCCACAAGCAATAAAGGGCACTGTAATGCACTTGAGAAACATATCACTAGGCCTAGCATTGACCACAGGGTTCATCACAAGGTCAATTATATAGCAACGAGTGTGATATCAGAAATTTTTTACAGATCTCAGATTTCAAAATGTTGCATTTCTAAAGGACCCCATACAAGATATCAGACCCCTATGAGAGTTTCTTCACTCAAATGGATAACACTTGTAATTGTCCATGAATTACTGATAGTGTTCGGTAAAAGACATGCCTCCCACAAACTTTCTGTAGATTATGTTCTCCATCCACTGCATGTACGTACATACGTATGTAGGTACATATGTTGTATTACTAGTTATTGTTGTTTTTAAGCTTGTGTAATCACTTATTTTTGTCTTGCAGGATGAAAAGTCTTAACCATGTACAGTAACTTTTATCATTACATAAAATGTAATGGTCAAATTCAGATTATGTTATATTTTATGGCTATTAATATATTACTATACTAATGCTTACATAATTGCAATAGTTAACAATTATATTATGTGATCAGTTAATTGTTGCTAACAGACGCACATCAAAAAGTGTATTCACCATGCAGTAATATGCATGAAATACATATTTTATGACATTGGAGACATTTGAAAATGTAATTGCAAATTTTGTACAACTCAAAATGTTGTGTAGAAATTTTCAGAAGAAACTCCTTGATGACTACTCAATGAAATAATTGTGTGATGAATAAAAGAGCATATGTAGTACATAAGTAATACTTCATGATCACCAGACTCGTCACATTATATTCACATGACCATCGTAAATGCAGCCGTTACACGGTATGACAAGACGATCACATGGATTATTACATTAAGGATATGTGGCCACACAATCACATTTGTGCATGGTGACCATACTGATAGTGTCACATAATATACTAGTTACATGGTCACCATAGTGAAAATCCATTACATGCATATAATCATGTGACATGTCTCACTTCAAGTAATTAGTAACTACTGGAAAATATTGGTCTACATACGTACGTAGTACATGACTATGTGCACACAGTTGCATGGTTGCCATACTTACATAGGTACGTATATGCCATAGTTACATAGTTCCAGATCTTTGGAGTGTGGATGAACAAGGTTCCACTGTAGTTACCATGGTAACATTGCATTGCATACAAATCATCATGATTGTCACCTTAATGCATGGTCGTATATGTATTCACCATAGTACTTGCACGTAATAAACAGTTACATGATCAAAACAGTGGAAGGTGCGGTTACATGGTCGATATAGTATACCGTAACCGCTGTTATTTTTACGGTACTAATATTTCATGAATCCCCTACCTGAGCAGTATTCACAATTTTATTTTCACGAATCCGTATCTTGGAAAAGCAGTTTAAAGTAGGAAATAGCGATTATATTTTCATGAAACTACTTTTTTCGTGAAATTCATGAAAATAACGTTCCGTGAAAAATACAGTGGTTACAGTAATGTATACATGGTTAAAATTAAATTATATATATTATAGTGGATGTACATACATAGAGAGTATATGGCTGTAAGTACGTGGTCAACATTGTGGATATACATGCGTTATAGTGAATGTGCTTGCATAGGTACATGGTCAACATAGTGGATGCACATACATGCATAGTCAACATATTGGATTCACATACATGCTTACAAGATCAACATAATTGCAATTGCATGTGCATTTAGAAGTTACCACATAATACCATAAATTACATGAACATATCTAATGCATAATTATAGCAATGTACGTAGCTATGTATATCAACACCTACATGGGACGGTTAAGTATGGAAAGCATAGTAAGGTTTAAGTACTAATTCATTTATTGCAATGACTACTCTATTAGAGTAATACAAGTATATTACATATGGTTACATCTGAGGGTGGGCAATATGCCAACTATTTATATCACAATATGTCTTTCACACTTGTTTAAATACCATAATTATACCGTGAAATAAAATTTTTATATTATATTTTATTTATATATTTAGCAATTCCTGAAAATGTTTCAAAATATTTTAATTAAAGACCTTATTGGGTTTTACTATTTTATTACTGAGAATTTACAATACTTAAAGTAGCTAATAGTTGCATTGATATACATAGCTATTACCAAGAGTTCATAATATCTCCCTCCATATATTATGAACTCTTGCTTTCACTGATAACATGTTGTAGCTAATATGTACGTACCATGTTGTAATACATATGTTTATGGATTGCATTCAAACACACCAGTATATTAGTTGTTGTTTAGCATGAAGCCATGAGCCCATTTAGTACGTAGATATTTAGTTGCACTGGAGTATTTTTATTTTAAATACCGTTATATGGATACCACCCACCCCTAGTTACATCATCTAATACATATTATACACTCACTGTAAATAATAGTCACATGCATGGTCACCACACACATGATTCTTGTAGTACATGCATAGTTGCAGATCTATATATAAGTAGTTATCATATGCTTGTAACTTGGCATAAGGACATGGATGTAAGTATAAACATATTTTACACAACTCACACTGCTCCACTACGATTACATCACTTGACTATGATATAGATGTACCACTAGCTCGTAGTCTAAGTTTTGTGATGTAAACTTTCTTCTGTATTTCCAGAATTTCATGATTCAGAGTTATTTTATGATACGTGCACTAATCGTCTACCTATACATAATGTTGACTGTTATAACTATGTATAGTTACGTATAGTTATGTACATGGATTATGTAATCCATGTTACTTTTAATGTACACATTATGGTGGTTGTATTATTATGTTAACAATTGTACACGCTATAATTATATAACACATGTACAGGTCAACTATTAATGTACATGTTGACCATGTAACTTGTATATCCCTAGCTACCAAATATAATGATAAAAATTAAAAATTTAAAAAGTAAGTAGGGATTGAACTTTGGATTCAATAGTGCTACAAAAAGTAAGGAAACAAGGAATAAGATTTTGGGACAAGAGAACATTCCGGCATGAGATAATTTATAAAAGTTTAATCCCTACTTTTGGCAAACCTATAAAGTGAGCCAAAAGTAGGGACTAAACTTTATAAATTATAGAATGTTTTCTCGTCCCAAAATCTTATTCCTTGTTTCCTTACTTTTTGTAGCACTATTGAATCCAAAATTCAATCCCTACTTACTTTTTAAATTTTTAATTTTTTATCATTCTAGTTTGTTTACTTTTTATACATGCTAAGCATTTAATAATCTTTTAGTAGGCACACAAAATGTTACAGGCGCTTACGTAATAATTATGCTTGTTTACAGGTGCTTGTTAACAATGCGCTTACATGGCAAAGCAGCTGTGTGATAGCAAATAACGCTCGAAAAACAGCAAAAGCTACGTATTTGTCCAAGTATAATAATCTCGAAGTTCACGATGTAATAAAATACACGCGAGTACACGTGAAAACATCGTGCCGCTGTAACTAATTATCTCAATCAAAAACACCCTGGGTGTAAAAAAGGAGCGGCCAAGAGCTAAAAAAAAGAAAAAAGGCCTGGATAAAAAAGAAGTGAAATCAAAATGGGCGGCCAAGGCCTGTGTAGTGTTACTGCTGATGGAAATAAAAATTTTAATAATCACAATTCAGGCCGCAAAACATTAACATATCAATCTGCTAATGTTTTGCGGCCTGAATTGTGATTATTAAAATTTTTATTTCCATCAGCAGTAACACTACACAGGCCTTGGCCGCCCATTTTGATTTCACTTCTTTTTTATCCAGGCCTTTTTTCTTTTTTTTAGTTCTTGGCCGCTCCTTTTTTTACACCCAGGGTGTTTTTGATTGAGATTTCACTTCTTTTTTTAGAAAAAACAGGTCAACTATTAGCTGTAGCTATTTAGCCAGCTTCCATGCATGAGCATTAAATTACTGTTTGAGGGTGTATCATTCTTTTAAATTGTGTATAAAGTTTTAAATTTCTTTACTGATTTCATAGCTACAGCTATGAATGTGTGGTGAGCAATGTTTCTCTATCAATTTTGGCAATGTGAGTCATGATACGATTGGAAAATTACTAAATGGTAGGCCTGAGTAAATTTTTGCTCAGTTCAGGAATTTCTATATACTTACAGATTAGATATGCTCTATTAGAATATTTCTACCTTGATTGTTCTATTCAACGTTTAATTCACCCAATATACTAGCAATATGCTAGCCTTTATTATACTGGCATAGATAGCTATTTGACGCAGGCTTATACATTTATATATACCTGTAAATTGAACGACCTATAGTTGGGTTAAGCTAGTTGTAGCTACAGCTTTTTCAGTAATTATAAACTGGTTTACATTAATTAGCAATTATGTATAATTTACCCATGAATGTGATGTGACAGCTAATTTTAATATGATGAATATCAAATTTTTATTGTAGTGTAAGCCACAGTGAGCACAATACAGAAGGGTTGATGATCTGATATCGTCAGGTTCTACCTCTCTATAGACAGCAACTCCTTGTGACCATTATACAGCACAGGTGGTATATAGGAGCTACATTGGGAGAATTCATTGCTAAACCGATAGCTAGCCAGTTGCTATAACACGTATGTGACTGACCCTGTGAAAATCAACAACGTAGCTATGTAGTTGCACAAAAATCACCTAATTCGTTCATCATACTTATGCTCTATTTATAGTAGCAATCTACAATTTTCACCACAATGCAGTATCTTTTGAAATTTGTAGAATGATATTAGCTACTCCTTTAAAACTAAGATATTCATGAATATCTAACTAGGTGTAATTTGCGCTCACATGATTGGTTTTCACAGGGTCTGTCACATATTTGTGAGTCAAGTAGCTGAAAATGTTAATTACATACAATTACACCCAGTAATCAGTTGCTGTGCATATAGTTATGACAACATACAAGAATTTCTCTGCAAAGATGGTTAAACACAGCAATACAAAACAAGTAGCTCGCTAGCTACCTAGCAAGAGAGTTTGGAGTGGCAGACTATGTAGCTATGCATACATACCTTCCTTGCACATATGTTAGTGTAACCTTTAATATGGTTTAATTCTTTAACTATATATATGTATAGCTGTACTTTAATAAATTCATATAAAACTAAGAATTGTTACAGTATTATTAAGTGTAGTTTCTTGAACTTTCTCTGAAGATGCCTGCCATTAAAATATTTTCTTCAGTGGGGTATTGGATATTGACTGTTGTGGTTCTATGACACATTCAGGAGGGTGGTCATTTACGTATGGTAAGTCAGCTATTAGTCACAATGCTAAACGAGCATTGTGTCCAGGGCCCACCACCGTGGAGGTTGCTGATTTCGGGCCCCACCACCACCATCCCCTCCACCACCACGTAAAATCATCATCATCGTCGTCATCATCCTTATCATCATCAACATAATCATCATCATCTTCTTCATATCATCATCATCATCATCAACTTTACAAACACTTTGATTTCATAAACACCGTTGTTGTTGTTATCATCATTTACCTATATAAAAAAAACATACAAGATAATCAAGACAATACATGCAGCTACAATGTGGTACTGATCAGTGAGTGAATTCTATCATCTTCTTCACCCAGTTTAACATGCATGAAGAACATGAACATCTAAAAGCAATCAGCGATGACCTGGAGGTTGTTTGGCATAGAATAAAATATAAACATCACTGTTGGTTTCTGGTTCTAATGCCCTTGTTAAATGATAATCATTGACCAATGTCCATCCTCTATTCTGCTTGTGATAGGAGGTGTAATGACCTGAGAGTGCACTAGGGCCATGATGGCTAACAATGTTGTGCACTTTGTAGCACTGCCCTTGCACAGTTATAGTACTGCTGGTGAAATCGTCTATAGAAACTCTTAGTTTGTGTGGTATTCCATCTACTCCAATCACGTACAACTTAAGCTGTACAACAATAAGTTCACTAGCTCCAACCAGTTCTTGACGTGTCTGAAAAACAGCTCCATCGGCATTGCATGTATTGCAGTGTGAGCCCAGCATGGTTTCCCAATCGCTTAATTTTGCCAATAAATCGTGTAATCTCACTGTGGTTGAGTCAGCTGGTATCACTAATGGCAAGATAGTGTTAGCTTCATGTCTACTGCTTGTGTATGTGCAGTTGGAACATCGTAGGTATGTTGTAATGGTATACTGTAAGCAGTTTTTTAAAGGTGTACAGAACATGGCTAATGCTTCTAAAAATTCAGCTGCATCTTGTTGTCTATTAACAGAAAAGGGTGCTCGAAGCAGTTTACGAACAGATCTGCTGGTAAGAAGGTCGACCTTTGTAGGATCAACATAGTTATGAGTCAAATCACGAAGCACAGAATATCTACTAATTACACATGCATTTCTGACAGACCTGTGCTGCAATAAGCATTGTAATATTGAGTTTGCATAACACAAAACACCATCATTGTTGGTAAACCCCTTACACTTGTTAAAAGTCAAACTGGTGCCTCCTGATGTTGTGCCACACTCAGCTGCAGTGTTGGTTGTAGTTGTTGCTGTACCCACTGTTGGGGTTGCTGTTGGAGATACTGTAGTAGGTCCAGTTGTAGTTGTGAAATTTGCTGTTGTGTATGTCATAGTTGTTGGTGTAGTTGTGGCAGCTTCGGTTGATACGGATGTGGTTGTCTTCATTCTGTGCGATTTAGCAAAAATGGTTTGTGGTGATGTTGTAGTGCAATGCCCAGCTTCTCTTCTGCTACTGTCCTTAGCTGCTGTTGTTTTCATGGATGCAACAGTATTTTTAAGGTGATAAAATAGTATTAGCACATCTTTTCCTCCACGAGGCCAAGGGGCAGTAGAGGCAGCCAGATCCTGAAAATGTAGCCACTTTCTTCCTTTAGTTGACAGTATGGTGAAGTAATGACAGCTTGGTCTAGTGCTGGGCAAAAGGCTAACAGCTGACATGAGTTTGTATGTACTACTACCTATTGTAATTGAACTATCTGGTAAGGATATGATGTTTGTCTTTCGCTTGATAGCATTATCATCAATGCTACTCCACACATCCATCTGCAATATCAGTACATGTTTGGCATTTACAATTTCTGTACGCACTTTCACTGGATGCTCGCAAACATCACAGAACTTATCTGCTGACTGAGTCCAATCCATGTACATTTGCATTAGTTTGGTCAATTTCAAGCTTTTCACTGATGTCGGAATGGATAGTGGAATGATGTGCTGTTGGTTTTCAGTAAAACTAGCAATGTTACAGTGGGTACACTGAATGTGCAATCTCACAGTATGCTAAAGTGCGGAGCTTAAGTGTGATGAATGGTGTACTAGTGCTTGTAAAAATGCAACAGGACTTTGAGTATGTGGTCTATCAAAAGGCGCTCCTAGTTCTTGCCGGAGCTGTAGACAATCCAAATTACACTCAGCCGTTGATGTATATGCATCACACATGTCCTTGATAGCTGTACTGGTGCTCTGCTGCATAGCCTGACATACAGCAGGAGACAACAATAGGCATTGCATAACTGAATTAGCGTAACTAGAGACGCCATCAGAGTTGACAAATCCCTTGCCCTTGAAGGTAACATCTTGAGCTGGTTGGTTGACAGGTTGTTGTACTGCAGATGCAGACCTGATTGTGCACCACTGTCTATCATCAATTGCTTTGGGACGTCGTTTAGGGAGAACAAATGGTTGCATGTTAGACCTGAAATCTTTTCTAAGCTGATTATACTCTAAAATTGCTGAATCCAATGCCTTGATAGATCTAGGATCAAAGTTGATTAGGTGCAGGCCTTCAATACTTTTAACTCTTGAAAGAGCTACATAAGCTTGACCACAGGTGAAGATAGTGTTGCCGATGTCTGTTAAAACATGGTTGAGTATGAGCCCTTGGCTCTTGTGTATTGTTATGGCATATGCAGTGGTTATAGGAAACTGAGAGCGAATGACATATACCTTGTCAAACACCTCAAACTTAGTAGTGACCCTTTTCAAGTGATGCTCTTGATTGTTACTGAACATGATGGTTACAGTATCCATCTTGTTTGCATGATCAATGCACCGTTGAACATTGCGAATCGTTCCAATTGCTCCATTAACCAATCCCAAAGTGACATCTATGTTGCGTCGTAGCATAACTTTACAGCCTACTTTTATAGTAATCATATTCTCTAGACCGGCAGTGTGAGTGGAGTCTTCTGAATATTTTGCTAGTTTTTGTTTAACTTTCTGCAAAAGGGTTGCTGAACAGTCTACACTGTCTTCTGCAACAATACTATACTGTTTACCAGTAAGACCCTTCAGCACCTCTGCATTGATCTGTTCACACATATGTCTAGTTGGCAATAGACATACTGTGTCCTCTGGTAGCTCTGCAAGCTTGGACACGATTTCCTTCATGCGTCCGTTCACTGTGTCACTCCTAAGCGGTATCTTACAATTTGACAATATTTTGATATCACTCGCTGAAAGTGCACCTAACCGAACCCTACCAAGTAGTTCAATAAATTCACCGTGTTCCTTCTGTTTCATGTTGATAGTAAGTTCATCATAGCTGAACAATCGGCTCCAGATATCAGCACCTCCTACAGAACTAGTGTGTTTGTTAACAATGGTAGATGTCAGTGGAATGTACACTGGACTTTCAAATACAGGTGGTAACTGTAACAAATCACCAAACACCAGTATATTTTTGCAACCGAACCAACCATTTTCCATTTCTTCTGTTTGAAATATCTCAGTCAATCGGAGATGTATATATAGCAAAGTAACATGACTAACCATTGAGATCTCATCTATTATGAGCAATATCAAATTATGCAGGCGTTGCCTAACAATTTTGAGGCTGTTATCTGATAGTGGACGATACTGTGGAGTTTTGCCATGCTCCACAGGTAACTGCAATAACCGATGAATGGTTAGGCCGTTTATGTTGAATGCAGCAATTCCTGTTGGAGTAGTGACTGCAACATGTTTGTCAGTTGCTGAGCAAACCCATGCTTTGATTGTCTTAATTAGATAACTCTTGCCAGTACCACCACATCCACTGATGAACATTCGCAATGGCTCTGCATTGTCAGCTTGTGATGTCAGGCACTGGGTGTGCACACTGTTTCTAACTGTGTCAAATACCCTCAACTGATCTTCATTTAAATTTTCTATCATTGCATTAACATGTGTCGTCATGATCTATCAAAGCAGCTTCAAAATCTGCCATAGCTTCCTTAGCCTCTGAAACCCCATGCAGTAATGGATCATTTTCATGTGCCTCTTTGTTGGAATTTTGTTCTTCAATCTCCATCTGAGTACGACACTTGTCTATTTCCATCCTAATGGTCTTGTCTTTGCCTTGGTATTGCTGTAAGTGATTGTGGTAATTTACAGCATCTGTAGATTCAGCTGTGAAGGAATGAAATGCTTCAGCATACGTTTCACAACCACCCAATAGACTTTCACAGTCCCTCCATGGTTTGAAAAGAAGCAATAATGAGTAGTAGTATTTCTCTGGTTCTTCACTGACACTGTATTTGTAGTGATTAAGCAGATATGGGCGGTCCCTCTTTTTCAAGAAACCACCCATGAATGGATAGTACATAGTGTTTTTACTTGGCTCTTTTCGCTCCCAGACTTGCCAAGCCAAGAAATCATACAGATGCATGCCTACAAGTTCTTCAGCCCTGTTAGGATAATAGCTGTCAACCCACGAAGGAAAGAAAATGTCTGAGGATTCATCATCTAGAGCTTCAATTGTTGCTCTATCTTTCAATTTTCTACTGCGCACCATGTTAACATCAACCCATCGAATGGTAGTATTTTTATCAGTGCTGAACAGAGAGATTCCTAAGAGTGTGTCAGCAGCTTCAAGTGCTCCACATTCTCTGTGAGAAAGGCTCCTAAGTGCAACATTCCATAATCTACTGGCTAGTGATTTGGTGGAGGTAATGTCATCAAACACCTGTATACAGTGACTTTTTTCTGCTTTGGTTGTGTACTTGGTGCAATACCAGTTCAGAATAGCTGAATTCTCTCCAATGTACTGGATGTCCATGTTACCTTCCCAGGCAAGCAAAATGGCAGGGTTGTAATCATTTATTCTTATTGCATTACTTTTGCGAGGAAGATCATACAGACGGGAATTAGCCTTTAAACACTTCCTACCTGCCACAGCTTCCACAACACTGCGGAGATGCATTTTTTCACGCTGAGGTCTTGGAAAGCCAAATCGACATGCTTTCTTGAAGCCAGTTTTTATTTTTTTACTTCGTAAACAATAATCATTACACTTGTGTTGCTGAAACCTCATGACACGTTCATAGAGTGTAGGACACAATGTTGGGTCAGGGATTTGACAAGTAGCATATTTTGCAATGAATGTACATATCTCGTCCTCGTCTGTTGTTCTTTCACCTATGAGTGGAGCACCTTCTATCCACAATTGTAGATGAAAATGTTGAAGTCCCCTTCCCTGGTATTCACGTCTAACACAGTAGTGAATAACATTACCCAAGGGACGTTTCTCAACAGGAACTTTGTGGAACAAAAGAAACTCCAGTACAGCTTTAAATTTGTTGTCGATAAACCTAGATGTGGAAACTGGATATGCAACCACTAATTCACTGATAGTCGAATCACTCATTTCAGGATTTAGCTCACGCAAGTAGGCACCAAGGTCTTCCCAAAGCCATTCACCCGGGCTCAGAGTGATGAACCAAGTAGCAGGTCTGTAATGAAACATCATGCAATTTAAATCATTGCGAGGGCAGATCCAATACTGTTCAGTGTTACGTAGTCGTGAAAATATTGTTGTAAGGTTTCCCTCCAATTCATCCCTGGACAGTAACTGCAGACACCGTGCAGCAGTGAGCTTTTCTTTAGGACGGGTTACTTTAAGCTTATGATATATCCCGCTAGCTATCTGTCGCAAGGTGGCTTGGTGTAACAAATAAAAAATGAACTGTTGATTCAATCGAAATCGTGAATCACGGGACATCAGAATACATTTGACATACTCAGCCGGGTTTAGTGGTACTTCTCTGTGACTTGTCTGGCCTCCTATGCCATGTGGATACAAATCTGGAAAACAAAGCATATCCAAATACTTGGTGCGGCTGTCAAGAGGAGCTTCATTAACCTTAAGCAATTGATAAAGAGCAGTGGCTTTCTCATTTTGTCTGGGTGCATGAAGTGCATTAATGGTGTATTGCTCATACAAAGCAGCCTCTTCATGTTCAGCAATTTGTTGGATCATAGCATCCTCAGATGTAGCAGAAAATTCTTCAATTTGCATTTCCAACTGAAGTTCATGAGGTTGTCCCGGCATTACAATTGCAAAATAGAGATGGTTAATTTCTTTCAGCTTTTGCAAAGCACGGTATACCTTGTGAACATCAACCAAATCTTGCCATATTACATTTGCCTTAGTTGGGATGCTACGCAGTAGAATATATAATTCACTAGTATCTGCCAGAGGTTGATGTGGTTCTGGCAATCTCTTCAATGTTTCTTGCAAAGGCAATGGCAGATGGAATGTAGTACCACGGATCTTCCGAATCCTGTGAGTAGATGGTAAATGTCTCTTGGCAACCGTACCCATCCTGGTAACAGTTTGAAAACACTTTGCTCTCTGTATAAGTACCCTCTCGTAAGTATTTAAAAGTTTAATTTCTTCTGGGACAGTACCACCAAAATCCAATCCATTTAAAATACATCGCGGTGGCAGTCTATCTGATCTAAAATATTCAATGCAATAGTCACATATATGATCATTCAGAAGAGTGTCGTCGAAATCAGGCCTAGTTTCATTGAATTCCAAAAGATCCTTCCAGTGTCTGTTGGATGGAACTACCTTTAAATGACCTACACGTGAACATTCTCTCAGAAAGCATAGCTTATCACATGAAATGCAAGGATATTTGGCTACATCTTCACACCTTTTATTAAACTTTGAGAAAGCTTTATTGTAAGTTTCATAGATGCTCTTTTCATTTAAAACCTCAGCTGAAACATCATATAGTCTCATTCGAATAGTCCAGGCTTCCTTTACAATTTCTAATATTTTATCCAAGTGACCATACCGCAAAGCATATTCTATTTCAGTTATTCTACGGTCATACCTCCGCACTTCATATATAGTCATAACAATACGGCGGATAGCAGGGAAATGTGGTGCTAAAATGCATAGGTACAGCAACTCTGAGGCACATGGAGGTGAAGATAAATAACACTCGAGTGGATGACCCTGTAAAGATTTGTCCCTTAATTTGCTACTTGAACAGTCATCCATATGTTTCATATATTTGCGAGTGGCATTGGCAGAACAATCGATAATGCTTGAATATATTGAGCGTAACTTGGTTAATATTACTGCAGTATCAAGCTTACAAAGAGGTGGATCTAAACAGCATTCCCAAGTTGCAACGCATTTGTCTCCAACATAGTTAATTTCGGTACTTGGAAATTTCTCCAAATCCAATATTCCGTCTTCTCTAAAAGCTTCAGGGTTGTAACATGGTCCACAATTATACAACTCTGTGTTGCTTGTATGCAGACTCCCACCACAGAATATGTCTAACACCTCCAGATCTGTAGTAGCCACTTCAGTAGCTTTACTGACTGAAGCTTTAACCATGTTCTGTAACCTGTCAAAAGATGTCATAAATCTATGCTTGTAAAGGCTGAGCTGTTGCAGACATGACCGTACTAACAGTTGAGCTTTCAGCTTATTGGTAGCTTTGTTTCGCAATCCAAGCTTTCTAAGGACCTTTTCAACATATTCTTTGTATGTACCATATTGACCAAATTTTCTATGGAAAATTCAGTCATATTTATTCCAAATAGCAAGTGCAGCTGAAGTTGCATGTCTGCGATGCATAGATCTCTTTAGCACTTCATTTTGATGTTGTCTGTAATATAGTTGAGACCTTTTCAAAGCAGGGAAAGGATCTTCAGAATATCGCTTACGTCGTAGAGATCTACTAGCAGTTACGTTGGAATGGTAAACTTGTTTTGAACGCTCCTTAAATGGAGAGGGATGATCACGATACCTTCTTAACACTCTCTTCTTGATGGGTGAAGGATTTGCAGCATATGAAAGACGAGCACGTTTTCGTATTGGTGAAGGGTTAGACTGATAAGAGTCCCTAACTCGTTTCTTAACAGGTTTTGCATGTTGGCTATAGGCATGCTTTACCCTCCTACGTACAGGAGACGGATTCTTCTTGTATGCTTCCCTAACTCTGTGACGAATAGGAGATGGATTGCTGGTGTATGCTTGTTTCATTCTTTGTCTTTTTGGAGTAGGATTTTTATGGTATGATTCTTTGACCCTATGGCGAATACCAGCAGGGTTTACAAGATAAGATTGGCGTCGTTTTAAATTAGTTTCATCTTTCCTGTTGTTCTAACGACGTTTTTCATTATTATCTTGAGCATCATTGACTTTGTCATTATCTTGGTCATCACTGCTCATGTTACAATCTTGAGTATCAACTTTGTTAGTATTTTGATCATCATTGATCATGTTACTGTCTTGAGATTCTTCAGTTTGTTTCATCTGGTAGATTTTTTTGCGATAGTAACGACGCTTACGTTGTTTTGAGATCATTTTGTATTGTAAAGCTATAAATGTTGTCAATGTATCAGTAAAAATGTAAACAAGTACATGTATACACATAAAATATAACAAATAGCTATGTATATTTGATGTGGTACATGAACAAAAAAGATTACTTCGTAAGTAAACCTATGGTATAAACTACCCACAAGCTAAATGCAACATGCGTGTAATAAACATAAGCCTCGCATGTTACACGCAATAATTAACTATCTGACACGCACAACCTTGCAGGTATCATACTTAAAAACAAATTACGCATGGACTCACAAAACACGATTTATTTCTTATAGTATAGTATACATGCAGCAAGCTAACAGAGACAACCACATTTATATACTTTATACTAATATTACAAACCCACAGCCATGGGCTAGACTAGGCCTCAGTCAAATATGCCGGCATAATTTAAAGCATAATAGGCTGACCTGCTATGCTAGCATAATGCTGGCATTTTGGGGTAGTATCCTGGAATAAATCGTAATTTTTAGTAAACTGTTTCAAGATGGCACGCCTTGTGACAGCAGTGTAGTTAAGGAACTAACTGAAAGCTGTATACTTAGTTAATAGAGCTAATTATATAAATTATGTGTATATACATATCTCACAGCTATAATTACTGTTAGCATAATCGAGCATAATAGGAAGAAGTCTAAGCATAATAGGGGAAATTTTTGGGAAATTCCCAAAAGCATTTTGGGCAAATTTTTGAGCATATTTGACTGAGGCCTAGGCTAGACTAGTCACACAATACACATCATACATTCACATTACAAACAAAAAAGTACATACCTAATCTGTTCAGTAAAGCAACCGTTAATTGATGACAAGTTGAATCTAAAGGGAACAATGGTATATATAAAATATGTATATATATCAGGCTGGTATAATAATTACAATAATGCAAAAGAAGTATTACCTGATTAGTCTTCAGTAAGACGGTACAAACGATGATGAGTTTCCTTAATAAAAGGTCAAATACAGGTACACGCATGTATACAATAATCAGCAATATTCTTACCAACAAACGCAGTACTAGTATTGCCTTTGTTGCCAGTAGATAGAGTAAATAAATTAAGGCTACTCGTCAGCAGCAACTTTACTAAGTTTATCCCTGTAAAGTAAAAATAAATTGCAAGTAAACAAATTTAAAACTAAACTTACTCGCGGAAGAAGTTGCAGAACAACCGGGCGAGAATAACGCTTATTAACAGCAAAGATTTCCCTTCAGAAAACTTAAGAAACGCAAACACACATCGAGCATAGGTTTTCATTGAACAGAATTGCATGATAAAGTTTAACTTTGACATTTTATAGCACAATATTACGGATATATCCGGATATACAAATACAATGTGTCCAGGCATGTCATGAAACAAACTCGGAGCTCTGGTTTCAAACTGTGACAGATATCCGTTGCCATTAGGTTTTTGGTTGCTCCGAGGGGTTGCTCGATCTACAATGCCGAAGTGGAGGAAATTCAGGAAAAGGAAGACAAGAACAGGAGAATCAAAGCAAATAAAAAGTTAATTAATTGTGTCGCTCAAATGTACGTATGACGCGACGTATGAAATATGTTTCAACACTGACTAAAGGAAAGGTCACCTCACGATTTGTTAGCTCTGAACAAAGTGACGACAATGGATGTGAAGTAACGTGGAATGACAAATCACCAGTAACAGGTACATTTACTTAAGCTTTATCATATCGATAGTGCGCCGCCGCGGCTGTTAAACTGAATTATTTCAGTTTCACATAAATTTATTAATTTCTGCTCATCCTACTGTCCTCTGGCTATGAAAATAGTGGTGCGGGCAGAGATGAGAAAAGTGAATGTGGCTTTACATACTGTCATTGACACCTGCAGATCAACAGCCAATCATTTCAGTGAAGAACACATTGCAGTTTAAGGTAATGATAATGACAATATTTTATTGTAGCCAGCTAGCTAGCTACAAGTGCTTTTTGGGATATTACGTTTGTCTGCTACTTCATGCCATGCATGTATGGTGTGTCCTGCAGGAGGGGCTGGTGCGGAAGAGAGAAGGATACCAAATATTGGAACTTTTTAAACATGGTAAAGAAACAGAGAGACTGGAAGATGAACCTTTAGAACTTCAGGTATCTGTGATCCTATAAATAACCCTTGCTTACAAATTGCATCATTATCGCTGTAGTAGCAATAACAACAACTGCATGGCTATATAGTTGTGATGTAGCTATATACTACATTTTTCAATAGATGAGCATCCATAATTTATTTGATGATGACTTCAAGAAAGATAAAGAATTCTGGGATACTGCTGCAATGCAATTGTCCCATCTAGAACAGGAGGAACAGGTATGTTTCTCATCTTGCATTTGTTACAAAGTAGTAAGAAGCAGATATTACAAATGTTTGAGCACATGCAAGATCAATACTATAGTTGTCATTTCCAATAGAATGACAATTGCAAAGAGAATGAAGAATTCTGGCACAATGATGTAAAAGAAATGTCCCACCATGAAGAGGAGGAGCAGGAGCAGGCTAACTGCCACGATCCACTGGCAACCACACCCAAAGTAATTTTATTTTTGAAAACTAATGGTAGCTAGCTACATACATACATATATTTCATCATAATTATTTGATAGGTTAATGACTTTGACAACTGTAAAGAAGATGAAGAATTTTGGGATGAGGTAGCCAAATATTTATCGTGTTTGGAGAAGGAGAAGGAAGAGAAATCAAACTCCCACAGATCACTAGCAATCACACCCAAAGTAAGAAATGCTTTTGAAAACCAAGTTGATTTTTGTCTTTTTGATAGATTAATACCTTTGACAACTGTAAACAAGATGAAGAATTTTGGTATAAGGTAGCCAATGAATTATCCAATCAAGAGAAGGAGGAGTGAGCAAAATCTCATAGACCACTGGCAACTACACCTATGATTGATGGTAAAGAATTCTGTCTTAAGGTAGCCATATGCATATTGATTAGGTCATGGATATTAACACCAAATTTCGGTGGCCATCACAATACTATTGACACTGACCAAGAACACGTGACTATTGAATATTTTTAATGGCATTCATATCTGAATGAAGGCACAAGCATAGACATTTGGAAGGCACATACAGAAGGGAAAGAAGCTATGTGCAGGTATACTACAGTGTTTTTGTAAGTCTTGCATCATTGGAGACCAAGGGAGTTAACGACCTATGAAGTAATTCATGATCAGGACTGAGTGAATATTATTTATAGCGAGAGTGTGGTGTAGCTATGTGGTAATAGATGTACATACTAAAGCTAAGCTTATATAGCTCGCTCTATGTGGGTGCTAAGACATGAACAAGTATTATGATCTGTTCGGTGTCAACGACCTTGTATGATAGTGCTTGCTTTGTAGATTTCAGCTGCGTGACCCATCATACGTAGATACTGTTGCTTGCATCTTCATTGAGATAATTTATAAATGCCACTAAAAATTCAGTCACATGATCCTGATCGGTTGTCAATAGTCTTGTGATGGCACTTGCTGCTACCGAAATCCGGTGTCAATAGCCACAACCTACTGATTAAATATCAAAAACATGCAGCAGCTACTCGGGTATACAATTCTCTTTGTCATTTTTGGAGATTACTTAAACATTTTCCAATGCTATTTACAGCGTATATGGTAAAACATTTGGGAGGGAAAACCTTTGCAGTTTGCTGCAATTTTTTACTCGACCACGAATGTTTTATGTCAAACAAAATTTACTAGATTATGTACTCGTCGTTATAAGGAGCTGCTACCACGAAAGTTTCCCATGAATGTTTATTTTCTATTCTAACTGTGATCCCTGTCGAATGTTTTGCTGTATACGTACACCGTGATTGTTTTATTAGAGTGTTTGTATAATAAGTGTATGTTGTTGAGGTAATTGTGTTTAATATGTCATTGTTTATATGTATGGAGCCGTGGTAATTGTTCCAGATTCACAATTTAAATGATTTACACTCAAGTGGAAGAATGATTTAACTAAGTGGATATTTAGAGTGATGGGCACAGGAAATGTAAGCAATGGTACATGTTATCAGTACTACTACGTAGTTATGTAAGGCCTCTTAACCTATTTTGTGATATTTGTAGGTTTTGACAATCATAAATGACTACTTACACAGTCACTAGCTACAATACGAACTACAAAATTCAACTCCCTTGACTGCTACTCTAACTACTAGTAAGAAATTGTTGAACAGAAGTAGGGTAGCTACCAGGGTGCAGATACAGGGGGTAATAGTAAAATGTTTGTATATGTGACCGTCTCTGCAAAAACCGGCCTAGTTCGCACCTGGTAGTAATTAGAGAAACACTTGTTTAAAGATTTTAATTAAAAATTACCAGCTTTTGCTCGTACTAGGCTGCTTTTGTTTAACAGAACTGGACTTAGTAATCTATTGAATAAAATACAGTTTACCTTTGAAGTTGTTCCTTGCTTGATTTTAGGCCTTTTCAGACGATTTTTTCAAAGGTGTGCATCAATTTTAGCCCAGTGTTACAAGGGGGTGGGCGGGTGGGAGGAGAGGGAGGGGCGGGTGGGGAAGGGAGGTGGCAAAAACCCCCAGGTGAAGACACGAGGTGACCAGTTGCCCACAGATGGTCCTGACCATACAACCAGGCCGAAGGGACATCATTCCGGTCAAGGGTAGAATTCCAGGCCGATAATGCCCAATTGGTGCGCTCCACAGGTGCCAATGTGTCGGTCATGGCCTTACAAGGCTGCAAAACCTCCCCTTAGAAAAGCAGACCACTTGAGTCTGGCCATAGGAGACATGGTGTTTGGGTAGCTATTGAGTATAGCTATGCGCTGGGCCAAAAAAATGAATTTAAATTTTAGTGCGAACTAGGCTGGTTTTTGCAGATACAGTCACATATGTGGAACAAAATGTTCACAATGATATGCTAATTTTTACTCTTATAATTGCCTGGGTTTGTCAAATTTAAAGACAGCTCCACTGATTGCTCTATTAGAATGAGAATGTTCTGTTAGAGTAGATCAGTAATTATAAAATCATTATTTTAAAACATTAATTTCTTTGGGGCTTAGCCCCCCTCCTGTCAAAGTGGAGGGGCTCTGCTCCCCCCTATGTCTTCTGCCCTTGAGGTTATAATGGTGATAAAATAGAATTTACTTCTTTACATGTAGGATGGAGTCTGCTGTCAGCATTGATGCAGACACATTATGGGATAAGTAGAGGAATTATATAACCATGTTTTTTGGTTGTTTTCTTCTCCATTTTAGCTATGTAGTGTAGGTTTGATGATGACGATGATGATGATGATGACGACGACGATGATGATGACGACGACGACGACGATGATGACGACGACGACGATGATGGTGATGATGACGACGATGATATGATGATAGTGGTGGAGGAGGGGATGGTGGCGGCGGGGGCCGTAGTCAGCAACCTCCTCGGTGGTGGGCCCTGGACACAATGGTTTTTGCATTGTGACAGATAGCTGACACGATAGTTACATCATGACATCATTATAGTTTAACAGTGTGTGGGTATGTATATAGCTATAGGTATAGCTAGCTATCTAGCTATTATATTCCAATAGTGATCAGAAACCAACTCTGCTGCTAGTTACTTTTCTTGCCTGAGTTCATGGACCACAACTTGAGTTTTCTCTCTATTCAGGAAGCTTATATACTAAAATATTATTAAATCTGTGTCAGATCCGGCTCAATATAAGTCTACAGACACAAAACAACACAATACTGTGGATTCATAGCAGTAGAAACACAATATTATAATAATGGGCACAGTAACACATACTATATGGTAACATACGTATATACAATTGATACAAAGCCCCCTACATATTCACTTTTAACAATACGCATACTTATACGTATATCATATAAATGTACTGCGAACATGCAGATCATAGCTATAATGGCACTATAAATAACATATACAATGCACAATCAGTTTTGTCAAAAAATATTCATGGGTGTTTAAGAGGGTAGCTAGTTTGTCAGTTACTATCTGATGTTGATGAGTGTGCTACAATAACTTCTCAAGTGGCGAGATACAGCGGACCTACTCCAAAATCTGTACAGTCATGTAAAGGATCAATGTATGATCTCAAGATAGCTAGTTGATAAGGTTGTAAAGGGGATTCTACGATCCGTGTATTTTCCCGCCACTCTAAATCCTAGTATATAAACAGTAAAGTAAATAGGCGCTTCGCGCGCGCCTATTTACTTTACTGTTTGGACTTCAGGACAATGAGAATTTGGAATTCGTGAATTCCAATTGCCTAATTTTATAAATATATATACTTGTGACTTACTGCATTCCAAGTATTGGGTTGCCGGTGCTAATCTTCTCACAAAGGTAAGGATACTTTTATAGAACAATATTTTTGCGTGTATTGATTCTTTATAACGCACGGTATCGATATTGAGCCACGTTTATTATAAAATACACTTGTTTCTAGATGAAATCACTAATGGTAGCACTCTTGAATAACGGGGGAAGTTTTTTAAAGGTTTGTTGACTAGATATTTTGTATTTACTCTAATTAAAGAGCATTTTTGTTTTCATTCTGTTGTTGTGCATAATACACGGAGAAGATGCAGTATTAAGCTGCTGTTAATGTACTAAGTAACTACAATCCCAACGGGGGGGCTGCTGTGGTGCTCTCCACTATACACGTCACTCCTCAGTTGTCGCTATTGTATCTTTAAACCCTCTATCGGTGGGGTTGTTGCAGAGGCCAATTTATGAAATATGTACATCTCACGGGATTTGATAATCCCGAATTCCATGCAGAGCAAGTCAGCTGGATTCTTTGAAAGCGTCAGCAGAGCCATTCAAAGACCATCATGGACGTCTGACAGGCCACAGAAAGAAGTCTCAAGGAAAGCAGATTGGGCATCAGTACACCCATGAAGTGTTAGTTAAATGGCATGGGTATGGAGTGGTGGTCGGCTTTTTCAAAACCAATCATTACCATAGTAGCATTATAGTCATGTTTAATGTTTAATATGTAGTTTTTGTGTAAATCCATGCACAATTGTGTGATGCCATGTATTTGGTTTTTTACAAAGTAATAAACTAATTGAATGCATTTGTAGCTGCCTTGTGTGATATGTGCTGTATAAAAGTTATTTGTTGACTATTGGATTGTCACCTTTTTGCCTTACAGAATGATGTAAAATCTCAATTACTGCTGCCGCCGCCGCCACCGCTGCTGCTGCTACTGTAACTGCCACTGCTACCACTACTACAAATTGCAACTTACACAACGACTTTCTGAAAACAGAAAAAACAACAACCGTGGTGACCATAATATCAAATAACTACTACTAAGAGTAGATTCAATTTTTTTCATATGTATAGTATAATAATTGAGTCCTTAATGAATACGTACAATACCGTATAACTGATCATTTTTAAATGATTAAGAACATAACTCTTGCCAAGCATTTTTGTTTAGCAAGAATTAACTACGTATTAAGCTTCACGTTACAAAGTTAATTTTGAAAACAGCCCGTAATTTTTGTAAATTAAGTCATTCGAAAGTTACCCGTTATATGGTACACATTATTAGTGTGTCCACCAATGCTATCACCGAGCAGGGTAATGATGACAAGGTCACCACTTGATTTTCATGTGACCATCGCCATGCAATAGACTGTCATTGGGTTAAACCTCAATCTTGGGATGCCGCGATAGTTGTGACATATGTACGACATGTCGTGACAGAATTCTACGATATGATATGTTGTGACCCTTAAAAGTACTCATTATGATGTTATAAAAGGCCAGCAGGAGAAAAAATGAGAGCAATGTTGTTGTTAATGTCGTTAAAATTTTTAATATGATTTATGATAATGTCAATATTTTTGCAGACTGAAGCAAAAATATTTAAATTATATGCATAAAAAGTGTTGTGAAATGATGTAATTATGACATGTCGTGACATAATTCTCCATGACATATGACATAAAACTTCATACCGTGGCATCCCTACCTATAATTACATATGTGGACCATGCAATCCATTGGTACATCATGTGACTCATCAACAGAGATGGTGTGATACAATACCTGAGTATGTCTCTGCTGCTCCTCTAACAAAGTAAAGTCTTTTGCATATCATATGGCACAATAATTAGAGGTGAAATATTGATGGATGCACTTTGTTGAGAAATTTGATAGGCTGACAGCACTGCGTTAGCTGTACCACCGGAAATTATTGAAGGGGAGTGGATTGCTAGCATAGCATCAAATCTGTCTATGTTTCCCCATAAAAGTTGCACTATATATACATACGTATATACAGTATGTTTAGTATAATTTATACAGTTCAAGTAGTCACAGTTACATATGTGACGTTCATCACTGATCACCATTTGGTGACTCTAGTTATCAACGTGGATGATCCGTCAGAGTACTCTTATAGCAGTAATGTAAAAATGATCCAGTGAGCCAGGGATGGCTGATCAAAAATCTTTGGCCAGGTTAACATCTAACAGTGCAGGTGGAAAATGATTGCAATTTATTGTTACTATTTATTGCAACTATGAGACCGCTGAAATTATTATAAAATTATGCACGGTGAAAGTGTAAATTGATAGTATTATTATCCACACGGTCATGGACTTTACACGTATCCACTACTACGTATGACAAAGTATTATAGTCTATGTTGTATTCATGCTACCTGTGTCCTTACTATGCACATGTATTGTTATGACCGTTACTATGCACATGTATTGTTGTGACTGTTACTATGCACATGTATTACTTTGACCGTTAGTATGCACATGTATTGTTGTGACCGTTAGTATGCACATGTATTGTTGTGACCGTTACTAAGCACATGTATTACTGTGACTGTTACTATGCACATGTATTACTGTGACCGTTACTATGCACATGTATTGTTGTGACCGTTACTATGCCCATGTATTACTGTGACCGTTACTATGCACATGTATTGTTGTGACCGTTACTATACACATGCATTATTATTGTGACTACATAACTACACATCGACCATATTTTTGTACCATAGGCAGCAGAAAGGGGCTGAAACCGTAAGTAATTAATTTTTCCAAACATTCTGGTAATTTAAATACCGCAGTTTTGATTAAGTTCTTGAGCTGCTGGTATGAAACTATGGACATCTACTATGGAAACCATGTACGTACGTAATGATGTACATCATCAACACTGTAATGTGATCACGTTGCCATACATTGTATTATGGGTCTGCCAAAACTCATTTACATCATTGGACGGTGTCCAAGAACATGCTGGTACCACTACATTTCCATCATTAACTCCCCACCATCAATGGTTTGTTTTATAGACTACTGGATGTGAGGTGGTGATAATATCTTGTGGCATCTCATGATACACACACACACACACACACACACACACACACACACACACACACACACACACACACACACACACACACACACACACACACACACACACACACACACACACACACACACACACACACACACACACACACACACACACGTATATATAGCTGCTAGCTCAAGGTACACACATGCATGGACACACATACACAAAGAGATTCACAATAATCATATAGCTAGCAACTATTTGATAGCCATCTGTGCAGTTGTATAAAATTGTATTTAGAAAAGCTGTAATGTACAACAAAAAGTGCTGCTACATGAAGCTAGGTTCATAATGCAACATATTGTCAGCGTACAAGTATAGAACACACTTGAGGATTACATGCATGTGTGGCTGGACATGTAGAATTTTCATTGTTACAAAATGTTTGTGATAGCACTACCAACTTGAGTAGCTTCAATAGTAAGTGTATGCTTTAATAGAGTGTTTGAATGTATTAATAGAGTATTTTATGTTCAAAGAAGCAAAAGATCACTGTATAATTACATAAATACATGTAATACACACAGTCTACATACATACATGCACACACATAAGCACATGTATATATGCATACATAGCTACATACATACATACATACATGCATACATACATACATACATACATACATACATACATTCATATATATATATACATACATACATACATACATACATACATACATACATGCATGCATGCATGTATGCACACACACACTCACATACGTACATACATACATACATACATACATACATACATACGTACATACATGCATACATATATACATACATACATACATACGTACATATATACATACATACATGCATGCATACATACACACACACACACATACATACATACATACATACATGCATGGGAGTGACAGGTTGTTTACATTTGTCTCTTGTACGTACTAGTGCATAAACAAATGTACTGTAGTCGATCGAACCTTCAATGTTCAACTTGTAATATTGGTATAGACGGACTTGTACTACATAATATTTTGTCCTCTAATTTTCTCGTATGTGATTGTCTGAGCGAGTTCACACTTCCAAGTTTCACAATTTAATGTTTGTGGAAGTCACACAGTGTCTATATTTACAGGGTTTGTATATAGAATTAACATAATCTTGTGAATGCTGAAAATTTGAGCTTTGTGTGACACTCTAAAGAGACCATTAACTTGGCAAAGTCGGATGTGTGAATTAAGCTGGTTTGCACTCGGACAGTCACATGTCTCATCTTCGACTTTATCACACGACAATTTTGATAGCCATTTTGAGCATGGTAAATTTTGATGAGTAAATGTTGGATGGATTGGAATTTGGATCATCCAGTCGTACAATATCCATAATAATTATATACGTACATATGAGACAGAAAATTTTTAATGATTAATTTTTTTATTTTCTCCTGTCAATTTTTACACTATATGGTAAATGTACACAAGACCGATACCGCAGTATACCGACACATTAGTTGAGGTACCAATTAAAACTAGTGGTTGAAGTACATTAGCTAACTTGAAAGATCAGAACACCCTTTGTTGGTCCCAAGTTGTCCTTATTACACAGGTTCCACTGGAGTGCAGATGGGGAAATATTGACTGACTGGGGTTATATTTTACGAGTAATTGCCATGCATACAATACCCCATAGGAGCATGCATTTTAGGATGCAACATGTTAATATTGTTGTCATGATAACACTATTGTCATGCCAACCAAGCTAAAGTAATCCCTAGTTGCTATACATGTTCATCACATATATAGTTCTGCTGATGGGATCCAGCTAGACAGATACGTATTGCCTTAACTCCATCTATACACCATGGTTACACAGTACATATATAGCCTGTTACTGAGCAAACACACACATCGCCAAGGTGACATAGTTACTCTGCAAACACATAAATCACCATGGTGACACAGTAACCGCCGCATACATCACCATGGTTACACAGTATATGGCCTTGAGGATTGTTTGTATTTTGTGGCAAGGTTATAATTTTGTTACATGATGCAGGCATACATACATGCTTGTGTGCACATTCAAATAAAGGCATGTAAAGAAGATGTTATTTTTGTACATTTACTAGATGCATACAGTTGAAGTTTATTACAGCTGCACGGACCTACTGGTACCACAGGATCAGCAGGTACACTATATGCTTATTTTACATAATTATAACCACCGTGATCTGTTTGTATTCATGTGCGAATAATTGCAAGAGAATAATTTTTGTTGAATATGTCATTGTCAATTATTATTTGCCACAGGAACATATGCGCAATTAATCAGGAGGTGATAGGAAATGGTCACCGGCGATAATAGCAGTAAGGATGTAATTATTATCACTGTGTGTATTATATTTTTACCATAGCAGTGTATACTAGAGTAGCTACCAAACATATCGGATTTGCCAAAGGTATGACTGATCAAAGAAGAGGACATATGTATAATTATAGTGACGGTATGGATATATCACTGTGTGTTGTGAATATTGCAATTAATTTATTTGCCATAGGAACGCGTGTACAAGTCATGAGCAGATGTTGTAGAACTTCTCACAACTATTTTAAAATACAAATCATTTTACATAGTCTTTAGTATTTGTGTGGATATTTATGTGTGTTATAATTTTTACAGTGAGTATTCAACTGAGCTGCACTATATTTATGTCGCTAAATATATGTATTGTTGATTGATTGTAGTGCTGGGAAGCATCCATTTCATCCATATTATAAGTCCTAGCTTTATCCCTTCACTACAAGAACAAGCAAAGCTTAGATAACTGGAAGCTATTTAAAAGTGTGGGGGCAAAAGTAATGTACTTAGCGAGACATATTCTAATTCCTATGGACAATTCACAATAGAGTGTGCTGGCATATCATGCAATATGCATGCCTATGAATAATCCTGTACATGACAACTACATGCATGCCATGCACTGTATATTTCTGTAGCAGCTGACTATGCTTGTGACAGCTTGTCTGATATGTGCACGTTAGTTGACAGGCCTACAGATCTAGATCCAAATGTATTAAAAAACCATGCACCATGCATATTACTGACTACCTCATACAGTATAATATATACATCATAGCAGGCAAAATAAAGAGGCACTTGGCCTAAAGTATAACAGGGAGGAACATGTGTACATACCAAGCTTAATACTATACACCTTTGATCATGAGTATGTAGCTTAAGCTGACCAGGTAAACTTACTGTATAATAATATATTATTTTACCACTATGTACGTAGTATATATGGGATGCTCAATGATCATGAAGTATATTTCATGCATATGATCATGATCAAGCAAAAGCTAGCTAGCTTACATGCCTCTCCACTTATAATGCCTATCCTGTTATAGTAAGCTAGGCAGTCAATTGGCTTCACTTTTAATACATTTTCACACATTGTTGTGTTACATTACCATATATAGCTAGCCTTTGCTAAGTGGATGGTAGCTATAGCTACTACCACTATTAATCCCATGCAAAATCTTTACTTGCATGCATAGGCCATGTAAATTTATGAATAATTAGTTAGCTAGCTAGCTAGTGTGGTAGCTACTGAGCTACTGCATGTCTTGTTTGATTGTATTTGTAATTGTAATAATTTAAACAGGGAGTTCATTCACTCAATAAATAAATGGCTACTGATTTTCAGTGGAGCTCTGTACATACAACGTACGTAGCTATAATATACAACAATGCAACACAACAAATACACACATACCAAAAAACAAACTAAAACATAAATTTCTAAATGATGATAAGGTGGTAACTTCAGTTACAGCCCAGGGCAAACTATTTCACCAGGACAGCCCCTCTATAGAAGAAACTTTGTTTTCCATAATTTGTATATAAAAACTCTAGGAATAAAAAGACCATTAATGTGATGACCAACATGGCCTGTTGTGCCTTTGAAAAATGAAAAATGTTGTGTGATGGAGATCTCTGGTGTATAGATCTATAGCTGTATGAATATTCATCTGTAGCTAACAGGCCACTCAAATACTTAGTGCATGTGAGTAGCTAGATTTCATTTCTTGCATTGTAATCATTTTGTATGGGTCAAATTTCAGAAACTTAAACCCACAATTACGGCTTCTATGTGCTTCTATATATGCAAAGCTTCAAATGTTGATTAGAATAACTAGCCATGATTATTAGCATTTTATATTATATTATTTAGCATGGTGCACTTGTTATATGTCACACATAAGTTCCACAACCAAAAATAGTTTTGTAACATAACTATACCCAGAGCTTTGTTTTTGATAAACAAGTAAAAATGGCCTAGTCAATCAGTCATTATAGGTTTCTTCATTATTGTAGTATCAGGCATTGATCACCGACACAATAAAAGTCACTTCAATCACATCGAATACATACATTTTACTTACAGGTACATGCAGGTAACGCTAGAAATGATGAGCCAATGATTGACTTAAATGTAGGAGGAATACATTACTTGACATCTATATCTACGCTAACTAGCTTTCCTGAGTCATATTTTGGAGTGATGTTTAGTGGTGGGCATGATTTGAAAGCAATGCAGTGTAAGGATGGAAGCTATTTCATTGACCGAGATGGGACTCACTTTAGATGCATTCTTAATTATTTGAGGAATGGAGAAGAAGTGGTTGAATCATTTTCCAGGTTGTCTGCTGATGTAGTATCGGACCTCCTTTGTGAAGCAAAATTTTACCAACTTGATGGTCTTGTCAAAGTTTTGCTACGTGAAATTGATGTCATAACTCAGGACAATCTTATGTATCATTTTAATAAGAGAATTAATAATTCATATTATTCGTATTGTTCAATAGAAGAAATTGTGTTTGAAAACAAAAACATGGCCAGATTATCATTTGTTGGCATTGAGTTTAAAGAAGCAGTATCATTTATTAATTGTAATCTCAGTAATTCTGTGTTTCATCACAGTATATTTTGTTCAGATGTTATCTTTAAAAATTGCCTTCTTGGTAACACAATGTTTATCGATGTGGTCATTGTGGATGTACATAAAAACGTCAGTTTTATTGACTCGAATGTTGAAAGGGCTTTGTTTTCTTCTGGTGTAAAAAGGTGCTCCGCAAGCGCGGAATTGTGTGCTTTGTACTGTCTCCACGAGCGTGGAATTGTAATGTGCTCCGCAAGCGCGGAATTGTGTGCTTTGTACTATCTCCACAAGCGTGGAATTGTAATGTGCTCCGCAAGCACGGAATTGTGTGTTTTATGTGGTCTCCGCAAGCATGGAATAGTGTGCTTTGTAATGTCTCCACGAGCGTGGAATTGTAATGTGCTCCGCAAGCGCGGAATTGTGTGCTTTGTACTGTCTCCACGAGCGTGGAATTGTAATGTGCTCCGCAAGCGCGGAATTGTATGCTTTGTACTGTCTCCACGAGCGTGGAATTGTGATGTGCTCTGCAAGCACGGAATTGTGCATTTTATGTGGTTTCTGCAAGCGCAGAGTAGGATGCTTTGTACTGTCTCCACGAGCGTGGAATTGTAATGGGCTCTGCAAGCGCAGAATTGTATGTTTTATTTGGTCTCCGCAAGCGCGGAATAGTGTGCTTTGTATTGTCACCACAAGCGTGGAATTGTAATGTGCTCCGAAAGTGCAGAATTGTGTGTTTTATGCGGTCTCCGCAAGCACAGAGTAGGATGCTTTGTACTGTCTCCACGAGCGTGGAATTGTAATGGGCTCCGCAAGCGCAGAATTGTGTGTTTTATTTGGTCTCCGCAAGCGCGGAATAGTGTGCTTTGTATTGTCACCACAAGCGTGGAATTGTAATGTGCTGTGTTTTATGCGGTCTCCGCAAGCACAGAGTGTACTGTCTCCACAAGCGTGGAATTGTAATGGGCTCCGCAAGTGCAGAATTGTGTGTTTTATTTGGTCTCCGCAAGCGCGGAATAGTGTGCTTTGTATTGTCACCACAAGCGTGGAATTGTAATGTGCTCCGAAAGTGTAGAATTGTGTGTTTTATGCGGTCTCCGCAAGCACAGAGTAGGATGCTTTGTACTGTCTCCACGAGCGTGGAATTGTAATGGGCTCCGCAAGCACAGAATTGTGTGTTTTATTTGGTCTCCGCAAGCGCGGAATAGTGTGCTTTGTATTGTCACCACAAGCGTGGAATTGTAATGTGCTCCGAAAGTGCAGAATTGTGTGTTTTGTGTGGTCTCCGCAAGCGCTGAATAGCGTGCTTTGTACTGTCTCCACGAGCTTGGAATCGTAATGTGCTCCGCAAGCGCGGAATTGTGTGCTTTATGTGGCCTCCGCAAACACGGAATTGTTTGCTTTATGTGGTCACTGCCAGCGTGGAATTGTGTGTGCTTTGTATTGTTTCTATAAGCATAAAAAAATGTAATGTGATCTCTGCAGGTGCAGAGCTACGTATGTGCGTGACGGGTGTGGAGTTATGTATTTGTGGTTCTTGCAAGTGCAGGCTTATGTGCACAAAAAAAGACTATCTGCATACATAAGTAGCCGTTAGTTTGTAATGTTATATGTATAGTATGTATGGTAATGGAGTTTCCAAAAAGCATGAAATTGTGTGCTATATCTGCTTTCCGCAAGTGTAAAATTGCGTGCGACTTTCATGTATTTTTTGCAAACGCAGAATCTTGTGCTATGTGTTGCCTTTGTAGGCACAGAATGGTAATGTTATCTCTGCGGGCGTAGAGCTAGGTAGGTGTGATCTTCACAATTATAGATCCACATCTTTAATATCACCTACCTTCAGGCAACTATTTATTTCTATTATCAAAGAGGCCTAGCTCCCTCCACTTAGAAACTCTACCATGTTGGTCAACAGAGATACATCCACTTCTGCTCTCAACATTACCTTACTGCACTCCCATCAACAGAATTCACCCTGCTCTCATTTGCATCATATTTAGCCAAGCACAACATTATGCATTCTACTATAAAAGTTTACATCTCTGCCATTCGCAACCTCCACATAATGTCAGGACAGCATCATCACTTTGCTAATCAACTTACTCCGCGATTGGAATAAGTACTCCATGGAATAAAGAGAGATCAATCCTCCAGACTACCTGCCAGGGTACGCCTGCCTATTACAATTCAGATAATGCAACAGATCAAGGAACACCTATTGAAGTGTCCTCACGATTACAACAATATTTTAATGTGGGCAATATGATGCACCGCATTTTTTGGTTTTTTAAGATGCAGCGAATTCACTGTCCCCAAGGAAACTGAATATGACCCCAATGTCCACTTATCCTATGCTGATGTGGCTGTAGACTGTAAAATAACCCACGTATGATACAGATCCACATCAAACAATCAAAAACTGACCCATTTAGAAAAGGTGTAAAGCTTTCATTGGGATGAACTGACCGTGTGGTCTGCCCTGTGAGCGCCATCCTGGCATACTTGGCAGTAAGGGGGGCACAGCCAGGACCCTTATTCCTTACAGATCACAATAAAGCTGATACAAGACCCTATTTCAGTTCAGTATTGACAGCCATTCTCACGGACATAGGTTTACCTGTACATTCCTTCAATACCCAAAGTTTTCGAATAGGGGCGGCCACCTCCGCAAAGCAGGTAGACAACTCAGACAGCAACATTAAGACACTTGGCCGCTGGCGCAGTGACACCTACCAAAGCTATATTCGTATGGCTCCCTCTGAACTAGTGAAGTTCTCAAGTACACTTGCATCGCAACTCAAGACCTACGGTACAGCTCGATTTAAACTTTAAGAACACACGCGTGTGCAACTTCACGCGCACTGCACGAGAATAGAAATATTCGCTACGTGCTCGCGAGCGCACTGGAGATTAATGACGTATAAACCGCCCGTGGAGAGTAACAACACTCGTTACGAGTATTGCACTCGAGACGCGTGTATCTCGGCGTGCATTTAGCTCGTAACGTGAATGAACCTGTTACTCGACTAGGGATAACAATAAAACAATATAAAGCTGTACCATATGGACGTACGTACTTTGTAACTGGCTGAAACTTAAACTGCATCAATAAGGACACTTCGCACGCCCTCCTACATCTGTCCGCATCACGTGGATCGGTGATTCTAATTAATGGCGCAGTAACATGTGTCAGTTGAAGTTGTTGTCCCTCAGTCTATGAGCCTTTTACGAACAGAAGAAATGGAACATCCACAAGAGAACAAAGTCATTGCACGCAATCCATCATGAACGGACCATCTTTAAACCGTGCACGTAAGTTTGACGAACGTGCACGTTAGGATTGTCGTCTCGTGCGCTTGCACACTGAACAGAGTTACTGGTGGCGATCGAAATTCCTTAGTGAATGTGCGTGGATTGTAACGTGCGTCCATGCACGTACGTACACGAGCATGTTAGGCGACGTCATACGTGCGTGTATGGCTCGCGAAATTCTTGTGCAGTTGTCTACAGACACGCACAAATTTGAAAAATACTCGAGACGAGCTACGAAATACACGTGTGTCACCCGCACGTGTGCTTCAAGTTTAAATTGAGCTGTACCGTAGCTACGTACATACCAAATCATTACTCTATGCATACTCACTCTAGCTACCAATATGTACCATATATGTAATTAACTAACTACCCCTATTCCACACCATCTGCAACTTTGTACATTATATTGGCACTGCACAACTGTGAATCACACATTACTAATCAATTTCTGAACCAGTTATTGTTAGTCTTTAATAGTTCACTAGTACAGTATGGGCTTTATAATGCTTGGGGGGAAAGGCTTGCCGAATTGGCTAGCCTTTCTGTGGCCTTTAATATTTTCGTGGTATTTTAAGAACAAATTAGGAATTTAAAACACCCCAAAATATTTTATCCCCCAAGCGTACAAGAAATATGGGTACCTAACAAGAAAAAAGGCATCAATTAGGGATTCCTAACAAATAGAGGTTGATGCTGTGGGAATCCTGGGACTGTGTACACCCTACCAAACCACACCTCCATCTGTGGACGGGGGGGCTAAGATTAGCTTGTGTATGTAGCTAGTCACCAATGACAACATTAACAAAGATAATCGTCACCTTTGGAACAAGCCGCTCCGTAGCCGCATTGTGAGTTTATGGCACATTGAACACGTGCATACAGAAAATATTTGTGCATAGGAGCGAGCGTTACCAAGCTCGCTGTGGCGATAATGAATTGGACTCGGCTCAGCCCTGTCGTCGAATTTGGCGACGATATTCTAAATCCGGAAATCGCTGTGGGTAATAACTCGCCATCCACACAACCCGTCGAGCCTGTCATCGAAACGAGCAGTGAAACTGTGCCGACCGTTTCACCGCTATAGAATAACTTTTGCTACCATGACAAAGACGCGCGCCGTAATCTACGTGAAGCGCAAATGACTTGGGGCCTGCGCGTGACAGACGGCGCTATAAACACTTTTCTTTGATAAACGAGATAAAAGTAGTCTACTTAACGGGCTCATTTTTGATAGTGTATATAGAAGTTAGATACTCTCCTCTCTATTATGGACTCTTGGTATCATGTATCACCACAGTTAAGCTGTTCGATATGATACTGTATCACGATACTCTTAATTGCAACAAGGGTAATGATATGCCATTATTTATACCTTAAATCTTTCAAAAATCAATTAAAGCAAGGCTATAAGTAACCCACAAGTTGAATTTACATCAGCTATCTGGTTATTAGTATACAATTACACCTAATATAAGTAATCTGTTACTTTTCTGACAAATATATATAGAATGTTTACCTTCAACTTTAAATACACAAAATATTATATTAACAACATAAGACGTGCACCACTCAGTACTATAAGACATTTTGATATTTCAATATTTATGGAGCACAGTATCACGATACGATACTTGATCAGTGTATCGATATATTGCCATATAGCTAGAAATGTATTGCAGACTTCATTTCTTTTGCAGCAAAATACGAGTCTGATGACCAGTTTCAGCTGCAGTACGCGACTCTGATAATGTTTTGCCAGTGCAGTTATCAATTTACTTTAGTGACGAATCTTCAGGCAAAAACATCAAAATCTTGGGATATTTCAATACCTTTCTGTCAAGAGCTCCATTTTATGAAATAAACAAATAGCAATATTTTAGATTGTCACATGATCAATTAGCCCTTCAAAGGTACATGACTATTGCTGTTGTGTATACAATAACTTTGAAATGCATCATTGGGTTTCATGATTTTTCACTCAATTATAAATGTTTTTCTGTAGATTATTTACAAGTAAACCCTAATATTTCGTACCAGTATACCACATGGCATTCCAAAGATCCTTTTGTATTTGTTATTTAAAATATGTATCAGTTGGAGAAAATGTTTTAACTTATGCCTAGACTCCCAGCAGGACTGCAGTGACTAAGGCTGTTCAAAATACAAAGAAAAAGAAGGCTGTTCAAAATACAAAGAAAAAGAAGGCTGGTCAAAATACAAAGAAAAAGAAGGCTATTGAAAACTACCTCCTCTTCCTCATTCAAATGGTTGATTGAGTGAATATGTTGATCATAGAGCTATTGAATTAGCTAATGAGGATGTAACGGCAGTGTTGAAAGCTGGTAAGGAGTGAGCATGAAGCATTCTCCCTCTCCAAAAGTAACACCTAGCTACTCGAAAGGCATTAGTTGTGTGATATACATTGCAGTAAATGGAATTGCTAATGTTATCAGTAAGGACCTGGCTGTCTTCCGTGCGAGAAGTGCCAACACATGTTCTTACACATAACCTTGTGGATTGGCCTTATCATAGATTATTAACAGTGGTAAAGCAAGTGTCTACAAGCACGCAACTGTGAAAAGTTTTCAGCAAATACCCATTTTGCACTCTAATTGTTAAAATTTTCCAACTTAAAATGGTTTTGACAAATGGCTAGCCATACGGCAAAAGTTTGTAGCTACAGGCTATTACAGAGTAGGACACTCCTCTGTAATAATTATGAACTCTGATATACAATACACATGAATGTGCACATATAATTGTATAAACAAAGTAACTAGCTAGTTATAATATAAGATTATATGTACGTTGCAACAAGAATTATAAATGTTTTTCTGTAGATTATTTACAAGTAAACCCTAATATTTCGTACCAGTATACCACATGGCATTCCAAAGATCCTTTTGTATTTGTTATTTAAAATATGTATCAGTTGGAGAAAATGTTTTAACTTATGCCTAGACTCCCAGCAGGACTGCAGTGACTAAGGCTGTTCAAAATACAAAGAAAAAGAAGGCTGTTCAAAATACAAAGAAAAAGAAGGCTGGTCAAAATACAAAGAAAAAGAAGGCTATTGAAAACTACCTCCTCTTCCTCATTCAAATGGTTGATTGAGTGAATATGTTGATCATAGAGCTATTGAATTAGCTAATGAGGATGTAACGGCAGTGTTGAAAGCTGGTAAGGAGTGAGCATGAAGCATTCTCCCTCTCCAAAAGTAACACCTAGCTACTCGAAAGGCATTAGTTGTGTGATATACATTGCAGTAAATGGAATTGCTAATGTTATCAGTAAGGACCTGGCTGTCTTCCGTGCGAGAAGTGCCAACACATCTTCTTACACATGACCTTGTGGATTGGCCTTATCATAGATTATTAACAGTGGTAAAGCAAGTGTCTACAAGCACGCAACTGTGAAAAGTTTTCAGCAAATACCCATTTTGCACTCTAATTGTTAAAATTTTCCAACTCAAAATGGTTTTGACAAATGGCTAGCTATACGGCAAAAGTTTGTAGCTACAGGCTATTACAGAGTAGGACACTCCTCTGTAATAATTATGAACTCTGATATACAATACACATGAATGTACACATATAATTGTATAAATATCATGTATAATGTCATTTTCCAGGGTCCCATACTGCAGATGCCATATCAGAAATGATTTCAAAGCTGCTAGATGGATGGAGTATTGACAAGTCAAGAGTACACACTATAGTTCGTGATAATGCAGCAAACATGGTAGCAGGCATTAGGAAATGTGGATTGGCAGCTGTTGGCTGTACAATACACACACTGCAGTTGGTGGTGAAAGATTCTATTTTGGTACAAAGGAGTATTATAGACATGCTGATATGCTTCATCAGTAGGTTGCTACTGATGAAGGAGCTGAACATTTAGAAGATCTATTTGCTTGCATGCAAATCCCATCAGTCACCAAAGCTACTTTTATTCAGTTAGAACGTCACCTAGGAGCTGTGTTTGAGAACTTGTGAGTGAGAACTTACTAATTGCTGGCAAGGAGGAGAGAGACTTAGCAATAGCAAACAGTCAATATCATGAAGGAGTGCCTGCAATTACTGTTGTGGTGGACAGTAGTTGGAGTAAAAGATCTCACAAACACTCATATAACGCCAAATCTGATGTTGGAGTAATATTTGGAGCTGCCACCAAGAAGTTATTGTTCATAGGAGTGAGAAACAAGTATTGCTCCGTTTGTGCCATAAGTGAACAGAAAAACTCACCTCCTCCATCCCATTAGTGTCATCGGAACTGGAGGGGTAGTTCATGTGCCATGGAAGCAGACATCATTTGTGAAGGCTTCCAGTATCAGAACAGATCCATAGAGTTAGATATCTGTGGTTCATCGGGGATGGTGACAGCTCTGTATACCATGCAGTGGTAACTGGAGTACTTTCGTATGGTCGCTTTGTGCAAAAAGTTGAGTGTGTCAACCATGCCATTAAATGTTACCAGAACCGCCTTGAAGTACTATGTAAGAATCATCCAAAATATCAAGGACGGTATGGACTTTATGCAATCAGGATGAAGAGAGTTAATTACTCATGGTGCTCGCTACGTAACTAAGATGCTCAGTACTACTGGAGATGTTGCTGCACTTCATCATGACTTGCGAAATGGTATACGACATTGCTTTGGTGACCATCAACAGTGTAGATCATCGTTTTGCAAGCACACAGCAGACACAAGTAATGCAAAATTAATAAAATTATGCATACTAAATCTGTGTTTAGGTTCATCACTTCTATCTAAACTGCCTCCTTCTTTCCTTCATGACGTCGAGTCTGCTGTAGACCGGTTGGTTTCAAAAGCTCGGTAGCTAATTCAGAATACGTAAGACAACAAATATAACAGAGAATTTTATGTCCATCAGATAACTTACATACATTTAGCAAATAAACTTAATGTTAAACTTTTGCACAGGTGCAAGATGGACGGAGGGAAGTACTTTAATCAGATCCAATCAGGATCCTTCCAACACAGGTGCATGGCTGGTGCATTGCGAATACAACATGGGTCTGGTTGGACCACCACTGTACTTCGATCCATGGGTCTCAGTGACAACTTAGAACTATCTAATCAGTTCACTATCAGAAGGAAGTGGAAGCATGATCGTGACTCAGCAAGGGTAGTTTGTCTGAAATACAAAAACAGAGGCTTGAAGCACGTTATGACTCTTCAGTAGTCAACTCACCAGATTCCTCTTATGGCAGTTTACCAGCAGAAACAGATATTCCTCAAATTGAATTATTCCAGTTGTGTCTGGAACACCTTGAGAGAATACGGAAGACTACCAAACAGATTGAGGAAATCAGTGAGATGACTGCTGAACAAGCTGATGATGAATCAGGTGAATGGATGATGCTCCGTCGTAAACGTCTAACTGCTTCCTCTTTTGGTGATATTGCTAAGAGAAGGAAATCAACATCTGTCACACCTCTGGTTACTAGGCTTCTGTATGGTAAATGGTGTGTAACACCTGCAATGCAGTATGGTCATGACAACGAACCTGTTGCTTGTGAAGCATACATTGCCAAGTAACGTGATGAATACAACAGAACAGTTTTTGTGAGCAAGACTGGACTGCATATAGACTGCTTGGTAAGAAATATTATGCATGGGATGTTTATATTGCACTGACTTTACAATAGGACAATTGGTTGGCAGCTTCACCAGACGGCTTGGTTTTAGACTGCAGTGACCCTGCTAATCCTTGTGGGCTACTGGAAATCAAATGCACTGCTCGTGGTGAGAAGGTTTCTCTAGTAGATCTATGTACCAAGCCTGAACTTAAATCATCAACTTTCTTTCTACGATACAGCAACAGAAAATTTTCTCTGAAGACCACACACAAATATTATTATCAAGTCCAAGGTCAGTTCCAAGGTCAGAACGATGTGAGTATCATAAAATTCTCAAAGAGTGCAGTGAAAACCTTCACAACATCTTTACTTCTGGATGAGTCCTGGAAGTGCCACCACCCAATTGGAAAATTCATGCCATGTCAAATAGAACTTCAGCTGGCCGAGTGAAGCTTCCATGTAGAACTTTATTCCGTAAGCATATTAAGAGAGTCAGAGCTAAAGGATGTTAAGGATGGTGACATTTAACCGTGAATACTATGAAGGAGATATCGTATACAAAGGTATGAGCCAACTACAAGTGTTCCTGAACGCTCTTCATAATTTCATAACTGTATCATTTATAATACCACCGATAATTTTATGGCATAGGAAGCAAGGGAGAGCTGAAACAACTTTTCACTGAAGGAAAATTTGACCCTTTCAAAGATGAAACTCTAATTCTGACTAGTAAGATACTACAATATTCATTTTGATAATTGATAGAATCAATACATATATTTTAGCAATTGCAATTATGAAGAACCTCACATCGACCACAAGGATAAAGAGAAAAGTGGAACCAGTTGCGAAAAACCCCTGACATGGACTCTCAAATATTTTTAATACTAAGCTGTTGTAAAATTGGAGACAGTCCTAAGTCATCACACATGTGGAGTTCTGATACATAGCTACTAGGGGTCATTTATTCAGTTTGTTCATACACACTGGGGTGGATAACAGTTGATAACATGCTCAAATGAATTATTTGTGTTGCACTAATTAGAGTAGTATTTTTGTTTGCTTGATTGCACATGATTATCACTGTGTTTTATTATTAATCCACTTAAGAAAAGTGATGTTAAAATTTTACATACACATCATGTTAATTCTGTATTTAAATCACTATTCAATGGCAGAAAATCTGTTCCAAAGAACAATTAAACAATCTGTATTACTAAGATATCACTATGGTACAGCTCAAATCTAACTTGACGCTCACAGGTGTGGAACATGCAAGTTATGTCAATCCAACACACATGTAAATGTACAGTTTTGTTCAAATAAATTCAAAACGCTCAGGACAATTAGTTCACTTAGTGAGTGCTCGTAATGATTGCTTGTACAGCAAGTGCAATTCATACCAGCAGATAAGTTTCATGTGTCCATGTTATTCCTGCTTTGACTTGTTTGGACATCTCTACAAGAAAAAGGATACTGGTTGTAGAGGGTTTAGGTTACTCTGTTAAATCTGTTTCTGATATTATGAAGCACATCAATGAAGAGAACATTACTATTATTAATCTCATCAGGAAATATTGAGAAACGAGATCTTCCTCAAAGAGCAAGGGTTAGAAAGTTAACAGAAGCAATGTTACAGATGTTTAACGATGCACTAACAGAAAACGATGAGCTCACTGCTCAACAGCCCCTGTCTTTTCAACAGAGAAGTGGCCTGATCTTCAAGTATCTATTCCAACAATTAAACGCATCCGGAAACAAATTGGATGGGTGTGCACAAGGCTACACTATTGTCAGATTGTATATTCTCGGGGTACAGAGAGTATGCTACCTGTAGTGTACTGTAAACTAGTACATAAATTAGATTACGTAATCGTATGAAATATTAAGAGTTCTAACTGTTATAAATAAATGTAGCATCACCAGGAAATAATTAATGAATGCTAATAATTATGCTACGCTTGTAGAATGTATACAAACGTAGCATATCAATGATCAGTGGCGGAGAAAGTTATGGGGCCACTTAGTGATTTTCTATTGCAAAAATTGAATTTGAATCTTAAATTCTGCTGCCTATGTCATTGATAAAAATCAACAACATATAATTCTTTTGCTCCACACTATCACACAATCATGATGTTTATGTATACTCTTTCAGCTGAACAAAAGAGATTATTGTGGTGCAAGACAATTAAGAGCGAATGAGAAATTTTAATATGTCATTTTCACAAAAGGTGTACAGTGCAACTAGAGAACCATAGCCACCTGTGTTTTAGGAAACACTTACAACCAATACATCTCAAACAGGAAGCAAAACATCCTGTAAAAGTTCATATTTAGGGAGGGCATATCAACCAAAGGAGCAATCAATGTCATAATATTCACTGGAATTATCAATGTTCAACACCTGGAACTGTATTAGAAGTAGGCTTACTTCCATTTATTAGAGAGAGGTTTTCCACAGGTCTGCAACATGACAATGATCCAAAGCATGGCTTAAAAGCAGCTGGTGGCTCTTCCCCCAACAATCCTGACCAGCTCGATACAAAAACATTAATTACCCTTCTCGAGATTATCTTAAAAGCAATACATTTGAATTTAACGACAAAAGCTATGTACAATAACAAGGGACCGCTATGGATACAAAACTAGCCCCGGCATTTGTCAAGTAAATTATCCTTAACTCCACCCCTCTCAAACTAACTTACTACAAATGCTAAATAGGGAAATTTTCATCCTCTGGCTACATTCAACTACTGTACTCAACTTCCCTTAATAGATACCACCCATCAAACAAATTTAAGCTTGAGCCAAAAATTCACCTATTATTCCTTCCAAATATTTTCACAATTATTATTCTTAAGCCTAATCAAATTTACATTTGAATAAAATTCTGACAAAACTACTTTTCAATATGTTTAAGGGACACAATTTTAAATTAATAAAAACACACGTTAAACCAACAAACCGTTTGGCATACTACCTCATACCATGCCCCAGGAATCAGTAAATGTGTGGCTGTTGGAGTGATGAAATGATACTTATGTAACAACTCGTGAGCTGAGTCGCTTTATGTTTTCAATTTAAAGTGCAAGCATAACCTTCTCAAAAAGGATACTCTACAAAATTCCTCAATCAGTATACCAACAGTGTCTGATTTAAACTGGCAGTTTAATCAAAAGGTATCCAGATGTAATGAAAAGCCTGTTTATAACATAGAAAGGTAATGGGCCATTATTGTCGGTGTGTCTGGATAATACTTGAGTGTGGCCACAATATCAAGCAATAAAATGGATTGGATTTTGCAAATCCAGTCACATCTTTTTCAATCGCACTTGTACCACCAAATCATGTTTACAAACAAACAAACAAACACTCTATTTAATAGGGATGCTACAATACTCAGAGATTACTGTATAAAATTCCATAACACAATATAGTTTAGTTTTTATTCAACTTTTATTAATTCATTGTCTCAGCTTCTGTAGCCAGAAGAACACAGAAAATGTCATCAAAACTCAAAAATATAAGGTTATAAAATGCAAGCTTATGTTTCACCGATTTTAGTACTTATGTAAGTGCAAAAAAGCTAATTGATGCATTGATGAAGGTGATATGTAATGTTGATACAATGTTAACATTTTCAACTACTGTTAATAAAAATCCAATTTAGAACACAAAATATCGAATGTGCTTGATGAGTAATACAACAGCACGGTTATACACATAGTTTTATACTTGCACTCAGTAGCTAGCTATAAATGGTAGCTAGTAATGTATACTTCTTAGATCAGTAGTACTGTAGGTAGACATTTTTGAGGAGACTAAATTTTAAGGTTTATAGACTTTCAAAATATTTCATGCAAGGTACTAGACTATGGTATTAAAGCGGAGAATCAATGAAGATCACTAAAAATCCACAAAAAATTGAATCCTCAAAAATGTTGCCCAGTGATAATTGTAGCAAGCCAGTCATCAACTGTTAAAATCAGCTATGCATGTGATTATAACAGTTCACATACTGGGACCACAATCATTAAACTATGCAAAGCAAAAATTACTTGGTACATGATATTGCAATGTGCTGCACGTGCGGTACAAATTTCAGTAAATGAATGCATTAAGAAATGAGCATGGGTTGAGTGATATATTGTCAATACAGCTGAAACAAAGGTTAAAATTTACCCTTTGAACCTTCGTTAATAAAATAAACCAAAGGTTCGAAGCTTTGGTACAAAATGGATTTTGTATTTATCCATATCATGCTAAAGCATTTCAACTTTCTAATCTTATTTTATAAGTTTATACTATTTGGTTAACTTGTAACAGCAGTACAAAATTATGCGATCAATCGATCACAAATATGGACATGTTCGTACAGCTATCATGCATAACTAAATGCTAACTAAAGGATAAATGATGTTTTCTATGCATTAACTATCGCTAAATAAGGTGTTTTAAAGCTTGTACTTCACCAAAAAGCCAATTTTTTGATTTAAAAGTAGGCGTGGCACACGAGCATCAAGAAGTACAGGCTGCTGCAATCAAGAAAACCAATATTATTTGTACATAATATTAGTGTGTAGCATGTTATGAAGCTTCAAAGGAGTTTTACCCTTTGAAGTTTGTTTAACATTCGAAGGTTTAAAGGCTTTGTTCCACCCCTAATTGACAATAAAATATTAATAGTCAATAAAATATTAATAATCAAAACTATTTACGGTATGTATATACAGTAGAAAATTTTAATAGAAATTTATATCAATTTTTTTGTTATAAATTAATTACTTATTCAGTTCATAACTGTACTGTATGTATATATATATACCACTTTGACACCTCAGATAAAAGGGAAAAGCCAGTGTATAAATCTCATATCGCACACCTAAGTGTGCGATATAAAAAATAACGCACACTTAAGTGTGCGATATAAAAAATAACGCACACTTACGTGTGCGATATAAAAAATATCGCACACTTAATCTCGTTAAAAAATTTCACAACTTCCTTAAAATACTTTGATATAAGACATGAAAGTGCCATTCTTTATATAGTAACACAAATTGGTTTCGATTGTGGATTTCAAATTTTATGTTTGTCTATTTCATTGGTTTAGTAAAGCTTAATATTGGTCTTGAATATTGTTTTATTATTGTTCTATTGATTGTTAAGAGAATATTAGAGGTCAAAAGAAGAGTATTTGAGGTTAGTTCTTTGTGTTCTATATAAAGAGCGCTATATGTATACACGATATACTAAGCATCGCCAAATTTCTTAATTATATATAGAATAGTTTCTTACCATCATTTTTGTATTCTTTTGACGATATTTTTAGCTAGTGACAGCCGTTATACATTGTAATATGAAGTGTTGTATAATTCCCATAATCGAAATTAATACCTTAAAACGTCATAGAAACGTTAAAACATTGTCCCACAATCACAACCAGTATCTGTTACTATATAAAGCGGCTGAGCATCTAACATCAAGTTTGAGCAGATTTTGAGAGTGCCGGAAGTGGAATATATTAGTTATAACACAGGCACTCGTGCTTTGCCTGATATATACGCACTCGCCCTCGGGCGCTGCACCCCCCCGGGCATCGTGCGTATATATCAGGCAAAGCACTCTTGCCTGTGTTATAACTATTACATATATGACTGGATTTGCGAAAAGGGGTCTTATACATGCATCCGATTTTCCAACTTCAAGGAGGTGTAACTCAGCTTGTAGTTGAGGTACAGCTTTGAAATTTTGTGAGAGGACTTTCCTGTCAATAAACTAATGTGGATAAAAATTTTAATGTAATAGCATAATCACAAAGAAAGTTATGACTCATCTAATTTGCAAAATTGAATGCATGTATAAGACCCGTTCTGCAAATTTGGTCACATATGTCAAATGTATATAGCTTTGTATAGATATAGCAAATAGTGGTATTATTATTCCTCACTGTTCACTGTAACTGACAGTTAATATTCACTTGAATAAATAGTGTAGTATTGATGTTCATCAAACAATGATTTGGTATTACAAATACATTAGATTGCTTATAACAAAATCTACAGTACATATGGTACGTACTTCTCAAGTGCAACTTTACAGTTGTGTGAAAGATATTTTACAGTAAAAATCCTAGCTTAAAATTTCATTGAGTATTTGGTACAAGTAATTTGCACTCTTGAGTAATTTTAAAGGATGGGGAATCCTTACAAGCATTGGAAGCTGCTACATGAATTCTCTAGTAGGAACACCCATTTTCTGCACTAGTAACTGTGGTTACAATAGAATCACTTTCTATGTTCAAGATGATAATTTACTGTCATAGCAAGGATGAAACTTTTGTCCGTGTAGCTAACAAAAAGTTAGGTAGATAAACTCCCTACTGGAGCTGCCCTAAATGCAGCAAACAGTGCTGGCCTTGTTATTGATTTTATCTTCAATTTTATAACAAAACATTTTTAATATGTAATGAAGCAAGAGCTGCAAACTGAGAAAGAAATACTGATGTGGTATAAAGTATTTAGGAAAGACATTGATAATAAATTTTGTTAGAGGAGAATGGTTGGTTATTATAATAGTGTATACACATGCAAAACTAATGTGAAACGAAGACTTGTACACCTGTTATTTCGTTCACGTGGCCCAAAATATATTCATTCAAAAGAAAATTAATGGACATGTGTCTTTAAATGATTCTTTAGCCTTTTTCTTCTCTTCCATTAGAATTTTGGAGAATATTCTCCCAAATGACCTGGAGAACAAAGAGAGTGCTTCAATATATTTTGTATTGCAATGTATGCTCACTTTGTCAGGCATGTGGAGAATTGAGCAGAGCCTGTGCTCTGTATCGTCATCATTTTTTGTCTCACTTAGACTCAATTGGATAGTGAGGATATGATGCTGTTGCTCAACGGGATAGACCAAAATATGGTGGTAGTGTGCTAATCTTGGAGAGTAATGCTTGTTTATTCGATGAAATCAACTGTGACAATGTTGCTACTTGCTAATCTTGGCGAGTAATGCTTGTTTATTTGATGAAATCAACTGTGACAATGTTGTTATGTGGTAATCTTAGGGAGCAATGCTTGATTATTTGATCAAATCAACTGTGATGATGTTGCTATGTACTAATCTTAGGGAGTAATGCTGTTTATTTGATGAAATAAACTGTGACAATGCAGCTATTAGCTGTTTAGGTGAGATTGTGGTGTCTATTACTAAAAATTTGTGAAGATTTTATCCCACTCCAGATCTAGGAAATCTCTTCACGGTAAAGCTTCTTCATGAAAAAGTGCAGGCATTGGTACGCAAACAAACACAACTATAATGATTTTAGCTATGTAACAATTACTGTTATATAGTTTTGTGGTATCCTCATTACATATTGGCACTTAGTGGCACCAATCAACATGGGGGCTGGTCAACGTCCACTTCTCCCCTTGTCATGGTCTGGGCCCATTGTAGCTGTTTGTGTTAGTTACTGAACAAACACCTTGGCTGCCTGGGTCTCAACTTCCCTGGACCCACCCGTCTTTCCACCACCATTCTCCCACCCAACCAACATCTTATACACAACAATCGTGATATTACAGAAAGTTTTCAAAAACTTTTGATCATGCAATGCTAGGTATAAGACTGGTGTTCGTATGATGCAAATCTGGTGTGGCTACAATCAAGCTTCAGTCAACTGCAGTGTCTTGAATATTTCAAATTCAGATTTCTTGAAATTCAGATTTCTTGAAACACAAAAAAGGACAATACGGTCAGTTTTCTTAAATCCAGTCACATATACTGATATACACTGCATGAACAACTTATTTACGTAAATGGCCATATCACTATAATTTAAATGACATTTCATGGGAAAAACTTCTGCTGGAGATCCAAGTAATTCTGAAACTACTGTATCATGCACTGTGGTGCAACATGGCTGCATGTATGTAGCTAACGTTGGTAATTCAACAGTAGTGTTTGGAAAATACAACCAAAAATATGGGAAAAATGGAAAACCTACCAACTAATAACAAAATCCCACAAACCAAATAAAAACACAGAAAACACGAATTAATTAAATCCCTAGGAGGAAAACAGCACTTGATAAAAAAGAAGTGGTACGAGTTGCTTGGAAACGTAGTTGCAATGAATCGGGAGTTTATCACGATAACATACTAACCAATGTGGGGGAGGTGCAAGGTATTGTCTTGCTAATTTTGTCAGCTGTACAAAACAGAAGTAAGAGTTAGCATGCTGAAATGGTGTAAGAGGTGATTCTTTTAGATATTGCTCAATTCTATATTGCAAGTATCACCTAATAAACATCAAAGGGGCCAGTAAAATGGATGAGTAGGCTGAGATGTTTTACAGTTGCAGTATCAAAGGTAACAAAGTTGAATATCACTTGTCTCTGTGCGAGTGTGTATATGAATGAAGTCACTGTATATGCATTACCCTTGTGTGATAGCTGTTTTGCACCAAATTGGAACTACACCTAATATTATTTTATTGGCTCTTTTGTACTACCACCTTTACAGGAGTTTATTAGCTAGATAACATATCAAAATAAAATATCCATGACAATACTCATTTAGCAGGTTTTTGTTGAACCTTACCTTTGGTGAGTTGCATGGCTCATGTATGCTTGCCGTGTTTATAACCTTATTATTTTATAGAATGTCAAGCGAAGAAACACTGCGATAATCTATGGACAAGGAGGAGGAGGGGCCAACGCCTTCACGAGCTCCTCCTACTCCTCTCTCTCCTCATCCAGCAATGCCGCTGGCTCCAAGGAGGCATAGGAGAAAAAGGAAAAATAGAGAGAGGCCCTGGCAGCGGCCTCGCAAGAAGGGTAGGACCACCACCTCCACCACCACCACCTCTGGCAGCTGGTGGCAGCAACAGGTTAGAAATGCGCTTTGTAAATGCATTACTTATTAAATTATCCTGTTACAGATTCCAGAACATAACAATATATTGTAATATTTAAATACATACAAAATGTGTGTGGGATTTATGCTATTGCAACAATAGCTTGTTTGGCATTTGGAGAGGATCCCACAACAATGGTACTTGATCATGCAATGTTAAAGCTTCATCAAGCTTTGATGCTTGCAACACTTTTCCAACAAAAAAGTTGTTAATGAACAGTCATGCATGTGCTATTTACCATGTAACTATGTACAAAATTTGAGAGATGTAAATTTCACAAATCCCAAGTTTTTGACTATCACGACTTTAATTTTGCGAATGCTTAACCAGGTCTTTATAGTAATCAATGCAAACGGGAAGAAGTTAGTAGTGGCTATCCTACTAGAGAACAGCTACAGGTAGACAAAAAGTATTTTATCTTTTACTCAGGAATTCCTTACTATTAGCACTGTTTGAGTTTGTTTGATTTTATTTCTTTGTTATTGTTGTTTGTTTATAGCAATTCTTGTCCGAGACAATGGAAGTGGAATGCTACCCAGATATATAAGTGCTATCTTTTTCTGTAAACAGTAAGCTTAGCCCTTTTGAATCATTTATATTATATTTTGAATCATTTATTATTATATTAACCTTAATGAAACTGCAATTAAATCCTCCTAATCAAGATTTTGGCCTTTCGACATCAACTTTCTTCAGCTACTGTGTGTTGAATACTTAAGAAATGGATCGTGGCCAAGTCGTGAGGCCTTACAGAGGACACTGGATTTACACTGTTTATGACTATTGATTGGTAAAATCCTATACAAAAGCTTCGGTTTTTCATACATATGCATGTAATACCTGGCACTCTACCTAATGATGATACAAAAGCTTTGGTTTTTTGTACATATGCATGTAATACCTGGATTTTAGATGGCAATATTTAAAATAAATTTTCATGTGCACTCAAAGATCCAGTGATAGCCTGATGTTAATACTGGCGCTAGCTCCAGATGCCAGTGAAAATGCAGATCTTAATACAGTTATTCTTGGCGGCAAATACACCTGGCCACAGACCTGTGGCAGGAAGCAGACCCTCAGGGCCATGGTCCTAGGCGGCAAGTCATCTAAGCCATGGGTCCTAGGCAGCAAGTGCTCCCGGCAGGGCTAGGTGTGAATAAACAGTTGGAAAATCACCATGGGCTCTGTGCAAGCTCACCTGGCTTGACTGGGGGCAGTCCACCACACTGGAAGTAAACAAGGCTTCATGCAAGGTCATACCATTTACCAGAGCCATAGATGAGAGATTGTTATAGTAGCTAATGGTCCAGGTACAAACCAAGGGAAACTGTTACCAGACAGCCCTAGCGGGCAGCCTCAATATGGGACAAAACCCAAGGGCCGGTTGGCGACAACAGAACCTCATGTTGTCTCGTCCTTCTATAGGAGCTGTTCTCCCAGCCTTAGCTTGCCTGCCAGCAGAGGTGTCGTTGGTGAGGACAACCCCAACTCTACCAGCCTTTCAAGTTCAGCAGCTAGCCGAGCTATCTACAGGAGCAGAGCAAGGTCAAAACCAGCCAAGCACCTCTTCGGTGCTAGTCGCAGATGGCACCCCCCTATCCTATCGAAAGTGTTGGATCAGGAGATGGGAGTATATAGACCTTGCCACGCTGCTGGCAAATGATACTCCCGACGACAGTTCATCCACAGTTGTGTTCAATGGCCAGGCGCTGGTGGTATCTCCATCCACCAACCCCACAAAGAAAAGAAAGATAGCCTTGGATATTCAATCATGGTCGCAGGCATATTCCATGTATGCAGCTGCTTTAATTTCAGCCGACTCCACCACCAAGCCAGAATCAGCCGGCTTACTAGCCCACATATTCAGTGTACTGCAGCTGGCGAAAGACCTGGGTGGCAGCCAATGGCTTCACTACGACAAGTCCTTCAGGGAGTGGGCAGCAGCAAAAAACTTAAGGAGCTGGGGAGAACTGAACTTACCGATATTTTGCCAGTGCATGGCATCCCAGCAAAGAGTAGCTCCCTTCTCCCAGCTGCTGGAGTCAGGCCCAAAAGGTGGAACAAGCTCTGTCTCAGGACTCCGCGGATGCCGAGCATGGAATTTTGAGAAAGCATGCAGGAAGTCAGGATGTAGATTCTCCCACAGCTGCTACTTCTGCGGGGGAACTCATAGGGCCCCCAACTGTCCGTCGCGGTCAAGGCAATGTCCTGGCCGCGACGGTCCTAGCGTTGATAAGGCTGATATTTCAGACTCCTATTAGTGATCTCATTACTCATTTACCATGAAATTGTTAATAATCATATGTGTATAATTCTCATCTTGATGGTTATAACTCAACACAGCTCCTATAATCGCCATGCAACCTCAGGGATGGTTAAATATGCACACACGGCTCATACTCTTGCATTTATTTTTAGGCACACAGCAAGGAATGCATGGGGATCAGCTCTCCGCCTATTTAGGGCGTGATCATAGCTATGCTCATGTGTTCCGCGCTGCTCCCCTACAGACACTAACCTCCAATGTCATCTAAACAGCTGTGTTAGGGATGGGATGTACATATACTCTCCGCACTTGATGGCTCTGGAGTCCTGCAAGCCAGCTCAGGAAGAGTGCAAGCAGGGGGAGTTGTCAGGTTGTCACTCCCCACTTAAGGTAGAGGCCTGGACCAAGGAACTCTCTGGTCACACCGACCACTTTTTCACAACTTATATATTGAAAGGAATAACAGAAGGATTTTATATAGGCTTCAATCATAGACACTTACTCCGCTCAAGCTCAAAGAATATGCCAACTAAAAACCCCAACGTGATCACCACCTACCTTGAACGGGAAGTACAGCTGGGTAGGATGCAAAGGTATGTAGTCAGTCCTCCAGAAATTCACTTAAGTCCCTTAGGGGCAATCCCTAAGAAGCACAAACCTGATGAAGGTTCAGATAACATAGAGCAGCTGGATCGCAGTGGTACTTGACCTGGTGATGAATATGTCGAGCTCATGAGTACTGATGAACAGCCCAGAATGTCTAACATTGATCAGAGCTTGAAATAGCAGTCGGCCATCAGCTATTATACAGATACTGTTGATGACAGAATACAATGTGGTTGCTTCCTTGTAATGAGATCATTGCCTGCCGAATGCTGATGTGGCACTTGATGTTTTAATAAATGATATTCGGCCACCTCAAGAAACTGTGAAACATCCCGAGTATAATTATGATATTGAGATTGGATCATTTGCAGCCATTAGCAAGAATTTTTGTTGAAATCATATATGCAAATATCATGAACCACGGTAGTGGTTCATAATAGGGATCCAATGAAAAATTGTGTAAACACTCTAATAGAACGTACGCCAAAAACCATCTTTAAAGCTTCCTATGCTGTTGAAAAAACTGCCCAGATCCTCTTTCAATACTCCTAAGACTATTACCGAAGTATAAAAAGCCTAGCTATATGGTATCTATATTTTTCATGTTGTTGAAAATACCCCGATTTCTCCATCTTCTTCTTCTTCTTTCTTCTTCTTTAGCGCATCTACAGTCCACACAAATTCGAAATCAGAAATAAAAACTGCTGGCGTATCTTTAAAATGCCCCTACTCAGGTCTGTGATATTTTAAAAAGTTCGTTTTCTAAAGGGTTTGGAAGATACGAGCCAAAACTCCCTCCATAAAGATCGAGAAGCCATACGAACGCCCGTGGTGCATGTGCAGAAACGACCTCAACATTATGTGACCAATCTTATTAACGCCATACTATCTGTAATAAGTGATTTTATAACTGAGCAACGTATTTCAGCTATTGATTTCAACCCTTTATTTTCATCGCTAGGAAAATAACTAAGTCCTTTATTTTCCGCGTCATATATAACACAAAGTTTTCCGAGATAAGGCGCTTTAATTAGAAAGCGCCACGTTGTCAGCTGAGTGTTGTTCACAACTGTTTAAGGTGGACAATGACACAGTGGATTTATCCATTCTAAGGTAAGTGCTATTGTGTGGTGTGTTAATTATTGTATTTAACCAGCGCGCGTGCTTTTGCCCTGGAAGCCGGTATGTGCGCGCGCGTCTGTGTGTGTCCGCCCCTCGGGCCATTAAAGCCGAAATGAAGCCTGAGTAACCAATTTAACAAGTCCTACTGTTTTTCAGTTTCTTTATAAGGCACTTGCTATCGATACTATTGATGGGAGGGGCCTTAGTAACGAAGCGCGTCATGAGTTGCTGCCAAAGAGGAGCAAGGTTACGCGGTATTTGTTGTTCATTACGTGGTAAAAGCCGTTTAACCAGCTGTACATTACTAACAAGATGGAGCACTTCAGTTTTAAAAGTGGGCGTGCCGTGCGGGTTGCTAAAGAGGCCACTAGGGAGGCTTATGAGAGCAACCCTGAAAAGAAAAAGGAGGCTGCCAGAAAGATTTGTTACGTGAATAGTAATTGTAATTGTAATTATTGGTTTTACAGTACAAACGTGTTAGCTATTGGTATCTGTGTGCGTATGCATGATTACAAGATGGGTGTTCATACTGAGAGATGATAGTAAGCTCTACTATCATCTCAGTAATTAGCTATTTAGCTATAATAAAGCTATAATAATAGTTAGGTAGTTACTGGATTAAACTAGATGGCTGACTATACATGCTGTTCAAAAGTCTGATAAATGATGGTAACACATGACAACTGGTATCTTGGAGCATCGATAACAGGGGCGTACGAAGTGAAATGAACAGGGATGGTCAGATGTAAAGTTAGCAGTGAATTTAGTCCAGAGAAAATTGATAAGATATGTTTCTTAATTATGTCTATTGATAGTGACAGGTCAATTATAAAGATAGTTGTTCATACATTTCATATGCAGGTGTCACTGTCCAGCAATGGACATGAAAAAACTAAAGAAACTAGTAAATATAAAAAATTGTTAATTTCAAAAAGGAGAATAGGGATCCTGAAAAAACTACCTAAACAAGGTAAAGATAGTGAGAGTTTGTGATTTTATTATATTTGAGATCCCTATTTTGACAGTAGTATGGTCAACTACATATATCATTTCAACAGTCAAAATAGGGATCTCAAATATAATAAAATCACAAACTCTCACTATCTTCACCTTGTTTAGGTAGTTTTTTTCAGGATCCCTATTCTCCTTTTTGAAATTAACAATTTTTTATATTTACTAGTATATATATACATTGCAAATGCGAAACCATACAGTAGATTTTGTTTGCAAAGTCCTAAATTTGCGAAGTGCAACAGGCTCACAAATTTTTATTTTGTAGCTACAGAAAATGTTACATGCATGGCTTTTCTAAGTTCTTCTATAAGGTAGTCTTCAACTTGGTCTATCATTTTTGAGTTATAGGGTCAGATATCTCTCTTTTTGTGGCCCCATCATTGACAGCAGAGACAATAACAATGCCATCACTGACTGATGATACTAGTGGGTCCTGCAGTGGGAATTCAGTGAAGCAAACTGCACCAATCTCTCAAAGCTTCTGGAGAAGATCCAAAAATGAAAGTTTGTGGAGTTGGACACCCCGTCCAGAGGTGATACCCTAACGATCACTCAGGATGGCCGATCTACAAATGTAAGGCCACAGGAAGAGGGTCTTAGCTGCAAGAAAATAAATGACATCACAACATGGCTTCAGGCCTTCTGCCTGCCTGACAGCTAGTGAGAGTTCAAATAGTGATCATGTTTAAGGGTCTGATGGCCCACATGTATTTAATGATTCAGTTAGCCAAGGATGTGGGAGGCACAGTCTTACAGAAATGAGCTGGTCAACATGCTATGATGTAGTTAGCAGGCCAGGCCAGGCCAGAAGACAGCCAAGTATAGGATGTGGCTGAGTAGGTTCCAATTAAAACACCAACCTGATCAGGCCACCTAGGGTGAACAGGGGGCCAATATCCTGTGCATGTGTAATAATGTTGGCAAACCAGCTTAGCTTTAGTGTATTCAACAATAGGTAACCCCAACATAGCTTTTGAAGCTAGTAATCGTTTTGATTTAGCGTTGGCATGGTTTTAGCCAGAAGTTCTGCAGAGCAGATTAATAATATACTTATCATCATAAAAAGTGCTATATAACTCTATTAAAGCATACATTTCTCTAGTTCATGCGACAACTTGTTGCATAGACATAGTTTTTAAAGCTGGTTGGGTTATTGTGTGGGTTATATGTAATGAACGCTATTAGTCTCTATCAAGTATGTATTACCGTGAATGTATCTTAACAACCTGTACCAGTAATTGTCGTTGCGGGAGTAGGAGAAAACCATGCCAAAACAAGTACGTACATTTCATTATAATTACAAGAACCGTATCGTTATAGTCTTATTAAATAGCCATCAACAACACCAGGCGTGCCTAGGACCACTAGCCACCCCTGATAAACACTTTCAGATAAATAAATGCTCTTGTTAGCACTGCCCCAGCCTCCTGGATACTTCAGTGGACGACCAACGCGCGGAACACTAACTTGCTCCATTGCTATTTTGGGATAACTACATATTCTTATGTGATTTTTGTTAATTCACAGGTTGTGAAATCACAAAAAGTTAAACGGCTTCAGCAACATCGCACTGCCTTTAAGTACAAGTTACTAATTTATACCATAATTTTATACAAAATTTTGAAAAAAAAGCAAATTCTGATTCTGAAGAGGCTGCATCCAACAGGTAGGTCCTTCCCTGGAGCCTCCATCCACACTTCTTTCACTTTTCAAGTACAATATTACAGTGGCTTCCAAAGGCTTGCACCCTTGCCAACACCCTCTACCTCTTCAAACATCCCCCACCCCTGCAAATATCCTGCAAATATCACCATGCTATACAGCATAGACTTGGTTGTATGATTTACAAGTTTCTTCTTTCCAATTAGGTTACTGGTAATCTAGCAGTTTGCTAGCTATATATGTGTGCATACCAACAAATGGTCACGATCATGTCATATCCGCCTGCTGGTTTATGCAGTAGTAGACAGTTATAGAGAAAATACAGCTACTGTTCAACAAAAGAGAGTGAAAAGTAGAGATGTAACAATTTACCGATTCGAATCGGAATCGGTAGCCGATTCAGGTATTTCAAGTTGTATCGGAGTTACCGATACGACACTCACACCGATCCGATAACTATTTTTAATTAAACCGATAGTCGATAAAAATTTTAAAACTAATTACCATCAACAAATTAGCCGTGCTATGGCTGCGTTGAAGAAAAGAAGCCTGATATGGAACTATTTTATTGTTGATCAAGAAGACGAGAAGACTGCGATATGCAATGATTGTAAAGAACGTGTTAGTCGGGGAGGTTTGAGTGTTAAAAATTTTAACACGACTAATTTGAGAAATCATTTACGTCGCTTTCACCATGAATTGTTTGATGAGCTTCTTGTTAAAGAGCGCGAAGAAGCAGAAAAGAAGGCAGAAGAGGGCAAAGTGATAAAACGAAGAAGGCTAAGTGAATCACGCCAATTGACACTCGTTGAGCTCAAAGAACAAAAGGAACCATGGAATTACGATCATCCTGAGCATATTAAAGTTACTAAGCGAATCGCCGAGATGATTGCTCTTGATTCACAGCCGTTTTCAATTGTGGTAGACACAGGGTTCATTCGACTATTGGCGCATGTATGTCCACGATATGTTGTACCATCAAGGAAGTATTTCTCAGAAAGAATTATACCTGATATGTATACCAAGTTGAGGCAAAGGCTATTTGAAGATCTCCATTCTGAAGATAACTTCTCTATTAGCTTCACAACTGACATTTGGTCCCGTGATGGTGGTGAGTCATTCATCAGTTGGACTGCACATTACATCAATTCAGAGTTTTGCAGAGAAGAACGGGTGCTCCAGGTTTGTCATTTTCCAGGGTCCCATACTGCAGATGCCATATCAGAAATGATTTCAAAGCTGCTAGATGGATGGAGTATTGACAAGTCAAGAGTACACACTATAGTTCGTGATAATGCAGCAAACATGGTAGCAGGCATTAGGAAATGTGGATTGGCAGCTGTTGGCTGTACAATACACACACTGCAGTTGGTGGTGAAAGATTCTATTTTGGTACAAAGGAGTATTATAGACATGCTGGCACGGTGCAGAAAGATAGTGGGTCATTTTAAACACTCAAGTCTTGCAATAGGCCACCTGCATTCCATTCAGCATCAATTGAGTTTGGCTGAACACAAGCTTATGCAAGATGAGCCCACTCGTTGGGATTCAACTTACTATATGCTCGAACGTCTGGTAGAGCAACGTCGTGCGATAAGCCTTTATGATGCTGATTATGGTCTGCCTGAACGACTAAGTGCCAATGACTGGCAGCAAGCAGAAAAAATTGTGAAACTATTAGAGCCTATTCAGCGTGTCACTAAAGAATTAAGTGCTAAGGAGGCCAGCATATCACAAGTAATACCTTTTTTAGAAACTTTGAAAATAGAACTAAGCACACCAAAAGAGAGTGATTCAGGGATTAAAACAACCAAGGAAGAGATGCTTGAATCATTGAAGTCACGATTCGAATATGTTTACAACGATGATTATTTTGTAATAGCCACCCTCCTTGATCCACGATTTAAGGCTACATTCTTTGAGAAAGCAATAACTGAGTCAGCTACACAGACACTCTTAACTATTTGTGAGTCTGCTATTCACCAAGGATCACAAGAATCCACTCAAATTGTGACACAATCCAGTGATGAACACAATGAGCAGCAACCAGAGTTTCAACATATGGATATTGATGATAGCACTCAACATAGCAGCACAGAACATCAAAACAGTATTAGTAGCAATAAAAAGAAGGGCTTTAGTGTTTGGGATAGCTGCAAAAATGCTATGAAGAAACTAGGAAAAACCCCTACGGTAATACCTCACACTTCTGTGGAAAAGATTTCTAAAATGATTTCTGATTATCTTGATGAACCCCTAATGGAGGGCCCTAAACATGATAAATTTATAGAACCCTTAGAATATTGGAAAAATCACAAACAACAGTATTCTGCTTTAGCAACTGTGGCCAGGAGGTATGTTTGTGGTCTCTTACAGGAAGTTCATTTGGAATTATCACTCGTCACAGAAAGCACATTACGTTTGATGAAAGTTAACATCTCAATCTTGTCAGCAAGTAATCGCCTTCTGCGGTTGCTGTCAATCACTCCTGTTTCACTGAATAAAGATTCAGAAGCAACCGAACTGGGTGGCAAAGATAATTACAGTAGGTACAGTGGAATGTGTAATTTGAATATAAATTCTTTGTATTGACATGTATTCAAATCAGAAATTCAGAATCGGTATCGGATCGGTGCAATATCGGTATAGCAATACTAGCTACTTAAATCGTATTGGTATCGAATCGGCTCATAAGTGTTAGATCGGTACATCTCTAGTGAAAAGTTTAAACATCTACAGGAATATTCATCATCAAAAAGTTAGCCAGAATACGAGCCAAAATATGATAGTGTAGATGGACTGAGAGGAGCTAGCAGTGGAGAATCTGAAGAAGTAAACCCACAAAGTATTACCAGGCCAGAAAGGCCTAGCAATAAAACTGTAACTGAATTTAACAGTAAATTGTAGTGCAGTTTATGCCGAGCGGGAATGGGAAGAGTTGCCAGTGGAGACTCCAGATACTGTAAACAGTAGCACACAATCTCAGCATAAGAAGCAACTCGAAGATACTGATACCGTGTAGCTATAGACAAACAAGCGCCTAATGAAGAATATACTATATATACAACTTATCAAGTATACCATCTCAATTTGACCTCATATTCATCACTGTAGCGACCCTTTTACTTCACAGTTGGCAAGAGCCACTGCACTCCTGCTAACCTCTGACTCAACTAGTTGTATTTGCCATTTTTTAGTTTTTATATGATGGTTTATATTTTTTACCAATCTCATTATGCAAAGACTTTCTTCCACATATCCTAATTTTTTATTATTTTTTATTATTTATATTCAACACTGAACATACAATCCTCACCTCCGCCCCTCTCAGAAGATGACCACCATTTAGACAATTCAATTACTCATTCCATGTCCTTTTTCAAACTTATCAGTGTACTGTATAGACGTAATGCAAATTACATTAACACATATGGTAGACTGCAATTAAAAGTCACTATTTTGTAATCATAGTCACAGTGGAGCCACTATCATTTGACAGTACAAAGAAGTGTTAATACAAAGCGTAGAAGCTGCATAGTTACAAATGAAATGACCACAAAACTACACACATTTTACGAAATAATACACATGCGTATTAAGGAAGTTAGTATGTGTATTAAGGAAGTTATCGTAATTACGGTATTTTAAGTACGAAACTTTTACAGTTCGGAGCTACAAGCCACATGTTAGTGAATGGAAGTGCCCCTTCATGCGATGTTAAAAGAAAAATGATAAGAGGCAAAGAAATTACGTAGGTAATTGTATACTAGGGAAGGTTGTACAATTGTTTGCATGCTATACGTTTGTACATTTTTAGAGCCTGAGGGTTCAATGTTTTATTATATTTAAATTTTAAGTATTCACCACAGTACAAGGGTGTAGCTGGAGGGACATGATGTAAAACTACTTGTCGATATCTTGAAAACATAACTTTTGCAACAGTTCGTAAGTAAATAAAAGTTATACACCAAATGTTTTCAAAGCAAAACAAGGTATCTTTATAACTCTCTTATCCTATGTCTAAACACAAACTAACATTGGAACGGGAACTACTACAGGTTACAGATTCCGAATAGGAACTCTCATAGATCTCTGTTAATAGCCAGTATTCAACTTGGCTGTAGTCTCAACACTATTAGTAAAAAATAACATTGGTGTAGCTGCCACAGGTTGGTCACAAATTATAATACATGATAAAAATAATAAACGAAGGGCATTGTAGTATTTTGAATTTGCTGTCCAAACCAATCCAGGAAAAATCATGACTGGTTTACAAAATTAAAATTGTCACGAAAGACCTATCAAATCATGCTACACTCATTATTGGGGCGAGTCTGAGCGAGCCCCACACTAGCGAGAAGAATGGTACGAGCATCACGTTCACTAAAATCTACGTGAAACTACGGATGCTTGGTACGAGCGTCTTGCGTTCACAAAAGTTTACGTTAAGAAATTGGCTTAAAAACTAGATAACTTACAAATGCTTCCGGATATGTGTTCATCACGCGAACAATTACCAGAGTAGTTTACTGATGCTCCATATAAGGCTGGTACGAGCATTCACCACACGAAAAATTACCAAAGTAGTTTACTGACGCTCCATATAAGGCTGGTACGTGCGTTCATCACACGAAGAATTACCAAAGTAGTTTACTGACGCTTCATAATAAGATAGTTTACGAGGCCATAAAGGACTAGATGGACAGAGAAGAAAGATTAAGGAGGCGACGAGAAAGAGATAGAGCAAGAAGGTTAAGAGAAACAGCTGAAGAAAGAGAGGTCAGGTTGGCTAGACGAAGAGAATATATGAAAGAACCAGGTGTTCCGCAATGACAAGCCAACAACGAGATGCTGTACTCCAACAGCGAAGACAGAGGTGGTCACAAAATCATGGTGATTCTACAGAAGTGATACCTTTGCAAAGTTGTGACAACAATGTCGTTCACTTAAGAAATAGTTCAGTTGATTCTCCTCATATCACACAAAAACTGAAACAATTTCATCATGAAAGCTTTTTAAATTAGAAGCAGCATTGTGTGTAGTTTGCCTGGAACGTTTTCCTACGATAAAAATCAATGAGGCTGGAGTATGTAGTCGCTGTGGTGCTGATACTGCAGCAAATAATATGGATCCTGGTCCACTGCCACCTGAACTTTGTGTAAGTACAACAACCTTATTCTAATTGGATACTCTGGGCATGTGATTAATTTCTCGGAAATGTCTGCAAATTGTGTTCAGGCTCGCCCCACGATGCTGTTAGCATCTGTCTAGTATACTAACTGTCTATAATATACATACATCAAGACACAATACATTGAAGTCCCACAGTTCCCTCAATACCATACAGCATCACAAAGCACCAGATAAATATTATAGTAAAATTAAATATTTCACTATAAACAATGTTGCGACCTTGCATGGAATGTTGACACCTTCTTGAAATCTCAATAGCCTTTGTAGAAGATCAATCAATGCAGTAGGAAGGTGAAAATAATACCAAAAGTTGAACTTGTAAAAGGGATAGGGATTATGGTAAAAGGTACATCATTGGCAGCAGCTCTGACCAGGTAAAAACGTCAGCCAACTTAACTTATGCGGTATTTGATGTATAAGCTATGCACAGAAGATGAACTGTGCCGAAGTTCAGTTAGAGGAAAGAAATCTTTGTATCCATCATTAGAACACACTGTGACTGCCATACTATGTTAGTTGTTATAAAACAAACCCGTATACTCACTCAAGCCAAAGCAGAGGAATGGAATCTGATGGTGACAGAAAAAAGCCCGGTTAGACAAGCCAATAATAAATGCTACCAGCACAGACCAGCTGAAAAAAGTTACTGTATCACTATAATATATATGTATCACACATACTACATGACTCTTATAGCTGGCATCTGGTATACATGGATGCATGGATGCATATATACATATTTATATGTATTTAGTAATCCTGTCACAAGCATGACACAGGATAATTAAGATGCATGCATTTATGTATACGTAGGATATTCAACTGAAAATTGATGAGATAATGAGAACTTCGACTTGTGCCAATACAGAAGAAGAAAATGACAGCCATGTGACAATACAGCAGGATATAAACAGGCATTTGTATCCCGGATAGTTGTAGCGATGTTGTAGGCTACTTTTACAGTTGTTGTTTCCAAACGAATGTACGTATAAGAATTGCCAATGAAAACTACTAAAAGATCGATGCATTCACCAGGATACAAGTTAGTTATATCCCAGTACACTCGTGAGTTATCTTAGTCATTACCCTCGTCCTCGGCTTCGCCTCTGACTCGGGTAATAACTAAGATTACTCACTCGTACTGGGATATAACTAATACATAACAGTACAGCAGGATATAAACAGGCATGCAACAGTACAGCAGAATATAAACAAGCATGTAACAGTACAGCAGGATATAAACAAGCATGTAACAGTACAGCAGGATATAAACAGGCATGTAACAGTACAGCAGGATATAAACAAGCATGTAACAGTACAGCAGGATATAAACAGGCATGCAACAGTACAGCAGAATATAAACAAGCATGTAACAGTACAACAGGATATAAACAAGCATGTAACAGTACAGCAGGATATAAACAGGCATGTAACAGTACAGCAGGATATAAACAGACATGCAACAGTACAGCAGGATATAAACAGATATGCAACAGTACAGCAGGATATAAACAGGCATGCAAGGATATAAACAGGCATATGACAGTTTACGACTTTACTGTAGCAGGCTTGTAAGTTCAAAACACACATCTGGTTCAGTGTAACTGCAAGCCTGGGGCATCCTGCCTAACAGGCTAATAATTCACTCTACAGCAGCCCTGAATTGTGTATACAACAGCAGACCTATAACTCCTAAGCTTACTCCAGCACGTAACGCAGGTTAATTAAATTAAAAACCAACTACACTTTTACAAGGCTGAACAGCCTATAACTTATATCAATACCGCTGAGCACTACCTATAACTCCTTCCATAATGGAGAATATGAAGCGTCTACTACTGCAGGAGCCACCATCATACGATAATATCTTAATTTGGGCTGCCTGTTGCTCGGGTCAGCGAGTTCACCATGCCAGCCCAAAACCAGTATGACCACACTACTCATCCATCAATCTCAGACATGAGTATTGACAACAAAGATTCCTCTCAACTACTATGAATCTGGATCGAACAGTCCAAGGCTGACCCTTTCCGCCAAGGGGTGGGTATCTACCTGGGCAGAACAGGTGAAGAAATCTGCCCGGTGAGAGGAATTCTGCCATACTTAGCACAATGCAACAGCCGTCCAGGTCCCCTGTTTCTAGTTCAAGATGGCAGAATGCCCACTAGACATATCTTTAGTAGGTACCGCAGTTGACAAACTACTTACTGAACTACACATAGATAAAAGACTATACAACAAACATAGCTTCCGCATTAGGGCTGCTACATCTGCCATACAAGCAAACATCCCTGATGTCCATATTCAGATGCTTGGCAGGTGGAGAAGCGAAGCCTACAAACGGTATGTGAGGACTTCACCCAAAAAATGGAGGAATATGGTATACATTGACACCTGCCTGCCTGCCTTTGACCTCCGCTCAGCACCATGATTGTTTAACATCCGGGCAAACCTACTGACATGGTAGTACAACAAATTGGAATCTCATTTGCGACTCACTACCCTAACAATTTCTCACGGTGGACCCACCAAGCTCCGACGCATGCCAACATGTCAACAGAACCTGGACATTCTAACACACTTGTGTAATGACCTAGGTTGGGAAAAGTGGAAGGGCCATCCACCACAATTTCCTTCCTGGAATACTTTTGGATACTACAAGCAAGGAGATCAGACTCCCCGCAGGTCAGCTGGTGTGAATCAAAGACATCTTACCCACCTGGCTGGGAAAGAAGAAAGCCGATATACTTTCCTTAGTTGGCTTATTCCAGCACGTAACGCAGGTTAATTAAATTAAAAACCAACTACACTTTTACAAGGCTGAACAGGGAATTTTGCTCAGTGGCACACTTTTTGCTCAGGCATGAAATGGATTAAGCATATTATGGTGCCCATACTCAGTCATACTTCAGTCAGTCACAGACCGACACTTCAGGCACTTAGGGTTGTGGTGCTTTCTTCAGCCACAGGTTAGCTACAGGCTTAAATTTTCATATGGGCTGTATTTAGCAAATTTGAGTGAAGTTGTAGCATTGTTATGTTGTACCAATACAGCTGCAGTCACCTTTCGCATTTTGATTTTAAAAAAGGTTGTTTTCAGAGTACACTTTTGGAAGCCACATATTTTCAGAGCAATCCCTACTATTAAGCACTACCATACTCAATGATACACAATGAGGTACATAGACACAGTATAAAAATACAAACAATACAATATTTGATCTTATAAACTAGTAAAAATAATTATTCTTACCTTAATTCAGTACTTTTTAAGTACATTATCATCACATGCGCATAACGTAAAATATTTTATACAATTGTATTCCAAGACTAAACCTCAGTAACAGCTGAATCATTGAATAACATCAAATGCAACAAAAGGTAGCATAAAAATACAACTCGACCTGTGGAATGTACTTCACCACACCACATCTTACCAATCATTGATGTCACATTGAAAACAACAACCAACATACGTATAGTAGTATGACTCCATAGTATTCATGTATATATATATATATATATATATATATATATATATATATATGTAATATATGCACTGTGCATGTAAGTGTGTATATACTTACAAATTTGTGTAAGCATGTATGTATGCATGTACGTACGCATACACTGAAATGATGTTTATAAGTACGTATGTACTTACATATGGTATATCTATGTATATATGTATGCATGTTATGCATGCAAGTACATACAAATGTATACATATATGTATCTATGTATATACATACATTCATATGTATGTATATACAGTATGCACATATATTCACATGCATGTGTGTCAATATTTATGTATCTACATACGTATGTATGCACACAAGTATTTATGTAAAAGTGTGTATTATAACAAGGACTACATATATAGTATACATCCATACCTTTTGTATATCATCATCAGTTATTAAGATGTTGATTGACTCTTTAGTTTTATCCCATATTAATTATCCTCTACTAGCTTGGGGTCCAGTGCTAGCAAAAAGCTCCTTTTAGCGGTTACGACTTTTAAATTGGCATGTCCGTATTACTGCTGGTTTGAGTAAATACAATCATATCTCTTCACATAGAGCAAGACTTCGATGGTTGCCAGTTGAGTCTCAAATTGAGCATCAAATTGAGTATTGTTCCCTATGTGCGATACAGACAGTACAGTAGGGCATGAACAAAATAATGTTGTGTAACATTTGAATGTTCATTTATTTTAGTAATATTCGTCAGTAGAATTTTTGCTACTAAACATTCATTAATCTTAATTATGCATAAATTATGATGTAAAATTTGCCATTAATCCCACAAATGATTGAAAAAGTTATCATTACACGTTGGTTGGAACTACATTATTGTCATTTATCTGGTGTTTAACTATAAAACTGTTACCATATAATAGTAAATAGTACAATATAACCAATTACTGTGTGGGTGTTAAACATTCGAACATTCGAAATTGAAAATTAAAGAATGTTCGAATGCTAAAAAGTCATATTTGTTCATACCCTACAGTACAGTTCTCATCAGTGTATGCCCATTGATCCACCAATTGTTTTTGGTACTCAACAGTTATTCCACCAGATCTTAGGAAAAATTTGCTAATATTTATTGCTGCAGATTGTCAAGAAAACAGCAATCTTTTCAAGGACACGGCATTCTTTTCGATATGCAGCTGCTATATGGTGGAATAAACTTTCTGATGACATTGCAAAATCACATGCTTTTTCTGGAACAGTGTATAAACATCTTTTGTGTAGGTGATTATAATTTTACTTGTAAGTGCAAGTTATCATTAAGTATGGTTGTACTTAATAGTAGGGATTGATAAGGAATGTATGGAATCCGGAATTTTTGCACGTCTAGAAACCCACCTTACAATATGCTTTAGCCGAAAAAACCAACTTAAACGCACTGGCACAACTATAATAATGCTCTACATTTGTTTAACAAAGCGAAATGTCCATTATTTCGATCTATAACGAATTTTAAAAAATTCGAAAATCATCTAGATTTCGTCTGCCGGCCAGCCAGCCAGCCTGCCATAAGACCGGGTTTCGCTAGGTGTACGGCTCCAGAAATTCAGCACAGCAAAGGTTATCCCGTCGCATTTACGCAAACCGTTGTTCTGAAGACGATTTATCTACTGCACATGGTGCTTCTTTTATACTTCCTTTCTTTACTTTCTTCTCTATCGATTGGAATGTGTAAACAATTTCAGCGTGACCACAACATTCCATACAAGGTGTAAACAGGTACAATAATGCATGCCTGCCATTTTATAGTTACAAATTGCTTCATGCATGGAATGTTGCATGTGTCCTCGATGTTGTCAGAGGGAATATTGTGTTACGACTTAACAGCATTCTAGGCTACAATACTTAAGTATTACGCATGAGCATAAACACACGTGGTTGCCATCCCATTACACAAAAAAGCACAGCATCAACTTACACCACATCCACTGCTGCATTACTTGACAACTATATAATTTGAACAACTATACTCCATACGACTCCAAAAAATATAACTTTAACTAATACAACTGAAATGCAGACCAGTCTTAGTATCGAGCGCCAGATGTTCTGAGTTGCGCCAGCTGCGGACGTAATTTGCTTGCACAACTGCTTTTCCACACAAGCAGGTCGTTAACAAGTGCCTGTAAGGAAGCCATAATTATGTAAGCGCCTGTATACCTGCTATATAGGCACCTGAATGATTTTTATAATGCCCTATAAAAAGCTAACAAACTAGAACAATAAAAAATTTAAAATTTAAATGGTGAGTAGGGATCGAAGGGATCCACTAGTACAGTGCTACAAAAGGTAAGGAAACAAGGAATAAGATTCTGGCACGAGTGAACACTGAAATTTCTGGCAAGAGATAATTTATAAAAGTTTAATCCCTACTTTTGGCTCGTATTAGTCATTATAGTACATTTGCCAAAAGTAGGGATTAAACTTTTATAAATTATCTCTTGCCAGAATCTTCAGTGTTCACTCATTGTTGCCAGAATCTTCAGTGTTCACTCATTGTTGCCAGAATTTTCAGTGTTCACTCATGCCAGAATCTTATTCCTTGTTTCCTTACTTTTTGTAGCACTGTACTAGTGGATCCCTTCGATCCCTACTCACCATTTAATTTTTTATTGTTCTTATAGTATTTATATGTGTTGTATATGGTATGTTCATGTGTTTTATATTGCTATTTGTAATCTCAATTTTGTGTATCATTAAGCACGGTAGTGCTTAATAGTAGGGATCGACATGAAAAAACATGGCGTCCCACTTTTTCGTGCCTCCACAATATGCCTCACAATATACTTTTCCTGAAAAAAACTACTAAAATGCAATGATAGCTACAATAACACTATACATTCGTAAAACACCTTGAAATTCCCAACAATGCGATCAGTAGAGGATTTTAAAATTTTTCACCTCTTCCCTTATTTAGCCTGACTGCCTGCCAGCTTGCCGGCCATAAGACCCATTTTAAATTTATACTTTTTGTCCTATAATGGTTACCAGTTATAATTATTGTTCATGTGCTTACCTCAATACCATTAATGTGTTATCACTATTCTCTTCACCACATATGCGACATATCTCTGCTACACACTCTTGAATTGTTGTTTGTTTACCTTTAAGAAAGTTGTATAAGCCCAATTTAACATGTGCAGTTTAGGTTTAGCAAAATACTTACGTATATGTGACACAGGGATTTTTCTAGAAAATAAGTTCAGGAGAAAATTAAATATAGACTGAGGGTAAAACTTTAACTGCATGACTGTTGAGTAAAGCTGCTGATTAAGTACAAGTGTGTAAATACTATTTACTGTTTAAATTGCGAGTAAAAGCATTGGTACTAGTGTGGGAGATGGGCATGTACATGCTGCACACATGCTTAGCATATATGTGACTGTCTCTACTCAACAGCTAGCCAAACACCATGTCACCTATGGCCAGACTCAAGTGGTCTGCTTTTCTGAGGGGAGGATTTGAGGCCTTGTAAAACCATGACCGACACATTGGCATCTGTGGAGCACACCAATTGGGCATTATCAGCCTGGAATTCTACCCTTGACCAGAATGAGGTCCCTTCGGCCTGGATGTATGGTCAGGACCATCTGTGGGCAACTAGTCACCTTGTGTCTTCACCTGGGGAGGTTTTTCCTCCTCCCTCCCCACCCCACCCACCCTTCCTCCTACCCGCCCACCTCCTCGTAACACTGGGCTAAAATTGACGCACACCTTCGAAAAAATCGTCTGAAAAGGCCTGAAATCAAGCAAGGAATAACTTCAAAGGTACAATATATTTTATTCAATAGATTACTGAGTCCAGTTCTGTTAGCAAAAGCTGGTAATTTCAACTTAAAATCTTTAAACAAGTGTTTCTCTAATTACTACCAGGTGCGAACATGGCTGGTTTTCGCAGAGACGGTCACATATGTGACCAGCTTTGCAAAAACCGTCCACTTGTACACATCCAATTTCAACTTACACGTGTTAACCTGCAAACTTCTCCAATTCAGCCCTTGAAATTTAGTTACGGTCCAGTAAATTCATAAAATCGGATGTGAGGGATTTTAAACCAGGTGCGCGCCAACCGAATTTCTTAATAATCACTTCTGTGCGGATGTGTGTGTGTGTGTGTGTGTGTGTGTGTGTGTGTGTGTGTGTATGTGTGTCCGCCCCCGAGGGCATGAATAACTAGTGGCGTGATATGAAGCCTGAATAAACAATCAAACAAGTCTCACTGCCTTCAGTCTCTTTATATGGCACTTGCTATCAATATAACAACCAATGGGCATGGTCTTAGTAATGAAGCACGTTGTGAGTTACTGTTGAAAAAGAGCAAGGTAATGCTGTATTAGCCTTTCTTTTCACAGCAAATAGCCTTACTAACAAGACGGAGTGTTTCAGTTTTATAAGTGGGTGTGACGTGTGGATTGCGAGGCTTATAAAAGAAGACTGGCCTATAGTGTTACAGTAAGAATTTCGGCTTAAAACCACTTTATAGTACTTTTAAAAGCTATATCACAAAAGTACAAAGACGAAAGAATTAAATTTGTATCGTTGCTATGTGTTCCTTAGTAATGAGTCTTCACTCACATGACTTACCCATTAATTATTACTGATATAATACATTGTAGATTAAATCACACAGCGCCTGGTTTTTACGTAGATGGTAGAACATCAACTTGTTGCAAAGTCAGTTATACACAAGAGTAGATGTACAGGAGACTATAGGTATAAAGTATGTACTACAGATGGTATGGATATTATGTGTAGCGGATTATATAGTCCCATAATTTGTAGTCTAAGAGTACCTCAGTGTCATGCTTTAACTATGCAGCTACACCTTCACGATAGGGCAGGCACACTTGCTAGTTACAAATAATTTAATCGTGAATGTGAAAATCTATATGCAACCGTTGTCCAGAACTGGCATCAGAGCCGAAATTTAAACAATTAAACAGCTACGGTTCTGACACATACACACACACCCACGCACGCACGCACGCACGCATGCACGCACACACACACACAGAGAGAGAGAGATACACAGACACAGGACTGAAAATCATTTGGATGCATGTCAGTACAAGATCAAGTTTATTCTGGCATTTACCAAAACCAAAATTGCTCAGATTCCCTATGTATGGTAGAGGTAGAGTATAAAATAAAGTTTACATGTAATGTAATTACTCAGTATTGTAGTACTACCATCTAGCATAAAATTTTGACAGCAAAAAATATTGATGAATTTGGCGATTGTTTATCCATTCGTCATTATTTTGCCAATTGTTCACCAACAATAACAAATTGGGACTTGAAATAACATTTTCGTCAATATTTTTTGCCAAAAGCAAATTTCAGACAATTCGTCAAATTTTTAGCTTGTCAAAATTTTATGCTATAAGGTATTGTCAGTATGTAGTGCTAACTAACAATAATTATTACGATCATTGTGTAGTTTTTGTAATAATTGATATAGTGCATCCTAATTAGATTGGTGCATTGTAATTGAAAGATAATATTGTGTGAACACCTGTTCAGTTGAACAGCGACTACACTGGTAGCAGAGGATGGTTGAGCGTCATATTAGTCTACCCAAGCTGTTTTCAAGTGGAGATGTGAAAGAATGGTTCCAGCAGTTTGAAATTTGCATGCAAGCTAATGGATGGGAGGCGGGAACGAAAGCAAAGAAGCTACCCACGCTACTTGAAGGAGAAGCCCTTGCGGTTTGGTTAGAACTTACAAATGCACAGCAAGAAGACTATGTCGAAGCTAAGAAAGCGATGGAAAAAGCCATAATGCCTATGAACTTTGTTTCGTTGGATGATTTTCACTGCAGGAAGCTTCGACCAGGCGAGGCTATATCGTTGTACGTACACGACCTCGCTTAATCATTTGCTACCGGATTTGGAGCAGGCAGCGAAGGAACCACTTTTGTACCACCAGTTTTTGGCGGGAATTCCCGAGTTGATCGCAAAGCAGTTACGAGCATCAGGAGAAGTAACTACGTTGGATGCGGCGATAACACGCGCGAGATTGTTAATGACCATTGACTCGGACTCGGTAGGTGCTCTTACGAAACCAGATGCCTTAACACAGAAGTCAGATGAAGTAAAACTTTTGAGAGAACAAGTAGCTGTACTTTCCGAACAAGTAGCTGTCTTGTCAACAAACCAGTCCAGAGGTGTGCGACTATCCAGGGGTCGTCCACGTTGTTTTCATTGTAATCAAGTGGGACATCTGCAACGTGACTGCCGTAATCGTAAATGTTTCAATTGTGGCAGACTAGAACATCTTTCAAAAGACTGTTGGCATCAGGGAAATGACAACGGGGCACCTGTACAGGGCAACAGGTGTCCCTACCAGTAAGCCCTGCAAGGAACCTGAACCTGCAAAATGACAATGCAATTATAACAGTAGCAGTTGTTAAATCCACAGCAACAATCATCAAAGGATCATTGGGAGGAGTGGGAGTAGAATTAATGCTGGATTCTGGGTCGTCAGTCTCGTTGGTACAGTGTGATGTGCTGAGAGGTGCTCAAAATATAGTTCAAGTGACAGCAGGGAGACCAATTCAATCGGTGACAGCTTCTGGAGATCAGCTACCTATTCTACAACATGTAAAGGCTTCAGTACAGTTGGGTGAGTTACATGTTTTACATGAATTTGTTGTAGTTAAGACCCTTGTGGCCCCTGTGATTTTGGGAATTGACTTTTTGCAAGGAAATGGGCTCATGTTAGACTTTACACAAAATCCAGTGGCAGTGAGTAAAAGACACCCTAAGGTAACTTCTTTGACAGAGAATAGTATGGCCATAGCTCAAGTTGTCCCAATATATGAAGCAACACAGAAAAAGTTTTTCCAAGCATGCAACATTTCTGTTAATCAAGAACCTGAGGTTGACATTGTTGATGATTGCGCTGTCCCAAATTACAAGGCCCCACTGAAGTCAGAGCTACCTGCGTGCACTAATCCCGGCCTTTACTGTGTCATGGAGAAGTATCATGGGTTATTCTGTACCAAGCCTGGATATACAGAGGATGCATTGCATTACATTCCCACAGTAGGTAACCCAGTGAAGGTGCCACCTAGACGCATCCCAGCTCATTACCGTGCTGAAGTATGTCAACAAGTTCAAACAATGTTAGATGAAGGCATTATTAGACACAGTAAAAGTCCATGGATGGCACCGGCAGTGTTCGTACCCAAAAAGTCAGGGCAGTTACGAATATGTATAGACTACAGGGAGCTAAATAAACGTTCGACCAAAGACTCATACCCCTTACCTCCCCCTGATGAAGTGCAGGGCCAGCTTGCGGGATCAACAGTTTTCTCAACACTTGATCTTCATAGTGGGTACTGGCAGCTACCTGTCAATCCTACAGACAGGGAAAAGACTGCTTTCTGTCCAGGGCCTGGCATGGGGCTTTATGAGTTTTACAGAATGCCATTTGGATTGGCAGGTGCCCCCAGTTCATTCCAACGCCTGATGGATAAAACTCTTCAGGGTCTCTCATTTGTGACAATTTACTTAGATGATATCTTAGTCCATTCTAAGAATATAGACACTCATAGGGAACACCTTGATATAGTGTTTAAACGTTTGTTGGATGCTGGGCTAACCTTGAGGGGTGAGAAATGTCACATTGGAATGTCAACTGTGCAGTATTTAGGGCATGTTTTTGGGCCACTGGAATGTCACCCGATCCCAGGAAGGTGCAGGTGGTAGTAGACTGGCCAACTCCTACTAATGTCACAGAAGTGCGTCAGTTCCTGGGATTGGCATCTTATTATAGGCGATATGTACATTCAGCACTTTTCCAATGTTGCTGCTCCACTGTATTCTCTTACACAAGCTGGTGTAGTATTTTTATGGAATGAAGACTGCACTAATGCATTTGAAACTCTTAAACAATGCTTAACTGAAGCACCAGTACTTGGTTATCCTTGTTTTAGTTCTAATGCCTCAGAGTTTGTGCTCCAAACAGATGATAGTGCACTTGGATTGGGAGCAGTTTTAAAACAAGATGGACATCCTATTGTCTATGCCAGTCGATCTCTTACCAGCTCAGAGCGTAATTACAGTGTTATACAACATGAATGCTTGGCTGTTGTCTTTGCCTTGAAGCAATTCCACCACTACTTACTTGGCAGACCATTTCATTTATATACAGATCATGCTCCATTGCAATGGCTATCGGCACAAAAAATGGAAGGTATGTTGTGCCGATGGTCCTTGGCCAGCCAAGAATATGATTTCAAGATTATGTACCGTAAGGGTTCCTCAAACAGTAATGCTGATGCTCTCTCTTGCACTGAATCATGTGCTGTCACAATAGGGTTACCCCATTACTCTCCTACAGAACTCCATGCAAGTCAATCCAATGATGATATCTTATCTGCTGTTCGCCAAGCTCGTTTAAGTTCACCAGATACTTCACAGACCACAAGATGGAATAAACACCCATTTCACCGATACAAACAACTTTGGCACCAGCTTAAAGTAGTTGATGGTGTACTTTGTCGTCAGTACACACCCAGTCCTATGCACCAAGCAGTCATGGTCCCTATACTAACACCAGATCTCCAGAAAGATGCTCTCATTCAGAGTCATGATGCCCCAACTGCAGGTCACTTAGGTGCAGAGAAGACCCTTGAACGTCTACGTCATGATGCATTTTAGATTAACATGGCCAAAGATGTTGAGGAGTACTGCAGACATTGTTCCACCTGCCAACAGTCAAAGCTCAACATGCCACAACGTGCACCACTGCAAAACATTCCCATTGGACAGCCATGACAAATGATAGCTGTGGAGTGTGGACATCCTGCAAGTGCCATTATCAACAAACAATAATCGTTACTTACTTGTGATACAAGATTATTTCACTAAATGGGCTGATGCCATTCCCCTCCCAGACCAGACTGCATCTCGTATTACAGTAGAGTCAAATTTTTCTGTACATACGGACCACCACAAGTATTACATTCTGACCAAGGCCATAATTTTGAAAATGCCATATTTACTCAAGTTTTAGATGCACTTGGTGTTCATAAATCATGCACCACCCCATATCATCCCCTAGGGGATGGTATGGTTGAAAGATTCAACAGAACATTGTTGCAGTTATTACGCACATACGCACACACGTGCACGCACACGCACACACGTGCACGCACACGCACACACGCACACACACCCACACACCCACACACACACACACACACACACACACACACACACACACACACACACACACACACACACACACACACACACACACACACACACACACACAGTGGCACGCTGGCCAAAAAATAATATCTCAAAATTAATACCAGGAGCTTATAAGCACCATGAATCTATTGGCTATAACCATTTATTTATTGAATTCCTACATGCTCATATTTCCTAATATGGATTGATATAATTAACACACAGCTGCCATTTGTTTTGTAATGTAGTCAACTAAGTGAGAAGCACAACTGTGCTATAATCGATCATTATGGAAGGTAGAGGTATAAAGAAGTCTTGTATAAATGATGCTGGTAAACTTTCTACGAAAGGAATGAAAACAGTAGATCAACAAATGAAATGTCAAATGAGCTGATTTAAACTTGTCGGGAGCCTGCATAGGATAACAACCCATGACTCAGTGGTATCCAATTCTTTTCATAATGAACACTTCCATTATAGTTAAATCAACTTGCAACAGTCTGTTGCCAATGGACAGCAGTTCTTTCTTTCTCAGACGCTACCCCGGCATGATTACAATATTTCTACACCCACAATGCTATATCATGACATTTTGTCACGTTAGCAACACATCCTTAATAGGAAATTTTGAATTCAACAATGGTTAGAGCATGTGCCATGTAGATTCACGCTCCTTTGGACTGGTTTGTGCCACTTATAAGCTCCTGTTAATAAATCTTTCCTAGGAGGCATCTTGTGTGGGGTACGTAAAAATTTTCCTATATCCTATAGGAGGCATTTTGCATAAGGAATGCAAAATCTCTCCCATATCTTCACAAATATAGTGAAGTGCATTATTATTTCTCCTATAGGAGTAACAATCCAATTAATGTAAAATTGTACATTACCACATGCATACATTATAATAAATATTATTGTTAAGACAAAGAAAGATTGTGCATATATGTATGTACATACGTACATACTATGGCTCAAACTGTTTTAGTATTCAAATATTCTTTAGTGACCACTACCGAATATTCGAATATTCTTTAGTACATACAAGGCATTGTCAAGTCCCTGTGATGTATATAATATGCTACATTAATACAACAGAATTAAATGACTTGATCACTGGTGTAGAGTCAATCATTTAAAGTGATTTTATGCATACTCTACATATTGGTGTTATATATTTCCTTTGAAATGAATATTCGAATATGAAATTTTGTATTCAAATATCTGAATATTCGAACTCTCCAAATATTTAAGTATTCATTTAAGCCTAATACATACGTACATACCACAATAAAATAACTGTCATTATGTATGATGTATCATAGGCCTTTGGGGCCTTCCAAAAAATTATGTGAACTGAACAATTCTGAAGTACAACGGTGCACAATTCCTCAAGATTTACCATCTCTTTTATATGGTAACATAAACAATATGATTGTGGGTTTAGTTTTCATTTTAGTGCTTCAGTATTATAACTATTTTAAATGCTTTACTTGATAAAATTGTTAAAAACTACTGCTTTTAATCTGGTATGTGTACAAAAGGTAATCTACATATGTGACTGTCTCTGCGAAAACCAGCCTAGTTCGCACTAAAATTTAAATTCATTTTTTGGCCCAGCACATAGCTATACTCAATAGCTACCCAAACACCATGTCTCCTATGGCCAGACTCAAGTGGTCTGCTTTTCTGAGGGAAGGTTTTGCAGCCTTGTAAAGCCATGACCGACACATTGGCACCTGTGGAGCACACCAATTGGGCGTTATCGGCCTGGAATTCTACCCTTGACCGGAATGATGTCCCTTCGGCCTGGTTGTATGGTCAGGACCATCTGGGGCAACTGGTCAACTCGTGTCTTCACCTGGGAGTTTTTGCCACCTCCCTCCCCACCTCCCCTCCCCACCGCCCCTCCCTCTCCTCCCACCCGCCCACCCCCTTGTAACACAGGGCTAAAATTGATGCACACCTTCGAAAAAATCGTCTGAAAAGGCCTAAAATCAAGCAAGGAACAACTTCAAAGGTAAACTGTATTTTATTCAATAGATTACTAAGTCCAGTTCTGTTAAACAAAAGCGGCCTAGTACGAGCAAAAGCTGGTAATTTTTAATTAAAATCTTTAAACAAGTGTTTCTCTAATTACTACCAGGTGCGAACTAGGCCGGTTTTCGCAGAGACGGTCACATTTGTGAACTGGAATGAGAAAATGGGTCTTATGTGCACATAAAATTTGACCACATTTTTGGATTTTAAAATTAAATAATTTTATGTGTAAACATGGGAGTCCAACACAATTTTCACCATTTATGCAGCTGTTAATAAGGCATCTTATGCAGCTTACAGATTTTGAAAGTCTTATATAATAAGGGAGATACTTACTATAATGTTAATAGGTGTATTTTGTGTACATAAGCCCGGTTTTCTCATGCCGGGTCACATATGTTGTTAGTTACTACCATGTGAGTGATAATGTCTTTTATTTCTTTCTAAAATTACATTTTGTTCCCGTGTGACTATATAGACAACTGTTATCATGTTGGGCTACTCATATACAAGTAAACCACAAATATGTAGCTTATGTAAATAATCCCAAATGATCTCATAAACTGGACATACATATAAGTGGAAACAGGCTTATGTACACAAAATACACCTATTCATGTTACAGTATGTATCTCCTTTACTGTTTAAGATTTTAGAAATCTACAAGCTGTATGAGATTCCCTATGAACAGCTGCATAAATGGTGCAAATTTTATTACACTCCTATGATTACTTATGAAGAGTTTAAAATCCAAAAATGTGGTCAAATTTTATGTGCACATTTCACATGCCGGGCCACATTATAAATAAACATGCCATATACATACATACTTATCAGTAGGTACTCTCATTGTTACATGTCAGCATTTGCAATTATACAATTGAAATACAGTAACAACGTACTACCGTATAGTGGGTTAATTTTGAGGTGAGAAATTTTTGAGGTATTCGCGGATTTTGCTCTATCCTCGAAATTTAAACCACGAAATTATAATTTGCTACAGATTAAATTTTACATACTTACGTAGCTTAAGGTGGGCCGGCCGGTGTTTTCAGCAACTAGTGAGGTAAGCTAGCTAGTTGTGGTGGAGCCGGATGATGCGGAATATATATAATATCATATTTCTTGGAACACCTTACCACACAGCTATGTAGTTTCATGTTTAGACCTTACATTGCCTGATCAGCCATTATATTTCTACAATAGTGTCAATATTTAGGCATAATTGAGCAACAGCCCATGCCATGAATGGTAGTTTGTTTCAAAATATATTGATAGTAAGTCATAAGAGATCAGGTTTCATTACATGCAGTGATAAAATATTTAACGCTTGCCTATAGCTATAGGTACGTAGGTATAATATATAATAGCTTCATAATAAACAATAGATCAATAGGGTCATTATGGTCCCTCTATTATGTGCTAAACTTTTTTTCTTATAGTTAAAGCTGCTTCTTTACCCTTTGCATCTTCACAAAACCTGGATTCTGGACTGGTGGGCTGGACTCTGTACTCAGCTTTTCTATCTGCGAACTGGAAGAAAATGAGTTAATTGTATTATAATTTATAGTCTACTCACTAGTCCTTGACCTAGCCTCCACTTACATTGAACCAGATTCTTCTTTCCAGGCAGAGTGTTATTCTCTTAATAAGTGCCCACATAGAAAAGACCCCTAGGAACTGTCTACACAGTTTTACTCGATTGTTGATTGTCAATGATGGTGTCAATCTAGTCTGGCGTAGCCATATCCTTTTGTCCAAGGGTGCCTATATCGATGATAAATGGGTGCTTATCATCTCTAATCAAAGCATGCTGCGACAAAAGGATTTGGTCATGCCAGACTAGATTTACAACATCATTGGCAATCAACAATCGATAAATCTTAGAATAAAACTGTGTATAGGCTGCTAAGGCAATTCCTAAGGGTCTTTTGTATGTAAAAGAGAATAATACTCTGCATCACAGAAAGAAGAATCTGGTTCACGTTTCTATATCTAAGTGGAGTCAGACCAGTAAGAAAGACTAACTTTCAGTTCACAGATAAAAAGCTGTGAGTCCAGGGTCCAGTCCAAGGTCCAGTCCAGTCCGCTATTTATGTCCTCGAAAAAGATCATAGTCGTTTTCAACCACAAAAACAAATACAAAAATCTTATCTGACATAGCTAGCTAGCTATGAGTTATCATTCAGTTATAGTGATGATATTATAGCAGAATCTCATAAACATATATAGAGAACAGAGTAATAGTACGTACATCTGTGAAATAGTGTCAGCACAGATCCCCTGGGCCTCACTGTGGGAATACTACTCTAACTCACATAATATAATTATTATATAACGCACATGAAAATAATTTCATGCACTAAGTAAAATTAAGTTATCACGTTGTCACTTTATATTATAGTTGTGTTCAACAATTTGTAGATATAGCTAGCTACTTACTGGGTAATTTTCTGTCCGGCGGTGAGACCGGGTGAGACCGACGACTGGAACAGGCTGTCCCGGCGATGCCGGAACGCAGTCAAACCCGGTCAGTCCGGTCCATTAAAGACTCGCCAAGCCACACACTCTATTACTCTCGTTCATGTTCTACCCGGCGCCACTGGAACTCTTTCTGAAATCTTATTTGAAATTATTAAAATTTCGAAATCTGAAATTAAAAATTGGAATCACCGACTATCTGTATGAGACAAGTGGTATGAGATCTCGGGACAGACGATATAATACATCAGAGTTCAGATAAAGTGAAAAGGTATAACCATAAATGGTTTTGATTTTCGTTAGCTACATGTTGTTTACGATATCCCGCGATATAGCTACGGCAAACCGTGAATTTTCGGTAAGGATTCGCTGGCTCTTTTAACTCCGAAAGTTACTAAAGCAATTCTGAGCCGGCAATCCGGCCACGAATTTTTTGACAATTATAATTCAGGGGAATTTTTGTCCACGTGATTCGGAATGAGCGATCCTTGGCTCGACTACAAGATCGATTCTTGTGGTTCCGTTTACCAAATAAGGGCATATGCATATAAACGTAGTCATAATATGCGGAAAATTGCTAAATTTTTGTTTCTTGAATCAAGAATTGATTCGTTAATTCCAACAGTAATTCCTAGAGCCATCAACATGATTTGGAATATCTAGATCTAGATAGTTAATTTTTAATTATGGCTTTACAACATTGAAAACACAGGAAAATGTATACATACACCCATGTTTATAGCTAATAGTGTAGTTATTGGCACTTATCATAATGGTAGTGAACCACTTAGCTAATTGATGCCAGTTTATTCCAGCTTGAGTTTGTACAACAAGCTTGAACAGGGGGAGAACTGAGGGTAAAACCTCTCAAAGGCATCGACTCGGATAACCTGGATGCGAGCCTGGACTGTGTGACTCTTGAAACAACACAACTATTTATTATAAATCCTATACAAGAGATTAACTAACTAGCTAACTTGTATCACTCATAATTTTGAGCATAATAGGATAGCAAAAGCATCAAGCACATAATGACAGCAAAATAGGCAAGTTTTTGTGCAAAGCACACTTTGCCCACAGGCATTGACATTTTGGAAGAGCTTGTGAAATTTTGAGTGAACCTACAGTGATCAATTAATGAATGAATGCAATGATGAGTTTGATAAATAGGAGTCATAATTAATGCAATTGTATCTGATAATGAACAAAAAATATACAAGACTCCATACATAGCTTAAACCTCACATTATCACTAAAGCATAATCCAATGGTAAATTAAAGGAAAATATCGAAGTTACCATAAGATTTTTAACCAGAGTAGTTACGTAGCTATGTATGTAGCTATAGCTATAGCTATAATATTATTATTATGTAGCTAGCTAGTACTACATACATTGTATTAGCTTAGTACGTAGCTATGTACATAATTATTGTAATAATGATGTTATATTGTAGCTCCAAATCCTGTTGATTTTGACACTATTGAAGTTTTGACAACAAATACTAGTTACATAGAAATTACTTGGAAGGTATGTACACATGTGTCATTTACTATGCAATGCAGAATATATTATAGTTAATATAGTGATACGCATTTTTCACAGGAACCAAACATTGATGCATGTTTGATGTCAAAAATTAAATGTTATAATGTGAATATCAGCTCTGATAATGGTAAATCAGTATCCATGGAAACTAACAGCACTGTCATTAGCTTTTTGCCATCTGAATTAAACAACAAGTCCAACGTTTCTTACATACTAACTATTGTGGTGTATAATAGTGAAGAAATGAGTAGTCAGCCAACTACAAAAAACTTAGGTAAGCAATTAACTTATAGTTATTATTAAGATAAGTAAGAGTGTACTTAAATAATTTTACAGCCTTCAGCAAATGATGAAGATTTACATTATCCATTGAACATTAGGTGATATACGTAATTAATTCCAATGGCTAATGGAAATAACAAAAGTAAAACTTGATTACACAAGAATTTATTTATTTAGATTTTCATGTTTTACGATGTCAAGCAGCTACCCATTTAGTATAACACACTAGGTTTAAAGAATTTATTTAACTCACCACAATGCAATCAATATTGCAGTTGTTGATAAGGGAGGATTACACTGCCATCCGACTATGAAAACCAGTGACATTGAACAGAACGAAAGTGAGCTCAGCCATGTGTACATGTAGCTAGCCATTTTCAAAGAACTTGCTACAGCATAATTATAATATGGCTAAGTATATGCTCACACAGGTATGTATAACCATGGCCATATTTTCATTATGATTGCATATACACAGCCGATCATATTCATGTAGCTATTCAATATCTGAGGCTAGCTACTGTAGTAGCTACGTATAGGAAATTTAAACTGCAACATACATAGCTAATTCCCATTTTAAACTCAAAATTTTTAAAAATGCACATAGCTAAGGTTCTCTAAAGCAAGACATTGACATGCTAGCTAACTAAAGGAACAAGAATCCTTTTCCTGGCACAGTTGTTAGGTATAAAATTGTATATACCATACATTCACATTAAACAGATTAAATTTTATATACTGGCACTAACCTCTAACCTCTAGCTACCAGAAGGATACTTATTCCTTATTTGTGACCGGCTCTACGAAAATGTGCATAGTTCGCACCTGGTAGTAATTAGAGAAACACCTGTTTAAAGATTTTAAATTGAAATTACTAACTTTTGCTCGTACGTACTAGACCGCTTTTGTTTTTAGCAGAACTGGATTTAGTAATCTATTAAATAAAATACAGTTTACCTTTGAAGTTGTTCCTTGCTTGATTTCAGGCCTTTTCAGACGATTTTTTCGAAGGTGTGCATCAATTTTAGCCCAGTGTTACGAGGGGGTGGGCGGGTGGGAGGAGGGGAGGGGAGGGTGGGGAGGGAGGAGGAAAAACCTCCCCAAGTGAAGACACGAGGTGACTAGTTGCCCACAGATGGTCCTGACCATACAACTAGGCCGATGGGACATCATTCCGGTCAAGGGTAGAATTCCAGGCCGATAACGCCCAATTGGTGCGCTCCACAGGTGCCAATGTGTCTGTCATGGTTTTACAAGGCCCCAAATACTCCCCTCAGAAAAGCAGACCACTTGAGTCTGGCCATAGGAGACATGGTGTGTGTATAGCTATTGAGTGTAGCTATAAGCTGGATCAAAAAAAGGAATTTAATTTTTTGTGTGAACTATGCACATTTTCGCAAATCCAGTCACATTTTCAAGTATACATTTTTATCCCATTCTAGATTGTTTACTTTTATACTGTACATAAATTATATACTTGTAAAGCATAAACACTGAGAAATTACATAAATTACATATGTAGCTACTTGAAATACTGAGAAAACAAGGTTCACAAATCTCTTTTATCCATTATGTCGTGGCATGTATTGTTATTCCTTGCATGGCTTTCTTCTTGGAGTTACTCATAGAAAGATGAGAACTCACAAGGCGTTAATTGAGCCTACATAATAATAACTGCAGCTCAACATTTTGCTTGCAATATCAATCGCTTCTAGATTATTACCACCTTTCTTATGCAGATGGAAAAATTCGTCCACTGTAACATGGCTTCAACTGTAATTCTTTAGCTTTCTTCTTAGAATCATTTTTTCGTGTTATGTAGCAAAAAGCCATACGTATATGTAGTTCAATAATAAGGAGGTTAACGAAATGGCGGAATTAAAAATTAAATTTAACTAAATAAAATTAGTGGAGTTTTACTAATAGTTGGACAAATGTATATTATGGTAAATGTACAGGTATAGTGACAATATGCTGTAAACGACAAAACTTTCGAGGGAGAAAACTTTCATGATTCATTGCAATTGTATTCAATTATAATGTAGGGAAAACTTTCATGGTTTTGCTGAATAATTAGCTTTCACATACTGAAATTAGTAAGGTAAAAAATTTCTCCCTCAAAAGTTTTGTCATTTAAGGTACATACATCTCTGAATATCTTTCAAAAGGTGGCTGTAAATTTTGTTCACCATTTTTCTTATCAATCTCTATTATTAAGTATACTAGTTAACATATACATGTGTAATGATAACCATCATTCACAATATTTGCATTGTACAGACAACACTAAAGAGGATACCTTGACCAATGGGAATGAAAGATATTGTGAGATATTTATTGGACTAACAGGATTATTCACAACTATAGCTACTGCAATAATTGTTGTACTTTCTTGGAAACTCTACAATCAACACAAGAAAAAAGGTGATGTGAAAAATTAATATTAACTAATTGTGTAGCTACACTTGATATATATAGTTTTAGCTGTAATGTATATTTACACCCTCTACACAGGAGAAGTTCTTTCTCCAGTTAAGCAATATTTTAATGCAGACAACGTAGAGATGCAGTCCTCACCAGCTTATGTTCCCTTTGGTCAAGACAATAAAGCTTCTTCAGCTGTAGCTGAGTATGAAATAGTCCAAGCACCTGTAGATTAGTAAAAGGAGTTTGTGTAACAACTTGTATGTAAGATTCTATATCAGAATTGTATGAAACATTCACATGCACAGAACAATATAATATAGTCACAGCAGATGACTAGCTAATTAGCTACCTTTATTCTGCTAAGGTAGAAATGTACTATTTACGTAGTTACTTGTGTATGCTACAATTGTCTTACCGTAAACAACAAAATTTTCGAGGGAGAAACTTTCACAATTTTCAATAAACTGTGAAAGTTTACTCTACTAATTTCATTACGTGAAAGCTGCTTTTATTCTTATTTAGCATAAGTGCAAAAGTTTTTTCTCCACTAAATCCCGAAAGCTTTATGCTTGAAAGATTTATTGTTTAGACAATGCACTATCATCACTAATTCATGCCTAGCTAGTAATGGACCTTAATACACTTTACATAGATATCAAGTAAAAATCAGGACTTATAACTATAACGTTGCACCTTTGTTACAACACCATAGTATGTTGTATGAACTACGTAGCAAAAAAATATCAAACAACAGTCAAAGTAGCTAGCTACGTATTATTTTTGCCTATTAAGATATCAAAATATGAAAATTTGAAAATAAAAAAATTGTTTTCGAAACTTTCAAGTGTGTATTTCTCTGGATATAGCTATCACTCCTGGATTTTATTTGAGATGTTCACATACGTATGTAGTTAATTGTACATGTGTACGTAGCTGTTACTTTTTACACAAATAATTAATCAAGGGTGGAGATATAGGTATCATATATAGCCATATAGGGGGTCAATCAATTAATCATTGACAAAAAATTCATTTTAAAAAGATTTTTATTCTTTGGACATCAGCAGCTCAGTTTGCAAAGAGTTTTATATTATTTTTATTGACCTAGTAAAATTAAAAGAATAATAAAGGAATAATGGGTGATGATTTGGGAATAAATTAAGAACAATGGGTAAAACTTTGGGAAGTTCGGGAAGGAGTAATAAATAAATTTTTGAGCACAATAGGCTCAAGACTATAACCAAAATACTCTAGACAATAATCAGGGGTAACTATGTACGTATGATACTGGTGCTATGACATTTTTACTATACGTATATCAAGTATAATGTATGCATGCAGCTGAAAGTGTTAGCTATTACCATTAGCTACTTTTAATTTTATATGCATTATTATACACTTTCTGTGGCTATTTACTTTTGGGCAGCTTTACCCAGCCATAGCTAGATATATAATTTATGGCCCTTGTGAATTGATTAATAACCTAAAATTTGCATCATTTACAATCCTAGCTATGCTTAGCTATAGGCATGCAAACATTTTGCTGGAGTATCTTACAATCAAGAATAGCTAGCTAGCTAATAAAAGAATAATAGAAGTTATGTTATACTATAAAACCAAGCTATCTAGTAAAAATTACTTTTAAACTGTCTAGTATCATCTGATTGTCAAAGTTAAAAAAGCTGAGATTTAAGATTTAGATTTAAGATTAAATACTGGGCAGTCAGCTCAGCTGGTTTGCCCAGGGGGTGAAAACCCCAAATAGTACAATCATAGATACAATTAATTACAAAAATTATAGTTAAGTAAGTGGATAAATTTGTCCAAATCTCTTGATTCTATAATACTAATTGGTAAATTATTCCAATCTTTAATAGTTCTTGGGTAGAAACTATACTTATAAGTATTAAGAGTAACTTGTGGCAGGATAAAGTGATTCGGATGGTGTTGTCTTGTGTGAAATTGGGTTCTTTGATAGTGTAAAGGAATGGAAATCGGTAGTGCATTGTTAATTATTTTATAAAATAATGTTAACCTTGATAATTGATGACGCTGTTGTAATGTATATATTGAGAACAGACAACAATGATGTAACACTGGTAGTTCTAGAGTATTCAGATAAAATCCATCGAGCAGCTCTTCTTTGTACTTTTTCTAGCTTATAAATGTAATATGGATCCCAGATAGGAGCAACATATTCCATAATAGGTCTAACTAGCATTAGATAGGCTGTTTTTAGTGTTAAGTGGACAACTATTAAGGTTTCGTTTAATAAAATTCAACACTTTAGTTGATCTATTACTTATCATTTGTATGTGCGATGACCATGACATAGTATTATCAATTCCTACACCGAGATATGTATATAGTTTCTTTATCTCTAAATTATGACCCATTAAAGTATATGCATATTGTATGGGAATCGGGGAATGGGTACAGTGTAGCACGGCACATTTATCAATATTTAATTTCATTTGCCATTTGTTGGTCCATTCACATATTTTACATAGGACTTCTTGTAACTGTTCCGCATCTTCTAGTGATGTAATAGACTTATAAATAACACAGTCATCGGCAAATAGTCGAACGGAAGATGTAATGTTTTCATTTATATCATTAATATACACAAGAAACATAAGGGGGCCTAAAACCATACCATGTGGCACCCCAGACTTAACAGGTGTTGCACTAGATGATTCTGAGCTTAGATTTACGTAAACTTAAACCCACAATCAAACATTTTATTTCTTGTGTTGTCCATGACAATTGTTATACTGCAGAGGGCTTTGTTACATATATTTAAGATAAGGAATGTTTTGCTTTGTGTTTATTAAGTAAGATATATATGTGGTTACTGAAGAAGATTACATAGATTTAAGGTACATCGTTACTGTAACAGTAGTTTTTATCAAGAATAATTTTGGGAATTATGGGTGAATATATAATAAAAGAATTGCTAGACCGGGAATTTAGAACCGCCATAATGTATCTCTGTTGTGTCAAATTTGTATATCCATAACTTCTACAAGCAGAATTATCTATATTCAAAATCATAATATTGGATCTTAAAAGTGTGTGATAGTCACATGAAAAAGTAGCTAGAGAATTTTTTGACTGAAATTTCACACAATATTAATATTATTGTGTGAGGTATATAGCTACACATGACAGTTTTTACAGTGAGTGGTAGCCATTAATTTTATGCATTACATGTTACTTAAGAGTAGTTGTTTATAATTATCCGTTTTCTTATTGGGGTGCCTGGTAGCTACGTATCTACATACTTACATGAGAAAAGTAATTCAAATTCTGATGTAATTACACAATTTGCGTTTTACTGACAGTAATAAAGATGATGTTAAAAATGAGAATGATGAAAGATATTGTGAGATATTTATTGGATTAACAGCACTGTTCACAACTACTTCTGTGATTGCTACTGCAATAATTGTTTTATTTTCTTGGAAACTCTACAATCAACAAAGAACGAAAGGTGCATTAAACTACCCATGTATATTCTGACATAGATGTAAACTTTTCAATATCCCTATATACACAGAAGAAAGTATTTCTCTAGATAAGCAATATTTGAATCCTGACGCAATAGAAATACAACCATCACCAACTTATTTTCCATCATCTAATCAAAATAATGAAGATTCTTCAATTCAGGATGGATATGAAATTGTTGAATCACCGTGAATAGCATATAATAACACAAAAATATAGTTATAAGGTAACTGATCACTGTAACTGTTTTATTGTGTTAGGTTTGCTAGCTGTGTATGTAACACCATGTACATAACTGCATAATTATTAGATAGAATAATATGATTGATTTACTGTCAGCTAGCTATGTATATAATGCCAAAACAATTAGATTCCTGATGATAAACAAAAGTGAAAGTGTACCAGTTTGTGTGTGTGTGTGTGCGTGTGTGTGTGTGTGTGTGTGTGTGTGTGTGTGTGTGTGTGTGTGTGTGTGTGTGTGTGTGTGTGTGTGTGTGTGTGTGTGTGTGTGTGTGTGTGTGTGTGTGTGTGTGTGTGTGTGTGTGTGTGTGTGTGTGTGTGTGTGTGTGTGTGAGCTTTGTCTCATATGATCGATTTCATAGTGATGAGACAAAGTCAGTGCATGTGTTGCATAGATGTGCAGGTGATGAGGGGAACAAATTGTTGGACTGACCATTATCTGGTGAGGGCAAGACTGAGGATAACGTTGCCACGTTATTCTGATAAACGGCAGAGGCCCCATTGCCTTTTGCTGTACATAAATTTGCTGTACAGGGTGTGTTGGATAGTTATAGGAGATCTTTGGAGCTGGCATTGAATGCTACAGCGACCTCCTCTGGTTGTGCTGTTGAGGATAGCTGGCATGCGCTGAGGTCATGTATTATGTCTTCTGCAGAGACATCTATCGGTAGAGGAAAACGATCGGATCCGGAATGATTTACAGAGAGTTCTGAAACATTGAATCCATTGATTGAGGCTAAGAATAAAGCACATTTAAAGTTTTTGCAAATTGGAACGAGGTCTTGTCGGCAGCGATTTCGAAAGTGTCAGCGAATGGTGAAGAAGGCAGTTGATAAAGCTAAAGAGAAGTGGATACTTGCTATTGCTACAGAGGGAGAGGAGGCTGTGAAAGATGGACGAGTTAGATGGAATTGTATTCATCGGTTGCAGCGGATTAGTGCAGGCCGTAGACCAGTGAGGCCTACTGCAGTTTTGAAGGAGGATGGAGAGTTAACGCAGGGTCCTACTGAGGTGCTTGAGCGTTGGCATCAGCACTTTAAGAAGTTATTGAATGTGAAGAGTGTGTTTAATGTGGAGGTGATTAATGCTATGGCTGTACTGCCTCTACGTCTGGATCTTGATTATCCTCCTACTATGGAGGAGCTTGATGTGGCCTTGTCTAAGTTGAAGAAGAATAAAGCAGGAGGACTGTCTGGGATTTTACCCGAATTAGTATTGTTTGGTGGACCAGCCTTGTGGGATCGACTTCTTTTATTGTTGCAGGATATTTGGGGAAGTGGTCATGTTGTTGATGATTGGAGGAATGCTCTAATAGTGCCAGTACCCAAGAAAGGAAACCTCCAATCATGTGATAATTGGTGTGGTATTAGCTTGCTGGATGTGATAGGTAAGATCCTTGCTAGAATCATTCAGGATAGGCTGCAGGTAATTGCTGAGAGTATTCTCCCGGACTCTCAAAGTGGTTTTAGGAAGGGTCGTGGCTGTTTGGATATGATTTTTGTTGCCAGGCAGTTAATGGAGAAGGCGCGTGAGCATGGGGATTCATTATATGTGATGTTTGTGGATCTGAAGAAAGCATATGACTCTGTACCCAGGGAGGCCTTATGGCAGGTACTCCAGAAATGTGGTGTTCCTCCACAGATGTTGGAAATTATTAAGTCTTTTCATGAGGGTATGTGTGCTGAAGTTAGGGTGGGTCATGATACCACTGATTGCTTTGAGGTGAAAAATGGCCTTAGACAGGGTTGCACTATGGCTCTAACCTTGTTTAACATTTATTTCAATGCAATGGTTTCTTGTTGGCGTGATGAGTGTGGAGAAGCTGGAGTAACGGTGTTGTACAAGCTTGGTTGGAGGTTGGTTGGTGACCACACTGTGAAGTCCAAGTTGCATCATGTGAAGATTACTGAATCTCAATTTGCTGATGATGTTGCTCTGTATGCTGGGACTAGAAGTGCCTTTGAGACAGTTTTTGTGGAGGTGGCTAGTCAGTGGGGATAGTCTTGCTAAGACTAAGGGCTTGGCGGTTGGAGCAAAGACTGAGGAGGATGGTACTGTTTCAGTGAGAGTTCAAGGTGGAGTAATAGATATGGTTGATGACTATATTTATTTGGGTTCCAGTTTATCTGGTGATGGTGAAATTTCAACTGAGGTGTATCGTAGGATTGGTAAGGCTTCGCAGGCCTTTGGGCATTTGAGGGAATCAATTTTTCAAAATAATACTCTCTCTATATCCACTAAGAGGATGGTCTATAGAGCTGTTGTACTGTCTATTTTATTGTATGGAGCTGAAACCTGGGCAATTAAAGCAAACATTTTGCAACGATTGGATGTTTTCCATAACCGTTGTGTTAGGTCAATTTTAGGTGTCTCTAGGTACCAACAATGGAAGGAGAGACTTACAACCAAACAATTGTCAGCACAGTTTGGTATGCAATGGTCAATTGGTGATTGTATTTTGGATCAGAGATTGAGATGGCTTGGACATCTAGGCCGTATGGATGATGATAGATTGCCAAAGAAACTTCTGTTTGGTGAATTGTTGAAGAAAAGACCATTCCATGGTGCTAAGAAGAGATGGTGGGATGTGGTGATGTCTGATTTGCGTGACATGGGTGTTGGCGTTGACTGGTATTGCCTTTGTCAGGATAGGAAGAATTGGGCTGAACTTTGCAATGAGCAGATTGTACGGCGGAAGAAGAGCTCCATTTGTGCTGCTAATCAGGGAGCATCAGACTTGGAGTTTCTCTGTGCTTGTGGAAGGTCCTTTCACAGGCGGGGTGACCTGACTAGACACAGCCGATTTTGCGACAGTTGATCCTGTCATTAGCCTGGATTTATGTGGGCTCCACTATCACAGTATGATGTACTGTGGGTGGCTTTCAAGGTTTAAGGTGTGTGTGTGTGTGTGCGTGTGTGTGTGTGTGTGTGTGTGTGTGTGTGTGTGTGTGTGTGTGTGTGTGTGTGTGTGTGTGTGTGTGTGTGTGTGTGTGTGTGTGTGTGTGTGTGTGTGTGTGTGTGTGTGTGTGTGTGTGTGTGTGTGTGTGTGTGTGTGTGTGTGTGTGTGTGTGTGTGTGTGTGTGTGTGTGTGTGTGTGTGTGTGTGTGTGTGTGTGTGTGTGTGTGTGTGTGTGTGTGTGTGTGTGTGTGTGTGTGTGTGTGTGTGTGTGTGTGTGTGTGTGTGTGTGTGTGTGTGTGTGTGTGTGTGTGTGTGTGTGTGTGTGTGTGTGTGTGTGTGTGTGTGTGTGTGTGTGTGTGTGTGTGTGTGTGTGTGTGTGTGTGTGTGTGTGTGTGTGTGTGTGTGTGTGTGTGTGTGTGTGTGTGTGTGTGTGTGTGTGTGTGTGTATTATAAGGTTGTTATATTCTCCAGCCTTACTGATAACTACATAAGCTTCCCAAGGGTTCTCAATAATACATACGTAAATGCAGCTTCTAATTAACATCATTGAGTGCTGCTTAACTAATCATAGTAGCTATTATTGCATTTTCACATTAGCTATATCATGTCATGATAGTAGCTAATACTCTTGATGACCAATACCTTGCAAAATCGTTTATATAACTATAATGCTTTGCAATAACACAGCTGATGCATTTCATAACAGCAATATAGTGGAAATCATTATTTTATTGATCAATTGTGAGCCACCTATTACTTATGAAACATTCTAATAGAACACTCGCTGAAATTTTAATACAAGTGTTGAGGATTTATGTGTTCAACTGATAAGATGTTACAAAGGACAAGTATACATAGACATACAAAACAAAGGAACATCTGTTTTATAGCTATTGTATCTAATTAGCTAATGCATTATGTCACTGTATGCACGCATCCACACACACACACACACACATACACACACACACACACACACACACACACACACACACACACACACACACACACACACACACACACACACACACACAAATAATATACACAAACATATTGTTTCTGTGTTGTATATAGCTGCATTTATAATAATTATATGTAGCTATGTAGTTTAATAAATAGCCTTAAGCATGATGCTGACAAAACCGCTTCTCTTGTGTGCTGCCATGCAGCATATCCCAGTCGTTTATAACATCCACAAAGTTATTATTATACACATATACTGTACTTTCATAGCACAGCTTTTGGCTAAAATGCTAATTCCAGATAGGGCTGTGTCTATTATGCTTTGAAAATTGCCTATTAGCTATGCTTTTTGGAATTGCTCCAATTTTGCACCTACGTACTGTATTATGCTAGATTTTATGCTATTCCACAATCAATTATGATACTAATAATACACAATTTAATATATATTTCAAAGCTCTCATTTGTTTATGAACCTCCAGTAAGTCCAGTTACCTCACACTATTTTGGTGTATTATATGCAAACCAACTGAATAAAAGTATGTCCCAAGGTATGAAATGCATAGATTAAATAATTATATTTCAAATTGCTACAAAATACATTTAAAATTATGTAAATACATTTAAAATAACAACTTCATGTTCTACAATTTCTTCTGCGGTTACTTTTTCAGTGACTTCTACCAGCTACTTCCTTTCCTTCTTCAGCTGCAGCAACCTCACTACTGCATGTATATCTTTGTATGTACCACCCTACAGTGACATACAAGTTAAAAAATACATTTCACAGTATACGTAGTGGTACATACCTATCTCCATTGGAAACACCAAAACTTGACACATGAATGAATCTAAGCAAACATGTTGAATCTACTGGAATTACAGATGAAGTATATCATGTCTATATTACGGTACAGCTCAGTTTAAAATTGACACTCGCGTGCAGCAAACACGTGTGCATTTAACAGATTTTGTCGAAGCACACGCGAGTTACTCGCATGCTGGTTGTATGGCACGAGAGCATATATGCACAATAGAATACACTGCCCGCGAGCGAGCATACACTCGACACGACATGCGTGAGCTACGCCACGAGGCACGCCAGAAGCCTATCGCACGCAAACAGATGCACTCGCATGGCTAATGCATGGGGTGAAATTAATAAAGTGAAAAGGCCTAGCTCTATCATATAATCATTGCTAGAGATCTATCAAAGGTTTTAAGACATTCGGTGATATAATTTAATTGTGTGGAACCGAGCAGGAAGACTTTAACCAACAGCAATGTAGTAGTTACAGTACTACCTCTTTTCCAATCTACTGTAGGCCTTTCCTTTGCTTCCCAAAGACTGCAACAAACTACAAAAACTACTAAATCACTAACACGTGTTATTGGCGCCCTAAAATATAAGAAGCTTATTATAAACACGTGTTAGGCACCCGTATTACAACTGTAAGCGCTCGCGCTTGATTTGTCGACGAAGAAATCTACTCCAGGATGATTATCTGTAGTTTCACAGCTGGTACGTATGTTAGATGATAATGCTGAGTATTACTAGAATCACGAGGAGAGACAAACTACACGCGTGCATAACTCGCGAGGCACTAACAAGCGCACGTAACGTGAGACAGCTCGCGAGCAGGGTAACCTTCTCTTGAGTGCACTTCATGTGCATATGACTCGTCACGAGGATCGATTTGTTGTGTGCTTGCGTGTAACTCGCGAGTTGCCTGGCAAAATCTGCGAGCGACTACAGTGACACACGCGTGCAAGTGTCAAATTTAAACTGAGCGGTACCGTAGAGTAAATAAATAATAAATGCCTTTTAAACAACGCTTGTACGCATGTGACAATTGTATCTGAATAACATGTGGGTTTTAAAACGATATTGTCGTCTTCCTATCATGCAAGTAACTGCGCCTATTCATAACGTGACGCGCTTATATAGGTGGCGCTAATGCCATCAAGTAGTGGGCCACCCGCTTCACATTACGGTTATCAGGTATTACGTACCTGTTATTAAGGAATTTTTACAGGTATTGCCTGGGTACCATGGTACGGGTTTATGTGTGAGCGCATGGTGGATTTATGCTCGGATTTATGCGACAGAAACTAAATAGGATTCCTGTAATTGAAATACAGTCTGCTTTTTCTAGAACTGGATTCTCCTGCTCTCCTGTTTCAGGTGTGTGCTGATTTTATAGAATTATTATGTAATACTTCAGTATCAACTAAGCCACCTGGCTTGCTAATCAGTAGTGTTCAATGGTCAGTAGACTGAAATCCCTTTCCAGTGCATGCCTGAATTGCCAATGGCTGTAGTTGTGACATAGTAAAGCCCATCAGTTGATGAGTTATGTGATTTCCTGGATTGCTCAGTGTGGGACGTGAAGGCCCAGGGTGTCACATACATACTTACTGTAGAGTGATCTGCAACCGGGGTCAAGCTCAAAGTTAATAGTCAAGGTCTCCGAAAACAATCCAGTAATAGGTCAAATAAAGGCAAATAAAACTTGAAGCCCACAATCAAATATAACAAGTTTACTAAACATATGAACTTTTACTAGAATATACTGTATTTTTTAATGTAATTCACCTTGCACTGTGCATGCGGCTGTATCTTAGAGTAAATCAATGAAATAGTGAATTAATGAAATAGACAGGTGGTTGGGTAATGATAAAGCTGCTGTGGTGTAATGTGTTACACCTGCATGCTACACAAGAATCTGAAAATAGTAAAAGCACAGGCGTTAAAACCGAGAATTTACAAAGGAGCAATCTGGGAGCAACAGAGTTCTGCAGTAAGTCAGCAGTCAAGCAGTAAATCAACAGTCAAGGTTAAATTTTCAGGTCAAGACTTTGTCCACAGTTGCGGATCAACCTACGGTGTAAAGGTAATTAGCTATATCCCTTTGTACATAAAAGGAGAAATATGCAAGTGAGCAATAACATAAGGTGCCTGCAACTTGCCAATTTTGTGTAGAAGCTTTTAAAATATCACAGTGTTAGTTAGAGCTTATAGCTAGTTCCTTATAACGGCTACACACATAGGACTATAAATATTTTAATGCAGCCTTTGCAGTGATATATTAATCCTATAACTGCTGTTCTTACATTTTGGATCCCTTAAACATGTTTCATCATGTGCAAAAAACACTTCTTTTTATAGATTAAAGTACATAATGCATTGTAGCACTGGTGCCCACCCCAGAACTGTGTTTACCGAGGAACAGAAAAGAATTCTAGTACAAGCATATGACAACGGGGTAAATTCCAACCAGGCACAGACCATCAAGAGCCTTGCTGATCAACTGAAGTGTGATGAAGCCGTAATAAAGGTGATTTTCTCAATCGTGTATCCACATGTGTATATTGTATCTTTTTAGAATTGGATTGGCAATGAAAAAGCAAAACGGAAGCGTGCTCATGATCATGACAAGGAGGAACCTCTTAAGCCACCCCAAAAAATCAGGGTGCCAAATTGCTACAATTTATTCACTGCCGATTTTTACAAATCAGATGGTATGTAGTAAGATATATGTGTACATATGTACACATCTATGACACAAAGCTGTAGAGCAAAATTTAATGTGTCATGATATATATGTTTGATTGTTGATAATAATGAGCTATATACATACACCATTTAAGCTTTTTGATTTTTTATACTCTTTTAGTTGATAACTTTTGCATTAGATACACACAGGCTGATGTATCATATGTATCTCAATACAAGGCATGTAATTGGAATATTTTGATATGTATCGCACATCACTATAGCATCACTATAGTTAAGTTTTTATTGTATTGGGTATCCACTTGTATTTTTATGTATGCATACATGTACACATAGATGAGGTGTTTTGTATACCTGTGTGGTAACCTAGCAATAAAAATACACCAGTGTTATTGTAAGGGTAATTGCATGTACACATATTTCAGGAGTAAACATGCAAATTGCAGTGCACTTGAAGAGAGTATAGACACAAAGCACACAGCACACAAGTTATACGTATGTATACAAGTAACATATCATCATTATAATATTAGAAGGGAAAGCATTACCATCATTGAAAGAAAAAATCAAAGAGCTGCAGAGAAGTGGAAGGCAATGTCAGAAGAGGACAAGAAGCAGTATATAGATGCTGCTAAGGTAGCACCAGCTGACATGCCAACAGACAGTTGGGGTGAAGCTCACAGGATTCTTCGCAATATACAGAAAAGTGTATGTGGTGTGTATATATGAGAGTTATTACCAAACTTACACCCAGAGGGGATTATAACAGTTTGACATTTGATATTTTCAGCTAAATGTCTGACCACTTTAACATCAATTCTCTAAGGAAATATATTGGATGTCTGACCAAATTAAGTGACAATAATTATGGTTTTATGGCTTAATTTTGTCTGATCATTTCTATCGAGTTATAATCTCCACTGACATAATGTAATATTGTCAGTTCCTCTATATATATCTGGCCACATATCCTAGCCAACCACACGGCCTATTAATGCACACTAAACTGGAAAATGATTGCTGATGATTGAAGGGAAAACAAATAATCAAAATCCGGTTTCTGTGCCACAGTTATATTTTAAGATTAATGTACTCGTTAGTTTCCCTCCTGACAGTTTCACGTACTGTTTGACTCTCTTTTCAAAGTGCTTTTCATCTTTCCCTCACGGTACTTGTTCGCTATCGGTCTCGTGCCTGTTTTGCGAAGGTATGTGCTGCATTTCACTCACATTGTCCCTGGTTTCATCAGCTACGTAAGTAGTAAATGAATTACTGTATAGCACAAAAGTTTGACGGCAGAAAACATTGATGAATTAGACAAATGGCTAGCGATTCATCAAAGTGTTTCCTACAAACCTTTATCTCTTAATGTTTCACCTCTGAAGCTCACAACCAAAATTTTGCACTGTATACGGTAGCTATGTAGTTTAGAAGTGAAATGTAAGTGCATGTAAGTTTATAAGTGCATTTGTGTATGTAGGCATGTTAGCTTAAGGAATTGACCAGTGGCATTACTAGCTCATGCTAGCACACTGGATGATGTATGACCCAGGGGTAGATTATAACTACATGTGAAACTATAATATATATACGTATATAGTAGAGCTGAAACGGATAGTGAATTTACTATCTGGATATCCTGATCCTATATAATAGTTCACGGATATCCTACGGATAGTGACATCATCAGGTTTCTATTTATATCTAAATTTACACATTTAGATGTATTGTGATATGCTTAAAGTTCAACTAATAAAGTACTTTAAGCATATTTTTACAGTACTGACATAAATTTTAAACACTTTCAGTAGCTATAAAAAGTATTGATAATTCAAAATCTATTTCAAACTGCTTGAAATAATTAGCTACTATCCTGAAGGGTTCTGGATCTAAATCCGGATAGTAGATTTCAAACGGATATCCTACGGATTCGGATATTTGTTTCAGCTCTAATATATAGTGCATATTACAGTAAAAAAATGTCCAGAAAACTTAATTACTACTCTAAACAGGAGCTCGTGCACCACAATGTGCCCTTTGTGACTTAAAGTGCATATGAGCTCCTGCTCTGAAGTACGTATATACGTACGTACTATAGCTGTAGTGGTCTGTGATATTTTGTTTTTTATGTGTAGGCTGAATGGGCAGAAAGGTGCAACATACAAGTGGTATACATGGTATACAATAACAATCAAGTTTACCATGGTGGTACAGCACAAGGATGCAAATTTCTGAGTGAAAATTCTGATTTTTCAAGGCGTTTTTCTTCTGCTGTATTTTCTGAAGGTGCATACTGATAAGGACCAGGGTTTTTGATATAAGAGTTTAACTTTGAGCCAAACTGGCTCAGAGTTACATGTCCACTGTGCCACAGTTAAAAATTGTAGGCCAATATAATTAATGACTCTTTAATTGTAAAACTAAATTATTTCGTGCCAAAATGGAGCTGTAGTTATTCTAGGGTGGAACATTTAGTGTTTATATTGGGCCAATGGTGCGCTATACAGCATCAAATACCCTGATTAAGACAAAATTGATTAACATTATTTTTGCCACGTATGTTTTGTATATGTAGATCTTACTCTTAAATGACATACGTAGTTGTAAACCTTCCCTTTTGGTAATTTGAGTTTAGAATCTCGTAGTTCTTCATTGGATATTAAGGGTGATAAGACTGCTCTGTGCATAGCTGTACAGAGTGTGCTGAATTCTAAATATGGTATGTTATTCACTGTTTAGGTATACATGTGTAATTGCACATACAAATTTGCAAAGGATATAAATTTTGCAGGTGGCTAAAATCCTGAATTTTCTAGTAGAAAAGATCCAAATTTGATGATGAAATTTTGTAGGCATCCAAGTAATTACAAAATCTGCAAATTTACATCCCTCAATTTTTCACTCCTAATTTAAGTGACTGGCTCTCTGAAAACCCTCCATTTTTGTGTATTTTACATAGCCTCACAAAACTAACTGTAAACTGATAGTTGCATCAATTTCATTTTAACGCCAATAAATATGCAAATGTCTGTAACATTACAAGAAACATTTTAAAGTTCTCAAAATTTGCATGAGAACATGGAGGGTTTTTGTAGAGCCAGTCATAATGGTGTTGTTTTTACTTTAGCATTAGCAGCAGGTGATCCCAATGCCCGTGTGCCTTATGGCTCCATACAGGCATCACAGGTTGTTGGTTTTCCTCCAAATATTGACTTTAAGCCACCTTCTCACTATGGAGTTTCCAATTTGAGACTTATTTTAGAAAATGCAGAGCAAATCAGTTTCAGAGGTACGTACATACATGTGTGTTCAATTTTCTAGATGCATAAAGTACGGGAGAAAATAACTGCAATTAGCCAATTCATGTCATAAAATTTGTTTATAGAGATGTGATTATAACTAATCTACTTAATTGGAAATGATGCAGATTGATATTTTTTGTATATATGTACGTATCAGTGGGACAGCAACCACCAATGACAGCAGTGGAACAGCAACCAATAATGACAGCTGCAGTGGAACAGCAACCAACAATGACAGCAGTGGGACAGCGACCACCAACAACAACAGCATTGGGACAGCAACCAACAATGACAGCAGTGGGACAGCGACCAACAGTGACAGCAGTGGGACAGCGACAAACAATGACAGCAGTGGAACAGCGACCAACAATGACAGCAGTGGAACAGCGACCAACAATGACAGCAGTGGGACATCAACCAACGATGACAGCAGTGGGACAGCAACCACCAACAACAACAGCATTGGGACAGCAACCAACAATGACAGCATTGGGACAGCAACCAACAATGACAGCAGTGGGACAGCGACCAATAATGACAGCAGTGGAACAGCGACCAACAATGACAGCAGTGGGACAGCTACGTACCAACAATGACAGCAGTGGGACAGCGAACACCAACAACAACAGCATTGGGACAGCAACCAGCAGTGGGACAGCGACCAACAATGACAGCAGTGGGACAGCGACCACCAACAATAACAGCAGTGGCAACAGCAACAACAACAGTGGGACAGCCACCAGTAACTACTGCAGTGGGACAGCAACCTAGACTGGGACAATCTGCATTTGTTTAGTGTGACCCCATTTGCAAAAAGGGTACCTCTTAATTCTCACATAAAATTTGACCCTGCCATTTTTCCTTAAAAACTCATAATGCTCTTTCATTGCCTACAAATTGTTCTACAAGGTAAAATTAAGTGAATATGAGGAAGCATTTGAAATTTATGGCATTTTGGATGTAAAATGTTTGAAAAAGTATGTATGTACATCTGTGAATGTATGTACATCTGTGAATGTATGTACATTAGAGGTGCACTACAGTATTTTTCATTATTATCACAGACTTTGAATTGGTCTCACATCATAGTGTGACATACAAGCGTAGTCATTGACAATAGAAGTAAATGAACATCCAGTTAAAAATATTTGGCTTGCCACCACAACTTTTGCCGATATCTAATATTACCAAAATGGCTATATATATTGGCACCGATACCAATACCAATATTTATATCAACATTATTTGTAATATTATATTTGTAATGAAAGAGTATCTAGGGGATGTGATATCCCTTTTTAGCAAAGTAGTGGACCATCAACAAGTGTGCTATCTAGGGCATGCAGGCAATCTATATGATGAACATACGTAATGAAATGTTGTGTATAAAATGCAACAATACAATAATGAATTCATTGGAGCAGCTATATCGGTATTGGTGTCATATACGCACCTCCATACATTCACACATACATATACGTACCATGTATATATTACTTACTATAAGTACTTATTTAGAGTAGCAACTGTTTTCCTTAAGCTAATGCTTTTGTAAACTACGTATATGTTTTTTTAATCATTTAGCAGTTGCAAGTAACAACCAGCAGTGTCAAGATAACCAACCAACTGTTCCTGAAGGTATACAAAGCTTTCTATGTTCATATACCCTTTACTAATTCTATTGCTTCAATCAGCTGACTGCCATCTTATGCGATATTCTGCTACAGCCTCTGTGAAGCTACTTTTCAATGGAAAAGTGGTTGCAAATGGGATTGCAGTTGAAGGACCAATGCTTTATGGAAAGACAATACCTTTACTTTTCCAAAAAGTAGCAATAACTAGTGTTCACAAGAAAACTAAATTACTGTTTAAAACACCATTTGACGAAAGTGACTATATAAATGTAGGTGAAGTAATAGCTTGGCCTTTACATTTAATCCAAACATAGCATGTAATTATAATTCACATGCACCCGCATGTATACCAAATATTTAATTTCCACAATAATGTTGTATGACAGTATTAATTTTATGAATGTACATTTTATGCAATTTTGAATCAAATTACAAAATATTATTAATACATAATATAGCTACTTTGCATTAATGCATGCTCTTGCGCATTTAGTGGAACACATATAATTATATATATACATTTATACAAGCCAAAGAGTATTTGTAAAGCATTATCAAAATCGCAGTGTGGAATTGGATATATGTGCATTATGTGCCAAAACTACTGGCTTTTAGTAGCTAACTGCATACATGCATGCAAATCCAAATCTACGTATACAGTGAAGCAAAGCCAAGATCTAGAATGTATGGCTACATGTGCGTGCATTATATAATTATGTATAATATCATAATCAATGTACAGCTTGATAATGTAATCACAAGTGGTTTTGATGTGTATAGTTAACTGGGTTTGGTTTTGAGTGTAATGTTGAATGTTGATACATTGGCTAAGGCTGTAGCAATCCTTTCTCTGGTCAAGTCTGCTTGAAAAGATTTGTACATACTGTGCAACTCTTCTTGGGAGCGATGAAGAAACATTGTCTTCTTACCACCTGTAGGAAGAAGCACATCAACTTTTATAGTACATTCAAGAACATGTATTTTTCTAAAAAAGTCAGCAGTGATAGGGATATTTTTAACATACCGGTAGCCTGGCTATCTGCAACAGCTTTTCTTGTAGAAGCTATTTTCACTTTTGGAAGAAGGGCTAGTAGATCTTCACTTTGACGATGTTGCTGATTATAAAGTAAACAATAATATTACACATGATGAATCAATCATACAGATACGTATGAAGTCACATGGTCACAATCAGATATATATGCACATATTATATACCTGCAAAAATTCCTCCTTTTCTAGCCGGTTTCTTGCTACTCTAGCATGATTGCATGCTACTTCAGAATCAAACTCATCATCATCATCATCATCATCAGTATAATCAACTATGAAATCATACGTATTACATACTTATATGCATTACAAAAGTAATAATCACTGTGTTTCATATCATAACTCTTTACAACCACTTGACTGTAGTCACTGATATCATAATGACTGTATTGATCATCATCATGGGTGTATTCATCCTTGCCAACATCATCACTGTTAGTATCATTGATACTGACAAGACATTTATGAAAATCAGGATCATCTACATCATCATCTAAATCAACATTATCATCATTATGAACACTGGTAGCATCATCAACTCCATAAAGCCCGTCATCAAACTCATCATCATCTAAATCAACATTATCATGAACACTGGTAGCATCGTCAAGTCCATAAAGCCCATCATCAAGCTTATCATCATTGTAATCAACATCAGAATTGTGATCTAGAGTATCAAGACCATCATCAATACCTTCACGTGGATACCCATCACTCAAACCAACATGATGATATTCATCAACACCTGGATCGTGATCCCTATGATCATGATTACAGTCATCAATAGGATTGCTAAGGTTGTGGAACAACAAATTATCTTACATATACACTTATAAGCAGTGATCATACAGCTACGTACTTGACTGTATCTGGTAAGTGTGCATGTAACATTAGTTCTTCAGGAACTTGAGGCAGCTGAGTGTATAGTCTTTGAATGCAGTATAATTATCGAATATTTTCTTCTTACACTCACTTAAGTTCCTATTTAAAAGAACAAGACATCCTCTACTAAACTCTGAATTTGAGTGAAAACTGTCTAACAGTCGGTTGATGTCATCATATTGGTTTAAATAGAAGCTGATAATATTGCACATCTCTGTCTTTATTAATTCTTTTTCTTCAGTAGCCCTAAGCTTTTTGACATAAGCATCGATTGCAGCCAATCTGATTGATCTGGGAGGACGTGTAATATTATTACCATCAGCTGGGTTCCAGGTGGATGATGATAAATCAGTCACATCTTTCCAAGAGAGATGATCAGATACCAATTGATTGTATTTATGTAAAAGCCTTTTCAACTTCTGTGTTTCCCGTTGAATGCCTCTTGATATACGGGATGCCATATATTGGCCATCTGATAAATTATGTAACATAAGAGTAGTGACATGTATGCATGTACATAAGCAAAATTATATAAATAAAAAACACTGCATGTGTACATACCTGCATATTTTGCTTTAATAGTAAGTAAAAACCATCGTTCTCTGGCACATTGCTCCAGCTTTGCAAAAGCATCATGTTTTGATTGCTCCATTTGAAGTCTGATATGGCTTGGTATGATGGAGAATCTGGTGTCCATCGTTGTGGTATACTATGTTCTCTTTCAGTCACCTTTAATTTCCGCTCAAGCCTAAATGTACGCAAGTCAAAATAAAAATATGCTATACAACATCTTACTTTTGCAATTGAGAAGATAATGCAGAGACATATGAGGGATTATCTCCAGTGTATACTGCAATTTGGTTACTGTTGAATAATATATTGAAAACTACCTTTAGTACGTAGATACATCTGAGTGACACAAACCTGATATAAATAGATGATTTAAGCAATTTCAAATATTGGAGTTTCCACTGATTTACTTCACCTGCAGACATGCACAGTGATGGATAGAATATTAAACAAGCATAACATCCAATTTTAAACAATTGAAATTTCAATTAGCGCTAGTTTCCTTATACTCTGTTATATGTACATAGGTGATAAATATAGTTAAAATATTAGATACAGCAAACAATCTAAATGATCAATCTAATTGAAATATTAGATTGGAAATTACTGAATGGTTGTAGGTATAATACGTAGCTTCTTAAATAACCTACTTGGTTGTTGAACATTTGATGAACAGCTTTCAGCATCTAGCCAAGTCTGAATGCTATCTTCATTAAATGGTACTACACACATACATATGGATAAATGAATAAGATGCAGATGTATGTACGTATGTATGCAGTGGCTATGTAAGTCTTGTTACAAGTAAAAGACAAAGCTAATGCAAACAAACAAGTATGTACATATGATTGTATACATGTGTGCATACACTCATATGTACAATGATTTTTCAAAAAATCGAATAAATTATACCTGGGCTCCTGGATACTAGTTTATCTAAATCATTATCAGCATCTATCCAAACACATAGTGCTCATTTAAATCTTTTAGGAAGAAGATTTTCTAATAAACATAAGAAAAAATAATGAAGACATTCAGTGTGCACACATATGTAGCTTATGGTCTTACTCAAGTTTTCAGATGTCAGCTGTGAATAGTATATTAGTGCATCTGTCAGAACATCAACTCTATGTGCGGATCGCATTTCTTTCGTCATCTTAGAAAAACGACGTAAAAATGACCATAGTCTTTCCAGCACTTCACCATCAGTCAACCCAAATCCTATCTGATATCTTGCACTCATAGTTAGCTGTTACAAAAATCAGCACAACATTACAGGCCATGCATGTTTTAAAAGTTATAGCTGACCTGGCAACTTGACTTGTGACCATATGCATGGAATACTGGAACAGCCATGTTAAAGAAGTCCAGTAACTCTGTCTTCTTATGATTCTGATCAGAAGCAACTAAAATTAATGTACAATACATTATGTACATTTGACCATACCTTTAAGTGTCGTTGAAGTGCACAAGCTACATCATATAACAGGTAGACCTTCGAATCCTCTGGACAGTGTTGCTTTATATACTCCAAAGCATAAACAATGTAGGAAATCCTAGTACATACTCAAAACATAATGTGTATACGTATGTACAACAATTATGCACCTCTCTCCATGACGTAAACTGTAGAATCGAAATGGATGTTCATGCCGACAAGCTATACCGATAACACCAGTCTCATCTAATGCAGCAAACCTTGTCCTTGATCTTATAAGATCACCAGCAAGAAAATCATTACAATTCTGAAATATCAAAAGACCCGTAACATCTGTAATACACTATACACGTACGTACCACCACTTGGTTGCTGTGAACATATGGTCTAGGGTAATGGTCAACAAAGCTATCTACTTTAGCTTGTGGTTCAAAGTACTTTCCATCTTGCAGTGGTTGACATACACTTTGACCAGCTGATTTCTTTCTGCATAATCCAAAGAGTCCATCAATAGACAGAAATAAACTTCCTCCACTCTAAATTAAAAGAAAACATAATTACATTTGTACTTGTACATTTTTACTAGCCATAAGCAAGCATTAAATTAGCTACAGTTCATGAGCACATTTACCTTTGGACAAGCTGGACACTGAATTGTGCTGCTGATATCAGGGTCAATAAATTTAAGTTCTTTGAGACAGCATTTCATATACCTGGAATATGGTGAATCAGAAGCACTTAAAGTGGTCCAGTCATGTAAAAGAAGAAGATATATAGGCGATTAAGCATAATGCACTCTGAGTGCGAGTGCATAAACACGCAGTCCATAGATATTATAAATGATAATTGTTAGACCGCTAAATACATAATAACATACATAAACAAGTCTCATGAATATCCACATATGGCATATAAATATCTGAAGGCAACATTGCATAACTTTACTCTATGGCTCTACATAATTATATGTACTGGCCAGTACAATTGACTCTTTCAGTATTAATATGTACAACTAACCATACCTGTTCTAATGCCCCTGTTATACTATGTATATAAATAAAAACAAGGCTATGTGAATTATTTGAAGCCAGCAGAAAAACAAAAAAGTAGAAGCATCAGCAAATAAACTTGCGTATTTAAAACTTCCTCGTGTACGTACGTATAATGCTTATGCATTCATACACATTTATGTACTTATCTAAAATTCAAAAAGCAAACCTGTATTCTTCAAAACAGTCTATTAGAACAGGGTACAGTGACTTGTAAATCTGAAAGAATCAGAAATATCGTTTTTATGTAAGGCAAGTATATGTACTACCAAAGTATGATCAGCATATGGACTATGAAGATAGCGGAGAGCAGACACAAAATCCTGAACAGCAAGTTGACATTCAAATAGCAACGCTTCTAAAAGATCAAGCAATTCTAATGCAAAGGCTAGCCTTGGCCGAGTAGCTGTTGCAGGAAAGAATCCCGCTTGAAGAAGAGTCTGTGCTTCACTAGTACAAGGACATTTCTCAAAAGAGATATCACGTTGAATACCTATACAGGTGCACATTTATACACAAGTACTGTCTGTATTTCCACTAAATACCGTATACGACAAAACATTCAAGGAGGAAAACTTTCGCGGTTAGAGTAAAAATGAAAATTCAACGGGAAAACTTTTGTGGTAGAAGCTTCTTGTAATAATGAATGCCTAGGGTCTAGTGTAGTATTCAACGGGAAAACTTTCGCAATTGAGCAAAAATCGTGAAAGTTTTCCCCCTCGACTGTTTTGTCATATACGGTAACAGTTCCTCACCGCATAGACCAACACATGTGATTGTTCGATAAGAGTAACAACTAGAACCACAATTATGATTTAATTTTGTTACAGCTGTAGGCAGTTTCATTGGCAACTGCTTAGTGTCCTGCAATGAAAATAGGTATGCAACTTATATTTTATCTTTATCTACATAATCATCAAACAACAAACATACCACACTGCCACTACAGACTTGTAAATGATCTGTTAAACCAACACATAGCTACGTACAAACGTACCTTTTGTATGACAGGTGCATGTAGAATATTGATATTTGAATGCAAATTAATAGCACAAGCTTCACAAAAGTATCCCTGACTACCACACTGTTTGCATAAAACAGTTGCAGCCTCCTTACGACAAATTATACAAATTGCATTAGATGGAATAGGAATAGACACTACAGCGCCATGGAGTAATTCTTTTCTTATTTCTTCCCATGCTTCAGCAGCTTTTTGTTGCCTTCTCTGGTATGGTGGAATCTGCAGCTGATCTTCTTCCTGCTCTTCTGAAGAGGTGGCATAGTCAGCTGACATGGGAACTTCATCTATGTACATACATATGTAAATTACTTACATACGTAACTCCTTGCATTGGTTTACAAAAATAAAGTTGGCCTTTTTACAAAATTTCATTGCACATGTATGTACATACGTATATACTATCATACCACATACATAACATTGCTGCTATGCATAATGTATATACCCTTGTATAAATAATGAAATTTATCAATTGTACACAAAATACCAATCACCTATTGAATCAGAATACATGGGTTTATTGTTGTGGTCAATCATAGCTTCCACAGATTGAGAATCTGAATTAGTTCTTGCAGATACTGTAGCTGAACTTGATAAAGGCACTAATATTCTTTTCATCTGAATGTTTCCTGATCTTTTCAAAGCAGTCACAAAGTTCATTTCAATAGTAGAACGGCTCTTCTTCCTTCTAATCTTTGGCTTTGCAGATATCATGTTGCTTGAGAATAGAATAATTACTACTTATTTAGCAAGTCAGGTTTGACAGGTAGATCAGGCACTATTAAATATTATAGCAAGGGTTGATGATATTCAATTGTGGGTCTAGAAATGAATCCTATTTCAAATGAATCCTATTTCACATAAATCTGCCATGCGCTTATTAGGTATTACGTATTTGTTATTAAGGAAATTTTACAGGTATTACCATGCCATGTTACAGGTTTTGGTGACACTTGCTTCAAGGGGGTGTCTCGCACATAGCTACACACCGTAGGTTGATCTGCAACTGCGGACAAAGTCTTGACCTGAAAATTTAACCTTGACTGTTGATTTACTGCTTGACTGCTGACTTACTGCAGAACTCTGTTGCTCCCAGATTGCTCCTCCCAGATTGCTCCTTTGTAAATTCTCGGTTTTAACACCTGTGCTTTTACTATTTTCAGATTCTTGTGTAGCATGCAGGTGTAACACATTACACCATAGCAGCTTTATCATTACCCAACCACCTGTCTATTTCATTGATTCACTATTTCATTGATTTACTCTAAGATACAGCCGCATGCACAGTGCAAGGTGAATTACATTAAAAAGTACAGTATATTCTAGTAAAAGTTCATATGTTTAGTAAACTTGTTATATTTGATTGTGGGCTTCAAGTTTTATTTGATCTATCAACGGATTGTTTTCGGAGACCTTGACTGTTAACTTTGAGCTTGACTCCGGTTGCAGATCACTCTACAGTAAGTATGTATGTGACACCCTGGGCCTTCACGTCCCGCACTGACAATCCAGGAAATCACATAACTCATCAACTGATGGGCTTTACTATGTCACAACTACAGCCATTGGCAATTCAGGCATGCACTGGAAAGGGATTTCAGTCTACTGACCATTGAACACTACTGATTAGCAAGCCAGGTGGCTTAGTTGATACTGAAGTATTACATAATAATTCTATAAAATCAGCACGCACCTGAAACAGGAGAGCAGGAGAGTCCAGTTCTAGAAAAAGCAGACTGTATTTCAATTACAGGAATCCTATTTAGTTTGCATAAATCCGCCATGCGCTTACACATAAACCCGTACCATGGTACCCAGGCAATACCTGTAAAAATTCCTTAATAACAGGTACGTAATACCTGATAACCGTAATGTGAAGCGGGTGAGTGGGCACACAAAGGTACATATGTATAAACGGAACACACCACTGGTATGCAGCAATATAGTGTGTATAACATACCATTGGGTGTGCATTGCATAATTCTGATCTGCCACATGCCAGTGGTATAAAAGCTTTAAACAAAATTATTATAATTAATTTTAGAGGTGCCTAATACACGACTTTTAACGAGTTGTAGAAGCTATGCCTTGTGAATTTCTGCTGTTGTGAAGTGTTAAATGGCAGTGGGGGTGAGTGTATTTTATAGTTTTTAGGCTGTATAAATGGCATGAGTAGCTATATGTTTTAATTATGCAGTTTGCGCCCCACGCACACCATAAATATAACTCAATATTATGCTGGAATTATGCTTGATTTTTTAGCACACCTTTATGCTAAAAATTATGCTAGCATAATCGACGCAGGCCTAATTCCAGAGCATCTACTAAAGCTAGCTAGCAGCTAGCTAGATAGATACATGCATGAACTGAGTGAAGCATTCTGCTCAATGAATATACTGATATATATAGTGGCCCCCAAATATAAAATTCTTTGTTACGCCACTGTATCTATATATTTAGCTACATAGGCAAGTTTTACCGTGTAGCTAGCTACTTAACAACATGATTATTTTACTGATGTTAGCAGTTAGCTAGCAGCTAGCTAGCTATGTACGTATATGGGTAAATTTGATGCATCATTTGGTGACAACAGAAGCCAACTAGCTAAAAATTTATTTTTGAAAAGTTATACTGACATAATTAATGCTTTCCCTATGATGTCACTATGTTATCAATTTATCACAAGATATAAAATTATTTTAGTCTTAGCTATGTGTTGCTTATTATCCATACATCATTAACATACATAATTTATAATACGTAATTATTTAGCAGAAAATATAATATAATTATTATGATAACTACATAATATCAGATTGGTTTGGGTTTATGACCATTAATTAGCTAATTGCCCAAACATTAATAAAGACTTTTATAGTCAAAGAAATTTATTTTTATGTTAAGAGCTAACTATCTTATACTAATGGTCAACAAGGTAGCTATACATACAATACATTTAGACAACTTAGCTAGCTAGCTATAGCCTTCACTACACTGAAACAATTATAGCTACAACCTATGTATACGAGCTACAACATATCTAGCTAACTAGTTATACATTGTGACAATTGCATAAGCTATACTGCTAAGCAAATATGTAAGCTGTAGCTATTACCCTAGTATCTATAGCTACGTAGATAGCTAATAATTTTAACAACTATATACGTGTATATATATAATTATGTAGCTAGCTAGCTAGTTATGTATATATGTATGTATAATAGCTATAAAATTGTTGTAGCTATACATGAATTACATGATGGCTGTGAATACACTAAATGTTTGAGGTACACATTGATTTATTCAATAAACCGTGAAAGTTTATGAGTGAACCCAATAAATTGCAAAAAGTTTGTTGTCGTTTATGATATCTATTAATAGTAATAATGAAACAGTAGATTGCACGTGCATTTGAACATTGCGTGATCCATTGTAATCTACGCAATGTAAGATAATGGTGTATTTTAACCATGTTACTAGATGATATGGTTTGATTTACATAAAACTACCTTGCGAGCCTGCTAGAAAGGCAATGTGTCCGGAAGATTGGATTACGTGGCAGATCACGCGATACACAAATGTTCAAACGCAAATGCAATCGATGGTACACAGCTAGCTATTAGCTAAATGGAAAATGGTAGTGTAGCTACGACCGACATGCACTCATCATGTGTAACCACGTATATAGTCACCGGTTCCCGCACGGTTGGTGCTTATATAGCTATGTATATCGCAGTGAATTTACGTACTATTGGTGTTTACCATATGGCTTCAGAAGATTTAAAGCTACGTAGCTAGCTTAACGAAATATATTCACCCTCAAAATACTTTCTAATTATATCCAATATAGCTATAGCGTCACGAGAACAACTGGCATTTTCTATACTGAGACTATTGGTAGCTAGCTATATAGCTACTGATTAGCTATAACGTCACCTATATGTACGTATATCCCGACCTACACTGAAATATATACAGATTACGGTTAATATACACTCAAACACTGAGCTCAGCTAGTTTGACCGGCTGTGACTATAACTATAGCTTAGATTAATATTTTGTGGGGAAACACGGTTCTGACTCAGCTTATTCGGTGTAGTAGCTACATACATGTTGATTGTATATCATCGCTCATCACATGCATGGTGACGATGTATGATGTATATGTAGCATGGTCGGTATCCGAGGTAGCTATCAGCATCGGAGTTACGACCTCTTCTCCTATATGCGTATATCAAAGACATGCCAAGACAAAGCTGTCATAGCGAGTGCCACTGATATAGTTATTTTTTAACATTTTTGCTAACTTACAATAGCAAAATAAGACTGCTGTGATTATGTTTTGACTAGCTATGATTGAGAATCGTTGAATTGAGGTTACACTATAGCTAGCTAGTTCGTCCTATTGCTAATCACTTACAATATGGCTAGACCAAATAAGGTAGCTAGCTAGCTAGCTAAATTTGCATTGCATGGTCTTTGTATAAACATCATAGACTATCATTAAGTACGGTAGTACTCAGTGGCGTAGCTACAGTGGGGCCCAGTGGGGCACTCGCCCCACCATCAGCCTCTGTGGCCCCACCATCAGCAAATCAATTTAGCACGTGACCCAATTCCACTCCAAACTGTTTTATGCATAGATACTTTAAATTGTAACTAAATAGCTACCTTATATTTGTATCCATATGTCAATTGAATAACTTAGTTCATCACCGATACCAGTCGCAGCAAGCGCCAACAAAAATATTTTGATAATTAATATTACCTGGTGTCTAGTGTTTATAGCATGGACAAGCGCCCCAAACAGCTAGCCCTCTTTCGAGTGCATTCAGCAAGGTAACAAATGACTGAGAATTGGCTCAGTGTGTTATCTTGAGAATATCATCGTTTGTGACACTGCATGACCGCGTCAGCGGCATCACCTGACTGAAGTCAGTGCTCGAGTCAGTGAACCTAGCGAACCGCCCCCTGGCTGGTGAAGTAACCAATTCTAGCTGCAGCAACACCACCAACGGTTTAATAACTTTGGAAAATGACCATCTAGAATCATTACAGACAATTAAAGCTCAGAAAAGTAATGTACACGATAGAAATGATAGATGACAATGACGATCAAGGTGATATTGGTAGTGAGAGCTGAGAATGATTTAAGTACTGAATTAAATGTATCTTGGGCTGGCAGTAGCAGTAGTAGTTGCTGTAGTAGTGCTACTTCAGTATCACTCACCCTGTATGAACCAGCTGGTAACACTACTGCAACTGGCATAGCTCAAACTTCCTGCATTTCCTCCTGCACTAGCTAGCTAAGCAAAGCTATTTCAGTATATATGTTATAGCTAGCTAAGCAAAGTTGCATGCATTATATGCATGAACAGTAGCTAGCTATGGTTAATACTCGATTAGCTATGTATAATATACTAAGCTATACATCAGGTAAAAAAGATGATGATTGAGGTGAAAAATCACTCTAAATACCATTTTAGAGCATACAATTTTCAAAATTTTCCTGGGGGGGCATGCCCCCAGACCCCCCTAGATTAAGCTGCTACGCAGCTGAGTTGCCTTTGGCAACTGTTGTATACTTCTGTCACTCTCAACCTGGTGCAGCCAGGGCCAAGTCTTCCAAAACTTCCTTGGTACCTCTATAATCTGGCCCCACCATCAACTTGGGTCTAGCTACGCCATACGCCACTGGTAGTACTTAATAGTAGAGATTGATAAGGAATGTATGGAATGCGGAATTTTCGCACATCTAGAAACCCACCTTACAATACGCTTTAGCCCAAAAAACAACTTAAACGCACTGGCACAGCTATAATAATGCTTTACATTTGTTTAACTAAGCGAAATGTCGATTATTTCGATCTATAGTGAATTTTAAAAAATTTGAAAATTACCTGTATTTCATCTGCCAGCCTGCCAGGCATGCAGCCTACCGTAAGACCGGGTTTCGCTAGGTGTACGGCTTCAAAAATTCAGCACAGCAAAGGTTATCCCTTCCCATTTACGAAGCTGTTGTTCCGAAGACGATTTATCCACTGTGCCATGGTGATTCTTTTATACGTACTTCCTTTCTTTATTTTCTTCTCTATCGATTGGAATGCGTAAACAATTTCAGCTTGACCACAACATTCCATACAAGGTGTTAACAGGTACAATAATGCGCGCCTGCCGTTTTATAGTTACAAATCGCTTCATGCATGGAATGTTGCATGTGTCCTCGATGTTGTCAGAGGGAATACGGCTTAGTAACAATACTTAAGTATTACGCATGCGCATACACACACGTGGTTGTTACACCTCGCATTACACAAATAAGCCATCAACTTACACCACATCCACTGTTGCATTACTTGATTTAAACAACTATACTCCATACGACTCATGATACTCCACACGACTCCATATAACTAAACTAATTCAACTGAAAGTGAAACGCAGACCAGTCTTAGTCTAGCGCTCCAGACCAATTTACGGCGCAGCCGCTTATCGACTTATTGATGTTCTGATTTACGCGCCTGAACATCGACAAGCTGCTGGACAAATATATTCGCTGTTTTTAAAGAACGTTATTTGCTTGCACAGCTGCTTTACCACACAAGCAGGTTGTTAACAAGCGCCTGTAAAGAAGCCATAATTATGTAAGCACCTGTATACCTGCTATATAGGCACCTGAATGATTATTATATTGCCCTATAAAAAGCTAACAAACTAGAATAATAAAAAATTTAAAATTTAAATGGTGAGTAGGGATTCACTAGTATAGTGCTACAAAAAGTAAGGAAACAAGGAATAAGATTCTGGCACAAGTGAACACTAAAGATTCTGGCAAGAGATAATTTATATAAGTTTAATCCCTACTTTTGGCTCATATTAGTCATTATAGTACATATGCCAAAAGTAGGGATTAAACTTTTATAAATTATCTCTTGCCAGAATCTTTAGTGTTCACTTAACACTGCTTGAAGCCATCAAACCATGCATTGGAAAACTTGAACTGAGACTCCACAAGTGTTACTTGAAGCAGCTGCTTTGCCCTTGCTTTAAATCACCAGCCGTTAGCTTTTATCCCTCGTTGCTAAAGGCTGCGGTATTCTTTATACAAAGTGTCTTCCATGGCAAATGTTCGCTCAGATTTAACATGTTTACGGCCCTTCCTGCTGTTTTTTTTATCTTCTTTCATCCTTAATCTACCATAACACTGTTTTGGAGTTCAGCTCGAACTTTTTGCAAGTTTGGTATAAATTTTGACCATTATTCCAATACCACTGAGTGACTTTCAGCTTCTCTGTGTAACATTGCCTCGTTCCTGGTCACATGTGCTTATCAACCTTACAGTGCTTGAAATAGTGGTCGGACATCGGACATTTTCCGACCAAAATTGACATTTTTCTGAACAATTTTGGTTTTGGTCGGACAAAATGTCCAAGCAGAAACCACTCTGACTGTCAGAATCACCAGTCCTCAACACTGTTCAATACATGGACATGTTAATACTAACTGGTTTAAATTTTAAGAGATCCGGCAGTATGTTACTGTCTTAACAAATTACATAAATGTCTGATCAAAATCTCTTTTGATCAGACAATCTGTCTTAGCATATTTTACTACTTATTTCTAGCACTGGCCTTAGTTAACAACAAGTAATATGCATGCACCTAACAACCACTATGTGCACTTAATAACCTGACTCTACAGTACTGTAAAGAATGAACAGTTTTGGCCGATAAGAAATAGCATTGAATCACCAAATTTGCCAATTTTAGTTCCATCAAGCTTTCATCGTTTATGGTATTCCTAGGAATTAATTAACCAGTTGGTACTTTTTAGTCTTTTAACAAATTCAATAACCTATATACCCAGCTCTTTTACGTGTATCCTCACAAATAACATTTAATTGTGGGTTTGAATATAGTTATGTATGGCTGAAGATAATCACGAAATAGACATTAGCAATCCATATTCTAAATTGTTGTTTAAATCAGAAGCTCTATCTATAATGTTGTTTTAGCTTTTAGAAAAGTTTTATAGTATTTATTGATAGTATAGCAATGAACAATGATAGTAGCTACATTTAAATTAAACCCACTATCAAACATTTTGTGTGAGATTTCCTGTATGTACAAGTGTAATGAAATTCAGTGAAATGGTCTATCACCTGTGCTATGATAAAATGATGTTTTGTGTTTGTAATATTGAAACCCACAATTAAATGTTATGAGTGAGGGTATAAAAGAGCCAGGTAAATGTTAATAAAATGTGATGAATTATTTGGAGTGTTGTGCATACTTTATTGAATTTTTGCAAGGCCTGTTTAGGGCCCACATTACACTAAAACGAGAACTTTTATATCAGCTTTTAACAAGAAGCCTTCAAACCAGTACATGCCAGGTTTACTGCTTCTTAATTTAATATGTTTACCCTGTGTGTGCATGTGCTTGTGTATGTAAGAGTGTGCGCTTGTGAGCGTGCACAGGTACGAGCGTGCACACACAAACACACACACACACACAAAGCCGCCAATGCCTACCAGCCTGCCAACTGCCATTCATAGTACGTACCTGTGGTAATTCAGTGTGAATAACTAAATTGGTTTATCTTTGTAGGAAGTAGTTTGACGGAAAATGCACCTGAGAGTTATAGGTACTAAAATAAGTCCGCGCCTTCAATCTGAGTATTATAGACACTCGAAATGCTTGTCATGTTCCCTTGACACGAATACTCGAACACTCAAAAATGGAGTAAAATGTGAGTACTGGAAAACTCCAATCAAGTCCATTTGGAAGCACTCTAGTGTGCGAGGCTTATGACTCGTGTGCGAGTGTTAACTTATGTACGTACCTTAAGTTTGTATCGTATAACAATCAGACAAATTTCTATCTCTTATTTAAATACTTACTATAATGTTGTACGTAGATAGTACAAAGTTGTTTTATGCTTTTTCACATATGTATGTACATGCGTACCTTGTTGCTGTTACAGTAATCTTTATCACAATTTGTTATACCAAAAACATACCATATGTATGTGACTGGATTTAAGAAAACCAATCGTATTGTCACATTTTGTATTTTAAATTTGAAATATTCAAGACACTGTAGTTGACTGAAGCTTGATTGTAGCCACTCCAGATTTGCACCAAAAGAACACCAGTCTTATACATAGCTAGCATTGCATGAACAAAGTTGGCAGCTAGTTGAAATATGTACGTAGCTGGTTTTTGAAACTTTCTGTAACATCACGAGTGTCTTGTGTAACTGGGTGGGTGGTAGGGAGGGTGATGGTGGTGGTGGTGAGAGAGTGGATGGTCCAGGGAACTGGAGACCCGGGCACCCAAGCTGTTTATTCAGTAAGTGACAGAAACAACCACAATGGGCCCAGACCATGGCATGGTTAGAGGTGGACGTTGGAAGCAGCCTGGCACCCCATAATGCCTCTCAGGTGCCCCAAATGCTGCCGGTTTTTTTGAACACCTCACATTTAACCGTGCAGCAGGAATCATCATGCATTTATTGCTACCTCAGTGAGCAATTGCTTTTCTAATTTGCTAGAACTAACAATGTTTACAGGTTGTTTACAGCTCCATGCACATATACGTAGGTGTAGACATGGGTAGGGAATCACCTCCTGACAGGTACGTATGCTGTCTGTGTGGGTTGTGATCGAAGGAACACTGCTTTAGTATGATCAAGAGGGTAAATAGCATACTGTGGAAATATAGCACACCCGTGCACATTATGGAATATTAAAGTACTGTATAAATAGTGTATAGACACCATTGATAGCCCATCAAACGAACAAAGTAAAGTGATGGCTAATCTGCAATGGCTTCCGCTCGACACAAAAACCCGCCACCACTTTCTGTTATAACAGCCAAGGTTGTGATAGTTTTAAGGGTTTAGCCTTAATAAGAGATATATTGTTGAAGGCCTGTGGAAGAGTTTTTAGGCATACAACTATAGTGATGGATTTTATAAACGATAAAAGTTTCAATATGGTAGTGCAAAAGCATCAGCAGGGAGACAATTATTGTTTTAACTACCGATTAAAGCAGCTTAGAGCTAAAATCTCTTCCACAGGCCCTCAAAAACATATATCTTATTAAGGCTAGCGCCTTAAAATTGTCCTTACGTACCTTGGTCATTGTTACAAGAAATGGCGGCGAGTTCAAAAACCATTTCCGTCACTTTTCTTTGCTTAGTTGATGGCCTATCAACAGTCTCTATAGATTCTTTATACAGTATTTTAAAGATGGTGACAAGAGCACTTCAAACAAAACACAAGAAGGCTGCTTTTAAAGGAGATAAACAATAGAGCCAATAAAATAATTTACTGAATATACCGTAACCTTAACAACAGAAGTACTCATGAACTGACCTAGTTTCTCTATCTGTGGTCCTACTGCTGCTTCCTTACAAATTCTTTGATGAAAATTTCGAAACTGTAAAAGAAATGAACACTTTTGGCCGATATGATATTCCTAGGATTTAATTTACCAGTTGGTACTTTTTAGTCTTTTAACAAATTCAATAACGTATATACCCAGCTCTTTTACGTGTATCCTCACAAATAACATTTAATTGTGGGTTAGAATATAGTTATGTATGGCTGAAGATGATCACAAAATGGACATTTGCGAGCCATATTCTAAATTATTGTTCAAATCCAAAGCTCTATCTGTAATGTTGTTTTAGCTTTTAGTAGTATTTAGTGGTATAACAATGAACAATTATAGTACATTTAAATTAAACCCACAATCAAACACTTTATGTGAGATTTCTTGAAATGTATAAATGGTCCATGTTTATTGTTATACCTCTAATTCACCTCTGCTATGATTAAATGATGGTTTATGTTGTAATAAAAAAAACCACAATTAAATGTTATAAGTGAGGGTATAAAAGAGCCAGGTAAATTTAATTTAAATGGGTATTCAATTATTCATTTCAAATTGATGTAGCTGTGTTGAATTTTTGCAAGGCTTGTTTAGGGCCCACATTACACTAAAACAAGAAGTTTTGCATTTTTTGTTTGACAAGGAGCCTTCAAAGCAGTACATGCCAGGTTTACTGCTTCTTAATTCAGTATGCTTACCCTGTGTTTGCATGTGCTTGTGAGCTTGCACAAGTACGAATGTGCACACACACACACACACACACACACACACACACACACGCACACACACACAAGCCACCAATGCCTACCAGACCGCCAACCTCCAAACACATTCAGTAAGTTCCACTGCAGCAATATAAGGGAAGCCAATGATAGTCTACAGTACAGATTTAATGTAAGTTGACACTCGCAAGTGTTGAATTCGAATGTGCAAGCATTCACATTCACGAGTGTTTTATATTCTTACTGCGTGTACTCGTATAAAATCACTCATCACGAGTAGCCTATCTTTTAGTGTAATGAATTTACTACTGTCGAGCTTCTCTTCACGGTTGTTTTTGAGTATTACATCAATCCTTTTGTAAGGGCATTACTTACGTGTATATCGCCTAGTAGCTGCTTGCATTTCAAATAGTGTTAAGCTCTTCAACTTTAACACTATTTGAAATGCAAGCAGCTACTGGGCAATATACATATTACAAGTACATATACAAATGATGTTATATAGGTTGAAGTAATCTGTATGTTAGCCAGTAGCTAGAGTAGTCTCGCCGAGTAGCCTTGCTTTGTCTCAGTGTAGGCGCACGTATATTAATGTATTAAATGCTGGCAAGTGGTAATAATAGTTTAATAGTACATACTTGAGCGTGAATAACTAAATTGGCTTGTCTTTATTCTTTATAGGAACTGATTTGTATTAAACAGACGGAAAATGCACTGGAGATTTATAGGCACCAAAATAAGCCCACAACTTCAATCTTCACTCTGAGTACTATAGACACTCGAGGTGCTTGTGTCGTATTTCCCTTGACACAAGTACTCAAACACTCAGAAATGGAGTAAAATGTGAGTACTTGAAAACTGAAATCGAGTCCATTTGGAAGCACTCTAGGTTTCGAGGCTTATGACTTGTATGCGAGTGTAAACTTACGTACATACCTTAAATCTGTACCATGTAACAATATTCCTACTTTTAGTAAATTGCTGACCAATTTCTATCTCTTATTTAAATACTTACTATAATGTTGTATATACATACTATACGTACGTACGTACTTACGTAGTTGTTTTATGCTTTTTTACATACATATGTACCATAATATGAAAAGGTGTATTTTATGTATGTAGATAAGACTGGTTTTCTCAGACTCCATCACATGTTTTGTTATATACATACATACACCTGATGTCATAGTGTGCCTAATGTTTTGTCACATACATACATACATACACTTAACATACATATGTATGGTTTTAGCTCCCTGAAGATCTTATGTGTGAAGCATGTTAGTAATATGCTAAACAAAAACACCTTGGGTGTAAAAAAAGTGCGAAGCCAATCAGAAGCTACAATGGTTATATAAGCGACCAAAAACTCTGATATCAAGTAAGGCCAAGAAGTTAAACAGTTTATTAAGAATTCTTTCACTTGAATGACATACAATAGTTTACAGGGCACTTTCACAACTATGATTGGCTTTGTCACTTGGCCACCTTATAAAAGATGATAGCTAGTACAAAAAAGTGGCCATGTGACAAAGCCAATCATAGTTGTGAAAGTACCCTGTAAACTATTGTATGTCATTCAAGTGAAAGAATTCTTAATAATCTGTTCAACTTCTTGGCCTTACTTGATATCAGAGTTTTTGGTCGCTTATATAACCATTGTAGCTTCTGATTGGCTTCGCACTTTTTTTACACCCAAGGTGTTTTTGTTTAGCATATCACTTCTTTTTGTTAGAGATTCTAAGAAAATATTATGAAGAAGTTGTTGGAGAAGTTGTTAAAAATTAGGATTCTTACTACAACATGATAGTACTCAGCTTCGCTTCATCCTTATGCTGTTGCTGCTGCTGCTACTTGCCAATTGACTTTCACCATATATCATTCAGAAAATGGCATATGTCATTCAAATAGTTAGAAAGATAAAGCTTTCAGTCCCTCAGCTGATTCACACATACCTATTTACAATGCTTCACACAATCAGTACTGTAGATTTAACTTTGAAGCTTAATTTTGATAAACTCACGCCTACAATATTTTTTTAACTTTTACTACAGAGTGGTACATCAATAGAGATTGTGTATCTGAAAGTTTATGCAAATCATTTCAAGGGGGTCCAAGTTATGGCAACTTTCAACCTGCAGTGTAATAGCCTTTCTCAAATACATTCAAGTGTTTACTTCAGGCTGAAAGTAGTATGACAGGTAGAGCATACATTGGACATCTTTAGTCCGGTCCGTTCCGTTCCGGTCCGGGTTTTAACGATCCCCTAATTATATAAATTTTAAATAATGGTCAAAACTTGTTGCTTACCCTTTCTAGTAACACATCACTGTATCCTGTTTCCTTGCAACAGCAACACTATAAAGTTACCATTAACCAAGTGGTTGTGGTGGCTGTACTACCATATTCCTCTCTACTGGGAATGGAGTATTTAGGCAACTGTGAAATAAGCATCTGTGATGCAGCAAAGTTGCATCATTATATGGTAGCAGCGGCAACTATATGACACAGCAGAACTGCATTATTTTTAACATGACGGCACCAACTGTGATGCAGCAAAGCTGCATCAGTATAACGCAGTGGCAGTGATGTGACACAGCAGAACTGTATGCATCTATATAACACAGCAGCGGCAACTGTGACATAGGAAAATTGCATCATTCTAACATGTTTGTGGCAACTATGGCTGCATTAGTCTGATATGCCAGTGCATGGCAGTATAATACTGCTGCAGTGTCATCTAAAGTGCCTGCATACTCTTTCAACTAACCAACATCCACTGTATTTGAGATGACAGCCTGAATGAACTTGCTATACTATATAAGTTATCCAGACTTGAATATACGTAGTGTGAGCCCTTATACTATAAGGTGCTGTGTCAGTTTAGGTCTGACCACGCAAGACCACTTCTTTATGCACTGTGGCTTTGCTGAATCTACAAAATCTGATTGTGCATGTTGTGTTGAAATATCATCTTCGCTATAGATGATTACCCTGGGATTCCAAGGAAGATCTACAGTGGAACCTACAACTGCATAATCCACACACTTGTTTAAGATCCCATGCAAAGTAGCCCTTTATAGTACTTTAATTGACCTGAAAACTTGATACACTTTTGGCTGGTCCAAAGTTGTATACAACTTCCACCGTAATTGCTTTTCTTATCACACTATGGCTTTATTCATGATCATTACTAAATAAATTTAATTATCATTGTTTTGATATACACCATGATGATGATGTCACATGAGTTGCGTCTATTTACTTCTGGCATTTATAGTCTCACGACTCTGTCTCACTCCGAGTGACCAGTCATTTTTGTTGTGGCCGGGGTTCGTGAAATAACACCCTTACACAAAAATGAATCTGGCTCGCCTGTGTACTGAGACTGTAAATGTGTTAACTACAGTTATGAAAGTGATCTTGCATAGAGGGTGTGTAAGTACATGCATCTATGTGGTAAACGCATGCAGGCGGGTCGAATTGAGGGTATACCTCTGGGTATACAAAGTATGACTTGCTTGTTAAGCCATTCCATTCCTTACTAAGGCACATATAAGTTAATGGCACAGAGTTTATTCCAGAACTCAACTCACAACTTTACAAGCAATCCCATTTTACAATGCCCGACGTGATGTGCTTTAATTAGAATACCAAATAAGCATATTTAAATGTTTAAGTAGAGGACTTTATTTTTTCGAGTTGACAGAAACGGTGGTAAAAATGTAGGAGACGGCACTGAATCAGGTGAAGAACTGGATGGGCCAGTATTGAAAACAATTTTGCTTTCTGGGTGCACCGATTTAAAGGTATAGCTATAATTGCTAACCATAGATAATTTACAGTAAACACCAATTTGCAACTTCACCAAACATAATTATAACAGCAAATTACATAATACGTAATATATAGCTAGAGTAGCTATAACTTGTTAATGTTTTATAATTTGTCAATGAGCACTAGCTGGCAGCTGCACAAAAGTTTGTGACCGGGTCTGGGAAAATCAGCCATGTAGCTATGCACATGGTATTATTTCGAGAAATACGTACATATACCATTTTAAAAACAAGTTAATTAATTGGCCGAGTTTTATTAGCAGTAACAAACTTAGTAATCTATTAACTTTCATATAGCTAACCTTACAAGTGGCTGATGGGTAGATTTCAGGGCTTTTGAGATGACTTCTTTTAGGTGGGCACTAATTTTAGGCCAGCATAGCAAGGGGGTAGGTGAGTGGGATGGAGGGGTGCGAGGTAGCTCAAAAAACTGTAAGGAATTGTTTAGAGTAGGAAGAGCCACCAAAAGTACAAGGCAACTATATTATACCACTCTGCGAGACCAAGGAGGCATCTACACAACCAGCAATGGGAGCAGTTCCAAGTCCCAGTTATCTGATTGGTGCCAACTATATTTGCCATTCTCACATTCTTGACTTTACAGAATCAGCAAAATGCCATCCAGGAAAGCAGACCCACTGGCCACGCAGTAGAGATGCTATACATGGATAGTTCTTAAGTGTAGCTACGTACGTATAAGCTTGTACAATAAAGTGGAATACAGTTTTACGCTTCACATGGTTAATTTTTGCAGAACTGGTCACATTTTATCTACGTACGTATGTATATTATGTATCTGTACATATACCATACCATAAGATTCTCCTCGAAGGTGAATATAACCCAATGTAATAAAGAAGTTCATGGATTGTAATTATTGCAAAATCAAACACCACAAAAATTTCACGCATTGTAGTGTATGCGTGTGTTGCATTATGTAGACTTGTTACCACCTCTACTACATGGCTTAGTAGTATTAAAAATTGGCATGTTATTAATTAACAGGAGATTCAAGTAGACACACAGAAATAATTATTGTAATGGAGAAGTTGTTTGCAGCACTCAAAACTGGATCAGTCGAGGAGGTGAGAAAAGTTTTTGAAGAGACAACTGTTTCCCCAACGGCTTGCAATGAGGTGAGGTTTATAATTATATGGATAAGAATTAAAGTAGTATGGAGCATATAAATCAGTTCGTTGTGTGTAGCATAGCTACTCTGTCATTTTTTAGAGACAAAATTTTGCGGTTTAAAGACCATCAAAAATTTTAATTTAAAACTCATAGCTATTAAGGAAACAAAGAAAAGAAGGTTATTTGGGGAACAACGATCACTGAAAATCCGTACCCTTGAAAACTGTTACTCTGAGATACTCAAAGTAAACCAGCCTTATGATTAGAGGTGTACCGATTATCGGGTCAGCAAAATATTGGCTGCCGATATGCTTATTTTTACCACATCGGTAATCGGCAGGGGCGGATCCAGGATTTTTCAAAGGGGGGTCACAAGGCAATGGTTATATGTATAAATTATATTATATACATATTGCAATTATTCACATTATTATTTTAAACGAAGTGCATTGTAACCTACTGAAAGCTATAGATGCATGAATCTACTCGCTGCTGTTCCTGCAGCTCACCAATTGTATAGCTAGCTATAAGCTACGTGTGCATGGTTAGTTATTTATACTAAAACCCTGTGCACTACATGATTCTTCTTTTCTGTTATCAAAAATCTTCTGCAGACGATTCATCACGTGAGCACTCGCGTGAGCAAAAATTCAAATCACTGAGACTGAGTAGTGTATTATCTTGTTAATACTCACAATTTATTATTTCATCCACCATAGTACCTTTAGTTTGAACTCGAGTTTGAGTTATTCTGCCCTATCATCAGTTCAAAAAGGGCCACTGGCAAGCCGCACGTTCAAATTCCTGGGAGAAAAGACGCGCAACCTCCTCATGAGATCCCTCTTCAGTATATCATTTACCGCATCGAATCAAATGCACGTTGATTAATCTCCTTATCCGCCATATTACGGTAGCCAGTGCTTGCAAGGAAATAATCATCGAAAATATTTTAGCGGCGCTTGTATCGGGTATTCATCACAGTAGCTAGCTGATTCCAGGTCAGCAATTTAACTAATCTTTTAGTTATAAAGAATGCTCTATGAGCTAGTGCATAATTTTTATGTGAATCCCCAGACATAATCTAGCCGGTTCTTGCGCTTTATAGTACAACAAATTAATAATTATTTTAGCGCCTATTAGAATAATTATTTGAAGCGCTTGTTTTAGAATAAGCATAGATTGGAAGGGGGGTCATCTGACCCCTATGACCCCCCTGGATCCGCCCCTGAATCGGTATAACAAACCCAGAGAACTGAGATTCTAACACATGCAAAATTAATTTTTATTTGAAATGCAACTAAAAGTGTGCTGCTGTTGAGTAGGTTACTAACACTTCTTAATTGTGTTTTTGCCTTGTATCCTGATGATGGCTACGCTTATGTAATTACTTTGATAGAAACTGTCATCTTCGTGCCCTCCAATCTCTGTCAATTAAAGCAATTCATCACCAAGATTTAGTCTGGAATTGGTTGTCAGTGGATATGTTTATTCAAAGAAATGGCAAGTATCTTTATTTCTTGTCAATGTGGATTTGCAATTTGTTGTATTCTATTTATTTAGCTAAATTCTAATTAATTTTAATGGCATTGTATTCACTTAGTAAGAGCTATTATAATGACTGTGTTACTGCAAATAGCAAATTAGCATGCAAAATTGGCTTCCTTTCAGCTAGTAAATACCTGTTTGTACCCCTGTCTCAAAAGTTAGTGCACCCATACGTATGTACATGTAATGTATAAATTGTAGTAAGGCCGCACAAAGGTAAATATCTGTTTCTGATCCAGGCATCCCTTAAAATTGATCAGGTGACCAGGCTTTTTATTTTAAATTTTATTTCAAATTTTGTCAAGATTTAAAACTAGAACTGGTTATTTTTATTCATTATACACAATATTTCTTTCATCCATTATAAAGTTAGCTTAATTTTCATTTTTTTATGTAAAGCTATCCACAAAATTATTTGTATGGTTAATAAAAAATGTTTTACTGCTTGGCAAAAATGACCAGGCAGGAGGACCAGAAACATATTTTTAACTTTGTTTGGCCTAATGCATAACACTGGTGTACGTATGTATATCGGGTTGGCTATCAGTATCAGCAGAATTTGATATAAATACATATTATCAGGTATCAGTAGAAGCCAAATTTTCTATAATGGTACCTCTACTTAGATACGTATTAGGGATGGGTGAAATTGGCATTTTGGCATGCGATTATCGTAAAGGTCACGATTATCATGATTATTAATTTAACTGTATTTGTATTGAAAAATGTCTAGAAATGTGTCACACTGTCCACAAATGTGTCTAAACACACCAAAATTGATTATGATAAGTGCTGATTATCATGATTTTACATGATTATTGCTTCTCACGATTATTTTTATTAGTAAAACTGCACGATATCGATTGATAACAATGGAAATGTCATGATTAATACGCCAAACTGGTTAATTGTCCATCCCCAATACATATTATGATATGCTACAGTTTAGAATTTCAGTCAGTCATGATTTATTTGTTGACAGCTTATGGACTGAAATTTTGACCACACAAAACAGCAGTTGTTTACGTATATCACCTCGGGCATATATGAATGTAACTAATGCACTTTTTGAGAGTTTATGATATGTAGGTATGTAGCTATAAAATGAGTTAAACATCTGTACAAAACATAGGAATCAGTACAAGCAAGAGTATACGTATGTAGCTTTTACTGTACAATACGTATTTTATATCAATACGTACGTACATACGTATGTATGACTGTGTGTGTAGGATGGTAAGCAGCCAATACATATTGCTGTTCGTGAAGGACTACTGCATATGTGACCGAGTCTACGAAAACAGGTCTTATCTGCACAATATCTATCTCTTTTTCTGTATGGGTTATACAATATCTGTAAGTTTTATTGAATTCCTTAGGAAATTTTGTGTATATGATGAAATTTCTGATAAAGTACTATGTTAGGAAAAAGAGTTATTAAATTTGAAAGGCTCAAAATTAAGCCAAATTTTATGTGCAGATAAGACTGGTTTTCGCAGACTCGGTCACATATTGTGAAATACGTATTTGATTGATGAATTAAAAGTCAACCCTAGAACTCCAATGGAGGTACGTATATACACACACACATATGTCCATGTATGTTAATATAACAGAAATTTTAACATTCTATATACGTACTTACGTATACGTACGTATATACATTTGTGTACATGCAGGGTGTAGGAGAACTACTTCATGTAGCATCAGCTAAAGGCCATTTGAACATAGTGAAGTATTTAATAGAAGATTGCCATGTTGATCCAACTTGTGTTGGACAAGTACGTAAATGTGTGCTTGAAGCTTCGTAAACAATTCACTGTCCCTTTAATATATATACACACCATCGCTATGGTTTTATTTGTTAAGGCTTCCAGTGGTAAATCACGTGGAGATGCTAGTGTTTTTATAGAATTTTATATTGTTTATAAAAAGGCTGTGCTATGTTTACAAGAATGACCTTACATTGAAGGATGTTACCTTGCATGTTCATGCATGTTACAGCTGTATAATAAACAAAATAATAAAAAACAAGTTTAAAAATATCCAAATGTGTTCTCATCATTGCTGACTCAGCCTATGTCTTGTCCTCCGATCCTCTGTTCCAATAGTGGTAGCATACACATAAGGGATATATTTGTGAATCTTACTATTGTTATTCAAATGCAAGAATGCAGGGTTTAACAATAACGGCACTAACCTGACACAATTTTAATGCCTCAGCAAGTGTTGAATTATGCATGTGGGAGGCCACAGGATACACCATACTAGTAATTGTAATGTACATACACACCAGTAAGATGAATTTGCTGGAACTAATCTACCACTGAAAACCACTCTCGAACTCGCTCGAACGTATGCTACATCATAAGGTGAGGGCGCTTGTATGAGTATAGCTTTGATTATAGATTATGGAGCCAGTAAAATATGAAGTGTCAAATGGGATTTGAATGGTGGTTAATTTACTGCAAGGGTGTTGCACCATATACACCATAGACCATAGAGTAAGTCACCACAGTGATGATTCACTCTATATGCAACACAGCCAAAGCTAATTGCCATGCCATGTCATGTTATCTATTATAATGTACATGACATGGCTATATTACAATCATCAAGTTTGGGACAGCATACATTGTTTCAGAAACATTGAAATGGATATGTCAGCTAAAAAGAATAAAGGAAGGCCAACCAAAAAAGAAAGATATGGACTGAGGAATCCATGGCCATAGGAATCCATGCCAATTAATTGACTAGTTGTCATGCATATAGCGATAGGAATTTGCATTTAATATAGCTATCTAGCTATAGCTATCAATAGTATCTCTATTTCATTGTACATTCATTGTTTATTATAAAGCTAAGGCTGTTATATTATTATAGAGACAGTTTTATTGTAGCTAAAGGCATCAAATATGTATTGTACAAAAAGCACCCTTGGCAAAATGTTTTTTAAAATCATTATATTTTGTGAAACGTTAAACAAAAAAAACAAAGGGAAACGTTAATAACAACTTAAACAAAGGTTTGATAGATGTTCTAATGTAGCTACGTGGCTTCAATGCATGCATTCTCAACACTTTTCTTGTCAAAACAATATAATACTTATACTGGATGGCTGAATAATCCCTTTGGAACAAACACAGTAGTCAGTCAACTTTATAACACTTCATTGGACTGGTTGCATGCATTATAAATTCATGTTGTGGTTTACAGTAATAGCGGTATATACATCAAACTGTGGTCACATTTTATTGTTCTACTAGAAGCCACACTTCAAAGGAATTGCTAGCACATAGCACGTATTTATACACTGTAAAAGAACAAAAAATTATTCACCTTGGCCTATCATGAAATTTAGGAACTCTTTTGCCTCTGATAGGGCCCAGCATTCCTTAAAGGTGGCGGTGGATAGCTGTGGATACCCACAACATACAATCTAGATATGATGTTAACACACGTGCCGCAAATTGCACAGCCAACTTATCATTATAGTGACCACCACCTTTAAGGAATGATAGGAAAAATAGACACTGTTAAAATGCTTTACTCTTTATGGAGATTTCTCTGTGTGCTTTTACGTGTTATGGTATATGTTCTGTGTGTTGATGTAGTATTATACATTACGTGTGGCTACGTGTATAGCTACATAATCATAGGAGGCACAGAATGTGTCTTGAAGTGCATAAAACATTGCTAATTCAAAGATGGCTGACTTTCCATTTGGGCAAGTGAACAAAACATGCTTTGGATACTCAAATAGTGTTATTTTACTGCCTATATTAGTTATGCCCTGACCCAGTGCTGATTCATCCTACTTTTGAAGCTTGGCACACTGGTCAATCATGAGGTACCATTCAAGTGATAAATGCTACACTTATTAGTGGCCAATAACCACCACATTAATTTTAAAGTGGCCATATAAATTCCAGTATACTACATATGCCTACTAGCTAAACAAACTGTGGTCATGTTTGTTTATTTGCTGTACATTTTTATTATGGAATGTACCATACTTCAAAGGAATTTGCTAGAATCAACACTATTCAGGCAAAAAGCAGTAGTCAAGCCACATAGCTAACTACCTTACATGTATCTTTCATAGCTTAATTATTATTTGTACAATATTTATGAGTAGCTATTTGTTATTACAGAGTCTACCAGAGGAAGAGCATTAATAACAAAGATGTAGCTAGTTACCTGGGTTATATATAGCTAACACCAGATATTAAATTTAAAGCCGTATCTCATGACTTACACATTATGTGAGATCCAAATATAATATTTAGGTTACTAGGGGCAATGGCTATGTTTGTTCATTACAGATATATATAGCCATGCACAAGTTTTTGGCTTGCCATAACTTGCATGCCAATGTTTAAATGTCCAAAACGCTTAGAGTGAATGTCTGTTGGGAACACCAATTATGCAAGGATACAACTTGAAATGTGTAAGTATTTGATTCTGCTAGTTCTCTTTTGTAGTATTTTGTACTCTGCTGCCTGGGGCTATTTAAAAGTAAATATGTTTTAATATCCCAATTGGGATATAGAATTGTTCTTTATGAAGTAGAGTATGGCTTAAAACTCTTTGAACATGGTGTTAAGCACTTGAAAACAGTACCACAAAATGTTTAGTAACTGTAGGTGAGGAGTGCACACAGGAATAAAATATGTGACTCTTCCTACTGAACAATTTGAAGATATCACAAAAATCTGCTTCAAATAGAAATTTTCTTGGATAAATTTTTGAGTTAGTAATAATGGTTACTAGAGAGCAAAACATTTCTAGGATAAATATTTTTGAAATTCTGGAAACATCCACAAAATCCTCGCCCTACGGTATACTATACACATCATACCATACATATGTGTATGCATGTATGTTAATGAACACATGCATATACATATATATCCTGCTCATGTAACTGTACATACATTGCCCATGTAAATATGCATATGTGTATATACGTGTATGTGGTGAGCTAACAAATTAAAATGGCTCTCGTACTAAGGAAAAGCTGTGGTTTGATCATTGGTGTAGCTTACATTAATTGCTGCAAATTTAAGTTGCATGTACACACACATACATGTGTGCGCTATATATGTGCATATAATTATATTATATAGATACACCCACATGTATAATATATCTCATGCATGATCATGATCTAGAACTGTTGTTACTTTAACAAAAAAATGTAACACACATAATACCGTAGGGCAAGTATATAATTTTCATGGATAAATTTTTTGAGGATCAAACTGATAAGTGTTATATAACTAGTAGAGAGCAAAGTTTTAGAGTATAAATATTTTTAGGGTCCTATAAAATATCCACGAAATCTTCAAAAAATTTTATCCTTGAAAATAAGTTGCCCTATGATACAGTAGTACAGTACAGCGCTATATATGTTGTATAACACATATACGAGAATACCGTTATTATCCCACTGTGTATACTATACACTGAAATACTTTAATTAAACATATCTTTGTCTAACAAAAATACATGCATGCATACACATAATTATACATACATACGATGATTATTATAAAAAAGTCAACTGTCACTTTGATCTATATGTCATGATACAATATATCATCTCATTCTCTTGTACTGATCATCAATGGTCTACATACATAATACAGTAAACTCAGAGACAACATATAGGTTATATGTTACCTTGCTTCAGTGCAAATCATTGATATCCTGCCAACTCTTCCACTGGCTATATCACTGCTACCTACAACAAATATTATTATGGTTATTGATGATAACACCATCTATCATGATTATTAAACAACAACTGCCATAACAACAACTGCATGGCAACAGTTGTCATGACAACAATTACATGGCAACAGTTGTCATAACAGCTGCAGCAATTGTTATGACAACAAACACAAATGTCCAGGGCTAGTTTTACAGATCAATATGACTGACCCAATCTGGAATAACAGTGACTATACATGGGCAGAATAAAGTTTTGTGATTGTCCATTAGTTCACATTCAAGTATAAAAATGCACAAGTAGAATGACTTTACTGAAGTTTACCCCACCAACATTATGTACGTGCTAAATTTTCATATTTGTACATAATAATTCGTAAATACTAGTTACTTGCATAGTACTCGAGCTCCCTAAGATGCATATGCATGCAATAATGCTGAAATGGCATTGTCATAGCCTATAAACTCATATTATGGATAGTATTTCAAGGATAGAAAGATGCATGGATACAAGGAAAATTTTGTGCTGATAAGGCACATCCCCACAAAATACACAAAAGCATTTCTCAGTATAAAATTATGACCAACTATGATGACTACATATATGTATACACAGATCCACACTGGCATATTTACACATACAAATAAACATAACAAACACACACAGCACACACATACGTATATACAAATGCATATGTGCCTGTGCGTGCATGTGTGCATATGTGTGTGTGTGTGTGTGTGTGTGTGTGTGTGTGTGTGTGTGTGTGTGTGCATGTGTGTGTGTGTGTGTGTGTGTTTGCATCTATCTGTCTGTATTTGGAACTTTTGGGGTTGACCGTTACAATTCCAATTTACAAATACTGCAATTGAGTTAACCGTGATTCATGAATCCACAAAAATCTTCACCCTCAAAAAATTTAGACTACTGCGAAACTTTTCTGGTAAACCTTTCGAAGGAATGAAGAGCATATCACTGATATGCATCGGGTAATGTACCCTATTGTTTCAGTACCGACTGGAGTAGTCTTGACAACAGCTACAGCGCAACAGTCCTGAGGATTATCATACATTTAATTTTTGCCAACTAATGGTGATCAATTATATCCTTATAAATGTGAAAATCTCGGATGCAACTTTCCATCTCAAAAGTTCTCCATGCATCTACATATAAACGTGTGATTACCGTACAGTGTAAAATTCTGGCGGGGGAAAATTTTGACGAATTGCCTCTCTTTGAAATATTGACGAGGAAAATATTGACGAATGCCCCAGTACAATGATATTCTAATTAATAATTACTTGAAATTTGACGAGGAAAAGTTTGACAAATTAGCAAAATTCGTCAAATTCATCAAAATTTTCCCCGCATAAATTTTACGCTGTACGGTAACACATTAAACATTTCTATTTAATGCCTACCAGCAATGTGTACACGCATTTGCACACACACAAACACACACACAGGCATACGTACGTGCATCTATACACAAATGTACGTGGATCAAAATGTGCAGATGCATACACCCAAGGACACACAGTATCACCAATGTGATCAATTATATGCATATACTATGTATCCACTGATACGTAAAGGTATATTTGAATTCAACAAAACATTGCCTTATATGTAGGACTACACACACACACACACACACACACACACACACACACACACACACACACACACACACACACACACACACACACACACACACACACACACACACACACATCCACACACATCCACACACACATACATCCGCACAGAAGTGATTTTAAGTAAACCAGGCGCGCGCCGGCCTTTGGCCGGCGCGCGCCTGGTTTAAAAAATTACTAGTTTTTCAACTCCATCAAAATTTGTGATATCAGTTGTGAATTGTTGAGTAGGATTATACACGTATATATAATTTTTTGTATTGTACTTATAATTAAGGTGAAGAGCAAAATGACTGGTCCAATTTTGAAGAATCAAATGAGGCAGCTTAGCTACAAGGTAAATGTAACTGGTGTTAAAATAATGTAACTAGTAAGGTTAGGCAATATTTTATAGTATTGCCACTTTCCAATATCAGTAGCTATAACATAGGCTGTGCAATATAATTATTGCAAGCAACTTCCATGTGTCAGTAATAGGCCTGAGCCAATTATGCTTTTAGAATTACCTATTATGCTTTTGAGCATAATTCCCAAAACAAGCCCATTATGCTCAAAATTATGCTTGGGAATTCTCAGTGATAATGTGAAAATTAATAGGCTAAATTAATATTTTATATGAAGATATTCATGTTGATTTTTTGCACTCATTATCATCAGATATACATTTACATTATGACTCCTACAATGTATTTTGTTGAATTCATCACTTTTAATCATTGCATTCATCACATACCTAATTTGATAAAAAATTATTGTAGATTCACTCAAAATTTCAGTAGTCACTTTCAAAATTCATGCCTTTGTGGCATGCCTTGCACAAAAAGTTAACCTATTATGCTGGCATTATGCTCGATGCTTTTACCATCCTATTATGCTCCAAATTATGCTGGCATAATTGGCTCAGGCCTAGTCAGTAATATCAATCTCGTGTGCAATAATATCACAGAATACTCCTTATACATGTATGTGACCAGATTTGACAACACCTGGCTTCCACACACAATTAGCTATAAATATTTAGAAATACTGCTTTTAATTATTCTATCTTGAGAAGGCTAGGAGTTGCGTGCATGCAGTTTGCCACAAATTCTGTTTCATGGAAAAATTTATAATGCTGTAATCCACCTGCCCTCGAGCTCCACACCTAGCTATATGGAGATATTTGTGATATTGACTATGCCAGTTTAAAATTATCTGAAATGGCAGGCAATTCAACTAGCTATCAAAATTAATGAAGAGCTTGTCCACTGAAAGACCTTACCTGAGGCCTTTTAGGCTTCAAATGCCCCAAAATATAGCCAAATCGATGAATAAGACGATTAGACAATTGCCTAATGTTTTCCAGCAAGGTGGCTACTTTTCAAGTGCTACCAGAGCCATTTAAAGACCACCTGAGCACTCATGGACATCTGACAGGCCCCAAAAACAAGCCATGCACAGGAAAAACTTTAGCCACCAATAGCTACATGCACGAACTGTTAGTTAATTGACACAGCTATCAAGTGTGTCTATTGCGTGTACCACAGCTGGCTTTTGTCAAATCCAGTCACATATCACCATATATGCATGCGTGTGCAATAATATATGATCGAGGGATTAAAGTGTATCAAGACTCACAGTAGTGAGTTGTGAGGCCAACTAGCAAGTGCCCCAGTTGATCACAAGATTCACCACTAGTACACATTATATTTACATAGACAACCAAATCCACATTATAAGTTGTTATCATTTACTTATGCTACACATGCTGGGTGATACTTTGCTCTATGGACTAGCTATATAGTAAAATACTCCATTGCAATATTGCCAATAATCGCATTGTCTGTGTGTCATAATAATCACAGTGCACATTTTTAAGTATCACCCAACCCTACTTCATAGGTAATCATTCAATTTTCAATTGCTACAATTTTATGTATGTAAATTACAGCCTGATTAAATTTTAATTATGGGAATGATTATGTATATTAATAAAATAATTCATAATAGGTCAATTTATGGGTAGTGATGCATCAATTGATGAACACAAAGGATTACTGAAGATAGGTAGTGACTGAGCACCATGTAGTGTCAAGAAAGGAAATATTTGGCCTTATCTTAAAAGTCCTGGGACATGTTGGTATCCTACTGACACTGATGATCAAGGAAGTGGAGTACTGGAGGGTGTCTATACTGATTATATAGTTGATGATTTGTTTGCGTATGACTTCAAATATAATCAGTTCAAGTAATGTCATCATTAACTCTATTATCAAAGGCTGAACTTATTGCAACTACTTACAAAGCTCAGAACACATATAAGCTACGTACATATTAATTTTTCAGTTTTTCAGTAGAATTGCTTTAGTAGTTTGCTAGCTAGTTGATTTTCTCACAGTAGGTATGGCTAATAATTAGCTATGTTGGAAGTATTAGTTATATTATATTATGAGTGTATTAAGTCAGAAGCTTCGCAAAGCCTGCTGAGGACGATATTAATAACTATTATAGTTAATATCACATTAGACTAAGTGATGATAACTAGGATATCATGAATAGCTAACTGGCTCTTAAATATTTCATGAGACCATGACGTTTGACAACAAATGTGGCTGGCCATGGGTATGTGAAAATCAACCATACTAAGCGCAAATTACACCTAGTTACATTTTAAATGGTATATCAGTATTCTGTAAGCTTTAAAAGATTCATCATTAAATTCTACATTTGCGGTAGAAATTCTGTGTTGTTAATTTAAACAGATAATGAGTTATGAAAAGACAAAATTGAAAATCATGGCAATGTTATGTGACTATGTGGTTAATTTTTGCACAAATGACTATATTATAGTTGTTAAGCAGTTGGTTTATTAGCTACATGTACGTAGCCAGAATATAGCTATATAATTGTTCACACAGACACACACTTTATTGATTTTACATTTAAAATTACTGGATGATAAGCCAGCCGGGTAGTTACTGTATGTAATATTAGAAGTTGCATAATATTTAACACCACACCATATAGCTAGCTAGCCTAAAAAGTTCAAGGGTGAAATTTTTGTGAAATGTGACCCGGTATGAGAAAACAGGGCTTATATATGCAAGTAAAATTTGACCACATTTTTGCATTTCGAACTTACGTAAATAAGTTTATAAGCAATCATAGGTAGGCTTGTGGCTAATATGCCGGCATAATTTTGGGAATATAATAGCTACTATATAATTATTTTATATGAGAATTATTCTGGAATAATAGGTTTTTAGTGAGCTCAAATTTTGTTGAATGATCGTCAACCCACGCAATTGATTATAAGCACATTTTGAAAAATTAATCATGGCCACTGGGATACTGTACTAGTCTTTTTCTGCAAGAGCAAGCTGCTAATAAACAAGTCAATGTATTACCATCTAAAATCAGGCACTGTATATACCGTATAGGGGGTAATTTTCGATGGGCGAAACTTTCGCGGTTTTTGCGGTTTCAAACACAACCGCGAAAGTTTCGCCGCTAAACAAAGATATTTAGCTACTCGGCTACTACAAATGTATAAGCTGCTTTCTACTGTAACGCGAAGGTTTTACCGCGAATATACTTGAAAGGCCTCTACCGCGAAAGTTTCGCCCAGCGAAACTTACCCCCTATACGGTACATATTAAACTACTGTAAATTTACTGTCATGTTTAATAATATAATACAATGACGTCACAAAGAAATCACATGAGCAGAGACTCATAACTAAGGAATCATAGTAACGTTACATTTTTAAATTTTATCTTCAAAACAGCTTCATACTCCTGTGCCTTAGTAATAACAAATTATTCATGCTTCAAATCACGTGAATAGTTTTCATAGCCTGGGGGGCAGACACACACACACACACACGCATACTTTCCGGACAATGTACATTGTACATTCATTCACAAGATAAATAACTTATATAGTAACTCAATGTCATGATGAAATAATGTCAGCAAATTCTTAGTAACTATATGCTAAACAAAAACAGCCTGGCTGTAAAAAAGTGCGAGGCCAAATAAGGTGGCCAAGTGACAAAGCCAATCATATTTGTGAAAATGCCCTGTAAACTATTGTATGTCATTCAAGTAAAAGGATTCTTAATAAAATGTTCAACTTCTTGGCCTTTCTTGGCTGTTTTTGTTTAGCATATCACTGCTTTTTATAAATAGATTACAATTATAAACAAGTCCTAACAAGAAACCTTATATAAAGTATGCAGAGTAATAAAAATTTAAAGGGAGAGAGGAGCAAGTTAATACTTTAAGTGTTTCCCTTGTATTTCCCCCAAGTATAGCTAATGAACATATAAAGTATGTGTTATTACTATAATTGTTAGCTATGTACGTAGGTGGAAAACAGTCGAGAACTTCAATGAAGGCTACATCATTGCCATCCTCTACTGTTGATTGATCTACAGGAGAAGACAATATTATAATAAATTTTGTGTATGCTAACAGGACAGTGGTCTCCTATTTATAATGTGTGGCCACGTACTGTTTACCTCTTGTTGTTTGGTATAATTATCTTGCATGGCACATAAGCATGAAAGAAATCATTAAAGGCAAATTTTGACAAACTGAAGTGTCATAATTTCTTTACTTATCCTGAAGATACATATATCAATATAGTTTGTGTATCTGAAATTTCATTCAAATGATTTAGAGGGGGTCCGAGTTATGGAAACTATCAACATGCAGTGTAAAAGTATCTCTCAAATACATTGATTTATGCTGAAAGTTGTTTGTCTGGTAGAGCATACATAGGAGAAGTGTTGATACAAATTTGGTTGAAACCCATGCAGAAATGAGTGAGTTATTAGACAAACAAGTGTGAGTGTTTCAAATAGAAATTCCGGGATTCACGCGCAAGCGCACGAAAAGTGTGCGATGAAAATGAAAGAAAGAAAAAAACGACGGGCGCCTAAAATATTTTTGATAGAAGGAAGGAGTTTATAAGGCGCGTACGGAAAACCTGTGTCATGGATATCAAACGATTTCAGGTCAATGATTCTTCATACATTGAAGGTACTACCGTATACGCGGTAATTTTCGAGGGACGTAAATTTCGCGGATTTTGCTGTAGGCTTGTCGAGCGCGAAATTTTAATCTTCGAAAAGAAGCAGTGGCTTAAGGAAACACTGTATTCGACTTACTGATCAGCGAAAATCCTTACATACTTGTCTTTCGCGAAATATACAAATTACCACGTATACGGTATTTGTTTAGTAAACGAGTGAATAGGTGCCAAGGGGATGGTTTTTCAAGCGTGGGCGCACGAACGGTGCCATAAAACTCGCAATGGCTGGTACTTAGGATTGGTGGAGCCGATTTCCTCCATTGTTGGTTTACTGATTCTATATATAGTTATAACGTGCTGAGTCCATAATAACTAAGCGATAGCTATCATGGCGGCTTATTTAGAGCGTTTACAAATTTCAGAGCGGTGCTACGTGTAAATAACTCACTCGTTCGTTGCGTACGGCCTGCTTCTTCTTGGTCTCGCGACTCACTATCGATAAAGAATACAGTCCTATAACTATGCTTTGCTTGATGATGATAAGAAACTTTTGTTAATGAACATTTGCATAAGCTAACCATGCAGGTAGCAACCAAACCAAGACCCAAACAGCAGCCATTTAAAACCAGCTACAAGCAATTATGTCAGTGAACTAGCTAGTCATCATAGCTAACACTCTGCAAAATGCACAAAGTAGCAATAAAGTTAATACAAAATTACCACAATGAGCATACCAAATTCAATTTGGTATGCACATGGTGGGAACTTAATACTATGCATTTTGCAGTAAACTGAGGTTTAATTTTGTGAAATTTAAACTAATGTGGGTGTAACTACATATGTGCCAGTTGATTGTTTTCTTATGAATTTATGACTAAAATCAAATTCAACTGCTTAACTAGGCTCTATAGCTGGCTACCTACTGGATTGTTAATATGTGACTGTCTCTGCAAAAACCAGCCTAGTTTGCACTAAAATTTTTTTTGGCCCAGCACATAGCTATACTCAATAGCTACCCAAACACCATGTCTCCTATGGCCAGTCTCAGGTAGTCTGCTTTTCTAAGGGGAGGTTTTGCAGCCTTGTAAAGCCATGACTGACACATTGGCACCTGTGGAGTGCACCAATTGGGTGTTATCGGCCTGGAATTCTACCCCTGACCAGAATGATGTCCCTTCGGCCTGGTTGTATGGTCAGGACCATCTGTGGGCAACTGGTCACCTCGTGTCTTCACCTGGGGAGGTTTTTCCTCCTCCCTCCCGCACACCCCCTTGTAACACTGGGCTAAAATTGATGCACACCTTTGAAAAAATCGTCTGAAAAGGCCTAAAATCAAGCAAGGAACAATTTCAAAGGTACACTGTATTTTATTCAATAGATTACTAAGTCCAGTTCTGTTAAACAAAAGCAGCCTAGTACGAGCAAAGCTGGTAATTTTTAATTAAAATCTTTATAAACAAGTGTTTCTCTAATTATTACCAGGTGCGAAGGCCGGTTTTCGTGGAGACGGTCACATTTTTTCCTAATACAATCAATAGCTACAGTTACTTCTTTTTAGTCTTGACAACATGCATCACTACCAGGAATGACATCATAATGATGATCCAATGAACCATCCTGAACACCAGTCACTGAGTAAGAAGGATTCTTCTCTATGTTCACATTATCAGTTTTGAAATTAGACACTAACTCATACGTATGTTGGCTCTGGAACATTTTGAACAACATTACTATATTTGACTATTAGTAATATTTATGATAACTTACTTTTCTTTTGATTTGGCTTGTGCAAGTTTTTTTTCAACTTAGCAATCCATCTTAATAATCCTAAACTACAAATTACTACTACTGCTAACAAGACCAACAAAGCAGCAATTCCTATTGCATGATTACCACAGTTACAATCATCAGTAGATTTTTCAAGTTCACCTACTAAATTTCATAAACAAATTACAGTGGTTAATGGAATGGGACTTTATCAGTAGTCTTTGATAAAACAGCAACAATAGCAGTTTTTGATTCATCTTTTAGATCATTACTAGCCACACAATAATACTCATCCATATCTTGTAGTGTCACTGGTGATATAGTCAGTGTGGATGTGTTTACTCCCTCAGCTCTATCACTGCTAATCTCTCCATTAACTCTCCTCCACTGATACCTGATGGGACCACTACCTGTTGCCTCACATGATAGACTGAGAGTAGCACCTTCATGTACAAGTTGTGATTGTGGATTGACTGTGATTTTGCTGGGTGCTATATACATTATACAATAATCATATATATGAACTATACTGTGCATGCACTGCCAGTTATGCATATAGGTAACTATATAGCAATTTAAGAAGCATCTATAGCTACTAAGCTTAATTAGCTTATAAAGATTTTAAAATTTATTACAGTAGCTATAGCTTTTAACTATATATATTGTATCCCATGTTGTTATATGTAACTGATTAGCACAGTTTCTTCAAATTTGATTCATAATTTAAAGAACTTTATGGTCTATATGTGGTTATGTGTCAATATAGTGATTTGTTAGTCAGCAAAAACAAGGAAAGATTTTTTAACACAAATCACTGAAGACTTTAGATTTAAATTGAATATGATGTTAGGTATTAGCCATATAACTAGTTATATGCTACAAAGTAGTGTGCTGATGGTATTTTAAACAACATAGCCACACAGTAGCTAGCTAAAGCACAATTATTCAAAATTAGTGTATTCACAAATTCTGAAACTAGCTAGCTAGTCACTAAAATTTTCAGAGTAACCTGCCTATGTGAGTAGACATATATAACTAGAGCTACCAATGTAGTACAACTAACTATAAGTATATATACTCACACTGAACTTTTAGAAAGCACTCCAGCTAGCTATATGTTGTCATTTAACATGCTTTAGATAATGTGTTTAGTATAAAGGATGGACTGTTTCCTTATTAAAGTATTCGCACATCCAAAATGTAAGACTGTGTATTAAAGTATATTGATCTAATTTTCCATACTTTTATAAATACCTAGCCAAATACTTCCTATTATCCTGGCATTATACATGGTGCTTTTTAATTATATGTACCTATCATGCTTAAAATTATGCTGGCATAATCTGCAGGTGCCTACTGGACATCGGTATGTAAGTAAAACATCGAGAGCTAGCCATTATAGTTACATAAATATCTAAAAATCACAATTCACATTGACTAATTAGTGATATTGTAACCTTGCTAATTGCTAACATTTTGTCTCTGTTTCAAATGGCTAGTGTTTTGTTCCAGTTTGGTTGCTACGTATCTGGATAGCTGCTTTTGCAAATGTTCATTAACAGAACAGTTTCTCATCACCAAGTTTACGTAGCTGGCATACATAGTTAGGAATGTATATTCTTTATGACCAGCAACGCTAATAATTAAAACTAACGGCTAGCTATACAGTGATGGCTAAATTCTCAATTTTTTTGCAAAAATGGTTATTAATGTATAGCTATTTGTGTATATGTGACCCGGTCTGACAAAACCAGTCTTATTGCCCAAAAACACACCCATGCGTATAATGGTATCTATCTTGTTCTGTATAGGTGCTATTCAAATTCTGTAAGTTTTATCGAATTGCTTAGGATTTTTGCTAGCTACATGGTGAAGTTAGTCCTAAAATATTGTGTTCAGAAAAAGAGTTATTAAACTTGAAAGACTCAAAATTAACTCAACATTTTTATGGCAATAAGACTGGTTTTGTCAGACCGGGTCACATATAGCTATGATATAGCTAGGACATAATATGAGCACTGTAGCATACGTAGCATAATAAGTAAAGATAAAAGCACAGTAAGCTGGTCCTTAGTGTCCAGGTATTCTTTTAAAAGTAATATATTATGTAACTTAGTTACAAAGTAACTAGTTACCCCCAACTCTGCATAGAATACATGCCAATAGGTCCGACACCAAATCAAGCAGATTCCAAATCATGTTGAAGAAAATCTATAGTGTCAGATCCCTTGATGCATGCAGTATTTTTTGCAAAGCTTACCGGTAAAAAAGCAATGGGTTGTAGCTATACAGTAAATTTAACACTAATGTGTAAATTTGACTCATGATACATCTATGCAGATGGGTATGTAGTGTAGTTAGCATGTCAAATTTGAGGAGATTTAAAGTGTGTTATATTTTATGACATTTCATGTGCCCAAACTACACAGTAGTGTATTAGCTAAAATAGCACAGTTATTGCATTATATGGTGAACAGCATATGTAAATGTCCCTTGTGTCTTTGTGTTTAAACTGTATATCTGCCTATATAGCAGTCAGGTTAAAGTACATTACTCTTTACAGCAGTCAGGTAATAATACATTACTCTTATACAGCAGTCAGGTAATGGTACATTACTCTTATACAGCAGCCAGGTGAGTACATTATGTATACTCTTATACAGCAGTTGAGTTGTCTTATACATCAGGTACCTGAGTATTGCAATTGTACCTATAAAGTTTCTCACATTTGTGCTAATTATTTAAAAAATGTATCATGGTCACAAAATACTTCCAAGTCAAAGCACATGTTACAAAGATTTTATCTTTTGCAGAACTGTATCATATTCTAAAGTATTTATGCATGTAAATCTTACCTGAAGCCAATTTTGAGGGTAGCCAGTTACCACAGTTACCAAGGTTGTAATTCCACTACAAGGGTCCCCTTCCCAAAATGCATCATAAGTACCGATGGTTACTACAGTTCCCAAAGTTACCGGTAAATGCTGCACTTAATATTACAGTTGATTTATTCCTTTATTTGATAAGACCATGAAGTAGCAAGTTACCAGTCTGATAGTAATCAATGTTGTAATTCCACTACAAGACCTTCCTTCCCAAAATGCATCAAAATTACTAACAGTTACCACAGTTACCAGAGTTACCAGTAAATGCTGCTATGTTCCATTCGATAAGACTACAAAGTAGCCAGTTACCAGAGTTACCAAGGTTGTAATTCCACTACAAGTGTACCCTTCCCAAAATGCATCAAAATTACCAACAGTTATAATTACTACAGTTCCCAGAGTTACCGGTAAATGCTGACTCTTAATAATATAGTTGATTTATTCCTTTGTTCGATAACACCATAAAGTAGCAGGTTACCAGAGTTACCAAGGTTGTAGTTTTACTACAAGACCTTCCTTCCCAAAATGCATCAAAATTACCAACGGTTACCACAGTTCCTAGAGTTACCAGTAAATACCGCAGTTAATAGTTGATTATATTGTTAAGACCTCAAAGTAGCAGGTTACCAAAGTTACCAAGGTTGTAGTTTCACTACAAGACCTTCCTTCCCAAAATGCATCAAAATTGCCAACGGTTACCACAGTTCCCAAAGTTACCAGTAAATATCGCAGTTAATAGTTGATTATATTCTTCAATAAGACCATAAAGTAGCAGGTTATCAGAGTTACCGAGGTTGTAATTCCACTAAAAGTCTATCCGTTCCAAAATGCATCAAAATTACCAACGGTTACGACAGTTCCCAGTGTTACCAGTAAATACCGCAGTTAATAGTTGATTATATTCTTTTGTTTGATAAGACCATAAAGTAGCAGGTTACCAAAGTTACCAAGGTTGTAGTTTCACTACAAGACCTTCCTTCCCAAAATGCATCAAAATTACCAACGGTTACCACAGTTCCCAGTGTTACCAGTAAATACCGCAGTTAATAGTTGATTATATTCTTTGGTTCAATAAGACCATAAAGTATATAGCAGGTTACCAGAGTTACCGAGGCTGCACATCATTGCCAACAGTATACAGAATTCCTGAAGTTACTCATATTATTAGTATCTTTCGTTTAATGACACCAGAAATAGCTAACTGGACACCAGAGTTAACTGAAGCTGCAATTCCGCTATAAGACTACTCTTCCCAAAATGCATCAATTTTACGAACAGTTAGCTACTCAGTTACCTAAGTTAAATTAATAGCTACTTGCTGCATTTGTTTCATGCAGTAATGTAACATAACTTAGCCAGAAACTCGGTATATCTGCTTACCACCATGCACTCTAAGCATGGGTTGTTCTGCAGTTCCAATTTTTATTCCAATCTGATTAAGTATCAATATGGTTACCATGTTACCTTGGTTACTGGTAACTTCTTTGTTTATTAAAGTTTATGTATCCCCATATCAAGCCATATCTAATCTATCTATATTATCTAACATTGTAGAGGCATACATAGTTATAGCTAGCTATCTATATCTATAGTATCTAACATTGTAGAGGCATACATAGTTATAGCTAGATATATATCTATAGTATCTAACATTGTCTAGGCATACATAGTTATAGCTAGCTATCTATCTATAGTAGCTAACATTGTATATCTATATCTATAGTATCTATCATTGTATATCTATCTATATTATCTAACATTGAAGAGGCATACATAGTTATCTATCTATTTATAGTATCTAACATTGTAGAGACATACATAGCCATTGCTAGCTGTCTATCTATAGTATCTAACATTGTAGAGGCATAGTACTAGGGCTGAGGTAATTATGCTCATAATTCTCTGCATTATTCTATTCAGAATTTCCTGTAATTTTTCTGCATTATGCTCCAAATTATCTGCATTATTCTCAAGATTATTCCCAAGATCATTCTCTAAACAATCCAGTAACTCTTGAAATGATACTTTATTGCAATGCATGACTACTCTATTAGAGTAATATAATGCAACCCACTAGTTTAATAATGTACTGACTGTTTTATTAAAATATATCAATCTATTTTTCAATGACCTTTTGAAAAATCTGGGTGTTTGCTAGTTTTCCCTGATTATTTGTTTACAAAATGCTAGCTTAATGCTGGAATAACAGTTCTATGCATTATGCTAAAAATTATTCCAGCATAATTACCTCATCCCTAAGGCATACATAGGTATAGCTGGCTATCTATCTATAGTCTCTAACATTGTAGAGGGATACATAGTTATAGCTAGTCATCTATCTATGGTATCTAACATTGTATATCTATAGTATTTAACAAAGCAAAGGCATACATAGTTATAGCTAGTTAGCTATGTATAGTATCTAACATTGCAGAGGCATATATAGTTACAGCTAGCTATCTATCTACAGTATCTAACATTGCGGAGGCATACATAGTTATAGCTATCTATCTATATATTACAGTATCTAACATTGCGGAGGCATACACAGACATAGCTAGCTATCTATACTCTCTAACATTGTAGAGGCATAGCGATATAGCTATAGCTAGCTATCTATCTGTAGTATCCTATAACTATGTATGTTAGATACTATAGAGAGATAGCTAGCTATAACTATGTATTCCTCTACAATGCTAGATACTGTAGATAGATAACTATGTATGTCTCTACAATGTTAGTTAATATAGATAGATAGCTAGCTACAATTATATTTACTTCTACAATGCTAGATACTATAGATAGATAACTAGCTATAACTATGTATACCTCTACAATGTTAGATACTATAGACAGATAGCTAACTATAGCTATATAGTTAAGCCTCTGCAATGTTAGATACTATAGATAAATGCAAAGATAACGACCGCCCACGCTAATAATTGTGTGTGATTGAACAAGTCGCAGCTTTGTGTGAAATAAATCATAAAAGGAGTTGTTTGTGTGATTTACTGACTCATTGAGGTTGTTATAAAGCAAATATTAGAGCGAGGGTCCGCCACGAACTGAATCTGGGATAAACAAAGATTCCAAATCTTGAGATTCTCAAATCTCAAATCTCAAATCCCAAAGTTTTTCAAAAAATAGGAAATTTCAGGAAATCGACTTTATTATCGAGCAAATCTTGTATTTAGCATGAATTTTAAATACTCAAATCTCTCTTTAAATCCCGAATCTTAGACAAGATTTGCCGAATCTTGAATCTTATAGGAGTACGTGGCGGACCCCTCGTATTAGAGTTATAAGTGTAGCAGAAAATGCAAAATTATCGGCCGCCCACGCAGTTGATTAAGTGCAATAATACAGTTGGAACCTTGGACTGACCAGTCATGAAGATCTTCTTACACCCCTGTGCTCTAGCTATGTATGCCTCTTCAATGTTAGATACTGTAGATAGATAGATAGCTATAACTATGTATGCCTCTACAATGTTAGATTCTATAGATAGATAGCTAGCTATAACTATGTATGCCTCTTCAATGTTAGACACTATAGATAGATAGATAGCTATAACTATGTATGCCTCTACAATGTTAGATTCTATAGATAGATAGATAGCTATAACTATGTATGCCTCTACAATGTTAGATTCTATAGATAGATAGATAGCTATAACTATGTATGCCTCTACAATGTTAGATTCTATAGATAGATAGATAGCTATAACTATGTATGCCTCTACAATGTTAGATTCTATAGATAGATAGCTAGCTATAACTATGTATGCCTCTTCAATGTTAGACACTATAGATAGATAGATAGCTATAACTATGTATGCCTCTACAATGTTAGATTCTATAGATAGATAGCTAGCTATAACTATGTATGCCTCTACAATGTTAGATACTATACATAGCTAGCTAGCTATAACTATGTATGCCTCTACAATGTTAGATTCTATAGATAGATAGCTAGCTATAACTATGTATGCCTCTACAATGTTAGATTCTATAGATAGATAGCTAGCTATAACTATGTATGCCTCTACAATGTTAGATTCTATAGATAGATAACTACAATGTTAAATACCATAGATAGCTAGCTAGCTATAACTATGTATGCCTCGATACTATAGATAGATAACTAGCTATAACTATGTATGCCTCTACAATGTTAGATACCATAGATCGATAGCTAGCTACAACTATGTTTGCTTCTACAATGTTAGATTAGATATAGATAGCTACGTAGCTATAGATAGATATACAATGTTAGATACTATAGATAAATAGGTAGCTATAACTATGTATGCCTCTACAATGTTAGATACTATACATAGATAGCTAGCTATGGCTGTGTATGCCTCTACAATGTTAGATACTATAGATAGATAGCTAGCTGTAACTATGTATGCCTCTATACAATGTTAGATACTATAGATAGATAGATAGCTATAACTACGTACCGTATAGGAGGTAATTTTCGATGGGCGAAACTTTCGCGGTTTTCGCGGTTTCAAACACAACCGCGAAAGTTTCGCCGCTAAACAAAGATATTTAGCTACTCGGCTACTACAAATGTATAAGCTGCTTTCTACTGTAACGCGAAGGTTTTACCGCGAATATACTTGGAAGGCCTCTACCGCGAAAGTTTCGCCCAGCGAAACTTACCCCCTATACGGTATGTATGCCTCTACAATGTTAAATACTATAGATAGATAGCTAGCAATGGCTATGTATGCCTCTACAATGTTAGATACTTGCCTCTACAATGTTAGATACTATACATAGATAGCTAGCTATGGCTGTGTATATGCCTCTACAATGTTAGATACTATAGATAGATAGATAGATAGCTATAACTATATATGCCTCTACAATTTTAGATACTATACATAGATAGGTAGCTATTGCTGTGTATGCCTCTACAATATTAGATACTATAGATAGATAGCTATAACTATATATGCCTCTACAATGTTAGACACTATAGATAGATAGCTAGCTGTAACTATGTATGCCTCTACAATGTTAGATACTATAGATAGATAGATAGCTATAACTATGTATGCCTCTACAATGTTAGATACTATAGATAGATAGCTATAGCTATAACTATGTATGCCTCTACAATGTTAGAGACTATAGATAGATATACAATGTTAGATACTATAGATATATACTATAACTATATATGCCTCTACAATGTTAGACACTATAGATAGATAGCTAGCTGTAACTATGTATGCCTCTACAATGTTAGAGACTATAGATAGATATACAATGTTAGATACTATAGATATATACTATAACTATATATGCCTCTACAATGTTAGACACTATAGATAGATAGCTAGCTGTAACTATGTATGCCTCTACAATGTTAGATACTATAGATAGATAGATAGCTATAACTATGTATGCCTCTATAATGTTAGATACTATACATAGATAGCTAGCTATGGCTGTGTATGCCTCTACAATGTTAGGTACTATAGATATATAGCTAGCTATAACTATGTATGCCTCTACGATGTTAGATACTATAGATAGATAGCTAGCTATAACTATATGTATGCCTCTACAATGTTAGAGACTATAGATAGATATACGTATAATGTTTGATATATAGCTAGCTATAACTATGTATGCCTCTACAATGTTAGATACTATATAACTGTTGAGACCGCGATGGGACGAGGGAGACTTTGAGATATATTTATCAAGCTGGACTTGACTTAATTATATTGTAATTATTGAATTATTGTATAAATATTGTACACTGTACATATTTTGTTAGTCCCGATGAAATTATAATACGAGTAGTAGTGAAGTTGCTCGCTCGCTTTGTCTTCACGACAAATTGGTGCTGAAACCCGGGACTCACGAACACAGGCCTTAAAGATGTCAGGGTCGATCCGAAGGTTGCTTGGACCGACCAAAGCTCGATTGCAGACATATATTAAGAAGGCGAAGACGATGTTTCTGCTTCCTATGAAAGAAGCTGACTTGGATAGGGAAGAAACAGAGATAGAGCACCTTATTCATCAATTTTCATCGAATATTGTGCTTTTGGAACGATGTAACCAGGAGTGGAATACTCTGCTGCACGGAATGAAAGGTGAGGAAAGGGCAGCCGAAGAAAAGGAGTATTTATGGGCTGCAGACGGAGATGAGGGTTTAATTGAGCTATTACTTGACTCGAGAGAAATAGTTGCGCGATTAGAAGGGCGTTTGGCTCAAGTATTGCGAAGGGGAGAAAGGGCTAAGGAACGACCTTTGACCTCTGGAAACCTCATAGAACCTCAAAACAACAGTAGTGTGAAAATGAAGTTACCAAAGTTACACCTTCCAACCTTTGATGGTAACCTTCTACATTGGCAAGAATTTTGGGATGTGTATAAGATAGCAGTACATGAACAGAATATTCCAAATGTTACTAAATTTAGTTACTTAAAAGGTTCTATCCGTAATACAGCTGCTACTGCTATATATGGAATTTCTGTTACAAATGATAATTATCCAGTGGCAATCAAGATATTACAGGATAAGTTTGGAAAGAAAGAGAGCATTATAGAAGCCCTGTACTCTCGGCTACAGCGTCAACTAATCGATTCAGTGATATAAAGCACACTTACGAAGCATTGGAAAAGAATTTACGACAGTTGGAGTCACAGGAAGAAAATGTTGACCAACAACGGATGCTTGTTCAACAGATATTATCAAAACTTCCAACAGAAGTAATTGTAAAATTGGAAGAGTCAAAAAATCTTGATGAAAACTGGACAGTAAAGTTGTTAAGGGAGTCTCTCAAACGATATATCAACATACATGAAAACGCTCAAAGACATGAGCATAATTCTAGAGGTTCAACTTACAGAGGTCAGAGAAGGGGGGATAATTACGAGAGAGACCCCCTGTGGATACACAAGCTAATCAACCTGTAGAAGCTTTGTTGGTTGATAGTGCGAAGAGCACCGAAAGACAGAGGAATCAAACACATAGACGTGAGCCAACCCTTCCTTGCATTTTTTGTAGGGGTGTTCATTTTAACGATAACTGTGATAAATTTACAACTGTTACTGATCGTAAACATCAACTGATCTCTCAAGGTCGATGCTTTCTATGTCTTAAAGTTGGTCACCCTTTGAAGGAATGCCCTAATGCCCACTCAAAACCATGTTATCATTGTAAAAGAATTGGTAATCACCATCGAAGCATATGTCCGAAAAAGTTTGTTATTTCACCTGAAACACCAGCTACATTTGAAACAACAGCTATTAATCAAGCATCTCCTAGTGCCAAGGATAGCCGCCAGCCAGTTGTTACTGCCAAATCAACAGTTGATACTGTGACTCCTGCAGTGAATACAGATCATATGTTATTAACAAGTGGAGAATGAGTGCTCCTTCAAACAGCAATGGTTCCTGTTTGTTGTGCTGATGGATCTATTATCTCAGCTCGTATTTTACTAGACAGTGCTAGTCAGAGAACCTTTATGACAGAAAAACTAGCTAAACAGTTAAATTTACCTTCTCAGCGAAAGGAAACGTTGTCAATCTCTACATTTGGATCTAAAGGTCCTCAATCTATTGACACGTATGTTGTTCATTTTACTATTATTACTAAGGAAAACTCTCGTGTGAGTCTACATGCTAATGTGTTGAATCAGATTACTAGTCCTGTTCAAAGAGGACCACTTCAGCGATCAGATTTGGAATTCCTTCAATCAATTACACCAGGAAAACTAGCTGATGTTATTCCAAAATCATCTGAAATGGCTACTATAGTAGGTTCTGATTATTTTTGGAGCATTGTTGAAGTTGGACGAATAGTGCTACCATCAGGTTTGTTATTGTTATCATCCAAATTGGGTTATCTCCTTACAGGGAAATTCATGGGCCCCAAACGGGAGGTCAAGCCTAATGACCAACTTTCAACTTGTTTTGTGATGACCCAAATGAATCAGTCTGTTCATGAATTGAATTTATTTTCAACAGCTGATACTGCAGTAAACAAGAATCCTAGTTTGAAGGATTTTTGGAGCTTGGATGCAATTGGCATCTGTGATCCAGCATATTTGAATGATAATGATGAAGCTCTTGAACAGTTTAACAACCAATTTGTTATGATGGAGAACGATATCAAATTGCTTGGCCGTGGAAGCCCTGTGAACCGGATCTCCTTGAAAATTATGATGTTGCTTATGGGAGAATAAGGTCATTGTCACGACGGTTTCAGGCAAATAAAACTCTTTTACAGCAGTATGATGATATTCTCCAATCTCAGTTGAAGCAAGGAATTGTTGAAAAGGTTTTATAAACTCAGATGGAAACCAATTGTAAGAAGCATTACTTGCCACACCACCCAATAATAACACCCTCTAAGAACACTACTAAAGTCAGAATAGTTTATGACGCCTCTGCTAAAGTAAGTAAAGGTGTTAAATGCCTCAATGATTGTCTATATCGAGGACCGATCACGTTACCTGATTTGTGTGGTGTGTTATTGAGACTTCGTACCTATCATATTGTCATTTTGGCTGATGTCGAGAAAGCTTTCCTTCAGATTGGTATTCAGAAGAAGGATAGAGATGTGACACGGTTTTTATGGTTTCATGATCCTAGTCGACCAGAGCACGTAGAAGGAAACCTAGATGTTTATCGATTTTGCCGTGTTCCTTTTGGAATTATATGTAGTCCATTTCTGCTTGAAGGAACTTTGAAGTTTCATTTACAGAATGAGGGTAGTCTGGTTGCTCAGAGAATTGCTGATAATATTTATGTTGATAATGTTTCCATTGGAACTGATTCAGTTGAAGGAGCTTATCAAATATACAAAGAGGCTAGAAGTATTTTTAAGAAAGCCTCCATGAACCTGCGACAGTGGACATCCAATTCAGATGAATTTCTTCATTTACTACCAGAGGATCAAAAATTAACTGAATGTGTTGTAAAACTGTTTGGATTGTTATGGAATCGCATTGACGACTACATCCAGATAACTGGAGCTGACATTGCTAGACAAGGTTTTACGATTACTAAGCAACATGTATTGAGTTGTGTTGCGAAGATTTATGATCCTTTGGGTTTTATATCACCCATTACCTTTCATGGTAAGGTCTTTCTTCAAAATTTGTGGAAACATGATTTAAAATGGGATGAATGTTTACCACAATCATTGTGTCAAGAATGGAAAAAGATAATTGGAATATTGGAACACATTGCAGCAATAAAGATCCCACGTCTTATTGGAACACATGAACAGGACCCAGTTCATGAAGTACTTATATTCTGTGATGCTTCGATTAAATCATATGCTGCTGTTGTGTATATACGTGTTATTAGTCAACATGGTATCCAAACTAACCTAATGTTTTCCAAGATGCGTCTTGCACCAGTCATTTCAAGCAGGGGGCAAAAAGGAAAGAAATGTAAGGACATTACTTTACCTCGATTTGAATTATTAGCTGTACTAATTGGAGTACGTGCTGGGAATTTTGTTACTAGGGAATTAAAGTTACCAATATCTAAAAGAATTCTCTGGAGAGATTCCGAATGTGTTCTTCATTGGATGAAAACTACTAAACCTTTACCTTTGGTTGTAGAAAACCGGATTATCGAGATTCGGAAGGAGAAAGATATAACCTTTTGTTACATTCCATCCAATCAAAACCCTGCAGATTATGCCACTAGGGGACTCACTGTGCCAGAGATTGTTGATGCTAATCTGTGGTGGCATGGACCAGGGTGGTTGATATCCAATGAGGTCGACTGGCCTAGATGGAATTTTCCAGATATCACACCAGAAAGATTGGAGCAATGTATGGAAAGCTATACAGAAACATCACAGGAATTGCCTACAACAACAACTTGGACTTAAGGTTGATGATGATGGGATATTGAGATGTCATGGACGATTTGCAAATGCTACAATGAATGAAGGAACCAAATATCCTAAACTGCTTCCAAGGTATGAACATTTTACTAATTTGTTGATCTGTGAAGTACATCAACGTTTGATTCATGCGGGAGTGGCTCATACGTTATCTCAAATCAGAGAAGAATATTGGATTCCACAAGGAAGAGTACAAGTGAAGAGCATAATATCTAAATGTTTAATATGTCGAAGACATGAAGGGCCCTCATTTCGCCTTCCCAATATGCCACCATGGCCACAAGAAAGGGTGTCAAAATGTGATCCATTCCAGTTCATTGGATTAGATTATTTAGGACCATTATATGTGAAGCAGGGAACTGAGCTCAAGAAACTTTGGGTATGTTTGTTTACGTGCCTAACAATAAGAGCTATCCACTTGGAATGGGTTTTAGATTTGACGGCCAACCAGTTTCTTAATTGTTTAAGAAGATTTGTGTCACGCAGAGGTAGACCAGATTCAATTATTTCTGATAATGCCCCACAATTCAAGCTTACAAAGACAACTTTAGATAAACAGTGGAGGCAAGTATTTAAGGATAAAGATGTTTTAAATTATGCATGTGTCTACAGAAGGTATTAAGTGGAGCTTTACCACTGCCCTAGCTCCATGGCAGGGAGGATTCTATGAAAGACTTGTTGGGATGGTTAAGCGATCTCTAAGGAAAGCAATTGGAAGGAAACATTTCACTCTAGATCAATTGGTGACACTATTAACTGAAATTGAAGCAGTGATTAACTCAAGACCCTTAACATATGTTTATGGAGATTTCGAGTCAGGATTTATACTAACTCCCTCGCACTTTTTAGTGTCTAACAGAAAGCTTGGCCTTTATTCATCAAGTGATTATAATGATGTCGACTTTCATATTCATGAAGATTCAACAATAAAACTAATTGAGAACTGGAAAAAGGGACAAAAGCACCTTGACTTATTTTGGAAGGTCTGGAAGGACGGATATCTTCTGAGTCTAAGGGAAAGAATTCCACTTGTACATAAACAGTCTAAATCTTACTGTGATAAAGAACCTGTAGAAGGTACTATAGTAATAGTGAAAGATGACAACTTGCCAAGAAGTAGTTGGAAATTCGGCAAGATAGTACGATTAATAATTAGTAGAGATTGTAAGATCCGATCAGCAGAAGTACAACTACCAGGGCATAGTATTATCACAAGATCAATCAGTCATTTATATCCATTGGAATTACCAGAGAAAGCGGACAAGTCAGTGAAAGGTCTTGATGAGACTGATGTAAGAGAAAAATCAGTTTCCAAGTAGAACACTATTGAACCTGTGGAAGATAGGAGTAAACAACCAAGAAAGGCATCTATACAAGCTCGTAAGGCCATTCAGACATATTTAAATGACAATTTCACTACTAAATTATTTTGTTTCCCTCGGGAGTGTTGAGACGATGCGAGCCCGAGACGATGGGACGAGGGAGACTTTGAGATATATTTATCAAGCTGGACTTGACTTAATTATATTGTAATTATTGAATTATTGTATAAATATTGTACACTGTACATATTTTGTTAGTCCCGATGAAATTATAATACGAGTAGTAGTGAAGTTGCTCGCTCGCTTTGTCTTCACGACAAATTGTAACTATGTATGCCTCGATCTACAATGTTAGATACTGTCTTAGCATGAAAGCTACTGATATGATAGACCCAAGCACTATACATATACACCATTCGTGGGGCTATAGATGGGCAGGTCTACTTTTACAGGCGGTCTTTTTCCGACCTTGCTAAACCACGTCGGTCTACTACAGGGTGTATGGGGCCACTGAGGGGCACTAATAACTGAGGCTACATGGTGTGTCAGGCTGCTTCCAACGACCGTCTCGGCCTACCATGTCGACTGTGGCTGTTTCTGTGCCCTACTGAGGACACACTGCTGCTGTCTGTCTCCTTGTGGATGGTATGGCCCGCCTTCGGCTCCCCGCTCACCCCCACCGCCCACCCCATCCCCTATAAACTCTATCCGTGATATTATTATTATTATTATTATTAACGAGATTATTAATACTGGGCAGGCAGAAAACTGATAAGCCCAGGGGGTGGTCAACACCCCAATTACAATACAATATACAATACATAAATTAGTTACACGTAGTCATGCATGATTACAATAATAGTTAGTTAAAGATGTAGTGAATGATTGCAAATTGTTTGATTCAATAATATAATGTGGAAGCTCATTCCAATCTCTAATTGTTCTTGGATAGTAGGACTGCTGGTAAGAACTAGTTCTTGAACAGGGGACAATGTAATGGAGTGGGTGGTAATGTCTGGTGAGTCTTTGTGCTGGGAAAAAATAAGATGGAATAGATAATGCAGATAATTTGTATGTGGCTTTATAGAATGTTTGTAATCTAGTGAAGGCCAGTTTAGACTATGTAACATGGCGGACACACTACTGTACCAGCTGTAATCATTCATAACCCAGCGGGCAGCTCTACGTTGTACTTTTTCTAGGGCTTGGATGTCGTTGAGATGGTGTGGATCCCAAACTGAAGCAGCATATTCCATAATGGGACGAATTATTACAGCAGTTGGAAAAAACTATCTCAAAACGCAGCAGTGTCAGCTATATAGGTGGTAGAATTAGTTATAAAACAATAGCTACATAAGTAGTCTACTTATACTCGGTTAGTCTGGCGTGGCTACATTGTAGCACAAGAGAACCACAGTGGCTTCAATATTTCAATATAGTATTTCTCGAAATACAAAATGTGCCCTTAAGGACGGTTTTCACAAATCCAGTCACATATCACTATGACTTGTAGAGTATAGACGCATTAGTGATATAGCTAGCTATGTGTGGGGAACTTGAATACGCATCCCTAGGGATATATCTGTGTGGGAAACACACATCACTGGGAAACACATATCACTATGACACTGGTACCGACAGGCTGAGACTTGATCTGTTGTATTTTCTGTAGATTATGAAATTTCAATACCTTCATATTTATGGGAATACTTTTTGTGTATGAAAAACATTGTCTACTGCCTTATAATTGCGATGAAATTTTGTTGGAATCGAGAACAGCAGCCGGTGCTTTATGAATGCACAGACATTCATAATTACAGAATTGACTGGTTATAAAGAAGATGATGAAGATGAAATTGATGACAATAATGCAGAAGAACATTAATTAATTACTATCTGTAGCAGTTTCATTATCAATGTAGCTATGCTTATTTATACTGCTGCAAGGATTTTAGGTTTTTAATACTCACACAATTATTGTTATTGAAATATAAGGCTCCATATTATAACTGGTAAAGAATGGTTGCAAGGGATTGGGTTTTATTGCACTACCCGCTAAATTTTCCCATTGCAAAATGAGATTACAATTTAGCTCATTGAAATCATAATTGCAAAAATACTTGATTTTATTAATATTTTTCATAGCATAATAGAAATTTCCAAAGTAAACTAGAACATGTTTAAAGTACAGTAGCTAATGGGTAATTTTATGTATTTATGAAATACTATATTAAGGCATATTAATTTTATGAAACAATAATGATATAAAGAAATCTTGGTACCGTACATCTGAGTAATGAAAAATGTCTAATATTAGCTAACTGTCCTCATAGGCGGCGGAAGTGGGGGTGCTAGGGTACCCCCAACTTTTCAATTGGAGGTGCTAAGCACCCCCATTATTATCTTTGTATGACGTAATAATTATCATGTGATTTCTTTTGTTTGCAGGACATATAGAAGAAAGCAATTCATCGTCGTATCGGCAAGTATAAATGCACGCTATGTACAGCTAGCTATATAAGGATAATAGTTTTGTGGATATGAACGTGCACGCGAGATGCATGTAGCTAGCAGCTACGTATAGCAATAGCTAATTATAGCTACACGAGTATACATAATAAATTTTATATTCATAGCTAGCTATAACAGCTGTTACTGAGCTGTATCAGTAATCATCTAACAGACTAAGTGACGGTGTTCTAATGGCGGCTAAACGCCATCGCTAGCAAATGCTGTCTCCGACTTAACTGATTGGTTCACAGTGAAGAAAAGATCTTCGAGGAAATCCGTAGTTGAGTTTGATTCTGAGGCCGCTGATGGCGATAAAGAAACGGGGGAGCAGCTGTGGCAACCAGCAATGAACGTCACAAATACCGGAGTACTTTGTTTCCTTCAGCTAGCTGATATTATATAGCTAATTATATTTTAACTGAAGCTGGTTATGTAGCTATATGCATGGCAATATTATAAAAGTTAGCATATTAGCTGTTTAACAGCTTAAAATTTACATGTAACAATATTAAGGTCATGCTAGCTTGTTTAGAGGCTAAATTGCCACCAAATTTAATCTCCTGGTGTCTATTTTTGCAAATTTTCCTGGGGGGCATGGCCCCAGACCCCCTAGAAAGAGCATGTGCACACCAGCAGCACCAGCAACTGAGCACCCCCAACTTGAAATACCTTCCTCCTCCCATGGTCCTGTGTTATACACCTGATGTGCAACTAGCTACTGTATAATAAACTCCATAGCTAATAACATAACAATAAATGATAATGTATATATGTCATAATATTATTTTACCTGTGAAACAAAAAATTGAATGCTTAAAATGTCAATAATGAGGATACTATGGGAATGTTGAAGAATGCAATAAAAAAGATGAATGAGTTGATGCAGTAGTAAAATCTTCAGTCAGAATGACATTCCTTTAAATATATACAAACTTGATAATTATTACTATTAAGTGATATAAGTTGCATGCATGCACACACAGTGATTCTAACACAAAACACTATAAGATAGTTAGTACATAAATGTCTGTTTGTTCAGACAATGTATAATACCCAGTAGCAATTCTAGAACTGGAATACAGGGGGCCCCAGAGTGCTGTTTGATGACTAAAAAACAAGTAGCATCAGTGACACTCACAAACTCTGTAAAGCTCTTAAAGTATGGTCTATTAAATAAGCACACTATAGCTATACTGCTAAAAACACTCAATTTAACACCACCAATGTTTAATGTTTTATTGAGATTTTTCACAACCTAGTATTGAACAGGGAGAGCCTGTGTCCCAAGCCCCCCCCTACAATCGCCTATAATCTTAGCAAGCATATTATTACCGCTTATTTCACAATTACTATCCCACTAGGGACCACTAAGAAGCGGGAGGAAGGCTTTATTAATAGGAACTTTGGTAGTTTGTAAAGATCGACTAACACCTCACTTTGTTAGCATGCGATAGGAACTATATATTAAAACATATCTAGATATTATAAATGGTTCAAGAGAACTAAAAGGGAACTTCAGGCTCAGCCTTAGCTCCTTCGCTTAGTTCTATCTTATAGTATATATAAACAGCTCATCTTACTTGTCAAATATATAGCCACTATGTCATTTGCCAAACAATCTTAACTTGTCAGCAGAGGAGATTATAACAGTCTGACATCTGACATTTTCAGATCAATTTGCGACCACTTTTACCATCACCTCTCTAATCAAGTGTATAGGATGTCCGAATTAAGTGACAAAACGGCTTTTATGCTAATGTCCAATCATTTATACTCCCTATTCTGCTGGCCTTGATTAATTTTTAATATTACCACTGTCACACCATCAGTGTACCATATATTAACCCTAGGTACTGTTATCTTGTATAGTGAAGTAATAATTAATTCACCATTTCTATAGTAACTGTTCAGATTATCTTATTACTTGTGAGGTTAAGAATTTGTATTATATAATGTCCTTGGTAACAGTGTCCATGGTAATGTATAGAAATAGAATACTCTTTATCTAATAGAGCAGTCAATCAGTTAAAGCAGCCCAGAATAACATTTATCTGTACGGTTAAGTGCTTACAGCGTTTCATGGCTAACCGGAAATTACTTTGGCACCATCATATATATTGGCTTGTATTATTACTTATCAAACAATGCTTTGATCATAGATTAATATACACCCTATGGATGTGAAAACTCCGGTGTGCACCAATACATTTATAATGGAGTGCTGGTGTCTCTAGGCTTGTGTGACCGGGCCTGCAAAAACCAACCATGTAGTCGCGTAAAAATTACCTAATTTTTTCAACTTCGTCTTATCATAATTTATGGTACGTTTAAGCTAACCACACAGATTCTTCTACCACAAATGCAGAATTTAATGGAGAATCTTTTAAAACTAACAGCATTCTGCTACTCCTTTTTCATGATTATCTAACTAAGTGTAATTTGCACTGATTTTCGCAGGCCCGGTCACTTGTTTCACGCTTCTAAAACATTCAGCAATGGTAGCATGTTTATTTCCATAAGTTTCAGGATGTATTTGTTAGTAGTTTTTTTAGGAATTGTTATCAATTGTATCTCTTCTATAGGTTTTTAGAAAGGCATGCAATTATTATTGCTTTATGGTGATTGTTAAGTGAAAGTATTGACTGCTTATATTTACGATTTATAACATTGTGGTGAAGTTTTTTTGGTTTATAAATGTTTTAAATATAGCACTGAGTGTGATTAATTTCACAGATTCATATTAGAGCACACTGTAGTGACTGTACTATTAGAGCATATCGATTATTTTTAGCTAGATAATTGTAGTCTACTAGCCTTCATTATAATCCAAAGGTGCAAAACAAGCTTAGAGACAGTGGCGCTTATGTAAGTTTCACATCCATAGAGTGTATATAATCTCTGATGAAAGAGATGCACCACATTCATTTCTAGTATTGTCTTTTTCAGTAAACATATTTTTGATTGTACGATTACTACTTAGGTTGTGTGGTGAATTGTAGTATGTACAGCATAACGAAGCCATACCTTGTAGCTCCCACCATCCCTAATATAAATGAATGAGCCTGTTCAAAGAGCTTTAGTCCACTGAAATATTGTGCACAAGTAACTCAATGCCTTTTGTGAGTTGCAATGCATTAAATTATTCTTTATAACATTTTAACTACCTGCCTTATTTATGATTACTTAGGCCGGGTATTATTATATAACACCACAATTTGCACTGCATGCAGTCCACACTGCATGGCTCACTTGTGTCGGGAGGCCCTGCCATTCGGCATGTTCCACGGCAGGCAAGGGCTGCCCATCTTCCTCAGTAGCCTGAGCATCATATGGCAGATCTGTAAGCTGTCAACACAGGACATGCCTGCATTGACTCACCTTCCACTTGTATTCTAATTATTCTATTAGAGCAGTCAGTTTGCATTGCTTTGTTCTAATAGAGCATTGAGCTATGGAGTATACAACTATTATTAGCATGTGCACATAGGAAGTGTTGGTCCTTAGTGTTACTGAACCAAGTCATAATTTTGAAGTGAAAGTTTAACTGAAATTTTATAGCATGCACTGAGTACTGCATGGATGTGCCCACAGTGATTGACAACCACCACTCAGATAAAATAATTACCACTCACCACCACTAAAATAATGCTTAGTCTTGCTCACCACTTCACACAGAACATAGTATCTAAAGATCAGAAGTTTTGGGGATTTAAAACCTCTATATGTAGCCACCACTCTTTTCAACCTGGGCACATCCCTGCAGTAGTACTGGCATCATTTTGATCATCATTATATTGGTATCAAACTGATACCAGCATTTTTATGCACCAGTTGAAAATGTTATTATCTTAGGCCGAGTATTATTAGTGTTCAACTAAATACTCCAATAGAACAATCAAATATTCTAATAAAGCAGTCAGTTTGTATCTTGTAACTCTAATAAAGCAGTCATCTATATATTTCATTATCTTGAGTGTTCTATAGGGGTATTTAATGTATATTGAAATATTTGGAGGGTTACAACATTGGTGAATGGTCAATTAGCAAATAAAATATTAACGAATCAGCAAGCCAGAGTCCATTGATAGGTAAAATGGTACGAACATTACACATAATTATAGTGATAAATATAAAACTTTGCCGCCATGTTTGTACTGTTTGAATCATGTATACTAGACATGCCCCCATGAATTGATTTTCTTGACTTTGTCAACATTTCTCTTACTGGGTCATCAGTAATTGTATACACATGATCTTATCCATGTGTCTACTTAAAAGGCTGTCTGGAACAGGAAGTGCATCTTTCTTCTGTGTATGGCGAACCTTGAAATACTTTAGTCATTTTTGTATTTATGAAAAACCTTTTCTACTTCTAAAGCACAGAAATGATTCACAAATAATAAGCTATATAGCTAGCAATTTGCCAATTTTACAACTCTAAAAATTCTCCCGCATATTGTATAACAGACATAGCTCAAGTATATATATTATGTTATTTTCGAATAGTGTTGAAAGGAATAATCAAATATTCGGACTGCAATGGTGATATTTGAATGCTTTAAAAGCAATTGAATACTCCTTTTTCTTTTTAAAGCCTCACACTTAACCACTTTAGTGGCTTGTTTGCTTATAAAGCAATACATACATCAAGCTTTTGAGTGTTTCAGACTCCAAAACCCACATCATATTTACCAAAGAAATTAAGACAGTTTTGGAAAATATTTTTGTACATACTTGAAGAACAACTCAAGCATTTAAACTTTAAGCCACTTGAATTGATTATCAAATTCGGCAAGCCAGAGCCAAGGAGGGGCAAATGCTTCCCAACCCCCTAAATAAAGCCCTGCATATATGGCCTTGTAGGGTCTCTTGAACCAAGCTTTTTCTCCTCAGGTGCCCTACAGAGAAAGTATGGTTCACGAGACCATATTACATATGTAGCAGGAGGTCGCCAAGGGTGAGCCTGAGATTGCCTGACGATAAAAGATCAATATACCCTAATAGAACAATCATGTAAATATTCTATCAAACAGTTTAAATTTGATTGTGGAAACTCTGTGGCTATTTCACTGATATGCACGTCATGTAGATACAGTGTATATAATAGCTTAAGGCCATTCCAAATGAAAGTTTATTAGTTTCCCTACCTACCATTTCAGCCAAAAACAAATGCCCATGAAAAACATAGATAGCTATATATAGGGTACGAAGCTTAAAACAATGCAAATTATGAAATCCTATGAATGAATTACATTAAATAATATAATACCAAATTGATTTTCAGCCAGCTCAGAAAATGCTGGTATAGCCACTCCCAACTTTAAGCTATTATACATCATGCTAGCTGTATGTGCATGTAAGCAGGCTGCCTTCATGAAATTAAATACATAGAATGCAACACTTCCATTTTTAAACTTGAATATGAAACAAATAGCTATGTAGCAACCTTCAATTTTGAAATTGATTTTAATTTTGATAACAAAATCGATTGTAAACTCAATCACGAAATCAATGTTGGTCTTAAATTTGATTGCAAAGTCAATTTCAATTATAAAAAAATCAATTGTCAATATTTTGTCCTTGATGGCATTCATAAATATTGAAATTACAGTTGTACCAGTATCATGGCATTATAGGCTCTAAAATTAAAATCAATATACTTTAATAGAACAGCCACTCTAACAGAACAGTCAATTGCAAACTATACCAAGGTTGTGTACATGTGTGGTTATATATATATTACAGATCACTGAGTGCTGTAATAGAATGTTTTAGTCATTAATACATTCCTTATCGTTTTTATTTCATTTTAGATTTGCTGAGATTAAAGAATTAGCAACAAATGGAGATATAATGAAAAATTTGGTCAAACTTACTTGTGTACTTTATAATTATACAATTGCATGTGTGATGTGTATGTAATTAAAGCAGATCAGATATTAGCTATATGTAATGATATATGTATGTATGAAAGCTTAAGGAGGTGTGGTGTGTTGGCATGCCACACATGACATTTCATGTTTCACAAATACTACATGTATGAAAGTTTAAGGAAATAAGCTACGTACTGCATGGGATGTAATGCATTACATTTCATGCATTAGTATAAACTTGATAAATACTACATGCATGAAAGCTCTAGGAAACTACATACAGTATGGCATGTTGGTATGCAATAACATGTTACACTTCATGCACTTACATAAATGTGGTAAATACTACATGCATGAAAGCTCAAGGAAATACTGCATGCTGTATGACATGTTGGTGAGTTTTTACATATCAAATTTTCTTTACATGTCTTGGGTACACAACATGTGATGAATACTGCTGACGAAATGTCGAGGAAACTGTCACTGAAATTGTGCCCTAGCCTGTAGCAGGAAATATTAAGTAAAGGAAATTAGAAGGATAATTGCATGAATCCTGCTAATTTCCTGTAAAATGAAATGCCAATTTTTTCCAGTGGTAGAAACAGTTAATGCATGGACTTTCCAAATTTCTGGTTAGAATCATAGAGACTTTGGAACACCTGCTTTTGTTTACTTACAGATTTTTAAACCAGATGCATCTGGTGCATGCCTGGTTTCTTGAAATTACTTTGTCTGTATGTTTGTGTATGTGCCAGTGTGTGGGTGGGTGTGTCTGTATCTGTATGTGTCTCTCTGTGTGTGTATGCCAGTGTCTGTGTGTCTGTGTGTCTGTGTCCGCCCCCCCAGGTTATATTAAAAACTATTCACATGAAATGAAGCCTAAACTACCGGTTAAACAAGTTCTATTGCTTTTCAGTTTCTTTATATGACACATGCCATCAATGGGCATATCCTTAGTGATGAAGTGTGTCGTGAATTCCTGCTAAGGTAATGCTGTATTAGCCATTCTTTTAACAATAAAAGGTGTTTTACTACTAACAAGACGGAGTGATTTAGTTACAAAAATGGGTGTTCCCTGTGGGAGTGAAACGTTTGAAACAAAGAGTGTTACAGTATGAAGTTCGGTTTATACTACTTTTAATATGTTTTATCACTAATGTACTGGAGTATAAAGGTGGTTTAAAATTTAAATATATGTGCGTTGCTATATGTTTCTTAGTGATGAGTCTTTGCTCATATGACTTTCTTGTGACATAATCGTATTTCCTTAATAATTAACTTACACAGCGCCTGGTTTTAGATGGTAAAAATATCAACTGGTTCAAGAGAGATATGCACATAGCTAACATTAAATTTCATATTTAGAAGTTAGGACTGTGATTTTAAGAACCATTACAATGGCATGTGATAGTTTCTTCACAATCACAGTTATGCGATTAGTTGAATGGTAATTTTGCCTGATTCACACTCATTTTCACTCCCCCTGCAATTTTATGCCTAAACTTTACTATGAGTAAATTGCATAATTTTAGAAGGGAGATTCCAGCTATTATAATGCTTTACCCAAAGTACTCCTTGAATAAATCCATGGGTATCGTGGTGGTGATGTGGACCATGCACCTGACATAAACTTGTGGTGTTCAACTATGCTTGTACTGTAAGAGTACACCTAAATTAAGTGCCCTTATAAAGAAGTGTAAGGTATATTGAAACTGACCTGGTGTTGACTCGGATCTGTTGACCTCTTATTATAGATTTCCACCCTAATATGTACAAGTTGTACCACACAGCAAGGTTATTTCATAGGACATATGTAATCATCCATAAAGTTGAACCATAAGATAACAAGGGACCAGTTTTTGCCTTATTTATATGTTTACCTCACCAGCAAACTGATTTAATAAGGACTTATGGGCACAGATACTTGTGAAATCATGATTGTTTTAAGCTGTTTCTGCAGAGGTAAAAAATTAGGATAGAGGTAATCCTTTATATATGCAGTTGTTTAATGTGTAGAAGTGTATCTATGAGCAATCTTGCATGTTGTCATGAAGTAACCTTGTTTAAGCATTAAGATGTACATATTTGGATGCAGAGAGTGTCCTGCAAAATGTTATCTGTTCATGCAAAACTGTACAAGATAGTAGTACCTCTCTTTATAACGCTTAATCACATCAATTACAGTAGCCAATTCAAAGTGTTTATCACTAATTAGTGTATTCATTTACTAGTAGAATTTTGCATCCAGAAGTACTATAGGTGGGCCCAGTTCTGTAAATATTTTGACAGATCATGGAATAACACTTATAACAATCAAACATATCTGACATTTTCTGAGCACTTACTTGTACAAATTCCTGACAAATGTTTGAGCCAAGACCCACGCCTCCACTGCAAAGCTATAGAAACCACTGTGCTGCCAATTTTGAATGGGGGTTGCATACATATATCATAATTTTGAGTATGCATACACAGTGCATTCGTTGTTGTGTTCCCCTATGCTGCAAGGAGGAGCCACCTTGCACAGAAAGGAAGCTAAATTGATGTTTTAAAATATCCCGGACACTACGAAAGCCAAGTCAGATTGATACCATTGATCACTGATTCACGACTAGAGTACAGAAGGTTGTACTGGACAAGACTACAGCTTGTAAATGGTATGTGAACTGTTGGATATGGTTACCTTATATTTACACTGCAAGCTGCTCAACATAGCCAAAACTCAATTCTGCTAACTTGAGGGATTCCAGTGTTTGCCCTCAAAAAATATATATAATACTTCTGTCAAATCGATGCCATCAACCAGACAACCACCTAAATTTAACTAATGGAAAATTAAATTATGGTCTAACTCAAAATGGTAGAATGATGCATGTTGCCATGGCGATTATGTATTTTTAAAAATCCTACTTTTGGCATTGATACAAATTCCTCACAAATGTCCTAGTCAATATATAATACTACAGTATAAATGTCTGATCGTATTATTTTAGAACAAATTTTATCTTGTGCTGACATGTGTCTGGTCTCTTTACTGTAAATCTGGCAGAAGCTTTGAAGCCCCGTTTAATTTTTGCACCGTGTAGGACATTATTATATTCTATTAGAACAGTCTAACTTTACAACAGTTTTGCTTGACTCACACTAAATAGTTCTCTGACCCACAATAGTTTGTATATTCACTCCCCTGCAATGATATGCTTATTAAATGGAGTCCTATATTTCATTATGAAAGATTGCAGTCACATAATTTTGGAAGGGAAATTCCACATACGTACTCTGTTACCCTGAAATTATGCTTAGTTTAATACCCAAAATTCACCTATCGTTGTCAAATTATCCCATGGGTATCATGGTGGTGATGTGGACCTTGCATGTGATATGGTTATGACATCAACTTGTGGTGTTTGTAAAAGTACCCAAATAAGCACATACTGTACAGGATGTAAGTGATGGGTAAAAGGCATTTTAAAAATTTAAAAAAATAATTAATTATACGCACGCGCACAAACAATTACAACCGCATTTTACCATCGCACGGAGAGTCCATTCATCCATTTCGTACTCGTTCTACAATACGTAAGTGTTTCTTTTAAAACTATTATACTTTTCATTATACTTATGCGTATATTATACTTATAATTTGTTTTAAGATCACTCCACTTCCATTCGTTGATCTGTTACAAATTCATAGTGTCGAGTCGAGTATAACTCGACACTCTATCGAGAGAAGATGGTTACTCGACAGCAACTCGCGAGCGCTCACGACGTTGCCTTTGAACAGTACCGTACATGCCTTTGAGCAGTACCGTAAATTTTCATATGTGCTTTAAAAACCTTAGTCCTCAATATATATATATATATATATATATACACACACAGTATAAAGTAATAAAATTAGTCACATGCCCATTATACTGTATTTTTAAAAACTGTGTGCAAACTATTATACAGTGTATTGAAAAGTGTAGTAGCTACCTATACATGCATTATTACATGTCTTCTTTAGCCTGGAACAAATCTTCAGTGTATCCTGGATATGAAAGTTTTCCCTGAACCCATGCAGGCTGCTGATATTTGCCAGACAAGGCACTATGGAGGGTGCAAAAGGACTTGTGGCTGCTGAAAAGCATGTTCTATTTGAAATAGATGACTTTATTGTTAATAAAAGGACTTACTTTGCTTATTGCAACATATTATGTTTACTTTGTTAAATATCCTAAGTCATCTCCTGCCAGTAGTTTTTTACTTTTCATTCAGGAATGCCTATTAAAAATAAGAGACAGTAGTGCTAAACTTCGCAGAGGTATAGATCATTCGTAAGTGCATGCACATAGGATTTTTTACATCATGTACATTGGCTATAATAAATATATTTTTATATAAGTTGTATGCATTATGCTTTTCTTTACATTAATGATTATATATACTCAGAACATTTTTATGGGTGCAAAAGTATAGTATACATTAAAATTAGCACACCTGATATAGCACATTATGATGTGCTAAATATAGCACATCACATAAAATAGCACATGTATAATGTGTTAAAACTGGAGACATGGAGATAGCACACACAAATGTGCTAAAAATAACACACTAGCTATGTTTATATTTATGTAAATGTATTCATAGTACCTGTAGCTACAATATCTGCTGCTGCACTCGGGCTCATAAAATCACCTACTGTTTCCTGCAAGTCACAGCATAACCTATATAAGTGGAAATATTATTAGTGCACATCATACATTTTACCTACAACCCTATTTTGGAGCATACCGTATAGCGGGTTTTTTCCCGAGGTGCAAATTTTCCTGAATTTCCCGAATTGAATCTTGATTCGGGAAAATTTATGCTGAGCAATTTCTATTATTATAGTCTTGCGAGGCCAGACCATCTTCGCGCAGGCGCTTATCGATTAAAGATTATAAGTGCGACCATCCCATCTCTCACTAGAAAAGCATTGTTGTTGTATTACTGGAGTCTACTAGTCCTGCATCAGCAGCCAGCTACAGTAGAGGGTGGGTACTCTGTAACACATCGCAATCGAGTGGTAATGGTATACTGAGTCGCATGGCACGAACTACAATCGATCCGTAAAACTTCGTGGAATGTTGATCGCGCGATCTTATTAGGGTGCCAGGTTTGGGAATTTCTAAATCAGGAAAAATTCTGCTAAAGCTAATGGCTCACCATTCGGGAAAATTTGCACCTCAGGAAAAAACCGCTATACGGTAGTTTTATAAAGTGCTATGACCCTATTGGATCCTGACATATAAGCTACGTACATACATAGGCTACATAGCTATGTATGCAAGACTTATGATGGTTGAGGGATATTATTACGTACTTGGGGAAATGCAAGTGAAAAGTCCTTAGTACTAACTCATGTTTGTTGACACTTAAAAATTTGCATACTTTATATACAGCTAAGGTTTCTTGTCAGGACATGCTTATAATTATAAATTATGTAAAATCTCTTTATGTATACGTAGCTACTTCAAAAACAGGAAAAGTGTGAGGCCAATCAGAAAATGGTTATAAGTGACCAAAAACTTTTGATATCAAGAATTAAAATATTTAATTAAAAATCTTTTACTTGAATGATATACAATAGTTTACAGGGCCTTTTCACAAGTCAACTATGGTTGGTTTTATCACTTGTCCACTTTTTGTACCATCATGTATCTTTCATGAAGGTTGCCAAATGATAAAGCCAATCATAGTTGTGAAAATGCCTGTAAACTATTCACTATCAAACAAATTATCATACAATTTTTTGCTCAACATATTTTAGCTACCAGCATATTCTGCAGAGTCTGGTTAAAGCATTCTTCCAAACCATTTGCCTGCAATCATTCAATTGTAACACCTAAATAATAATATATTTGTATATGACTATAGGTTTTTCTAAACCAGTATAGCTATAGCTTTTAATTGTTCCTATATATACGTATATACATTACCTGTGGATGATATGCTGTTGTGAGTCGCTTCTGGATTTGGAGTGTTTTCATTAGCTGTTTGTTAAGAGAATTATTGAACTCCTCAGTCCCTTGATCTGTTGTTATTACTCATAGAATTCCCATTCATATAAAAACCTATATAAATATATATATACAACATATACAATTTCACTTATGTGTATGCATTAATAGCTATAGCTATGTATGTAGCATACTAGCAGTATATGATTATGAATAAATACGTGCATATAGACATTTTATAATTTAGTGCTCACCTTGAATAATGAACTGGCAACTTGCGCTGCACTTTTATCAGGGGTTGCTACGGGCCTACGGCTTTTACCATTTAGTGAAGTAATCACTGATCATCAAAATATAGCAATTTGCTAGCACAGACATGCATATGTATATATTATTAATAATCACAAAAAGCTTAATTTTATTGTCTGCAACCTGCATAGCAACTATCCATATCTAGCCAGCTTTACTTACCATTGGAAGATTTATAAGCAATTGGTCCTATGAAGTTGATTCCAATGTGATACCATGGACTTTTAACTGGAACTGGGCATAACTCAGGTGTGATTTTATCAAGCTTTCTATTCACATGTTGGCAGGCATCACAATGCTGGACCTATATATGGCCAAAAATGAACTCCTCATGTAAAGTGAGCTATATAGTTAATTGATGTATGAATATACTATTTCCTTTGCATCTTTGGAGACACCTTTCCAGGTAAATCTCTCTGTTATCCTTGCCAGCGTTTTTCTAAATCCAAGGTGCCCAGAAGTAGGATCAGCATGACAAGCTTTGGCTATTCTCATCTGCTCATCTCCGCCTCTAATGTATCTTATCTCAATATCCTGAGAAATCATTATCCATTTAGCTATATAGCTAACAAGTCACTCCATGTATGTATGATAGCTACAGCTAGCTAGCTACATATTTGCATGATAGCTATGTAGCTAGCTAGGCTGTAGTGCATATTATATTTCCTCTGCACTTTTTTTTGAAAATCATTTCTCCATTGATAATTCTAAAGTTTGCTGCTTTCTTTCGTATTACCCTCTTTTGATTTGCTGACACCCCTTCTTGGTATTTTCCTTCCATTAGATAGACGTATACACTTTCAAGAAGATCTCCTTCCACATCATGAATAGCATTCTCATCTATCTCAGAATCTGAAGCTGCCATAACAGTCTGCAGGCTTAGCTAGTTCAATACTATCAGAAGGTACACTTCACTTCAGAATCATTTGCCGTGTTCCACTGTGTCTCTATATAGCTATATATATAGCTTAATCACTCACTGCATGAAACGATAGCTTTTTACTTGCAAGCTCTCTACATAATTTATTTCATTTTAAAATCTCTCATACCATATATGGAAAAACTCGACCTTGCAGTATACGGTTTGGCAAACGGAAAATGAAAGTTATACTGATTCGCCAGTGGAGCGTTCGTGTCATGTTCAGCAGCATCATCCTGTAAGTCACAGTATACTATTTATACCTATAGCTAATGCTTGCTGTCATTTAGGCCACTACAATGAGATGGCATGTTTCTCATCAACTCACTGTACAAAAATGCATGCGGGCGGGCGGGTTAACTCGTTATCTCGTTATTTATAGCTATACAGGTGTATTGTCAGATGTACAAAAATGTATATTTACGTAATAAAAGACAAAACATCTAGCTACTGGCTTTTTTATCCTTGGTTTTGAACACTGTGTACACTGGATAAAATTCAGAGTCTGAGCTTGCATCCTCTACTGTAACCTCCTCAGCACAGTAGCTATACACAGATAGGATCGTATCCTGCCGAGTAATACAGTTTTTCAATTGGTTCATATTAAATTCTATTGTATAACTTATCTTTTTTATTCCTTTCCTCAACACATGATGGAACTTTTTTTCTGAATAATTGTAGCTAACTGAGACTGTTTCAAAATCTCAAAAGCATTTAAAACGTTGGTAATATTGTAATTGTAATTGTAATATTTCTACAGGGAGTCCACTCAGTAAACTGATTTTCAGTCAGGAGCCCTGCACATAGCTACATACAAATATACACAAAACAAAAATAGTAGCTACTTACTGATATTACACAACATACGTACATACACAAAACAACTAACTACATACATAAAAAAGTACACATCAAACTCACTCTACATAATAAGCCATATACTTCTACACGACAGTTTATTATAATAATTATATTAAAAGTTACTCTATTTAAAATGCACCATTGGTGCCTCTGTAGCTGTTGATGGTCCAGACAACATTGGGACCAACACTGAATTGAAAGACTGGCGAATTGTATCCGTTTCTGAGTGGGACTGCACAATTTCCCATGGCAATAATGCCTTCCTGGAGTTTCTATCAACAGCCGTTGCACACAAAAGAACCATTTTCGGAATCACGTGCAATAATGTAAATAATGAGTGCGCATGCGGTTAACAAAATTTGGATGCGGGCGGTTGATGAGAAACAAATAATCTGATTGCAGTGGCCTTACTGTGAGCAGAATTTATTGTTTGTTCACCTGGACCATTTATGTTTTGATCGGACCACTTATGACAACATAAATGGTCCGGGGGGACCATTTATGTTTGACATAATTGGTCCAGCTGGACCACTTATGTACCCGGACCAAATATTTTGTTACAGTACATACGTATGTATTTTAACTACCGGCCACCATTCAGTTTCAATGGTCATGATGCTAATATTGAAAGGAATCATCTTTTTTGCATCTTATATGTACATGCGCATTGATTTTATGTATGGCACTCACAACAATGCTTTAACTAATGCTTATACGTAGGAGTATAGTTGAACGTGAAATGGCAGTCTGACCTCTAATGATAAATTAACATGCACATGTCTGTTAGGTGTAACGATATGTCGTGACTGGACACGTGTTGAGACTCTTATTAGAATAACCCAAAACACACATTGTACATCATGTGACATAATATATAATATACTCGTGACAAGGGTGGGGACTGGTTGACTGAAAATTACAACACCTACAGGGCCATACACAGAACTTAATGTGGATAGGTTCTTTTCAAGAAAAAGTGGACCTTTTGATGGTGCAGGTCAGCATGCCAAGCATGCTAAAGCTAGGGGGGTCTGGGGGCATGCCCCCCAGGAAATTTTTGAAAAATAGAGACCAAAAGACTGAATTTGGTGACATTTCATCCACTAAAGCACCATTAAATGTTGGCTAATAATATGCATACTCTATACACATTATAGCTACACCCTGTAGCTACACCCTGTATATAACTATGTAGCCATATATATATATATATAACTAGCTAAAAAGGGCAGAAGCAGTGCACATTTATTGTCACAAAGTGAATGTAGCTAATTAGCCCCTGATATAAATGTCGAATCCAACCTCCTGTAATCCAAGATAATATGAATGCCCTACTGGATGCACAAGTAGCTATATAATTAGCTATGCATATTAGTAATGTTTGTAGTGTTGTTGTGTGTGTACCGGGTTTACTAACTTTATGTCTGTATGTTTGTTTTCTGGGGAGCACCTAGTGCAGGCATTGGTCCTTTTGTGCAACCCATAAAATCAATAATAATCTAATCTACAATTACTGTCAGTAGCTAGTCTACAGGATTAAATGCCTATCACTGAGCTCAACTGTTCACTATACTAGCCGTGGTATATCTACAAAATCTATAACTACAACTACCTGAAGGCTTGGTGGGAGTAGAGCTAGTCAAGGTTTCAGATTCTTCAACTTGATGCTATAAATCTTGTAAACTTCGTTCCACATCAACGTTCTTGCTCAGTTCACCAACAGTTTATCTAGTCGCTACAGGAAGCAGCTGAGCATTTCCCTTCGCGCGTCCCATCACTTTAATACAAATTTCACAAAATTAAAAACTGCCCTAAAAACCACGCCGCAAAACCTAAACCAAAAGACTCAGTATCACGTGTAAAAACATAAACCCACAATCAAATGTGATTTTCTTTTACAATAAACCACCGATTACTATTTCAATTCATTTCATTTGATATTATGCAAGTAACTTAGATAAAATGTGTATTGTAGTATGGTGAACCTTTAGAGTGTAAATTGTGGACCTTTTTTCAGGAGGGCGGTTCTTCCGAACCTACCGAACCCCCCTGCATACGGGCCTGACCTACTAGTAGCTATATTTTGCTGACTAAGTTGTTGACATAATTAATATAGTGAAATTCCAGTCATAGCAACACTTTGTAGCTATGCTCTGTTGTGATGGAATTTTGTGAAACCAGAGAAATCATCAACCACAGGGTATTGATGTAAAGTGCTGTAATTGTCAATTAGTGTCTCTTGAGTAATGCTATTACGACTTCTTGCTGCTAACACTTAATTATTCATTGCTCCAGTTGCCAACATTTCTCCCAAAATATGTTATAATTTAGGATAGCTTGTAAACATCTATAGGTGTAGTATTGTAGGAAATGAGGTAAAATAATTGGTGAGCTCAACATGCCAGTGATCAAAGCTCTATAAGTGTAGCATGTTAAATGGTATATTGAACTGTAAAAATCCCAAACATTTTTTGTTATTCATATTATGTAGCTATATGTACTGTATATACTATGTATACCTGTGTGCTATTGAATATTGCAAGAACAAGTTGACATATTACCATCTAATAACCAGGCACTGTGTGCAAGTTAAACCACTGTTAATTTACTGTTATTCAATGTATTATAATCGTTCTTAATGATGTCACCGATAAGTCACGTGAGCAGAGTAAGGAACACATAGCAATGCATGCGAATTTAATTATTCTGTTTAAACCCGCTTTGTACTCCGGTACTTTAGTGATAAAACTTTTTGAAAGTAGTATAAAGTTGTTTATGCCGAAATTCTTACTGTAGCACTATAGGCCAGTCTTCTTTTATAAGCTTCGCAACCCGCACGGCACGCCCACTTTTAAACTGAAGAGCTCCGTTTTGTTAGTAATGTACAACTGGTTAAAGGACTTTTATCGTGTAATGAACTGCAAATACAGCATTACCTTGCTTTTCTTTGGCAGTAACACACGACGAGCTTCGTAACTAAGGCCCCGCCCATCAACAGTATCGATAGCAAGTGCCGTACAGAGAAACTGAAAGGCAGTAGGACTTGTTTGATAGACTTCATTTCACGTGAATAGTTTTTAATAGCCCGGGGGCGGACACACACACATCCGCACAGAAGTGATTTAAGAAACCAGGCGCGCACCTGGTTTAAACAGATTATTTTTATTGGTAGATTATTTTTTATAGTTTATCGCATTATAACGTTGTTCATGCTTATCCTATAACAGCTATCCAAAGGCTGCTTTCAAATAGGAAAGGCATCTAAGCTCAATTAAGAGAAATTACAGATTTTGTCTAGTGGTTTGATCATCAGATAAACTTGATGGGGCATTGTTAACAACTACAGGGGTGCCGAAATAGGTCCGGCAGACCAGGCAACTGCCGGACCAATATTTTAGGTTTGCATAGCTAGCTTAAGTAATTACTGTTAAATCTATGAAGGATTGATATTAGTTACAGTACCAGTTAGCTAGTAAGTTAGTAACGCACACGTGGAATTATAATTTAGTGTTACGTAACTGTTATATAACTGAAAAATAGTCAATTAAGCATCTTGAGGTTTGTTTCCACTACTCCAGGAGGTGGCCATCCTTCTAGGAATGGAGATGATGTTGTATCACGGACGAGCGATCACAGATCTTGCGAGTCTTCGTTGTCTGGCTCAAACCATTTGCTGGTGAATTACACAGCGAATCGTGTTATTCAAACAGGTAACAATCCAGGGCCTTCAACAAACCTGCACAACCCTGGTTTCCACCACGTGCACTTCATATACTGCTCATGATCACTTGAGCCCACCAGAGTCGTTACTGCCACTAAAATTCCACCCACCCAGTTGTTACAAGCCACAGTAGCAATTACTGATTTCCACTGAGAGCTCTATATAGCTACAGCTAGGTATATTAGCTATAAATTTGTAAGAATTGCCACTATAATTATGCTAGCTGTTTAGATGCTGAAATGCCACCAGATTGCATCTCCTGTTGTTTATTTTTTCAAATTTTCCTGGGGGGCATGCCTTCAGACCCCCGAAAGAGCATGCTACGCAAGCTGATTGTGCTTTGCACAATCCAATGGAATTTACATCTTTGCCTGACCAATTCTGAATTGCTTCCTCCGCCCCTGAATTAGGTATGTATATAGAGTATATGGTCAAAAGATGTATAAGGAAAAATATAAGGACATTAATGTCACTAAATACTGTTAAACACTGGTTTAACAGAGTGCTGTTAGTAACAGCAATGAGCACAGTGTGAATTAATTTATTTCAATGTTATTCCTATTACAGTACCGCTCAAAGGTAACATCACAATTGCTTGCTGGTTTTATCAAGTAAACTGCATTACTCAATTGGTTTCATGTACTGATGGACACTTGAAGCCATAAAAGTCCTGAGTACTTGAAGTAAGCTTGAGTGCACGATTTTGTATATTACATACTGTACGCGACACTGCAACAGGCATTAGTGGCATATATATCATTGAAATACTTTGTTGTTGTGTGTACAAGTGATAAATAATGGAAATGTATTGTTGAAATTCAAACCCACAATTGATTATTGTAAGTACTACTATAAAAGAAATTAGTAAAATGTAAGAAAATGAAAATTTGGGGTACGTATAAACAGTGGACCCGGGGACCAAGGACCTGGGACCAGGGGACCCAAGGAGCCTTCTGTGTTTTAATAAAACAAGGCCTGCATGCCTCCCTATTATATTATTATCCAGCTTCTCAGTCTTTATAAGTTAAACTATTCATGCTTTCTTGGAGTACAGTACTATACGTATGTGGTTACAATCATTACTACTGTACTTTCATGCCTATATAGCTACAGTATACTATATAGTGAACCTTACGTATGAATGAAGTTACAAGTGTAACTGTGTGACTAACTCATGTACCATCTGATATTCATGTACAGTAAGGTTCACTGGATCATAGTAAAATAACTCAAGCTACTGTTACTCAAAGGTATAATCAAGCCTATAGATTTTGACATGAATGCATAGGATCAAGCAATCAGACTGTAATATGTCCATTAATTAATTTAGAAATGCTTTTATGTACATACATTTATGCTCACATGCTCATGTACTATATGGGACAAACTGTAAGTACACAGGCACACTTTTGCATAATGACCTAGTGAATTGTTAAAGCTTAACAGCTATTAGTCCGCAAAACAACTACAGCCATATTGTTTAGGGAGCACTGTCATAGCAGCAGGTAGGTGTAGTAGCTATCTTTGATCATAATACATAGAAAATAGAAGTTATTTGTTAATATGGAGTTATTAAATCTATAAACACAGAAGGCTCCTTGGGTCCCCTGGTCCCGGGTCCTTGGTCCCCGGGTCCACTGTTTATACCTACCCGAAAATTTGCTAGCTTCAATATTTTGTAAAATTTTTGAGAAGGTTCCTTCTAGAGGGACCTTGATGACCTCAAGTGATAAATATAATGGAAATGTATTGTTGAAATTACCCACAATTGATTATTGTAAGTGCTACCATAAAAGGAATTTGTACATCGTTACAGTTGTTAGCCATTAGCCATTTCTGGCTAGTTAATTTTTTGGGAAGGTTTGCTCTAAAACTAGAGAGACCTTAATAAAAGCAGTCTGGAGGACAGGCCCCATAAATCATCAGTATAGCGCAATTTATTCTGTGCAGAAGTATAGCTTTACTTCCTGGGAAATACCATGATATTGCCCTGGTGGAGAGGCATCATCATGTGTTATCCTGTGGTTTCATTTGATCTGAGGTGTAAGTAAAACATCAGCTTCATTGAAATACTTTCCTCATGTGTTACTGACCTTGTTGTAAAGTGAATGTGTACAAGTGATAAATAGAAATTAAAACCCATAATTAATTGCTGTAAGTGCTACTATAAAAAGAATTAGCACATTGTTACAGTTGTTAGTTATTAGCCATCCTTCGTGAAGGTATTATTTTTTGGGAAGGTTTTCTCTAAAATAGAGAAACCTAGCTATGGGATAGGCCTTATAGGTCATGATGTATGGTTTGTTAAAGTCTGTTATAATTGTCTCTGTAGCTGGATGATAAAGTGTCAAATTATAAATTAATGAAGGACCTTATACAAGTATATCAATGTTTGTAAGATGGGTAATGTTTTAATATAAATATGCATTGTTGATTAATTGTAATATAGCTATGCGTCGTATCTACAAGTAGTTTTTCACAATGACTCTAATTGGGGCAAGCCTTAGCTAGCCCCACCATGTGGGATCAACAGTGAAATCTGTCTTCTTGCTTGTTTGCTTGATACTTTACCGTATATGGCTAAAAAAACTAACCAAGACTACATCAAGTACATGGAGTGCTAACCAACATTACATCCAACACATGGAGTGCTAACCATAGCATGTGCCATTAAGTGTTAACCATAGCATGGGTATATACCATTCAAGTGCTAACCATAACTTATTAACCACAATGTATGAATAAAACTTTCTTGTATTTGTATTCATTTGATTTTAGGCCTGTATATAGCACTGCAATGGCTAGACAGATATATTGAAAAAATTGGCCGTCTATACAATTTAGATGACTTAGATGTTATTCAGTTATAACTGAGAAATAAATCTTCCCCTACACTTTGTTGAAAGCTATTTTTACCACCATGTGCTTATTGTTTACCTTTTGTGATGAATTAATCAGTTTGTTGTAATGCTATAAAAAAGTAACTATTTAAGTGATGTATTATTGTTTGTACTGATATACTTGGCTTGTCACACATGTATAACTGTAATTGCTTTACTGTTTAGCTATATCCCAGCTTTCATGACATATTGGTACAAATTTCTAGATACGTACCTCTGACCTGTTCATGTAGCTGCACTGTTGCTTGTACACTGAAAATGTACAATGTATTGTGCTTATAGCATGCGAAGGTCATCAGTGGTAAGTATATACATGAGTCTATCATAGCACCAGGCTCGCCCCACAATGCCATGCATTTCACCTAGTAGAAGGCATACAACTTGTTAAGTGATTTTACATATAATCTAATAGAGCAATCACTTTGTGGAAGCCTTCTTTGAATGTAAACCAATTCACTCTTAGTTTTACTTGATAAGGTACACATGTAGTAAGTCACAAAGCCAACAATCCTTTTTCACTATTATTACTGTATAAGAAGGGATTGCACAAGTTGCCAACATATTCCGGTACATTGTCAGATTATGATATGAAGTATTAACATTTCAAATGGTACATTTAACCACAGATTGTATAGTAACAATCATTTGAAGGGTTGGAAGACTTAATACTTTATACTTTTTGAGTTTTACTTTCAATACATACTTCATACAATATGTTAGTAGGGACCCACCGATTATAATTTTAAGCAGCATAAATACCGTATAGGGGGTAAGTTTCGCGGTAGAGGCCTTCCAAGTATATTCGCGGTAAAACCTTCGCGTTCCAGTAGAAAGGAGCTTATATATTTGTAGTAGCCGAGTAGCTAAATATCTTTGTTTAGCGGCGAAACTTTCGCGGTTGTGTTTGAAACCGCGAAACTTTCGCCCATCGAAACTTACCCCCTATACGGTAGGTAGCTACTACCAATATACTTTAATAGAACAGTCATCATACTATACTAGTCTATGCTCTCTAATAGAGCATTCACAAACTAAAAATTAATAATTAATGTTGAGTTAATAGGGAAGGTGGAAATTCCTGAAAGCAGTTTGGGAGCATAATTGACTCAGACCAAAATTTATAATTTATGAGCGCTGCAGCATAGGCTGATCCCTGTCACAGTTGCTGTTAGGAACACTGAAAAATGATCAATATAAGCTGGTGTAATCAAAGCTTATTAATACAGTTATAAGATATCTTCTTCACAGCTGGCTTATTCTATTAGTATAACTGTATTAAATGTATTTAATAAGCTTTGATTACACCAGCTTATAATATTATTGATCATTTTTCACAGTGGAATATACTCTAATAAAGCATTCAAATGGATAATAATAGAAGTCAAGGTTTTACTACGAGTCATAGTATTTTTGCAATGATTGACTTTTGTATTATCTATGTAGTACAGTTTGTAAGTGTCATGTTTGTGTGCACATACTATACATGTCCGTACATAAAATTGTGCATGTATAAGCCGGGTTGTAAATGTGTGTACTCTAGTGCAGAAGAATGGGTTGCCCGAGCAATGGAGTAATCAATTGCAAATCATGATGCGTGTGGTCATTGCCACTGATTTATTTCCATAAACCACAAGCATTTCACTGTAAAAGGGAGCGCCAACATACAAAATCTTTTTTTCTGGTGTAAACTTGAATGTGACGTGTGTCATACGGAACACCAAAAGGACAGTAAGCTCACTCCTGTATGTAAATAAATGAACACGTGTATGATCTATTCTTTAAAATGTTATAATTAGATTTGAGATCAAAGTCTATCATTAGGATGTTTTTATTTGTAGTCAATGAAAATGGAGAAGGAAGGCATCCATGATGTGTTTCTGATGATAACTCTTCCATTACTGCAGGATGTGGCACTTCTTCTCCAGGACTGGAAGACTCTAGTTCACTACCTCAAACTTGATGAACCTACAATTAAACAGATACAAGAAGACAATAGAGATGAATTTAATGAACAGAAATATCAGTGCCTGTATAAGTGGGTCCAGTTAAATGGAAAAGATGCAACCTTACTGGCATTACTGTGGGATCAACCAAAAGTGTCCTGATTATCAAGGTGTCCTGATTATCAAGGTGTCCTGATTTTCCAGGTCATCTTATGTACTAAAGGACTACTTTGGGACCTCAACTAAGTGTGTGGATTATGCATGTGTCCTCATTTTCAAGTGTCCACATTAACACCTTCCACTGTGTGTGTGTGTGTGTGTGTGTGTGTGTGTGTGTGTGTGTGTGTGTGTGTGTGTGTGTGTGTGTGTGTGTGTGTGTGTGTGTGTGTGTGTGTGTGTGTGTGTGTGTGTGTGTGTGTGTGTGTGTGTGTGTGTGTGTGTGTGTGTGTGTGTGTGTGTGTGTGTGTGTGCGTGTATGATCTGTAATTCCAGGTTCCACTGTATATTCTAATTTTGTCAATGTTAAAATGTCATAGTACACAAAGTAGACAACTTATGCACGTGTGATAGCTATACCTGTTATCTTGTTTGATCATGATGTCAGTTATGTCGTCTGTTTCTTTCATTTGGTGACCAATCCAAAATGTATGGAGTGAATTTATAAGTAAGCCATCTTCAACCTCAATTTCATTCCGATTCCGCAATATCAGAATGGAGAATGTAGATCCAGGAGATGGAACAAACTTATTGGTCTTCTCACACAACAGCTGTTCATACACACCAGTAACATCCTCAATGGCATCATGAGGAACATCATGGAATTGTAGCAAGTCATGAAAGTCACCAGCAAAAACCAACTTGTATCCTTGTTCTTCAAATGGATCAAAATAACTCCTACGTTTCTCATCAGTGGCAACATATAATGGTACATCTGTGCTACAGTTGACGCTCTGTAAAGACCTGATCCAATAATCCACAGGAAATTTTCTCGCCGGATGATCCGTCCTCCTAACATGAATAGCGTTAAACTGAGCACCAAGTCTCTTAGCCATACCATCAACCACAGAATGTACACGTGGTCCATAGTGAAGATGATCCAGTATCCACTTCTGAGCAGCAATGACATCATCACGGTGGACAAACCTTATATGAATCCCAAACAAGGTGCCTTGCTCAAAATAGAGCATCTCAGAGGGATCGTTAAAATAATCACTAACATATTCCACTATGGCACCAGTTGAACCTTCTGCCTGCTGCTGTTCCTTGGGGCATTTCTTCTTTCAGGCATTTGATGCATGAAAGTGCTGACATGCTGATCTCTTCTACCGTGGTCGATCGCCGGTCCATCCAGTAACCAAATCCCATACTGTGACAAATATTCCTCCAACTTAACTGGCCAAAGTCGTGATAGAATTGATGATGAGATGTGACCACTTCTTGTACCGGAATGAGCTGGGACAGCTGCTTGAGGTCAAGGAAAATTGATAAAGGAATAAGGTCTGATTGCGTCAGGTGGTTGTAAGCGACATACCCAGGTTGTGAACCAGCTTTATATAATGCTCCTTTGTCGTGAGGTGCCATGGGATGTAGCAATAATGTTCGGTTGAGTAACTTTGCCATTACTATAGCATTCTCCAGTGCAACTCTCTGGTTATCCCTGGTAGCTGGTATGATAAATACTTTACTCCTTTAACTAGATTGCTTACATTCAACAACACTCCATGATTTGATGTTGATTCTGACAGGAATTGTTCCTATAGGAGACGGATTGTTTACTGTATCATTGCCTTGTACAGAAATGAATCCACTTAGAACTCCCGCAATAGCATTACGCGCATCTGGCAAGCGCGAAGTAACAGCATGTTGTTGATTGGCGGGCCACAGATAGAGTAGAAATATCCAGCAACACAAGCAATGGCGAATAAACACGCGACAAAAACGAATCGCTGGACACTCTGTATCCAGGTGCAGTCTAACATAACTGTGATCTCCACTCTTAACAGATGCTACTGTTCTTTAAATGCTACACCCAACTCGCCATTTGGCGCGCAATTGTATTTCCGAACAGGCGCCCACAATTATAATTGATTCTAAATAATGCCATCGTGATAAATGTGCTGTTAGAGATTTCATACGTGAACGGATATTATGGTCAGATATAGATATCAGTAATTTATGTTATTGACAATTTCTTTGTATTAGGCAACATACGAAGAACGCATAAGGTAATTGTATATCGTGTCGTCTGAATGATATTAACCATTCATAATACGAAGTTATACGGAGTACCCATTGATGTAGTGTATTTTATACCAAAGTTATAGAGACAGAGAAGATGACAGTCATAAAACTGCAGCGTCCAGGAGGAGGGTAAGTTGATGTATTGTAAGTTACAGATTTAACCATCTCAATCGCAACTCACAAAATCTAGAGATTTCAAGATTTTAAAGAAAGATATTTCAGCTCGTATTTATTGAATTACAAAATCTTTAAAATGTTATAGTCGCTTCATGTTGTTTTTGTAGCATTAGAGAATTAGAATTTATTTTCAAATGCTAGATTTTAGAGTTTCCATAGAGTTTCATATCCTCCATTTTGCAATGTTACAAAAACACTAACTTCCAAATTCACTAGTATTAGCACTTGTGGTATGCTTGTTATGTAGTCACCATTTTGGGAAGAGCGTAGGCCTCGAAGAAGTCGCTCACGATCATTTTCTCCTCCGTGACGGCGACCTAGAAGGAGAAGGGATGGAGATAAGCCCACCAGACCAGTTAGTTACTCGGCCAGACCCAAAGATCCTGAAGAGAAAGCTAGCGAGCCTGCTCCAGCCAAGAAGAGGAAGGAAGATAATCCTCTCCTTATGAAAACAGGTACGGTAAGAATGTATGTACATATGGTGGTATCTGTTAATGTGGACACTTGAACACGAGAGACACCTGCATAATCCACACACTTAGTTGAGGCTTAGTACATAAGCTGACCTGGGACACTTGATAATCAGGATACTTTTGGACTACTGATTTGAATAGAAGCCGCAGTGTTTATTCATGGGTGGTGTTTATTATCTAGTGCTTCAATAACCAGTGGCCACTATTTGAGGATGGCGACTATTAAAGGTACGGTGTTTAACCAAGTAAATACTGTAACAGCATCTACAAACAGGTGTAATAAAAATCTCCAAATCATCAAAATTTATGTAACCTAGCTACTGGGGCTTGGTGGTATTGATCAATATGATATCATATTTTGAATTTAAAATACTTAAATATACAAATATATCATAAATCCTTATAAATTCAATAAATATATACAACTACGTACGATATCACAGCACTGAAAATTCATGATGGTATCCTAAAATGATATTATTTCATGGATACGTATTAAAGGGGCTGTGCGCTGTTTATGAAGCCGTTTAAGTTGATGACATCACATCAACAAAATGCATAAATGTACGTAATAGCATTACGTAAGAAGGTGCACGAACTCCGTAAAATATATGCACACTAATATGGCGTCTGAATTGTGCGCGAGTTCATCGGATTTATCAGACGTAGAATCTGACGTATCCGAAAGTGTAAGTCAGCTAAGCTTAATCTATTTTGCAACGTTGCACCGCTATGTAATAGGAAACGGAAGTGATATTTTGTAAGTGCAAGTCTATTTGCCAGCGAAGAGGCAAGTGTCCCTGTAAATCTGCCGATCTACATTGCAATAATAAGTGCACTTGCGGGTCAAGACGAAATCCTTGTAAGAATAAGGTAAATAGATGGCTTATACAGCGAATGTGTCGATCCGTATTTTCTATTTATAGCCACACACCACTGCATGTACATCGACCTCGACATCGACGACCGGCGGTGCAAGTATATCTAGGGTGGAGGAGTTACAAGTAAGTTTTAAATTTGTTTGCTTATTCTTTGTTATACCATAGATTATAGTGTATGGTTATACATTATTAACTTTTCAGGCCTTTGTTTCAACCTTAAATACTGATCAGTGCCAGAAATTGATAGTGGAAGCATATGGCCATGCAGGGGGAATATCTCTAGCCAAAGCTCTTCTGAGTAATGATGGATCAAGCGAAAATCCTGAATCTCCAGGAAACCTACCATGGTGTACATGTGGAAAATGCAGAGCTATGCCTATTCCTGAAGAGAATGTGTGTTGCCGATCTCGACCATGCATAACAACAACAGAAAGTTTTGAAACGATAGTCACAAACCGAGAGGTGCTCTCAGTAGCAATAGTTCACCGTTCAGATGTTTATAGTGATGATCCAGAATATGGTCCAAGTGACTATCGCAAGGCAGCATATCGTCAGTGGACTCTCTGGAGGTGTGGATACCTTGGTAGACGAAACCGCAAGGTTGCACCATCTTGTGTAGTGTGGGCTGTTCGCACCAAGTATCCAGCTCCTGATAACAACTATTTAGGTTTCAAGGAAAATTGAACATGAATAAACTGAGGCACAAAAAAAGTTATACTACCAAAATTTTCTATATACTTCGAAATGGCTGGCTTACCCAAACATCTGAGCAGTTTTGCTGTACTAATGTTGGGCAAATGTCAGAACCAATTGTATCCTGTGCAGACATGTGTTTCATGCTTTGCTTATTTAAATTACTCATAAAGGTACACACAACTATGATGATGAAAAACGGGAAAGTTTGCTGGCAACTAGTTCTGCTGTATTTTCTGGTGGCCTGTGCCCAATCGTTTTCTGTATGTTGCATGGATGGTGTAATGGCTCTAGCTGTTTGTGTTTTAAATTCACATCAGAATTAGCACGTTCTCTAGAAATGACATCCATTAGTTTGGGAATGTAGCTGTACTCTTTTGAGACTAATGTCGGAGTCACATCCCATCTTTTAGTTTGTTTCCTATATTTTCGCTGGTACATAACTTCTCCATTTAGTTTTTTTTTGGTTTCCCTATTGCTGTGATGGTTATGATCCAGTATGGCTAGCTGGATACGTGAAATGTATGCTTGGTTCCTACACAAAAAATAACATCAAATGTGTGGATAGTAAAATGTCAGGCTAGGATTCTATGCATATTTCTATAATAAGATTTATCCTTTGATGAAAGGTTGGTGATTTGAATATTGTGATGTAAAGCTCACTTACAAAAATCACCAAAACAGCTTTAGGTGAAATGTGACCATACTTACTGAAATGCAATTCTTTTGGAGCAGTAGCCAAGGAGGTGACTATGAAAAGATTCCAAAACACCGGTGTGCCTGTAAGTAAGTGAAAATAATAGACTATTATCAAACTTTAGAGTGATTAACCTAAACTTAGTGTAATATTTCATCGACTTGAGCCATCTTTTGTCAGTTAGCAGCTTGCGTAAAGCACGAAACGCAGGTTCACTTCTACTAAAATATTGTATTTTAGCCCCCTGAGTGTTACGTGGGGGTCCCTGGAGTTCACCATAGTCACAACCTTGTGTTCCTGTTAGCCACTGATGTTCATTCAACACATGATGAAGGATACCAAACCATTTGTCCTAATAAAAGGGTTAGTAAATAAGCCTAGAATGTAAGTGCATTCAAATATCTTACCTTGAACTTGTTCAAATCATTGTCACATGTTCTGCAACTGTACCAGAAGTGGTTGACAATGTTGCCACTCCATTGTACCAACTTTTCCATGTTCTTAGTTTTTCCTGCCTATATAGTGATATGCCCACATGTACCCCAGGTATATATACAGTGTACGCAAGTACAAATAAACTCACTTCATTTAAAGCCTTCCTCAGTTTTTTGGCCTTATGCCATATATCCATTGAGTGGTGGATATTGGAATGTTTTACATCTAAATGAAATGTGAACATACAAGTGTAGTAGTGTATGTATATGTGAATCCTTCACATGTGGAACTTACGAAGCATTTTCCTCACAGCAGATGATGCATCTGTAACTATCTCTTCAATTGTTATGTTCTTTCCTTTAAGATACCCAATTGCTCGACTAACAGCCTCCCTTTCCATGTTTGGTGACTGCAGGGAGACTTCACGCTTGTCTACATTTTCCACATGTAAAATTTTGTTTGAGTCGATGTCAAGCAGTGAATACGAGCAAAATTTTGCACTGGAACCAGGAGAGTCACATCTTCCATCTCCAGCCAGTACAACTCCCTTGCCCTGATACTTCTCCAGAAGTTTTACCTAATTTAAAATATGATGTATGTTGAACACAACAACACACAACATGAACTAACATGTTCTGTTTGATAGAATTTATCGATACCCGTACAAATGTAGTGACGCTGGTATGAGTGAAATGTTGTTTTCGAAACAATGGGGATGTTAAGAAATTGGAAGAACAATGATATTTTTGCAAAATTATTTCCTGATAATAGCACAGCGGATGCAATGTCCAGGTTATCAGTAAACAAGTTACAGCCAGCTTTGTTAGCTAAAGTATCCGAGGATGTCCAAGTGAACGCATGGCCATCACCACACATTCCCTTCATCACCATACAAGAACCACAATATGTATAAGTTATGTGACATTTTTTATCACAGCCTTTAGTATGACAGTTGGTACCAATCAGTTCAAGCAGTTTGTGAACTGAACACACAAAACGACAGTGTTTCAAAGTAGATTCTGGGCTTTCCAAACTTGCACCTACTGCAAGAGATACATGCATAGGTAGTTGATCTGAAGAGTGATTTTCACTATAGATCGTGTCAGATAAGCTATTCAAACAAGGCTTTTATATTTTGCACAACATACCCTTCTGATTCTTCATCACTGGAACTATCAGCAGTCTCAGCAACATCATCGTTATTGTCATCATAATCACTGTGTGATTCCCTGAAACATATATACACAGCCAATCTGGACATTTCCATGTAGAACAGCAAACATTTACCTGTCCGTTTCATTCATAATGTCAGTAATGTCACATAATCTAGAAACATACTTATAAATATAATAAAGTTGTATTATGACTGTTTACTGTATGAGAATGTTTCAAATAGGGCATGCAATGACTGCTGCATTATTACACCAACCTTTCATCTTCGGAGTCACTGGAAGTGTTGCAAGTGTTATTATCCACTGCAGTATACCTGCTGGCTATAAATAAATAACAGGTAACGTACACTTGTTACTTACTGTTCCTCAGCATTATTAGTACTAGTGTCCATTAAAGCACTCAATGTCTCTTCCTCACTATCGATAAAATATGTATACAACCATATTTATGCATTTCACTTACCTTTCCCTCACACATATGCTTGTGCCAACAGCACTCAGCGTTTCCTCTTGATCAGTACCAAGTGTGTTATAGTTTGCTAGAGGACTAATTTCCATCACTTAATAAAAGGAATCAGTATTTGTGTATCAGATGAACCTTTTAACACAGGAAATCTGAGTTAAAGACGAGACGTCCAGAGCCTGTAACGATCTTCGTTGCAGTGGCATGGTGACTTCTCTTATAGGCGTTGAAAACAAAATATCGCCCTCAGGTGAACGAACCGAACTTGAAAGGATGGACGGCTCAACATCCTGGCTGCCACCATTAAAACTTTCGTCAGGAATATAATTTTCTAGAAAATAGCATGCTAAGGTATCGTCGCTCCTTATTCCTAGCGATGTCTTCTTTGTAGTCCAAGATAAGTGTGTGTTCAACTTTAACTTGATGCGAACATACTTCTCCCTTCCTTTCGCTGGACGTCCACGCGGCATACTTCACGTTTCACGCGCCGTAATTATACCATCACGTGATTTTGTTGGGGCCCAAATAAATCACGTGCACCGAAAAAACTTAAACGGCTTCGTAAACAGCGCACAGCCCCTTTAAGTACCTCGAAAACCATACAACTATGTATATACGGTATAGTGATTATTCAGGTTTGCTAGTTACGTATGTCTGTGTATGAAGAACTAGACTTATGAACTACTATCATCTGATTTCACATAATATTTGATTTTAAAATTTGCAACAGATAAACTTACAAAAATTAGTCACTATAAAGCAACTACATACAGCATACCGCTTTACCTCACTGCTAGGAGGAGCATATATTCACCTGCCAGGCTAAGGATGATGCAACAACAAATTACAGACAAGCACAGGTAGGATATGGATCATGTGATACCTGTCGCGGTCGTCAAGGATTCGATACAATCACAATAACAATAATAGACAGACTAATACAAAGTAATGCAATCAATCATACAACCGGATATTATATGGTATCTAATCACATGATACATGATGTAATAAAAGGTTATATAGTACATGGCCTAGCACAGGTGTATGCAGTAACTTAACATACTACTACAGTACCGTTATGTTATTTTAGCTCCACCCCCTGTTCTGCAGTGAGCCATACCAATGCATAGCTTGGGAAAGGTTAATGTGTCCAACATAGCCAATATAGTGAGAATTATTTCAAGAGAACATCATCAGAGGAAAGTGAGTAATTTTGTGTGTGTGTGTGCATGCGTGCGTGCGTGCGTATGTGCATGTGTGTGCATGCGTGCGTGCGTATGTGCATGTGTGTGCATGCGTGCGTGCGTATGTGCATGTGTGTGCATGCGTGCGTGCATATGTGCATGTGTGTGCATGCATGTGTGTGTGTGTGCGTGCGTGCGTGTGTACATGTGGTACTGTATAGCGGGAAAGTTTGGTGGACAAAAGGTTTGATGAATTTGGCTAGTCAAGTGTGATTGGCCAATCTAAACCAATCAAAACGCTAACATTATATTTGCCCACCTTTTTTATCTGCCAAGCTTTCCAGCCATGCAATGTATAAAGTGTACGTAAATATACAAGAGTTTATGGTAGATTACTGTATTTCTGTATACATAGTACGTATTTGTACATTGTGTGAGGTCTTGGTATAAACTTCTACATGAAAAAGTTCTGAAAGACGTTCTGAAAATGCATATGTTTATGATTTGTTATATCTTGTGGATATGCCTGATTTTCTCAGTTGTATTCACTATAACACTACTGTAGTGCCGTGTAATGTAACACTAGATATTTACCAGCATAATTTATTCCGTAATCGTGAAGTTAGCAACTTTGTGGATAATTTTTTGTGCATTGATTGACAACTTTTAACCTTCACAGCAACTTATATCCATCTGATTTTAGACTATGATATAGCAAATTTGCAGCACTTAGTCACCTACACATGTTTACTTAGTCCTCTGTACCCTCAGGCATGACTGAATGTGGAAAAAATTTTTGACTAGATTTTATAGTGTACTAGAGATGTAACAATATATTGCCATATCGTGATAACTTATAAGCAGTGATACTGTATCGATACACATTTAGGTCGTATTGATATATTGAATATCGTGATATATCAATGTATCACGTCAAAACTATATACTTACTTATACATACAGTATTTTATGACTGATGCTGTAGTTGTATATTATCAGGGTTTCTTTCAAGGGGGGGCAGGGGGGAGCATTGGCCCCCCCTTGGCTCTGGCTTGCCCCCCTTGGCTCTGGCTTGCCCCCCTTGGCTCTGGCTTGCCCCCCCTTGAATGAAAGATTGAATGAAACGTTTGTTTGTGCATGCCTTTATGTACTACTGCCTAGATGTAATCTAATTGTTAGTGTACAATACAGGTATAAATTGACACCTGTTTTGTACAATACAGGTGTAAATGGCAATACAGGTGTAAAGTACAATATACAACAGGTCAATACAGGTGTAAATGATGCCTGTATGGCACAGTGAGGATACCTGTATTGAAAACATGACATGTGCATTGTAAATCAACACCTGGTACACTTAGGTCTTTGCCCCCCCCACCATGCTATAATACGTCATTTTGCCCCCCCTTGGGCAAAATCCTGAAAGAAACCCTGATTATGATTACCAGTTTTACAGCTCTGCAACTATTTAGTGCTAATAATTTTTGGGAAAAGTTTGTTGAGGGATTTAACGTTCAACTGATTGTATGATACAAAGACAACAATACAAGACCATACAGAACAATGAAACATCTGTTACAGTTATTGTGTATAGTTAACTAAATTATATATAATGCATGATGCAAGAGAGTAAGTGTGGTGTATAATGTTATTCATGAGTGTTCCACTACAATACTCCCCCCCAGTGAAGGTGTTATGTAAGATGTCTTGGCCAACGGACATGACGACCTGAACGAGTAACTCGGCTTGGTGTGGATGTAGCAGGTACTGGGGAAGCTGTTGAGTGAGGAGTTGTAGACTGATCAGGTAGCGGTGTGGAATTGTCTATATGAGCTGGCTTGAAACGATCAAGAGAAACAACATCGGTGCGATTTTTCAGTTGTAATGTAAAATGCTTGTTATCACGATGAAGCACCTTGAATCGGCCATCATATGGTGGTTGCAATGGCTTTCTCACTTTGTCATTTCTAATAAAAACATGCGTACAGTGTGACAGTGCATTACTCACATGTGACTTGTGCTGGAGCTGTTGACGAACTGGTGGCGGCTTCAGCTGATTCATGGTAACCTTAAGTCTGGTAACATACTTGGTTGGATCGTCAGTGGGGGGGGGGGGTGGTAGTAGTATCGAAAAATTCTGCAGGTAAACGTATGTAGTGCCATAAACAAGTTCTGCTGTAGTACATTGGATGTCATCTTTTACAGCGGTACGAATACCCAAGAGTACTAACGGGTAAGGAGTCTGTCCACTTGATCGAGTTGGAGCTACACTCGAGGGAAGCCTTGAGTTGGCGATGAAAACATTCTATTATACCATTGGCGATGGGATGATAAGATGTGGTCCGAATACGTTTGGATCCAAGTAACTTCATTAGTTCTTGCCAAAGTGTAGACTCAAATTGCCTACCACGGTCTGTGGTTATTGTAGATGGTATACCAAATCTAGCAATCCAGCCACTAAGGAAAGCTTGGGCTACTGTCTCTGCTGTCATATCTCTGATAGGGATTGCTTCAGGCCAACGTGTGAAACGGTCAATACAAGTCAGAATATACATATATCCATTGGAAGGTGACAGTGGACCGACAATGTCAATATGTATGTTGTCAAACCTAGCATCTGGTGTTGTGAATGTGCCACGAGGTGTCACGGTGTGTTTGTGTACTTTAGATTGTTGACATTTCAAACAGGTTTGTGCCCACTTACGTGTGTCACTCTTAATTTTGGGCCAAACGTAACGTGCTGTTATAAGGCGTTGTGTTGCCCGAACACCAGGATGTGACAGTGAGTGTAATGCATCAAAAACAGTACGACGTAACTCACTTGGTATGTATGGTCTTGGAACACCAGTAGACATATCACACACTAAAGTAATGTTTGATGTTGGTAATGGAACAGATTGTAATTGTAATGATGTAGAGGATGATTGCAATTGTTGAAGTTCAGTGTCATGTTGTTGAGCAGCAGCAATGTCTTTGAAGTCAACGGTCGGAGGAACTACAGCATCTGCAGAATCAAAATGTAAAGCATTGGCTTCAATGCGAAACAATGCATCTGCTACAGCATTGTCACTGCCTTTGATGTGCCGGACATCCGTAGTAAACTGTGAGATAAAATCGAGATGACGGATCTGGCGTGGTGTCAGTTTACTTGACTGGGTAGTAAATGCAAATGTCAGTGGCTTATGGTCTGTTATCACATGAAATTGACGACCTTCGACAAAATGTTGAAAATGCTTAATTGCTAAGTATATTGCTAACAGTTCACGATCAAAAGTACTGTACCTCGTCTCTGCTGGCTTTAGTTTCTTTGACCAATGGGTCGCCATTCATTGTTGATGTGTTGCTATAGTACTGCTCCCGCTGCTGTGTCTGAAGCATCTGTCATGATGTTTGTAGGTACGTCAGTATAGGGGTGAGAAAGGAGGGAAACATCAGCAATGGCTTGTGTGATCTTTGAAAAAGCTTGTACGGATTCTTCATTCCACTGTAAGATGTTGTGGTTGTTGTGCGCAGATGCTAGTAAAGTATGAAGCGGTTGTAGGATGTCAGCACAGTGAGGAATGAAACGATAGTAAAAGTTGACAAGTCCTAAGAACTCGCGCAACTTGCGTCGTGTGGGAGGTTGTGGAAACTCTTGTATAACTTTGATTTTGTCTTATAATGGACGTATGCCTTGACTGTTAAGAGAATGGCCTAGAAATGTTAGCTCACTTACACCAAATTGACACTTGGTAGGATTGACAATTACACCAAATTGTTTGAAACGGTCAAAAACTTGTTTCAGATGTTGCTTGTGTTCCTGTGGGTTGGAACTTGCAATCAGTACATCGTCAATGTAAGCGTAAGAGAAGTGTAAGTCACGTAAAACTTCGTCAATGAATCTCTGAAATGTCTGGGCAGCATTTCTTAAGCCGAATGGCATACGGACAAATTCAAATAACCCAAAAGGGGTAGTGATAGCAGTTTTTGGGATAGAAGTTGGTTCGACTGGGATCTGGTGGTAAGCTCTCACTAAATCGATCTTGGAAAAGATTGTACAGCCTTGTAATGTAGTAGTGAAGTCTTGTATATGTGGAACTGGGTAACGGTCTGGCACTGTGATGTGGTTGAGAGCTCTGTAATCTCCGCATGGATGCCAATCACCAGACTTCTTGGGAACCATGTGTAGTGGTGAGGCCCAACTGCTAGCTGAGGGACGATGATGCCTAGCTGTAGCATATGGTCAAATTCCTGACGTGCAGCTTTCAAACGTTCAGGTGACAGTCTGCGAGGACGGGAATACACCGGTGGTCCCACTGTGTTGATGTGATGTGTGACTTGGTGTTTCACAGGAGAGTCGGTGTTGCAAGGTTGAACTATGTCAGGATAAGCAGATAGAATTGCATCAAATTCTGTTGTAGGTTGCTTGGGCAACAGTGTTGGACTAGGTGAGTAAGCTAGCGTTGAGATACCTTGAACTTTTAATTAAGTGAGTCCATCAACCAGTCTATTGTGGTTTAGGTCAACTAAAAGGCTGTAATGTCTCAAGAAGTCAGCTCCGAGTATTGGATTTTTGACATCTGCAATGATAAAAATCCATTGAAACTTACGACGCAGTCCAATGTTTAAAGTAAGTAGTTGTGTACCATATGTCGCTATTGGCGTGCTATTAACTGCCTGTAGACTAAGACTACCCTTATGGTGTTTGCGGCCAGTAGCAGAGGGTGGGATAACACTGATTTCTGCTCCTGTATCCACAAGGAAGCGTAAGCCTGTAACAGAGTCTGTAACATAAAATAGGCGACTAGGTTGTTGGCCAGTGACACTGGTCGCCATCAGTGGCTGGCCGTCTCGTTTCCCTGGCGAGAACACGGTGGTGTACACTTGCGAGCAGCGTTGCCAAAAGTCCTGTGATACCAGCAGACTGTATCGGAAAATTGCTGAGGAGGCGGAGCTGGGCTGGTAGAACGGCGGTGTGGCGAACGACCACGGCGAGGAGTATGTTGCAGAGTCTTAAGCTGTTGCTTGAGGGAGACGATCTCGGCATGTAAACTTTCTATGTCAGAGGAGCTTGGTTGAGTAGAGACGCTGGCTACTTGCAGGATGGCGACTTCGATTATTTTGTCGGCTAATTGTGCGAGCTCGTCGATGGATGTGTCACCACGAGTAGATGCTAGAACCATTCTAACGTTGTTTGGTAAGTGTTGCAAAAATAGTTCTCGAAGGAAAGCTCCATCGGCGTCAGGAGTATCGCCTACCAGCTGTTGCAGGCGGCGGAGTAGCTGAGTGGGCTTACGATCGCCTAACTCTTCGGCACTGAATAACTGCTGTAAACGTCTTTGTTCGGAAGCTGCAGTTCTCTTAATCAGCTGTGCTTTAAGAACATCGTAAGGTGTTTCTCCCGGTGGCGTGAGAATAAGATCACGAACTTCTGCCGCGAATTCTGGTGACAACGAAGCTATCACATGATCAAACATTGTTTTCTGATTGGTGATTCCACGCGTGGAGAATTGTGCTTGCACTTGAGCGAACCATAGTTGTGGATCTGATGGCCAGAAAACAGGGAGCTTGATAGAAACTGCTGACAAGCGTGGTTGTTCGGCGTGTTCGTCCATAACGGTCAGTTAGTTTGTCAGGGTCACCATTGTTGAGGGATTCAATAATACAAGAGCATACAGAACAATGAAACATCTGTTACAGTTATTGTGTATAGTTAACTAAATAATATATAATGCATGATGCAAGAGAGTAAGTGTGGTGTATAATGTTATTCATGAGTGTTCCACTACAAGTTCTAAAAATCAGCTAATTCACATTCAACTGTATTGTACAATATATCGCTGTATCGTGATACAAAAGCGGCAATATATCGATACACCCAAATTGTGTATCATTACACCTCTATAGTGTACCATAAATAATGAAATACATAGGCATACAAGACTAGGTAGATATATACGTAGGAGACAGCTAAGCATAAGAGACTAACTAGGCCTACACCCACAGGTACCATATTTACTTGGTTAAACTCTGCACCTTTAATGGTTGCCGCCCTCGAATAGTTGCTGCTGATTATTGAAGTACTAGATAAGAAATGCCCCCCTTGAATAAACACCGCAGCTTCAATTTGAATCAGTTCAGGAAAAATAGTCGCTATTTTAATAATCATTTTAAAGACAGTTCACTTACAATGCGCATATGCAGACAATTACGTAGATTGCGAGGGAGCTCGATTTACTAAAAATATTACATCTGTTATGAAGGTACCGAGTAGTTTAGAGTTATATATAATGAATAGAATTGTATTTACCGTAAACTGCCTGGTTTTTGATTGTTACATTGCAATGAACGCCGCCCTTGAATAGTAACTGCCCTTGACTAGTGGCCACTATCACTTTGCAAAGATGACTAATGGTCGCCATTGCATTTAACCAAGTCCATACAGTACATCTGCTTGTTTATAATAAGCCTCTCTGGATAGAGGGACTTTCCAAAAATTTTACGATCACAATAATCATTTGCTGAATGTTAATTTTATCTTTTATAAACTGCATCATGTACAAAGTGATTGTGGGTTTTAATTTTTATCACTATAAAAGCTATGGATTGTAATACCGTACTCGTACAAATTTTCGAGGGACGTAAATTTCGCTGTTTTCGCGGATAACGTGTGGTTCACGAAAATTAAGTCCTCGAAAATTTATATTTTATAATAGTGCGCACATAATCTACCAATACAAAATCCGGTGGTCCTCGAAAATAAAATCGCGAAAATGCTGAATTTGTGGCATCCGCGAAATATACGTCCCTCGAAAATTTGTACGAGTACGGTATCATTATGAAGCCCTTGGAGTGAATGGAAACACTTCATTATAGTATGTAGGAGGAAGTGCTGGAGAGATATGAGAGGTTAAAAGGTTTCCATAAGGATTACCATACAAATTAGTGGTTGAAGCCTATCAAATAGGCTAGGATGATAATGTGAATACTAGTAGAGCTCAGCTGTAAGGTAACGAGTGCATAAACTTTACTCATGTGTACCTCTGAATTACCTTGTGACTTCCCTTGAATAAACACCGCGGCTTCTATTTGAATCAGTACAGAGAATAGAATTGTTTGTACCATAAAACTGCCTGGTTTTCGATTGTTACATTACAATGAATGCCGCCCTCAGATAGTAGCTGCACTTGACTAGTGAATACTGTCATTTTGCAAAGACGACTAATAGTTGCTATGGCATTTAACCAAGTCATATAATACCGTATATTGCAAATTGTTCGAGGTGGAAAAGTTTCGCGGTTTTCGCGGAATAGTTGGTAACCGCGAAACTTTTCCAGTGAAATAATTTCCTTTTGATAATAAGTTGTAAAATGGCGTTGTACAAATATTTTAAATCGTACAAGAAAGGATTGCTGTCTTCTCTTCTACACACAAGTTGTTAATTCACTAATAACTGGTGTCCATGTGTCTTGGTATACATATCCTCGGACGCAACTACTCGTTCAAATTCATCAACCGCACTCGTGGTCGAGCTTGTGGTCATGCTGATATACACGTGAGGTCACATGTGAGACAGAAGATGAATAATATTGTTGTTGATTGGTTATTTCAACTCCATCGCTCGGCAAAACCTTCCTTTCAAGTTGGAGCAATCAAAATTGCGATAAATTAGTCGCTCGAGAAGGGCCAACCGCGAATGTTTTCCAGCGAATTACAGTTGAGTTCTGCAACCGCGAAACTTTTCCACCTCGAACAATTTGCAATATACGGTACTAGAATGATAAAAAATTAAAAATTTAAAAGGTAAGTAGGGATTGAATTTTGGATTCAATAGTGCTACAAAAAGTAGGGAAACAAGGAATAAGATTTTGGGACGAGAGAACATTCTGGCATGAGATAATTTATAAAAGTTTAATCCCTACTTTTGGCAAACCTGAAGTGAACCAAAAGTAGGGATAAACTTTTATAAATTATCTCATGCCAGAATGTTCTCTCGTCCCAAAATCTTATTCCTTGTTTCCTTACTTTTTGTAGCACTATTGAATCCAAAATTCAATCCCTACTTACCTTTTAATTTTTTAATTTTTTATCATTCTAGTTTGTTTACTTTTTATACATGCTAAGCATTCATATTAATCTTTCAGCAGGCGCACAAAATTTTACTAGCGCTTACGTAATAATTATGCTTGTTTACAGGCGCTTGTTAACAATGCGCTGACATGGCAAAGCAGCTGTGTGATAGCAAATAACGCTCGAAAAACAGCAAAAGCTATTTGTCCAAGGCTATAATCTCGAAGTTCACGATGTAATAAGAATAGGTAATCACACACATTTGAGTGCAATTCGAGAATAATTTTACCAGTAACAGTCAAGTAATTGCACGAGGCGAAGCCGAGTGCAATTTGACTGTTACGTGTACAATTATTCTTGAATTGCACGAAAATGCGTGTGATTGCCTATTAATCGCATTGCACGGCCTACGACGCCCACTCTAACCTGAGGCACGCCGCTCATTCCAATCTGAGGCACGGTCGCAAATCTTATTCCTTCCGTATCGCTTGTTTTAGCAGTTCCGCGTTCAGAATTGACTCCTAAGACGTTAACATTGAGAAATTCTTCTACAAACTATGGAGTATTCATTGCGCCTGTAATCATTACTTTGTTGCCATGCAAGTCGGTTACTATGAATCCCCAGTGCTATGCAATTTCATTCGCTGTTTATTGCATCATTGCTTGTTGCACTTAAACGGCTTCCAGCATAGTGAATTTTGGTTGGCTATTTTACCATGCAATTACTGAATATTACTGTGCAATTACTGAATATTGCTGTGCAATTAGAGAATAATTGCACGGCTACTAACGGCAAAATATATACAAGCTATGCGATTAAGTAATAAAGTACACGCAAGTACACTCGATATCACGTGCAAGCCGGGTTTTTGTGTGACGCAATAAGCAGAAGCCGTTACAGGCTATCGTCACCTTCGGTGACATTCACACCTTGCTAAGGAATACATAAAGAACAAGGAAAGGAATGAAGGATAAAGGGAATCGCCATGGCGCAGTGGGTAAATCGTCTTCGGAATAACATTTTCGTTAATCCGCCGCCATTACCTTTATTGTGTGAAATTTCTGGAGCCCTACACCTAGCGCAACCTGGTCTTACGGCAGGCAGGCTGGCAGACGAAATACAGTTGAATTTTGAAATTTTCAAAGTTGGCTGTAGGTCAAAATATTCGACTTGTCGTTTCGTTTAACCAAGGTACAGCATCATTCCAGCCTTACCAATGCATTCCAGCTGGTTTTTTCGGGTAAAGCCTATTGCAAGGTTGATTTTTAAAGCACGAAATTTCCCGAAGCCGTACAATTTCTTACCAATCCCTACTATTAAGTACTACCATACTTAATGATGGTACATCTGCTTGTTTATAACAAGCCTCTCTGGATAGAGGGACTTTCCAAAAATTTCATTAGACATGTATTGATGAAGTTACAAATCCTGTTTATTGAACTTTAATTTCATCTCTTATATACTGCATCATGTACAAAGTGATTGTGGATTATAATTTTTCATCATTAACTATAACAGTAGAGCTCACTATAAAAGCTATGGGTTGTAATATCATTATGAAGCCCTTGGAGTGTGGGAAACACTTCACTATAGTATGTATATAGGAACTAGCGCTGGGGAGATATGGCAAGTTAAAATTTTTAACCATTAGGGCTGTGCGATAATGGAAAAACCTATATCTCGATAATGCCGATAATGCACTACAAAATTATCTCAATAAACTATAGTTATCACGATAAATTATGATAGGGTATTATGCATATATTTTGATTCCAAAATTGCTCTGTGTACTAACGTATTTGTATGTTTCATGTAGTATACAATAGTATCCGGAAATTTACTATTATCACGATAATAAAATTATTATCTTTATCACGATAATGAACTTATTATCTCGATAATCGATTTATCTAAATTATCGTTAGTGGTTGAAGCCTAACAACTAGGCTAGGATGATAATGTAAATACTACGTACATAGCTACAGCTGCTAGGTAACAAGTGCACATGTTTTATTCATGTGACCTCTGACTTGCCTTGTGAGTGATTCACAAGCACACACGGCGCTCCTTGCTGCAAGTTTGTTCTTTCTTGTCTTTGGATTGGTGAGTAGGTGGTCCCGCTTAGCCATCCATCATCACTTTGTGGAAGCCTAAATTATTAATTCTCCTTCGCGGATTATGATACTTTGGCGATTGTGATAGTTTTGAATACGCACTAAAAAGTAGGAGGCACCTGTCAAATCTTGGGAGAACAACATTACAGGTCCATGCACATATTTGTGTAAGTGTTAACATGGGTAGGTGTTAACAAACAATTACCTCCTGACAAGAATGCTGTCTGTGGGTTGTGGCACAATTGTTATGATGAAAGGGAAATTATAGAACAGTACTGTATTATGATCAAGGGGATAATATAGTGCGGATGATATAGCACACTGCGGATAATATAGCACACTGTGGATAATATAGCACACTGCGGATAATATAGCACACTGTGGATAATATAGCACACTGTGGATAATATAGCACACTGTGGATAATATAGCACACTGTGGATAATATAGCACACTGTGGATAATATAGCACACTGTGGATAATATAGCACACTGCGGATAATATAGCACACTGTGGATAATATAGCACACTGTGGATAATATAGCACACTGTGGATAATATAGCACACTGCGGATAATATAGCACACTGTGGATAATATAGCACACTGTGGATAATATAGCACACTGTGGATAATATAGCACACTGTGGATAATATAGCACACTGCGGATAATATAGCACACTGTGGATAATATAGCACACTGTGGATAATATAGCACACTGTGGATAATATAGCACACTGTGGATAATATAGCACACTGTGGATAATATAGCACACTGTGGATAATATGTGACCGGGCCTGCGAAAATCAACCATGTGAGCGCAAATTACACCTGGTTACATAACAATGAATATCTCTAGTTCTGAATCAAATATCAGCATTCTGTAAGTTTTAAAAGATTCTCCATTAAATGCTGCATGTGTGGTAAAAAATCTGTGTTGTTGTTTTAAAAGGATCATGAGTTATGAAAGCGCAAAGTTGAAAAAATGAGGCAATTTTTATGCAACCAGATGGTTGATTTTCGCAGGCCCGGTCACATATAGCACACTGTGGATAATATAGTGTGGATAATATAGCACACTGTGGATAATATAGTGTGGATAATATAGCACACTGTGGATAATATAGCACACTGTGGATAATATAGCACACTGTGGATAATATAGCACACTGTGGATAATATAGCACACTGTGGATAATATAGCACACTGTGGATAATATATAGCACACTGTGGATTTTAAGTGATTGTGGGTTTTAATTATTATCATTACTATAACAGTAGAGCTCATTATTAAAGCTACAAGTTATAATACGTATCATTTTGAAACCTTTGGAGTGTGGGAAACACTCACTATAGTAGTACCGGTACGTAGGAGCAAGTGCTGGGGAGATAGCTATGTATGTGTCACAGAGAGAGAAGGTCGCTACACTCTTCAAGTCTTTATTTATCATAGACTGAATAAAATTGTACAATCATGTGCTTTTATACAATATCTCTAATTAATATGCACCATTACAAAATCCATTACATACGTACCGTATAGCGTAAATTATTGGCGGTGGAAAATTTTGACGAATCGCTTTTCAAGATGTAATTGACGGGTAAAAAATTGATGAATGCATGGCGTTTGTAAAAATTCTAATTCTAAAGTAACGCCATTTTCTGAGGCACGTGAGAACATTGATGAATGAAATTTTGACGAATCACTTACAATTCGTCAAATTCGTCAAAATTTTCCGTCATCAATAATTTACGCTATACGGTAATTTAAATAAGAGTTAGTATGGTTTTCTTTCTCTTCATGAAAATATGGGAGGGTAACCAGTACAGTTAATATTAGTTACACAGAAGATAGCCATACAGATCTAGAGTTCACATGGTTTTTAGATGGTAAGACTTGATGAAATGTAACACATTAACTTGATGACATTTCTTCACTTCAGTTTCATATGACCTGATTTCAACCCTAATATATTAAGCCTCTCTGGATAGAGCAAAAAGTACGTACTCTAAATAGAGTTACGATTCCTTTGTTGAACTTTAATTTCATCTCTTATATATACTGCAACATGTACAAAGTGATTGTGGGTTTTAATATACGGTAACAGTAGAGCTTACTATAAACAGTTATGAGGCATACATCATTATGAAGCCATTAAAGTTTTCCATATTTTAGTAAAAGGATTAAGGATGATAATGTGAATACTACATAGCTATGATAGAGTTCAGCTATACAAGTTAAGGTAACGAGTGCACATGTTTTACTCTAGTGTACCTCGAGCACACACAGTGCTCCTTGCTGTGACTATATGCTTCCTTGTCTTTGGATTGGCGAGTTGGTGATCCCGCTTAGCCATGATCCCATCATTGCTTTGTGGAAGCCTAAGCTGTCGTAGGACGTGATACTTTGGTAATCGCGATAGTTACAAATGCATTCTAGAAGTGCATAGGTGGTACCCCATCGAGGCTAATGCTAGCCCACTACAAAATATAAGTACATAGTTACGTTTGGTTGGCTGCAAATGATACTAGTACGTACGTAGATTGCTAGCTATACATACGTAGGTTTAGATGATTGAGTTTTGAAATACGAGTTCATTGGGGCGAGCTCCAAACTAGTGAGTTGGCTGTGTAATGGACACCTACATACGTAGTTATACTATAAACTACGATGTAAAGCGGATACCTTACACGTGCTTCCAGTGTTATTCTCCGTATGCAGTTGGCATCAATTACTGTGTTTCCATAGAAATGCATGTAATGGTTCGTGCCACTGCAGAATTAATGGTGTAGATTACGTGTTAAGTGACAAAGATCAGTCAAATCTGCCAATGGATACAACACATCATTGATGACTTCAAGAACTTCAGTGTCCTACCAAGTTGGTAACAAATGAGAATGTTTGTGGTCAGCACTTAATACCAGGTGAATAGCTGTAATCTGCTCAAGAATGTTAGCCACCATTTTGTGAGCTGACCACCACCTAGTTGGACAATCTGCAATCAATGTGTGAGAGAGCATGCAAGTCATGATCTAATTGTGCCTTTGCAAGGTCACGTCTCTTCTTCCATGACATCGCGAAAGCACTCACTATCTTCCTTGAAAGTCCTAGAGCTCGTGAGCATCTGTCATCACACTCTAAAGTTGGTTATAGCAAGGTGAAGGTTGTGGCCAAGCAAGACAATCTCAGCCTTGACACAGCATTCACCATGTCCACTATCAGTTGTTAAGCATATTTGCTTTCCTTCCTCTAATCCCCATGTTTCTAGTGTGCTTCTCATAGCATCAGCTAAGTTTTCTCCTGTGTGATCTTGAGGCATAAACATTGTTTGGAGACACCTTGATTTCATTTCCCAATTGTCAATGTAGTGAATGGTGTATGACAAATAAGACTTCATTCCTTCACTTGACCACAAATCTGTAGTTGCTGATTAATATCCCAAATGGCTGATTTATTCGGCTACTTTATCCCTGGTGTTGGTGTATAATGATGGAATAGCAACCTGAGAGTAATAGCTACTTCCTGGAAGGAAGTTCGTATGGTTTATCAAAAATGCTAACCAACTCTTTAAATTCAGGTTTTTTAATACTGTATAATGGTATCATATCCTTTGCTAAATACTAAGCTTCTGCCACTGTTTGCTCTTTTATCATACTTTTTCATTTGAGGGAATGATTCATTGATTGAACTCTGGGTACTACTACTTGAAGAGACTTTGGAAAACTTGTCTGTTCTCCTTAAATGTTCAGCTTTCTTCTTTGCTTTCACTGCAACTACATACTTCTCTGGGTGCTGCGTACAAAGGTGTGAAAACTATCATTGCGCACTATTACAGTTTGCTTGCAGTAATGGCAAGCAGCACTACCATCTTCAACTGGCTTTCCATCTTCAGTAGTTTTAGGACTGAAATGTTCCTAAGTACAAGACTTTGTATTTCTTTTTCTTTTAACCACATCATCGTTCACTGCATCCTCCTCTTCCCGGCTATCCGCCACTTTTGTTGATACATGCGCACTCTTTAAACTTTTGAATTGGTATTTTGGTGTCAAGAAAAACAATACTGGTATGATAATGAGACCGTTATTAACTACTAAAATCGGTATACCACCAGAAGAGATAGAGAGTCACTAGAAGAGCAGGAGCAGAGGTCGAGAAGGAACCGAGAATACACATGCAGCGTGGAAGGGTTGCAATTACAGCTAAGCAGAGAAGATTAGGGAAGAATTTATCAAAACAGTTATCAGTACTACAAGAAATTCCATTATTTGATGACCCTGTTGTTTATGCCTGTAGCTACCTATATAGCTAGCTGTCTTAGTTACGTGCCTACCTATAGCTTCTCTATACGTAGCTAGCTACTTTAGTTTATCTAGTAAAACTCTGTGTATGTATACATAGTTCCCTGTGTAGCAAGCTACGTAGCAACGTTTACTTATAACACCTTGTAAATTAATTTGTAACACTTTGTCTGTTTATGCTAAGTTTATTTAACATCTTGTAGTATGTAGGTTGTACCAACTTGTAACAGCATATAATAGGTTGATCTGTTGATTAGCCAATTGAGCTATGTACTATGTAGCTATAATGCTTAGGGCTGAGCGATAGTATCGATAGTGCGATATATCGCGATAGTAAATTACTATTGACATTGGGATATTTTACTAAATAACTATCGTGATAGTTTTTAATTAAATTTTTGGTGGTTTTATGGATGGTAACATATCCAAACAGTAAAGTTAAACTTTATACAGATGTTTATACTTAAAGATGCTTACACTTGAAGATGTTCAAACAAGTTCCATCTCCTCGTGTAAGCTGACTAGTTTACTTTCAAGGCTTTTTGGTGTAATAATAACATATACATTACTATATTGATGGCACTATTATAATACTTTGGTACAAATGGCAAGTAAAATGTACCCCTTCATTAACTATCGGGATAGTTTTCACTATCGGAATAGTTGCTCTGCAACTATCGTGATAGTAAAATTTTTATTATCGCTCAGCACTAATAATGCTAGCACTGCAGATGAACTGTAGTTGTCTATATCTGTTGCCTTCCTGCTCCTGCATGCTATCTTCTTTCACAGCTATGCTGCATGAAAGACACGCCCACTTATATATTGAGTCACAACGTTCGGTCGCTTCTTCATATAAAACTCATGAAATATGAATTCATGGTATTTATAAATACAGACACTATATAATAAACTCACATGTGATGCATGAGTACTAAATAGCATAATTGGCTATATGCTAGTTAGTAGCTATAGTAGTCACATTACTAGCATCATTACATTAGTAGTAGTAGTAGTAGTAGTAGTAGTAGTAGTAGTAGTAGTAGTAGTAGTAGTAGTAGTAGTAGTAGTAGTAGTAGTAGGATCACGTGATCGTGGCGTGAGGTGCTGACTTCGCTGCTGGTCAGTCTCCCTTTCGTGTTTTGCTTACAGTTTTCTAGTTATCTTTTGAGTTATGATACTTCGTAACTCAAAAATTGTCCACTCATCCTACTGTTGTACAGTGTGTTGAGTGTTTACTTGGATTGTGGAGTACCACCTTGTATCTTGGGATGCCAAAATGTGATCCAGTCAAATTGGCTGATGTTTCTATCAGATGTGGAATTTTCCAAGTTGACACACTCAGCCCTTTGTTGTTTTGCCTGGCACTCAACCCACTGAGTATGTTGTTACATCCAATGAGTGGTTACCAGGCAACATCAGATAGGCAAATTAATCATATGCTTTACATGGATGACTTGAAGCTTTTTGCTAAGTCTGATACACAGCTGAATACCTTGCTCCGTACTGTTCACATGTTTTCGTGTGATGTTCGCCTTAGTTTTGGGCTTGACAAGTGTGCAAGGTGTTTAGTGTCAAGAGGTAAAGTTGTATCTTCTGATGACATACCCCTCCCTGATGGCTCTAGCATACGTCGGTTGAATGTTGGCGAGACATACAAGTACTTAGGCTTTTTTGAAGCAGAGGGACTGGTTTGTGTGAAGAGCAAAAAGCTTATTGTGGACTCCTACCATCGTCGATTACGTTTAGTGTGGAATTCACTTCTCAGTGGGCCCCGTAAGACCAGGGCAACCAATTCATTTTGTGTTCCACTCTTATCATATGGGTGTGGAATTGTCCCCTGGACAAAGAAAGAAATAGAGCAATTTGATGTGAGTACCAGGAAGACCCTTACAGCAACCTGCAACCACCATCCGCGTAGTGCTGTGGAACGTCTATATTTGCCTCGATCTGCTGGGGGTATTGGCTTGATTAATGTTGAGAACCTATTTTATAGGCGGTTGGTTGCTATGGCCCATCATATTGCCACCTCTTCTGATTCCCTGGTTCGACTGTGTTATGAGTTGGATAGTCTCGTGCCAGCTCGGTCTTCTGTGTTTACTAGGGCCAATGATTATTGTGCTGCATTGTCAATTGAAGCTGATTTGCAAAGTTGTGATTTTGCCTCTCTTAAGGGTGCAATTTGTAGGAAGCAGCGCGACCAACTGTTGTCATCTCTTACTTCCAAGCCTCTGCATGGTCGCTTTTATTCCCTTTTAAATGATTGTTTAATTGATAAATCCAGGAGCCTTTGTTGGCTGAAATCTCACATTCATTCTGAAACGGAATCTACTGTTTTTGCGATTCAGGATCAGGTCATTGCCACCAGAGTGATTGAGGCTAAGATCATGCATAAGTCTGTGCCATCAGTGTTATGTAGGGTATGTGGCCAATCCGAGGAAACCATTGTTCATTTATTGGCTGCCTGTCCAATGCTTGCTGCTTCCACATATTTGTACCGCCATAATCTTGTTGCTGGTGCTCTTCACTGGCATCTGTTAAAAGAATACTCTATTCCTCCAAACTCTAAATCATGGTTCACACACAAGCCTCTACCCGTGGTTGAAACTTCTCAAGTGAAGATTCTATGGGACTTCAGTTTACAATCTGACCACCATCATTTAAGTAACCGTCCTGATATTGTTGTTTTTGATTACTCCAAACAATTAATACAGTTTATTGAAGTGTCATGCCCAGCTGATATTAATGTACCATCTAAAGAACGAGAGAAGCTCCGTAAGTATTGCCCACTGGCTCTGGACTTCCGTTTGATGTATGAGATGCCTGTCCAGTTTGTGCCAGTGGTGTTGGGATGCACAGGTGTTGTATCTGCTGATTGTATCACTCATTTACGTAAGCTCCCAGGATTCTCTGATAGACTTTTTACCATGCTTCAGAAGGCAGCACTGATAGGGAGTGTTCACACCTTACGAACTCTTAATTTAACTGGTTGAGCTTTATCTTATGTATTGTTTACATGATATTGCTCTTTATTACTGTACATGCCTGATTGTACATGTGAATCTTATGATGAAAAGTAGTAGTAGTAGTAGTAGAACAGAATCTACTGAACAGAATCTATTGTATTGGCCGTGCAGGATCAAGTCCTTGCAACTAGAGTAATTGAGGCCAAGGTGATGCACAAATCTATTCCCTCATTTATGTGTAGAATATGTGGTACATCTGAGGAGACAATAGTGCACCTTTTGGCAGCCTGCCCCATACTTGCCACTACAGCATATCTGCACCGCCACAATTTGGTTGCTGCTGTGATTCATTGGCACTTGATGAGGTTTTACTCTTTTCAGTCGTGCAGCAGATCATGGTATAGTCATAAGCCTCCGCCAGTGATTGAATCTTCCATTGCCAAGATTTTATGGGATTTCAGATTGATTACAACTCATAACCATCCAAGTAATCGTCCTGACATTGTGCTTTATGATTTTCACCAGCAAGAGATATTCTTTATTGAGATTTCTTGCCCAGCAGATATTAATGTTTCAACTAAAGAGGATGAAAAGATTAATAAGTATTGCTCCCTGGCAGCAGATTTCCATCAAATGTATAATATGCCGGTTACCATTATCCCAGTTGTTCTGGGATGTACGGGCGTGGTTTCCTCTCATTGCTTACAGTTTTTAAAGAAAATCCCAGGGTTCACACTGAAACTGTTTGGCCACTTACAGAAAGCTGTGCTGATTGGGACCTCACAAGTATTGAGAACAATACCCATTCACCAATGAACTATTTCTTATGTAATTGTACATGTCATAGTTCTTATTTTACTGTACTGTTGTACATGCGAATCATTTATGAAAATTTAGTAGTAGTAGTAGTAGTAGTAGTAGTAGTAGTAGTAGTAGTAGTAGTAGTAGTAGTAGTAGTAGTAGTAGTAGTAGTAGTAGTAGTAGTAGTAGTAGTAGTAGTAGTAGTAGTAGTAGTAGTAGTAGTAGTGTCTCAACTGCCTACCTTCATCGTCATAATTTGGTTGCTATGGTGGTGCACTGGCACCAGATGAAGGTGTATTCATTTCCAACAGTTAGTCAATCTTGGTGCTCTCATAGACCACCACCAGTGCTTGAATCATCTGTTGCAAAGATCCTATGGGATTTTAGTCTACATACTGTTCATAATCATAGTAGTAATCGTCCTGATATTGTGTTGTTTGACTATCAAAGGAAGCAAATTTATTTCATAGAAGTATCGTGTCCTGCTGATATTAATGTTCTCTTAAAAGAAGAGGAGAAGTCGTTAAAGTATCGTGATCTGGCAAGTGATTTTCAGCAAATGTATGGCATGCCAGTAATTATTATCCCTGTGGTGTTGGGATGCACAGGTATAGTGTCATCAAGATGTCTGAACTATCTTAAGAAGATCCCAGAGTTTTCTTTGAGACTATTTGCTCATCTTCAAAAAGCAGTAATTATTGGGACCTCTCACACCTTACGAACGATTAATTTAAATTAATTAACTGTTATCTGATGTTTGTAAAACATGATCTCAGTTTTATTCTCCTGTACTGTCCTTGTACATGTTATTCATTTCATGAAATTCAGTAGTAGTAGTAGTAGTAGTGGTAGTAGTAGTAGTAGTGTTGCAGTGGTAGTAGTAAGTTGCAGTGGTAGTAGTAAGTTGTAGTGGTAGTAGTAAGTTGCAGTAGTAGTACTAAGTTGCAGTGGTAGTACTAAGTTGCAGTGGTAGTACTAAGTTGCAGTGGTAGTACTAAGTTGCAGTGGTAGTACTAAGTTGCAGTGGTAGTACTAAGTTGCAGTGGTAGTACTAAGTTGCAGTGGTTGTACTAAGTTGCAGTAGTAGTAGCAGTTGTAGTGGTAGTACTAAGTTGCAGTGGTAGTATTAAGCTGCAGTGGTAGTAGTAAGTTGCAGTGGTAGTAGTAAGTTGCAGTGATAGTACTAAGTTGCAGTGGTAGTAGTAAGTTGCAGTGGTAGTAGTAAGTTGCAGTGGTAGTAGTAAGTTGCAGTGGTAGTAGTAAATTGCAGTGGTAGTAGTAAGTTGCAGTGGTAGTATTAAGCTGCAGTGGTAGTACTAAGTTGCAGTGGTAGTACTAAGTTGCAGTGGTAGTAGTAAGTTGCAGTGGTAGTAGTAAGTTGCAGTGGTAGTAGTAAGTTGCAGTGGTAGTAGTAAGTTGCAGTGGTAGTAGTAAGTTGCAGTGGTAGTACTAAGTTGCAGTGGTAGTACTAAGTTGCAGTGGTAGTACTAAGTTGCAGTGGTAGTACTAAGTTGCAGTGGTAGTAGTAAGTTGCAGTGGTAGTAGTAAGTTGCAGTGGTAGTAGTAAGTTGTAGTGGTAGTAGTGGTAGTAGTAAGTTGCAGTGGTAGTACTAAGTTGCAGTGGTAGTACTAAGTTGCAGTGGTAGTAGTAAGTTGCAGTGGTAGTAGTAAGTTGCAGTGGTAGTAGTAAGTTGCAGTAGTAGTACTAAGTTGCAGTAGTAGTACTAAGTTGCAGTGGTAGTAGTAAGTTGCAGTGGTAGTAGTAAGTTGCAGTGGTAGTATTAAGCTGCAGTGGTAGTATTAAGCTGCAGTGGTAGTACTAAGTTGCAGTGGTAGTACTAAGTTGCAGTGGTAGTAGTAAGTTGCAGTGGTAGTAGTAAGTTGCAGTGGTAGTAGTAAGTTGTAGTGGTAGTAGTGGTAGTAGTAAGTTGCAGTGGTAGTACTAAGTTGCAGTGGTAGTACTAAGTTGCAGTGGTAGTAGTAAGTTGCAGTGGTAGTAGTAAGTTGCAGTGGTAGTAGTAAGTTGCAGTAGTAGTACTAAGTTGCAGTAGTAGTACTAAGTTGCAGTGGTAGTAGTAAGTTGCAGTGGTAGTAGTAAGTTGCAGTGGTAGTATTAAGCTGCAGTGGTAGTATTAAGCTGCAGTGGTAGTACTAAGTTGCAGTGGTAGTAGTAAGTTGCAGTAGTAGTACTAAGTTGCAGTGGTAGTACTAAGTTGCAGTAGTAGTACTAAGTTGCAGTAGTAGTAGCAGTTGTAGTAGTATTACCTAGATTGTTTATTTGTGACCGGATTTTGGAAGACAGTTCCAAATCACACATGAAATCCAGTGTATTTCTGCATGTATTTAATGATATTTCTACTTGTGTGTATGTATTTACGGAGTATTTCTTACATTCTTTCAGTAATTTGAGCATTGAATTCCTTGTAGTGCTATGAAATATTATTGGGAATGCAATACTTTTCATATTGCAGTGATAAATATACTGAAATAAAAATGTGTGATTTGGAACTGTTTTCCAAAATCCAGTCACATTTTGTCATTTACAGAAGACTGCCATAATTGTAACTGTTCACATTTTACGAATGCTTTCTATTGGACACTGAACTGCATCTTATGTATTTTATTTATGCACAATATAGTTCATTATTGTCTGTACATTTGTACATGTGAATCATTGATAATGAATGTAGTAGTAGTACTGGTAGTAGCAGTGGTAGCAATATATTGCAGTACGTAGTTCCATTAGTGTACTAAATCTTCTGTGCAGGCCCAAGAAACAAGCCTTGGTGAAGGCAGATCAGTAAACCTTTGGCATTGGTATATACTACTAGCATTTATAAGGATTGGTAAGAAAACAAGTAGCAAACTAGCTATAATACGTAGTTTGCTAGCCTGAGAGCACCCAAATCTACAAGATTTAATCCCTACTTTGACAGGCGTAGCTATAATTATGCACATGATGCTTAAAATTAATATGAAGCTATACGCCAGTCAAAGTAGAGATTAAATCTTGTATAGATTTGGGTGCTCTCAGGCTAGCAAACTATTATAGCTAGTTTGCTACTTGTTTCCTTACTTTTTGTTGCAATCCCTATAGCTACTCCTTTTTCAAATTTTTAATTTTTTAAATGCTAGTTTGTTTACTTTTTATGATAGCTACACTTTGTAGCTATATAGATATACAAGTATTCACAACTGCAGACATAAAATTTTAAGTACTAGCTATGTACGTAGCTTGTTTACAGGTTCTTTAGTTACATGCAGTGCCTGTTTGGCTAATGTGAACAGCTATACTGACATTCTAGTCTTGCAAGCCCCAGATCCAATTTACGTGCAGCCGGGCCCTATCGATTAGAGATGATAAGCGCCCATGGTACAGGCTCTAATCGATAAGGCCATGCACGTAAATTCGCTATGGCTTGTGATGCTAACTCAGTAACTGACGTTCCTGAAGTATTGAGACTAAAATCAAACGTGCATAATAATATACAACGTCAATAAACACTATAGATACTCACTGACAATATTACACTCTGTAATAGCAACACACTGACGGAAGGAATAAGATTTTGGGACAAGAGAACATTCTGACAAGAGAACATTCTGGCATGAGATAATTTATAAAAGTTTAATCCCAACTTTTGGCTCAGATTTGCCAAAAGTAGGGATTAAACTTATATAAATTATCTCATGCCAGAATGTTCTCTTGTCCCAAAATCTTATTCCTTGTTTCCTTACTTTTTGTAGCACTACTGAATCCAAAATTCAATCCCTACTTACCTTTTATTAATTTTTTTAATTTTTTATCATTCTAGTAGCTATATCTTCTACTATATAAAACTGAAAAGCTGTCTGTTTGTCTATCTGTTCATCTGTATTCTTTCCTTGTCACAAATTTTAATCTGTGGTCTCTGCATCGATCAACACTGGACTTACACAAAGGGAAAGCTATGTCCTCTGGCTTCATGGAGTTCACTTTTTGAGAGCTGTACTTTTCCGCAAGTGCCTGATGGACACTAATGTCTACCAAAATAGCCACCACTTTCAATTGCGTTAAATAATAAGATCACTGTAGATTTGCTTCAACGCTATATACAGTAACATACCTTAGCTCAAACGAATCAGCATTCAATGAACAATAAAATAATCCAAACTGGGAGCCAGTGGACAATATGGTCACAGAGTTATGTATGGTTGTTTTTCCCCCATGTACGCAATGACTGAATGGAATGACTCACCCACGTAAACTACTACCAAAAGTGCCATTACCTCGTCAGCATATTCACAAATTACTTACTTCAGAGTGTCTAAAGCCTTAGTATAGCAGCAGGTTATACAGGGTTGCTGGACATTGCTACTCGATAATCGGGTGTGTCCTTCAAAACAATAATGATGCGAACTTATGAAACAAGACAGCAGAAGAGGAGGAATGGAATATAGGTATGGAAAGTTCATCTGCAGCAGCGCTAGTGCTCTACAGTATATATACTAACTCATTGGCTATAATCAATAGATTAAGCTGGTACAACCTACTACAAGGTATAGAAGACTAGGCAGGCATATAGGAGGCTAGAGAGGCATAGGCATAGCAGACTTACGTAGTAGTTAAGCACATAGACAGGCTTAGGGGACTAGGCAGTCCCTTCATATGATAGTGTGATATGATATATAACATCGATCATGCATTTAGCTAAACGGCCTACACCCTGTACGATAAGCTGCAATGGATACTAGCAACAAAGCTCAAAGCAAGCCATTGCATGAGTTTAAAATCACAGCTAGTAGCTACATTGTCAAATTAAAGTGGTACTGTAGCTAGCACTTATAGACAGTTGATGATGTGGATGTTTTGTGTTCTTTGAATAAACTTAAAAGTCATGCATGCAGTCATCTCAGGAGCCTCACTAGGGAATATCCTGAACCCTTATGCTTTTCCAGGATTATATTATATAAATGACCTTCCATCATGTGCAAGTATCACATTTAGACACCAAGTGCTTTCTTAAATGTCACATTTGCCTCAACAAGTCTACATTTCACAACGATAATGTTATGGAGCTAACTATAATTTGGAGGCCTTATTAAACCACACAGGCCGGCCTGGTTTGAAATTGTTTTGTCCGAGAAGCCAGTATGTGTGTTTGTGCGTGTCCGCCGCCAGGCTATAAAAACCATTTACATGAAATAAAGTCTGAATAGCCAATCAAACAACTCTTACTGCTTTTCAGTTTCTTTATATGACACTTGCTATCAATACAAATAATGGGCATGGCCTTAGTAACAAAGCATGTCATGAGTTACTGCCAAAGAAGAGTAAGCTAATGCTGTATTTGCCGTTCATTACACGGTAAAAGGCATTTATATTAAGTTGTACATTACTAACAAGACAGAGTGCTTCAGTTTTAAAAGTGGGTGTGCCGTGTGGGTTGTGAATTAAGCTTATAAAAGAAGGTTGGCTACAGTAATAATTTTGGCTCAAAACAACTTCTAAAAAGTTTTATCACTAAAGTACTGGTCAGGAGTATAAAGCAGGAATTGGGCAGCTTGACAGAATAATAACATTTGTATGCATTACTATGTGTTCCTTAGTGATGAGTCTTTGCTCACGTGACATCATTAAATACTACTGAATAGCAGTAGATTAGCAGTAGTTTAACTTACACAGCGCCTCATTTTTAGATGGTAAAACATCAACTTAATGTATGTATAGCGATTGATACTATAGCTATAGTGCAACCATTGCAGCGTCGGGCTACTAAATACGTACTAAATGACTATGTTAGTGACCATAAATCACGTCTTATAAAACTCCAGATTCTGCCTCTCATGTACATCCTAGACCTCAATGATGTTATCTTCTTTGTTAGGAGTTTGAAATCCCCTCATGAAGGATTTAACATTGAAAATTTCATTTCTTTTACTTCAGGGGATACTCGATCAGTTAATAGCCACAAGCTGCGACATACTAGATCCAACAACAACAGCTCTAACAACTTTTACTTCAACAGACTTCCGCGAATTTGGAATGCACTCCCTGTAATCAATATAAACCTCGATATCAAGATTATCAAGCAACAATTGCTATCATACTTCATTTTGAACTCAATTTTAGGTCTGACGATGCATGTAGTTACTCGTTCTTGTGTGGCTGCTCCAGGTGCAATCAACATCCTGCCACCACTAACTTTAACAATCTTAATTAATTTATAATTATAATTTTATAATAGACCACAGGCACAGGTTGTCTGTGGACCATCGGTGCATTCATCTGTGACTAGCCACGTATGTAATACAGCTAACTCCCCCATATGTGCACTGTAAAGTTTTAAATTACATTACATTACATTATAACTTAGTGTACTACTACTACAATTATTGCTTGGTACTACTACTGCAACTTACGTAGTACTACTACTAAAACTACTGCAACTTAGTACTACTATTACAACTGCTACTACTACAACTACTGCAACTTAGTACTATTATTACAACTTAGTACAACTACTGCAACTTACGTAGTACTACTACTGCAACTATTGCAACTTAGTACAACTACTGCAACTTACGTAGTACTACTACTGCAACTTAGTACTACTATTGCAACTTAGTACAACTACTGCAACTTAGTACTACTACCACAACTTAGTACTACTACTGCAACTTAGTACAACTACTGCAACTTAGTACTACTACTGCAACTTAGTACTACTACTGCAACTTAGTACTACCACTGCAACTTAGTACTACCACTGCAACTTACTACTACCACTACAACTTACTACTACCACTGCAACTTACTACTACCACTGCAACTTAGTACTACCACTGCAACTTAGTACTACCACTGCAACTTAGTACTACCACTGCAACTTACTACTACCACTGCAACTTACTACTACCACTACAACTTACTGCTATCACTGCAACTTAGTACTACCACTGCAACTTACTACTACCACTGCAACTTACTACTACCACTGCAACTTAGTACTACCACTGCAACTTACTACTACCACTACAACACTACTACTATTACTACTACCACTACTACTATACTACTACTACTACTATAACTACTACTACTACTACTACTACTACTACTACTACTACTACTACTACTACTACTACTACTACTACTACTACTACTACTACTACTACTACTACTACTACTACTACTACTACTACTACTACTACTACTACTACTACTACTACTACTACTACTACTACTACTACTACTACTACTACTACTACTACTACTACTACTACTACTACTACTACTACTACTACTACTACTACTACTACTACTACTACTACTACTACTACTACTACTACTACTACTACTACTACTACTACTACTACTACTACTACTACTACTACTACTACTACTACTACTACTACTACTACTACTACTACTACTACTACTACTACTACTACTACTACTACTACTACTACTACTACTACTACTACTACTACTACTACTACTACTACTACTACTACTACTACTACTACTACTACTACTACTACTACTACTACTACTACTACTACTACTACTACTACTACTACTACTACTACTACTACTACTACTACTACTACTACTACTACTACTACTACTCATTATGAAATTCCAATAAACATGTACAACAGTACAGTAAAATAAGAGAAGTATCATGTAGACATACATAAGATACAACTCATAAATTAATTGTTCGCAAAGTGTGAACAGTTCCAAGGATAGTTGCTTTCAGTAGATGGCACAAGAGACTATTACAAAACCCTGGGATGCGCTGTAGGAAGTTATGACATTGAGATGACACAACACCAGAGTGCCCAATCACAACAGGAATTATTTCAACAGTCATTTGATACATGGATCGAAAATCATGAGCCAGTGGGTAATATTTATGTAACTTCTCATTCTCTTTAGACATAACATGAGGATCTGCGGGGCATGAAACCTCAACAAATGAAATGTGCTTCTTCTGATAGTCAAATAAAACTATGTCAGGCCGATTACTTGGATGACGACTTGGGGATATCAGACTAAAGTCCCACAACAACTTAGCAGCTAAGTTCTCTACTACCGGCATAGGTTTATGAGTAAACCAGGAAGTAGATCTAAGTGGGAGCGAGCGGCTGCTATATGTAATTGACTTAGTGCCCCTAGCTTGTAAGGGCTAGGCTCCTGCTGCCTGCTTTCATACCAAAATGCTTATGCAGCAACGTAATCAACAGATACGCCCACTTATCGAATCCTCAACTTGCAGCTAATGCATCTAACTTCTGTTACTGTGTTTGCCTGCAAATATGTAGCTAAATACATAGTACTCACATTATCAGTTGTTAGTAGACTAGGCTTGAGCCTGAAAATTTACCTTCCCTAACTTCCCAAAACTTTTACACATTATTCTCAAATCATCAGCTATTATTCCTTTTTAATTCTACTGGGTCAGTAAAAATAGTGTCCATAATGCACATTAAACTATTCGGAAACTGAGCTGCTGATGTCCAAAGAGTAAAGGATCATTAATTTTTAAAATGATCTTTTGTCAATGATTAATTGCATTATGCTCAACCATAATTCCAGAGTTATGCACATAAAAAGATCCTATAATTCTAGCAATAAAATTGCCACCTACATATAATTCTCAAAATTATGCCAGCACATTAGGCTCAAGGCTATAGTAGACATGGACTGATACCTGATTGGTATGCAGTATCGGCACAGATACCAGTGGTATCGCAAAGTGTTGGTATCGGTAAAAACCCAAACAAGTATCAACTTTTAGCTATGTACGTACATATACGTAGAATACGTAGGCTAAAATGAGAAGAAGAAATTGAGTTTAAAAGTAGCTACGTACGTAGCTACATGATAACTAGCACTTAAAATCTGTAAAATTTATCCCTCATTATCCTTGTTGTAAGAATGTGCCAATTAGCCGATTATCACCCAATGGCCAATTAACCGGTGATGAAATTTTTGTACGTACGTACGTAGGTGCACAGCGCTAATACTTAACTACATACTATGTGACTGTCTGCGAAAACCAGCCTTGTTCGCACCTGGTAGTAATTAGAGAAATACTTGTTTAAATATTTTAAATTGAAATTACCAGATTTTGCTCGTACTAGGCTGCTTTTGTTTAACAGAACTGGACTTAGTAATCTATTGAATAAAATACAGTGTACCTTTGAAATTGTTCCTTGCTTGATTTTAGCCTTTTCAGATGATTTTTTTGAAGGTGTGCATCAATTTTAGCCCAGTGTTATGAGGAGGTGGGTGGGAGGGAGGAGGGGAGGGGTGGGTGGGGAGGGAGGAGGAAAAACCTCCCCAGATGAAGACACGAGGTGACCAGATGCTCACAGATGGTCCTGACCATACAACCAGGCCGAAGGGACATCATTCCGGTCAAGGGTAGAATTCCAGGCCGATAGGGCTCCGCAGGTGCCAATGTGGCGGTCATGGTTTTACAAGACTGCAAATCCTCCCCTCAGAAAAGCAGACCACTTGAGTCTGGCCATAGGAGACATGGTGTTTGGCTAGCTATTGAGTATAGCTATAAGCTGGGCCAAAAAAATGAATTTAAATTTTAGTGCAAACTAGGCTGGTTTTTGCAGAGACAGTCACGTACGTATATTATATGGTAAATCCCATTTCAGAGACACATATACATAGTGTTTCCCACACTCCAAGAGCTTCATAATGATATTAAAACCCATAGCTTTTATAATGAGCTCTACTGTTATAGTTAATGACGAAAAATTAAAACCCACAATTACTTTGTACATGTTGCAGTATATAAGAGATAAAAGTAAAGTTTGAGAAATTATGATGTAAAATTAATATTCAACAATTAAAATTTTTGCAAAGCCCCTCTATCCAAAGATTTAGAGGCTTATTATATGTAAATAAATTATAATTATTGGTGAGCATTAATATAAACATACAGTTATCTATGGCAACTTCCATTAAGCAAAAAGTGAGCTAAAATATTGGAAAGTATTTTGCTATGGCTTAAGAGATTATGTGTACATCCTTTTCACCTTAATATGTATAGCTATCTAATACCGTATGGCATAAAATTTTGACAGTTAAAAAATTGACGAATTTGATGAAAAATTGTCCATTTGTATCAAGTTTTTTACTACAAAAAATGGTGCCGCTTGTTAAATAGAAATTCAGGCTTGAAACAACTTTCATCAATATATGTGACCCGGTCTGACAAAACCAGTCTTATTGCCATAAAAATTTTGAGTTAATTTTGAGTCTTTCAAGTTTAATAACTCTTTTTCTGAACACAATATGTTAGCACTAACTTCACCCTGTAGCTAGCAAAAATCCTATAAAACTTACAGAATTTGAATAGCACCTACAGAATAAGAGATAGATACCATTATACACATGGTTGTATTTTCGGGCAATAAGACTGGTTTTGTCAGATCGGGTCACATATGTATTTTTATCAAATACAAAAATTTGTCAATTTGTCAAAATTTTATGCTATACAGTAAGCACATAATACATACAATTTCATAATGCACTAGGGTTCATTTCATCACGTAACATAATTGTTTGTTAAAGATTTGGTACGGTATCACTCAGATGCAACGTCACACTTACCACCCGCTCATCCTCGCCAGGAGGAATGGCAGGAGATGTCTTGTACTCTTGAGTTTGCACATACTCGCATCAGTCTTGTGCGAGAGTACTCGCATCATCCTTGTAATGGTGCAAGTGTATAATGTGTATATATAGCTACTTATATACAACACAGTTAATCATTCCTAATAAAAATGTATATTGTATATGATTCCATGCAGGATCTACGGTGTTTTTTTGAATTTTACAATTTTTAAATGTCTTTATTTCTTGTAAGAGTTTAGCTACATATATGCAGTAATTATATTGGTACGTAGGTGTAACAGACTATAGTAGACAAAGTAGACTATAGTGAGACAGGAGACTGTATAGGCATATATGTATAGGCATACTGATAGAAGATATGTACCTGCGTGATATACGTAGCTACGGTAGGTATGTACTATATAAGACTAGGTATCAAGGCTGAAGAGACTAGGAGACTATATATTATGTAGGTGGGCTGATAGGTGGGTATAGCTGACTACACGTACGTAGGCTTAGGAAACTAAATAGGCATGAGTTACTTAGCATATCATTATGTATATAGCAGTGGAGACTCAGTCATAGGTTAGATGTACGTACGTAAGAGTCAGACTAGGTAGGGAAAGTAGACTAGAAACAGAGGAGACTAATGGATATATATAGGCTTAGGAGACTAGGCCTATACACATGCACAGGCATAGAAGGCTAGGCAGGCATAAGAGACAACTAAGCATAGAAGACTATAGACTAAGTAGCCACAGGCTTAGGAGACTGGGAGATTGTGCAGTACTAGCTTAGTATCTTACGATTTAGATATCATGCATGGCATGTATTTGGCTACACTTGCATGATAGGGCAGCTACATTTGCTAGTAAAACAAATAAGTTAGTAGATAGCTACTTAAGTAATTTACTATAGAGCCACGTGATCTTCACTTTTCCAGAGGCTTAGTACAGTGATTTGTATGGTCCAACTAGCTAAGCCTCTCCAACTTTGAGAAAGGCTTCACAAAAATTGTGGAGTAGTTAATGTTGTAATTGACCCACATGTACTTTGATAAGCATCTGTGGCAACATACGTAAACAGGTACTAATTTAAAAACATAAACAACTAAAAATAAGGAAAACACCAGCACTACAATAAGTAGCATAACAATGCAAGTAGCTACGTACTTACCTGTATAGTGTAAACACATGCTATAAACAGGTAGCTACATACATCAAGATTAGTAAAGCTAGTCTTTGTAGGAGTCTATGGTTGTATTATAATGAAAATGGTAGCCTGCACATGTGGCTATGACACCTCAAGCATAGTGTAGTGCATGAACGAATGTGACTTTTTACATTCGAACATTTTTTAATTTTGAATGTTTGAATGTTTTACGCCCACACAGTAATTGGTTAGAATATATTTTCTCCTCTTCACTATTATATGGTAACATTATACACTACATAAACGACAATAAAGTAGTTACAACTATGTCTGTTGATAAGTTTCTCAACCGTTTGTGCACATTTAACATGAAATTTGAGCATAATTTAGGCATAATTAAGATTAACGAATGTTTGGTAGCAAAAAATCTACTGACGAATGTTACTAAAACAAACAAACATTTGAATGTTACAATATTTGTTCATGCCCTAGTGTAGTGTAGTGTATGCAGCTGTTACGTACCTTATCATAGACAACTATCACAGACTTCAGTACAAATAGTTACTGCTATGTTCTATTTGTGCATGGTAGGGTTAAATTTAATACCAAATATGTAGCTAGTACGTATATAATAACACTGAATGCATGTGACATACACAAATATGACCTACATACATTCACAATCCACAATCAATTTTTCTAATGGACACGGCAATTTTATGGGAAAACAGTTCAAGATACGTATTCATATGCTACGTATGTAACTACGTAAGTAGGGTAGTGTTTTGTAATGGAAAGTATTGTTGTATTGGAATTTTGTCAGTGCTTTGTATCACTTAATAGCTTCAGTCTGCTGAATCCCTATCTAACCAGCAGGTTAATAATTTTTTGCTAAAGTATCAACAAACAAACTTGAATATATTAAGGGAGAAGCAAGTCAACACAACTTTTTAGGCTTTCCCTTGTATTTCTCCCAGCAATCCATGAGCCATAATTATTGACTTGTGAAGGTTCTGCAGTGTGTGCAAGCATAAGAGATTGAGCATGGTTTCACAAACATTGCCATAAAACTTGCAATGGCTGGTGGTACTTAATGCTAATATCTTCCATCATCAGTTCATTGATTCTATGTATATAACTAAGTGATATGGCTTAGCTACATTGTTTGCAAATTTGGTGCTATGTGCACTCTAGTCCATCTATTGCTGCTTCTTCTTGGCCTCGTGACTCATTATCATAAGTCTTGATTTTAATGCTAGCTACGTAACTATTATGTATAGATTATGTATGCATTGCTGATGTGTGCAGTTATACATATGGCTGAGTGACTATGGTACTATGAGTGTATCTATGTATGAATCTTGCCGTGTAGAAATTGTGAACTGTTTATTGTCACCATGATGTTTTTTGTACCTACGTACATAATGTAACTACACATTACCATCGTACATATGTAAATATGATAGCTGGTAGAAATGTGTTTGGTGGTTCACAGGGTGAAGCCTCGGCTTATCATATCCAAACTGAACCCTGCTGACCTTCCTCCCCCCAAGGACCTCAGTGATGAAATGAAGAATACTGAAGATGATACTTTTGTAATGCCAACAAGATCAGCAGATCGTATTGCCAGTACTCCTGGAGGTAATCGTATGAACATATAATGTGCATGTGTAGTTGAAACTTGAATATTCCATTTAGAGATACAAGGAGGCATGCAGCAAATCTGCCCTAGGTTTTGCTACTCTATAAAGTTTTAAAAGTCAATGTAGCTAGAAGGTCAATGTAATTTATTTAGTTACTTCAATTCTCTTTCAAGTTTAATTTCCCCTTACACAGAAGCTAGTGAAGTTGGAGGGGAGGGGCACTTATGTATGTACATAGTTAAACTCAAATGATTTTCTATTGCAAAAATTGATTCTATGGAGAATCTTAAATTTAGGAGAGGCCATGCCCCCCACCACCCTCCCCCAATTCCGCCATCTATGCCCTTGCATCCATACTTACGTATGTATGTATGTAGCCAAATGCTTGAATTGTTACTAGTACTATAATTGTATAGCTACATATCTCATGACTATCTTATGTGTATATAGTACATAGCAAGCATTATGAGTTGATGTACATACGTAGATACATGCATGTGCATAGCTTACAAGAATATAGAACTTTAGTTGTTTTGGCTGCATATACACATATGCAATATACATACGTATGTATAATAAGGCTATATTGCAGGTTTGGCTGAAACTATTTCCTTCAATGTCAGTTCCATAGTACCACCATCACCAATAATGGCTACACTAATACGAAACACTGAGCTGAATGCAGCACGACCTAATGTAGCCGGTGGTGATCAACAAATGGGTAAAAGACCTAGAAGCACCTCAGAGACCAGCACTCAGATCACTATGAATTTGGATGAGTAAGTTGCTTGTAGATACGTACTACAATATGTATATATAGATACGTATCATAATGCACCTACATAGCTAGCTACAGTAGCTAAGTATGTAGTTAATGTAACCATGCCTATGGTTATGTCAGGGTCTTTACAATCATGGGTGTAATTGGCTAGCTTGTGTGTATGTACGCACGTACAGGTGTGCATGTGTATATAACACCTTCGTACCTAAGATTAAAGGGAAATACCAGTGTATATGTGTGCGTATATCATAATATTGCACACGTAAGTGTGCATATATCTCAAAAACATTCCACAAATTCCCTAAAATATTTGATGCACAAGGTGAAACTACCGCTCCTTATACACACACCAATACAATATCAATTGTGGGTTTTAGTTTTACAAGTTGATTTATTAATTTTCATTTGCCTACTAAAGTTTAATTTTAGTCTAAAATGTTTCTAAAAGTTTGTATCTGCTATCTATTCAAGTTTATACGCGTACCATAGAACATCATTTGAAGTGAGTCGCTTATGTGACAAAAACAATCTGTTTACTGTGTAACTGTGTGTATATTAATCTACTTTAGTCTATTCACTCACCATTATTTTATCATCAAAAAGCAAGTTTTGCCCATTATAAGTTTTATAAATCTCAAGCAATGTGTTGTGGTAAACCCACAATCACCGCCACTACCATGCAAGAATGTCACGATAACGATAAAATAGAGCCCCACAATCACAACAAGTACCCATTACTATATAAAGAGACTGAGATACCAGCGATAAATTTGGGAAGGTTTTTTTTAATTTAGAGTGCCGGAGGTATAACATTATGTAGTTATAACACTCATACTTTGCCTGATATATAGCTACACACTTGCCCTCAGGCGCTGCACCCCCTCAGGCATATATACGTATCAGGCAAGGCCCTCTTACCTGTGTTATAACTTATACATGTAATTCGTACATTTATATAGAGAACCATATACGTAGGTTTAGGTAGCTACGTAGCTTATCAATTCACATAATACTGTGACTATACATGTGTAGCTGTATTCTATTATATATGTACGTACTTGTTCTCCACAGGCCAATGCAGCCAAGGCCATGGAAAGTGACATTCAAATAAACCTTTCATACAGTAGGGGTACATAAGAGATATGCATGCATATGTATACGTATTTGGCATTTGTTGTTCTTTGTATAAAAGTGATTATATAGGTACGTAAATCATATATGTATATGTATAAATGCTGATCAAGTGACAAAATTAACCACTAAAGTTGTGTATGCATGAGAATAACGTGCTTATGACAAAGGTTGAAAACTGTCCGGACGTTTGCTTTCCTATTGTAAATTTATTGACTTTCCCATTGATAATGTATAGCAGGGGTGGAGGAAGCAAATCCCCATTGGTCAGGCAAAAATACAAATAGGAATGTCAGCCTGGGTGGCCTTGGAGCATGCCTCCCAGGAAAATTCATGCCCTGAAATCCTTGCTGAAATCTGAGTTTAAATCTGGTGCCAGTTTACAACTACTCTAAATATAGCTACATGACATACATAAACCAAGTTAAATTAGACAGTTAGACAAATTATATATCCAAATAAACCTCTATATTCTGTTATTCAACACCAGCGAAAATTAATTTTAGAGGTGCCTAATTGGTACGAGATTGTTGCTTGAAGAACAGCTGTAGTAGTTGTTTTCAGCATTGTTATTCTAACAGAGCAATGGTTTTACACAAATAGTAAGTTGTATCATTTGTTGATTCATTGTTTATTAAAACTGTCAGTGTGTTTAACAGCAAAAAATTTTGAATTGTGGGTTTCTGTTTAACTTTGGTCCGGCAGCTGCCGGGTCTGCCGGACCTGTTCCTCCACCCCTGTATAGTAAAATTGTCTGGTCAAATTTGAAATGGTTAATCAAACACTAAAATTGGTGGGAAAATGTCTGATGACTGGCCATTATCATAAGCCCTAGTGTATATGTAGCTACATACCTATGTCATTAGCTACATCTAAAGGGATACAATACCTGCACTCTCTAAAGTGTATGGAGCATTGCATATGATATGTAGCTAGGAGTTTTGTGCTTATATATACATAGCTATAATTAATTGGGGCGAGCCTTAGCAAGCCCCACCATGTGAGATCAACAGTGAAATCTGTCTTCTTACTTGCTTGCTTGCTTGCTTGATGCCTTACCGTATATGGCTAAAAACTGTTTAAGTGCTAACCAACACTACATCAAGTACATGGAGTGCTAACCAACATTACATCAAACATGTGAAGTGCTAACCATAGCATGCACCATTAAGTGCTAACCACATGGGTTATACCATTCAAGTGCTAACCATAACTTACTCACCACAATGTATGAATAAAACTTTCTAATTAAGGAAATAGTTGTATTTGTATGAAACAATAGTAAGCTGATCATTTGATTTTAGGCCTGTTAGGAATGTACTATAGCACTGCAATGGCTAGACAGATACATTTAAAATATTGGCCATCTATACAATATAGATGATTATATTATTCAGTTATAAGAAACAAATCTTCCTTTACACTTTGTTGAAAACCTCACTATTTTACTCTGGTAGCTACCACCATGTGCTTATTGTTTATTGCAGTTTGTTGTAATGTTATAAAAAAGTAACTATTTTAAGTGACGTACTATTATTTCAGTGTACAGAGCTACTTGACACACATGTACCACTGTAATTGCTTTACTGTTTAGTTACGTATATCCCAGCTTTCATGATATATCAGTACAAGTTTCTAAGATACCATTGACCTGTTCATGTAGCCGCACTGTTGCTTGTACACTGAGAGTGTACAATGTATTGTGCATGTAAGGTCATCAGTGGTAAGTGTATATATGCCATCTATCATAGCACCAGGCTCGCCCCACAATGCTATGCATTTCACCTAGTTATATGGCAACTTTGTAGAGTTGGGCAATATTACGATATTATCGTTTATCATGATATTAAAGTGCCACGATAATCGATATCGAAGAGAAATTTTCAGTATCGTAATATCGGGCAGCACAATATTATCGTGAATACTGTGATTATCGTAAGAATTCGCTCAAAAGCATTCAGATTTTATAACATCAGTAAACATTCCTTCCACCTCATTATCATTTACACACTCCACTACTACCCATACAATACATACTTAACCCATGCCCATTATCTATAGGGGAGGTGTGTAGCTGCCAGTGCAGACTACCATATAATGAATTGTATACCAATCACTAGAGTTCCTACAACTTTGTAATATAGTTGCATACTTGTATAGAAGGATGTAATAAACTGTGTACTAGCTAGTATTTCCTCTTATACGTAATTGTGAACTGTTTGCGGACTGTTATCATTATGGCCAACAAACATAATAAATTATCGAGCTGTGTAATTATAGCTAGTAGCTATGTACGTACATACGTAGCGTCACTCATCGAAAGTCGTGCAGTACACAACTCAATACATTGCGTATACTTTGTTATGCGGAAATATATCAAGACTCACGATAGTGAGTCGCGAGGCCAAGAAGAAGCAGGCCGTACGCGACGAACAAGTGAGTTATTTACGTACATGTAGCAAGCTGAGTACTATCATGTTGTAGTAAGAATGCTAATTTTTAGCAACTTCTCCAACAACTTCTTCATAATATTTTCTTCTCTAACAAAAAGAAGTGATATGCTAAACAAAAACACCTTGGGTGTAAAAAAGTGCGAGGCCAATCAGAAGCCACTATGGTTATATAAGCGACCAAAAACTCTGATATCAAGTAAGGCCAAGAAGTTGAACATTTTATTAAGAATTCTTTCACTTGAATGACATACAATAGTTTACAGGGCACTTTCACAACTATGATTGGCTTTGTCACTTGGCCACCTTATAAAAGATGATGGTACAAAAAGGTGGCCAAGTGACAAAGCCAATCATAGTTGTGAAAGTGCCCTGTAAATTATTGTATGTCATTCAAGTGAAAGAATTCTTAATAAAATGTTTAACTTCTTGGCCTTACTTGATATCAGAGTTTTTGGTCGCTTATATAACCATTGTGGCTTCTGATTGGCCTCGCACTTTTTTTACACCCAAGGTGTTTTTGTTTAGCATGGACATGTCCTTACTAACCTGGCAGGACCACCTATTGGATCGATCAGTTCTATTTTCTAGTATAAGGCACTGAAAATGGTATGAAGCTTTCAAACAGGCATAAATTACCGCGTGTAAAAATTCCTATAGAAAATGTACAGGTGCACAACTTAATGTGCTACCGTGCAACTTTCGGTAAATTACACACTTTTAAAACTCCCTTAGTTTGATTGCTTAATCTATTAACATGTGATTCTATCACTGGGTAACACAAAGATCACTTTATCACGTGGGCCCCAAAATACACGCACATGGTTACATAATAGAGGGCAATGCAAAAACTGCGCAACCTTCAGTGACTTACGCTATATGGTAACACCTTTAATTGCTTTGTTTATTATGTAGCTATATAGCTACGTAACTAAACATAGAAATATAGCTAGTTAGTATACAGGTGTAGCTACTGCCTAATTTGTACAAAACTGTTGTGTATGTCTATGTAGAATAGTTATGTACAGTTATTAGTTATATGTCACAATTTAGTTGACGGATTTTCATCTCCACAAATCGTACATCTACTCCCCCCACAAGAGGTGATTGGGCATTGAGGTTAACTAAACCGCACTGAGTACCACCATGCCAAAATCCACTTCCTGCCAGTGCTGCACAGTTCAATGATCTGTTTCCATCAACATCATGATCAGGAGTACTGAATTGCCTAAGGGAATATCGCCTTAGAAAATCTTCACCGATCCCTTGATACCCAGTGATCAACAGTCTTTAGCTTAGATGACCATTCTGTACAATAAAAGAGTTGTAGTGATGGTATGACCTAGTGCGGTTCATAAATTCAAAATCTATTCTCATCTCCCAAGTACCCCTCTGTGTCAAACATTCTATTCCTTCTAGTCCATACCAAAAGTCACCAGTAAGATCCCCAAAGCCTTCTTCATATTCTGAATAGGTCCTATTGAAGTCAAGACTGCTTCCCATTCTATTTCTTTGTATGACAATCCATCCTCCATCAGTGGTGTTCATGTCACAGTAGGCGCTTGCAGTATCAAATGATCCTCTTCTTATAGTGTATACACCAGATATCGATGTTATCTCTCTGAACTGGAACACTCTCAAGTCACAACAGGTGCTGATGTTGATGTTATGTGTCTGCAGGTTACATTCAGTTCTGAACCGGTTGTACTGGTTGATGTACGTAGTACAGAAATCTTCAGAATTGGCCAGTAGTGAAAACAGCATTAATGTGGCAGTGTATATGATAATCTTCATAGTTGCCACTGTTTAAGATAGCTATGTTTCTTCAGTGATGATATTGAAATTGCTTGTTGCATTTGATTCAGCGATGGCTATTTATACAGTTTTGTTATTCATTAGTGTTGAGCTCTTCCTGTCTTATGTCACTTTGTTTGCATTATCAGTGCTTCCTTTCATCCCACTTATGATAACTTACCATTGCTAAGTTAATTATGAATGGGAATCTGTTTTACCTGCATGCCAACACATAGTGTATGCATTGAGCAGAGTTCAACTGCAATAGTATGGCTTACTATGTGAATCACATGCTATGATCATCATACATATAACTAACTGGCAGATTGTCAATTTACTATAACCTTCGAAGGCTGTCTGCAACCTCCAAAGCTTCAACGAATGTTTATTACAAGGTTTACTATACAGATGTTCACTATTAGTATACTAAAGCTGTATGTATAGCCAACAATTATACATTTACTTTTTTGGCTTCTCATGTAAGGGACAAAAATTACCAACACACTCCATCATGTAGTGAAGCATAAACATGAATGTTGCATTCACTACCAGCAACTTGAGTAATGAAATATCTATTATAATGCCATGAAACGTCAAATGATACCATGACTCATACCATGAAGATTTTATTTCATGAGTAGTTCATGGATACAATGATATACCCATGAAATTTGTACAAAAATTTCATGGGTTCTTCAGCTATGAAAATCACATGAATTTAAATTTCATGGTTTTGGGAGATACCATGAATTTTTCTTCAATGCATTCTACAAATTTCATAGGAGTTTCATGGGTCTGCTGACTATAATCATGATTCTTAAGCTTATCAGTTATATATCCTGCTACTTACATTTTGGTGGTGAGAAAGTTGCTAACTATGGTGGTAATCATTTTTTGATGTGGTTAGGATGATTATTAATTATCTTGCATAGCTACTTGCCCTTTCACCACAAGGTCTCCATTTTAGTATGCAACTGTGTCTAGCTATAGCTATAGTAACTTGTGTTATGCATGCAATAGCTTACGTAGCTACACTAATGTTGATAGAGTCACATTTTAGTCTTTTTCTCTGGCTGGAGCACTGACAAATAGCTAAACTGGCCGAGAGTGAGTAAAGTAGACAGCTATGTAATAGTTGTCAATTAAGCTACGTACGTAGCTATATATATAGCTAGCAACTTGGTGAAAGGGATCTGCATTGTGCATTGCCATTAGGAAAGTATTGCTCTAAAATGGAATTTAGCATGTCCTCGATTGTCTCCGTCATAAATGCATATATATACATACGTAGCTACCACTAATTTCTGTGTACTTGTGAAAAGTGGTCCCACAAGAGATTATACTTATCTCAGTTAAAACCGAGTTACACAAGTTACTATAGTGGGTAATTTATACGTAGCTACATAGCTACATAATTGCACCGCTGCTAGCTGGTCCCACAAGAAACTGTTGATCTCAGTTAAAATTCTCTGTGCAAAAATTTTAAAATTTGCTAAAGAGTCCCACAGGAAACCTTCAGTCTCAGTTAAAACCAACTTCAGCAGTGAATTCTGCAGCTAGCTAGCTACATACGTACGTATGTAATTATTATGAAAATGGTCATACATATAGCTATAACCTTAGGACTAGATTACAATATACAGTTAAACATACCTTTGCTATGCATATTTGCACTTTCATAGGTATGTAATAGCAAGTGTGTATATACAGTGGTTAAATTTCACTCAATAAACAGCGAAAATCTGATGAATTCAAAAGTTCCACATACGTATATAGCTAGCTACGTAATGCTAAAGATGTGCACATGTATTAGATATGTACGTATGTAGCTATATAGTTTATAGCCAGTGCTAATAATTATTGTCATAGTAAGCATAACAAAATTCTCACTATCACTCAAGATATGTAGCTGTACAGCTAAACAACTGCATCGGTAGCTAGTTGTCAGGGTTGCTAAAACAAGCATGAACCTTAACCCAGACATGGTAATTGATTAAGCAAATAGCTAGCTACGTATGTTGATTGTTGTTTATAATAAACCTTCATGAGATTTCATGGATTCACTGACTATAGATGTAATTATATATGTTGTACCAAGATCAGTGCTATACATATGTAGCTACCTAGCTACGTATATTATACAACTATACGTATGTAGCTAATATACTTTCACTGCTTACATAGCTGAAATGTATTCATTACTTATACTCTCAGAAAAAATACATGTACACTTTCTGATGATTAGTCGGGAATAGTGCTTTCAAGTTCCACCCATTAAATATGTAAATCTGTTTGATGTATAACTATCAATAAATTATCAAAATGGTAGCTATATAGATATATACCATCTGCTACAGACTGGACAGATTGGCATCACACCACTTATATAATTAGTATGGACATACTAATCTGGTATAAATAGTCTGCAATATACATGGGTGCACAGAAGTTCACCGTGCAATGAGACGGCTATTCTTTGGACTAGCTACACATTATAGCTATGCTTTATTTAATTTATTATTAAAAAATTGTGGAAAGTATCAGAATACTCCATTGTCCCAATGGAGCTTCCATAGCTTTATCTTTGTCATGTACAATACACACGATGTGGCATGAAACTTTTGATGAATTGGGGGCAAGGAAAATTTTCAAGTTTTGACGAATTGTAGCTATCAGCCTTACATGCAAACAGCTATTGGTAAAAAAACTTTGGATGGTACGAATAGCAAAGAATTTCTCAAATCATCAATATTTCTCCTGACAAAAGTTTGCACCGTCAGTAGCTATTTATGTACATATAGATGAAATAATTATAAGTTCACCTTAGTGTACTGTGCAGGGCTGGAGCAGCCTTTACATAAGTGGTCAGGCATTTTCAATGGAGAAATACGCTCATTGTGTGCAAAGCACACATGCATGCGAAGCATGCCAAAACTAGGGGGGTCTGGGGCATGCCCCCCAGAAAATTTTTAAAATGTGCACTCCTGAGATTGAATCTGAGGGCATTTTCACCTTCCAAACATGCCTACATATTATTGTCTAATTTTTATATTAAATTTCACAAGTTATAGTGCATACAAGCAAAATACATAAGTAGGGTACATTATTAGCTATAGCTATAATTGTATAATTACACACATGCATAGTCACAGTAACTGAAACTTAGCAATTTTGTCAGATCTGTGGGAATTTAATGAAATAGACTCATTTACACATCTATCCCAAAGCTCCTTTTCGGAAACTAAAAACTCTTAGGCTGGTTAGGCTGCTCTCCCAAGGTAGGTAAATAACTCAAATTGATCGTTCTAAAAACGCCATTCTTACCGGCATAACAAACCATCGTCGAGGATACGTAAAGTTTTGATTGTGGGTTTAATATCTCATTACTAAAGTGAACTATTATTTCACCCTAAGAAACTAGGCTATTGTTTTAGTGCATTAACATTAACCTTATTATCCTTTTGGTATATATTATGCTGGCAAAATCGGCGCATCACTATTGCTTAAGCGCACAAAAGTATTATTATGATCAATGGAAATCACGTGATTTGGTTCATTTGCGTGAAGACATGAAAACTTTCTTCAGTTACTGGTTGAGATTACAAGAAGTTTCACAAAGGTGATTAGAGTTAGAATATTAACTTAAACTTTTTGATTGTGGGATAGCTTCTGAAAAGTGGTCAGGCATTTGCCTGACTGGCCTGACCGATTGCTCCGGCCCTGCTGTGGTTAAATTATTAAATTTATATGTATAGCTTTAGCTACGTATGTATCACTGTAGGAATAGTTACAGCTATCTATAATTATAGATGTTTTCATTAGCTAGCTAGCTATGTATTTATTACTAATTAGTTGTGTATAGCTTTGCATTACCTACAAATCCTATATTTATTATGGCTTGCAAACAACAGTTTATAAACATAAAATTAATCCATGTGTATATATGTGGTAGCTGTGTGTGTGTGTGTGTGCGTGTGTGTGCGTGTGTGTGTGTGTGTGTGTAGAACTATATGCTACGTATATGTACTTTTGTTGCTTCTTAAGATGTGACATGGATGTTGCACATACATAGTTACACAACCGGCACAAAGCATTAAGATGTGTGCACATTATAGCTAGCATTATTTATTTATTTATAATCCCCATTAATACAGCTGGGTGAACTGGAGCAATGTAAATAATTTCCTTGCTCAAAGAAACAACAGCAGCAGCTGGGTCGAACTTGTGACCTCTCAATCAGCAAGCAGACACTCTAACCACAGGGTACTGCTACCTCACAACACACACATACATATACACACCACACACACACACACACACACACACACACACACACACACACACACACACACACACACACACACACACACACACACACACACACACACACATGCACACACACATACACACACATGCACCCGCATGCACATACATACTAATACAATAACATTGTACAAAATCTTACAGTTAGAATCAGCCATAGAATTTATATAGGATAAATTGCCAGTGTATGAAGTTTCACAAGGTTTTATGTAGTAAAATCACGGAGTATGGATTTCCCCCGTAGAAATAGTTAGCTGAAATACAGTATCTAGCTACTCCTGAATATATATATTTTGGGGCGAGTATGTGCTTTATTCACGTAATGACATGCTCTAAATGGTGGGGAATAGAAGCTAGTGACCGGATAAACCTGGGCCAAAATATAGCCTTGAATATAGCTAGCTATAATTATAGCTACATAGCTACACTGTAGTGTTAATTAAATTTAGCAACTCACAGTAGTACCCGGTGACTTCTATAGCCCCATTTACGTAGAAGATCTCAGTTTTCTGAAGTTCAGCAGTTGATTGTAGGTAGCAATGATGCAATGCTAAAAATAACACACTTTAAATGTCCTCAAATTTGACACACTACACACCCAGCTGCATTTTTACACACAAACATGTATAATTCATTTAACTCATTAACTGTATCGAGCCGTATACATTCAGTGTCGAAATCGTTTCATATCGAGCGGATTGCTTCGGCCTTTCAAGTTGAAATACAGTCGCCATTGTGATTGATTCCCAAGGTACAAAACTTGAATATTTCCACTGACGCCTGCATCTGCGTATATCAGGTCTAAAACACAAGTAGACACTTCACGATAAACAGAATGGATTTCTCATTTTGGCGCGTTCTTCCGCGGTTTGGTTACACGCGTGCCAACTAACTTCCTTGGCGTTTGTCTGTGCGAGTTTTTCTGTGGGAGTTTGTCTGTGGGAAGTGTGTGTGCGTTTTCGGGTGTGTTGTGAGCGTGGCAAGTTGACTTGTGTGTATCATGCATCGTCAACATATAGCTATACACCATATTAAAATTTTGTGACAAAGTTGCCATTATGCCACCCGCTTCGCATACCGTATACGGGATATATACTGGGTCATATTACTATTTTTATACAGTAATATCCTGATCCTATATGACTAATATATGACAAGTATTTCTACATGATTTTTAAATCACGATGAATTATCTCGTGAATTATAGACATAGTAAATGAAATCCAGATCCAGTATATAGACTGTGTAGACTACCAGATTCTTACAGATTCTTATCACTCAGGACATCATGGTGAATTATACGTAGTACTCGGGAGACTCATGGAATTATGCATATAATGGTCGGTTAACCTGGGCGGATTTTGGCGAGTCACCAGCTACTGAGACCTTGAGACCTGGTAACTGGCATTATAAGTACAGATATAACTGCAACTGCAAGGATCACATCTTTATTCATAAATGATGGCACTTCGGCAGTGTGGCACGCAGACTAGAGTCGGCCAGGTGCATTCCGGCGATTCACCGCCAAAGGGTACAGCCTGTTCCTGTACAACATGTTCACCCAAAGCCATTGAAACTGTGATAGCATAGTTTACACATCATGGCTATATAATATTTGCAACAGGAATTTTGAAAGTTGAAAATTTTGTACGTATGAACTCTGCTTGTTTTCACAAATCTGGCCAGGCACCACACTTAGAGGAGTGGCCTATTACCCTAGAAAGGACTTTCAGTATTACTTAAAACACTGCCACCAGTTTGTATGAAATGTACAGCTCGAGGTGAGAGTCGAGTGGCAAATATAGCACCAGGTGAATGGCCAGAGTGCTATATTTGTCACGAGACTCTCATCAATAGATGTATATTTTATATAAACAAAGTGGCAATGCTTTAAAGCATAAATATATTATGCTTTAAGTGTTTTATTGTATTTTATACTTACTAAAGTGTCAACAAAATACAGTTCTTTGATTGTAGTCAATAAAGGAAAATTTTATCTACAATATCCTTTGAAAAAACTGTGTCAATAGTGCTACTGTTCTAGCATTCTATAACTATACCTCACCACAGTTCCATAACTACCTACTTGACACATTATGGTAGTTATATATAGAACTGTTGAATGCTTTGATCCGCCCTCGCAATATACAATAAACAGTATTAACGATGATGATAATTCTGTTTCTGTTGCAATCCTCATGCATGTATCAAAATCAATGCACATATGTACCTAAGCATTCAGATTAATGAGACTATCTGGTTATAATAAAGGGTCTGGTTACCTTAACATAGACTCTTTTGTGTTATAGAATCCACAAATTTTGGTGGTTGCTGTTAAGCAAGCAGGAAGCTATACAATAGCTACTTAATTTACTGCATCACTTATCAAGTCTTTTTAGGCTTTTCATCACCAATCAACACAGCCAAAATTTGTGGATTCTACAACACAAAAGAGTCTATGTTAAGGTATGTATAACCAGACCCTTTATTCCGCCACCATCAATAAAAATGGAAAAAGCAGTCTGGCTATGCGTGACTAGTTCACAAGTCAAATATTCATGATCAATCTTTATATATACCTAGACAATTAGAATATGTTCAGTCCATTAACAATAATAGTCTGCAGTATAGCTGTGAGGAAGTAGCTATGTAGTTATAATTACGTATAATTTAAAGACTCAAGTTAATTATATTAGCATGCAGTATTCTATTCGTGCATTTATGTTTTGTATGGAGTTGGTGTATTACTACTTGTCTCTGCATGTTACTCTGTATTGTTATATGTAGGTTTGTTTAAGCTCAGCACAATCTTCTATGTGACATCAGTTTATAAGACTTATTGTTTAGTTGTATCAATAACGATAATAGCCACTGCAACAACAGATATGCAACCATTCACTTCACGTTTTAAAAGAAAGAGGAACAAAGTTCCTCTTAATTTCTTATCTGCCCGAAAAGGACAGAAGAAAAGGTACAGGTTCACAAGTGAAGAGGTTACTGTTTCTTTGCCAGATACAGTCATTAGTAGTGTATCCTCAACCATCAGTACTGAGACTGCTGATTTACCACCACAGAACTATCAAGAAGATGATCCTCCAGTTAGTATGCATACAAGGCGCAAAGAAAAATTAGCTGAAAAATGGAATACTTTGAGAACCAGTGCATACAAAAAATGATTGAAATGTATGCTTTGCCACCCTGCAACAAGTGTGCTATCTGTAACAGTGAAGATGCTAGTGTGCGGTGCCAGCAATGTGGGCCATTGTTTATGTGTCAAAGCTGTTGCTTTGATATTCTCAGTAAACTGCATTACCACCACTTTCCAGAGTTATGGCAGGTACAATTATGTGTATATATACGAATAAATATACGATTAATCCATACATCAAAGGAATTCTAAGGTGTATATACAAGCATATACACTTACTAGTGCACATCATAGTATATATCATATAAACGATGGCTAATATGGTGAATATAACAAATATACGACCTTTGTCTTTGGTCCTCGGAAATTTGCCATGAATAAACCCCTCGGCCTTTGGCCTCGGTGTTTATCGTGGTAAACTTCCTCAGGCCTCGGACTCAGGTCATATATTTGTTATATACACCTATTTCATAACTACCAATTACCAATGCATATCCACAGGATGACTGCTTTGTACCACTTAAATTACCACCTGTTATACTCAAGATTTCTAGCCATGAGTGTGATACAAAGATTACTCGCACAATTACATGTTTTCATATTGAAGGTATATGTACGTTTATATCCATGTCTAATTTAATTATAACACATAGGGACACCACGCAATCTTAACATTGAATTTTGTAAATGCCAGTCTGATGCTTTAAGACTTATAGAATTAGGATATTGGCCAGCTACACCAACTCGCCCTGGCTTAGCATTTACACAAGCTTTTATGAACTGGATGGAAGCATTGTTGCTAGAGTGCCAGGTGGCTGTTCAAGACTTCAGTAGTGCTGTTGAGTTGATTGTTAAAGAAAAGCTTGTAAAAGTTGGTATTACGTACTTAGCACAATGTACTGTAGCATACATATGTAGCTAGATATAGGATATAGTATTACTCCAAGACATCATAAGATGTACGTATAGAAATGCTTGTAAATATGCAAGTTTAGAAATTTATTCTAAGTGAGCATTAGCCTTGATAATTCACATTGCTATAGTCTAATAAATTTAGCTATATGTACATATATACATATGTTAATTTCATGTAGTTTGTTAGATGCACGCTTATTTTCACAGATGCCTTGTAATATTTATCCTGTTCTCATCGATACTTTTGAAGAATTTCGGTAGTCACTGCTAGCAACATTATACGTTCTATTAACATTTGTCAATGTCTGTTGTAGGCATTTAAAGGAAGAAATAAGACAACTAAAAAGGATGGTTGATGAAAGCTTATTTAAATGTCCAGCATGTCCTAAAGTATTTTAAAACATAACATTTATATGATAACATACTGGTGTTAATCAAACAGGAGCAAGGAATTATTACACTATCGATTGATGCCAATTTTGGGCTCTGCCGGAAGAAAGCTGATGGCTGCAGTGTGCATGAGCCACTGTCAGGAACCACTATGTTTTGTGACCAATATGATGTTAACAACTTCGTTGCTAATTATGAAGGTGTTAATTCAAGAATTTCTAGTGTAAGAACTAAGAACAAAACAGTGCATGCTAGCTAGCTACCTGCCTATAGCTATATGTGTACTAGATAATAGAAAGCATAAATTGAATGGTGCATGGATTTTCAATTTTAAATAGGGCTGAGTGATAGTATCGATAATAAGTTAGTCTAGTGCTGTGCACTTTCACCGAATAACCGATTAATCGATCGGCTATTTTCAAAATTCCAATAACCGATATTACATGTTAAATAACCGATTAATCGGCTTCTAATTATTTCACTTTAATATATTAGATATTTAAGCAAGACACACCAATTTGAGACATTAATTTCCCAGACTTTATGATGTACAAGTGAATGTTGTCTCCAGCATGTATATTTATTATATGGTGAATGTACATATATGATAGCCGACACTCAAAATCTTTAAAGTTTACTCCTCATTTCCTTGTTGCAACAATGAATATCACTGGTGCCAATTAACCGATAATCGCCAATTATTTATGGCCAATTAACCAGTGATGAAATTTTTGCAGGTGCACAGCTCTATAAGTTACTATATCAACATCAGGATATTTTACTAAATAATTATCATGATAGTTTACTTTTGGAGGTTTTATGGATGATAACATATATATCCAAATAGTATACAGTTAAGCCACTAGACATCATCATTATGTTTATACTTCAAACTGTTCAAACAAGTCTCGTGTAAGCTAACTTGTTTACTTTCAAGGCTTTTTGGTATAATAATAACATATATATATTACTATCAGGGTAGTATCTATATCAGAATACGTACGTACGTACGTAGTTGCTCTGCAACTATCATGATACGTAGTAAAATTTTTACTATTGCTCATACAGCACTACGTATTTGTTAATGGGCATACAGTAGTGTAACAACAAACATCAAATACATACGTACATAACAGTAATGTTGTTATACTAGCTACTATGGTGCAAGGCATGCAAAATGCACGATTATATGATTATCATTGTGATTATAATTATATTTTAATAATCACAAAAAGCTCTAGCTAAACATTCAACTGACAGCCTACACCTTGCTGGTTAAAATGTGTCATCAAAGTGATCAACTGGCTTATTAAAGAATTGTGTTATTTAGATGATATAAAGAGGAGTAATCAGCTGATAACTAGGTAGATATGATTATGATTACACTTTTACGATTATGATTGGGATTATGATTACATCAAAGTGTGTAATCAATTACATTTGATTATGAATTATAATCAGCCTCCTATATATGTAGCAACTATAGATATGCCAGGACACAAGCATACTATGCATGGAAAGCACTATGTATTGGGCATTAACCACTAAACATTAAACCATAAAAACAGACATATTGAACAAAGCTATAGCTACCACATCAAAAATAATTCCTGCATACAAATGAAGACACTACTTTGTTCAGTGCTTTTATAGCATGTTTTTTATCTGTAAATTGTACATTGTTTATATGTTTCATAGGATTGTAATGAATTTTTGGCAGGCCACGCTTTAAGATCACGTAGTAGATTTGCAGCATTAAGCGAGACAGCCATAATGGGCGTCGTGTGTCGCCATGAATATCCATTACTTTTTATCAACCTTTTTCATGGAGAAAGGTATATCTCTTTAATGATAAATAGCTACTTGGATATATTTCTATAATAGAATTGCCTATTGCGTGTACATTCTTGAACGCCTGAACTCCATGTACCGTAATCATGAAGTACAAGCAATGTATGACATTGCTTGTGTGCTATCAAAGCATTTAGAAGTTAGAAAATTATTTTAAAGATATATACACATATATGCATATATAGGCAAATAAACGTGATGATCTATTGTCAAAGTTTTCTTTTGCTGTGCCTGTGTTCCATGCGTATGGACACAAAGCCGAATGTCAGGTATACGTAGCTACATAAATACATTATTGCATTATACAAGTCCATGTATTTTGATTAGGTCTTGAGGAACCCAAGGAATATCACTGGTTATGGCCTCAGTGATGGTGAAGCGGTAGAAAGGCTTTGGTCATATTTGAGGAGGTTTGCTGCTATGACTAAAGAAATGAGGCCATCACATAGGACTGATGTACTCAGTCATGCGCTTTTACATTATGGTAGATATGCTACTGAGAATATAGGTAAATCCGAGAAATAGTGGCTATAATTAGGATCATGATTTTTTGTGTTTCATATGTGTATGTATCTGTCTATCTATGTGTATATTTGATTTCTATGTATAGGTGTCCTGTTGTGTAGACGTATGGATAATGCAAATCATGCATTATCAGAAGCCAAGGAAAATTTACAAAATTTGCAGGCAGAATCTCCAGGTATATGTATACATATGTATATATACCTTTACATAAAACAAATCCTTAATGCAATCTTTGGTCTGTGCAGCTATGTACTTAGCTTCTGTAAGCAAGGATTCAAATCTAGTTAGAAATTTCTCATGTTACACACAACTAGCTATACTTTCAACTAGTCCTAAGTGAAATAATTATAGTTAAAGGATTCATACTATTAATTTATAATTAAGCATATATATAATATAATACATATAGCTATATATACGTACATATGTATATGTACAATAATTGTACAGAGGAGGTGACTGAGGCAAGCATTTCTGCATGGGCACATGAAGCTAAAATTCACTTTTCTGATGAATTGGGTATGACATTGTGTGTTGTATAGCTATATTGGTATAGCTATTGTATTGGGAAGTTGTTACCTAATTAAGTTTGTATTAGTAAAATATGTAGACATTTAATTATCTAGCTACATACATAGAAAATGCATTGTACATGTTTCTTAGTTTCAAGAAGTGTTCCTCCAACATGGCAAAAAACTTATATAAGACATCTTGACTCTTTTCTATCCATCAGGTATTAATATATAATTATAAATTATTTTATATACTAAGATGGTGACGTCATAATCAAAGGTGCCAATGGCTATACATCGCTGGTGCAAGTTTACTCGCCCTATATTTTTGTATGTACCCATGCAGTAGCTAGCTTAATGTTTACATTCAATTACAAATTGTCATTTGGCATTATTAGAAATTCTTTGCAACAGTCAACAATTGATAGCACTACTATGCAAGCTGTAACTTGTAATCTCATAAAGTAAGTAAAGGTATCAGTATTTCATGAAGTGTTACGTAGCTATACCATAAGTGACAAAACTTTTACGATTTAACGTGTTCATGCATAATGTACGTAGGAAAAGTTTTGCAGTTTTGCTTAGCAAGAATGAAAGCATACAGGAGTTAAATTTCTAAAAATAGTAGGGAACAGTTTTACGGTTTATTGAAAATCCAGGAAAGTTTTCTTTTTACTGTTTATGGTATCTACAGACTAAAAGCAGATAGCATGCACATTTGTAGCTACGTACATAACTATTAATGCTATTTTAAATATTATCTATTTAAAGTACGTATATAGCTAGCTGTTGTAGCTATGTCATTATATACTTTAGGATAGAAATGTTACTGTAAAAGATTGAGCAGGAACATGGAATTTCACGTTGGACACCTAGCTGTCAAGCATATAAGGAAACTAAGAAAGTGATAAAGTCAAATCTAAGAGGCAAACTGAAGATTCAGATAAGACAATATGCACGAGAAAGGTGGTTTTTACTTAGGATGAAGTCAAAATATGCAGGTATGTAGCTATAGTTATGTTATGCCGTGTTGAAATTGTGTGATCATAGTAACATATACAACTCCCAAAGGAATACCGTATATGTCAAAATAGTCGAGGCAGAAAACTTTCGCGGTTTTTGCTCAATCGCGAAAGTTTTCCCGTCGAAAACTTCACTAGACTAGGCATTCATTATTACAAGAAGCTTCTACCACAAAAGTTTTCCCGTTGAATTTTCGTTTTTGCTCTAACCACGAAAGTTTTCCCCCTCGACTGTTTTGACGTATACGGTACAGTAGCTAGATGTCTAAGGGAAAGTGCATCGATCAGTGTATGTACATGTATATTTTGCACTTTACATACGTACATAGCCAACATAGGCCTACTTTGACCAAGATATCAAAAGCATTCCAGTACACCAGCAAGATTTATTATTAGCTGCTTTTTTCTTGACATACGTATTTAGGCAAATCGTATTACTAAAACATGTTTGTTGCATCACAGGATATTTACGTATTTTGTAATCCTAAAGGGTGTACATGATATGCCGTAGTATATAAGTTATACATAGCTATACTATAGCCCAAGGTTTTGTTGTCACCATATTTTGCTAGATGGACAAAAGATTGCTATTCGTTTAGCAAGACGAATCACAGTAGTCACCAAATCACTAAAGAAGTGCTTGAATGAATATAATACTGGGATTAATCCGTTGTGCCATTTGTCTTGGCCAGAGGCTGTAAATCTGTCCAGTCAGATTTACGCAGATTGTTTATATAGTGAATCAACAGTTCCAAATTCAATGAAGTATCAAGCTGTTCAGTTCTACCAACAAATATCAAGAGCTCAAGAAGAAGTTGTTAGAATTAAAGATGAAATGTTGAATTGTATCCACTATTATATTGGTATTTATGAACACTTAATAAGAAAGGCTAAATTCTACAAGCATTCAGAAGATGAAATACATTTACACAAATTGGGAAAGATATGTTTTTTGAAAAAAGCAAGTATTAAATGTCTTGACCAGCTAAAATCTCTCCAGTGTTTTGCGAAATATATAGACACAAATGAATTGGATGCATTTTTGACTAGGCATTGTACAACATCAGAACAAGGTTTATAGCTACATATATGTATATATAACTACGTACCTGTATGATGCTGCCATATATGTATCTCACATTTGCATATTTTCTACATGTAGCTATAGCTACTACACACCTCTTAAAGAGGACAACCTCTCTATAAAAGTAAAATTAGCTGGTTCCAAAGTGTCCGTTATTTAGAAGTTTCACTGTATTCAGCATTTTATATGTTTAGTTTTGACCAGCAGTGCATTTGATGGCTTGAAAGCCATAAAAACAGTGAATGTAAGCAAAAATGTGAATAAAGAGGCATCGTAAAGGTGAACGAGTCTCAAATTTTTATACCCTCAGCAGGACAAAAAATTAGCAGGTCTTGCATGATTCACAAAGTAGAATCATCTATGTGTGACTAATTTATTATGTAATATTTTCTGCTAAACATATGTACGTATGTAATATACGTATATATACAATTGACACAGAAGATTCTGAAACAGAAACATGTCTTGGTTCTGATGACTGTTCAGAAGATGAAATTGCTAGCTCTTACCAAAATCCTGTTGCCACATCAAATCAAGGTATGTACTTGACAGCTATATACTAGCAGAAACTATGAACTAGTTACAGCTAAGCATATAGATTTTTTATTTCAACCCTAGATATAGTTATTGATGGTTTCACCTGGTTAACTGCTTAGCTACGTAGCTGCTAAAAACCATGTGGACATAATTTGTATGTACATACATACGTATACATAGTACTTTTCATAATTCAAATCAGGCCTAGTGATCACATTGAATTATTATTTAGAGTGTAGAAATCATATGTTAATTGTATTATACGTATGTCTTGACACTGTATGGAATCATGTATTATGTATTTTGTATTGTGTTTTCTTATTAGATTTACTTCAAGGCCCATCTTGTGCAATTTCTGATGTGAATCCTAGTAGTGACATGCAATCGTTTGCTTGTCTTGAGCAACCGCAACACAGTATTAGTGCATCAAATCAAGGTATAATGTATGAGCTACGTACGTACATGTGTATACTATAAAGTGTGCATTGCCTCTTCTTTGTGTGTTTGTGGCATAGTATGTATGATATAGCGATTTACCATACATGTTACTGCCAACCTGTATACGTACATATATAGAGTATAATTCATCTACTGATGCTGATTACAGTGAATCACTTTGTTGTCAACAAAGCAGTTCATTTGCTGTTTCAATTCAAGGTAAAACAGTACACAATACTCAGTATTGTGTGTGATCAGGATTATTATAATATAAAGTCTGATTCAATCATCTCATTTTGTTGTCAATACTATGTTTGTATGCTTAACTGCATGTTTGGCTAAAATAATCTAGTCTGTAGCTAGAAGCAACTAACCAACTTATTCATTTTTCACTGTATATATAATGCATAAATGAATGTCGATTACAACCTATGAAAGTTCGTATGACAGGTTGAATGCCTGCTTTTGCCACAGAGATTTACTATTAGTTACAATAAATGCACTAAAATATAAATCCGTATCTTGTACGTAAATAAATTATTTGTTTTCGCTCCCAAAAGGGTGCACATTTACCGCAGTGCAGCAGTTTTAATAAATGACTTTGAGTTATGATCACAGTAGAAAATAGTATCAGTATTACATAAATATCATGCCAAGTTAGGAACTTTTGAACTAAATAGCTACGTATAAGCCTTTGAAAGTTTGTGGAATCCAAGTTATACATAAAAATTATACATACGTAGCTCGCTACATACGTAGCTACGCATAAAATTGTCTCATAATCTATAGAACCTGTGGTTGTGAATAACAACAATGCTTTGTGAATCACAACTTTAGAATGTAATTTGCCTCATAATGCATATGATGAGTCACGTAATGGAGCATCAACAAGTGAGAGTGAGGAGGAATCAGATGAAGAAATGGAAGTACAAAACTGGAGAATACAAAGACATATGCGTGAATCTTACTTGGAGTCAATAAAAGTAAAACTGTAAAATTTATGTACCTCATGGAATATACATACCTTGACATTGCAGAGTGCTGATGATGACTTGAGTGAACTTGTGACAAATTTGCAGGGTCCAAGCCCACTTAAAATAACTGAGAGAAAACAAGGTGCGTATTGACACAGACAAGCACTCATACACATGTGCACTACACATATACACATGCTATGCACTTGCTTGTATACACATACATGTACGTACGTATATACAGTCACTTATATACTTACATTGAAATCCCTGCCTACATATGTATGTATGTATGTATGTACATACGGCTTTGCAATTATTTTATTTTCATCGATAGACTGTGGTAAACTGTATTAGGGCTGAAACAAATATTACCGAATAATTGGTATTCGTTGTTAATTATTATTCGAATTTATTTTGAATTTGCATATTAACTATTAAGTATTCCCTCATTATAACAGTTAAAATCCACAAGTAAACAGAAACTTAATGCTTGTTAATAGCTGTTATTAAGCTAATATCACATTTTGCATCCCTTTTTGTATTGGTCATACCACGTACCAGTAATACTCAGATTATTTTGCTTTGTTTGTGTTATAGACAAAGATTGTTTGATTGATATTTGTTTCACCCCTATTGTTATAATAATAGGATACGCAAGTGTTCAATATACTCTTGATTATAGTATATGTATATGTACACGTAACTATATGTAGCTAGGAATGTTGTTATGAAAGCTGCACATAATATAATTATATCACATTTCCTGTAGAATTTACTCGGAAATCGATGAGTTACCAAGACATTCCAGTAGAAGTTCTGAAAAACTCAATAAGATTAGTTGAATTGGTAGAAAAAAGAGCTGAGAAGCAGGAAAAACTGCAGAGATTAATATCAAAAGGACCTGTTTTTGAAATAACTCGATCTAGTACCTCTAAGTGAAACCAAACCATATGCATTATCATGGATTGTGTACATGTACATGTGCAAGTATATACCTTGTATGTATGGTAAATGGTAACAGTAGGAAATAATATCTACATATGCATGTATGTACTGTCAGCTTGTACGTTCACTAACCATACATGTATAAACATATTATTATCAGATCAAGTGGTTTTTATGTGTATAACACTTGCACAATACATACGTATGTAAATGGCATTACACAATCATGTGCACAAGAAAAAATTAATTTGCAATTTCTTTTACATGTGTACGTAATTACTATACACATATATATAATTTCTTTTACATGTGTACGTAATTACTATACACATATATATATGTTATACATAATATAATTTCACTCACATGCCACACATACACGCACACACTCACGTGTACACACACACGGATGCACACACACACTTCTCATGCATGAAGTGAATCAATGAATCAAAACTCTTTCCTCAAGATGAGCACATTATTATATATTTGTGCTTTTACAAACAATCTTTTTGGCAAGCTTTCTATTCTCAATATTCCATTGAGTGATTCCAGGTTAGCAAGATCAAGATACTCTATTAAAGCAGTCCACATGCAACAGTATATATAATAATATAGCAACACGTCTCTAGATCTGGGGCACGATCTGAAACTTGTTGTTAAATTAAACCTATTGCATGGGATGGACTCTAGATCTGTTTATTATATTTATTGATCATGATATCATTAAAATTCATCAATGCGACATTGCTGTCCTTTATCATTATTTTTTTATTCCTGGAATTATTTATGCTTTCGATTCCTGTTACCGTATAGCGGGAAATTTTTGAATGGTTAAATTTTCAAAAATGGTCAAGAATTTTCGAAATTGCTAGGTAACTATTATAGCTATATAAATGCTATCATAGGTTTTCGAAAATATTTTTTCGAAATCATTTCCACTAATGTTTTTTTTGATTTTGAAAATATCCTGCTATACGGTATTGGAATTATTCCAGCATGTGCATGTATGTGTACTCATCTCTAGGCCTATTTTTCGCTTTCAAAATTTGATATAATATTATACATTACTATAACCAGCTGTTTCAGTGTACGTATATTGGCAAGATGCATGTACATGTGTGTATATATATACGTACACCATAAATTATGCATATGCGCATACATATATACATGCATAATGAAAGTATGTAATGACAACATGTACACCTACGTATATGTGACTGGCTCTGCGAAAACCCTCCATGTTAGTGTGCAAATTTTGATCCATTTTAGAACTTCAAAAAGTCATAACTCTTTAACCATTTCTTGTTATGTTGTAGAAACTTGCATATTAGTTGACAAATGATCCAGCTACATTTTAATATAAAGGAATTAAAAATTGGTGGAACTAGCAGCTATTTGTGTGAAGCTACGTAAAATACGCTAACATGGAGGATTTTCCCAGAGCCGGTCACATATGCATGGTAATGAATTGAAAATGTAACTTTAAATCACTCCACATTCACAAGTATACATGATTTTCTTCAACTGATTAGATGCGTTGTCTTATATGTACATGTCTTACATGTTGAAATGTATGTATGCTTCACTGCTCTGATCATTCACTTGCTGATCATGCATGCATATGATCATGATCATTCATTAATAATTGCAAATGCTGTGTATGTATGTACAATGTACATATAAATGCGCGTGTGTGTGTGTGTGTGTGTGTGTGTGTGTGTGTGTGTGTGTGTGTGTGTGTGTGTGTGTGTGTGTGTGTGTGTGTGTGTGTGTGTTAAATATATATTAGTAATTCTATGGGGTGTGTGAATTATGCTACGTAGCTTCCCAGTTTTTTGTTTTGGAAGATTAATTCCATACTAAATCTATAATCAATTGCAACATGTGAGTCAACCTATACAGCAGTCATACATATTATATATCTATGTCTGTAGTATGTATCTGTAATTGTGCAATTGGCCACGCTGTGAATTGGCCAACATGCAAAAATGGTTCATCAAATGATGTCATATACATTGGACAAATATTTGGATCAATTTTCTCAATGGAAACTGCAGCATATTCTGGGGGAATTTCATGGCCATGTAGTAGATTTACACCCGTTGTCGTCCCTACTCCTACTCTTTTGGAATTTACCAGTAGATGTACTTTGCTACCAGGTCCAGCTGAGAAAGGCTTAGAGTAAGGATGATCCATATTGGAATTGTTTGATGTATCACTACATAAATTGATAAATTTATTTTTGATACGTACATGTGTGACTGGACATACCTCAGATTTGTAGTGTGACTTAATTTTGGCAAAACACATGTACCTCCTTGATCTTGTGCAAAAACTACGCATACAATAAGATTAAAATTAATTGTGTACCATATACCGTATATGGCAAAACATTCGAGGGGGAAAACTTTCATGGTTAAAATAAAAATGACAGTTTACGGGAAAACGTTTGCAGTAGCAGCTTCTTTTAGTAATGAATGCCTATGGCTAGTTAACTGTTCATCGTAAAACATTTGCGGTAGGGTATAAAGAAACACGAAAACCGCAAAATTTTCCCCCTCGAATGTTTTGCCATATACGGTAGCTAATGTAAAACTTCAAATTCTCTCATGTACATATACCAGGGCTGCAAAATCAACCATGTAGTCATTTGTTGCTTCATTTTTCAAACAAGGGCAGTGTCTAAAATAAGGGGGTGGCTATCGCTGCACACTTGGAACAGTGATAAAGCTACGGTGTGCAGTATTACTTTGTCATCATAAAATGCAACACGACATGCACAAATTTACACAAACACACATACACGCACGCACACACAATGAGCATTACAGTAGGCTAGATTAATATGCAATTTTGCAAGCAAAGACTCTGTACTGTTAACGTTGTTATGAAGTGTAACTGTAGTCTTGGTTCTTAGTGTCAGCATGGATCAATAGTAGAGGGTGTGCACACATGTCAAAAATCAGTTCAAGGCATGATAGTGTAGTACATACATACGAATAATTCTAAATTACCCCCTGGACTGATGGTAACTTGACACGTATTTTCTGTTGCAATTGTACAAAACCAACACAAAATATATGATAGTGTAATAGAGCTGTTCACTTGCAACAAGTTGTTTCGTACTACTATATATCACTATTATTATTATGCATGGATGACTGGATGACTTGTTTTGCTGTTCATCGACTACACTGTCCATTGCTTCATTATTTACATTTTCATTCCCAAAATATACGTATGTACCAGCTATTCCAGAATTATTTGTTCCTATTAATTCCAACGCAATGTGCTTGTCCCTACATAATTATATAACTGGGCGTACAAAATCTTAATCAACCATGTAGGTATAAATTACACCTAGGTAGTAACGTAGATATATTCATGATGCACAAATTTATAAGCTTTAGGTGATTTTAATAATGCCTTAAATTTTTAGCTATTACAGTATGTATGTATTAATCTGTATATACCATTAGTGTTATCTGTAAGGGAAGGATCGGCAGCATGCTGTTCCTGTTGCCGCTGAAAAGTTGGATGATTAGTCACTAAATAAATACATAGCTACATTAATCTTGTGTACATATTACACATAACTACCTTGTATTGCAATATCATCTTTATTAGACAATATTTGCTTTAAGGTAAGTCGTCCATAAGATGATGGGTGTTTTAATGATTTATTCAGTGGCAATCCATCCATTGATATTCCATAATCTTGTATATTTTTGTACGGTAGCCTTGCTGCTGTATCTCCAATAGCCTGCCCTATGTATACGTGAAACTAAATGACAAGATGCTAATACAGCTAACACTATACTTATATATTCCACCCAATTACAAAATACCCAGCTCAGAAACAGTGTATGACCCATAGTATATGCTACTATAGCTACCTACATACATAGAACTTTTGGGCCATATGTAGGTGACCTGATCATACGTACTGTACTAGCTGTGTGTACTTACATCCATGCATATGGCTGGTATCTATGTAGGTTAAATTTTCAACTACTGATTTTACTGACCGTATGTATGTATGTATGTATGTATGTATGTATGTATGTATGTATGTATGTATGTATGTATGTACGTATGTATGTATGTATGTATGTATGTATGTATGTATGTATGTATGTATGTATGTGATGTATGTATGTGATGTATGTATGTATGTATATGTATGTATGTATGTATGTATGTATGTATGTATGTATGTATGTATGTATGTATGTATGTATGTATGTATGTATGTATGTATGTATGTATGTATGTATGTATGTATGTATGTATGTATGTATGTATGTATGTATGTATGTATGTATGTATGTATGTATGTATGTACGTGCATACGTATGTGTGCATGTGTGTTGGCTATGTATGTATGTATGTATGTATGTATGTATGTATGTATGTATGTATGTATGTATGTATGTATGTACTTATGTAAAGAATTATCTCTTTATTGTTATTGTATTTTATAGTTTGATGTGTAATTATATACTCTCATAACAGTCATGGATCATAGACACAAAAATGCTGTACACTGCGACATGAAATTATAACCCAATACCATAACAAAGATTGAACAAATTTTCTACACTTCTCCTTAACGACTCCTTGCTATCACTGTCAGTGTGTTCCTTATTTGATTCATGATTAGGTGAAGCAGATAGTGAGTGTGAATTAGAACTACCTATAAATAATTAACACTCTCAAAATTTAGCAGTTAGAATGTATCGCACAAATAGTCCAATACACACATACGTAAATAGCTATCATATCTAAGCAATTAGTAACAGAATAACATGTATTATAGGGTATCTAGCTATGTATGAAACCTGGTTCTGTGCACACTTTGATGTCTTTCCTGAATGTGCAATTTTAGATGGTTTTATGTCCATAAGTTGATATAAACTTTTGCCTGTTGTTTTGTTTACCTGAATGCAAATTTACTCAGCCATGATATAGCTTATTATGACATTAAGTGCTGTTTTATGTAGGACTGAGTGATTATCCTGATAGTACTCACTATTATGATAGTTTTGGCCTATCCACTATTGTGATGGATTGCCTGGCTATTTAAGTAATAATTTAATGGGACGCATGCCAGTTTGACTGACAAAATTTTATAAAAATGTAACCTGAAGTTGTACTGTTGATTGTAGCTGCTTGACAAATTTATGTTCCCTTGCTAGTTATGGTATTTATGAATTGATATACTGAAAAAATTCACAGAAGCCAACAACTGTCGTGATAGTATTAATTCAATATCATTTCTACTATTGTGCGAGTAACTCAAGGTTAGATACTTACATAATGCATACCTACATACATACGTACGTGCTTGAATTAGAAACTGATAGGTATCCCAAAAAGGAATATGGGACATGTGATCCAGATTCACGCAGAAACTTTCCACCCATTTCAGTTCCACCAACGACATGTTTGTCATTATGAGCAGCTACAAACAGCAAATGGAATCCAGGAATCATATTTGCATGCTCACTCTAGACGATAAATACACATACGTACATAAAATACATACATACTAGCATACATACATATGTATATAGTAAGCTATGCACTAAACTATACAATGAACAAAACAAATCCATTAAATGACCACATCTTGCAGGAGACTGTAAATCTTTTTGCATTCATTCTTGATATTTATATCAACACTTCCAGCATTAACAGCTGCTGCTTTCTCCTTATAGACACTTTGCTGTTCACTTGATAGTGCCTTCCATAATTCACCAGATTTTTTGTTTTTGGCTGCCAAAGTAGGTAATACCTTTGATTCTACAAAATGACAAAGCTAGCTACTTGAATTTAATTTGTGCATGTACATAGCTACAAATATACGTACTAATAGCATCCAGTCTGTTTGGGTAGCTACAATACATATGTATGTATATGCATGCACATGATTGTAGCCACAAGCTACCTATTCAGGTTACACATTGCCATATACCTTAAGCCGAGTATTTTAAACGCAACTTAATTTTGGTGAAGTTGGCGAGTAGTGACAAATTCGCCAAAATTTCTATCCGCTAATTATACTAACGATAGCCTGACAAGTAGCTTAGTGAAGCTAGCTAGGCACAGATATGCCAAAATCACCAAAATTAATAGCACTAAATCTTCATAATTGAAAATTAATTAACTTAACGCCAAAAAAACTTGGCTTAAGGTAATTACCTGGCCAGTGGCTGCTTGCATTACATGCCCATTGGAGAAAAGTTTCAATAACAAATAAATAATGTCTGATGATGGCAGCCATTTAGGAGACATAGTTAATTACTGTAGCTATAATTCTCTAGTTTCTATTAGCCATCACGGGAAAGTAGGTGGTGTATATAACAGGATGAAAGAGTAGGTTTATAGGGTTGAGGAGTAAGAAAAAGGGTAAGGTGCTTCCATTCAGTAAATTTGTTTGGTCAAATATGAAATTCAGCATAACAACCACAAGGGCCTCACTAACACCTGTGACCAGTTATGCCCATACAGTCCAATAGCTGAAGGCAAAAATGACTCACCCAAAAAGCTAGCTAGTGTGTCATATGTAACTACATACTGTATTACAGATGATGGCAGAATTGTTTGCATGCTAGAGCAGATGATCCCACTGAGGAGTCTGCAACTCTGAAATTTTGTTCAAACTAATTTAGATTGCTGAAGGAATTCAATAGTAATTCCTGTTTACCAAGTAGCTAAGGGTATGTATAACACAAGAATTTAGCATTCAATTCCTGAATTTGTTGATTCCAAAAGTGATTCCTAGAGCCATCAGCGTGATTAATATAGTATTGCATATCCTTTGAATTACATCAAAAGCCTAAATGTAAAAACTAACCAAGTTGAGTTGGCCATAGAGTATTTTTGCTTAAGTTATTTTTGCATAAGTTGAATTGGAAATGCACATGCCTGCATGGTATGTATACTTTAATGACAAATTGTAAAACAAGGTTATTATAGAGGGTGAAGTATGCATGTAGAATGATGTACACAAAATTCATATCCAAACAATTATATAATTAGATGTTAAGAAAGGATTGAATAAACAGATGGAACTAACAGACTAACTAATACACTTGATGAAAATGCTGATATTGAATTTGCTGAAACTATATGCACATTTCATAATTGGTTTTTATAATTGGATATGTTTACCATAAATGGGGAAAGTTTCACTGTAGGCATTAGCTATGTGGATTTTTGTGGACGTTTGTGGCAATACTTTCACGGTACATAGATCAGGGCGCTTATATGTTACTTTGAGCAAAACATTCATGGAAAAACTTTCGTGGTCCTCCAAAACCCTCGAAAACTGTGAAAGTTTAGCCCAGTGAAACTTCCCTGTTTACGGTATCACTGCCACATGAATAGTATGTGTTAAGATATTTCATGATACTATTTGGAATTCCCTCTAGAAATACTTAATTGTACATAGAGAAATATAGCATATTTAATTAGTGATTTGGAACTGCTTTCCAAAATTTGGTCACACAGTATATTCCATCATATACTGTACGGAATGATGTAATAGTTGCACAACTCCATAAGGACATGGTTGCAGAACACAGGTAATAATGAGCAGTTGTATATGTGACTGGATTTGCAAAAAAGTCTTATATACACAATTATAAATATAAAAAATGCCGGTTTGAAATATTGGTAGTCCTTAGCTATATACGTAGGCTTATAAAGTAATCTTTGGCAAAATTATTATTATAAGCACATGTAAGCTAGAATTTTAAAAGATTTTATTGGAGCTAATTTAACATAAACATCTCTCTATAACCTTTGACTACTGCTAAATTACTTATGGAAAGTCATCAAGTCATCTTTACTAGTAAATAGTTATATTCAAAGCAGCTAGCTAAGAATTATTTAGTCGATAGTAAACAATACCTATATAGGTACATACGTCTATGGTGGTCATGTTTTAGATTTATCAGATTCACAAAAATATATAGCTTGTTGTGATATTATTGTTGCTTTTCGTAGTATAGCTATACATTGTAGATATCAAGCTAGCTATATCTGTAGTCAAGTTTCCATGATTACAGCTTCCAACTTTAGCTATATCATTAAATTTACATTTCAGTGAAAATAGCTACAATAATTTGCTGGCTAGCAACTCATGCATTTGAAAGTTGTTTAAGGTGCACAGCTATGTACGTATGAATACCATGAAATTTGGTAATTATCTAACATACCATATCATCTCAAATTTTGGCACGCTACTACATAAAATGTGAGTTCTTTTCCCCAAATCCCTCCATCCCAGTTCCCCCATTAGCTAAACAGAATGCATGGTTTTCATCATCCAATGGTGAAAACTATTTAGTTAATATGACATGGTATATAGCACAAGCGTTCCCACAGCACAGGTGTGCACCTTCACAGGTATAGAAAAATTATTTATTAACTGGTACCTCAAGATCATGTGGTTAGGGGTGAATTAGTTTTGCCGGCAAAATTTTGGGCATAATAGGAAGGCAAAAGCAGAGTAAAATAGTAGCATAATATAAGCAAAAATGAGCTTTATGCAATTAAAATAATGCTAATGCACTAAACAATAACATGCCATGCATGCAAATACCTAGGGCTGAAATAACAGTAGTTCACTTTAGTAATGGGGTTTATATTAAACCCACAATCAAACTTCATGTATCCTTGACGATGATTTGTTGTGCAGATCAGTGGCGGAGGAAGCTACTGAAAGTTAGAGGGGCCACTTAGCTAAACTCAAACGATTTTCTATTGCAAAAATTGAATTCCTATGGAGTCTTAAAATTTAAGAGGCCCTAGCTGGCTCCCCTATTTCTGCTGCCTATGCAGATGGTTACATACTGAAGGTTAGTAATCTAATGTTATATGCTTTATAAGTAAGATAATAGCTATATGGTACGTATAGCTTCAGGTAAATGAATGTTCTGGAGTGATAAAAATTTTAAGCATGATAGGTGAAATCTAAAAGAACTGCTGGAAAGAAAAATAGGAATTAAAAGCAAAGCAATCTTTGGTTTTGTTGAAGGTTAGAATCAATAGGTCATCAGATTACATGCATGATCTTTAGGTATGGTACCTAACTATATTAAATTTTTATTCCCTATACAAGTTATAAACATATTATAAATAGTTAACTCCTTAACCGGTAAATTTAAAGTCACGGTATCAGCATTATCCATTAACTACGTAGCTGCCATATATTAGTGCTGAAATGAATAATAATTTAACAATTCTCTTTTATTTTGTTATAATATAGCTAGCTAACAATTCTCTATTATTTATTCTCTTTTATTTCAAATCAACTAAGTAGTCTGATTACATCAAAAGCAAGTTGCCTAGAATAATAAATTTGCCACTATATATACATCCGTAGCTATATGCTAGCTATAGTGTTAAAAAGATTCGAATATACTTTTCAACTAATGCTTTAGTAACACAAACCTGTTGAACGTAAATATTCTGCATGCCATGCATTAAATCCAGACATTTGTCTCATTTTCCTCAGCGGTTTAAGATCTTTACTTGTTGATGGCTGCATTATTGCCACAATGATATACGTAAGCTGTATTCTATTTAAAACATAGCCATATACCACAAAATATGTAGTTACTTATGGACATGTACACGTACATACATACATACACACACACACACACACACACACACACACACACACACACACACACACACACACACACACACACACACACACACACACACACACACACACATACGTAATACATGTGCATACGTACATAATACTACAATGATTTCATGTATATACGTATTGTCCTGGAATACAAATAATATTGTTACATTTGTTATAAAATTATCATAATCATGAAGCTTGGAAACTTTGACACTATAAAGTGGTTGCACAAACAATGGCACCTAATCAAATGTGTGGCAGTAGTGAACAGGATAGCTAAAGGGTTGCTGAAATATGTTGGAAATTTGAAATGAGGTAGATGATATTTAGTTGTATTATGTACATAAGTGTTGTGGTAAACAAATGGGTGGTAAACAAATGGGTGGTAAACAAAGTCTTATATAGAGTATGACAGCAGGAAGGGTGGCTGTGCTTGTACATAGTTTCACACATAAAACAAACCCTATTGATATATATATATATATATATATATATATATATATATATATGTAGGTACACACATCACATGCTGGGGTGGTGCATTGATGTATTGCAATACAACATATGCATATTCACCATTATAATAATGATGCAATGATACTCGGTTCGCGGTGTCAATATATTTGTAATGCATAAATACTTTTGTTGAAGATGATATGAGAAAAGGCTTTGTGTACATACTTACTGGGGTTTAGATTTATCCCATGTAACTATATCATTGGCTTCAGGTGTTTATCATAGAGAATATACACACAAATGCTTTAAAAAACCAGCAATGTATCATGGTATCATGATACTTTTGACATGACGCATCATATAGGGTTGGGAAATATTATCATTTCTCGTGATACATATTAAAGTGTCATGATAATCAGTATCGTAATATCGGACAACACAATATTATTGTAAACATAGTGACTATTGATTTCTCAAAAGTATCCGGATTTTGTGACATCAGTAAAACACTTCACCCTGTGTTCATAATTTTAGTGCCTTTAGACTGCATGTAGTACTGTTACTGCATGTAGCTAAAATTAATATCGATTATTGTGATAAATTACTCTCGTGATACGTATATCGTGACAAAATTTTATTATTGCTCAACCCTCATACATCGGTATTCCTTTATCATGTATTGTCCCACTATGTATATAATTTCCTACAGGGAGGATCACAGTAGATATTACTTTCAGCAAGTAGTAGCTACAAGTACAACTTGGTGGGAATAATGTGGGTGCTGAAGAAGGCCACTGAAACACCCTCTTCATATATATGCTTATACAGACAACCCTGAACTTGATGGTTATATGCCACAAAGGCTCTGCCTTTTGTGAATGCTAGTACGTAATTGGCAAAATAATAAGCAGGTGGCAACGCCTAAACCCTATGTACATACTAAAAGGATCGGTAAGCCTGTTTTATACTCCTCCAATGAACTACTGAAATTGTGGCAATTCCGGGCGGGCAAATCAGAATAACTTAAACCGGCAACAAATCCGAGGACACAGCATAACTAAGATAAGGAATAGTTTCTGTAAGTAGCTAATGATAGCATAATCATAATGGTAATCATAACTTACAAAATCTCGGTAAAATCAGGAGATCAATCAGGATTGCTGGTTGGATCTGCATCGAGATCTGGATTTCATTTACTATGTCTATAATTCACGAGATAATTCATCGTGATTTAAAAATCATGTAGAAATACTTGTCATATATTAGTCATATAGGATCGGTGGGGTATATTTCACGGAATGGAACGGAACGGAAACGGAACACTTCCGCCGGAAGCGACAAACTTTTTTTCACTGATTATATCCGATTGTATTTCGGATTGTATTAATTCATGCATTCATTCATCCTTGCTAACAAACTCGCTTGAGCTAGCATATATTTTAACATAGATAGCTAGTATAATCTATGGTTTTAGCAAACTTTGCATGGCCGCGTACATTATAAATGTAGTGCCGGCATGGTAGCAGCACAACTCGAGGCACAAATTAACTAACTATAGCTATTAATAGGAAATAGCTAGCTACGTAGCTAGACCAGCTAGCCTCTGCCCTGTTGGTTAGCTGCTATACGACTGTATAGCTATACACTTACGTAGCTAGCTAGTTATTTGACAGTTCAATCCGCGTCAGATCCTTATGCTCTGTCGTAGCCAGATTCGGAATACTGAGATAGTATAGCTATATGTATGTGCGTGTATACTCCAGGTGGGGAATTTGCACATTAGCTTATGGCTCGGCTTATGCATGGCTATGGCCTCTAAGACTATTAATTTGATAGCTAACATTTAACACTCCAGACGCGTTAAGGGGTCTGGCCATGCACTAAACAAGACTATGTTATTGTTAGAAGTACACAAAGGTCACTTAACTTGCAGCTACGTACATATGGCTATCCAAAATATTTCTGTTCCGTATATTATACTTCCGTTCCGCATTTTATACTACTTCCGTTCCGTTCCGTTCCGTTCCGTTCCGTTCCGTGAAATATACCCCACCTATAGGATCAGGATATTACTGTATAAAAATAGTAATATGACCCAGTATATATCCCGTATACGGTATGCGAAGCGGGTGCGCTGACATGGCAAAGCAGCTGTGTGATAGCAAATAACGCTCGAAAAACAGCAAAAGCTATTTGTCCAAGGCTATAATCTCGAAGTTCACGATGTAATAAAGTACACGCGAAAACACCTTGCTAAGGAATAAAGAAGAACAAGGAAAGGAACGAAGGATAAAGGGAATCGCCATGGCGCAGTGGGTAAATCGTCTTCGGAATAAGATTTTCGTAAATACGCCGCCATTACCTTTATTGTGTGAAATTTCTGGAGCCCTACACCTAGCGCAACCCGATCTTACGGCAGGCTGGCTGGCAGTCAGACGCGAGGGGTCGCCAACGAAGCGACTTCGCGTACGAGATTTCAAATATTTAAGTTATTTCAAGATTTCTTTTGTATTTCATTTTAAATGAGTTTAAGGATTTCATGAAAGATTTCAGTCATATTTTAGCAATCAGGTTTATGCAGCAGGAATTCGAAGGTTTTGCTGATTATTTTCTAGCTACTCCTTGGACTACTCGAACATTTTGAAAACACAAAGTCATTATCCTCCATTTTACGGTCCTCGTGACCTCGCTAACTGCGCACGACCTCGCGCACGACTGTGCATTACTTGGAAATAACTTAAGTTTACGTAAAAAAACGTAAATATACGGTTCAAAACTACCTCAACAAGATTTCAGATTTCTGTATTTCTAAATATTTCTATGGATTTCTTGACGGATTTCATGGAAGGTGTACGAGATTTCATGGTCGTTGGCGACCCCTCGGTCAGACGAAATACAGGTGAATTTCCGAAATTTTCAAAGTTGGCTGTAGGTCGAAATATTCGACTTGTCGTTTCGTTTAACCAAGGTACAGCATCATTACAGCCTTACCAATGCATTCCAGCTGGTTTTTTCGGGTAAAGCCTATTGCAAGGTTGATTTTTAAAGCGCGAAATTTCCCGAAGCCGTACAATTTCTTACCAATCCCTACTATTAAGTACTACCGTACTTAATGATTAGCTAAATTAAGTTATATAATAAAAGCTAAGTGCATAAATTATATAGAATTCATTAGGGATTCGCCTAATATGCTCAAAAATTTTCCTATTATTCCTTCCAGAACTTCCCAAAATCGTTCCCTATTATTCTTTAAAATACCACCTATTATTCCCAAATTATTCCGCTCTGACAGTAAGAAAATAACAGCTATAGCTAACTAACTATCTATAGAATTAAAGACCTTGCATAGAAAGTACTTTATAACAATGAGAAAGTCCACAAAGTGATTGCCGAGTTGGAGACGAAATATTTTCAATATGCGCTATAATTAATTGCGTGGGCGGACGATCGTTTAATAAATTTTATGCTCACTAAGGATCTATTATTCCAGAATAATTCTCGTATAAAATGGTACCTATTATTCCTCAAATTATGTCGGCATATTAGGCACAAGCCTAGAATTCATGTCATATAATTGCATGTTCTATCAGGATGAAAGCAGATCAAAGTGTGAAGAAGAAGATGGAGTACGTTACTTTAATATAATTATTTGTTTATTTATTAGAGGTATACCAATAGTAAAGGTATCAGTATTATGATACTATATTATACAGGTATCAATGTCTATATGCATGATATCTGTGATAAACTGCTTAATTGATTACATAACTATTGCATGGTTGACTGTGTGTTTATACTGACAGTGGTACATATATGTAACATTTGGTTATTTATGATGATGATGTTAATGATGTTGATGACAATGGTGATAATGAGGATAATGATGAAGATGATGATAATGGTGATAACAATGATACTAAGTTTAAGGATCCTAATGTATACATAGTGGAAAGAGCAATGGATAAGAGAACAAAGGTAATTATATACGTATGATAATATCAACCATGCAGCTGGTATATATACACAGAGGGGCATCACAGAGTATTTACTGTTATGGAAAGGCTATCCCAAAGAAGATGCTTCTTGGATACAGTCTTATATGTAACAGAGTCAGTTAAAAGGTACAGTCATGTGTATCATGCATAATATTATATATTAAATACTACTTACTTCTCACAGATATTATCATGCACCCACACCTCGAAGTGACGTTATACAGGACAATGTAGGTACATTTACTGTTGAACTAGACAAGTCACTTAGGAGGGGGTCCTGTAGAGATTTTACCATTAATTTAAATTTTCGTCACGATGTATTTAGGTTTCTTTTTAAAGACAAAACAACACTGTATTATAATGATTTTGACAGGAAATACTTTAAAGAGGGATGGGACCAATGTTTTAGTGACTATAGGGATGATGACGACTATAATACTGGACGTAAATTAGCATACCCTGTAAAATGTAGGTTATATTTTAGATCAAATAAGGATGGACATTTTTGTAATTGTAATGGTAATATAGTTAGTAAGTTACGTAACCTAGTTTTATAGAAATGGTGGCATTTAAAATTAAAAAAATAAATTGTTAATTATAAATTATTGTAATTATCATATATTTATAACATGATATGTAGCTACCTCTAAATACTATATTATAGTGGTACATTTGCATTCATTCAGAAGTATAAACTACCCAATGCCATACAAACCTGCTAGTGATTACAGGACAATGGGAGTAATCAAATTGCATAGTCATACATTTTATAGTTGGCATGTAATTCGATTATACTGTATGGAGGGAAATTTTGGACATTAGCGGATTTGGTGAATGACCATAAATTCACCAAAGTTTCTTCAGGCAAAATACTTTGCTCGATACTAAATAACATTATAAACATTCAAATAAGTTTATTTCGTCAAAAGTGTTTTTGTAGTGAATTTGCCAAAGTTTGCACCCACCATAAAGTTTCCCTCTACATTTTTGCTACAAATTAGTGGGGAATCCATGGCTGAACAGGAAATTCAAGTGAACGCCAACTTAGGTTCTGACCTGTGTGAATATGGCAGTTATTGAATTATTGAGTTATTGAATATGACAGTTATAAATTGGCATAATTAGTTAGAAAAACACAAACCACTATAGCCAGTAATTTTAATTTTGTATTTTTATAATGCATTTATATGCAATGAGCAAAGCACCTAGAAAATAGGCATGGTTGAAAATCATGATGGTTCATAATAGTGGAAATTTGGTCAAGAACACAATGACAGTTTTGCTGAATCACACCAATGCTTATACAATAAAGGTTGAAAATGGACATTTGCTTGACTACTGTGAATGCAGTACACTTCCTATATAGGTATGTAGTGTGACTTCTTCAAGTTGTAGCCTAGAAAGTGGTCTTGCTTTGCATGGGAGGCTATTACACATGAAAGCATTGTGGTTAATATAAAGCATCTAAACAACAGATGTTCAACTGTTATGGATACAGCTATAGAATATTTATAGCTAATTAAGCTAATCAGATTTGTGACTTATTTTCAAAAGGCACCATCATTTCTGTCAAGAGGGAAGAAGCTACTAGCATGTACTCATTAAATACCATAGGACTATTAGTTGGCATAGCATAATTATGATGAGGGTTGTTAAGGCTAAAATATTTTTGTGTTAATAATGTGACCTAAAACGCATACATTCGTAGGATTTCTGGCTCATTAACTTTAATTAAATTATCATTTCATGCAAGGACCAAGTCATCCTGTTCACCCACTTATATATGACTGAGCCATAATATAGTAAAATCAGTACAAAAACGGCTAGGTACAAAAGTAACTAGCTGGCTATTACATAAAAATTAATTGTGTTACATGACAAATGTAAATTGTACATGGTTGTTTTACAGTGAGTGCTTGGATTTAGATGGTAGGAGAGTATCTAACTGTCATATGTTCCATCAAAAATGAGCTCATTAAGTACAGTTACCTTGTCAAAGAATGTGTTAAACACACTTATTTGACACGTGGCACAATTTTACTAGCATACACAGATATACTTAATGGCCTGCAGTGTATGGCAGTTGGATACTCTCCTCTACATTATTTACTCTTGATGACATGCATAAAATCTGTCAAATTGGCTTACAGGTCATAGGATGAACCATGCAAAAGATAGATGGCTATTATGTATGTAACCATACATCCAACTCAGCATAGTTCACCTTATCACCAAAATTTAAGCCATGACCAGTCTCATACACTTTACTGTACATGTAGGAAGTACTACTATAGTAGAACTTGCTAGTCAAAATAATTATATTGTATTTTGTGTATTTTGCGGAGAAACACTGAGACCGTAAACATAGTTTGACAATAAGACCTAAATGAAAGTGCTACTAAGAATGCACATAAAACTTGAAATACACCCTGTAACATCTATGAAGCAACCAGGAGTATTGTGATGTGTACAACTAAATTAATAACATTAGTAGAAGTATACTCCAGTGCCTAACAACTACTACAATGCAACAACTATATATTGGAGACATCAACAATTAGCATTTGCATGGGGTACGCATCACTAAAGCATTTGATAATATAATATTAGTATTTCTTCTGTATATACGTACACTTCACTAAAGTGCATGTGTAGGATATTTTAGCTGACCATTTTTACCATACAGTATTTATGTTGGATTTTATCCTATGGCTGACTTGTCTATGGAAAGTATATAATAATACACAAACACACACACACACATGTGCACACAATGACACACACACACACACACACACACACACACACACACACACACACACACACACACACACACACACACACACAGTGACACACCCACATGCACACACACTTAACACAAATCATTGTTGTAGGGTAGTATATAGGATGGCCGATTGTGGGATTCGGTTTCATAAAAAAATTTAATTGTAGTTCGGTTCCATTCATACCATTCCACTGAGGAAGAGCTACTGGTGCTGCCTTCCAGGCGACACTGAATAGGGATCCACACGACCAAGCATCCTCTTGCTCATATCTGGATTTCGCTTCACCTTCTAACTCACTGTAGTAGTTAGAGTACTGAATAGCCGAACCAGCCATGAAATTATCTGTGCCCGTTTACTAAAAGAAGGAGCTGCACAATTGTCATCGTCTTTGGCTGATCTATTTAACAAATCCCTTCAGGATTCTGTTTTACCATTGGACTGGGTGAGTGCCAACATTTGTCCTGTTTATAAGAAAGGTGATAAACATTGTGTATCTAATTATCGCCCCATTAGTCTAACTTGTATCCTTTCAAAGGTGCTGGAAAAGATTGTTCATGCTAAACTGTATTCAATGCTAGAAGAAAACAAGTTATTGAGCAACCACCAATATGGCTTTCGCCGTCAACGATCCACCACAACTCTTCTCCTTTCTGCTGTTAATGATTGGGGCAATACATTAAATTCCCACCAGAGTGTTCATTGTTTATTTTTAGATATGTCTAAAGCTTTTGACTCAATTCCTCATGAACGATTGCTTTTGAAATTACAATTGTTTGGTGTTGGTGGCTCTTTGTTACTCTGGTTTAGAAATTATCTGACTACTCGCAGACAGAGAGTAGTATTAAATGGCATTTACTCCAATTGGCTTCCAGTGACTTCTGGGGTACCTCAAGGTTCCATTCTGGGCCCACTGTTGTTTATTGTGTATATGAATGATCTGGATAATGTTATTACGTGTGACTACAAAATGTATGCTGATGATGTTACACTATATCATCGAATTGTTTCATATGATGATTGTAGTTTTCTTCAGAGCAATCTAGATTCCTTTATGCAGTGGTGTTCACGTTGGCAGATGTCACTGCAACCACATAAGTGTGAGGCTCTTTGTATTACTAATAAGCGTTTGCCAATTCATTTTACATATCAATGCTCTAACTATTCTCTTAAATGGAGTGAATCTGTCCGATACCTGGGTGTTGTTATTAATAGTCGTTTAACTTGGTCTGATCATTGCAAGAGTGTTTGTTCTAGGGCAACTGGAGTCTTGAATTTATTGAGGAGAAAATTGTACTGCTGCTCTTCAGTTGCTAAGTCTCATGCATACTGTGCTTTGATCCTTCCAATGTTCCTATATTCCTATCAGGTTTGGCTACCTCACTATCAGAAGGATATTCTGGTTCTTGAGTCAATCCAGAAGCGTGCTGCCCGTTGGATATGTAATAGTCGGCTTGACCCGTCATGTTGTTCATGGGACCCTACCTCTGACATTTGCATCTCTAGACTTGGCTGGCCATCTATTATGACTAGACTTACCGTTTCTTGTTTATTGTTTTTATTTGATCTATTTCACAACAGATTTGCTATGTCTTTTTTTGATTATTTTCAATTTAATACATCCTCCACCAAGTCTCACCCAATGACACTAGTTTGTAAACAGTCAGTGGTTAATGCTTATCGTTACTCCTTTTTTGTTAATCTTATTTTTATTTGGAATAGACTACCTTTTTCTATTGTATCTGTTTCCAGTCGTAATATTTTTCGTTCTTCTGTGTATAAATTTTTATGTGTAGATTCTTAGATGTACCTAATTTGTTTTATTTTTTTGGTGTATTCTGTATTGTTCTTGTAATTGTATGTTTGCATTATATTATAGCTACGTAATTTAGTGTTTGTTGTATTTGTTGCTTTGTAATTGTATGTATCTTGTAATTAGGGTGCACTCCTATAGGCTTTATAGCCTTCTGTGCCCCCTGTCTTTGACAAACCCAATAATAATAATAATAATAATAATAATTATCTGTTGCAATACACTCGTACTAGAATACACTCAAAATGGCCGACGGCGCTTAAATAGAATTAAGCACTGTGCGTTTAACTACGAACGACACACCCCCTGAATAAGCTCTATACAAAATGGCGGAATAAATGTTTCATAGCAAAGAATAAACGAGAGAATCCTAAAATAATCGTCAAATTCTGAAGCCATTCAAGTTGAAGCAGGCGCCCTGCAAAACCTCTATTCATATCGGTTTCGAATGATTGTAGAGACTGAAGCGAGGGGTCGGACACCAACTAAATTTCTGTACGAGATTCTGAATCCCACAGTTTTTTGACAAAGATTCCAGATTCCAAATAAGATTTCATGGTAATTGAAATATAAAATCCTAAAATATCCTAAGGTATACAGAGTTTTCCTGCCAAGGCAAGATTCCAGATTCCAGAATCTCAAAAAGGCGTACGAGATTCTTATCCGTGACAGACCCCCCGGACTGAAGTATTCTAACGTTGGTTATTTACCTGGTAAGTTGAAGTAAACGATAGGTATTTTATTACTGATATTCCTGGTGTATAGTGTGCAGCTGTGCGTTGTGTGTCAAGACATGGATACCAACTTTCAGGATCCCTCTTTCCACAGCGAGTCAGCAGACTTCCTTGCAGACTTCTGACCCAGATACGGATACAGGGTTTGTTAGCACTGTCACCATCGACATAATTATAGTATTTGAAAAACGCACGTTATATTACCAAGAGCTACAATGTATTACAGGTGTTTCCGCATTTCGCCTCAAAGGTTCACGACATTGTATGGTACATACTCATGTTATACATCTGAAAAATCACTAAACGCCATTAGATATGTTTCACAATGTGATATTAACTTGGGGACTATCTGTGTTATTATAAAGGGTGAAATTCGCACCTTTTAAATTTTATCTCCAGGACAAAGTAACATTGCTGTACTACCAGTGAGAGTTCATTTTTGTTATCATATACTAGGTTGGCTCTTCAGAGATTTATTGGATAAAAGTAACCTATCTTTGCAAATTCTACCTGTCCATTCTAGTCTCATAACTTGAACCATGGAACCAGACCCAATTTCTCCGCAGGGCACTTATCAATAGGAGATTATAAGTGCCCACTCCCGAAAGGGTCTGGTCAAGAGTTCACAGTATAATAGGAGAGGAGAGTATCCTACTCTGTAATAGCCTGTACAAACACGTATTGCAAAATGTTTCTTGTGTTTCATTAAACGTTCTTAACACCTCAGGTGTAACACCAGTATTCAAGATGTGTTAAAGGTATTGATATTGATTGAATAGAATAGAAGGCCCTAACAGACGATACCTGCACAAAGAATCCTGCTTGCTTTGAAGAAGCCAAGCGATATTTCTCGGGTTGTAGCGACCCCAGCAATAACAACGATGATGCATCTGTGAAGTCAGCAAACAACACAGGATCACAGCAAATAGCCTGCCTCTTTAGCCTTTTCCTGGGTAGTTGAGCTGCCAAATTGTTGAAATATGGAATTTCTTTCCTGTAAAACTATATAATCTTGAACATCTCTATTGGACTCACGTGACGAACAAAGTATTGATATCTTTCTTAAAATGTTGTGCAATCACTTAACATTTCGAAGGTGATTATTACTGTTACGTCATAACTTTGCAATACGCATTTGTACAGGCTATTACAGAGTAGGATATTCTCCTCTTCTTTTATACTAGACAGATGCTAACAGCATCGAGGGGCGAGCCTGATCGTAATTTTAATTGTTCAATTAATCATTCAGTAAGTTGCATATAGTGACGTATGCATGTGTAGTACAATAGATCATAGCAATTAACACTTAACACACATTTTAACACTTGATATAATATGCTGACTAAGCGAGTCTTGTATTTTAACCTGTGTACTGTGTCTGAGAGTAGAGACTTCAAGACATAGTGTAACACATGAACCTCTCCTTGTCTTTCTTCCTCCGTTTCCTTGTCCCTTCGTTGTCTGTAAAGGTCTATTCGTCGCTGCAACCTCTCTTCACGTTTCATTTTTTCTAAACAACGCACACGTACAAAACGTGGCATGGACGTCGGACGAACCATAATGGAAGCACTGTAATCTACGCCGTTCACTTATCGTGGCATGAACGATAACACCACACCCTGTAATCTACACCGTTCACTTATCGTGGCATGGACGATAACACCAAACTATATATGGAAGAACTGTAATCTACGCCGTTCACTTATCGTGGCATGAACGATAACACCAAACCATATATGGAAGCACTGTAATCTACGCCGTTCACTTATCGTGACATGGACGATTACACAAACCATATAAGAACGCGCTGTAATCTACGCCGTTCACTTATCGTGACATGGACGATTACACAAACCATATAAGCTTGCTCTTCTTTGGAAGTAACTTACGACGCGCTTCGTAACTAAGGCCCCGCCCATAAACAGTATCGATAGCAAGTGCCATACAGAGAAAGTAGGACTTGTTTGATAGGTTATTCAGACTTCATTTCACGTGAATAGTTTTTAATAGCCCGGGGGCGGACACACACAGACACACACATGCATACCGACGTCTGCACGATATTAATTTTAAGAAACCTAAAGGCCGGTGCGCGCCTGGTTTAATAAAATCATTACACATTTACATTAGTGACCTACATGGTAATGTGATCTAATATGATATGCAAGATATGCAAGATATCAAGCCTCTTTGAAATTAAAGAAGGTTTTCCAAACAGTTACATGAATTTCTTATGCTAGCAATCACTTTGTTGCCATACTATTAAGTTACCGTTGTTGTTGAAGTTTACTAGCTAGTTTTATAGTAGCATTTATAACAAATAATTGTGGGTTTAAATTTACACACCAATAGTTGGAAGTCTTTAGTACTTAGTATACATAGCTTATATGCATTGTTAGGTAGCTGTATTATGCATTTGACAAATGTCAAAATAGTTAAACATTGCATATACAATTGATTGTGGGTTTTAATTTTTTACATTACTAAAGTGTATACTGTTGCTTTGTTTGATTGTACATAAAAAGCTACTTGACATCAATCCAGGAAAATCACCAGGCCCTGAAGGCTGGCCACTGATTGCTCTCAGAGAAACAGCTGAGCAAATATGTATACCACTTTCGATATTATTTACACAATCTCTTGAAACAGGCTTATTACCACAGGACTGGAAATCCGCCCATGTAACACCAATTTTTAAGAAAGGAAACCGTCATCTACCCAATAACTATCGACCAATAAGTTTAACCTCCTCTATTGTTAGGCTTATGGAATCAATTATTAAAGATGAAATTTATGATCATTTGAACTCTAATCATCTTCTTAGTGTAAATCAGCATGGATTTATGCCTGGCAGATCTTGCACCACTCAGTTGTTAATTGCTATGGATTACTGGACTAAGGCACTTGAACAAAGAATTCCTGTTGATATTATATATTTAGATTTCAAAAAAGCATTTGATTCCGTTCCTCATACCCGTCTCCTTAGTAAACTACAAGCTTATGGTATTGGTGGTAAACTTTACAACTGGTTATACAATTATTTTACTGGGAGAAAACAAAAGGTGGTATTAAATAATGAATCATCTAGTTGGACCTCAGTTACAAGTGGTGTCCCGCAAGGCTCCATTTTAGGGCCTCTCCTCTTTAACATATTTATTAATGATCTACCATCAGTTGTACAGAGTGAATTAGTATTATTTGCTGATGATGCAAAAATATACCGCACAATCCAGTCGGATGATGATTATCTACAATTACAACAAGATCTCAATAATCTATTTCTATGGTCTTGTGAATGGCAACTTTATTTTAATGTGGACAAATGTAAGGTATTGCATATTGGTTCTAATCAGCATTATAGACAATATAGACTTGGGGGAGACTTTATTACTGTTTCTGATGCTGAGAAAGACCTTGGTATTTTGATTGATAATAAATTTACGTTTCATAAACAATGTTCAACTGCTGTAAATAAAGCAAATAAACTTCTTGGGATCATTCGTAGATCCTTTGAGTACATTAATGCTGATACAATGCTTTGCCTATACAAATCATTGATACGACCTATCATAGAATATGGTAATGTTATTTGGGGACCCCATTATGTTACAGACCAACAAGCTATTGAGAAAATACAGCACAGAGCAACAAAGTTGATTCCTGAGTTAAGGCATGACTCTTATCAAGAACGATTATCCAAGCTATCCTTGCCATCACTTGTGTACAGACGTCAAAGGGGAGATTTAATATTCTTATATCAGTTAATTAACCAACATTTTAATATTGATATCAATGATTTTTTCAGATATCAAACATATACTACCACCAGGGGCCATAACTACAAAATCTATAAGCCACATGCAAAACGCTTCTGTCGTGTAAACTTTTTTACTTTGAGAACTATAAACAATTGGAACAGTTTGCCAGCGAGTGTGGTGGAGTCAGCAACTGTAAATTCATTCAAAAACTCTTTGGATTCTTTTTGGTCTTATAAACATTATATAAGTGATTAATTATATTGTAACATTTATTAGCTAATCAGTTATTTTCAGGATTGTACAGGCTGTGCCTTTAATCCTTAAATTTTAATAATAATAATATTTAGAGTTATTAATGTAATTGGCATGCCTACAATCTCTCAGCATATAGCTCTAGAGAAGTTGGAATGAAGAACAGAGTTTGAGGAACAGGTTAGTATTTATCATCTACAAACCAAATGGTACACAAGTTAAACTACTGTTAATCTACTGCTATACATATTGTTATAAATACTAGAATGATAAAAAATTAAAAATTTAAAAAGTAAGTAGGGATTGAACTTTGGATTCAATAGTGCTACAAAAAGTAAGGAAACAAGGAATAAGATTTTGGGACGAGAGAACATTCTGGCATTAGATAATTTATAAAAGTTTAATCCCTACTTTTGGCTCACTTCAGTAGGTTTGCCAAAAGTAGGGATTAAACTTTTATAAATTATCTCATGCCAGAATGTTTTCTCGTCCCAAAATCTTATTCCTTGTTTCCTTACTTTTTGTAGCACTATTGAATCCAAAATTCAATCCCTACTTACTTTTTAAATTTTTAATTTTTTATCATTCTAGTTTGTTTACTTTTTATACATGCTAAGCATTCAATAATCTTTTAGCAGGCGCACAAAATGTTACAGGCGCTTACGTAATAATTATGCTTGTTTACAGGCGCTTGTTAACAACGCGCTGACATGGCAAAGCAGCTGTGTGATAGCAAATAACGCTCGAAAAACAGCAAAAGCTATTTGTCCAAGGCTATAATCTCGAAGTTCACGATGTAATAAAGTACACGCGAAAACATCGTGCCACTGTAACTAATTATATCACGTGCAAGCCAGGTTTTTGTGTGACGCAATAAGCAGAAGCCGTTACAGGCTATCGTCACCTTCGGTGAAATTCGCACCTTGCTAAGGAATAAAGAAGAACAAGGAAAGGAATGAAGGATAAAGGGAATCGCCATGGCACAGTGGGTAAATCGTCTTCGGAATAACATTTTCGTAAATTCGCCGTCATTACCTTTATTGTGTGAAATTTCTGGAGCCCTACACCTGGTCTTACGGCAGGCTGGCTGTCCGTCCGTCCGTCCGGCAGTCAGACGAAATGCAGGTGAATTTCGAAATTTTCAAAGTTGGCTGTAGGTCGAAATATTCGACTTGTCGTTTCGTTTAACCAAGGAACAGCATCATTACAGCCTTACCAATGCATTCCAGCTAGTTTTTTCGTGTAAAGCCTATTGCAAGGTTGATTTTTAAAGCGCAAAATTTTCCTGAGGCCGTACAATTTCTTACCAATCCCTACTATTAAGTACTACCATATTTAATGATATAATGATGTCATTAGGAAGTCACACTTACAGTGACCCATCACTATGGAACACATAGCAACACACAGCAACACACATGTACGCAGATTTAAAATTATACTCTGATGCCTTCGTAATAATGCTGAAATTCTTAGTAGGCCTGTCTTCTTTTTGAATATACTGTCACTTGCATGTCACTATCACTACTAAAATACGTACAACTGGTGATATGAACTAAACGGCTAATAGAGAATTATATTAGTCTTATTTGCCAGATATTCTCACAAGGATACATCAATTTATTAACTGTCATACAACTAGAACTAGCTATATGTATCTGTGTGCGTGTGTATGTGCATGTGCATGTATGCACATGTGTGTGTGCGTGTGTGCGTGTGTGTGCGTGTGTGTGTGTGTGTGTGTGTGTGTGTGTGTGCATGTGACCCCATGGCAGTGGAGAGTAGGAGGAGGTACATATGTGCATATGTGCATTTGTGCATGTGGTGTGTAAACATGTGCTCTATGCTATTAATAAAACAGTTATCCTTAGCTAGTGACTTTTGGACAAAAGTAATGCCAATAAAGTCTCAGTCTTTAGCTGGTGCATGCCTGGATTAATAAACTTGTAAGATAAATGCTAAACAAAAACAGCCTGGCTGTAAAAAAGTGCGAGGCCAATCAGAAGCCACAATGGTTATAAGCGACCAAAAACTCTGATATCAAGTAAGGCCAAGAAGTTGAACATTTTATTAAGAATCCTTTTACTTGAATGACATATATACAATAGTTTACAGGGCATTTTCACAACTATGATTGGCTTTGTCACTTGGCCACCTTATTAAAGATGATGGTACAAAAAGATGGCCAAGTGACAAGCCAATTATAGTTGTGAAAATGCCCTGTAAACTATTGTATATATGTCATTCAAGTAAAAGGATTCTTAATAAAATGTTCAACTTCTTGGCCTTACTTGATATCAGAGTTTTTGGTCACTTATAACCATTGTGGCTTCTGATTAACCTCGCAATTTTTTACAGCCAGGCTGTTTTTGTTTAGCATATCACTGCTTTTTGTAAACAGATTACAATTATAAACAAGTCCTGACAAGAAACCTTAAATAAAGTATGCAGAGTAATAAAATTTTATAGGGGAGAGGTGCAAGTTAATACTTTGGGTGTTTCCCTTGTATTTCCCCCAAGTAGCTAATGAGCATATAAAGTATGTGTTATTACTATAATTGTTAGCTATATAGGTGGAGAACAGTTGTGAACTTCAATGTAGGCTACATCATTGCCATCCTCTACTAGTACTGTTGATTGATCTACAGGAGAAGACAATATAAATAAAATTTTTGTGCATGTTAACAGGACAGTGTATTAATCCTTGTATAAATCATAATTAGCTATTTAACAAAGTATGCCAACAATATAACAAAGTATGCCAACATGTTATGTTCCATAGAGTAGTGCGAACATTTGGACAAACAAAGATTGCGCTTAATCTTAGTATGTAAACAACAATATCAATAACAATAACAAAATAATCAAAGTAATTACATGTACATACGTATAAGTATTAGCTAAATAATAATAATAATAATCTCCTAGCAATTCTGAAATTCCTGTGTACAAATGTATTTGTGTGTTTTGTGTAGTACGTATACAATAGTATCCGGTAATTTGAACTTACTATCTCGATAATCGATTTATCTAACTTATCACACAGCCCTACTTATTACTACGTATGTGTGTAGTACATATGTACGTACATAGTCCTACTGATTGTATACTGATTGTATTATAACTGCAGTACACCTTAGCTACAAGGTAACGGGTACAAACGTTTTACTTGCAAGAAACTCGCGTGAATCTTGCACTCGCCTTGTGAGTACACTCAACATACCTTGCTGCAAGTTTGCACTCCCTTGCCTTCGGATTGGCCAGTAGGTAGTCGTGCTTAGCCATGATGCGATTGTCGCTTTGTGGAAGCCAAAACTATTGATCCTCCTTTGCAGAGTGCGATACTTTACAATGTAGCTAAATGTGGTGAGCATAAAGAGACCAAAACTTTGCTATCATCATGATTCCGTAGAAGGTATAATGAGGATATTGAAAATTAAGTCTTGGTAGTTTTGTTCTCTTAATAGAAACCCACAATCGATTGTAATGAATTCTAGTGTATGTAATTATGTATCAATATCATATACAAAAATCTAAAATATATGCATAATACCCTATCATAATTTTATCGTGATAACTATCGTTATCGAGATAATTTTGTAATATATTATCAGCATTATGGAGATATAGGTTTTTCCATTATTGCACAGCCCTAGTAATAAGGTCAAATAATAAAAGAAAGTACGTACACTGCATGTAGCCACTATATCATTAAAAGCAATACACTAAGTAAAAACAGCAGGTAATCACAAACACTTACGTAGCTACAGCACATGGAATGAAAGAAAACATAGATATAAATTGCAGTATATAATTTATATGCACTTTGTAATAATAAAACAGTAAATACGTAAATAACATACTTGACATGCTGTGTGTTTCTTTTTCACATCGGTAAGATCAACCCCAACGGATGAAAGTGAGTCAGCACCTTCTATGATCATTCCGGTCTCTTTCTCACACTGGCGTATCACTTGAGTGCTTAACGTTCTTTCATCACATAATATTGTCAACTGTTCGACTACCACTAACCAACCCTCTTGTATCTCGTTCTTTTTACAGCACAAATCTGCTACAATTTTCGATTGAGTATTAGCGGGGTTGATGTATGTTGCAATAGTGGTGGCAGTGGAGGCAACAAATGAGTCGATCTGCTGGAGAAGACTGTGTTTAAGATCAGCCTTTGACATGAACAAATGATGCAGCTCCTAAAGACAGAAATACATACATTATATGTACATACGTATCTAAAATTGTATTTACAAATCAGAACAAGGTGATAATTAAACTATCTAAAAATTGGTACATACTTAAGATGAAAGTTATGTAAGTTAACTACTGCCTAGAGTTCTAAATAAGCACATGGACAAATAATTAAATACTTTAAGAAGTAGTTGACCTTATATGCATATGTACATACATAGCTATGTAGCTACATATATATTGTGCCTGTTATAGTAGTTATGTATATGCAATGGGTTAAAAACACTTTTAGTACTACTTGAAAGTTACTGAATAATTTTCGATGTCAATGGTTTAAATTTAATGATAGCTATATAGTGTCTAGTGAATGTTGTATACAGATATTATTACTCCTTAAGGGCAAAATTGTGAAGCATAGAGCGTCATAAGGCTTCTTAATTAGCCATAAGAATGCATTTTTGGTAAACAAGCTTCTAAGAAATATTAACATATTTGTTGCTAATTAAGAAGCTTTATGATGGTCTACACTTTACAGATTTTGCCCTTGTTGTTGCAAGAAATAATAAAACTTCTGTAAATACAATTAATATACTAAAACCCACAATCAGATTTCACATGTAGATGTATAAAAGAGCAGCCAAAACATTGACAAGTTCATGACCTCTCCACTACAAACTACTAGAGAAATAAAATTTTTGGAAGCCCTGAAAAGGTCTAAAACGTAACTTGTATTATTTATTGATGATACACTCGTTCTCAATACCTTAGTACATATTAGGTGTTATTTTAAACCTGGCCCATAGCATTGTAACAACATAAACCAAGCCAGTGAAGTATACAGCTAGTATTTGATTTTACCATTAGAGATATCCACTCTGTTGTACGTAGCTATCTACACCTTACACACTAGAACAGTGAGAATAATGATCTCTTTCAATGAAAATAACTACTAGTTTGGTTGGTATTGTAACCATGGTTACTTGTACATGTGACAACAATCAATACAACTTAGTAGATATGTCTCTCAAGCTGAAAATATCAAACACTGACAGTAGCTCCTTGACTGGGTTGGGTTTTATGGTTTACAATGATCTGTGACTATGAACTGAAGATCACAACAATTTACTGATATTGCATTATAGCGAAGACCATTGAGGGATTTAGATAAGTATAATGTGACGTGTGATGCTTTAGGAACAAGTTGATGCTTTACCATCTATAGGAACAAATCGATGCTATATACATAAATTAAATTCTTATTGGAACCTGTGTATGTAATATAGATATCTTGGGACAAAACCAAGTCCTGATTATCAAGGTGTCCTGATTTTCCAGGTCAGCTAATGTACTAAAGGGCTACTTTGGGACCTCAACTAAGTGTGTGGATTATGCGGGTGTCCTTGTTTTCAAGTGTCCACATTAACTCCTTCCACTGTAATATAAATATACACAATAATGTCATGAGGAAGCTACACATTTAAGGAACGTTACAAAAAACAATACAAAGCTAGTTTCAACCAGCTGTAGCTCCATGCTTATCCAAGGATTAACATTACCTACACACATACAGTTCTAGTAAAGAGTGAGGGCATACCGTGTAACAGTAGCCCTTCCAAAAAGTTTTGTAGAAATAAAATAAATTGATCGAAAAAGTGAACACAAGTGCAGCACTTAAAATACTGTATTTATACATTCACCTAAAATTATTAATTGTGGGTTTCAGTTTTAGCAAGAAAACCTGAGATTTAAGTTTTATAAGCTATAACCTCAATATTTTGATTAATATACTGCACACAATTCACTAGAATCATTCCTCCAACAGCTAGCTACCATATAACGTAATTTTTGGTTCTAAAAAATTAGACAAACTGGTTTTATAAGTCTCAAATCATTGGTTAATAAAGTTGTAAAGCAGCTTGCAAGGTTTCCCTTGTAAACAGCACACAGGAACACTTTACTGATGAGTAAAATTGCGACAAATTGGCAACAATTTGTCAAAGTTTCCCACTGCCAAAAAATTACACTATATGGTATTATATCAACCTTGTAGTTTTACTAGATATACGTAGACATAGTTAACTTCATCTTCTGATATTCGAGATTTGCCTGGTCATCCTCTTCAACCAGTAAGCTTTAATTTCCTTTACATTCGTTTGAAAGAAACAACAGTTGTACGGCGAAGCTTTGCAACAGGAGAAGCAAAAGGCTGCATCTATTGTAGCATCATAACCTATTCATTTCCAATGATGAAACCATAACAATTGAAAACTTTGCCGTACAACTGTATGTTGTTTCTTCCAAACAAATGTAAAGGAAATTAAAGCTTACTGGTTGAAAGCCTTTTACTTCTCTTCTTGTCAAAATGTTAGTTCACAAAAATTATATTCATGAAATTCGAATTTTCTGCACTTTGGTCACACATCATCACTCTCCTCCTGGTCATACCACTTCATTTCAGCTTGCTACAGCTCTGATATATGATTTATTTATTTTATGATTTATTTAAATGTGACCGGATTTTGGAAAACAGTTCCAAATCACACATTTTTATTTCAGTATATTTATCACTGCAACATGAAAAATATTGCATTCCCAATTGTGACATAATGCATACACTATAGCTAAGTAAATAGAATCCTGTAACACACATTGTTATTGTGTATGGAATTAGTTATAATTTACACTTTTATTAGCACTTTGTTTTATGGTGATATTGTAATAGGTAAACACACTTGTTTTTGTAAACAAGCTTACTGTCACCTTTGTAAACATCCTAGCCATAGGTTTTCCCACTGTACTATAAATAGAGTGTGGTTATACCCTGTGTTCAGTTGCTGTTCTTTGCTATTAATAATCCCCTAAACGCTACATGGTGTCAGAAGTGGTATATGGCATATCTAGCATCGGTACTGCAGACTCCTGCTCCGTTCCCTTTCAACTCGCCCGACGAGTGGCCAAAGTGGAAGAGACGTTTCAAGCAATACCGAATTGCCTCAGGGCTGGCTAAAGAAGATTACGAGCGCCAAGTAAGCACTCTGCTCTACTGCCTTGGAGAAGAAGCCGATGACGTGCTAACCTCAACAAACATTACTGTAGAAAGCCAGAAAAAGTTTGCAGATGTCTTACAGAAATTCAATGAATTTTTCAAAGTCAGGAAAAATGTGATTTTTGAAAGAGCTCGGTTCAATCAACGCTCCCAAGGGGAAACAGAAACTGCTGAACAGTTCATTACTTCCTTATACAGTCTAGCAGCAGACTGCGAATTTGGTGAGCTCAAGGAACAGTTGATTCGAGACCGAATTGTCGTCGGAATTCGAGATTCTTCACTCTCTACAAAGCTGCAGATGGACCCAAATTTGATTCTTGAGAATGTAAAACGAATGGTTCGTCAACAAGAAGCAGTACGTGGACAACAGGCTATCTTGAGTAAACCAGAGGGGGTAATTCTTGTTCAAACCTTTAGTTCACGGAAGCCAGCTAAGAGACCCGGAAATTCCCGCAGCCGACAATCGCAAGGTACCACTCCACGACCTCCGCAGGGTCAAAAATGCTCATACTGTGGAAAAGGACCTCACCTGAAACAAAGCTGTCCCGCCAGACAGGTGATCTGCCACAAATGCAATAAAAAGGGTCACTACAGTTTAGTATGCCGCAGCAAAGCAGTTGCTACAGTCTCAGAAGAGCAGCTGGAAAACAGCAGCTTCCTTGACACCATCCATGAGATAAAAGGCACTTCATGGACAGCTCCAATTAAAATAAATAGCCAGGAGATGTTATTCAAGCTTGATACTGGAGCCGAGGCTACTGCAATATCTACCAAAACCTACAATATTCTCAAAAACACTAAGCTGGAGAAATCATGCAAAATTTTGTGCGGACCAAACAATCAACCACTAAATGTGCTGGGTCAAGCGGTTGTTCAACTCACCTATGAAGGGAGATCCTGCAAGCAGCCTATCTATATCGTAGAGGGCCTGAAAAACAATCTACTGGGGCTACCAGCAATCATAGCCCTACAGCTCCTCACTAAGGTAGACAGCATACAGCCAGGGAATGTTCAAAAGAGCTTTCCTAGACTATTTCAAGGCCTGGGCACTCTTAAAGGAGACTACCAGATCCAGTTGAAATCAGATGCTAAGCCTTATGCTCTCTATACTGCGAGAAATGTTCCAATACCACTCCGTGTAAAAGTTAAGCAGGAGTTGATACGCATGGAGAAGCTTGGAGTGATATCCAAAGTCGACAAGCCAACCCGCTGGTGTGCTAGAATGGTGGTGGTTCCCAAAAAGTCTGGTGATGTTCGTATTTGTGTCGACTTGAAACCTCTTAATGAAAGTGTTCTCAGAGAGACACATCCATTACCTGGTGTAGACGAGACATTAGCACAACTAACTGGAGCCACTGTGATGAGCAAGCTAGATGCCAACAGTGGATTCTGGCAGATACCACTGTCTAAGGATTCCTGTGAGTTAACCACATTTATTACACCCTTTGGGCGCTACTACTTTAATAAGCTCCCATTTGTTATTTCAAGTGCTCCTGAACATTTTCAGAAAAGAATGAGCACAATCCTTGATGGTCTAGCAGGGGTTCTATGTTTGATGGACGATATCCTGATCTTTGGGAAAGACCAGAAGGAACATGATACCAGATTGACTGCAGCCTTGGAGAAAATTCAAGCAGCTGGTGTTACCCTTAACAAAGACAAATGTGAGTTTAACAAAACCTCATTAACTTTCCTAGGTCACACTATTGATGGGAAAGGCATCTCTCCTGATCCCCAGAAGACAGCCGCAATTAGCAAAATGGCTTCACCAAAGTCTACAACTGAACTGAGACGTTTCATGGGGATGGTCAATCAGTTGGGGAAATTCTCTCCACGAATTGCTGATCTGTCTAAGGCAATGAGAGAGTTGCTCAGCACCAAACGAGCCTGGAACTGGGGACCAGCTCAAGAGGAAGCATTTGTTAAGGTGAAAGCTGAACTAACAGCACACACAGTTTTGGCCTTGTATGACCCACAGGCAGACACTAAAATTTCTGCTGATGCCTCCTCTCATGGTTTGGGTGCTGTGCTTTTTCAGAAAAACCAGGAATGGCGACCAGTGGCTTATGCTTCCCGAGCAATGTCAGAGACAGAGACTAGATATACTCAAATCGAGAAAGAAGCTCTTGCTATCACTTGGGCTTGTGAGAAATTCTCTACCTACATTCTGGGAAAACATATCAGTATTGAGACTGACCACAAACCACTAGTTCCACTATTAGGGTGTAAACAGCTAGACAATCTCCCACCAAGAGTATTGAGATTTCGTCTGAGACTGATGAGATTCAGCTACTCAATTCAACATGTTCCTGGGAAACTTCTCTATACTGCAGACACATTATCTAGAGCTCCACTGAGGGACAACAATACTGATCCTCAAACATGAGAGAAGCAATCTGAAACAGAAATATTTATTGCTACTATTACTTCTCACTTGCCAGCGACTTCAAGTGTACCAAAAGGCTCAAGCAACAGACTCAGTTTGCTCCCGAGTTATCTCTCACTGCAAATCAGAATGGCCAAAAATCTGCAATGATCCTGAATTAATGCCCTACTGGAGTGTCAGAGGCAATTTCATGACGAGCTACTCCTTTATGGGGGAAGAATAGTAGTTCCAAAGCAGCTACAAGCAGTAACGTTACAGAAGATACACACTGGTCACCAGGGCATAGTGCGATGCCGTCTCAGAGCAACTTCCTCCGTTTGGTAGCCAGGAATTTCAAAAGATATAGAAGCTTTTGTGCAAAAATGTCCAGAATGCGTGAAGCTAGCTCCCAACCCCAGGGAACCCCTACTGACTACACCTTTGCCGAATCATCCTTGGGAAAGAGTTGCAGCTGATTTGTTCCAACTTAATGGGTCGACCTACCTATTAGTTGTGGATTACTTCTCGAGATACCCAGAAGTAATACAACTCACTTCTACCACTTCCAAGTCAGTAATTTCCAGTCTTAAATCCATTTTCTCTCGCCATGGTATTCCTTCTGTGCTGATGAGTGACAATGGACCACAGTTTGATTCTAGTGATATGAAAGAGTTTGCTAATACTTACGGTTTCAATCATATTACAAGCAGCCCTCACTACCCACAGAGCAATGGTTTGGTTGAAAGGACAGTGAAAATCATAAAGGCATTATTAAGGCAAACAAATGATCCTTATTTAGCATTGCTTAGCTATCGATCCACACCACTTCCATGGTGTAACTTCAGCCCTTCAGAGCTTTCAATGGGTAGAAAAGTCAAGACAGACATTCCTCAAACAGCCAATCATTTCACTCCGCAATGGCACTTCCTTCCTGATTTTCAACAAAAAGAAAACAAGTTTAAAGAGAAGCAGAAAAAGGACTATGACCGTCGACATCGTGTGAAACCAGTTGATACATTACCTGATGATTCACTAGTGTGGGTGACAACTGGTAATAACCAAACCCCTGGAAGAGTTGTATCCAATGTTGGTACTCCCCGATCTTACCTTGTGACTACACCTTCCGGACTAGTACGCAGGAACAGACAACATCTCAACCAAAGACTGAGCCGAACAGATGACTATTCTACTTCGACCACAAGTGCTGAACCTGAAAGAAACAGAATCATGACTAGAACCCAAACTGGTGCTGACATTAGACCACCAAACAGATTGACATATGATTGAGCTCAGGAGGGAGATGTGACATAATGCATACACTATAGCTAAGTAAATAGAATCCTGTAACACACATTGTTATTGTGTATGGAATTAGTTATAATTTACACTTTTATTAGCACTTCGTTTTATGGTGATATTCATTAAGTACGGTAGTACTTAATAATAGGGATCGATAAGGAATGTATGGAATGCGGAATTTTCACACGTCTAAAAACCCACCTTACAATATACTTTAGCCGAAAAAACCAACTTAAACGCACTGGCACAGCTATAATAATGCTTTACATTTGTTTAACAAAGTGAAATGTCGATTATTTCGATCTATAGTGAATTTTAAAAAATTCGAAAATCACCTGGATTTCGTCTGCCGGCCTGCCAGCCTGCCGGCCTGCCTGCCGTAAGACCGGGTTTCGCTAGGTGTATGGCTCCAGAAATTCAGCACAGCAAAGGTTATCCCTTCCCATTTACGAAACTGTTGTTCCGAAGACGATTTATCCACTGCGCCATGGTGATTCTTTTATACTTCCTTTCTTTACTTTCTTCTCTATCGATTGGAATGCGTAAACAATTTCAGCTTGACCACAACATTCCATACAAGGTGTAAACAGGTACAATAGTGTGCACCTGCCGTTTTATAGTTACAAATCGCTTCATGCATGGAATGTTGCATATGTCTTCGATGTTTTCAGAGGGAATATTGTGTTATGGCTTAGAAGCATTCTAGGCTACAATACTTAAATGTTGCGCATGCGCATACACACGTAGTTGCTATCCCATTACACAAAAACACACAGCATCAACTTACGCCACATCCACTGTTACATTACTTGATAACTAACAACTATTCCAAAACGATTATACTTTATACGACTCCATAAATTATAACTAAACTAATTCAACTGAAACGCACACCAGTCTTTGTCTCGCACGCCAGACCAATTGACGCGCCAGACTAATTTACGCGCCAGCCACTTATCGATGTTCCTGATTATAAGCTGAACATCGACAAGCAGCTGGACAAATATATTCGCTGTTTTTAAAGGACGTAATTTGCTTGCACAGCTGCTTTGCTACACAAGCAAGTTGTTAACAAGCGCCTGTAAAGAAGCCATAATTATGTAAGCGCCTGTATAATTTTGTGTAGCTGCTATGTAGGCATCTGAATGATTATTATAATACCCTATAAAAAGGTTACAAACTAGAATAATAAAAAATTTAAAATTTAAATGGTGAGTAGGGATCGAAGGGATCCACTAGTACAGTGCTACAAAAAGTAAGGAAACAAGAAATAAGATTCTGGCACAAATGAACACTGAAGATTCTGGTAAGAGATAATTTATAAAAGTTTAATCCCTACTTTTGGCAAATGTACTATAATGACTAATATGAGCTAGAGCTGTGCGATACCACCTCAAGTTTGCGTATCACGATACCATAGTCAGGGTATCACGATATACTTTAGGTATTGACATTTCACATGATATGGCCTACATGAGATAACCAGGCTAATGTGCATATAAAATTTGGTCTTTTCACACTTAGTATATGAAGTTGCAAATTTTATCACATTAATAGAGATCTTATCCAACAAGTTTGATCCAAATCAGTTGAAAATGTGACCCAAAATCATCACCTGTCTGGTTATATGTTGCATAATCGATACCTACGATACCAAAGCTTGAAGTAGATCGATACTGCTTGATATCACGATACCGGGTAGTATCGATAGTATTGCACAGCTCTAATATGAGCCAAAAGTAGGGATTAAACTTTTATAAATTATCTCTTACCAGAATCTTCAGTGTTCATTTGTGCCAGAATCTTATTTCTTGTTTCCTTACTTTTTGTAGCACTGTACTAGTGGATCCCTTCGATCCCTACTCACCATTTAAATTTTAAATTTTTTATCATTCTAGTGTAATAGGTAAACACACTTGTTTTTGTAAACAAGCTTACTGTCACCTCTGTAAACATCCTAGCTATAGGTTTTCCCACTGTACTATAAATAGAGTGTGGTTATACGCTGTGTTCAGTTGCCATTCTTTGCTATTAATAATCCCCTAAACGCTACACCAATAATATTTCATAGCACTACAAGGAATTCAATGCTCAAATTACTGAAAGAATGTAAAAAATAACATACACATAAGTAGAAATATCATTAAATACATGCAGAAATACACTGGATTTCATGTGTGATTTGTAACTGTTTTCCAAAATCGGTCACAAATATCTTTTGTGTTATTTTGTGTGGTTTTTTGAGTCCCCCCAAAAAACCTCTTCCAAAAATTTCTATTCCTTTCAGGGAAACGAAGATTTGACCATTAAATTGTAACATAGAACACAATCTGCTCTCAACTGCCCTTCAGCCTAATATATTGGCACTTATAACATTTGATTGTGGGATTCAGTTTTAACATGCAGGGTAACCAATTTCGTGATTTTACGTATTTAAAACTATGTATATCGACATAATATTATGTAGTGCATAAACAAACATTCGAAGGTACCAACCTTTGACTGTTAAATGTAATATTCAAAATGTTTATATAAACTACATAATGGAGTATGCTGGTAATTTGTGCATCCCTTACCTCTTAAGTGAGCAGCCAAAAGGATTTATAGTTGTCGGCTGTTATTACATGAGTACCTCACAGAGAAGAAAGTATTTTGTAGGTAACTTTTGTAATGTATTTAACATTAAATCTGTGACAAAAACACAGTAAGTAAATTTGTGTAGTAAGAAACACTTGTTGAAGCTTTGAAGGTTAGACAAAGAGTATACATTGACATTGGTTGATGCACTAATAGGACATGTATGGAGTTATATATTGACACACAAGTTTAATCTGTCAACAGCATAAACAAAACCTCGCAAATTTTAAAGCTCTCAAAACTTAGCTACCATCAGATATTACCAGTTGCAGAACAGAATCCAACATGGTTTTGTTTGATTCTTCCAAAAATTCCTTACTCTGATCAACAAATCAGTGGAAACATCATATCCCAAAACATTCATAAGTAGTCATGTCTTTTTTACTAACTGTTATTACAATTGATTGTGGGTTTAAATTAAAACACCAAAATAAAATTATGGAAAATATGCACTTTCATGCAAACCTTTGTAATTCACCTTTGACACCCTGAAAACTGAATCCCACAATCATTGCTAATACATGCCAGTATATATATGTAGCATTTAAATGCTAATTAGAAGATCAAGAAAACGATCCATTCATTCATTGTAGGCATTATTACATTTGTATCTATAATGTCAAGTATGTATCATTAATGCTTTGTTAATGTAATATACTTGCAGCTCTCAACAAGTTTGTTTACAAACATCTCAAAAGTTGTTTCATTTTCAGCTGCAAATAAACAAGCGCAGATATACATTAACCGCCAGTAAAAGTTACTATTCCAGTCTCTCCTAGCAGTTACGGATATGTTAGAGGTATAACGATACACAATTTGGATATCGATATATTGCCACTTTTGTATCACGATACAGCGATATATTGTTGGATATGGTTAAGTGTGAATTAGCTGATTTTTAGAACTTTTCTCCAAAATTGTAAGCACTAAAATAGTTGCAGAGCTGTAAAACTGGCAACCACAATATACAAACTACAGCATCGTCATAAAATACCGTAGGGCGACTTATTTTCGAGGATAAAAATTTTCAAGGATTTCGAGGATTTTTACAGAACCTCGAAAATATTATCCTTGAAATTTTTAACCCTAGCTAATTATAGGTAGCTATAGCTGGGGAGCCCATACAATAACATACGTGTCGACCGGCAGTTGTGCTGGAAAGTGACGTTAAAACTCCCTTGCCATCGCCAAGCGGTAGTTTATCTGGGGTAATTTCTACCAGTGGAATAGTTTCAGCAATAAAGAAGTTCAGAAGGTTATAAAGGATAGCGAAGGTTCGTGCCCCTTTTATAATCTATGCTGCTATGCATTACGTAATTACATACTTGCGATGGTCACGAGACCCTTGCGATTCGTGCTTTGCCTCAGCACGTGTCGAACGACTGATATATCGCATCTTGCCAGGTTTGCTCATCCTTGAAAATTAATCCACGAAACTTTTGTCTAAAGCTCGATAATAAGTTGCCCTACAGCACTGTGTATACAAGTATACGGTTTTGTTGTCGATACATTGATATATCACGATATTCGATATATTGATACGACCTAAATATGTATCGATACAGTATCACTGCCTAATGTATCACGATATGGCGATATATCGATATGTTGTTGCATCTCTAGTATATGTACGTATGCCTAGTAGCATTTTAATACCTAAGCAGTGGTGGAGGAAGCTACTAAAAGATGCGGAGGCCACTTTGCTAAACTCTTTCTATTGCAAAAATTGAATTTCTATGGAGAGCCTTAAAATTTAAGAGGGACCATGACCCTGGCCATCCTACTTCTGCTGCCTATGCTGAACTACATATGTCTGATTTTAAGACCTCAAAGACAATTATAATAGCCTGTCAACATTCCTAGGCCAAGTACGTAGCATATTTGTCAGACAATAATGAGGTACAGTCTGACAGATCGTCAGATCAAATAATAAGGAGGGAGCCTAAAGGATTGAGTTGTATATGTTTGGTGGACTGTAAGAGTGACCATAAATGTCAGATCAATTTTATGTATGGTCTGACATAATGAAAGATCAATTGCAAAATTTTATAATTTTCTCTGGACCTCCAAAGCAGTGTACTTTTACCAATCAAACGTAACAACAGTTGGTACAAAATCTTTGGACAATTTAGTTGAGTAGGTACATACGTATCTTAAAGGTATTGCTAGGGAACTACATTTTTGGAGGAGTTCAACATGTTACATTCCGGAAAGGTTGTTGAATCATAGGCATGGTTGACACCAGTGAGTTTCATTTGATACGTAGGTACGTACGTACGTACATTCCAAATACTTGCAACCTGGCTTTGAAAAATTTTAATGTGGTGTTGGAATGTTTTCACATTATCTTTATTTGAAATACGTACACACGTAGTTACAAATATCAACAACTGCAGAGTACATCTCTATTGAAAATCAATATAACATACAGTATTACATTTAGTGTCATCTTTAATACTCCGAGATTAAGAGAACTTGGAATTTATTCCTTATTTTGTTGACGGCAATGCGGTAATCTTATTGAGGTATATAAAATGCTAAATGGGTACTTTGACATTGATTGAACCAAGTTCTTTATGTTAAGTACAGTCCAAAACACGAGAGGCCATCACATAAAGTTATGGAAAAGTCATCTAAAATCAAATTTCTTTACATACTCAGAGAATTGTCAATAATATTATGTAGAACTCTCTACCTGTAGCAGTGATCTCGGTATCCACTCTTTCACTGTTTAAACAAAGACTTGATGAATATTGGGAATATGAATATGTTTGATGCTTAAACCTTTATTTTTGGCTGTATGATAATAGCTTCTGCAAGTCAAAATTCGTGTGATAATAGGAATAGAAATTCAACAAGTACTCAATGCCTTAGGCATCCAGTACTTCAAGTATTGGTATGGATTTTAGTACTTGCATTGTCCATTAATAGCATTTTGTTAGGGAACTGAACAGATTACTGGATTTAGAACAGCATTTAAAAATTCAAACCCACAATCAAACATATCCAACATTTATCAAATAGGTAAAACTGCTTTTAAACCTGCGTATATGCAAGTCAGTACATAGCTGTGCAAATTATACGTCACTTTAGATATACTCGGCATGGCACCGTGCTATTCAATAATAGGAGTGCCTTCAAAAATTATTGGTAAGTTTTGGTATGGACTAAAGCCCTCACATTGCCTAACACAGGACTTGCTGAATACAGGACTTGCTGAATAATAGAGACAGATGAGCTACTGCTACAGTATTTATACTGACATGTAAATGATTGCATTGTGGGATTGAGTTTATTGATAATCACATTAGCATGGCTTCCCCTCATAACTAAATATACAATGATTTCCTATAGAATATTAATGACCCATAACATAATTTATAATTATATAGAAAGTCACTGAAATGTGTGACCGGGCTTGAGAATACTACACGTAAAAATTGACCTACGTAATTTCAGTTTTCAAATAATGCTTTAACACGAATTTCATCATATACCGTATATGCGGTACATTTGGCGAACATTAAGTTTAGTGAATTGGAATGTAATGCAAATTGGTGGGCATTTAGTTTGGCGAATAGGATTAATAAAACTGACATAAAAGGAATTACTTGACTACAATCAGTGTTGGCGGACACAAAATTTGGTGATTAAAGCCAAATTTGCCAAGCTGCCAAATTAAAATCACTTCCAAATGTATCGCATATTCGGTACATAAAATTTCCTAAGGAATTGAGTAAAAGGTACAGCATACACAGAGAGATAGATATAAATAGGTGTATTTTGTGTAGATAAGACTGATTTTATCGGGCCTGGTCATACGTATACGTATATGTATACTCTTTATACTAGCATAATTAAATTATATGCATAGATACATACGTAGCTATGTCCTGACATTTTTGTAGTAGAAATGTACACATATTAGACCAATTGTTATGTACGTAGTATTCAAGCATTAACATAGTGTTAGTTACCGATTAATTCGCAGAAAAAACTATACGATTTTTCAGCCATTAAAACACTTTATAGAACACACAGTAGCCTCGATACAAGTAGAATATATACGTAAAATAATGCAATGACGTATAATTCCCACAAAACAAATCGATAATGTAATAAACGCAACCTAAATATTTTGTGTGAAATCAATTATTGTAGCTTGCATCAGTTATTGTTTCCGCATAGGCTAATTATCAGTTGTCATAGCCAGCAGTACATCAATTATCGTTGTAAGAAAAATCAACCTTACTGTTATTTTTGTACTTACATACATATTAGTTTTATATCTTTCCTGCATAAAGCGATTGTTCACGGAACTGTTTTTGATCCACTTTCGAACAAAGGATAGCAATACATATGCGGTCATCACAGGATGGTGACAGAAACCAAGAAAACAACCAACTTTTGAGCCCGTTTCTTTTTAGAACACATTTTCATATTGGTTAGCAAACTTATTCATCGATATAGCTATTTTGTATTGGCAAGTTTTTTCAGGCAGGCAAAAGAAACCAACGAAACAACCAACCCATTTCTTTTATAACTCGTTTTTAAATTGATAACAAACTTAGCTATAACTTTTCCTTATTGGCAAGTTTCAGAAGATTTCACACAAACAAACGTGTTTGCCTGAATATCCACCATTTTTGCTCCATCGATAATTGGTTTCATGTGCCGATAACTGATAATATTGATGACTTACGTTATATCAGGTAACCGTGACATACGTACGTAAGGGAAAAAGTGGGGATTTGGCAATTTCACCAAATTGTATAAATTTTATTACACTCCTATGATTACTTATAAAGTGATTTAAGCTTGAATTTTAAAAATATGGTCAAATTTTGTATGCACACAAGCCCTATTTTCTCATCCCGGGTCACAATTTGTTATATCATGATATATAACACTAAGCCACATATATACGTATATACCTCCAGGATTGCTTCAACTTGGCTGGTATGCTGGAGTTGTCCTCTAGAAATACTGAACACTTGCTGTTCAACTATTCCAGTATCTTATGTTGCTCTAGTGTCTCTGATTGTATCACCTACGTACGTACGTATATGGAGTAACACGTACATATATACATACATACGTTCATGCGTGCGTGCATACATACGTACATACGTATGTACGTATGTATGTACACATATACATACATACGTACAAACATACATACATATACATATATACGTACATACATACGTACGTCCTAATGGAATCACAAAATAGTGTGTATATCATTGCACAAGTTAGTGATATTGTCATTTCAGTATCACCATTGTAATGACTGTAGTCAAAATTGTTGATGATGCTGTAGAGTTATTGCCATTACGTAGCAGGTTCAAAATTGAATTTTGAAAAGTATTTCAGCTTCTCCAGCTAATTATTATAAATACATTGAAACAGATCAAAAGCCAAAAGGTGTGTTATAAACTTTGAAGAAAATGATAGGAATACATCAAACCTGAGAGCTCATAAAATATCGTGAAATATACATATTGTAAACGTTTGACAGAGTATCAATGGTGATAATGAAATGGCAGTATCGCTAAGCTCTACCACATGTGCCAATGATGTACACACTGTTTTGTGATTACATGAGGCCCTTATAGCAACAGCTATAGGCCTTGCAAAATTTTTAAGACATTTCAAACATCAACATAGTACACTTATCATCATACACTTAGTAAAGGTTTACTCAGTTCTTATATAGTCACACATAATAGAATTGATTGTGGGTTTTAATTTATATCTTATTCTCACTGTACATCATATACAACTACTGTGTAGGTTAACAATTACATCATTAAATATTAATTGGAGCATTAGTAACACTACTAGCCACTCAACATAGACACACCATACTACAAGGAATCTAGTTAGCAATGGGAGCAGTTCCAGGTCATGGCAACCCAATCGCAGTGCCCTCCAAAGGCACTATTCTCTTAACCCTTATACCCGCATAGACCAGTAGACTGGCCTAGACACTTTGGGTCTAAAACCGACATAAGCCAGTAAACCGGTTTTTAACCACACGCAAGCAAACAAACAGGGCTTGCTTAAATATTATACGGCCTATAAAAACATTTAAACTACAGTACAGCAAAAAACTTTAACAGTAAAAATTGTGGCAAAATAGTGTTTTTGATATATTTGTGAAAAAACTTTGGTGAATCCAAGGCTTGCTTGTATATTTAGTGTACGACAGCTCTAAACTCTGTAAACTATGAAATTCAGTATGTGCGACAATCGATTGCAAGCACTCGAGATAACTCAGTGTTGATCCAGCACAAAGACCTTTATTGGATGTGAAATGAGAATCCCCAGCTGTATTTCCTTAGCTAAGGGCTACTACCATATTAAATATATAAGCTGAAGCAGACGGGCACCTACAATAAACACCACAAGTCAGGGCGTAAAAGTATGTTATTGTTTTGCTAACTATTGCACATGTGTTTAGTTCAAGGTTTAGTGATTGTTAGATGGGATTCAATCATCCAATATTGCATTAATAATCACGCAAGTCAACATTCATAGGCTAACACTTCATTTCATACAATATTTAGGTGCCTTGCTATACGTGTCATACATTCACCCAGTATATACGTATATTACAAATGCTAAACAAAAACAGCCTGGCTGTAAAAAAGTGCGAGGCCAATCAGAAGCCACAATGGCTATAAGCGACCAAAATCTCTGATATCAAGTAAGGCCAAGAAGTTGAACATTTTATTAAGAATCCTTTTACTTGAATGACATACAATAGTTTACAGGGCATTTTCACAACTATGATTGGCTTTGTCACTTGGCCACCTTATAAAAGATGATAGTACAAAAAGGTGGCCAAGTGACAAAGCCAATCATAGTTGTGAAAATGCCCTGTAAACTATTGTATGTCATTCAAGTAAAAGGATTCTTAATAAAATGTTCAACTTCTTGGCCTTACTTGATATCAGAGATTTTGGTCGCTTATAGCCATTGTGGCTTCTGATTGGCCTCGCACTTTTTTACAGCCAGACTGTTTTTGTTTAGCATATCACTGCTTTTTGTAAATGGATTACAATTATAAACAAGTTCTGACAAGAAACCTTATATGAAGTATGCAGAGTAATAAAAATTTAAAGGGTAGAGGAGCTGGAAGTTAATACTTTAGGTGTTTCCTTGGCTTGTATTTCCCTCAAGTAGCTAATGAACATATAAAGTACGTATTACTATAATTGTTAGCTATGTATATAGGTGGAGAACAGTGAAGAACCTCAATGAAGGCTACATCATTGCCATCATGTCCTGTACTGTTGATTGATCTACAGGAGAAGATATATTATAATGCTATAAATAAATTTTGTGCATGCTAACAGGACAGTGGTCTCCTATTTATAATGTGTGGCCACTGTTCACCTCGTGTTGTTTGGTATAATTATCTTGCATGGCACATAAGCATGAATGATCATTAAAGGCTAATTTTGACAAACTGAAGTGTCACAATTTCTTTAAACTTATCCTGAAGATTCATGTATCAATATAGTTTGTGTATCTGAAATTTTATTCAAATGATTTAGAGGGGGTCCGAGTTATGGAAACTATCAACATGCAGTGTAAAAGTATCTCTCAAATATAGTTAGGTATTTGCTTTATGCTGAAAGTTGTTTTTCTGGTAGAGCATACATAGGAGAAGTGTTGATACAAATTTGGTTGAAATCCATGCAGAAATGAGTGAGTTATTAGACAAATAAGTGTGAGTGTTTTAAATAGAAATTCCGGAATTCACGCGCAAGCGCACAAAAAGTGTGCGATGAAAATGAAAGAAAGAAGAAGAAAGAAAAAAAAACGACGGGCGCCTAAAATATTTTTGATTACAGGAAGGAGTTTAATATCAAACGACTTCAGGTCAACGATTCTTCATACATTGAAGGTACTATTTGTTTAGTAAACGAGTAAGTAGGTGCCAAGGGGATGGTTTTTCGAGCGTGGGCGCACGAACGGGTGCCATAAAACTCGCAATGGCTGGTACTTAGGATTGGTGGCGCCGATTTCCTCCATTGTCGGGTTACTAATTCTATATGGTTAGAACGTTCTGAGTCCTGAATAACTAGGCGATAGCTGTCGTGGCGGCTTAGTTACAGCGTTTTCAAATTTCAGAGCGGTGCTACGTGTAAATAACTCACTCATTCGTCGCGTACGGGTGCTTCTTCTTGGCCTCGCGACTCACTATCGTGAGTCTTGATAATAAAACGTGTTACGGAACAAGGATAACTATAGAAATAAGTACATGAGGCTTATAATCCCCAAGCATCAGTGTATTGCATAGCTATAGCTATAGTATGTGAGGAGTGCCCTAAGTATGTGAGTGTATAGATAACTGTACAGTTGCTATTATAGCCACCCACCAAGGGGTAGAAATGGGTGTGGGATTGGGGGCCTGATATCCACTAGTTACACGATACGAAAAAACATGCTTTACATAGCTTGATTATAGATTATAGCTTTTATATCATGGTGGTTACGTGTGACCAAAAATTACGTACTTGAATGACAATAGTTTATTGCTAGCTACAGTATATTTTCACCACTATGATTGGCTTGCAGTCACTTGGCTACCTTTTTTGCACCTCCATGCATTATTTCAAAGTCAATCATGATCACAGTGGTGAAAATACCCTATAGCTAGCAATAAACTGTTGTATCATTCAAGTAGCTCGATGCCAATTGGCCTCAAAGTTTTGGTCACACATAACCACCATTTACATTGCTGCTTCTGATTGGTCTCACTCATTTTTAAATTTTTTTGCTTAGCATACTATAGTACAGTCACCATGCACTTATTTACTCATGTTTAACACCTAATGCCTTGTAGTAGGTCATACCAGCTAACAACTTAATCTATTGGTTTGACAACACTTGAATTTGTATAGCTACCTGTTTATCTCTTAGCCTGTTGCTGCTCTTCTAGCTCCTTTATAGCCACTCAGCCCATGCTGAAGAAGGCAATTACAAAGGATATACCCATGCACTTATCTTCCATGAGTCATAGAGTTTAGGCAGGTTAGCTATCCTGTATGTATGGCTCTGCTGTTATTGCAGGCTTTAGACACTTCAAAGTATAAGTGCCTCAGCAGCTATTTACAACTGCAGCAAATATGCTTGGGCTGGGTAGCTAATGGTTCCTTTTAATAAAAGTTACACATGAGCCCAATTGAGTGTTGCATGTGTGCATAAAAATAATTAGCTATAAGTCTGGAAAATATTCTGCTATTTTATTGCTCACTAAGTGCTGATTTGTTTGAGTGATAGCCAGAGTTGGGGTCGTTACTTTTAAAAAGTAACTAGTTACAAGTTACTATTTACTTTCAGGAAAAGTAACTTGTTACAGTTACATATTACTCTCTCAGATAAGTAACTAGTAATATATTACTAGTTACTTTTTACATTAAAATTCACTTGTTTTGTAGTAAAAATCATGTTTAGCAACCAATTCTCTGATATTAAGTAGTTAAAATATGTCTGTGTAACACTATTCATGATTGCTAACACAATTTTAAAGGAGTTTTATTGAAATTACTATCAGTAAACGGACTTTCACAGAAAAATACGGAAAGTAATATAACTTATTATGAAACTTTGCAAAAGTAAATTAATATTATTACTAGTTACATATTACTTTTGAGAAATGTAACTCGTTAAGTTACTTAGTTACTTTAAAAGTAATATATTACATAACTTAGTTACAAAGTAACTAGTTACCCCCAACTCTGATGATAGCATATTACCAAGGCTAATGTTGAAGCAAATCTACACTGATTTTAATATAAAAATGATTGCAAATGGCCTACTTTAGCACTAGGATTAATCAGCTGGGCTTGAACTACATGCAGGTCTTAGAAATAAACTCATAGACATTGCTATCACATTGAGGCATGTAGTCTGATATCAATTGATGGAGATATTACTGAGTTATCTCCTGCACAGCAAAACTGCAAACATACAGACAGACAGATGGCTTTTCAGCTTTATATAGTAGATCTAGATGTTGGTATGTACGCATGTTTGGGTTGCCTTTTGTATGACCCCTGTCTTTGTGACTAAAATTGAATAAATACATAAAATAAACATAGCTATGTGTATGTGTTTACTGTGCAAGTAAGGGTACTTCTGGTGGAAGCATTATTGCTAAGTACATATTATATTCAGGATACTAATGAGGAAAGGAAAACACTGCTAACGCTTGTTGATAAGCGTCAACAGGAAATGAATCGTCTGAGAGGTACGTAAGCCATATATCATGTAGCTAACAATTAATGCTGTACTTGGTATGTCAGTACATGTATCATGTCTTTGCTGTATGTATGTGTAGTTGAAAACATGAAATTATTGAACAAGTTAGAAATAGCCAATACTGAAAAATTAAATATTCAGTATGAGAAAATTTTGCAAGACTCCAATACTAAGGTGTGTGCTTGTTGTACATTCTGACTGTGAGTACCTCTGTTTGTATATGTATGTATGCATGTGCAAATATACCATACAGCTAAAATTATGTATTTAAATGCATGTGTATGTGTAAGTGTGTGTGTGTATGTGTGTGTGTGTGTGTGTGTGTGTGTGTGTGTGTGTGTGTGTGTGTGTGTGTGTGTGTGTATGTGCATCATGTATGCATGTGTGTGTGTGTGTGTATATGTGCATCATGTATGCATGTGTGTGTGTGTGAGTGTGTGTGTGTATATGCATAAGGATTGTTGGTAATTTGTGGTTCAACGATAAAAGTGGCAACTGTAGGGGAAGCCGTACGAGGAGAATAGCTGAAACTAAGGAGCTACCTTTATGTAAAAGACAATGAAGATCTTCCTTGTAAATTGTTATTAATAGTATTGCTATGTTGTACATAATGTTTTATGTAAAGCTTGTGATTTACTAGTGCATTTTTTGTTTCTTGTTTAATATCACAATGAACAGTAATCTATGCCATTATTGCTCTATACAGTTGATGGAAGAATCGTTTAAGCAAGAGAAAAGGGTGCTACAGTTACAGATTGAATACTTACACTCTAAATTAGAGGCTGCTAGAAAGAGCATATCAGAGAGTGAGGGAAGATTGGAACAGTTAAGAGGCATTGACAGCAAAGTCAGAAGACATATCTGTTTACTGCTTAGCTATAACAATAATAATGTTGTATATACTTTCAGATTGAAGAAAAATTTAGAGAGGAGATTTCTGCAGAAAGAAAATTGACAGAATTATTGAAGGTAAGTAGCTATTAGTTATACCCTAGAACAAGTATGGTATCCTTGTTATTATACGATACGCACCCGAGGTCGAGTGTTAATAACAAGGATACCATATGAATGAATGGGGTATAACTTGTTTATCTCCCACAAAGCTTGTTTGCTTGTACTAGATCATTTGTCACGAAAAGTGTTTATGTGTACAAATTTTGTTATTAGTAGCTGTAAAGAGATGTTAAAACTACAACCTTAAAGGAGGCAGGGAGATATTATAGTTATCACACTGTGATAACTGTAATATCTCCCTGCATGCTTCTTTGATCTACCCATGCACTGGGAGATAAACAAATTATACAGTAACTTTCATGAACTATATAAAATCATATTGTTGTAATTTTATGTAGAATTCATTGGAGAAGGAAAAGAGACACGTCGAGGAATTGATAATTTTTACTGAGAAACAACATAAATTGTTGGAGACCACCACTAAGGACAATTTTACTACTGTACAAGAATTAAGTGAGTTTAAATAGTAGCTCTAACAGGTCTCCCTATAGGATACAGTGCAATAGTGGCTCTAGTAGGTCTCCCTATAGGATACAGTGTAATAGTAGCTAGCTCTAACAGGTCTCCTATAGGATAGTAGCTCTTGTAAGTCTCCCTATAGGATACAGTGCAATAGTAACTGTAACTGGTCTCCCTATAGGCAGACTAGTTACTTTGTAACTAAGTTATGTAATATATTACTTTTAAAGTAACTAAGTAACTTAACGAGTTACATTTCTCAAAAGTAATATGTAACTAGTAATAATATTACTTTTGCAAAGTTTCATAATAAGTTATATTACTTTCCGTATTTTTCTGTGAAAGTCCGTTCACTGATAGTAATTTCAATAAAACTCCTTTAAAAATTGTGTTAGCAATCATGAATAGTGTTACACAGACATATTTTAACTACTTAATATCAGAGAATTGGTTGCTAAACATGATTTTTACTACAAAACAAGTGAATTTTAATGTAAAAAGTAACTAGTAATATATTACTAGTTACTTATTTGAGAGAGTAATATGTAACTGTAATTACTTTTCCTGAAAGTAACTAGTAACTTGTAACTAGTTACCTTTTAAAAGTAATCTGCTTATAGGATATAGTGTAATAATAGAACAGGTCTTCTCATACGTAGCATACAGTTTAATACACTGTAGTAGCTCTAACAGGTCTTCCTATAGGATAGATTGTAATGGTACATAGCTCTAACAGATCTCTCTATAGGGCTCAAGCGAGTGCCCATATGATCTACACACTAATCTTTTAGATGCTAAGATCATCAGCCTCACTGCAGATTTGGAAAAAGCCACTGAGCTGCTCTCAGCAACTGCCAACAAATCCCATGGCCAACAGCAGTTGGTTGAGATCTACACAACAGCATCTGACACTAGTAGCCTTCTGAAGAGTGGCAAGACACAAACTCAGGTTAGTAACTGCTGTACTTCTTGTCACACTGGAACTAAATCACATAACTCCTTTACCACTCTATGTAACATTGTAGAAATTTTCGTATCGGTAGACAATGATCCATCTACATTTAATCGGCAAAAGTGAAGCTGTGTGAAACGTGGAGAGTTTTCCCAGAGCTAATCACATATTTATTTTTGGTGCAACAAAATGTTTGACAATGAGAAACAAACTAACCAGCCAGAATTTCAGAATCCATGGGTTGTTGTGATACCTTTACACTAAAAACTACACTTAGATATTTGTTACATAGGCAATATTACATTACATAAATATTTTAGAAGGAGTGCCCCTGTAAGCACATATAAAGTGCCAGACTATATGCTGATTGGCTACTGTCAAGCATGGTAATAATAACTTGCTACTTGCAACAAAGCTTTTACCCCTAAATACTGTCTCCTCATAGCAATTAAAAAGATAAATAATATTTGGCAGTGAGGCATACATGATCAACTCAAAATCATTTTATAATGCAACAGAAGCATCATGTAATAGCTACGTATAGCTAGCTATGTATCTTTAATCTTGTAGATAGCTACAGGGTGGATTGCTATATAAACTAGAAATTGAAACTCCTTGAAAGTCTGCACCAATATAGCTAGTAGCCGTAGCTACGTAGCTATATATGTACAAATTGGTGTAGGAATGTGTATGTATGTAGCTATGTGCCTTTATGTGCAACAATTTATAGGACCAAGATCTAAATGAATCACAAGGGTAAGGATCTTGTTCATGTACATGCAAGCAAAATGTAAATATATATTGTGATGCTATATAATGTATATACATAGCTACGTGTAAGTAAATATATTAATAAAAATAGTTATTTGCTTTCTTATGTAGCCAAACAGGTACTGATGGAAGCTATCTGCATAATGAGGTAATAGCTATATCTAAATTTTATGTTTGCATTTTGTGTAATTCGAAGAATGACTTATATAGTTTTATATAGTTACAAAATCTTAAGGTGTTATCATGCTTACTGTAAGGTTATTAAATTTCAGATTTCATTAACTTATCTTCTACTATATATATATATAAAGCTGAAATGACGTCTGTCTGTCCGTCAGTCTGTCTGACCATCATGTCAATAGCTCAGTGGATCGACATGGGACTTGGTTTATGTAGAGCTGTGGTATCTGGCATGTGAATGCATGTTTTAAAAAGTTTCTGAGACCCCTCTGCTGAGCACACGAGTACTTCAGACACGCTGGTGTTGCTCTTTTTGCCATCATTTTTGGTCATGTAAAGTTTTAAAATCTGTGTAGACTCGCTTAAACATCAGCCACGGAAACATGCCATAGCTCAAACGAATCACCATTCAATAAAGAGCAAAATGATCCAAACTTGGGGTCAGTACCCAATCTGGTCACAGAGTTATGGCTGTTTTTCTACAGGTATGTGTGACCGCCACGTAATAACATTTATTTACTGGTATTCAGAGCCATGCAGCAATGCATATTGCCTACAGATGTAAATAACCATGCAGGAAAACACTTACTTGGAACACGGGTAAAGCCACGGTTGCAGCAGATAAGTGGGCATTTCCATCGATCGAAATTGTAGAAATCCAGCTGGCTACTTCAACAGTGGCATGCAGGAATACACAATTACTTAGGTATAGACTAGACCGTCTATAACAGCACTAGCATTATATAGAAGTCTATATACATGGCTGCATTGGCTATTCAGTAGACTATAATAAAAGCTGCTGTTACAGCCTACTAGGCATTAAATAAACAATGAAACCCCTGGGCATGCAGACAAGGTTTTATGGCTGCTAATTATGGTACAGCCTACTATACAAGGTGTTAAATCTAAACAATGAAGTTTTATAAGAGTCTATAGGTAAGCATAGAAGACTAAGTGACATAGAACACTATAGGATGGCATAGGAAACTATAATAGGGAACCAGGAGCGAGACTAGGAGTCTATAGGTAGAACGTATAGGGAACTAGGAAACTAGGTATGCATGCATAGGAGTTTATAGGTAGGCATAAGAGACTAGGAATCTGTAGGTAGGTATAGGAGACTAGGTAACGTAGGAGACTAGGTGACATAGAACTGTTAGAAAACTAAAGCATAGGAAACTAGGTAGGCATATAGTAGTCTAGGTAGGAGACTTAAGCTACGTAGTTAAGCGTTGACAAGCTTAGGGAACACTATGCATTTAGCTATGCAGCCTATACCCTGCACGACAGAGCAGGTACACTTGCTAGTGGTTATTATACAGCAAAATGTTTGGCTAAGTGAAAATAACTAGCTATAGTAATACTTTAATTTTAACTTAAAACTAGATTTAGATACTTGCTAGCTAGCTACATTGCAAGATTCCATCAATTAAATATTTTACAGGGAGTGTCTCAGTGAGCACATACATGTGTGGCAATGCCAGACTATAGCTATACTTACTAGCTACTGTCAGGTATAGCTGACCCTTGAGTGCACAATCCAAAATAAAAGTCTTGGTCTTGCAACAAAACTTAGCTATACCTGTAAATTTTGTCTGCTCATGGAATATTATTGGAGGTGAACATACATATACTGAGGAAATTAAAAGGGCCAGATCAGCTAAATACCACTTAATTGTGACTGAGTAACTACATTGGAGTACGTAGCTACTGCATTGATCAATCTAGTCAACTAAGTGTACACTGTGTACTACATTATTGCTTCCCATGCTGCTGGCAGTAATATATGGACTTTAGAAGGCTTCTATTGTAGCTATGATATCAAAAAAATTTATATCATTATATGCAAATATCTCTCACAGTGTCATTGATTTCTAATAAACTTAACTAGTTACTATATACACATGCACACTCAAATTAATATGTGCATGCATCTCTGTAACTGTAATCACAGACAGTTTATTTCATTTAATTATCTTTCAGGGACTACCTACCCCACCCAATGTAAGTGCTGGCAATGAGATTTTTACTAATTGCATATAATTGTGTAGCTAATTGTGTAGCTAAACAAGAAATGTTGCCTGTACATTTCATTTCATATCACATTCAGGTGGTATATTATTTAGTTATGTAAACTATTATTATTATTATTATAGTTTAATACTTTCGCAACGGAGAGGAAAAGCAAAAATATTGGGTCTGCATCAGGCAGCTGCAGTGGTAAATATTAGGCTAATTTTGGAGCTACTGTTGATATAATATAACAGGTTCCATCCAATGAAATAATAGCCAAAAGAATGATGCAGTGGGAATTGCCACTATATTGCCCCATACAGGTAAATATGTAGAAGTTTAGTTGTTGCATACCTTATTCAACTGTTGCTGCAGGGCTGCAATATACATATTAAAGAAGGTACTTCCACCTACAGGAAGCATCTCTATAGATCTCACACAATAAAATCACCGGGGCCACCAAAGTTATACAAACAGAAGATTTGCGACCTGTTAGCTAAGCTAAGTTAATTTACAGATTACAGTCAAGAATTAGTACAGATTATTAATTTTGTTGATTACTGTGTGCAATTAACAATTTATATTTACATTTAATATTTAACAATTAATAATTTACAGTTAACAGCAGTTAATAGTTGTTGCTCATTGATGAGGTGGGCTTGCATCCAGTTTGACTCATTATGATATGTGCATAGCAGAAGCTCTTGTGTAATTGAAACCTGCACTGTATTGGATTGGTGTGAATTTCATAGGAAGAACATTCAAATACTTGAACCCACTCACCCTTAAAGGTTTGCTTGTAGGTCTGAGTTATATGGCGGCTAAGTTGGATATTCTAATTATTTCACTTGTGTGCAGATGGTAGGTTTTTCAAAATTTAGTCATATACGTAGCTATTGTGTGTCCCATTAGAAGCCATTCATGTCTAATATATGCTGACATGATAGTATGTTTATTGGTAGAGCCATGCTGTCTCTTGTTGCGATAGGCAACCGATGTAGAGTTATACTTGTGTCAAGTGTTAATATTGTTAAATGTGTCCATGAATGTGCTGTATCTATTCTTGCTGTTGACACTTGAACCCAGCCCCATGCATGCAGTTACCCCAATTTTCCCTAAATTCATATTATATATAGTACTGTACTGTGTGTTTACAGACAAGATTTATACCACATGTGGCAGAAATCTGTGAAACAATCATGCTTACATTGTGTATTGAATGATGGGTAGCTAAAGGATACGCAAATAAAAATGGTCCTAACACTTGGTCCCAATCACGTCCTTTGTTTACTACTAGTTTTGACAACATAGTTTTTAGTGTTCTATTAACACTGGAAAAATATAGACATTTCCTATAGTCTGCGAGGTAAGGAAATATGCAGGACATGCAGCCATCAAATTTCCTTTGCCTGGCCTGCATCAGACATATGGAATTCTTATGCACCTTTCCTTTATTGTAGAACAGTTCACCTAGAACTGAATGAATCCTAAAGTACAGGGCACATCTTATGTACCTATATCATTGGAAAAGTCAAATTTCCTGCCTTAAAAAGCTGCAGGAAATCTATAGAAAATTTTCAATTAATAGGAAATGTCATGTTATTGGCACTATTAATTTAATTAATGCTTTACGGCATTATTTGTAATTTTATGCTCAAGAACATTTGATGTGTCCTGCATATGTCGAGTATCAGAAATTTCAAATCCCAAGCCCACAATTAAGTGTTTCACTATGAATCACAGGTTACTAGTGTAAATCTTTCAACTTAAAAATTCTGGGGAACGGTCATGATGGTACTCCATGCCTATAAATAAGATCTGCTAAACATTTAGCAACTGTTGATGCAGTTTGATCGGCTACAGGATAGACCTCCGGCCATTTTGATAGGTAATCCTGAAATACCAAAGCAAATCGATTCTTATCAAAACTTTTATCCATCTCTTTAAAATCCATGCCTATACAAGCAAAAGGTTCTCCAACTGGTACACTGTGTAGCTCCAGCTTTTGTCTTCTTTCTTGACCTTGTGTTGTTGCACAAACAAGACACGACTCGCACTTCTTAAATATCATTGAGCTCATTCCTGGCCAATAAAAATATTGTTTTAACTTTTGTAACATCTTTTTAGCTGAAAAATGTCCTGAAAATAGAGCATCATGATTTTCAGATACAACCTTGGTTGCTCAGGAACCACTAAACGTCGTCTACCTGGTACATCACTACTCTCATAATACAATATTTCATCTAGTACAAAGTATCCTTTCTTTGCTATAGCAGCAATATGTTATGCTTCTTTGGTATCTGTAGGCAATATTTTCTTCTCCAGATTATTTTGTAATATTGATTATTTCTCTGTTGAGTCCGAATACTTTGCAGTAATGTTTCTTCAGTATAAGTTGAGTACCATGCCTATGTCATCAGGTGCTGTTTCCATTGGTACTGGTGCTCGTGATAATGCATCAGCTGCTTCGTTAGATTTACCAGGTTTATGTTCAAAGGTAAGGTACTGAGAAATCTTCAAATACCATCTTGATAATAATCCCTTTGATTGGCCTTTCATATATATGACATGTATCCTGAAACAAGTGCTTGATGATCAGTGTATACTGTTATTTTATGTCCTATCAAGTATACTTCAAAATGATTTAATAAAGCAAATACAATTGCTGCCATCTCCAACTTAGTAGGAGGATATTTCTTCTCTGCTTCATTTGTTGCTCTATTTGCATAAGCCACAGGATGTCTCAAGCCATCCTCACCATTTTGCTCCATTATTGTTCCAAATCTATCTTCACCTGCATCAACCCACAGAAAAAACTCTTTATCCAGGTCAGGAGGGACTAGCACAGGTGAAGAGATCAACATCTCTTTAATCTTTTGGAATGATTCCTCACACAGGGTACTCCATTCAAATTTTACTGGCTGACCAGTCTGTTTGTCCTTTCTGGTGAGTGCTGTTAGTGGTCTACAAATGATTCCCATGTTTTGTAAGTGTCTAGTTTTGCTAAGCCCAAAAATCTTTTGTCTTCTTTCACAGAGGTAGGGCAAGGAAATTCCTTAACAGCTAAGACATTCTTGAATGTAGGACATACTCCCTTTGCTAAAATACTAAATCCCAGGTAATTTATTTGTCCAATGTACATTTTGATGGCTTTACTTTTAATCCAGCTTCTTGCAGTCTTTGGAGTACTTGCATAATATGAGTAATGTGTTCTGAAAAACTTCTGGAAGCAATTAGAATATCATCTAGATATATGAACACAAAATTCCAACCATTGAATAACTTATCCATTAACCTTTGAAAAGTGGCTGGCGCATTGGTTAATCCAAAAGGCATTCTACAATACTGGTATAAACCACGATGACACACTAATGCTGTTTTTTCTTTAGACTCTTCAGCCATTTTGACTTGATGATACCCTCTCATTAGGTCTAATGTTGTGAAATACATTGCCTTTTGATTTCCAATTGCATCTAGCAATTCATCCACGCGTGGCAAAGGATATCTATCTAAAATAGTATCTTTGTTAATGCTGCGATAATCCACACAAAGTCACAGATTTCCATCTGGTTTCCTCACTAACACTATGGAGATGCATAAGGACTGTTAGTAGGCTCGATACAATTAATTTTGAGAAGCTTATCCAATTCTTCTTCTAATTGTTTCCTTAATGCATAAGGCAATCTTCTTGGTGGTTCTTTTACTGGCAGATGTGTTGATTGTATGTTCAACTACATCCGTTTCTCCCAATTCTTCATCTGAAGTGCAAATACTTCATTTCTTTCAAGTAAGCAGTTTAGTAATTGGTGTTTTTCAGCCTCTGAACAATGATCACTTATTTTAATTTGCTGTTGCAACTGATCCAATCGATTCTCATTCTAACCACATCTTCAACACTGCAATCAGGTAACTCTCCCCAAAAATCCTTCCAAATTGGATCATCACGGCTCACAATATTAATTGGTTCTAAGTGACCAACTACAGTTCCTTTTCTGAACACTTGTGGCTGTGTTCCCCTATTCATTAGTGGCACTTTACTCAATTCTTGACAACTGCAAACTCCATCTGCAAAGTCACACTGTTTATTACCAATCATATTTCTATCTGGAACAATCATTGGTAAGTAGTTGCTCTGTTGCAAATTTATCTGGTGCGAGGATGCTGTGGAATACTAGGCTCACTACACTGTTCAGGAATTTCTGTATCAGTGGAACAAAGTGCAACATCAGCTCTATGATGAATTACAGTTGATTGTTCCTGAACCTGCACATCTATCCACTTTGTGACCCGCATTACTTGAACTGTATATTTCAAAACAACAACAAATGTTTTGTTTGAGGTTTTGTCTGAGGAGCTTTTGTTTGAGGGTTGAATAACCAACTCTGTTGATAGTTGAGAAGCATCTAATTGTGTTTTGACCAACTTTGGTGAAGTAACCAAAACCTCCGAATCAACTTGACTAAATTGATCAATAGAATTTATCTACTGGAAATTTTATTATGTACACATTTATTCTTCAGTTATAATAGCTATAGTTAACATATCGTTTGTCATGGAATGTACTCCTAAATGGTTTCTGTTACTGTTGGCATGAAGGTATTGCTCAAGTGTGTGGTCATTTTTAATTGGATAATTTATCTTTTGATGGTCACTGCACCTGAAGCCATATACTGTTATAGTTTATAATTAAGATAATCTGTCTTTTGATGATGGCTCACTAGCAGTATATCTTCCAGGCGCCACATTTTGTACACCTGATATAGTGCTGCTACATGAAAGAGACCCCTCCTGGCTCCACTACACAAAAACGCACCCTTCACAACACCAGTAAAACTGATTATTTTGATGGTAAAATTCTTAACAATGGTACCAATCACACCACCACACACGCACGTATGCGCGCACGCACGCACACACACACACAGAGCTAGTTACATTTGATGAGTTAATAATCCACTCTTTTGTTTAAGTTTGCCAAAAAATATTGTAATGAATAATCGACAAAACAGGCTGCTAATGGTCGAGTTTGATTCTAGGTCTTGTTTCTAGTTCTAGGTCTGGTTCTAGGTCTTCAATTGTCTAACAAAATAACGAGGATAATAATACAACTAGAATCCCAGAAACAAACCTTATTGATTATTGTAATGGAGTACTCCGTTAACGATCAGTAGGCAGTAGACAGGATTTATTCCGTCAGTAGGCAGCAGACAGCAAACAAATATAGAAATTTTGGTTCTCTGCATACTATCTGTTTATGCAATTTGGTGATTATCGGTAATCTGAAAATCTACTAGATAAAACGGATAGTATGCAGTTCTATTTATCCTAAGGTTTGGACATTCTTTTCAATCTGCTGCCTACTGATAGCCGAGTTTGTTGAGTCGAGTTTGCGAGTTTGTTGACATTATGGCTGACAATAAGGTTTGTTTCTGGGATTCTAGTTGTATTGTTATCCTCGTTATTTTGTTAGACAATTGAAGATTCACTCAAGCAAGAGCCTGACCCTTCTATTGCAGTGCTCTTTACTAGCAATGACATGATTGATAGATGTTTAAGATTGCCAGCAGTGGCCACAGTAGGGCCACCCAATCACGACGTTCCCCACATCCACGCAGGTATAAGAATATATGCATACTACCAAGAGTGCATAATACACACCATTATTATGTTATGCCATTATTATGCTCTTGATACTGGGTATATAGTAATCAAAAAATTGTGTTTATTGTCTTGAAAGACACCCTCTTTCTAATTTATATCAAATAGCTTCTTTCTTGTATGACTTTCGTGGGGTGCCTTTGGTTTACTGAAAATATACATTTTCCATTGGATTCAATGTATTTATAAACATGCAGCTAGCTAATACTTGAAAAACATCTAACAAACGAACTACTTTATTATTGTGTATGTGTCGCTAGGCACAGATGCTGCTGGATCAAGGAGAAACTTAATCAGATGGTTGGATGATATAGTGTTGTGTTGACCCCCGTGTGGAAAATCATTCCAGGAACAAAGTTCCTGGAAAATATGCAGAATTAAGGCAGAATGAGTTACTCAAAATAGAAAGAGCACTGAGCAGTCTAGATCAGTGGGCCTGTGAGTGTGTTCAGCACCGATTAAGTTGCGGACAATTTTTTGTCACTACACCAGGGGGAAGGGGCGGTACAACTGAGGAGTGTATTTTGATTTTGATAGGACCATTTCAAAAGACTTGTTAATGGGAGAATGATTGTGGGAGATTGAGCGTAGGTTAGGTTAGTTTATTATATATGTGAGATTGAGTGTAGGTTAATTTTGTGAGATTGAGTGTAGGTTAGGTTTTACTGTTTAATGTTTGTGAGGTCTGAGTGTGCAAGTAAGAATGTATGTTTTATAGTGCTGGGACGAATGGTAGAACATTCGAACATTCGTTCGTTAAGTAACTTTCAACAAATGTTTTGTTTTACCAAATCTTCATAACTATGGCAATTACAGTAAAAATATAAGTTCTAAGTAATTACTTTTAATTTGTAGATTCAAAAATTCAGAAGAGGTTTGAAAATTACATTTCAACTTGTGTTGTGACACTATCTCTGTACATTTCTTATTTATTATGTAGTGAAAGTGTCACCATATAAGTTAAGTTTTAAGTTTCTAACCTATTTTCTGTTATTAAACTGAACAAATGTTCTTATAAGAAACGAATTAAGTGAAACAAACTATTCGAACATTCGTTCGTTTCAATAATAGAACCTTCGAATGTGGAAAATATACATTCGTCCCAGCACTAATGTTTTATAAAAAATGTTTATAAGTATTTAATGTAAAAAAATTCAAAAGTGAGTAGGGATCAATCATCTTTCACTGCTACAAAAAGTAAGGAAACAAGGAATAAGATTTTGGCACAAGAGAACACTAAAGTTTAATCCCTACTTTTGGCTCACAATTTCAGTAGATTAGTACCTAGCTATGATCAAGCCAAAAGTAGGGATTAAACTTTAGTGTTCTCTTGTGCCAAAATCTTATTCGTTGTTTCCTTACTTTTTGTAGCAGTGAAAGATGATTGATCCCTACTCACTTTTTAAATTTTGAAGTTTTAATTACCGTATAGTGCAAAATTTTGGCAAATTTGTAGTGATTTGCCAAAAGTTTTACCCTGCCAAATAATCTTTGAAAATTTTACAAACGTGCGATTATCTGTAAAAATATTGTGTAAACACATGCTACCATCGCGATGAATATCTTGAAGTACTTTCACCCTATCAAACAGACACCAGACTTACCCGATCCCGATGGACCGTTGAGTGAAAATATGCCATTCTCGGCTGTATCGTCAGCAAATGCTAAGGTGACGGATGTGTTCGAAAAACAAACGAGTAGTACTCCAGGGCCTTATTTGACACTTACACCTGCTCAGAAGTATCAAATAGGAAAGCGCGCAGCGGAGTGTGGTACAACGGCAGCAATTCGATATTACCAGAAGAAATTTCCAGATTTACCTTTGAAGGAGACCACCGTCCAAAGATTAAAGAATCTGTATCAATCCAGTTTGAAAGCCCAGGGACCGAAAGGATCTAGTTAAGCTGTTAATGAAATACATGGAAGTAAAACAGGCCGACCATTGCTTATTGGTGACTAACTTGATAAGCAGGTTCAACAGTATTTGACTGATTTGAGAAAACATGGCTGTGTTATAAACACACACTCGCATTGCGATTGCCGTTAGAGAGGGAATCTTATTAAATAAAGACGCAAATCTTCTAACTAGCAATGGAGGTGGGATTACTCTCACAAAGGACTGGGCAAAGTATGTTTTTAAGAGAATGGGTCTAGTAAAAAGAAAAGGGAATACAAAAGCAAAGGTAAATGTTGAAGACTTTGCTGAAATAAAGAAGCTATTTCACCTAGACATAAAAGGTATTGTTGGAATGGACGAAGTGCCACCCGAGTTAATCATCAACTGGGACCAGACTGGGCTTAATTATGTTCCAGTGTCGTCTTGGACCATGGCAGAGGAAGGTAGTAAACGTGTTGAAATTGATGGAAAAGATGACAAACGCCAAATAACTGCTGTGTTTGCTTGTTCCATGGCTGGCAACTTCCTTCCGTCACAAATAATTTATCAGGGGAAGACCACCAGGTGCTTACCTAAGTTTAAGTTTGCTTCAGATTGGAGTATAATCTATTCTGCCAATCATTGGTCCAATGAGGGCACAATGGAAGAGTATATTCTACGCATTATTTTTCCATACCTCTCTCAAATGAAAGAAAAGCTGAAGCTTTCTTCTGACTATCCAGCTTTGTTGCTATACGATAATTTTAAAGGACAGTGTACGGAAAAGCTATTGAAATTGTTGGATGCTAATAATAGTAGTGTTGTGTTGATCCCTCCGCACTGTGTACAGACCGATTACAGCCTTTGGATGTAAGCGTTAATAAAACGGCTAAGGAATTCTTGCGAAACAGTTTTCAGAAATGGTATGCCAGCATTGTTTGCTCTCAGCTTAATGGGAAAACTGAGAAGAAAGCAGTTGACCTTCACTTATCAGTAATGAAGCCACATGGTGCTAAGTGGCTAGTCAAACTCTGTGAGTATCTAAGAAATAATCCAGATATAATCATCAATGGATTTAGGGAAACAGGAATACTTGACTGTGTTGATTCAGTAACTAGCTTGTAACTACATTTTGTTATGTACATGTATACTAATTATAGTAACTTTGATTGTGTGATTCTTTAATTTTGCTCTTTTAATTAAGTTTAATAATATTATCAAGACTCACGATAGTGAGTCGCGAGGCCAAGAAGAAGCAGCCGTACGCGACGAATGAGTGAGTTATTTACAGGTAGTACCGCTCAAAAATTCGCAGACGCTGTAACTAAGCCGCCATAAAAGCTACCGCTTAGTTATTACGGACCTAGTACGTTCTTACTATATAGAATCAATATACCAACAATGAAGTAAATAGCTGCCTCCATTCCTGAGTATCAGCCATTGCGAGTTTTATGTGCTCGTTTTGCGACAACGCACGACGAACCATCTGCCCCGCCCCTTTTCGCTCGTTAATTAGAGAATTAGTACCTTCATTTAATGTAGAATCAGTAACCCAAATTTCATCGAAATCGAACCAGCCAGTCTTCTGATACAGCCTTATAAAGTCCTCCTTCCAGTAAAAAAAAATTTACGCGGCCGTCGTTTTCTTTTTCTTTCTACTTTCTTTCTTTCATTTTCATCGCACACTTTTCGTGGGCTTGCGTGACCCCTGGCGTGAATCCCGGAATTTATATTTAAACACTCATTTAGTTCATACACTTGTTTGTCTAATAACTCACTCATTTCTGCATGGATTTCAACCAAATTTGTATCAACACTTCTCCTATGTATGCTCTACCAGACAAACAACTTTCAGCATAAAGCAAATACCTCAATGTATTTGAGAGATACTTTTACACTGTATGTTGATAGTTTCCATAACTCGGACCCCCTCTAAATCATTTGAATGAAATTTCAGATACACAAGCTATATTGATATATGAATCTTCAGGATAAGTTTAAAGAAATTATGACACTTCAGTTTATCAAAATTAGCCTTTAACGATTTCATTCATGTTAATGTGCCATGATAATTATACCAAACAACAAGAGGTGAACAGTGGCCACACATTATAAATAGGAGACCACTGTCACTATTAGCATACACAATATTTTGCACTATAATATTAATTGTCTTCTCCTGTAGATCAATCAACAGTAGAGGATGGCAATGATGTAGCCTTCATTGAAGTTCTCAACTGTTCTCCACCTACATAGCTAACAATTATATTATAATTACACATACTTTATAATGTTCATTAGTTATTTGGGGGAATACAAGGGAAATACCCAAAATATTAACTTCCTCCTCTCCCCTTTAAAATTTTATTACTCTGCATAGCTACTTTATATAAGGTTTCTTGTCAGGACTTGTTTATAGTATATAATCTGTTTTTGAATATTTACAAAAAGCAGTGATATGCTAAACAAAAACAGCCTGGCTGTAAAAAAAGTGCGAGGCCAATCAGAAGCCACAAATATAAGCGACCAAAAACTCTGATATCAAGTAAGGCCAAGAAATTGAACATTTTATTAAGAATCTTTTTACTTGAATGACATACAATAGTTTACAGGGCATTTTCACAACTATGATTGGCTTTGTCACTTGGCCACCTTTTTGCACTATCATCTTTTATAAGGTGGCCAAGTGACAAAGCCAATCATAGTTGTGAAAATGCCCTGTAAACTATTGTATGTCATTCAAGTAAAAAGATTCTTAATAAAATGTTCAATTTCTTGGCCTTACTTGATATCAGAGTTTTTGGTCGCTTATATTTGTGGCTTCTGATTGGCCTCGCACTTTTTTTACAGCCAGGCTGTTTTTGTTTAGTTAATATATACGTACATGCATGCATAATCAATCAACTAACTTGTAAAAAGGGAATACATTATGGGAATGAAATGTAATAGCTGAATAATATGTTTACTAATGATTATGTAAATAGCAACAACAGTGTGGGTATGTGTTGTAATAAACTTTATTTTAACATTAATATTGTAAATACTATTCAGTGAGATGATGGCAGAAAATTGTTACTTAGACCAGAGCAATAATCAAACAATGAAATATTTACTAAAAGTATCAACAACGACTCTTTAATGGAATAGGTTTGTTAGTAAATTAGCTATCTTGTGTTCATAACTATGTGTATGAATTGCATCAGTCATACATATTGTATGGCCTTGAGTAACAATTTACCAACCAGCATTTCATTAATATATAATTCATTATGATAATTAAATCATTCAATTTCAAGTAGCCAGTAGTGACACTTTACTATCAATTCAATTCTCATACATAATGATTGAATTTATCACGTTCCATTGGTGATACAAGTGGGAGATAAAAGTAGCTAACTTGATAGAATTTATGCTGGGATCTCCCAACTTGTTTCACCTCTGGTATATTCAAATTTTTTGCCACATGAACTTTAAAGAATGTATAAAATTTTAATTGGTAATATCACAATCAATGGCGTAGCTAAGGTGGGTACTGGTATGGCACAGATCCAGTAAACATTTCCAGTACCCAATGGCCAATCACTGCTGATTATGTAAATCATGTTACAATTTTCCATCTGGTATAAAAATCATCGGTTACAACTTTTCAGCTACGTGGCAAATTGTAACATGATTGTGTATATGTGACCCGGTCTGACAAAACCAGTCTTATTGCCCGAAAATACACCCATGCGTATAATGGTATCTATCTCTTGTTCTGTAGGCACTATTTAAATTCTATAAGTTTTATTGAATTGCTTAGGATTTTTGCTAGCTACATGGTGAAGTTTGTGCTAAAATATTGTGTTCAGAAGGAGTTATTAAACTTGAAAGACTCAAAAATTTTATGGCCATAAGACTGGTTTTGTCAGACCGGGTCACATATCATGATCAGATGAGGAAACTGTAACATACACCTAATAGCAGATAACTTGGTTGGAAGAATGAATTGTAACAGACAATCCTGTAGTTACTTGCTAGGTCTTTAACCACCTATAATGCCCTAGCTACACCACTGGACACAGTGGAACCAAGTTATTTTGGAACCATCTTTATGTGGCTTCATATTTATCTTGTTAGCACAACTTCATAAATTTGCTGTTAATAAGTATTTAATCCTTAATTTACAGAGTATCCCACTGTACCATTGTATTATGTGGCTACATTATAAATTCAATTTTTACTATACTTTAAATGGTAAGTGTGAATCAGTGCTACCTTAAACCGAGTTATTATAACGATACAATAATTAAATGAGTAGCTTCTATATCGCTAAAATTCACTGCGCCAATTATAAACATTGATCAATACTACCTAATAAAGCAGTCACTAATGATTGGTGGCTGCACTATTAGAAAATATCAATGTGTAATCGCTAAATTTAGTATTAGCTAAACCCGCAATCATAAAAATCACTAACTTTAGCATATTGTTAATATTACTCGGCTTAAGTTAATTCTCCAAACTTCTTCTGTTAAAGATTTGCTAAAGCAAACTTTTCCCACCAAATCAATAAGTAGCCATGGATTTGCCAAAACTCAATTACCATACTTAGTTATGTGACCAAATGTGCAAGTACTTTTTGACACATTTTAAACATCATACTTCTTTTGATATTTGAAATTATTTAATCAAATTGATAGTAGATGCTTGGAATTAATAGACTATTGCCTTGAAGGTTCAACAACTAAAATGTGTACTTACACACTGCTATCAGTAGCTGTACGGTGATTATCAAGTATCATTTTGATAAGAATACAAGTTAAATATTCACAATACAAATGTTTACGAGAAGATAAATTTAATGCTATGCTGCATGTATGAGTGCTCATGTGAGTCTATCAACTAGCATCTAGGGAATACTCGTGCACAAGTTATTATTTTCTATTACAGTAATATACGTAGTGGAGAATATCAATAAACATTTGCAATTTCTCTTTAATCATTACAACTCAACACATGTACACTATTGTTGCTATTACACACTGGAAAACACCTTTATACTAGATCGAGAATTGACAAACATCATTGCCTAAAATGTGAGGGTTACCTAGATACCTCCTACAAGTTTACCTAGATGTATCATAGCTAAAGACAAAGTGGGTATGTACATATATATGGCATATGCATATTGCTTCTCTTATGGCTGGATGAACTGATAACAGCTATATAGTGTAGCTATAGCTATAGAAGGTAGCAAAGTCCCGATGTACATACTTATATGTTTAATTATACATATAGGTATGACGTGTATAGATGATTGAGTTAGTAGACTTGAATTTGTCATCAAGTACAGAAAAATCCATATTGTCATCTCCATTTGACTATTCATTTGACTATAGCTTGACCAATTCCTCCTAATTTAGTGGAAAAAATTGAATCTGGTGCCTTTGTTGAAATGGGAGACCTGCTTCCCAGTCGTCTAGGGCTAGATGATGCAGCAAAATCTACACAAAAACATGGTCGTATTACAAACATCATGGAATGGCTGCAAAGCTTTGCAGTGTATGTCTCTGTGATTGCCAGAAAGCAGCCACGTGTTCCTGATTTAATGGGCTACCAAGTTTTAATCCTGGAGGCTAGCAGTGAATATAAGAATGATTGCTGGATGGCATATGACAGACGTTTTCACCAAGACACCACCTCTCAACCACAACGTAGTTGGTCCAATATTGACACTACACTGTGGCTATTAGCTTTCTCTGGTCAAGCTAGAGCTAATCGCTGCAAATTTTGTTTCAGTCTCTCTCATACTTCTAAAGACTGCGAGTTAGCATCAGTTACCCGCGACAATCAACCTTTACCACCAAGCCAGTACCTTTACCGCCGCCAAGGATATAGTCGCCAGCAACACTACCGCAGGCTTATTTGCTATCAATGGAACGAACAAAGATCTTAGACATGCTCATATCCCAATTGTCGTTTCGATCATGTTTGTTACATCTGTGCACCAAATCCTGAAGCCAGTGATATCAGTCATAAAGCCATATTCTGTCCTCACCGTTATAGTCATCGCCAATTACCTTCCCATCAATCCCAAACCACCCCTACACAACCGAAACCGTTGATGCCTACTGTCAACCATGGCCGCTGAGCTTGCAGATACATATTTTAGGACTCTCAACACTGGCCTAATTAGGCAATTGATTACTCACAGTTAGGCTTTTATATCACACAATTTCGTATGTGCATGTGTTCTAGACTCATAGCTATACCCTGTATTTGTGTGTATACCATTTTTTTACATCACGTTATTATGACAGAATGTGTTATAACTCAGGTATATTGCACGCGACAGTGTATTCTGATGAAACCATGTGCACCCCTTCGTATGAGAGCTGGTTACCCAACTGGATTAGCCACATACCCCCTACATTGTCATCAACCCTCAAGATACCACCATTAGCCGGGCAGATATCCATCTCACTCAACATAGATACCTGGCACAGACATCTCATCGACTACCCAAACCAAGATTTAGCTCGATTCTTCCTGGCTGGTATATCTAACGGCTTTAAAATAGGTTTCAGCAACAGTGGTGCTAACCTAAAGTCAGCCAGAACAAACCTTCACAGTGCGATTCTACATCCAGAAGTGGTGGATGAGTATATTCAGAATGAACTCTCACTAGGCAGAATATCAGGTCCTTATCCACTCTCTCAATGCCTTGAGGTGCACACTAGCAGGTTTGGGGTAATACCTAAGAATCATCAGCCGAATAAATGGCGCCTTATCATAGATCTGTCTCATCCACAGGGAAATAGCGTAAATGATGGAATTGGGAGATGCAGATTTGGGAGACAACTGTTTTACTATTGTACGTGTTTCAGCAACTAAAGCTGAATACAAAGTGTCGTATATATTGACCACACCAGGCTCACAAAATTTTGTCGTGGCAGTAATCCAATGTATTTTATTTTTGCAGCGGATAGCTTGGATAGTATTTGTGGTGCAACTACCTTTACTTATGTTTGATAACTTCTGCTGCAAAAGGGTTGATTGGAGACCTCCTATCAGTGGAAACTGCACCTTAATTAAATGTTGTGCCATATTTATATGTTTATCTGTGAGTTCTTCTCCCTGCTCTACAATAACTTTGTCACCAAGATTTAAACTCTTTCATCGCAAAAATTAAAGCACCACAAAAATAACCTGCTATATGGTAAAAGTAAGTTTAGACATCACTGGCAAGACGAAAAATTGATTAAAATAGAAAAGCTCTTTGTTAATCTTGCGGCTATTTTACTACTTTGAGTTGGCCACTCAGGTGGATTAGCAAAATGCTGGAGAAAAAATTTAGATGTTAGCAAATTAGTTATATCTCTGCTTATTATTTCTGGTTTTCCCCGTTTATCGGTGCCATGTCTTGGACCTGTGTACAATGTCACATTTTGTGAAACTAAAACATCCAACATACTATTCTTTTTACACCACAAGCCACTCCAACAGTAAAGATTGCATTAAAATTATAGCCAAAACAATCGCCTGCCATTGTAATGACATCTTGTGCTGATGAAGGTCCCTGAGTTATCATCCTGTGAACGAGACAATACTACAGCTGTATACCTGTAAGGCATGGAGCACGTATCTAAAACCAAGCCAGAGGATGAAACAACCAAAACACTTAAAATGTATTATATAGTGAATAACTGCACAAATAAATTATTTTCAAGTATTTAATGTAATCATGCAATTTTATCTTACTAAATATCATGTGGACACCAAAACCAAAACACTAGCAAATCCTAGCAACTGATGAAAATGCAGCTTACCGGGAAAAAGAAACTTCCACTAGACATTGATAGGATAAGACTGGCAATGAAGAGTTCTTTCAAGTTTTTAACACCAAAGAAGCATTTTACAAAGACGGAGTAGTATATAGGTCTGTATATACAGCTAGTTTTATTATGCATGTTTAGCTCAGAAAATAATATACTATAAACGTTACGCTGACGCTATAGCTACTTGTATTACATGTGCAACATGCAACACTACAATTAAAATTTCTAAGTAATTATGACGCTTTTGTAAATTATGACGTATTTGTAACTATTTAGGAATATAACACATATGCTCTATTTAGAATCAGTTTTTCATAACAATAAGTTGCATAGGATTAGTTAATGGGTAAGAAACTGCAACCCTGTAGATGATAAAATGAAAGGAAATTAGAATGAGAGAGGAATGAATTTAGCGGGTGTAGCAGCTCACCACATTACAACCGTTGAGATCAAGCTACACAATGGGGCAAGAGTTAGACATGGCAAAAGTGGAATCCTTGCTAGAAGAGTGGAGCCTGCAGCTTAATTTGACTCAACATGGGAAAACTCACCAAGTCACATTATGGCTATAGCTGAAAATTGCCAGCCTGCGCATGCATAATTATAAATTGGTAATTAAAATTGCTTGAATTTGCAAAAAAATTGCATGTGGTATCTATATTTAATCTGTAAATCAATCAGCGCCTATACGAAGGGGGTGTGGTCACTACTATGTGCTACCTAAATTTCGGAGCCTGTGCATGCCAGCAAACATTGACATAGCTAACTAGCTATATAGTTTATGGCACAATAATATATTTAGTGAGCTACTCACATTGATCTCCATGTACCGAAAGAAGACCTTCAAGTGCTACCAGATCCTGAATTATATATTCTGCTTGATGGTCGACTGACAAAAGACAAAGTGGTTTGGCAGACTTTGGTGGTTGATGTTAATGACATCAAAACAGCTGTTAAAAAGTTGAAAGAAACCAATTGGCCTTATAAAAATATTGAAAACTGTGTTGATCATGCTGTTAAAAAAGCTATAGAGGTTGTTAGCAGCACCGGCAGCATTCTTATTAGAAAGGCCACTAAAACTGACATTGCAGAGCTTGAAGCCTACACAATTCGTCGTATGGATGAAAGCTTGCCTTCAGGGTCAGATCTAGAGCACTACAAAATGCTAAAAATTGAAGAGCCAGCATTAGATAACAGATTGAAATATCTTGATGTGATGTGTTTCCCATGTCTATTTCCTACTGGGAGATATGGTGAATTCATCCCAGGGAAGTCAAACTAAATTTTTGCAAGTATGTCAAGTCACGCTTGCTAAATAAGGATTCACGCTTCCGTAAGAATCCTGAATTTGTGTTTTACTACCTCTGGCAAAAAGAGCTGAGGGAGCTTTCCAGTGGAATATACAATGTTTTAAAAATGACTGGAAAGCATGGCATGTCTGTTAAAGATTTCCTCAAAGGAGTCGATTCCTCAAATAAACAAATGGAAGCAAATCTTTCAATTATGATCAATCTGTTAGGGGCACAAAGCAATACTGGTTTCTTAAGGTTACGGGTAATGCGCTTAATATTGAATATTATTTTTGGTGGCGTGATGACTGTTTTGGCTTATTAATCCACCATGATGCTCCGTTCACTTCATGGTCAGTATCAGTGATGAATATAAGTATAAGCAATTAGTGAAAACCACTTTTAATTCGTGTGGGAAGCCTATCTTGCTCGAAGTTTACCAAACGCGCAATTAAAATACCGGCTTCATTACTCATCAAAAAAGCCAATTTTCAGCCCAGTTCAGCCAGTGTCACCTACTAGTATCGATACAATGGGATATTATCTAGGTCCTGTCGTGGAGACTTTGTGAAATAAACGCTTGACAAGTTCTAGCCAGCATGGTTCATTAAACTGTGATGATAGTGAAGACTTTGACTCCAGCTTTGTAACTTGTACAAATTTTTAAAAGAATATTTTTGTAATAATTATGAAATGTTTTCATTTTGAAATCCTAACAAATTATTTATAAATACTAAATACAAGTCTAATTATAAATACTGAGGCAAAACCAGCACCCGGCGCCGGCAAAAAACGAGGACACGTCTAGCAAAAGTGGTACACTTACGGAAATACAGGCGAAAGCGTGAGAATCAATACGATGGCCGTTTCCGTCGTATAGCCATGAGACAAAGATTGTGTGCTAACAGGAGAGTACGGAAATGCAAAGTTAAAAGGCAACTGGGATACATATACAAATTATCCTCTACAAAATGAGCGAAAAATGCTCACTAGATTTGTTATTGATGAGGCCCACTGGATTAGTTCAGTAAGTAACCATTACAAGACACCCCAGAGATGAGTTTGATATTTTTTGTTAGTGGGGTCATGATTTCCGGCCAGATTATAAGAAGCTTAGTCAATTGAGAGATCGGTTTAACACAATTCCTATGATGGCATTAACTGCTACAGCCACTCCTCGTGTTAGAAAGGATATTCTCAATCAGCTGAAGTTGAGACAGCCTAAATGGTTACTAACAGTAGTTTGTTGGTTAGGCTTCATATTTATACAGTAAGGATTGTGAGGCAGTCAGTGGAGAACTGAATAAGGCAGGGATCAGTTTGCTACCGTATCATGCTGGACTCAGTGATGGAGAGCGTGCTATTGTACAAGATCGATGGGTGCGTGAGAGGAGGTGTAAAGTGAGTCAAACGATTTGATGCAATTTATTGAGGCGGGATCTTGCCAGGTTATATGTGCCACTATCGCATTTGGCATGGGCATTGACAAGCCTGATGTCAGATTTGTGTTACATCATTCATTGCCCAAGTCGGTGGAAGGTTATTATCAAGAGTCTGGCCGTGCAGGCAGGGATGGTCACCCTGCCGCCTGCGCGCTGCCTCCTTTACTACCATTATTGTGATGTGAGCCGTATCAAGAGGCTAATTCGTAGTGAAGGAACTTACGAGCAGCAAAGAGTACACATTGATTATCTTCATCATGTGGTACAGTATTGTGAGAACTATTCTGACTGTCGCCGGGCACAACTGTTACAATATTTTGCTGAACATTTTGATGTAGTTCAGGACATGACAGAGGAAGCTAAGGTCATTGTAGGTAGCATCCAACAAGTGTGTAGGGATAAGGACACACAGTATACACTCCTACAATATTTAGAAGTGTTTAGAGGCTCCACCAGCAGCAGAATTATGTCATCTGGTCACACCTCACTGCCAATGTATGGCAAAGGTTCTTCCATACAACGAACTGATCTGGAGATTTTATTTCACTTGATGGTGATAGCTGGTTATTTGGAGGAGAGCCTTCATATTGGTACCCACGAGAATGTTGTCTCTTACCTACAGCCAGGTTGTGAGGCAACCAGTCTACTAAGTGGCAGGACTGGTCATATTAATCTGATCATGAAGAGCAAGCCAAAAGCAGCCAAGAAGAGCCAACCAGTTGATAAAAATCACAAAGCTAAGACCACCACTGTAAGCAAGCAGAGCAAAAGTTTACCGTAGTTGTGCAGAATATGACTCTCCAAATATTACTTCATATCTGCACAAGGTCAATGATATTCCTGATGGGTACCCAATTGGTAAACTATGTGCAGAAGACCCTCTGTCAGTATCCAGAAAATTCAGCAAAAAGTTCCACGATTTCTTTGAGGTTGTTATAATAAAGGGGGAGGTCTTAGGAAAAGTCGATCAATTTTTCTAGAAAAAGGAATACCAGAAAGAGTTATTAAATTTGAAATGCTCAAAATTAGGTCAAATTTTACGTGCAGATAAGACTGGTTTTCGCAGGCTCGGTCACAAATAATGGTGCGCTTTCCAGGTAAAAGTTTTATTAATATTTTGCAAGTTAAAGGGTTAACCAGTTGTACAATACTAACAAGACGCAGCGCTTCAGTTTTAAAAGTGGGCATGCTGTGCGGGTTGTGAAGCTTACAAAACAAGACTGGCCAATAGTGTTTCAGTAAGAATTTCAGCTCAAAAATACTTTTATCACTAAAGTACTGGAATATAAAGGTTTAAAATACAGATAAACTAAACAAACATTGTTTAGGCTGCATGAGTAAACTAGATAAATGAAAGACAAAAATTTTAACGGTGCAGGTTAATATATTGTGAGCTCCAATATTATTGTTTAGCACTAGGTACTAATGATACCAGTATTGTCTAGTTGAGCATTACCTTTCAACGATAGTATTGAGTATCATTCAATCCCTAGCTTTCGTTTTAGACACTCTTCATTAAATCAAGCTTTACTTTTGTTGCTATTTCACTGCTTTATAAGCTGCTTTACAGTAAATCTTGAAGTACACACGGCTAGTAAAGAAAAAGGTGAAGCTATAGCCTACTACTTTTATCTATAGTGAATGCTTAGACCTTTATGTAGCTTATCTTTGTCTTATAAAATGCAAACATGGTGACTATAAGCTTAACCTATTTCATATTATCTCAGGTTACTCACAATAGAATTGATAGCAACCCGAGTTGTCAAAGTTAACTCAGCTCTTGTTCACACTACTAACTAAACCGTAGATGTAATCATAAATTACAACTATAGTTAAGGAAAAGGGCCCTGTTTACACTACTCACCTACGTAACTTGGGTATAGCTTTGGACAGCTCGTAATAGGATGCAATATGAATCTGATTAAACTGTGCTGAGATGAGCCCAGCCCAGCACTGCAACAACAAGTGGGCTGTCAACACTGTTTCCCCCATATCAAATATAATATAATTTGTTTTTGTCTTGTTCATCAATTTTCTCTCTGGTTTGTCATTCATTCATCATTGACAGGGCCTGAGGAAGCAATTTCACATTGGTCCTTTGGTCAATTAAACTTTATTTGTTGAACCACTACTGAAAATCATTTTTCCACCCAGCAAGAGGGTAATGACTGCATATAAGGCATATGTTCAGCAATTCATTGGAGATCACAAATATGTGGGAATTGTCTTCAGAACACATCATGTTATGCACTATAGTCCTCTAAACGGAAGTTTTGCTGACCAAAGCAGATACTTACTGGAGTGTAGTAAAAATCTTAGTAAAGTACTGAATGCAGTTAGAGGGAAATGGAAGATATTCTTGGCTTACGATATGGGAATGTTTGGAAGCAAAAGGTATGTAACAAGAAATCCATTAGCTCCTTTACAAGAGCAAATCTTTCTGGATGTGTTTAATGGCAGTTTACAGATAAATGAGCGAGAAGAAAACTTGATAAAAGCCGCAAATGGAACAACAGATAGAGGAGTAATTGCACAACTAGAAAAAGTGATTTCTACACTATTAAAACAGTAGTGTGGATTTCATACTATTGCAGTATGTATATTTCATACCAAATCATGTCATACCAGTCAAAATCGGTGGTATGAAATATTTTCGTATGCATAACATACTTTATTTGGGTGATTGAGTATGCATGTCATACCAATGTAATAAATGCCTTAGAATATATATTAATGTCACAATAATTATCTAGGGTTGTGCAGTGATACAGGAGGTTAGTGAAACTATTCCACAGAACATATCAGTTAGTCCTGTGGCTTAGAGTACTGAAAACATAGCAATAAACACGAGGAGTCGTTTGGAGACATCGAGCGTCTCATAGTCACGCTATAGCCTTACACTAGTTACCGTCGAGATAATGTAGTACTGCTTATTAGGCGACCGTGTAGTATATAGTGCATGGTCACGATAAAGAACTAAATTATTAATACTGTGCAGTAATTAGAAGATGCGCGCGCACGGTAATGGATGCTTAGCAACGATGACGCAAAAAGTCGATTACCATGGTAATTCCTTGAAAAGAATGGAAACAGGTTCGTTTTATGCTCTTACATAGACTCTTACAAAGTAAGTAACGTATAAACTACACTATATGCGTAATGTATGGCTTTCCTTATAGTCTACTGACGAAATATATATCCCGGTCAAGACCTGCCCAGTGAATTTAAATTCTGATGACACACCTAGTCTTGTGCCATGTTCACTGCTATACAGCGAAAGAATAACAGTTACAATATGTTTGCTCAGCAAAGGTTACCAACTCAGCCAGTTTAAGTTGAATTTGGTGGTACATTAGTTCCACTGATGTGCATTAGAAGCTACAGGCAATTCCAAGTGTTTTTACTGAAGAAAAGGTTTAATTAGCATCTCAGGGTCATTCAACTAGAATGCAAGATATCAATTACTTCACATTGGCCAGCTGAAAGCCAGGAGTTTGCAGCCGAAAGCCAGTAAAGCATCAATATGCCTTTCGTAACTTACAAATGCTTTTGCAGATACTGTATGGAGCTGTTTCAGTTACCCATGCTTTAAGCTGTCCACACGGTGCTTTTCCCATCATCCGCCATAACAATGTTCGTGATCTAACTGCGAAACTGTTATCAGAGGTCTGTCACGATGTTCAGACTGAACCACACCTCCAGCCCTTGACTGATGAGATTCTTCGTTACAAGACAGCAGTGCACGAGTATGATGCCAGAGTTGACATTAGAGCAGCTGGTTTCTGGGGTTGTCGCCATCACCGTTCCTTTTTTGATGTCTGTGTTTTTAATGCCTTTGCTGAGAGCAATCAATCCACCAGTTTAGCTGCAACTTTCCGCAAGCATGAAGGAGAAAAACATCGTGCTTACGAGGAGCGTGTGCGGGAAGTGGAAAGAGGCAGTTTTACTCCTCTTGTGTTCTCCTCCTTGGGAGGAATGGAGAAGGCTGCTACAGTGATGTATCGTCGTCTTGCCAACCTTTTAAGTGACAAATGGAACTCTTCTTACTCTCTGATTATGGGTTGACTCTGGGTGTATGGAAAACCCGGAATCCCGGAACAGCCCGGATCAGCCGGAACCAACTTATTTTCGCGAATTAACTCACGTGCACATAATTATTGCTTAAGTTTCAAAATGGCGTCGGAGCCACGTGGTGGTGGCGCTGTAAGTGGTGGTGATATAATCGTTTTAAGCAGCGACAGTGACTCAGATGGAAGTGAATGCGAGAGGGAGATCGTATTAAACAGCGGCAGTGATTCAGATAGAAGTGGATGCGTGTCGCCTCTACCAAAGGCCAAGTGTATTAAATTGGAAGAGAAGGTGTCAGTAGCTTTGGGGGCTGAAAACGATACCGAGTAAGCATACTAAATCTGCTGTGCGTTTATGCATAGCTGTAAGGCGGGATCGTGTTCGCCTATATACCAATGGTTGAGGTATTCATAATTTATTTCTTTTCTTTTAGTACTATTATAATGTATCACAGTGGTGATGTTCGACTACCAATTTATGAAGAAGGACAGCGAGAGTACACAGTAGAGGAACTGGTGGCACTTCTTTTTAATCCTGTCTGTACAAAGGTATGCACAGTCCAACCCATTGCTGTATATCACAATTAGAGCTTTTTGGTGAATCTTAAATGTGTCAATGATGTCTCTGACTTGAGAGCAGACGACTGCGGTGTTTGGAAGCACAAAGGTGTTCGAAAAAACTATGTTGTTGTAGATGACTCTAAAACAGTCGTTTTTCACAAGCAAGAGCAGTGTCCCAACCTGGATGATCTACCGCAAGGTTATTTGTACCTTTTAATCAGGGTCTACCATGACCTTCAGGTGTCTCCTGATTTTAAACGCATGATTGCAACTTTGACTGGTTAGCTAAATTTTGTGTGCGCATGTGTGTGTGTGGTCATGGATTGATTCTTATTGTTACTATTGCAGGTATACAACCTCAACAGGGAGTTGTCAATATCCAAGTTGCTTTTTTGCAATACAAGTTCAAAGGAGAAGAGCATACAATTAATAATGTACCACATAAAAATTCAAAGAATTCTACATCTACTCCATATAAACGGACACAACCAAGCACTATACAGAGAATAAAGGAGGTGGCTAAAGGGAGCAAGCCTTCTAGTGCTTTTGAATTGGTCGATTCAGAAATGGTAAAGGGGGATCATACTGGTATTGGAAAATTGCCTCGCAGTAAAAGACAGGTTTCAGATATACGCAAGAAACTTTTTGGCTCAAACCACACAGATGATCTTGCAGTGATGATGGAGCGTTGTAAATGTACTGAAGCAGGCGCAGTTCAATTTGTTCGAGCAGTACAAGCAGCTCCACAGTCACTATGTGTACTAGCCACAGATTTACAGCTAAAGCAGGTACAGTTGTGCTGTACTGACCCAGAGAATTTTAGTGTTCTTAGTGTTGACCCAACATTTAATTTGGGAGCATTTTTTGTAACACCCGTAGTGTTTTTACACAAAGCTTTTACATCAAAGCGTACTGGAAAGCCACCAGTTTTTCTTGGCCCAACTCTGATTCATCAGAGAATGAACACTGAAGCTTATAGCTACTTTGCTTACCAGCTCCAGATATTACTACTACCTTTAAAGCTTTTGGAACAGATGGGGAGCAGGCCCTAGTTAATGCATTTGAAAATGCTTTTCCAAACGCATTACATTTGCGTTGTTTTAACACTTCCGTGATAATGTTGAGTCCAAGTTGAAGTCCATCAGTTTGGAAACTGCCATTTGTGAGGAAATTTTGGCTGATATCTTTGGCACTACCAATTCTGAGCAGACCCAGTTAGGCCTAACAGATGCTACTGATCCATGTGATTTTGCATCTAAACTGACAGCTTTAGAAGAACGTTGGAATTGTTTTGAAGTATCTGGTAAACGAGTAGCTCTGTCACAAAATGACAGTCACGAGCCTGAGTTCTATAATTGGTTTGTTTCTGAAAAAAGTTCAATTGTGCGAAATCATATGATTCAAAGTGTCAGAAAAGAAGCACTATTGGGGAACCCACCTGAAAAATTCTACACGAATGCTAGTGAGTGTCAATAATGTCTTAAAATTGAAGGTTGACAGAAAATCCCAATCACTCACTGATTTTGTTGATCATGCTCAAGAATTAGTTTTGATATATGAAAAGAATATTGAAAGAGCCTTCAGTCATCGCGGGGACTGGCGCTTATTGAATTCAGTGAAATTTGACAGTGAGGCAAAAAGTAAAAGGGCATTAAAAGAAGTAAAAGAATGCTTGTGTAATCTTTCTGTATTCCTAGCAAAGAGTGATGGTCACCCATCCGTGGCTAGTGTGTGGCTGGTCACCCTGCTGACAAAGGTAGCGAAGAATTCAATGAGTCCTCAAGTTCGAGTGAGCTGTCAGTTTCTTATGATGTTCTTCTAGAGTCAGGCTGTAAAATTCACAAAGATACACTTAAAGCAATTTGGCAAAAAGCCTCATCACTTGTAGTAGACACTACACTAATAGCTGCAGTACCAGGAGGGGCAAACTTAAGTTATGATCGTATGGTAGCATCGACCAGTAGTAATTGCCCGCATTTAGTGAGTACACCAGCCAAGTTCAGTGGACAGTTTAAATGTGACTCAAAGTGCCCTATGTTCAGCACATACAAACTTTGTGCACATACTATTGCAAGTGCAGAGATAAATGGAAAACTGAAGGAATTTACTCAATGGCTGATAAGGCAGAAATGTGCTCCAAATTATAGTAAGTTGGCATTACATGGGATTCCTAAAGGTGCTGGTGAGAAGGGTGGCGCTCCAAAGAATAATCGAAAGCGAAAGCAAATGACGACTAATAAAACAGTTGTTGACCGGCTTAGTTTGGATAACAGAAGTACACATTGTTCCATCCAAGAGCAGCATATGGATGGTGGATCATGTTTTATGCCAGCCGCCACTATAGAATCTGTGAAGGATACTTGGATATCCCCATCTCCATCATCTACCTATCACGTACATGCCCACATATGGATCTATGCAGCCAAACATGATGTATGGTGTTGTACCTCCTCCTCAAATTCCATTGCCAAGTCCATGGCCATCATCCAGTTTTTTACAAAGCTCATGGAATCCACCACCATCCCATGTGATTTCTCCATACCCTTTTACATTAAAATACTGACTACTCGTATTCAAATTTGTCAGTCATGTCGAATACCTTTTCATTCTACTAGTACGGAACCACCCTATGATTTAGTAGTTGCACGGAAAGAATGCAGGCCATACAGGGAACAAGGGGGCGAATCAAAAACTCCATCAACCCCTAGTAATTCACATTACCACATCAGCATTCACTGCATTCGTACAGCTGAACCAAGGTTCTTGCCCCATGAACTGATGATTCCTGATGAAGTACGTGAACATTTGACAGATGTTCGCAAAGGGTTCATCTTCGCCAGCCTTGGATTGATGATGTAGTGCCAGATCACGTTCATTTATGATTGATTAATGATTATTAGGTGTCATGACTTCTACATAAGATGGCAATTATATATAATATATGATCATTTAATTAAAAATGTTTTAGCCATAGCTGTGGTTGTAAGAATGTAATGCAAGTTAAGCACGTGATAATAACTTAATATATTCTAAATAGTACACAACAGCAACTGAAGGTCGTGCAAACTGGTAAGCCCTTCTTGTCCACATTACTTCGGATCCTAACTGGTGATCATGAATGTTTGCCAAACCACTTCGAGTCATATTGATATCAAACCGGCAAATACTCGTCTCGTTTACCAGACTTCCTCGGACCTCGGGGTAGTGCTTATCAATCGAAGTCCTCTCGATCTTCACTCGTACATTACATTAGATACGTCACCTATCTGATTATATACCGAATAAATGCACCAAGCCACCAACGATAGATCACGTGGGTCAATTCGCGAAAATAAGTTGGTTCCGGCTGATCCGGGCTGTTCTGGGATTCCGGGTTTTCCATACACCCGTTTTTAAAGGATGTAATTTGCTTGCATAGCTGCTTTGCCACACAAGCAGGTTGTTAACAAGCGCCTGTAAAGAAGCCATAATTATGTTAGCGCCTGTATAATTTTGTGTAGCTGCTATATAGGCACCTGAATGATTATTATAATGCCCTATAAAAAGCTTACAAACTAGAATAATAAAAAATTGAAAATTTAAATGGTGAGTAGGGATCGAAGGGATCCACTAGTACAGTACTACAAAAAGTAAGGAAACAAGGAATAAGATTCTGGCACAAATGAACACTGAAGATTCTGGCAAGAGATAATTTATAAAAGTTTAATCCCTACTTTTGGCTCATATTAGTCATTATAGTACATTTGCCAAAAGTAGGGATTAAATTTTTATAAACTATCTCTTGCCAGAATCTTCAGTGTTCATTCGTGCCAGAATCTTATTCCTTTTTTTGTAGTACTGTACTAGTGGATCCTTCGATCCCTACTCACCATTTAAATTTTCAATTTTTTATTATTCTATATACTATTAAAAGGCTAAAGTACTGTAGCATAAAGCCGAAGAATTTAATTTATATGCGTTGCTATGTGTTCCTTAGTGATGGGTCTTTGCTCACGTGACGTTATTAAAATACTATTACAATAGCAGTAGATTAACAATTATAAAATGTTAATAATACCTACCTAGCTAGTATACTACAGTATACCATAAAAAGTAAATAAACAAGTTTTAAAAAATTTGAATTTAAAAAGGGAAGTAGGGATCGACATAAAAAGTAAGGAAACAAGTAGCTAGCAATATAGCTATCATTCACCACCCATGCAGCATTGTATACTGCATGTGTCTGCTCAAGTATAGAATTGCAGCTGGGTAGCTACATACATACATGCACAAATGAAACATTTTCTCTAGCACCTCTACAAGATTTAATCCCTATCCCTTAAACCGCGAATTTATTTTGCATTTATAGAAACTTGCGCATGCTTTAAATATAAGGCTAACAGCAAACCTTCTGTTAGCGCGAGTAGATTAATACTATATATGACCCGAAAGCCACTTCTTTCCTCTATCTAAATATCTAAAAAGATATAACCTATGGTAAAGAACTCAACTGATGCGAAGCGATGAAACAGCAGCCTTTCTTTTTACAGGAAATCGATGCGTAAACAGGATCCTTGTCGTGCGAGCATACACTCGACACGACATGCACGAGCTACGCCACGAGGCACGCCAGAGGCCTATCGCACGCAAACAGATGCACTCGCGTGGCTAATGCATGGGGTGAAATTAATAAAGTGGAAAGGCCTAGCTCTATCATATATTCAGTGCTAGAGATCTATCAAACGTTTTAAGACATTCAGTGATATAATTTAATTGTGTGGAACCGAGCAGGAAGACTTTAACCAACAGCAATGAAGTATAGTTACAGTATTACCTCTTTTCCAATCTACTGTAGGCCTTTCCTTTGCTTCCCAAAGACTGCAACAAGCTACAAAAACTACTAAATCACTAGCACGTGTTATTGGCGCCCTAAAATATAAGAAGCTTATTATAAACACGTGTTAGGCACCCGTATTACAACTATAAGCGCTCGCGCGCTTGATTCGTCGACGGTGAAATCTACTCCAGGATGGTTATCTGTAGTTTCACAGCTGGTATGTTAGATGATAATGCTGAGTATTGCTAGAATCACGACAAGAGACAAACTACACGCGTGCATAACTCGCGAGGCACTAACAAGCACACGTAACGTGATACAGCTCGCGAGCAGGGTAACCTTCTCTCGAGTGCACTTCACGTGCATATGACTCGTCACGAGGATCGATTTGTTGTGCACTCGCGCGTAACTCGCGAGTTCCCTGGCAAAATCTGCGAGCGACTACAGTGACACACGCGTGCAAGTGTCAAGTTTAAACTGAGCGGTACCGTATATATAGGATGTTCATGCAGGTTTGTGATATTATACAATATATATCACTTTTGTTAGATCTTTAAGGAAAGATATAACTACATGCAGCTATGGTTATGTGAATATATATTCCGTACACCTTTGCATGCACTATATTTAATGTACTCGCCTCGGGTCTTTGGAACATCATCACCTCCGTCATCACTTTGGCTACTAGCACTTTTCGCTACTTATGTGATATACTACTCAGTAAGCTTTGTCTACAAACGATATATCCTTTGTAGCCAGTTACAGAAGCTAAAGCGCAAAAAATGCGAAACTCTTAGGATGTGTATTTTCTGCCGGTTGAACGTAGTGAATTAGGCAGAAAATATCCTCCGTCCGGAAATGTTCCCTCACGTGCCTGCACGTGAGGTTGGTAAGTGGTATATATATTGCAGAAGTGTGATTGCATGCTCACTTCTACGCTGCATGTGCTTATGTTAGTGTAGGCTACCTTTACGTCTTATTTACGATGTCTAGACGATCTATGACCGCGGATCAAAAGCTTGATGAGCTTATTAAATCTGTCTCCGCGCTGCAGAAAGCACACGACTCCAGCCACATAGAACTGGACGGAAAACTAAAGAAATTAGAAGCAGATGTGGCGGCTTCTCAAGAGTTGCAGGAGGACGCCACAGAACAAGCCTTGAAATGCTTAAAGAGGGATAAGCCCTACGAGTTTCGTCGGAAGGGTCATGAGGAACAGCATCGATTTAATTCGGAAGTCTCGGACCACATGTCGGCAGCCGCTAGCCAGCTTAGCAAATTACGCCCGTCGACAGACAAGGACAAGGCCACTCTTGAGAAGGCGAGGAAGGAATTAGAGGAAGGTACGAATGCTTTGGCGGAATGCCAGAAACAAATTCGTATAGCTGACCAGTCTGAGCACAGCTGGGAGACGGTGGCTGCATATATCGGAAATGATGTCGCTACCAATGAGGATGACGCCAGAAGAATTGAGAAAGCTGAGAAGACAGCAGAGCAATGGGTGTCTAAGAGGAAGCGCAATGCTGCTGCTACTGCCACCTCCCAGCGTGCCAAGAGATAGCTGCCTGTTGCAGGTGGAACACAAACACATGGGCCGAGTCAATCCGCCCATTATCTGTTACCTAGACCACTGTATCAACCTCAGCCAGCATCTACATGCCCAGTAGGGCCATGTTTTCACTGTTGTGAAGTGGGACACCTTGTCTCAGCAAGTCGTATCCTTTTGATAGTAGTCATAGAATAGTTAATAGTGATGTACTGGCCCCCACTGGTCCTCAAAGTGACAAGGTTGTTTACCAGTCTGAGGCGGCCAAAGTAAAAGTAGTTAACAGCCCTAAAACTAAAAGTGTTGAAAGAGAAACCTGTCAGGTCATGGCTAGTGATCAAAGTGAATCTCCCGACACAAACAAGCCTGCTATAGAAGGTATTGATGCAGGAGTTGCTGAATCTTAGGAGGGTGAATGTGAGGGCAATCACGACCTTGCCCTATCTAGGTTTTGGGAGATAGAACATGGGCAGGTGACAGACGTTCAGGGTAGGCTTCAGGCTTGCTTACGTTTTTGGGAACATAGGCTACAACCAGCCCCATGGATTATTAGCTGCATTAGAGAAGGTTACAAGCTCCCTTTATGTTCATTACCCAAGCCATACATCTGGCCCAACCAAGCTTCAGCAAACACCAATAGGGAGTTTGTGACACAAGCTATATCAGAGCTTGTACAAAACCGTTGTGTGGCCAAGACAACCACATATTTGTAGCCCGTTATCAGTGGTTTCAAACAGTACGGGTAAACAACGACTGGTGATAAATCTACATTACCTGAATGGATATTTGTTTAAGTATGAGGATATGCGTATAGCCATGCTCCTGTTTCAAAAAGGGGACTATATGTTTTCATTTGACCTTAAGTCTGGTTACCACCATATTGACATATTTGAGCCACACAGACAGTTTTTGGGGTTTTGTTGGGATCAGGGGGGTACAAAGCAGTTCTACATGTTCACAGTTTTGCCATTTGGGCTAGCCACAGCTTGCTATGCTTTTACTAAACTACTTCGCCCACTGGTAAAATACTGGCGAGGCCAAGGCCTTCGGGCTATACTTTATTTAGACGATGGTATCATTGCTGTGTCTGGCAGGGAGGCTGCTGTGCAGGCCAGCCATAAAGTTAGGCAGGACCTTATAGATGCGGGGCTGGTAGAGCACACTGACAAATGTAATTGGGTCCCCGTCCAACAGGTTACTTGGCTTGGTTTCAACCTCGATTTGGAAAAGGGGCAGATTTACATGCCAACAGAAAAGGTTCAAAGGTTGAAATCTCAGTTAGAACAAGTACTAGATAGACCCACCTTAAAGGCTAGGGAGTTAGCAAGTGTTATTGGGAAATTAATTTCTATGTCCCTGGCAGTAGGCCCCATTGCACGTCTTATGACAAGAAGCATGTATGCTGTTCTAAACAGTCGACATTACTGGTGCCAGTCCTTGCATGTTACCCCAGAGGCCAGACAAGACATCCAGTTTTGGTTGGACAACATTGACAAAGTTAATGGACAGGGTTTATGGCACAGTCCCTCGGCCATCCGTGTTGTGTATGCTGATGCAAGTGCCACTGGATATGGGGGCTTTACAGTAGAACACGGTTGTCACATTGCACATGGGTTATTTTCAAAGGAAGAGGTAGCCCAGAGCTCCACATGGAGGGGGTTGCATGCAGTCCGCATGATATTGGATCCCTGGCCCACCTGTTGCAATCTGAAAGAGTCAGGTGGTTCTCAGACAACCAAAATGTTATCAGAATTATTGAGACAGGTAGCAGGAACCCCAAGCTACAGAAAGAAGCCCTAGAGATTTATTCCTTGGCTGTAAGGTGGCAAGTAAGAATAGAACCGGAATGGATCCCTCGGGAACAGAACCAGCAAGCTGACCTGTTGAGCCGCATGCTGGACAGGGATGACTGGAGTATCCACCCAACTGTATTTCAGCAGCTTGACCGCTTATGGGGCCCACATACTATTGACAGGTTTGCTAACTACGTTAATACCCAGCTACCAAGGTTCAATTCCCGTTTTTGGAACCCAGGCTCAGAAGCAGTGGATGCTTTTACTTGTGACTGGTCAGGGGAGAACAACTGGCTTTGCCCACCCCCATACCTGATACCAAGAGTGATTAGGCATACTCTAAAAACTGGTGCAAGTGCAACCCTTGTAATGCCCAAATGCCCATCAGCACCTTTTTGGCCAATGCTTTTCCCTGATGGTTATACTCGGGCCCCATTTATCACAGAGGAAAGAACTCTGCACCAGTCTCCCCACCTGGTAGTGACTGGACTGTCAGGCGGTAGTATATTTAAGGGGACCCCCAACACAGATCTTCTGGCAGTAAGATTAGTCGCCAATAGGTTTACCCCCAGTTAGTAAAAACCCTCAAATCCATTATACATATAAGTGTAGGTGGGTATATATGCATATGTGTATATAGGTATGGTGGTACGTATAATATAACTTGTGTGTTCATGTGTATACGTATACCCAGTTTCAGCTGGGTTAATGTTGCTAAGAATGCTTGGTTTGCACCAGCTAAAAGGCCCAGATGATATCCAGTTAGAGTATTGGGGTTTGACCAGCCAGATTTCCAAGGTTTTACCAGCCAGAGTTCTAGGATTTTTGCCAGCCGGAGCACTGGGGGTTGATTTTCCAGCTGGAGTGCTGGGGTTTTACCAGCCGGAGTGCTGGGGTTTTACCAGACAGAGTGATGGGGTTTTACCAGCCGGAGTGCTGAGGTTTTTAACAGCCGGAGTGCTGGAGTTTTACCAGCCAGAGTGCTAGGGTCTTACCAGCCGGGGTGCTGGGGTGTTTTATCCAGCCGGAGCGCTGCGGGTGCTACCAGCCGGAGTGCTGGGGTTATCTACCAGCCAGAATGCTGGGGTGTTACCAGCCGGACTGCTGAGGTTTTACCAGCCATAGTCCTGGGTTCTTTTACCAGCCGGAGTGCTAGGTTTTTTGTGATATTGGCGGGTGTGTTGGTTCTCATACCAATCTAGAGTCAAGTCCGTGAGTGAGTTATAGCTTTTTGGGTTTTTTATGGTTGTTTTTCCCCCTCCTCTAGAAGTGCTATCCATTGGCAGTTGGGCACAGATGAAGGACTTGGAAGATGAAGACGTTAAGAGATTAGCCTCCGCTCTCCCTTCGACTATTCTGCAATGCAAAGCCACCAGCACCACAAAGAAATACCTAGGAGGTTTCAAGAGGTGGAAGCAGTGGGCTATCGGTCATAAGGTCTTAGTACTTCCAGCTGATGCCTGCCATGCTGCATTGTATTTGCAACATTTGGGGGAATCTAAATATTTAAAGGCTGCTGTATAGGAAGCAGTAAATTGTTTGTCATGGGTGCACTCTATGGCAGGTGTGTATCTTCCCCAACTGCTGACCCATTGGTCCGGGTTACTTTGGAAGGCTTGAAAAGAATGTGTGCAAAACCTGTTCAGAAGAAAGCACCTTTTACCATAGAGATGCTCCAGGCCATTGTTCAGGACACTAAGAAAATAACAGCTTAGCCAACATTCGGCTAGCAACTGTATGTTTACTTGCTTTTGCTGGTTTTCTCAGGTATGATGAGCTGGCCAATATCAGATGTTGTGACCTACAGCTAAGTCCTAGATGCGTAACTATTAAGATCCCCAAGAGTAAGACAGACCAGCTGAGGCAAGGCAACGAGGTGCTTATTGCTAGGACAGGTTCGGATACTTGTCCAGTTGCCATGCTGGAGCAATACCTAAAAAGAGGTCACATAGACCTCAGTAGTCAGCTGTTTCTTTTCCGTCCCATCATTGGTTCCAAAGTGGAGAAGCTTCGCAATGCAGGGCGCTTGACATACACCCGGCTGAGAGAACTATTAAAGAGCAAGTTGGATGAGCTGGGCTATTCGTCTGCTGTTTTTGGAGTGCACAGCTTGAGAGCGGGGGGGCACAGCTGCTGCAGGGAGTGGCCTCCCAGACAGATTATTTAAGAAACATGGCCGTTGGCGTTCAGAAACAGCGAAGGATGGCTACATTGAAGATCCACTAGAACAGTGTCTTCTGGTTACTGAGCAGTTAGGCCTCTGATTAAGTAGTTCATATACATAAGTTCCATTTTGCTCTGTATGAGGGTTACTTTCTGTGTACTTATTATTTGTTTTCTTCAGGTACAGCTGGCCCTCTTTGTTACCCTACAATGTTAATAATCAGAATTGGTAGCCGCACATGGCAGCTACACACCAATGTTCTGTAGGGTATTGGGATTGTTATTTGGTAAATTGAGGAGGGAGGTATTGGATACTTAAAGGCAGACAAGCCGTTAAGAAGGTGATTAATTCATGCATCATATGCAACAAACTTGAAGGTCCGCCATATGCCTCAACTGTTCCCCTGACTTGCCTGATTATCGCACATCTGAAGATCCACCCTTCAGTCACACAGGAGTCAACTTCGCAGGGCCGTTATATGCCAAGAACTGTGGTGCATCTGAGAAAGCCTACATCTGTTTATTTACATGCTGCTCCACCAGAGCAGTTCACTTGGAATTGACTCCTGATTTGTCTGTGAACTCGTTTTTGCTTGCATTCCGACGGTTCGTCGGTCGAAGAGGTTTGCCTGTTACCGTGATTTCGAACAATGCCAAAACGTTCTATACTTCATCTAAAGAATTCTTGAAGATTGCCAGGTCAAGGGAAGTGAACAATTATTTAGGCTCCAAAGGGGTGACATGGAGTTTATTGTAGAGAGAGCTCCCTGGTGGGGAGGGTTTTATGAGCGACTTGTAAGAAGTGTCAAAAGGAGTCTTAAGAAGAGCATTGGGAGAAGTAATCTGACCCATGATCAACTCAGTACCCTCCTTGTGGAAATCGAAGGCATCATCAACTCTCCATCCATGACTTATCTTGCGAGTGACCAAGATGGAGTTACTGGTAGTTTGTCCCCTTCGCATCTAATTAATGGCAGAAGGCTAACCGCTCTATCCAATGATAAACACTTTGAAATTGTGAGCACCCACCAGTCACTAACTCGAAGATTGAAGCACCATAGGCACCTATTGAATCAGTTTACCAAGCTGTGGCGGAGAGACTAGGCTTCTCAATCTCAGAGAGGCCCACAGTTTGAAAGACCAAGAGAGGTGGCCAGCCCTTGATAAAGGTGGGTGATGTAGTTGTTGTCAAGAGTGACACAAGCAAGCGGTTGTTCTGGAAACTGGCGATTGTAGACAATTTACTCACTAGTGCTGATGGTCATGTTCGAGCAGCCAATGTCCAAGTTTCAGAGCCCAGTGGAAATACAAAGCTTTTGAGGAGAAGTGTCAAGCTTCTGTTCCAATCGAAGTGAGACAGGAGCAGTCCCAGGAACGACCGAATAACTCATCAGCTGGACAGGACGACCACCCGGTATCCGGACATGGACATATCACTGAGGTAGACGTTAATCAAAGGAGGCCACATCGAGAAGTCGCTGTAGTAGGAGAACAGCGATGTAGGAACACTTAAAGACACTTGTAATTGGTTGTTGTAGTTTTAATTGCACGTATGTATGTAGGACTGTTGGCCTCCCATGGGTGTCCAACAGGGGAGTGTAGTAAATATTGCGTGCGCCATTTATTTATAAGAAAATCACGTGCGTAAAAATGGCCCCGTTGGTTTTTTATGTGAGGATTTTAATCTTGCGATTGGTTTAATTAGCAACATTAAAATTCGTAAGGTTTTTAATTACGTTGTATTTAACTCGTGTGCATGTAAAAAGCTAGCAATATACTGGAGTACCTACTTCTTTACTGCAACTGCGTATACATCTAGTCTGGCATAGCCATACTTTTATGCACGACGTGACTGATCGATAAAATGGGCGTGTCTATACAGCAATCATATACAGATTAAAGGCCAAAAATTGCGATTTCCATGCATCACTTATCTGTTTTGAAGATATTTTAAGCCTTTTACTATGGTACGGTACAGCTCGATTTAAACTTGAAGCACGCGTGCGGATGACACGCGTGTATTTCGTAGCTCCTCTCGAGTATTTTTCAAATTCGTGCGTGTCTGTAGACAACTGCACGAGAATTTTGCGAGCCATACACGCACGTATGACGTCGCCTAACATGCTCACGTACGTACGTGCATAGACGCACGTTACAATCCACACACATTCACTAAGGAATTTCGATCGCCACCAGTAACTCTGTTCAGTGTGCAGGCGCACGAGACGACAATCCTAACATGCATGTTCGTCAAACTTACGTGCACGGTTTAAAGATGGTCCATTCATGATGGATTGCATGCAATAACTTCATTCTCTTGTGGATATTCCATTTCTTCTGTTCGTAAAAGGCTCATAGACTGAGGGACAACAACTTCAACTGACACGTGTTACTGCGCCATTAATTAGAACCACCGATGCACATGATGCGGACAGATGTAGGAGGGCATGCGAAGTGTCCTTATTGATGCAGTTTAAGTTTCAGCCAGTTACAAAGTACGTACGTCCATACGGTACGGCTTTATATTGTTTTATTGATATCCCTAGTCGAGTAACAGGATCATTCACGTTACGAGCTAAATGCACGCCGAGATACACGCATCTCGAGTGCATAACTCGTAACGAGTGTTGTTACTCTCACGGGCGGTTTATACGTCATTAATCTCCCAGTGCGCTCGTGAGCATGTAGCGAATATTTCTATGCTCGTGCAGTGCGCGTGCAGTTGCACACGCGTGCGTTCTTAAAGTTTAAATCGAGCTGTACCGTAGCAACCCAAACTCTTTGTGTTTTGAAGTGGGCGTGGCACACGAGCGTCGATCGCACAGGGAAGCGTAGGTCAAAAAGAATGTTTATTCACGGATATTTTGTAATTCAGTATAATATGAGCATATTACGAAGATTTAAAGGAAAGCTTTATTCTTCGCTTTATTCATGCGAGGAATTTGATATTCCAAATAGTTCGCAAGATTAAACATCGTTCAAATTTTATTTCGCAACTGTTTGTGTCCGCATTAAAAACCCGCTATACGGTATATAATTTACTTAACTATATCCCCTTCTTGGACACAACCCCCATATTGTGGTTTAACATTATCACTCACACAGTTGTATACGTATATTTATAACTTGAGTGGTTATGTTTCGATACTTAATGTACCTATTCTGAAATTATCACACCCACAGAGGTATATAAAAAATATCATTTACAATAGTAAATAATGTTAACAGACAGACATGCCTTAGGGAATGAATATAGCAACAACATACTGTCTGTGCGGGGTACAGATCACAGTATTGTAAATTTAACTTTGAAGCTTAATTTTGATAAACTTACGCCTACAATATTTTTTTAACTTTTACTACAGAGTGGTACATCAATATAGATTGTATATCTGAAAGTTTATGCAAATCATTTCAAGGGGGTTCAACTTATGGCAACTTTCAACCTGCAGTGTAATAACCTTTCTCAAATACATTCAAGTGTTTACTTCAGGCTGAAAGTAGTATGACAGGTAGAGCATACATTGGAGAAATGCTGATACAAATTTGGCTGAAATCCATGAAGAAATGAGTGAGTTAGTAGACAAACAAGTGAATGTACAAAAAGAGAGTTTGAAAAAACTTCCGGGGATTCACACAAAACTCCCGCAAGCCCACGCAAAACTCCCGCAACCCCACGAAAAAGTGTGCGATGAAAATGAAACAAAGAAACAAACAAAGAAAAAAAAATGACGGGTGCCTAAAATATTTTTTGATGGAGGAAGGACCTTATAACATTGGCATGATACTGTAGCTACTGTATGTACATGTGGGTGCCTATGGAACTGAGTTTTTCACAAATATCTATGCTTACCCAAAACTGTTGTTAGGAGATTGTGCTGTCAAGTCGATGGTAATGTCATCATCATCATCATCATCATACTCATCATGATCACTATAACATACCAATATTATTATATGGCTAGTTATACACAGTATATAATAGAAATTTTGCTTAATGTTAATGTAAGCATACCATATAGTGGAAGGTGCAAACTGTGTAGACTTTACGAGAAACACTTGGGGGAAATTAGGC
>CBDBMG010000001.1:0-432772 GCA_965207375.1 Nitrosopumilaceae archaeon | reverse complement strand
GTAAATCAGACTTAATCCAACAACTGTTATATTGTACAATGAGTAGACAATGTAAAAGAATTAAATCCACTTACTAATGATCTGTCCCATAGTGTTCATGTGCTATTCCAGCTGAAATTGCAACTATTGGAATAGCTGGACCTATGTATACGTATACGTAGGTAGTAGAAAAGCAATTTAATTATATTTATATGTTTTATGAAGCACTCACCCCAACCCAAGATAAAAAAGAAGCGTCGGTTGTTTAATTTATTACCAAATACAGTGACCAACATCATGTAAAGCAATACTCCTTCACTTAGCATCCAACAAAAAGCAGATATAAAGAAATATTGCAACAGTGCTGCTACAACCTTGCAAGCAACCTAAACAATATTTACATAATAATGACAAAAGCTACCATTAATTATGTTAACACATGCCTCATTGCTGGTAGCATTTTCTATTCCAGCAATGAACACTATAAGACCCAAAGCAAGTGCAATGCACAAGTTTAGATGAATAAACAGATGATTTATCTTGTCTTTTGATCTAACAACAAGATACTAAATTTAAAGCACGTACTGTTGAATCTTACTTATAGATTGTGTATATCAAAAATATGATGGAAATGCAGAGACACACTAGTGATATAGAACATCCAATGTATGATATTATTGATAATGCTTTATCAGCTGGTGATGGCTAAAGAGCATTGTATCATACGTACGTAATAAAACAATAACACATTTGTTATCTTCTTACTGGTCTTTCATCTTGAATGCTCACAAGAACAGCAAAACTTGTGAGATGTGTAGTAAGACAAGTAACTGATGTTTTGTTGGAATGGTTTGTATCTAAAGTTAATCCTTCTGTAGACCAGCCCCTAACTTGATTACTATACAACATTAGATATTGCAACACTATAACTTTAAACTGACACTTACAGATTATTAGTAATCAAAGAGTAATCGTAGAAATTACAAGACACATCATCAAGTTCAAAATTTTGAGCAATCCCTTGTTCTGATAAAGCCTCAGCAGGAGAAAGAGCCTATAAAGCATAACATGTGTCAATATTACGATTCCAAGCAGCTTGTATGTAATGTCATACTACATCAAACATCATCATTATTGGGTTGTCTTTCAAGGTGGCTGGGTCTGGAAGGGGGTCTATTTGAAGTGAAAATATAGGAGAAACAGGAACTCGAGGTGTAGCACTCCTATAAATGCAAGTTGCAGATATATGTTTGTACTAAAAATTGAATTAGTTATATATACATACCCATTATTAGATGGCAATCTAAAACCGGTATCATCTCTGATTACTATACTTGCAATTGTAAGTGCTTTAGCATTTCCAGCTACTCAAAAGAATTATGATGATCGTTTTATGTACACATATTAATATTTAATGATGATTGTACATATTAGTCACTGAAATTGAAATGAAAATTTGCACTATACAAGTAGCTAGTATATATGTATTTCATCATGAAAATATAAATAGCAGCTTATTTAGTTAGGATAATTAGGACAGCAAAAAGCAACAAATACTATAGTGACTGTACATTTGATGATGAAACTTCCATGTGAATGATTGATAACGGCTGATGTGTGCAGCAGCTATTATCACAACAAGAACCCATCCAGAAAGCTGACTAATGGGAGAAGAAAGTAAATACCACAAGAACAAGAAGCTTTGAATGGACTAAAATACCCTTTGTTCTGGGAAAGAATTGAGACTACAAACCAAGTGGTTTAGGCACTAGGTCGATTCTAGTGGCAAGGCCAGCAGACAAAAATCTTGTAGCTTAAAAATTGATATTCTCTTCTAATATGTATTTTGGCTGTTAAAACAGATTTTGTACCAGTATAGATATATAGTTAGTTTTTGCAATAAATGACATTACAAGGATGTTTCAGGGAAAACCGGTTTTCTTTGTCTATCCTTATACTGTATCATACTTCTATAATAATACATAGCTAAGCCAGACATACAGTATACATGATTTATGCATGAATGGTGTTAGCTTTTTATCAGAATACATTTTACACTAGGTAGATTATGTTCTACTTTTCATGATATCAATTTACAATTTTTAGCTAGCTACTGAATAACCTTACACTTCATCCCCCCTAAAATGTAAGAAATATGACAACAATTTCAGTATATACTAGGCTATTGTGTATAAACATAAAGCTGACTGCAATAAAACCATGAAGATATGCTGCAACAAATGCGTCGGCAAGAGTCTTCTTTTAAATGCCTGGTATGCCCACTTTTGAACTGAAATGCTCCATCTTGTTAGTAATGTACAGCTGGTTCGTCTTTTACTATGAAACGAATGGCTAGCTAATATCTTGCTTAGCGCTGAGCAATATACCGGTTATGTAGTTATACCGCAATAGTGTTTTCTGATACTGTCTAATTTTATGAATACCGTAATACCGCAAAGCACAGATATTATAAAATATTCCGATTTGTTCTTTGCAAAAATAAGACTTGCGTATTTAAGTGAACATTTCAACTAGTAAAATTATAGTACTAATTACTGCTACAACCAAAGCCATGCAAATAGTGTACCAATAACTTCATTTAAGTAGTTAGTTGTGAGTTGAAAATATTGCAAAATGACCGTTTAGGACTATTTGTTCATGCACAATGATATAGTTATACCGCAATATCATGACAAGAATACCATACCATGTATGAAATGCCAATACCGCTCAGTACTAACCTTGCTCTTCTTGGCAGGAAATAATACCGATAGCAAGTGTCAAATAAAGAAACTGAAAAGTGATCAACTTTATTTAATTGGTAATCTTCATTTCAAGTGAATGGTTTTAATAGCCTGGAGGCAGACACACAGACACACAAACACACACACAGACTTCCCGGACAAAAGCAATTTCAAGCAACCTGATGTACACCTGTATCTTTACTTACAAATGTCTTGCAATAAACCACTAGGGACCATAACTTGAGCACTTCCACCAGTATAAGCTGTTAAATTATCATCTTCATCTGGAAATACATATCCTTCATCAAAAGTTTCATTTGATACACGCTCAGCTTTAATAACTGCAAATAAATAGCTATAAAGCAAAAACAACTATACCAATTTAATTACCAATGTTGGATTTTGCTTTTATTGCTTCGGTAGTATCATTGGTTAGTGTTGCACTCAAAAATGTAGTAACCTGTTCAGCATTACGAACTAAATTCTGGCTAGTGGCTGGGGAAATCTGCAATATGTGTGTGTAAAGTAGTAATTGCTTAATCAAAAATCTCACCCTTTCTAGTTGTTCCCAACTATTTCGATTTGTATCTCTCAATAAGTTATTTATAACTGATGTAGTATCCTGTAAAGCATGCAAATATCAATAAATATTTTAATCTAACTAGCAAATAGATACACAGTCCTTTTCTTAATCATTACTCCTTACATACTTCTAGCAATGGGTCATCTGCTGTTAGGTTAGAAATAACTGTTTCTATAATACTGTAGCACAAATTAATATGGTAAATCCCTTATAATATCATCATACTTATTGAGAGTAGATAAAATATCAACTACCGAAGTAATGTCTGCAGCAAATATGGATTCTTCTATTGAAGAGGTTACATTTGCAAGTGAATCAGCAATGATACCAGCTTCAGTAATTATTTCAGTTTCATTTAATTCACTTAGAGACACGTTGAGATTTATGACCTATTAAAGTAAAATTATGACCAAATGTTTCAAATTAATGGTTATATCATTACCTTAGTGAGTAATATTTCAGTTTCTTCTCTGAAACAATTAGGATTACAATTTTGCTCTAGTTGAACAACATAAATTAATAATAATAATTATAAACCAAGTACTAAGAATAATACAAATTGCGGTTAAAAGTGACGTCAAAACTGGGCGTATATAAGTCTTAGGTAATTATGTCTTAGGTAATTAAGTCTTAGGTAATTAAGTCTTAGGTAATTAAGTATTAGGTAATTAATTATTGGCTAAACTACGCACTCTAGATACACAAACTAACCTTTAAATAAATCACCGTTTAGTAGCGATTCATTAATATGTAGGGTTTCATTTAACTCCCTGTACTTAAAAAGTGCTATTTAAACTCTAATAAATGCCTACCGGTCAGGCCCGCCCAGCGTGTACACGGGAGTCGATGGGCGGTGTGGTATGCAAGCCATACAAAAGCTGTAAACAAGTACACGAGGAACGGAATTCTCCGTGTATTTTATTAGGCAGTGGATATTGAACCGAAGGTCGGTTCAATAAGCGTAGGCAGTGGATATTGAACCGAAAGTCACGTGCGCATTATTTTGGGACTTAGAAAATTTATAGAAAAGTTTTATATTGAAAAGAAAAAGGCCAATCTCGGACTCGAACTCGGTCCTCCAGATTATCAGTCGGATTGCTCTACCACTCAAGCTACGGTGCTCCACACTGAACATAGTTGAAATTATGTATTTTAATTCTATTCAACTGTGTGAAATTGTGCTTCTCCGGCCTACAGCTACTGCTAACACTAAAACTAACCCTATCCCTAACCCTAACCCTAACCTTGGGCACCGACCCAGGCCACTAACCCTGGCAAAGCCGGCCTGGGCACCGACCCAGGCCGCTAACACCGTGGCAAAGCCGGCCTGGGCACCGACCCAGGCCACTAACCGTGGCAAAACCGGCCTGGGCACTAACGCTCACCTCTAACCGGCTTGGAAATATATAAGTTACCAAAATAATGCGCACGTGACTTTCGGTTCAATAACCACTACCATTTTATTAATGGAGAGGATTGCCATGTGACGTCGATTGTAAAGTGGCTGGCTAATGGGCAATGAACCATAGAAGCCATGTCGCCTAAGCTTGTGGTAAGTTTATTATAATAATTATTAAATTATCTGTGGTGTGTATGTAATAGTTATACCATGGGCACGAGTGGTTTGCCTGATATATACACCTGAAGCCAGAGAGCCGCAGGCCTGAGGGCTGAGGATGTATATATCAGGCAAATCACGAGTGCCCATGGCATAACTAATATATACCAATCAATGTGTAATCATGTGTGGGCAAATCAGCACAATAATATCTCCATGAACTCCCTCTATTTATATAGGAACTTGTTGGATTGTATTGTGGGGTTGAATTTAATGATCAAATGTTTTTATGATGTCATATTGAAACCCACAATTAAATCTTGTAGATATCACTATATAAAGGATTGATCAATACCAGTGACCCATGAGTGAACACCAGCTGAATCTGCAATGCATGGGTGGCATCACCCCTTGCCCCACCCAATCCATCCTGCAGCATTGTGATTTAATGATCAAAACGTTTTTATGATGTCATATTGAAACCCACAATCAAATCTTAGAGGGCTCACTATATAAAGAATTGATCAATATCAGCTAGTAAACTGCTTAAATCAAAGAAAACTCTTTGGGTTAATGGAGATATCCTCCAGGGCAATGTATTTATATTGCCTGTATATCCTGGCAACCATGGCAAAGGGATATATCATAATATATACCGGCTCCCAGGGTATATTTGAAATATATCCCTGTGGTTTCCTTTGAACTGAGGTGTCAAAGTGGTATATATATATATTATTATATATATTCATGTGACAGACTATTATAAAACACACACACATTATAATCAATTTTAGTACTTATATATATACATGCTAAACAAAAACAGCGCTGGCTGTAAAAAAGGTGCGAGGCCAATCAGAAGCCACAATGGTTATAAGCAACCAAAAATTCTGATATCAAGTAAGGCCAAGAAGTTTAACATTCTATTAAGAATCCTTTTACTTGAATGACATACAATAGTTTACAGGGCACTTTCACAACCATGATTGCCTTTGTCACTTGGCCACCTTTTTGTACTATCATCTACTATATCCAGCTGAAAAGCCGTCTGTCCGTCCGCACTTTTTTGGCGGTCAGTTTCTCAGCCGCGGCTGCATGGATCAACGTCAGACTTGCTCGACGTGATAGCTACATCTTCTGGCATGACCAAGTTTAGTTTTAAAAGTTTCTAAGAGCCTTAGTTTTTCGACACGAGTGCCTGATAGACACCCGTGTCGATCCAGACGGCCATTGACCACAGCAATCCAGTGCACAGTTGGTAAAGCACTGGACTTCGACACCTTAGGTCGGTGGTCGGGGATTGAGTGACTGCATGATTTTTTGTTTCATAATCTTTTACATATTGGCAACCCCGGATGTGTAAACACGTGAACAACACGAAACACATGAACATCATGAAACACGTGAACATCACGATTTAGAATAGGCCAATCAGAAATCATTCCACGGTATTTGATTCACTTTGAAAATGCCAAAGTTAAAGCGTGCGTCTTCATCACAAGCTGCATCTCGAGCAAAGAAGCAGAAAAGGGAACGGGTTGCTGAAAGGCTCCAGCACACTTCTGATGACATCTCTGAAGGACATGACACCTGAGGTCGCAAAGAAAGGAGGCGTGAACGAAATACAGAAGCGCGCTGAATTGCCCATCTCGATCCAGAAAGAAGACAGCAAGAACAAATCAGTAACACGGCAGCGCGTCGATGAGTTCGTCAGGAGGATCCTGAACAAAGACAGCAAGAACAAAGCTGTGACACAGCAGTGCATCGACGAGTTCGTCAGGAGAATCCCGATAGAAGATAAGAAGAGCAGATAAGAAACACTGAAGCCCATCGAGTAGCCCGTGAAGATTCCATCAGAAGAGTGGAGCAGCAGCAACGAGACCTGATACAACATCGGGAGGCTAGAGCAGACCCAGAATACAGAGCACAAGAGCAGCAGGTAAACAATGCCAGATGTCAACAGGTATGTGCAGGTAGACAAGCTAGCTTTAGAGCTCTAAATTACCAGCCTGACAATTTTGTTACCACTACCAGTGTTGGCTTGCTAAGTGTAGAATGTCAAAATTGTGGTGCCTTAAAATTTTCCAAAGAAACTGAAGGATTTTGTTGCTCAAAAGGCAATGTGAAGTTAGATGCATTCCCACAACCACAGCCATTCTTGCAGCATCTGTATGAGGGCACTGATAGTGATGGTAAACACTTTTTATGTAATATACAAAAGTATAATTGTGCCTTTCAAATGACCAGCTTTGGATGTAACGAGATCACAATGGCTGGCTTCAACCCATCATTTAGAATACAGGGTCAGGTTTACCATCTAATTGGCAGAATGGTCGCTACAGCAGGTGAGTCTCCAAAATTTGCACAAATATATTTTATTGATAATCGAGAATCTGAGGTAGCTGCCCGGTGTGCAATAGTTGATGGGCTGAGGCCGGATATTGTCACCAGCATTAACGAACTACTGATTAATAAAAATCATTATGTTGAAATTTTTAAACTAGCTAAAGAGGTATTTGAACAGCAGGACAGCCCCACTAACATTAAAATCGTTATAAATGAAAACAAAAGACCTTCTGGCGAGCATTCTAGGAGGTATAACAGTCCTGTGAGTGATGAAATAGCTGTGTTGATGCCAAACGACAACATGAGCAATAGAGATATAGTGTTACATTATAGGGATGGTGGCTTACGGCATATCTCAGAACTTCATAGGAGTTATGACCCATTGCAGTACCCATTGCTTTTTCCACATAGTACTGACGGCTGGCATGTGAACCTAAAACTACAGAATGGTAAAAAATTAACAGCCTTATTATATTACCGTTATCATATTATGGTTAAGCAAAATGTGTCTGTCTTACTTAGAGCTAAGCGACTTTTCCAACAATTTTTGGTGGATGCCTATTGTAAGATAGAGACTGAGCGGTTATAATTCCTTAGGCGTGAGCAGACAGCACTGCGAGCAGACTGTTACCAGGACTTGCGTGATGCCATTTTAGATGGTGATGGAGACCCTAGAAATGTAGGACGTAGAGTAATCCTTCCTTCTACTTTTACCGGTGGACCTTGATATATGCATGAGCGTCAGCAGGATGCCATGTCTTATGTCAGGAAATATGGTCACCCTGATTTGTTCATAACCACCACAACAAATCCCAATTGGCCAGAAATCAAAAAGTTTACTGCCTGGTCAAGATCCTCATGATTGTCCAGATATAGTGGCCCGTGTGTTTAGTCAAAAACTGTTAGAAATGCTTAAATCAGAAATGGTCTTTGGTAAACCACAGGCTTGGCTTTGTTCCATTGAATGGCAAAAGCGTGGTTTACCACACTGTCATTTGTTGTTGTGGTTAATTGCTGAACACAGGATCACCCCTGATAAGATTGATAATGTCATTTGTGCTGAAATTCCTAACCCCACTGTTGACCCTGAACTGCACCAGATTGTGATGTCCAATATGGTGCATGGACCCTGTGGTAGTATCAACCCCCAATCCCCTTGCATGCAGGATGGCCACTGTAGTAAGAAGTATCCGAAGCAATACATTTCTGAGTCCCAGTTAGGTGCCGATAGTTACCCATTGTACAAGAGGAGCAGCCCTGATGATGGTGGACAGGTAAGTACAATTAGCATAAGGGTTAGAGTAGAGGTACTCGCATTGATCAGCAGGTAGACAACAGGTGGATTGTGCCATACAACAAGTTGTTGCTACGGTCCATGAATTGTCACTGCAATGTGGAGTTGTGCATGTCTATCAAGTCCATTAAGTATGTACTGAAGTATGTACACAAAGGCTGTGATCAAGCAATGTTCACTCTACAGTCCAACCGGGTGGACGAAATCTCAGATTATCAGAATGGCAGGTATGTTAGCAGCAACGAGGCAGCCTGGAGGATATTAGAATTCCCCATACATGAAAGGGATCCCCCAGTGCAGCAACTTGCTGTACATTTGGAGAATGGGCAGCGTGTGTACTTTACTGAGGATACAGCAAGAGATCAGGCTTCCAGGGACCCTCCAAAAACAACATTGATAGAATTCTTTAATTTATGTTGAGTAGACAATTTTGCTAAAACTTTGTTATATGTAGATGTCCCCAGGTATTATACTTGGAATAAAAAGTCTTGGAACAGGAGAAAGCAAGGAACTGATGTTGCTGGGTTTCCTGGTATTAAAGAAGCGCGTGTTCTTGGTAGGATTTACACCATCAGTCCACGCCAAGGGGAATGTTTTTACCTTCGACTGCTGTTGCACCATGTTAAAGGACCCCAGTCATTTTCTGATTTAAAAACTGTCAATGGTGACCTTTGCAGCTCTTTCCACGAGGCATGCTTCAAGTTAGGTCTTCTTGAGGATGACAATCAGTATCACTTGGCAATGGAGGAGGCATCAGTTAGCAATTCAGCAGCAAGTCTTTGCTCTCTGTTTGCAGTGATACTGACTTGGTGTGAACCAAGCAATCCTCTAGAGATCTATGAGCATCACAGAGAAGCCATGACAGAAGATTTCTTACATCAACACCACGTTAGGCTAGGCAATATGGAGTTGGATTTTAATGATGATATCTTTAATTTGGCCCTTAAAGACTTACAGGATAAGGTTCTTTCTATGGGAGGTAGGGAACTGTCTGAGTATGGCTTGCCACAGCCACAGGCAGTTGACAATGATAGATTTGCAAGAGTATATCGCAGAGAGATAGATTATGACCAAGGTGAGCAACAAGCATATGTAGAGCACAATGTACCTATGCTCACATCAGATCAGCGAGAGGTTTACGATTGCTTTTGTTCTATGATCGATGGTGATGAGGGTGGCATGTTATTTTTGGATGCTCCAGGTGGTACAGGTAAGACCTTTTTAATCAATCTTATATTAGCAAAACTGCAATCTGAAGGTAAGATAGCATTGGCCACTGCATCAAGTGGGATAGCTGCAACATTGTTGACTGGAGGCCGCACATTGCACAGCACCTTTAAAATTCCACTAGATTTATATGCAATGGACATTCCCATATGTAGCATTAAAAAGGGCATTGCACTTAGCAGAAAGGTAAGGCAACTGTAGTGGATGAAGCACCCATGACAAACAAGCTTGCATTTGAGGCCCTAGATCGCACACTTAAAGACTTGACGGGTAAAGACCAATCGATGGGAGGGATGTGCATGCTGCTATGTGGGGACTTCAGACAAATCTTGCCAGTTATTCAGGGTGGTACTAGAGTTAACATTGTGGACTCCTGCCTTAAAAAGTCTTTCCTGTGGGAACATGTGGTAGTTAAGCATCTGGACACTAACATGAGGGTGCACCTCCATGGGGATGAAGCAGCAGGTGAGTTTGCTGGTCAGCTGTTAGCTATCGGAGATGGTAAGTATCCGATAGACACCAGCCCTGATATAATTCAGCTGTCTGAAAGTATAGGAACCTTTGTATGCAACATAGATGAACTGGTGTCCAAAGTATATACAGAGGGAATATGGCCTGGCTTTCTGAAAGGTGCATCTTAGCTCCCCTAAATGAAAGTTACCTGGTGAGTCTGTTGAGTACAGATCATTGGATTCTGTGCTTGATGAATCCCAGGCTGTGCATTTTCCTATAGAATTTCTGAACTCTCTGTAGGTCTCGGGATTTCCTTCACATCTGCTGTCATTAAAGGTTTCTGCCCCAATAATCATTTTACGATCTTTAGATCCCCCTAAAGTTACCAATGGTACTAGGTGTGTAATCACTAAACTTTCTGCAAACACCATAGAAGCTAGGATTTCCCATGGTAGGTATGCAGGTCACGATATTATCATCCCACGTATTCCCTTAATTCCATCTAACTCAGTATTGCCTTTTGAGTTTAGACGGCTTCAGTTTCCTGTTGCACTTCGCTTTGCAATGACGATAAATAAAAGTCAAGGCCACAACTTTAAAGCAGTAGGAGTAGATCTTACCAATGAAAGCTTTACGCACGGAATGCTTTATGTAGGGTAGGCTCCCCAAACTGTCTTACACTTTTAGTTGGGGAAAACCGTAAAACACGGAATGTTATTTACAATGAAGTATTTAATTAATCTGCTGCTCTATGCATGGTATTTAGGGTCTGTGGTAAGGATTTTGATGTATGTATGCATGTGTATATGTCTGTGACTATACTATATTAGCTAAATAAAAAAGAAAACAAAAATAAAAAATAAAAAAACAAAAAATTAGATAAATATATATCTAATTGAATTTGTGTATGCATGTATGTTACTTTTGTTTCTTTAGGTTGCTAAGCCCTTAGTGTTGGGGTCACACAAACTAACATTTTAGATATAACTATAGCTAATACATAGTATAAAGAGTGGAGCATGGTTTAATAATGGGTTTTTCCTGACATTTTTAGGCAGTAACTTTATATAGGCCAGTCAGGTTTTTTCCCCTGAATTGGTTTGGGGCGGCCAATTCAAAATTCTTCCTTCAAATTCGAAATTAGGCAATGCCTCCCACTCAGAATTTGGTGGTGTTTGATGTATTTGTAATAATAATTCATTAAAACTTTGTGGCCAGCCTGTGGTGGCTACACCACCATTACTTGCATGCGACTAAGTCTAATGCATGGGGATTACTAAACAATACAGCATGCATGTCTACAATTGTAATGTTCTAGCTAAATGTAGTTAATGGCTACCTGCACGACAGGGCAGGTACATTTGCTAGTCTTTTATATATAAGGTGGCCAAGTGACAAAGCCAATCATAGTTGTGAAAATGCCCTGTAAATTATTGTATGTCATTCAAGTAAAAGGATTTTTAATAAAATGTTAAACTTCTTGGCCTCACTCGATATCAGAGTTTTTGGTTGCTTATAACCATTGTGGCTTCTGATTGGCCTCACATTTTTTTATAGCCAGGCTGTTTTTGTTTAGCATATCACTGCTTTTTGTAAGTATTCAAAAACAGATTATATAATATAAACAACTCCTAGCTGACAAGAAACCTTATATAAAGTATGCACAGAGTAATAAAATTTTAAAGGGAGAGGAGGAAGTTAATACTTTGGGTGTTTCCCCTGTATTTCCCCCAAGTAGCTATAATGAACATATAAAGTATGTATTATTAATATAATTGTTAGCTATGTAGGTGGAGAACAGTTGGGAACTTCAATGAAGGCTACATCATTGCCATCCTCTGCTGTTGATCGATCTACAGGAGAAAATATTATAGTGTTTTAACCAAAATTTTGTGTATGCTAATAGTGACAGTGGTCTCCTATTTATAATGTGTGGCCACTGTTCACCCAGCCAGCCAGCCAGCCAGCCAGCCAGCCACCAGCCAGCCAGCCAGCCAGCCAGCCAGCCAGCCAGCCAGCCAGCCACCAGCCAGCCAGCCAGCCAGCCAGCCAGCCAGCCAGCCAGCCAGCCAGCCAGCCAGCCAGCCAGCCAGCCAGCCAGCCAGCCAGCTTGTGGTAAGACCCGGTTTTGCTAGGTGTAGGGCTCCAGAAATTTCACACAAAAAAGTAATGGCGGCAGATTTACAAAAATGTTGTTCCGAAGACGATTTACCCACTGTGCCATGGCGATTCTTTTCATCCTTCATCCCTTTCCTTGTTCTTCTATATTCCTTTAGCAAGGTGTGAATCTCATCGAAGGTGACGATAGCCTGTCACGGCTCCTGCTTATTACGTCAGACAAAAGCCTGGCTTGCACGTGATATGATCAGTTTAATACAGTGGCATGATGTTTTTCGTGTGTACTTTATTACATGGTGAACTTCGAGATTATAGCCTTGGACAAATAGCTTTTGTGTTTTTCAAGCGTTATTTGCTATCACACAGCTGCTTTGTCATGTAAGTGCGCCTGTAAACAAGCATAATTATTATGTAAGCGCCTGTAACATTTTGTGCGCCTGCTGAAAGATTATTATGAATGCTTAGCATGTATAAAAGCAAACAAACTAGAATGATAAAAAATTAAAAATTTAAAGGTAAGTAGGGATTGAATTCAATAGTGCTACAAAAAGTAGGAAACAAGGAATAAGATTTTGGGGCGAGAGAACATTCTGGCATGTGATAATATATAAAAGTTTAATCCCTACTTTTGGCAAGCCAGCCTGCCGGCCGGCCAGCCAGCCAGCCAGAAGTGAGCCAATGTCAATCATTTGAAGTACTTCATCTTCATTATCAAGTGGTATGATTTTTTCCCAAGACTTTCTTAACGCCTCGGGTTTTATTTCATCCCATGCCTCCTTGACAAGATCTACCACTACTTTCATATTGATAGAATTGGCCGCCCCAAACCAGCTTCTTCTTATATATTCTTTTTAAAGCAACTAAAACACCTTGGTCCATTGGCTGTATTAGCGAAGTTACATTTGGTGGTAAGAATTTTGCAGCAATTCTACCACTTTCACTAACCAGTTCTTCCACATCAGGGTGTGCAGCACAGTTATCTAGAAGTAGTACAGCCTCACAATCATCCCCAAGTCTTTCTTGAATGTATGGAACAAAATGGTTGTGAAACCATTCATGAAAAATGCTAGCTTCCATCCAGGCATTCTTTTGTGCTGAGTACACAACAGGTGAAAGCTCCATATTTATCCCCTTAAAGCACCTGGGCTTCTTAGCCTTACCAATGAGGTGAATTGGAAGTTTAATAGTACCCGAAGCATTGGAACATACATTTAGTGTAACTCGCTCTTTACTTTTCTTTCGTCCATCTACTGACCTTTCAAAGGAAGCTGCAAGAGTCTTCTCTGGTAGCAGTCAAAAATTAAGCCCGGTTTCATCACAGGTAAAGATTTGGTCAAGAGAAATATTCCTTGATTCGATGACCTCACGAAACTTAGGTACAAAGTCCACAGCAGCATCTGTATCGATCAGCAGCCGATTTTTTGCCTTGGCTGGAAATACTTTGTATTCCATGTCTATCACAAAACCTCCACTTCCATCCTTCACTAGCAACAAACTTGTAACCCTCTTCAAACAATTTCTTGCTCAGTTAAATCACTTTCTCACATAGAATCGCTCCGGTGACTGGTATTCCATCCATTCGCTTTTGTTTAAACCAAAGATAAATGGCTTTATCTAGAATCACACTGTTTCCCAGTCTCATAGTCTTTGGGTGACGATACATACCCATGTCTAGGGTTTGTTTCTTGAAATCAAGCAACTTCTGTCAGTCTCACTTTATATCACTGACAGTACTCTTGCCAATTCCGTACTTAGAAGCTATCACTGCAAGCGAGTGGTTATTATTGAGCAAACTAACAATTTCAAGTTTTTCATCAATTGTCAACACTTTTTGCTTACGTTTATTGCTCAAATTCGCACTCGAGCAAGCCATGTAAACAATGGATCACGTGATCAACAATTAGACATTGCTTTTTAAAAAATGCTGGATATCATTCCGGATAATCGAGGGTACGGATAATCAAGGGTCGGATAACCGAGGGTCTACTGTACTTACAACCACCCACAGTAATATTTTTGGATGCATCTGCCCAACCTTTCCTGCTACCCTAAATGTTAGAACAGGCTCTGGTGCACTGCTGCCAGCTACTATAGTGCTATATATGTTATATAAATGCATGCCGGTTCAGCCCAGGAATTTTCTGAGCGAGCATGCAGGGCTGCACAATTCAAATTATAGTATATTGTTCAAAACGCAATTTATGCAAGAATCGTACTGGTCGGATTTCAGAAGGTACTGGTTGCTGTGAACCACTGTCAACTAGTGTGAGCAGAAACCCTACTTTATCAGGATTTAAGCTGGTTTTAAGATAAGGTTTAGTAAAGTATACGTAATTGCTATCTTGCAAGATATTTGAACTTGCACCAACCTTCATGAGGCCTTTGCCCACCCCAGTAACCAGATAGATAAAAGGCACAAGACCATCACATGCCAACTAACGAGTTAACATACAATTGTTAGATAAAATTTATCACATACTATTAGCCATACAGCATGTTCATACAATAGAACCCATATTGTCACAAATTAATCCGCTAGTGGTGTGATCATGGAGCATGTACTACAAGACGATATATTAGAAGTGTTAGCAATATTGCGTATTATAGTGCGTAGCTGTGCTTTTGATATGTTATGAGGTGAATTTCCTTGGTAGTTCTAACCAAACAATATTACTTACCATCATTATCTACTATAGTTGTTATAGTCTGACCAGGATCACCAACAGTAACATTAGTGGGCAATGAGGATGGATTAATAGTGAGTATAAAGTTCTCATTAACTTCCAAAATTTCATCATCATTTATTGGAATATCAAATGAAATCATGGTAAATCGAGCAGGAAATGTAACAGTATGTGGTCCAGAAATATAATCAACACCTTCTCCTGTAACATGTTAGTCATACCATTATAGCATTAATAGTTAGTCAAAATACTACAGTACTCACCAATAGTTGATCCACCAGTAGCTGATCCATCAGTGTTAGTCACTGTTACATTGAATTCCATTGATGATGGGTTACTGAGAACTAGTACAGGTTTTGCTGGTCCAGCATCTTCATCAACACTGTACATTGAGTGTCTGAACACCACAGTAATAGCTAGTGTTGATAAAGTGATATATGCATAATTAATGAACTATTACAACTGTTAATCACATAGCCATGCAGCATGCTTGTTTATATAATAGTTAATAATACAGGGAGTTCTATTGAAAAAGTTTCCTTTGTGGTTACTTACAACCAAACAATATTATACTTACCATCATTATCTACTATTGTTATTATACTCTGACCAGGATCACCAACAGTAACACCAGTGGATAGTGAGGATGGATTAATAGTGAGTATAAAGTTCTCATTGCCTTCAAATATACTGTCATTGGTTATTGGAATATCAAATGGAACGCTTGTCACTCCAGCAGGAAATGTGACAGTGTATGGTCCAGAACCATAATCAACGCCTCCTCCTGTAAAATATTAGTCATTAGCTACATGAGATACATATTGTAACACAAAATATCTGCCAAAGCTTTCCTATCAGAAACGGCAGAATGAAACAAATGTAAATTTTGCTACTAAAGTTTTTCCCATCAAAATATTTTAGCACATACATATGTAACATGGGTGGGAGTGATTTGCCTAGGCAAATCATGACTGCACATGATATATGTTATGTAACACTTTCATTACAATATACTGATAAGGTTGAATACCACAAGCAATTGTCACAATTATTGGTTAGGTTGTAAGTACAAATTGCTAACGCACAATCAGTGCTTGAAATAAGGATTACAATTTGGTTGGCCATTTACTGATGAAAGTACGGGCATATCATTGGATTCTCCATTGGAAATGTACAGTAAATTTGTCCCAGCATATCAGTTTTGGTTGGTCAAATCCTGAAATTGGTTGGAAAATTGCCAATGGCCGACTGTTATTCCTAGCTCTGCATTATAAGTAAGGACAGTTGATGAACACTGTCCCTACATTTCAACTATTATACTAAGGTAATACTTTGTATATGTAACCAGTTACTTGAATGCAACAATACATTGTGGGTGAGAGTTTATAACAAAATTATCTGCATTTCAATGGAAAGTTGTGTGTAGCATGACTGGAAGCCTTGATGTGAGGTGTGAAAGTGGTAATTACATAAATAATTATTCACCAGTAGCTGATCGGTTAATGTTTGTCACTTCTACAGTAACATCAATTGATAATGGATCACTGAAAACTAGTACAGGTTGTATTAATTCCTCATCTTCAGCAACATTGTACAATGTCTTGTTGAAGAACACAGTGATATCTGCATAAAGAAAAGAATATTTTACTGTCATAAATGTCAGGTATCATTAAGCATAGTGGGAAAACTATGGCTTTCAAACAGTGTGCTCAAAAAACTTTGCAATAGCAAAACCTGTGATTCGTTTATTGGTAGCTACAACTTTAATAATGTTACAAATCTATATAAACAGTCAAAACACATGTTACAAGTCAAGTTACAGAATTTTATAACTTGTATATCAAGACTCACAATAGTGAGTTGCAAGGCCAAGAAGAAGCAGTATGTGACTTACAGGTAGCACCACTCAAAAATTCACAGACGCTGTAACTAAGCCACCATAAAAGCTACCTCTTAGTTATTACAGACCTAGTATGTTCTTACTATATAGAATCAGTATATCAACAATGAAGTAAATAGGTGTGACTGTGATTGATAGTTTTGGTGATCACATCCTTGGCTGTGGTAATGGACCTTTGAGAATTTGTCAGCATGATGCAATTTGTGATGTAATCTGGCACGCTTTACTCCAGGATCACAGTGGCTGTAAGAAAGAACAGTGTTGCAGCACTGATTTGGATCACCCTGGGGATGTTTTCCATCCAGATTTTCAATTTGGTAAGCCGGGCTACGTATTTTGATATCTCTGTGTGTCACCCTCTGCAGGATTCTTTGATTTGCTGATCTGCTGCTACTGCAGGGGTGGCTACTGGACATGGGGAGGTCATCATGAAGCTTCTGTATGGGCTTCGGGTGGTATTTTTGTTCCTTTTGTAGTGTAACTGAACACCATATGCACACACGTGATTGTAACATTAGAGTATTAATATATGTATGATATATGTAAGCACGCATGCGTATATTGTAATCATTATTATACATCACGACATGGTGTTAGAAGCGTTCACTTTTCATGGCTAGTTTTAATGCTCCTTTAAGTGTACTGGCAGCATTCCCTTTTGATACTCCAGATCATTGGCCGAAATGGAAACACCATTTCGAGCAATATCACATTGCATCGGGGTTGTTGAAAGAATCTGAAGAGCACCAAGTCAACACTTTACTGTATTGCCTCGGCGAAGAAGCCGAAGACATTCTAACATCCACCAACATTGCAGAGGATGACAGAAAGAAGCATGATAGTGTATTGGCAAAGTTTGACAGTTTTTCCGAGTTAGAAAAAACGTGATCATCAAACGTGCCAAATTCAACAAATGTTTACAGCTACCCGACAAACCCGCTGAACAGTTCATTGCCAGCCTTTACAACTTAGCAAATGATTGCAACTTTGGAGACCTGAAGGATGAATTAATTCGCGATAGAATAGTAGTTGGCATACCAGATGCTTCACTGTTGGAACACTTACAAATGGATCTTGAATTGAAGCTTGAAAAGGCTAAAAGACTCCTTCGACAGAGAGAAGCAAGTCTGTGATCAGCAGCATACATAAAATGGGAACAAATTGAGACGTCAAGTATAGTTGATGCCATGTCACTCAAATCGCACCAGAACAGTTACAAACAAGTAAGGGCACAAGCGCCAAAGCAATGTAGCCGATGTGGAAAGAATCCACACGCCCGTGATGCTTGCCCAGCAAAAGACGTGACCCGTAGGAGGTGCCAGAAAAAGGCCATTTTGCTGAAATGTGTCATACGAAAACTGTCCATGATGTGGAACAAGACAGATCAGCTCTAGACAGTTTCTATTTAGACACTATTCACAAGACTCTACCTTCTGGACTACAGATGTCAAAGTAAATGATGTGTGTATAACCTTTAAAGTAGACACTGGGGCTGAGGTTACAGCCATTTCAGAAGCAACACTAAAAGTTTTGGACTCACCAGAGGTTAGTAAACCAACTAAGAAACTTTGTGGTCCAAATGGTCAGCATCTACACCTAATTGGCAGCCTTATAGTATATAACCATGTCTCAGAAGCAACACTAATGTAACCAGGACATATTTGTGGTCAAGCAACTAAAACATAATCTTTTGCTATTTACACCTGTTGGCTGGCAGTCCTTGATAATCTTGAGACAGACTCGTTGATATCATTGTTATTACACGAGACCAAGGGCGAAGCCTGAGGTCGAGTGTAATAACAATGATATCAAACTTGTGCTTGTGATATAACTATAACTAATATTATAGTATATAACTGTTGTTTACTAGTATACTACAAAGTAAATAGGTGCCGTATCAGCCATTGCGAGTGTTATGTCGTTTGTTTTGTGACAACGCATGACGAACCATCTGCCCCGCCCCTTTAGAGAATTAGTGCCTTCATTTAATGTAGAATCAGTAATCTGAGGTTCATCGAAATCGGACCAGCCAGTCTTCTGATACAGCCTTATAAAGTCCTCCTTTCAGTAAAAAGTTTTACACACGCAGTGGTTTTTTTCTTTCTTTTTCATCACATATTTTACGAGGGCTTGTGTGAACCCCGCAATTTTATTTTCAAATTTTCATTTTCTGTTTCAACTTGTTTGTCTAATAACTCACTCATTTCTTCATTGATTTCAATCAAACTTGCACCAACATTTCTCCTGTGTATACTGCTCAAGCAATCCTCAGGGTTAAATAATACATTAATATACTGGAGAGAAACATCTATGCAGCAGGAAAAAAGTTGTCATAATTAACTCAGTGAAAATTAAATCATTTGCACAAAATTTCAGACACACAAACTACATTAACGTCTGAATGCTCACTAAAAGTTTAATAAAATTGTGACATGTGAGTTTGTCAAACCTAAGCCTTGCTAATCATAGTTGTGAAAATGCCCAGCTGTAAACTATTGTATATCATTCAAGTAAAAGGATTTTCTTAGCCTTACCCTATAACTATAGCTACAATACTGCTTTTGATTGACCTTGCACTTTTTTATAGCCAGCAGGTTGTTTTTGTTTAGCATTATATGCAGAGAGATTAGTGAACCAAGAGTAGCTACAAGAGAAAGATGAACAACTGTAAGCGCACGAGTGCATTTACAGAAAATAAAAATGAAATATATTCAATAAAATATATTGTGAAATAATTACTTTATGAAACGCATTTGTGGCATTTGCAGTTACTTAATTAACTTGTGTAAGATTCTTCATTAAAAACCGGACATTTTTACTGCACTGATGAGTTATTGTATTTGATGATTTTGAGCAAAATATAATGAAATTTCAATTAATTGTTTATTGATCAGTTAAGAGTGGTTATGAATATGCTGTCCAGGTCACAGGCCTACCAGCTATAGTTCATTTTGAGTGCTGTGTGTAACAATTAGTTTTGTGGTTGTTGTGTACTTGTTGTTTGTGTCACAGTGATACAGCTACTAGTAAGGCTGTTACTTGTGAGTATTAGGTTGGAAAAGTTGGCAAGATCCCAGAATGAAACAAGTTATTCAATAGAAGTGATAAGATTTCTCCTGCAAACTTATCAACCACAGACACAACTGTGTCACCATGATTTATATTGATACCTAAAAAGGTCAAGAAAAGAACTTTCTTCTCTCTTCTATAGCTATTGCAGACATCAATATCCCTACATAGCTACACTTTTCCTATTTTATATATAATAATTAAATAGCCTAGCTGTGTATCATGACACATTATCTAGTTATGAGTTGAACTAACATAATTACTTACACATAATAGTACGTATGTAAGTGCATAAAGTCATATACGTAGCTATGTCAAAGCTACTCTTGAAGCACAAGGATATATAGCATATCACATATAGTATTATTACTTACTTACCTAACTGTATAACAATAGTAGTTTGACTGGGATCACCAACTGTGACATGAGTAGGTAGTGAAGATGAATCAATTGTGAGATTGAAGATCCTAGTAAATTATTCACCCTATGAAATTCTTAATTTTTAAATTACAGATCATATTAGTAACCATATTATATTAGTAACCATATTTTTAATGTAGTAACCTTAAGATAACATCATTTATTGGAACAACAAATGAAACACTGGTCATTCCAGCAGGCAATGTGACAGTATATGATCCAGAATCATAACCTTCACTTCCACTTCCTGTTTTAAAATATTATAACAGTTTATGGCTAAATATAGTTAAAGCATTCACCAATAGTTAATGCATCAGTTCTAGTCACTTGTATGGTAACATCAGTTGCTAATGGGTTACTAAGAACTAGTATAGGTCGTGCTGATCCAGCATTTTTGCCAATATTGTAAACTGTGTTCTGGAAGGACACAGTAAGATCTACATAAAGAAATTGATGAGTCACAAAAAGATACATACAAAACACTCTGAGTAAGTGGCCTAAATTTATACGGAGAATTTTATGCAAGATACAATTAACTCTTTAATTAATTAAAATAGTATTTCTAAATATTTAATATGCATAGAAGTTGGGTTTAATTAAAATCCAGAAACACATCTCTATATGTGAGGACATGGTTCCACATTTATTACTAATGTTATATTACATCATCTGTTATGCAATAGTGTTAATTGTTTTATCATTTACACTACAACAAATGAAAAAATAATATTGACTTACGATCATCATCAATAATGACAACAGTTTGTCTAGGAGTAAATGGATCACAGCCATCTATTACACCAGCTCTAACAGCTGCTTCAGGAACACTGAGTTCTAATTGAAAGGTTTCATCAAGCTCCAAAACAGTATCATTAATAATGGGAATGTTCACTGATTGTCTTGTTGATCCACCAGGAAAGGTTACTGTATAATTTTGAGATGGTCCAAAATCTTCACCAGCTATAAAAATGAACAAGTAAATAAACTTGTTAATGCACAGACTAGGTTTAACAAACCTCTAGCAGTTGTGCCTGTTGCTATTACAAAAACTGTGACTTCTTCAACAACTGCTTCACTGAGTACTAAAACTACTACCAATGGGCCTGCACTCTCTGAAATTACTATGGTAACTCCTGATCCACCATTTGTATCAAATGAGACCACAGCTACAGATAATGACATTACCCAGTATCATTTGGTAACCATGGTACTAGCTGTACATCACAAGTGAGAAAGTGTTATTAGTGGTAATTTACAAGTACAAATATACACACACTGTAACTATGACAATAGGTAATGAATAATAGCACAGAGCCAACAGCTGCTGTAACAGCTGCTGGTACATCTATCAGTGTGCTGTGGTCAGTGTTGAGTACAATGATTCAATGCCTATTGTTCTATATATTTGCAAAAACAAATGCCATCTGCCATCATCTACAAACATTAAATGACCACAACGTTGTGTCCTTGAGAACAAAAAGGTTCTGAGATCATGTATGACAGTTACACTGACAATTATAGATACAATAATAGATACTCATAACTTACAAAGAGCAACAGGAGCAAGACCTGTTCCTCCAGTATAACCCCATGACATCTGGTTACTGAATCCATACAATGTTACTGATAGAGCTGCATTTGGGTCTGAATGGTTTATCACTTGAGCTCCTTTATCAAGTAGTAACTGTGCCCCATAGCCCCATATGCTGTTATCTGCTCTCCTGATTGGTCTAAAGTCTGAGGCATTAATTGGATTATTATTAACTGTTATTAAACTAGCATTAAAATACTCAGCTGGTACTGCTATGTTAGTATAGTTAACATATGCAACTCGTCCTGAAACAGTGCCTTCAATTGTTTCATTAAATGGAGCTGGAGCTACAACATAACTGTTACGATACTGTTCACAATATGGTACTGACAACATAAATGGATTAGATATTATATTATTATCAGTTAAAAAGCTTCTGCTAAACTGAAATACTGCAATTGGATTATTAGACTGTATCAAGGCAAAGTCAGCAATAGCCCCTGTGGCCACTATTGAAGTACCCCCCAACTCTCTAAATCCATTACGATTAAGTGTGAAACTAAAACTATCATTGGTAACCATGCCACTACTGATGTCTGTATATGTAACATTAACTGTAGTAGAGTCTTGTGAAGCAAACACTTTTAGTACATCACCACTCCTTGTTCTCAGTGGAACTGTAACTACTTCAGTTCCCCATGTATCTATTGGTTGAAGTTGTTCAATCAGTATGTCACAAGGTTCACTAGCTAATGGAACATTAGCACACTCATGTCCAGAGAAAACAGATATTGGCTTATTTGATATTATACGAGTACCAGATATATCTCCACCACGAACCTGAAGATAAAATGTCTGAAACCTCTGAATAGTTACAGTACGAAGCTCAACAGGAACTCCAGGAATAAACTGTCCACCAGCTTGTACTGGAGCAAAGGGATGAGCGATGACAACAGATGGTTCAAGGATTATCTCAGTATCATTCTCAGTTCCAATAATTAGAGCCACACTATCTTTTTGTTGTGCAACAGTACCTGAATCTCCAAATATTGACGCTGCAATGTACTCATAAGACCTTCCTGCTGGCAGTGAAATAATTGGTAATGCTAGATAAGCATCATTGGATGGTACTTCTTCATGTTGACCAAACACAACAATCTTTCTGTCATCTTCTGCTTTAATATAAATTCCTTTAAACTGTGAATCAGTTTCACTATCTTCAGATGAATTAAACACAACAAATCCAAGCGGTATGTCAACATATGTTATTTCTCCAGGAGTTGCTACACCACTAGTAAGAAATCCAGAAAAAGTGAACACTTCAAAGTTGACTGGCATAGACTCTTTAGTTGTGATCCAAAGAACTGGAGGTATCACCTCAGGCTCATCAATTCTGCCAAATCGATTCCTAAAAATTCCCACAAAGAATTTATTTCCTTCATTAGTTTGATCTACAGAATACAACACAATAATAATTTACAATGTATTGTGAGTAAAATAAAAATACAATTTATAGTTTGAGGCTCAGGGAAGGATGGAAAGAAATGATGTAACCTAGCTATTGAATATTTTAGTACTGGAGGTCTGAAGGGTGCAGCTTACAAAATGGCAAATTGTTGATTGGTTGGAACTTACTACAATACCTGACTGTTTTATTAGAGTATTAATTTCATGACTGTTCTATTAGAGTTATTTGACAGACATAATATTACATGACTGCTCTATTACAGTATATTGATTATCGATTTACGCACTATAGAGCAGCTCACACATTTAGTCTACTGTTTAGAGGAGCTTCTCCTTTTCTGTTTCTCTTGTCCATCGTATTACTTGCAAATATACATGTGTTAGATTCTACTGTACAGTTCTCTATACAAGCAAACAGCTAACAAGTTATACTTTGTATACCCCAATTCGAGCTCTGATTTAGAGAATAAAATGAAATACAATTATGCTATAACGATATGTAGCTATAGCTAGTAAGTATGGCAACGGTTATTTCAACAAACTAAAATGAATTCCTAAACAAATTCCTAGTTGTACAGTACGCGCTATTGGGAGAAAACTCGATCGCTATGCGGACATACATACAAAAGTAGCTAGCTAGCCTCTGCGCCTCGGTGATTACTTTTATCTTTTTAGTCAATAGAATAATGAGTGTTTAGTTAATCAAGTCACATAAAATCTAAAATTTAGCCATTTAATCACATTAAAAGGCCATGCTAATTTGTGTTAATCATGATCTTCCCCTCAAGGATGTCAATATTATAATAATCAATTTAGTTACATATGTTACTGCATTTTGGATAACAGACCGTGTTGTCATGCGTGAAATAAATAGAATCACATGTTTATGTATTTGCAACTGCATACTTCTAAACTATTTCCTATACTTAAATTATAGCAATTCAAGCACTTATTAAACCAGTAGTACCATTTGGAGTGTACATGTCTTAAATAAACAGAAATATGTCAAATGTGACAAAATGGTTTTCCAAGTCAGTAATACATACGTATGTCGATGATTTAGAAATACCAGTGTGTTATTTATTTACACAAGTGCAAAACAAAATATTAGAGCAATTTTTTGAGGCGCATATCTTGGAAATGACTGGATAAAATTCTTATGTAACTTGTGAAGTGAGGTAGCTGGGGGACATAACTTATAAATTTGGTAAAAATAGGCCTATTGTTTTCCAAGCTACGTACATATGAGTAGCTGAAAAGCACAAGTTATTGTAATTAACAAACCATTCAAAACAGTCTACTTACAATAGAGGTTTTAAGCCTTTAAAAAAATTCAGATGAATTGCACCAACATTTTTGTGGGAGACATGTGCAAGCAATTGGTTTATGCAAAATTACTTATAACTCCCTCAATTTTGGGTCAATTTGAACAAAATTTTATGAACAAATGGGCATGTGTAGCACTACATGTGTACGAAATATCAGATCAAAATTTGACAAACTATCAGCAATAAAGTGTAGCTAAAACTGAGAATACTTTTATAAGCACTTAAGGTAAGCATTTGCTAAATAAGTTGTTACTACTACTTCTAGTTAAGGTTACCCATATACATAGTTGTAGCAAACTTGCAGCATGGTTGTTTCAACCTTGCATGGTTGTAGCAAGCTTGTGGCAAGCCTGCATTATCATTATTATTTTTTACGACATCAAATACAGTGCGTCACATACATATACGATGACTGTGTACAATGGATGCTCTACAATTAATAATCAATAACAATATCTCTGAAATAGATAATAAAGGGCAGACCACCCCTCAGTAACACCTCTCAGTCACAAAGTCAATGGGATGGTAGCCCAAATAGAAGGAATCATGCCCAGAAAACTGTTAATGAATAGATCCAATGAGTAGTGTCTTATTAGCTGCTGGAGCAACAAACAATCGTCCATGACATGGTGAAAGGAATGAGCATGCATAATAGAAGTAAGGACGGTACAAAAATTCTGTTGGACACCGTAAATCCAACAGTTTACACAGCAGGCCAATGGAGCTGGCCTTACGACGAGAGGCCAGTGACAAAAAAGTAGTGCCACACAACTTCTCAGCCATCTTCTGTATCAAATCTAACTTATGCAGATGAGTGGCAGATGTTCCCATAAAAATGATGTTACCATACTCACAAATTAGCCTAACAAAAGATTTAAAACCGATAGTAAGACCACTCTGACCAAGATATTCCCTAACACGATAAAATATGGCTCCAAGTAAGTTTACAATCAAAATAAATCCCCAGAACTTTCAATACATATGGTATCTTTTGCAAGGTGCACACAAAAAATAGTTGTTAAATAGTAAAACTGTATCCTACTAGCAAATCTTACACTTACTTGCAAGGTTATTAATACAAAATTTAAATGATTATATAGGTAGAGTGTGAATCATGAAGTGAAGATTGTAGCTACATTGCTGTGTAGTGTACGGTACCTTGCAAAAAGTTTGCACTACACTTGCAAATGAATGCATGAATGCGAATGTGCACACACCCCACAATGGCCCATGACACCTTGTGAATAGCTCACAAACATATTAAGGAAATGATGCATCGAGTTGATAAACAGCTTGCAAAGTTTGCGAGCAGTTCATGAACTAAATTGTGAATGCTCACGATGTACGTTTGTAAATGTACTATGCTTGCAACCTATTTCACAATTACTGGTGCAAAAGACACATGTTTGTGATCCCAAAGCTAGTGCATGGAAGTTATTACGTTTTTTGAATATAATATCAATTTTGAAGCATAGCTATATGGAGTGTCCATGGCTTGATGAAAGTTTACAGAGCCTAGCAGTAGTTGCATGTAGCCATGCCTTTTTTCCATGAATCGGGGTGTATAGTTCCTCTATAGTATAGCTAAGTTTCATTGCACCTGCTTGATTGAGTCGATTCCAATGTAGCCCACACCCCTTTCATACATGCATTGTGCACTTGCCATGTATTATAGGATCAAGTTTGACATTCCACTCTCACATGATTCACACATAGCCACACCTCTTTGTGTATGTTTCATGTGCATTATAGCTTGAAGTACAACACTCAACCTGCTCGATTCCCACATAGCCATGCCCCATTTTGTGCATGCATCGTATGCACTTGCCATGTTACTTGTGCATAGCTGTGTTTCATTTGACTCGCTCACACCAACCCATGTGCTGGAAATTCAGTCAGGTTTACAAGACTGCAAATAGGTTAGCTTCTTCGTAGCTAGCTATAGTATTGATATTCAAACTTTCATGTATGGAACGAAATGTGTGTATTTGATGCGTTAGCCACACTGCTAGTTTTGAACATTTACGCTTGAGTTATGCTGGATAACATTACAAAGTTGTCATAATTTTTGGTCTGAGGACAAAATTCACTAAATTTTCTTCTGCCAATTACATTTTTGCAGTGAATTTGATGAAGTTTTCTGCCACCAAAGTTTCCCTCCATATGGTAACTACTTTCTTCTGAATCGTGAATGTTTTCTATTGAATAAAAAAATTGTTGTAGAACTGTGAAAGTTTCCTGCCTCAAAATTTCATGGTATACGGTATTTACATAATTAAGACCCCTTAAAATCATCGTACTTTACCAGCTGCAAAGTAAACAAAACAGATGCATAAAATGAATCAATTTGTACATATAGAACAAGAATGAATGGCTTATACGTATATCAATTATATCAGTACCATTTGTAAACAAGGCAATGGGTATCACAATACTTTCATTGGGCTTAATAACTTAATGACAGTTATAACACTCTACACAGAACACATTAAAATTAATTTACTTCAAGAGAAGTAAAATCAGTAATCTTGTTTTAACTAAGCTGGTCTGTTTCACTTCAGATAGTTGAGCCATATCATTGTCAGGATAGTACTACTCCTTTTGATGTATTTATTCTCCTTTAAATATTACTCTGACTTACACAGTGTTAAAAGTTCAGTCATTTTTTATGTACTAGACAGATGCTAACAGCATCGAGGGGCGAGCCTGATCGTAATTTTAATTGTTCAATTAATCATTCAGTAAGTTGCATATAGCGACTTATGCATGTGTAGTACAATAGATCATAGCAATTAACACTTTATTATTATTATTATGCACAGACCTCTATGCAGAGTATAACGTGCATGTATTAATTAATTGATGTTAGTTTGTTTTTGAAGTTATCAATGGTGAGCGATGATACCACATTGGCTGGCAGAGAGTTCCACAAACGTATAGTTGATGGCAAAAATGAATGAAGGTAAACATCTACTCTTGCCTGCAATTGAATGAACCTTAAATGATGCCCTCGTGTGATGGCTACTGATGGTTGTAAGTACTGGTGAAAGTTAATAGAGACTATGTTGTTTATAATTTTGTAAAACATAATAGATTTAGCTTGATTCCTTCTTTGTTCTAAAGATTGCCAATTCAGCATGTTGAGCATGTCGGTAACACTGTTGTATCTGGAATAATTATTACATACAAAACGTGCAGCCCTGCGTTGAATTTTTTCTAACATTGTAATATGACACTTGGTATCACACATTTTAACACTTGATATAATGTGCTGACTAAGCGAGTCTTGTATTGTAACCTGTGTACTGTGTCTGAGAGTAGAGACTTCACGACATAGTGTAACACTGGTGTAGTTGGCAGGATCCGTGGGGAGTTCACACTTGGACAATTGGTGTGGCTATGCAATCCAGTCATACCTAAAGGGAACTCTCGTAAACTCAACTCTCCATGGGTTGGCCCCTACAAGGTTGTCAAATGTATATCTGACATGGTGTATAGAATTCAGGACACACGGACACCCCGGAAAAGGATAGTTGTTCATTTTGATAGATTAAAGTCATGCAATGAAAGAATGAGGACTCAAGTAGATGCCAGAGAACGAGATAGCCAAGAATCAACAGACATTGACCCATCTGCTCAGGTTCAGCAGGCCACTAGACAATTGCCACCTGGGACGAATCTTCAAGTCAGGGATGATTACGAAGGGGAAGATGATTCTCAACAGGATCAGGAAGCAGCCCCACAACAGCAAGGCAACACGGCTGCAGCAGATAATCAACAGCGGCAATATCCACACCGGAGCAGTCGCAGAAGGCCGGCAAGATACCGGGATGACTGACATGGGACATGTCCTTACTGAATAGGGGGTAGTGTAGTACAATAGATCATAGCAATTAACACTTACACACACATTTTAACACTTGATATAATGTGCTGACTAAGCGAGTCTTGTATTGTAACCTGTGTACTGTGTCTGAGAGTAAAGAGACTTCACGACATAGTGTAACACATGAACCTCTCCTTGTCTTTCTTCCTCTGTTTCCTTGTCCCTTCATTGTCTGTAAAGGTCTATTCGTCGCTGCAACCTCTCTTCACGTTTCATTTTTTCTAAACAACACACACGTACAAAACGTGGCATGCATGGACGAACCCGGCATAATGGAAGCACTGTAATCTACGCCGTTCACTTATCGTGGCATGAACGATAACACCAAACTATATATGGAAGAACTGTAATCTCCACCGTTCACTTATCGTGGCATGAACGATAACACCAAACCCTGTAATCTACACCGTTCACTTATCGTGGCATGGACGATAACACCAAACTATATATGGAAGAACTGTAATCTCCGCCATTCACTTATCGTGGCATGAACGATAACACCAAACCCTGTAATCTACACCGTTTACTTATCGTGGCATGGACGATAACACCAAACCATATATGGAAACACTGTAATCTGCGCCGTTCACTTATCGTGGCATGAACGATAACACCAAACTATATATGGAAGGACTGTAATCTCCACCGTTCACTTATCGTGGCATGAACGATAACACCAAACCCTGTAATCTACACCGTTCACTTATCGTGGCATGGACGATTACACAAGGACGCGCTGTAATCTACGCAGTTGAATTCTCGTTGCACGTGTAAGTTACCCGATTTTTGTTGTAATTTTTTGTGCATGGTCGATAACACCAATCTTGAGGGGGCGACTCGCTAGTGTGGGGCTCGCTCAGGCTCGCCCCAATTAGGTGGAAGTACAATCTGACTCAGTGCTCATGTTTACTGGAGGTCATGCACAACTAGAATAGGCATAATATTTCTGTATGCTCTATTAGAGTGTTTTTCACACAACAAAGGTAATCCTGTCTGATTTACAAAACTGTTGTTCTGATGAAGATTCATCCCGAATCATCCACTGCACCATGGTGTTTCTTTTCATCCTTCAATATCTTCCTTTTTCTTTCTCTTTCTCTCTATTCCATTTAAAAGGTGAAAACTCACAAAAGCAGGTATTGATGAATTTGTGCCTTCGTCACACAAAAACAGCCACTTGCACACGTGACATAATTAGTAATGCACCCACTGTTAATAATATTAACAGATGCGATGTTTTTGATAATACGTGACTTAAGCAAATAGATTCAATGTATTGCACTATATAATATAGCTTTATCATAACATAATTATGGAAAGGAAAGACAGATTGATTTATATGATTATGCAAACTATATACTTACACAAGTATGCTATACAAAGCAAACAAACTAGAACAAATGAGTAGGGATCAATTTACTGCTACAAAAGTAAGGAAACAAAGATTTTGGCACAAGAGAACACTAAAGATTCTGGCATGACATAATTGATAAAACTTTAATCCCTACTTTTGGCTTGATCATAGCTACTAAGCTACTGAAATTGTAAGCCAAAAGTAGGGATTAAACTTTTATCAGTTATCTCATGCCAGAATAGTGTGTAGCAGTGAAAAATCGATCTCTACTCACTTTTTAAATTTTAAATTTTGTTCTATTTAATAAACAAAGCATCATAAGCAATAATCAAGACAGTCTATGGAATTCATTACCTTTGTCAATAAACTGTGTAATTTTAAAACCAGGCATGCGCCACCTTTGGCCAGCACAACCCTGGTTTCTTGAAATTACTTTGTGTATGCATGTGTCTGCCTGGTTACAAATCACTATTCATGTGAAAATGAAGCTTCAATAACTGGTTAAACAAGATCTCAGTTTCTTTACATGACACTTGCCATACTATTGATGGGCGTGGCCTTAGTAATGAAGCTCATTGTGAAAGAAGACTAGTTGTACGGTAATAATAAGTGGTGGTCCAATTCAAATTTTTATATTACAAACTCGGCAATAAGTTGATTTAGGGAATACTGAACAAAAGCATAAGGAAAACAACTGATAGGTTTTTGAGGTTGAACATAACAAACTTATCATTATAACACAAAATACATAGTGTAAGTAGAATGAGCATCATACAGTTATTGATGTTAGTGTGTCTGATGGAGCTTATGAATATCTTAATGAGGATGCATGGAAAAAGAAAAAAGATATGCGTAGCTGTTGCATATCCTGTGTCAGATGATTGAAATAGCAAATTGCTAGATATTAGGTACAGAAAAATGATGGGTTTATTAGCCCAGTATTGTTAAGGGTATTTTTCAGTAAGGCATTTTATACATATGTATGATTAGTGGTGGAGAAAGTTTAGCTAAACTCAAGTGATTTTCTATTGCAAAAATTGAATTCCTATGGAGAGTCTTAAAATTTAAGAGGGGCCATGGCCCCCTGGCCCCCCACTTCCACTGTCTATGTGTACGATACTGTTGGCAGTAGTCATGTATTTTATTAACATATTAATTTGGTCTTGTGACTCACCAACCTATTGTGATTCCTTGGATATTGTACATAGCTATGAATTTTTATATAAATGGTCATCCACAACTCACTTACATAAACCTAAGACTGTGCAAATTATAAACTTTATAGAATGCAGCCACAAACTATGGTGGTATAATTTGTACAGCAAATTTATGGGAGAGGTAAGCTATCTCAGTTATGAATATCACTATTGATTTGTAGTTGACTATATAAGGAATAAACATATTTTGTGGTGTAGCAATGGTTTATGGAGAATTGCTACTTGTGGTACCTTATAAGGGGCTATGTGCTGTTATGATATTTAGTGTTATATGAAATTATCGCTGCCACAAATCATTGGGTAATGCAACTCTAATGAGCTTGTAAGGTTTCCCTTGTACTCAAATGACTGGCTTCATTCTGGATGGGCAATTAACCAGTTTCGTCTATTAACTATGATATTTTCTTTGTCAATATCTGATATCCTGTAATTTTTACTACTAATAATCGTGCTAATCGGCACTTATCATGACCAGTTTTGGAATGTTTTGACACATTTGTAGACAGTTTTCAATGCAGATATAGGTAAGACAATAATCGTGATAACCGTTGCTTCACAATGATCGCATGCCAAAATATCAATATCGCCCATCCCTATAGACCATTACCAGTATACTTACTTATATCATTACTGAACTAAATGGGCTGCAAGGATAGGTTTGGATTGGCTATGAGTATATAATGTAGTTGGCTATATTGGCCATTTTCTCAAAGCATTTAATTTGGTCAGCAAATTTACCATACATTTTAAAATCAGATTACGAGATTAGACTTTTGACAAATATGGCCAACCAAACCTAAATCTTTATAATCAGTAGGGACAAATTTTCTGAAAACTTGGCAAGAAATTCCCTTTGTAAATAAACATTGTGCTCTTGTAAAGTATATACCTGGTTCAAATGCAAAATCTCCTATTTGAAGGTTTTTACAGAAATTTTGTACATCTTATGATTACCGATGCACAAAAATTAAATTTCTATAATCTTCTAACTCTGGCTGTTGAAAGCTATCTGGTATAACTAATTACATATCTTACCTCTCAGCTGAAATGATGTCCATCTTGATAGCAAGTCACAATTAAATCTTGCAATTTTTTTGATTTTGGTAAAAATGCACAGACACATCTAAAGACAGGGTTTATGCCCTAAAATGTTTACCTTGGTGATAAGTTATTCAGTGCTATTCATTATTAGAGGTGCAGTCGTAATGATTTTTGTATGATTCTGATAACTGTTAGAAAAGGCAGCCCTTAACAGTGTGAACATTGCCAATAGTCAGTAACCTAATAATTTCACTTCGTAGCACTAGATTACGAAAATTAATTTTGCCATGCACCTTTAGCACAACCACATGTAGCTACATATACGTATTGCTATAGCTATATCACCTCCATGCAGAAGGAGCTGCTTTATTCAACAGTTGAGGACCATCGATACTGTTGATGGGCGGGGCCTTAGTTACGAAGCGCGTCGTGTGTTACTGCCAAAGAAGAGCAAGGTAATGCTGTATTTGCCGTTCATTACACGGTAAAAAGCCGTTTAACCAGTTGTACATTACTAACAAGACGGAGCGCGTCAGTTTTAAAAGTGGGCGTTCCGCGCGGGTTGCGAAGCTTATAAAAGAAGACTGGCCTATAATGTTACCGAATGTTACGGTAAGAATTTCGGCATAAAACAACTTTATACTACTTTCAAAAAGTTTTATCACTAAAGTACTGGAGTACAAAGCGGGTTTAAACAGAATTAAATTCGCATGCGTTGCTATGTGTTCCTTAGTGATGAGTCTCTGCTCACGTGACTCACTGGTGACGTCATTAAGAACTATTACAATACATTGAATAACAGTAGATTAACAGTGGTTTAACTTACACACAGCGCCTGGTTTTTAGATGGTGATACGTCAACTTGTTACAATTGATCCGCAGTTTTGATGGGGTGAGAGGAAAAGATATATAGCTAGTTATGAAAAATCCGCAAAGTCATAATGAATTTATAAACACAAATATGTAACACACTGAAATTTAAGGCGGTAGTGTTTGGAGTGATGCGGGGGAGAAACAAGTAATTAAATGTGCCTGGCTTTATAGCTACATGCGTACAATTATGCCGCAGAACTTACCGCATCCTGGAATGATGGTTCTCTCGCTGCAGCATGGGTCATTACATGACAGTAACATCAAAAGCACAAATTGTACAAATACTTTCATTCTCGTACATTGATTAAACTGAAATAAACATGCCACAAGACATGACACCTCGCAAATATCACGCGCAAAAACGATTTTATGGATCCGGATACTGATACAGCGGTTTGTGAAGTTATAAAATAATAGCCAATCATATCACACTACTACAACTTCCGCCTTTTAGTTTACTTCACAAACTGCTGTAGCTATGGATCAGATCTGAAATCTCTTCCTAGCGATCCTTTCGGCAGAAGTGATCACGTGATATTGGAGTTGGAATTATATGACAATGCTGTCAATGGTGACAGGGTGATCTATGAGGTACTATAAAGCAGGTGATCTTTTCCTAATGTTATCCAGTTTTCTGTGTTAGAGAAGATTTTGACAGCTTGTTTGTTTGATCAGCTACTCCATAGAACAATATCAAGCCATCAACCATTGACCCAACTCCATGCAAGTGTTCTGGATCAGTGGTTCTACAGTATCAACTGTTGATCCTTCTATGAGCACTATCCCTTCAGTTAGTGGCAATTTATGATATATATTTAGGACTCAAAATGCAAAATTTAGGGTTTTTGTGTTGTTAGGATGGGCCTGGGGGATCTGGGAAGTTGAGGAGACTTTAAAATTGTTTATTTTGGGTGTGGTATTTTCTGCCATCTTTTTATTGGAGGGTGGCTTTTGTTTATTGAGGGAGTGGTAAGGTTTGTTTTTTGCGGAACAATTATCTCGGTTTGTTAGAAAATTGGGGTCGGGGGTTAATTACTGTTGCATTATTATCTAAATAATGATGGCGCCGCTTCATTTTTGGGCCCCGGATGTTTATGGGGGGCCATTTTCTATATTATCTTGTTGCTTGTTACTATACCAAAGATAAGTATTTAATGCAGTTGAAGAGAAAATTGTGGTTTGATGTGTGACTTTGTCTTTACTTGTGGGTGATATCGGGGGTTAATTAAGGCCTCGATGAAAACAATATTTGTCTAGTGGTATAATAAATATGAGAATGGTTCTTTTGGGGTCGTTGTTAGTGGGAAGTAATAGTGGAATTGTGATAAGTTTTGTTTATTTGATGATTTATATCATGATATTTTGCTTCAATTGAAATGAAGGTCTGGGTTTATAGTGGAGTTGGTAGGAGTGGGGCATAAAAATGCTGCTTTGGGGGTGAGTTTTATATTACATATTTATGAACAATTATGTCAGTTCTGATGAGTGGCAGGGGGCTTCTCCCAGTAGGTTTCGTAGTAGTCTCTGTAATCGTAGGGGGAGTTGGAAACAGTGGAAATTGAAAATGGAAATGGAAAACTGAAATTGAAAAGGTGAAATTTCTATACTATCTGTTATAATGCATTTATATACATACAAATTCTACTTACTTATTCTGCTTTACAATGCATTAAATAAGAAATATACAGTAGAGTACAATAAATGGGTAATATGGTTGAAAACATATGGATTCCGGAAATGCAGATAAATAATTTTGGCATGATTATGTAGGTCAATTAAACTTCAGTATCATTAACCTATTTTGTGTGTTGCTTTATACACTCAGTCTGGCTACACTCACTAAAAAGCTGAAGTATATGGTACCATATAGTGTTGGTTTTTTGAGGTACATACATACTTAATATATGTGAATTTCGCAGATATAGATAGATTCATAAAATTAAGCACTTCAAAAATATAGTACCACCAAATACCATTCAGAAAGACCATGTGTGAAGAAATCAGGCATTCGAGGATTTAAGGTACCTCAAAAAACAAACTATATACATTTCTGTACTATTCTATTTAATGCACAGTAAGGTAGAGAAGTGTTTAAGCAGCTTTAGTAAGCAGAGTTTGTATTTTAGAAATTTCAGTTTTTCAATTTCAGTTTTCTATTTCCAGTTTCAATTTCCACTGTTTCCGATTGCCCTAATCGTAGTGGTGTTTTATGTAAAAGTAATTTCAATAATACATGAAAAGGTAGCTCAACATTTGGCTATGACTGTACTCGAGGTAGGGATAAACTTCACCTGATTCATCCAAAAACTGATTTTGGCAAGTACTCTTTACGGTTTGCCTGCCTCTATTCGTGTATTACAAAATTTGACAGCTTTCAGGCATGTACTTGTTTTTGTACCTAGCTAGTTAATTGATTTTTTGTATGTGATGTAGTTTATATTTTATGTATGTTGTGTTGTATATAGCTAATGTTGTTGTTGTTGTATATAGTTAGTATTGCTACATAGTTTTAGTTATCGTGTAGTTATTTGTTTTGATTGTAATGAGGACCTGTGTGAAAACCTATCTTGGTACGTAGATACAGCCATCTTGTCTAAATAATAAATTAAGGTTGTTGACATTAAGCTTTGATCATACCTAATGTTACTGCAATAACTGACTATTTCTGACTGAGATTTCCTGCTGGATATCATATATATAGTAGAGATTGTTCCCATCATGAAGGTAGTGTTTGATTACAATAAGAGATTCTCTATCATGTGTACATCATCATGACCTGGAGATTTCAGATACTGAGTCACTATAGCTGAAAATCTCCTGCAGCCTTTTATTGGTGCTCCTGGGTGCTGTTTATTTGCACTTAAAGCTTCACTCCAAAGGATTAGTTGCAGCAGTTAGGAAGAGATTCCTCCCAATTGCAAGAGTCAATATCATTACACTTCACGGAATAGCAGCTAAATCAAATTGTATCAAAATCGTTAAAAGTAAGTGATAAATTTTGGAATGTACAAGGTGGGAGAAGCCTAATACCCATTTACAGCACTGTGATCGCATCCAGGAAGCCTATCTCCATAACTAACACAGGAATGCTGCGATAATCGTGACATACGACATGTCGTGACATAAAATTCCATGATATGATATAGGTTGCTTTATGTCGTGACACAGTTTTTATTGATTATGATGTAATATAAAATTGTTGTTAATGTTATTGTTGTTATGTATTGTTGATGTCAATGTCAATATTTTATTTTTGAAAAACTGTTTAACATTAATGTTAATTGCATGCATAAAAAGTGTTGTGAAACCATTATAGTTTATGTTGTGACATATGACATGTCGTGACATAATTCTCCATGACATATGACATAAAAATTTATATTGTGGCATCCCTAGATTGAACAATGAACAGTAAGTCAATCAAGGATATCATTGCCACGTGAAGATCCCAAAACACGCTCCTGTAGTGCAATAGGACAAAGTTGAACAGCAGGTTTATCAAACGGATGCATCAACAACTTAAATCATGGCTTAGTTTAGTGATATTTTGTAGGTGGTGAATAATCCATGGGAAGAGATGACCGTAAGGTTATCAAAAGGAAGTCACCTTGCTGACAGTAGGCTTTTCTGTGGTTCACCCAACTCCAAAGCAATTTCTGGTCGGACGGTAATTAAATGTTTAGACACATAATCACTACAGTTAGAATAATCAAGTTAAGTGCCATCCATGCCTAAAATTCCAAGGAAAATGCAGTAGGATATATGGAACAACACTGGCACAAGATTTTTTTAAATTCTAGCTATAACTACATACTTTTGATGGACATTTTTGTATTAGTCATTGCCAGAGTGTGTTCCTATGTTTATAAATACAATTTTTATAACTAAATAATGAAATAATAATATTTTGACTATACCAGCATTCATGGTTGGAGGAGGGGGAAAGGTTGGAACGATTGGTGCAAGTGTCTGCTGACCCCATATCACCAGTGCCTATAAAAATATCATGCACAAGCTCATGTACAGTCTATTTTATTTATCATGCAAGACATTTATAACATGGTGCATAGTATGTTTTTCAAGTTTACTGTTATTCTTTTTCATTCACTGCAGACATTGTAGGACAAAATTTATATTGCCATAAACTGAAGCCCAGCATTTAAATGTGCTTCAATAGGGCTAAGCACCACAGAGATATTGTATAGGGAAGGCATTCATGCACTATGCTTTGAAGGTTATTCTCAGTGGGTGTAGTCTAACAGATCACATAATTATATAATGTAATAAATTTTTGTTCAATTTTGTTCCAGTATGGCCTGTCTTCATAATATGTAGTCTGGTGTATAGCAGACTGCATGTGTAAAGTGCATACTGATTAAGAGTATCGTGACATGATTTTTCTGCATCCCTGTCAACAAGCTATATATATATATAAGCCTTCTCACAGGTTTATAGCGGGATATAGTGTAGTGTTTGTGATAAACCCCTTAACTGTGGAAAGAAAAGAAGGATATTTTAATAGAGGCTGCACTGCTAATCGCAAGACTTATTCACTGGGAAACTAGTATCCCTCAGTGCCATGGTCAGGTACCCTGGGGGTTTCAACCCCCCAGACTTTATATTTTATATCTAGTTAGATCCATATTTTATAACCTCCATCATTCACTACATAATGTATTTCCCCATAGCTAGTCTGTGAAAACAGCAACAATGAGACAGAAAGGGCTATATGATTAAAAATTCATGAAGTAGGGTAGTATAGGTTATGCTAAACAAAAACAGCCTAGCTGTAAAAAGTGTGAGGCCAATCAGAAGCCACAATGGTTATAAGTGACCAAAAACTCTGATATCAAGTAAGGCCAAGAAGTTGAACATTTTATTATGAATCCTTTTACTTGAATGACATACAATAGTGTACAGGGCATTTTCACAACTATGATTGGCTTTGTCACTTGGCCACTTTTTTGGTGGCCAAGTGACAAAGCCAATCATAGTTGTGAAAATGCCCTGTACACTATTGTATGTCATTCAAGTAAAAGGATTCATAAAAAAATGTTCAACTTCTTGGCCTTACTTGATATCAGAGTTTTTGGTCACTTATAACCATTGTGGCTTCTGATTGGCCTCGCACTTTTTTACAGCCAGGCTGTTTTTGTTTAGCATATCACTGCTTTTTGTAAACAGATTACAATTATAAACTAGTCCTGACAAGAAACCTTATATAAAGTATGCAGAGTAATAAACTTTAAAAGGAGAGAGGAGCAAGGTAATACTTTAGGTGTTTCCCTTGTATTTCCCCCAAGTAGCTAATGAACATATAAAGTATGTGTTATTACTATAATTGTTAGCTATGTAGGTGGAGAACAGTTGAGAACTTCAATGAAGGCTACATCATTGCCATCCTCTACTAGTGCTGTTGATCTACAGGAGAAGACAATATAAATAAAATTTGTGTATGCTAACAGGACAGTGGTCTCCTATTTATAATGTGTGGCCACTGTTCACCTGTTGTTGTTTGGTATAATTATCTTGCATGGCACATAAGCATGAATATAATCATTAAAGGCTAATTTTGACAAACTGAAGTGTCATAATTTCTTTAAACTTATCCTGAAGATTCATATATCAATATTGTTTGTGTATCTGAAATTTTATTCCAATCATTATAAGGGGGTCCAAGTTATGGAAACTATCAGCATGCAATGTAAACGTATCTCTCAAATATATTAAGGTGGTTGCTTTATGCTGAAAGTTGTTTGTTTTGTAGAGCATACATAGGAGAAGTGTTGATACAAATTTGGTTGAAATCCATGCAGAAATGAGTGAGTTATTAGACAAACAAGTGTATGTACTAAATGAGTGTTTCAATTATAAATTCCGGTGGTCACGCAAGCCCACAAAAAGTGTGCGATGAAAATGAAAGAAAGAAAAAAAACGACGGTTGCCTAAAATATTTTTGATGACAGGAAGGACTTTATAAGGCGCGTACGGAAAACTCGTATCATGGATATCAAACGACTTCAGGTCAACAATTCTTCATACATTGAAGGTACTATTTGTTTAGTAAATGAGTGAATAGGTGCCAAGGGGATGGTTTTCGAGCGTGGGCATACAAATGGGTGCCATAAAACTCATAATGGCTGGTACTTAGGATCGGTGAGGCCGATTTCCTCCATTGTCGGTTTACTGATTCTATATAGTTAGAACATGCTGAGTCCTTGATAACTAAGCGATAGCTACCATGGTGGCTTAATTAGAGCGTTTACAAATTTCAGAGCGGTGCTATATGTAAATGACTCACTCGTTTGTTGCGTACGGCCTGCTTCTTCTTGGCCTCGCGACTCACTATCGTGAGTCTTGATCCCACTCAGCCATAGGCAGATCTAGAGAGGGGAGCTAAGCACAGCTAGTACAGTGGATCTCTAAAGCAGGGGCTATGGGGTGTAGCCCTCAGAAGCTATGGGATGTTCTATTTTGTAAAGTACAGAAATGCCAGATTTAGAGTATATTTAATTCAACGCATAGCTACCCTTTAGTATAAATTGTTATGCAATTAAATGGACAAGAATTAGTGTTCTAACAACATATCCATCCTTTTGTATTTTTGACTGAGGTGGCAGGTGAGGGGGCTAACCATGCACTGTGTTATCAAGATGGTATAACATGACACACACTTTAAGCAGAGAGAGCCCTTATACATGGTATAATCAAACTAGTAGCATTTTAAGGTGTAGCTATACGTGTAAAAACCAGTGATAATTCTAGAACTAGGATACAGGGGGCTTAGGTTTTTGTCAGGGGACCAAGGAAGTTATACTACTTCACTCAGAAATATAAATTTTGTGAAGTTTGCTCCTTAATTAAGTATAGCTATATGTCCTAGGAAACTTTGGATGTGCTAGACTCTATAAACTCACTGTTTAATCAATTACCATCAGTGTTGTAGCTATACTGTAAGATTTTTCACAACTTATTTTCAACAGGGTAGGGGTGGGGGGCTATATCCCAGACCCCTTAAAATCGCCTATGGTAAAAGAGAATTAATTGTGTTACCGCCCCCTTGATTCTACATAGCTGGCTGCCTAGCTGCCACCAAAGGGTCAGTAACGACCTGAAATTTTGTCAATGCCTTGTGAAATTTATTTCTGAAATTTGAAATTTGGCTTGAAATTAGAAATTTGAAATCTGACTTCAAATATGCATCTCAATTATAATAAAGGTCTATGAATCAAGGCCAGTAATAGACTTTAACAAATATGGTTACCATCATCAGCTAAATTAGCTAAATAGCTGCGTATATTTGAATGGTTTTCTTTTGTTTTTCTCCACATGCAGAATCAGCACTGCTGGACAGGCCAGACTTACAAGATATTTTCAGGTCCTCAGTACCAAAGCTATAAAATTTCAGCAATTAAAGCAGACTAATAGGAGGCTGAAATGCCGGCTATGTCTAGCTCTGTAGCAGGTGTATAGCTACAGCTAGCTGGTTGATATCAGTTCAGATGCCGTTATACAGAGGCTATACCTATATTCAGTGATATGTTACTTATCATGTATGAATCTTTTACATAGCTATATAGCTATGTTATAATGCTAGCTATATACATATACCTATATAACCATAGGCCATAGATACTTACTAGCTAAAGCATAGTTAGCAATATATCAGCTCGATCACGTGAACTAGGATATAGCTAGCTAGTTACCACCAAGATGGCTGCTGATTGTCAGACTTGCAAGAGTGAGTGCATGGGGGACTTTCACTTACATTATGCACGGAATCATGAAAGTAGATGAAGGTTTTGTGCAAGGTGAGGTGTGAGGCTTTGTAGCCTAGATGATATGAGTCAAACAGATACTTTACTGTACCTATAGCTATTATTGATTGGCCATCATGCACTACACGTGCGTAGCTATGGCCATAACTACGGCTTTCACAGGAAGAGTCCGGCTGTTTGAACTGCGTGTGTGTGTCAGTGTCTCTGTGTGTTCCACATTGCTAGGTATAGTGCAATGGCTGGCTAGTTAGCTCTACAAAAACCAAGTAACTTGAGGGGATAACCGTTCGGAAATCTGAGTCTCTGAACCGAGCTCTGAACAGTAAACTCCCGGCCTCACTCTCAGCAGTAGAACTACGCAAAGGGTATTAATGCACAAACACAATTATTCGGCATGCGGAAAACTGCTTGGCTTTTGCAGCCGGGGCAGGATTTAAATTTCGTTATGGCGTTAATTACAAAGGTGCGCTTATAATAGAATAATTTAAGTTCATGTGAAATTTGAAGAAATTTAACCCAACTTTCAAATCGATTTTGTCTCGTTACTGACCCCCCGGCTGCCACAATAAACTACCTCGCAATATCCCTCAGGCTACTTAGTGTACTACAAAAATCACGCTAGATATAACCAAAAACTTACTAAATCCAATGCTGTTAACAAGTATATAGCTAGATGAGCCATCTTGATCCAACTCCACAATTTTGGCAATCAATTCGATAGTTACAAGGTGAAACCTATCAGATGCACTATGGAATACGGAATTTTACGTATCAAAATGGTACATGATCCGAGACATGATCATTTCAGTTGAAAGTTTGTACGAAAAGTTATTTGATACGTAGCTTTCAACAGCTAAGCCTGAGCTCTACCAATGTATTATCACTTAGGGACATAAATAACTTGCAACTGAAAAAATCTGCACTTCTTGTTCCGGCCACACAATTAACGATATTTTATTCATTTGAACTTCCTATGTAGCCTACATATAGCCAATCAGCCTGCTTGTGGTCCGAATTTAATGTTATATGTGTAGTTGCATGACCTGACATTTTTAGCCAATCAGATTTTATGTGGTTTCTAACAATAAATTAGCCAATAAATTGGTCAATAATTCAATTAGCTTGGTCAGTATAAATTATATATCATGTTTGGTTAGTAGCTCTTTTAATAAGCTGGCTGGCATGTAGTTCTAATTCTTTAGTTGCAGTTTTACAAGGCACAACAGCTCGGTACTTATATTATACTATATTAGAGGCCATCACCAGTTTGAAAAACTATAGCTGGCCAGCCTCTATTAGCTAATTATTATAGTTAATCATCACTGATCAGTGGCTAATATATGGCTATAGATATGTATATGTGTGTGTGTGTATGTGTGCGTGTGTGTGTGTGTGTGTGTGCGTGTGTGTGCGTGCGCGTGTGTGTGCGTGCGCGCGTGTATGTATGTATGCATGTATGTGTGTGTGTGTGTGTGTGTGTGTGTGTGTGTGTGTGTGTGTGTGTGTGTGTGTGTGTGTGTGCAAGTGTGTGTGTGTGTGCAAGTGTGTGTGTGCAAGTGTGTGTGTGCAAGTGTGTGTGTGCAAGTGTGTGTGTGCAAGTGTCTGTGTGTGTAACTGTGTGCAAGTGTATGTGTGTGCATATGCATACGGTATGTATGTATTGTACATATGTATGTATGTATGTAAATAAACACTGTCATAAACCCATCACTTTAATTTTTTGTTTACTCCAATATCAGCACACAGCAATCTAATGATTGCTTGACTGTTCTATTAGAGTATATTAATCTTCTGTGTCATGAACAAAGGCCAAATTTTCATGTAGTAAATATATTTACTTCCAGCATAATGTAATAATGGCCTACTGTTGATCTATATGTCTAGCTATGTATGTATATAGTAATATCTAGCTATATACGTATAATTTGAGTTTTTGATACATGGTAGTCATACCTAGGTGCGTGTATTTTCCCGCCATCCAAAAAGGTAATAAACAAAAAGTAAAGTAAATGGGTGCTTCGCGCGCTGCGCGCGCGAAGCGCCCATTTACTTTACTTTTTGTTTATTAGGACATTGAGCATTTGGAATTCGTGAATTCCAAATACCTAATTATTTTATAAATATATAAACTTCTGACTTACTGCCTCCCGGGGATGCGGTTGCCTGTGCTAATTTCCCACATCAGGTAAGGGAACTTTTAGTCTTAATAGAGAAATATTTTCGCGTAATTCTATATAACGCACGATATCGATATCAAGGCACGTGTGTCTTCTTGAATTTACCTGTTTCTATATGGAATCACTAATGGGTAGCAGCTCTTGAATAAGGGGAGAAGTTCTTAAGGTTTGTTGAGTAGATATTTTGTATTTACTCTAATTAAAGCGCATTCCGTTTATGTAATGTGTGCTGCACAAGACTAATGAAATGTCACCTTTTTGCCTTACAGGATGTGAAATTGTGAACTACCTCAAGTGCAGTGACCAGCTGAAGACGGCAACAACCATAGTGTCAATTTGTTTTACTGAAATATTTGACTTTTATCAAATTTACAATTCATTACCATAGTTTATTGATTGGTATTTGGTGGAAAGGGTGGTCATGTTGGACATGCTAAACAGCATTGTAACCTTATAGATGTTACTTTACTGTCACCCTGTTACTGAAGCTACTTGATCATTCACCTCAGATCCGTGTGATATTAAAGATGATAGCATTATGACCATGTAACCATGCACATGCGTTATGGTGACAGTGTAGCAATGGTATATTGGTACCTAGGTATAATTTGCAGGTTAGCTTGCAGACTCTCAAAATTTTAAATGTACCATGTGGCTCCAATTCTTAGTTGGGCTTTGGCCTGAGTTTGTGATTTGCTGGTTTTGAAGTGTCAAGTCCTGTACTACTGTCAAGAAAATTTTGTGACAAAAATTTTTGTGATCATTGTGAAATTCACAAAATAAATTTGACGATGGAAATTTGGAGCTATCTGGAAGTAGAGTCAATAGGGACCAAATCAGTATTATTATACACATGCACTTGATAGTAGCGCATTAGTCTCCACGTACATAAATACGTTATGGTCTGCAGTACATATGTACTATTATATCTAACTCACTGATCTCATACCGTAACCACTCTAATTTTCACAGGACGATATTTTTACGAATTTCACGAAAAAGTTAGCAGTTTGTGAAAATATAATCGTGAATATTCTAAATAGTAGCTATTTCCTACCTTTCCTCCATTTGGATTCGTGAAAATAAAATTGTGAATACTTTCAAAATTGTGGATTCGTGAAATATTAGTACCGCGAAAATTAGAGCAGTTACGGTAACTTCCTAATCAAAGACAAATAACAATTATTTGACATCAATCACCATAGTAACGGTTGGTCACTACACCCTATCATTTTAAGGTGCAGCCGATCATCAGGTGGAAAATTTATTCTACATAAGCCATCCATTATGGATGTTACTATGCTAAAATAAAACCTATTACAAAATGATTCAACATGATCATGACTTTAAAATCGGTACACCATCATCATTAGGGGCACGTGTTCGTGAGTGCTATGTTACTATATATCGGTATGAGCACATTCTTATATGTTGGAATATAATAATAATTTCTAGGAATCGAACCTCAAAGGAGTATAATCATCTGGAAATAAAGGTAGGGGTGTTGGATGCTAGTGAACATCATGAGCTTAATGTGAATGCTCTATTGGAGTATTTTGGTATTTTACATACATATTGTATGTACTTGTTAATATGGAGCAGAAATACCTTATAAATGGCTTCACTTGTGAATTCGGAGAAAAAAGAATAATTGGAATTTTTAAAACCATGATGTGCTCATCCCGGCCTATAATATTAATCTTTGTAGTTACGTATACCCTCATGTGAAATGCATACAATCGGTCATCCCCATGCCTGTACATGCATATGCATCCTTACAGTAACAGTATCACCATGCAGTGACTGATTGTAACATGTACAGTACTAGTGATGATCATGACAATGACAGTCACGTTAATCACATGTATGTGACTGATCATGATTAACCATCCATGACAGTGATGATCTTGATTGTGATAGTGACAACATTAATCATGTGCATGATCATCACAGTAGTTAAATGCTTACTATATATATACGTACATACATACATAATATGTAAACAGTACAATAGTATTATGGAAATACTGTGAAAAATCAACAAATTATATTGAAAGTATAGCGTCTGTTCAACACTTGAAATCTTCCTGTGGTAAATAAAGTTTATTACCCAACATGCAGTGAGATATGTTACATACCGTTACTGGTGTTCTTATCTGATCACTCGTATCTGCGTATGGTAAGTAATCCTTCAATGGACGGTACCCTAACATAAACGGATATGGTAAAAATATAATGACGATACACAGTGATAATAATTCCATTCTTACTGCTACTATCTCCTGTGATGCACATATCCTGTCCACTTTTGCACTCATGTTCCTGTGACAAAATAACCTACATGACCACGGTGGTCACAAAGTATGTACAGTGTAGGTACATACCAAATGACTTTGAATGTGCATACATATACAAGTGTATGCATGCATGTACATTTTGCACATATGTATCCTTGTTGCTATGCAACAAAGTATTTAATGGTTGCACTGGATTCATTTTTGTAGATTTGTACATACTTGTGTTGTCCATGCTATTTTCGGCATACATTGTGACATCATGATGATTCATGCGTTTACATGTTGCCATGGTTATGCATTCTGTGATGGATCCCTGCAATGCGATTGGCTATTTTCTGAAAAATAACCAATCATGTTTCAGGGATCTACAGCCAAACTGACAATCCAAAGAGGAGCTAGTACAGTATCATCATGGTGATGTAGGTGCATATGTGCAGTCATGAACACATATATGTGACCGTCTTTGCAAAAACCGGCCAACAACAAATGTTCAAAAACCTTTTTATTGAAATTACATATAGCTTTTGCTCATGCCAGGGCGCTTTTGTTTAGCGGAATTGGACTTAGTAATCCATTGAGTAAAACTTTGAAGTTGTTCTTTCCTTGAATTCAGGCCTTTCAAATTGAAGGTGTAGATCAATTTTAGCCCAGCGTTACAAGGGGGTGGGCAGGTGTGAGGAGGGTAGAGCGGAGGGTGGGGAGGGAGGAGGAAAACCCCCAGGTGAAGACACGAGGTGCTGAGTTGCCCACAGATGGTCCTAACCATGCAACTAGGCCAAAGGGAGGTCAAGGGTAGAATTGGACATCCAATTGTTGCACTCCACAGATGCCAACATGTTAGTTATGGTTTTACAAGGTTGAAAATTCACCCCCAGAAAACTACCTCACTTGTATCTGACCACAGGAGACATCATGGTACGTGGATAGCCATTGAGTATAGCTACAAGCTGGGCCACAAAATATAAATTTAAATTTTCGTGTGAACTAGGCTGGTTTTTGCCGACAATCACATTATCATAACAACTAGATATTACTTTACCTTAGTGACAAGGTATCCATGACAATGGGAATCACATGCCTATAATAATGCAATATGTTATTGAGAACACATGTTTCTGTGGAACTTACGATTTCCAACATATCCATGTGTGTCAAGATGCTTATGGATACTAAAGCCCTCGCTATGGAGTTGACTCTGCAAGTCTCTTTACAAGAAATAACATACGTAGTTACGCACATACTTCCTCCCAACAGTAATGTTTACATACCTTAGTAACTTCCTTTTCATGAGCAAGTATAGCTTTGTCTTCTCCATTCCAATATAAATTCAACAAATTACATGTGATCCTTACTTCATATCATGATAAACATGACAACAGATATACAGCTATCAACCCAACAGCATCGCCATGGTGAGTCCTGAAATGCATACCTGTGCTCTATAAGTTGCAAAAATATCATGTACTGCTGTATTATTAAATTTAATTAGCTACCTGGTCAAAATACAAAAATTTATGCTTGCTATACAGTAATTAAAATCTATGAAACAAACACTGCACGGCCAACTGTTTAGACAAACCTTTTGAAGAATTAACCCTTAAAAAGATACTGAAGGATCAACTCCTATTAATACTTTGAAGGCACCATTTTTGAAAACTTATTTTCAAAAACACCCAATAATTTCAAGAGCAAAGCAATGCAGGTTCATAAACTAAATTATTGATATTGGTTAATCTAGTGATCTGTAACCTTATACCAGAGCTCTGTATGTATAGCATGTGTGTGCGTGAACACACGCACACACATCCATGTGCATAGCTTGAACAAATTATGTACCTACGTACTAAAAATAAAGGGTCTGTATAGCACAATATATTTACAGAGAAATATATACATAGTCGGCTTTAAATGTATAGTCATCGCATAGATTTTTTGAATGTAATAAACACTACAGCGTTTGACCAAGTAAATACGGTAACTATAATTGATAATCACGTGATACAGGCATATAGTGACTAGTATATATATGTAGCCAGTAGCCATACAACGGTAATCAATCAGTCACTGCTACACTTATCTCTCATGCACTTATGGAATAATAAAGTACACTCTGGTTACCACATTTTTGATGGGGATTACCAAGTGACCAATTTACTACAAATGTAATAACTAATTTATAATTTCAAAATTGATTGTGGTACTGATCAAGTGTGGTGACTATTTGAGGTGCGAAATTTAACCAAGTAAATACGGTACGTCACCGTGCACAAATCCCTCTCTCTTTTGCACAATCCTGGATAGATACACAGTAAATATACCAGTTCACCACTACAATGGGTAATGCCAGACATACATATGTACACACACGCACACACACATATATATACAAATATTAGTGCATACTGCAGTGGGAATTTAGTAAGAAGAAATTTTTGCAAATTAGATGATTTTGCTCAGTAGAAATATTTGCAATTTTTGAGTGTTCAAAATACATGGAAGACATATGGATCTAAAACTGTATGCTGCTTTAATTCTGCTCATGTATTCCAGGTCGCAAATTTGTAAAAATTAAAAATCTGTACACTCCTGTGATCACACCACTACATTAATAATCTAATGTTTATGGTGCAGCCCCATGTACCAAAAAAACTTTGTCCACCTAAAACTCTATATGTACATGCATTTGAGAGCAAAAATAGCCATAAATCACTGCCATTAATAAAGTTTTGATCTTGGTTGTATTCCAATGGGGCTGCACATCAACCAGTGTTTATTAATAATTCCCTTGTGCAAGCTGAGATGAAGCAAAATACATATAGCTACACAGTTTACTAAAACAACAACAATGACATCATCGTCCCAGTCACCAAGTGACAAGGATGATGATGCTACCGATCATGCATATTTGCAATGTTGCTTCTGATTAACCTTAAGTACACCCAGGTGTTTTTGTTTATCATGATAATTACGCACAAAATTATTCATGGACTGGCTTAGATTCCACATGAACAGCTCTTTAATTTTAACCTCGATCTAATGCAGTAAAGTTAAGAGTTAATACCAACATCAGATTACACAGCTTTGCCAAATGACTGGAACTCTCTTCCACCATCCATAGCATAAGCAGTACAATACAGCTGTACAATACAACAGATTAAATGTTAACCGTATATGCTATATATAGGTCTGTAGACATTTGACATTAAAATAAGACCAATCAAAGTTAATTTCCTGCTTCAAACATTTTTAAAAATGATGCAGGTGGGCAGTTATTGTTCATCATTTATTATACCTGAAAACGTTGTGGGAAAGCCCAAACCAAACAAGCAATAATGAAATTTTCTGGTACTTTAAATTTTTTGGCACTTTGGATAATCTATGCAGGTGAAATACGAATCTAACAATCTACTTGTACATACATCACACTCCATGCCAGCATGCCAGTCTATGGGTTCTTGATTATTAACATCATAGATAGTATAACCTGCGGATCGCAGGTTTAACAGCCACGCGAGACTAACATCGACTCTAGAAACCCATCGTTGTACTTGTCATCCAGAAGTCCACTCCACCCTCTTCTACATCACCTTTCGATCGCCAATCAATCTTTCCTTGCTTAAAGTAGCTTATGGGATCACATCGCGAGACACCAGGGCATCACCATGACGATTAAAATTATAAACCACAATCGAACCTCTTAGATCAAATTAAATGGCAGCGCGCTTATCGATGCGATTTTTGAATTTGGGCTCGGATGTAACGGAATCCGTATATGTCTCCGTATACTATAAAGAATTATTTTACCCCGCGCTAACTCTGACACCGCCAGGATTCTTCTAAGAGTGTGGTATTTTGTAGTTTCATACGTGTAAGTGTGTATAGATTGATAGCTAGTAATTTATAAGGTAAAATAGCTAGCTACTAGCTGCATGTAGCTATGTGCAACTAATAATACATTCTATTGCTTAATTTTAGTGGATAGTTTGCCTTAATTGGTATATACTGGCTCCCTAGTTTACGTTTGACTATACATATCCTAAGTTAAGATATAATATAACATGAAAATAGATAGGCTTCCTAATTTGTGAAGGGCATAGGAGATGGTATATATATGATGGTGCAATACCTGAATTTTGCATACATGCATAACTCTTGATAAATCAGTTTTGTTACTCCTGATACCATGTTTTGGTCACCATCTGCTAGTCTTTCTATTATGTCATCAACTATGCCATATAGGCCTTGTTTCTAATCCTGTATATGTTTACTTGTTAGCGTCATTGTGCTGGTTGAGCTGTTATTGACTGAAATCTCAGTGATATCTGCACTTTCAGAAGATACAGGAGAAGAATTGTCATCACACTCATCATTATTGCTATTATCAAGGCTATAATATCTTCTTCCTCTGAAGACTCTTCTCTCAAGTCATTATAAAATTTCATCTCCATTATACCTTTGACTGTCCTCTAGCTAAAATAACGTACAGTCTCCTAGCTTCCTTAGCACGCCTAACTACGTATGTAATTTATTCCTTTTACAGTATGTATTACATACTTTAAAAGCATGCAAAAGTATGTATGATAATCCATTCCTTCAAAAGTATGATATCCATTCCTTTACATTACATACTATTAAAAATATGTACATGTACATAAATTATACATATATATATATAGCCATATGTTTATAAATAGTTTGCCTGTTCCAGTTTTTCCATCCAAGAGAAGCAACACTGCATGAATATCTTTCTATTTTCTGTACACAAACTATAAAGCACATAATAGATGCATGCACATGTATATATAATATATTGTTTTATACGCAGCTGTAGTATGAAATCTTTTTGCATCCTTCCATATTTAATATCTATATAAAACATAAGCTAATATGTTATGTCAGCATCAGTAAGATTCTATAAGGGGATTATCTAATATAACAGTCACATGTTAAATACCCCAATAGAACACTCAATATAATGCTATGTATACATAGAACAAAATTTGCATGTCAAATGTGTCACGTGGTAATTAATCCTTGCAAGCCCACTGTAGCTTACTTTACTAACTGATTGCCTTGGAATCTTATTTTGTAGTAGAGTACCAAAATTATAGGAGGAGGGCATAAACAATCAGTATAATATACTGCTCTGCAAGATCCTGCTACTTTTACAGCAGCAGTCTTTTTCCGATGCTCAGTTGCTTCATCTTAAATTTCCCGCGACCGCCTAAAGTGCTTGCTAGAAGTAGCGCTGGCGCCCGAATAATTCTTTGTAGTATACGGAGACGTATGCGGAGTTCCGTTACATCCGAGCCCAAATTCAAAAATCGCCTTATCGATCGGAGCATGATCGGAGATTATGAGCGCTCGCTTAAGGTGATGCTCTGTAGGCGAATGATGAAAGGGGTGGACCGTGGAATGGACTTATAGGCCAAGAGTATAATAATGAGTCGAAGGTAAGATGTTTATAATAATAGTAGTTTAAATGTGACTGGATTAGGATTATTATTATTATAATAATATAATTGCTGAACTCATATGTACGAGTATAATGCAATGTAATTAACTAATTAGCTATCTACAAAAATTTTAATTAATTTTCAAAATTCGTCGATTGTGTGTGGATGTATTATATATCTCAGAGGGTAAGTTGTTCCACAGTCTGATTGAGTCTGGAAAGAAATAAAACTTGTAAATATCAATTCTGGATTGGGGTAGGATAAATTTTTGATCGTGTCCTCTTGTAAATCTGGTTGATGGTACAATGTAGCTTGGAAGGGTAACATCTACTAGGTTGTGCAAGATCTTGTATAATAAGCATAATCTAGATGTCTGTCTTCTACTACTCAAGGTGTTCCAATTAAGATTATGTAACATTTCAGTGACACTACTAGTACGATTAAAATCAGACATTACAAATCTTGCAGCCCTTCTTTGTACTGCCTCTAATTTTTCAGTGTCACATTTAGTGTGGGGTGCCCATACCGCTGCTGCATATTCCAAAGTTGGTCTAACGTACATCAGATAAGCATCAGCCTTTATTTGGCGTTGGCAGGACTTAAGGTTTCGCCGAATAAATGCTAATGTAGAATTTGCTTTTTTACATACATTATCAATATGCTTGCTAAATGATAGCTTACGATCAATTGTTACTCCAAGGTACTTTGCCTCAGTTACCTCCCTAAGATGTCTTCCATATAATGTATAAGAACTTGGAGCAACAGGTTTCAATGATATCTGTATAACTTTGCATTTATCTATATTGAAAGTCATCAGCCATTTTCTTGCCCAAAGCTCCAAGTTTGTTAAGTCATTTTGCAATATTTCAATGTCCCTTATCATACAATCATCAGCAAACAAGCTACACATTGATGAAACACATTCTGGTAAGTCGTTTATATAAATTAAGAACAATAGTGGCCCCAGAACAGTTCCCTGTGGAACCCCACTGATAACATTTGCAGGGTCTGATGTATAGCCACCGCATACTACACATTGAGTGCGTTCTTCTAAGAAAAAAGATATCCACTTTAGAGTTCGGTTTCTAACTCCATAATATTCTAGCTTTAATTTTAAATGACGGTGTGACACCTTATCGAAGGCCTTACAAAAATCAAGTAATATAGTGTCTGTCTGTTTCTTTACATTTAGATTGTAAGCAAAATCATGGATAGTACGAAGTAACTGTAATTCTGCAAATCGTCTTTTACGAAACCCATATTGGTTATCACTGATTATGTTACAAGCATTTAAGTGAGACATGACATTTGAATGGATGATGTGTTCCAGTAGTTTACAACAGATAGAGGTTAGAGACACTGGGCGATAATTTGTAGGGTTGATTTGATCACCTTTCTTAAATAGGGGGGTTACCAAGGCTTTCTTCCAATCCAGCGGAATCTTTCCTTGTTGCAGGGAAGCTGTAAATATCAAAGCTAAACTTGGAGGAAGTTCTTCAGCCATTTCTTTCAGCACTTTTACAGGAATACAATCAGGTCCAGTTGCCTTGTAAGGGTTGATCTCTTTAAGAAATTTAGTAACCCCTGCAATGTTTATGTCAATATCTGGTAAACTTGGATATGGGCTAGGACCCATGTCTGGAAGTATAGCTTCTCCATCATGTGTGAAAACTGAAGAGAAATTGCTAAAACCAGGTGTAATCCCGCAAGAACTGAAATCCATTTTATAGCTTGACATGAAAGCCACATTCTAGGACTATCCAGACAAACCAATGACAGGGCTAAAGATAACCAGGTCTGCTTTCACAGGCAGCATTTTTCTGACCCTGTAAATCCATGACGGTCCATGTGGTGCCACTGGGGCGCACTAATAAAGCGACATGTGGTGTCAGGCAGCTGTCAGCGACCGTCTTGGCCTGGCAGGTACGCTGTGGCTGTTTCAGTATTTTACTGAGCACACAATGGCTGTTTCTCTGTGACCATGGATGCTTTAGCCCACCTTCGGCTTCCCACCCAGCCCCATCTCCTCCCACCCCCTCCAACGCCCACCCACCCCCTATAGAATTAATCCATGATATTGGTGGAGTTCAGAAAAAAGTGTCTGAAAATCCAGCAGTATTAGTTAAATTAGCTATAAAGCACTGGCTATAAGACTACTCTACTTATGCTGTTAATTTGGCTTCCATCCAGTAAGGCATCAAAGAACTACAGTGTCTTCAATATTTTAAATTGGTATTTCTCGAAATATTAAATACGCTATTATGTCGGGTTTTTGCAAATCAGGTCACAAATGACTTAAGATTATGCTATTACAGAGTTCAAAATAACAGCCGGTCATCGGCCAATTTCCAATAGGAGAGAAGTCACATTTTACACATACAAGAAATGGGTGATAGAGCTAGATCGCTCTTTTCAAACACTATCATGGTTGGATTGTGACTTTATATACTTTAGACTAACACATGATATTGTTATCACATAGCTAATCTCTTTCACCTGTTTATTAAATTTAAAGGGTCACTTACATTTGTGGATGGCCTAATACTTTTCTAAATGGCCAAATACTATTTGGCCATATGTCCTAATACCTACTATTTCTTATTTTGAACTCTGCTATTATGTCGGGTTTTTGTAAATCAGGTCACATTTGTGTGATGTAACGGCTCATTTTATTCCTAGCGATCCTTGCACATTATATATATGGGCTAGCCTAAAAAATTCTCCAAGCCTCCAAACTTCGACATACTATCATGATAGTTAAGTGATCATGTTCATGGAGTTTATTGTCACTGCCCCTGTAGATATGCCTGATGTTGCTGCCATTGCCAAATATCGATATGAAGGTGATTTTGTCAGGTTATTATTCTAAATAATGCAAACTGGAGACCCATGTTTATGTAGAGGCCCAACATTGCCTTATGGGGACATTTTAGAAACCGACCTCGGGTGATGAGGCTCCTTAACGTTAACCATCACATTCAGGCATACGTAGTTATGGCTTCAATTTGGTTGTACGGTGGCATGCATACATATATAGACTACGTATAAGAAATTGATTTATTACTTTGTGTTTCAGTGGTCATCACTACGATGTCTTATGTCACTTCATAAAAGGTATTGGTGAAATATTTGTATTGGTGCTTTGAAATTATGCAGTGACTATGTGGGATCATGCATCAAATTATTTTATTATTGTGAAATGTTTGTGTAATCAAAGTTTATTAGTGACTGGGCCAGCAAAAACGGACCAAGTTGGCACAAACTACACATCATCATAAAAACTTTAATATCTTGGGTTCTGTACAATATATTTATGTTCTGTAAGTTATAAAATGTTGCTTATTAAATTGTTCATTGATGGTAGAAAAATCATGTCAATTGCGTACCCGTATTTATCAATTACGTATGCGTATTTATATCTTTTGTTATGATGCAAGAAAGTTGAAAAAGAAGGTCAAATTTTATGTGCCCACTTGGACCCCTTTTGCTGGCCCGGTCACATTATACTTAATTTTAGAACATAGCATACACACCATTCTTTGATGCAACACTGGCATGTCTGTGATATATGTGTAGATTCAAATAGTGACTGTAACAATTGTATTCACCAAATCTGCCAACTTTAATTTAGGACTCTCCCTTACTTTTAAATTTTCCTTTCACAAAAGTTTCTCCAACCCATAAGAGTATATGTTATTGAATTGGTTTACCACATGGTTGGTGTTGTGCGATACACCTGAAACGTTATCTGCATCAAAATGTGTACTCATGATGTGATGCAATGTATCAAGTTAAGGGAAAACAATTAATTTTGTTGTAGGTACTTCAACATTAATGATATTGCTAAACTGCACAAAACTGCACAAAACTGAACTAGTAAAGAAATACTGGGACATGCTTTGATGTTTCGATATACATATTGATATGTATTACACATCATTACACGAGTCACCATAAAATTGTTTTGTTTGACATTTTGAGTCTGAGCAATAAAGAATTGTTTATTTGCCACCAGCATCAAAACTTATTTATCAGACCACATCAAAAGCTTTTGATAAAGGGCACAGTGCTGTGCCTCTATTCTTATTTTGTATTTTGGTTGTGTATTGTAGTGTACATTTTATGTATTTACGTTTACCATATACGGTAAAACATTTGAGGGGGCGGTTTTTCATTCAATTGTGAAAGTTTTAGCTTTGCCGCATATGGTACTAGTGATGTGTGATAGTGATTTTACAACTCTATCAATTATCATCATAATTTTATCACCATACAATAGTTATCACGCCCACTATACTGCACCTGAATAAGTCAAATAGTAACTTCAAGAATTCATATGTAACATGCATGTGTATTATGAAGTTTTGGTACATAAATTATAATACTTCAGTGAAATATACGTATATACAATAACAATAATAATATGCTATGTTTGCCATTCTGCTTAACAATTTCATGGTTATTTTTGAAGCTTAACGGTCTGGCTTTATATATCATGATAATAATTGCCAGTTATATCATATCACGATAATGGTTCTCTGTGATATGATTATCACACTATTGATATTATTGCACGTCACTATAATATTATGGTACGTATCTGTATGCATAATTGTTATGTTTTGTTGCCTCCTCCAGCAAAGAAGAGAGCCTTGGCTGATTGCCGGAGTATGATTCTGAATGATCATTTGAAGTTTGATATTGACTGTATAAACTTTTTATTTGTACGTACCTACGATTACATGTTTAAAAAATCAGTTATTGGCTATATTTTTGTACAATGACACTCATGCATTGTGCACATTCAAAAAACCCATGTGTTATTTTTAAGTAAAATTTGAAATAAGAAGTTAAGGTCAATTTGAAGTATATTCTTATATAGGTACATATAATAATTGCATTGTTACGTAATTCAAAAGACTGAATGTAGATGTCTAGTATATTCAGAATATACTATCTGTGGTACTGTAACGAAATATTTGGTCCGGGTACATAAGCAACTATGTATAAATGGTCCTCCCAGACCATTTATGTTGACATAAGTGGTCCGCCCCAAACATAAATGGTCCGGGTCACAAAGCGAGGCCAAACAAATGCTCTACATCACATATGATTTAATACCTTGCTATGATTTTACACGACAGCTCTGCTGCCTACATGCATGCGGTAGCTGGCTAGCTACTAGGTAGCTAGCTATTGAGCTAGTAGACTAAACTGTATCTTGATTAAACTTTAATATTATATAGCTGTGGCTGTAACTATCACTATTGCTACTTAATGTTGGGGGTATTTTTAGATGTTGCATATTCACAAGTATGGTCTAGCTATATGCTCACAATTTTATCCAATCCGTCATTACCATTTGGTGCCCTAGCTACATAGCTACCATTTAGCTAGCTAGCTACCAATCAGCTAAATCACGATTCTCCAAACTAAACGACTTGACAAAGTGGACAGGGAGTGCAAGTAGCAAAAGATCTATAGTAACACACGAGTAGCTAAGCTTCAAGCACCTTCACAATTTGCAAGATAAAAGGTGAGGAGCTAATGTGCAAGTGTATGGCATAGCTAGCTATTATCAGCAAATTAGCTTCGATCGCTCATGACTCATGACATTGCCTTTGAGTTGTGCTATATATGCATGCATGATGTATAAATATAACTAGCAGCTGGCAACTTAGCATTATATATTCCTGCAAAAGTGGCGCGTGGACCATTTATGTTGTCATAAACAATGTTTTATCCAGACCATTAATGTTCGTACATATAAGTGATCCGGGGGACCATTTATGTTGTGACATAACCTTAGGAACTGACTGTGTGTTTAGTCATAGATATTAGTGGGTGCATATGATCAACAATCTATATGGAATAGTTTGCATTGCCTAACCCTTTTTCTTAACTTGCTTCCAAGGAGTATAATGCAACTAAAAAGACTGTTTCTTGTGGTTGCTGCCATGTGTGACACCTACTTATTGCCTGTGGGAAGCCTGATAATTGTAACCCTTTCCATAAAATCACTGCCATTTTTAAACCAATGGATGTATTAAATAATGATAATGGGCCTCCCTCCCAAATCGCATTTTCAAAACTTCTGGACAGGAAACTGCACTCTCATTTGGAGTGGCCTAAGGAGCTGTCACTAAGATACAGCAAAATTTTTACTGATTTGACAGTTTTGACCACTGTGGCCAAGCGTAATTTAGAACACACAGTAGTCTCACATTGCCAGACCCTTTTTCTTAATGCACACCCAAGGTATATAAAATAATTGAAAACATTATACTTTCCATGTACATAAGGAAATAATGGCAATAATGACCATTAATGTGGGTGCTCAGATGTGATGCAGGTGGAGGAGAATGGGAAACTATACATTCTCATTCGGAGTTATCTTAATTATGCTCTCAACCGGTTATAATCATTATAGATTCTTACATTTACCGTTCGCGGAACCATACCTGTGATGATAGGTACTAATCTTGCTGTTCCTACTGTAAAATGCTTTCATCATTGAGCCTATTTTTTAGTTTAGAGCCTGTAAGTAATTTGATCTTATTAGCCAGGTGATTAATTATCATTAGGACATGATTGTTTACCTTCATTGATACATGTACTAGAAAAAAACAAATTGTAGTAGCAATAATACTGTGATTGTAGTAGCAATAATAATACTAGGGCTGAGTGATAGTGGTAAAATCACTATCACGATTGATAGTTGTAAGCTGTTCACGATACATGATACTATCACGATAGTCAATAAATTATGCTATCAGTGTACTTTAGCATTTACATAGTTACAATGATACACATTAGTTTTAGATACTGCAGCAATTGAGCTTATGTAACAACTACTGTAGTGGTGTAACCTCAACTACACTTTGCTTTAATGAACTGTTTTACTGAAGTATCTGATTGTTCTATTAGAGTAGTTGATTGTTCTATAAGAGTATTTTAAACTATCGCAATAGTGATTAATAAATAATTATCGCAATAACAATTATTTTGTCACGATAATCGTACTATCGATATTATCGCTCACCCCTAAATAATACTGCGATTATATTTTTGGTTTGTTATTGCAATTTTTTGTTTATAGTAGGGCTGAAACGAATATGATATTTAGTGCTCGAATAGTTTGAATGGTAAAGCGAGCGAATATCCGAATAGTTTGAATCAGCCATTTTACTATTAAAATGGTTGATTTTTGCTAGCAATATGTTAATGTAATTCATTTAATTACTGAAATACCTTAAAATATGTGTTTAATTACAAAATATGTAAGAATTAATGCAGAAAATCTATATAAATGTGCATCCGAATACTCTCTTGGTATTCGAATACTTATGTAACCGAGCGAATATCCGAGCGAATCGAGTATTTGTTTCAGCTCTAGTTTATAGTGCTACTTATTAGCTATAGCCTGAAGGATGTGTGTCACAAAATTCAAGTACATAGCTAGCTACATATCATATTCTTCACTTGAATATTTTAGTGCTGAACAATAATCAAATGATTATATTAATTACCTGCATTATCTGATGTGATAAATCTTGTGATGGCAAGCATATGGTAATTTTGGCAAAACAGTAATTTATAGTTCATATATTGCTACTGTGGTATCAGTGGTGAAAATTAAGTACTGAAGCAGAGGTTCATTATAGAGCAACGTACATATAGCTATACATGTGCAGTATGAAATTTTTATAAGCCCATGTGATAATGGAACCTAAAGCTGTGCGACTACCATTCCAATATATAAAAACATCAATTCAAGAAATGCCAAATTACATGTGATCCTTACTTCATATCATGGTACAGATCTAGGGCTATCAAGATGACAGTGTCACCATGGTGATTCCTATAATGCATGTATGCGCTCTATAAGTTACTGTTGCAATAAAAATATCACGCACTGCCATAATAATAATTAAATTTAATCAGCTACTTGGTCAAATACTGTGCATCTATGTAACATGCATGTTCCATGAAATTTCCATTGACTTGCAAGACCATCATAAAATGCATGCTATCATATTAATATACATGTATGTTTCATGTAACATGCATGGATTTAGGACATTTTTCATGGTTGTTGCATGAATATTACATGCACTGAGCATGCTTATGTGACTTACATGCACATGCATACTGCATGCATGTAATGTGTAACTACTAACAGTGTGTTGTTATGGCAACTGGAATAAGCATGGACAGGGACTACTATATAGGTGTTACAAGTATGCATACAATGCAGTTTTAGTATATCAACTAAAGAAAACATGTGTATAGAAGCACTTACCAACTTAAGATTCGTGCTTGTGTGTGTACGCATGCATACATGCATGTGTGTGTGCACATGTGTGTGTGTGTATGTACAGAAACAGTGGTGAGAAGAGAAATCAAGGATGGAAGGATTATCATTGCCAAAGATGTGAAAATTTTGGACTATATAGTAAGCCACTGATTGTTGAGCATCATTGTTGATAAAGAAGTAATTATAAGTGCACTTCTGCTACTGCATTTTACGACTTGCTGACCATGCAGGAGAAGACAAAGCTAGCCAGCTGTGCCTGCACATGTAAAGGAAGCTACTAAGATATCATTACTGTTGGGAGGGAGTATGTAACTACATACGTATGTCACTTCTTGTAAGGGGACTTGCAGAGTCGACTTCATAGCGTAGGCTTTGCTATCCATAAGCATCTTGACACACATGGATATGTTGGAAATCGTAAGTTCCACAGACCACAGAAGCATGTGCTCTCAATAACATTGTATTATTGTAGGCATGTGTAGATGGAGTCATTTCCTCATCAAATATCTAGGTCAGCAGAAATATGTAAGTCAACAGTATTATGCACAGCAGTAATTTTTTACATCTCAGGATCATGGTAATAATTCCCATTGTCATGGAAACCTTGTCACTAAGGTAAAGTAATATCTAGTTGTTATGATATGTGACTGTCGGCAATAACCAGCCTAGTTCACACAAAAATTTAAATTCATGTTTTTGGCCTAGCTTATAGCTATACTCAATGGCTATCCACACAGCATGTCTCCTATGGCCAGATACAAGTGGGGTAGTTTTCCAGAGGTGGATTTTCAACTTGTAAAACCATAATCAACACGTTGGCACCTGTGGAGCACAACAAGTGGGTGTCATCAGACTGGAATTCTACCCTTAATGTCCCTTTGGTCTAGTTGCATGGTTAGGACCATCTGTGAGCAACTCAGCACCTCTTGTCTTCACCTGGGGGGTTTTCCTCCTCTCTCTCCACCCTCCTCACACCTGCCCACCCCCTTGTAATGCTTGGCTAAAATTGATTCACACCTCAAAAAATCATTTAAAGAGGCCTAAATCAAGCAAGGAACAACTTCAAAGTTTTATTCAATGGATTACTAAGTCCAGTTCTGCTAAACAAAAGCGGCTTGGCATGAGCAAAAGCTATAATTTCAATGAAAAAGTTTTTGAACGTTTGTTTCTCTAATTATTACCAGGCACAAACATGGCCGATTTTTGCAGAGACGGTCACATATATGTTCATGACAACATTGATATTAAGTACTTTTGCACCTACATCACCATGATGATACAGTGTTGTATGTACTCCTCCTTCCATTGAGATCCCTGAAACACGATTGGTTATTTTTCAGAAAATAGCTAATCACATTGCAGGGATCCATCACTTGAACTGAGTATGATGTTATGCAAAGAATGTATAACCATGGCAACATGTAAACACATGCATCATCATGATGTCACACTGTATGTTGAAAATTAACATGGACAACACAATAGTGTACACATGTAATGGAGCTACAAGAAATGAATCCAGTGCAACTACTTAATACTTTGTTGCATAGCAACAAGGATACATATGTGCAAAATGTACATGCATGCATACACTTGTATACGTATGCACATTCAAAGTCATTTGGTATGTACCTACACTGTACATACTTTGTGACCACCGTGGTCATGTAGATTATTTTGTCAGTGGACAGGACAAGAGATAGTAGCAGTAAGAATGAAATTATTATCACTGCTGGTGTGTCGTCATTATTATTTTTACCGTATCCATGTGTGTTATAGGGCACCATCCATTGAAGGATTACAGTAACAGTATGGACATATCTCACTGCATGTTGGGAATATTGTTATTATTTACTACAGGAAGATTTCACGTGTGGAACAGACGCTATACCACCTTTCAATATAATTTATTATTTCCACAGTATTTCCATAATACTATTGTACTTTTTACATATGTATATGTGACCGGATTTGCGAAAATGTGCATAGTTCACACATCCGATTTTGCTCATTTGAAGAGTCATAAAATCCAATGAGAATGGTATACAGTTTGAAATTTGCAATATTTCCACAGTATTTCCATAATACTATTGTACTTTTTACATATGTATATGTGACCGGATTTGCGAAAATGTGCATAGTTCACACATCCGATTTTGCTCATTTGAAGAGTCATAAAATCCAATGAGAATGGTATACAGTTTGAAATTTGCAGAGTAGATAAAAGAATGGTAGCTCTACAATCCCTGTAAGTTTCACATCTATATGTAAGTCACAAAAGATTTTATAAATCGTTAAAGTTGAAAAATTGGATGTGTGAACTATGCACGTTTTCCCAAATCCAGTCACATATATGTATGTACGTATATAGTAAGCATTTAACTGAGTTATGCTATATTAAATTAATCATGTAGTATAGATTAATCATGCTTACGTAATACATAGGTACTAAAAGCTAGACACTCCTTCTACGTGCTCTTACACTTTTACAGTTTGCTAAGATTGCTTGTTTGTACAGTAATCATCATGGGTTGTACGTGTGACAGTGTACGTAACTACATGGTCATATGACAAAACTGAACATGCATATAACGATTATATAGTGACGTCAACATGGTTGCCATGGTAGCTAATGTCTGATAATATAACACATGTGCATAGCTACACATATACATCAAAATGTGCGTTCATATAATGCATGCATATGGTTGTGCAATTATATATTTTAGTGACTGGGACTGACCACATTAATATTAGGGACGAGCACATTATATTAGGAATACTGGAAAAATTTTAAGGTGAATGCTCTATCAGAGTATCTTGATAATATTTCATATACATTTCTATATATACCTGTTAGTGTAGAACAGCTTAGGATGGAGAAAGAAAGAATTGAATAATTAAATGCATAATGACAATGCATCATGATCATGATCAGCATCTGCATGTGCATGCTGTGCACCACAATGAAGATGATCATCAATTTTATTGTCATGATTGTGATCATCATTGTGTATGCACATTTCAGGATGTTGAGTCATGATCATGATCAGTCACTGTGATGATCATGCACATGACTGTCATACTGTAATATGGACCGGACAACTGACAATTGTGCTTCTTTTAAGCAACCATATGCATGTTAATTTCTTATTATTATGAGTGTAGATATGTAGGGACGAGCAGATATAATTTTTTATTACTATGATTAGTATGCACATGTGTATGGTATTGGTATTTTGCAATGGAAGGTTTTGTGATAGATGGATGGGGAGAAAACTTGCCACTGCATGTACTTTAAAAAATTTATTACATAGCTATACATAATGCGTATGGTGATACTAGTACTGTTACTATAATAATTATATTATCATATGTTACGTACGTATATACACATGTAAAATTACTGCGTGCAATAGATGAACGATCACCATGCCTCTATGCAACTATGTACATGCATGAAGGCAAATATGCAACTATGCAGCATGTTATTGTGTGAGTAGAGTGTATAGGGACGGACATGTTATGCTTTTCCATTCTGACAACTGCAACATTTCCTTCACACAAATTTTTTCCTTTACGTAAAGCCAGGTATAGTCAACTTAATGTGTATTTTCTGTTACAAGCTTTAACAGGATACAAAATATTACTCTAATAGAGCAGTCACTTAAACTCACTCTGCTGTCAAAAATTATTAATGAAGTGCTCATCCCTGTGTTCACTGTAATGTGTGATCACCACAATAATGCGATCACTAGATATTGTGTAACTATGCATGCACATAACATAACGTTAGTGGTATCAATTATTACCCTGGAGCTAGCTAGACCATATGTCAGACACCAACTATGTATACCTACATACATGCATACACGTCATGATCAGAGTGTTAGCTTACTGACTCAGTGAGAAATTGCAGGTTTAATGTGCGATTGCTGCTTCTTATATACTTTGCTCCAGTCCATTCGTATGGCCTGGACAATTTGAGGGAGAAATTTTATTTTTGTCCTCTAATTTAGTCATCCACAAACAAAAGTTCATTCGGCAGATTACACATGCTTTATTTGCATTTACATAATCATCTAGTGTGGGCTATATAAATGTGTCATGAGACACTGCATGATGATACTGTTACTGTAAGGATGCCTATGCACATGCACATGCATGTACGTGCTACGTACACAACCACTGCAGGCATGGGATGAGCACATCATGGTTTTAAAAATTCCAATTATTCATTTTCCCCCAAAATCACAATCCTCAATCACAAGTGAAGCCAGGTATAAGGTATTTTCTGCTCCATATTAACAAGTACGTACAAATTAAAATGTATGTGAAATATCAAAATACTCCAATAGAGCATTCACATTAAGCTCATCTTTGTTAAATACTTTGCTATTACATCCAACACCTTTATCATTATAATATTAGGTTCCAGTATTCCAACATGTGAATGTGCTCATACTGGTATATATAATTATAGTAACGTAGCACTCATAAACACATGCCCCTAATGATGATAGCGTATGACGTACCGATTTAAAGTCACGATCATGTTGAATCATTTTGTAATAGAAGGTAGTAGTAACATCTATGATGGATGGCTTAATACAATTTTTCACAGAAATGACCGAATACATTTTAAAATGACAGATGACAGTCACAGTCACATTCAAACTATAGTAACCAACTGTTACTATGGTGATGACATCAAATAATTACTTTTTTATTTGTCTTTGATCAGGAAGCATGAAATACATGTACTGCAGAGCATAATGTATTATGCATATGGAGACTACGTATATGCACTACTTTCACATAGCTCTGAATTTCTATGGTCAAATATTTTTGTGAAATTTGCAGATTACAAAAATTTTTGTCAAAATTTTCTTGCCAGCAGCTTATACATAGCACAGGACACTTCAAAACCAGCGAATCACAAAAATCAGGCAAAATTACCAAAGCCTAAAATAGGGAGCCATATATAAGGTATTATTTAAATTTTGAGGGTTTGTGAGCCAACCTATGTACCAATACATGGTTGCTACACCATCACCAAATACGCAATTATTAAATGGTCATTATGCTATCACAGTCATTACACGAGTCCGAGGTGAATGATCAGGTAGCTTCCTTGTAACCCATTCCAGATTAGCTCCAGCATACAAATGCGATCAGAAAAGCTTTAGTAGCAGGTCGACAGTAAAGTATAACATCTACAAGATTATGACGCCATTTAGCGTATTCAACATGGCAAACTTTTCCACCAAATTATAGTAACCATAACAATTAATTGTGTTACTATGGTGATAAAAATGCATTACAGTTTGTTGGCTTGTCTGTCTTCAGCTGGTGGCTGCACTTGTAGTAGGTCACTTTCTGTAAGGCAAAAAGGTGACATTTCATTAGTCAACAAAATCACTTTCATGCAGCACATATTACATTAATGTATGATTGAATATTTAGAATACACATCACACAAGGCAGCCACAAATCCATTCAATTAGTTTATTACTTTATAATACATGGCGTCATACAATCGTGCATGGATTCACACAAAAACTATTAAACATGACTATAATGCTACTATATATGGTAATGATTGCATTCGAAACACGCTGATGTTCTACCATCCAAAATCAGGCTATTATCATTCAATAAAGTCACGTGAACAAAGATTTGTCATTAAGGAACACATAGCAACGCATACAAATTTAATTCTTTGGTTTAATCTGCTCAATTTAGTGATAAAATTATAAAGCTGGAATTCTTACTGTAACACTACAAGCCAATCTGTCTTTGTAAGCTACACTCTAAAACTGAATCGCTCCACCTTGTTAGTAATATACAGCTGGTTAAAGGGCCCATACTGCAAAATAAACTCGTACCTCAGCTGTCACTATTGTATCCTTAAACCCTCTATCAGCGGTACTTATGTTGCGGAGGCCAATTTATGCATATGTATGTGCCAGCCCGGCTTCTTATTTAGATCAAGTAGATGTGCATGCTGTTGCAATTCTCTTCATTGTATATCTAGTCGACGTATATCGTGGAAATCACAACAGTGTCCCTATTGGGGTGGTATTTACTTAGTACATCAACAGCAGCTAATTTTGCGCCTTCTCCGTGTATTATGCACAACAAAGAAAATATAAATGGATGAAATGCGCTTTAATTAGAGTGAATACAAAATATCTAGTTAACAAACCTTAAAAACTTCTTCCCTTATTCAAGAGCTTGCAATCCATTAATGATTCCGTCTAGAAACAGGTGAATTCAAGATGATACACGTGGCTCGATATCGAGCGTTATATAGAATTAATTAATGCACGCGAAAATATTTCTCTATAAAGTTCCCTTACCTGATGTGGGAAATTAGCACAGGCAACCGCATCCCCTGGAGGCAGTAAGTCAGAAGTTTATATATTTATAAAATTAGGCATTTGGAATTCACGAATTCCAAATGCTCAATGTCCTAATCAGGGCTGGAGCAGCCTTTACATAAGTGGTCAGGCATTTTCAATGGAGAAATACGCTCATTGTGTGCGAAGCATGCCAAAACTAGGGGGGTCTGGGGGCATGCCCCCCCAGAAAATTTTGAAAATGTGCACTCCCTGAGATTGAATCTGAGGGCATTTTCACCTTCTAAACATGCCTACATATTACTGTCTAATTTTTATATTAAATTTCACAAGTTATAGTGCATACAAGCAAAATACATAAGTAGGGTACGTACATTATTAGCTATAGCTATAATTGTATAATTACACACATGCAGTCACAGTAACTGAAACTTAGCAATTTTGTTAGATCTGTGGGAATTTAATGAAATAGACTCATTTACACATCTATCCCAAAGCTCCTTTTCGGAAACTAAAAACTCTTAGGCAGCTGGTTAGGCTGCTCTCCCAAGGTAGCAAATCGATCGTTCTAAAAACGCCATTCTTACCGGCATAACAAACCATCGTCGAGTATACGTGAAGTTTTGATTGTGGGTTTAATATCTAATTAAACCCCATTACTAAAGTGAACTACTATTATTTCACCCTAAGAAACTAGGCTATTGTTTTAGTGCATTAACATTAACCTTATTATCCTTTTGGTATTATGCTGGCAAAATCGGCGCATCACTATTACTTAAGCGCACAAAAGTATTATTATGATCAATGGAAATCACGTGATTTGGTTCGTTTGCGTGAAGGACATGAAAACTTTCTTCAGTTACTAGTTGAGATTACAAGAAGTTTCACAGAGGTGATTAGAGTTAGAATATTAACTTAAACTTTTTGATTGTGGGATAGCTTCTGAAAAGTGGTCAGGCATTTTGCTCCGGCCCTGCTAATAAACAAAAAGTAAAGTAAATGGGCGCTTCGCGCGCGCAGCGCGCGAAGCGCCCATTTACTTTACTTTTTGTTTATTACCTTTTTGGATGGCGGGAAAATACACGCACCGCCATGGCTCCCCTACTTCTGCCGCCTATGCATACGATACTGTTGGTAGTAGTCATGTATTTGACTCACCCTATTCTAGCTATGAATTTTATATAAATGATGATCTACAACTCACCTACATAAACCTAAGACTTGTGGAAATCATAAATTTAGATTTTACAGAATGCAGTCACAAAACTATGGTGGTGTAATTTGTACAGCAAATTTATGAGCTATCTCAGCTATGAATATCATTATTGATATATGTTTTACTGTATAAGGAATAAAACATATTTAGAATGCTTATGGGGATTGCCACTTGTGGTACCTTATAAGGGGCTATGACCTTTATGAAGCCACATAATATTTAGTGTTATATGAAATCATTGCTGCCACAAATCATTGGCTAATGCAGCTCTAATGAGCTTATAAGGTTTCCCTTAAAACTTCCCTCAAGTGACTGCTAGCTGGCTTCATTCCTTACTAAAGGTTAAGTGATCATTACCAGTATTCAATTATTGATTATCAGCCAAATAAAATGGGCAGCAAGGATAGGTTTGGATTTGCATATACTAGCTATGAGTATATAATGTAGTTGGCTATTGGCCATTTATTTGGCCAATCAAAATCTAATTTGGTCAGATAAATTTACCGTACATCTTTAAACAAAGTTTCTGCAAACTTGGCAAGAAATTCCCTTTGTGAAATAACTATTAAACATTGTGCCCTTGTAAAGTGTATAGTTAGCTAGCTAGCCTACTTGAAGAAATTTTGTACATTTTGAGAAAAATTTGGATTACCGATGCACCAGAATTAGAAAAATTTCTATAATCTTCTAACTCTGACTGTTTAAAGCTAGCTAGCTATCTGGTGTGACTACTGAAGTTACATATCTGACTTTTCAGCTGAAATGATGCCCTTGATAGCAAGTCACAATTAAATTTTGCAGGGCTTATGCCCTAAAATGTTTACCTTGGTGATAAGGTATCCAATAGTCTTCATTGTGAGAGGTGTCAGTAATGAATTCTGATAGCTGTTAGAAAAGGCAGCTCTTAAAATGTGCAAATAGTACCTGATAGCTAGTTGTACTAGATCACCAAAATTAATTTTGCCAACCCATTTTTGTATATCACCTCACCCGGCTTACCATTACACAACCACATGTACATATTTTGCTAGCTATATCACCATGCAGAAAGAGCTGCTTGGACTGAAACTTATTTAACAATTGAGACCAGTGCATAAAATGCCAAGAAAGGTATCATCAGTTATGAGTTAGTCCAAACTTGATACATGCCAGTGCTTTCTCATGCATCAAAATTAATTTTTGCAACTGTGATTTTGATGCCGGGGGTGAGAGGTGAAAAGACAGACATTTGAAAATTCAAGTACGTAAAACGATAATTTATAAACAAATGAAATTTACGCGTAAAGAGAAACAAGTAATCAAGTTTGCCTGGCTTTATAGCTACATGCGTACAATTATTTATATGAATGATACATGAACGCAGAACTTACCGCATCCTGTAATGAAGGTTCTCTCGCTGCAGCATGGGTCATTACATGACAGTAACATCAAAAGCACAAATTGTACAAATAATTTCATTCTCGTACATTAAACTGAAATAAACATGCCACCACCAAGATCGACCCGACCAAGATTTCACCTTGCAAATATCACGCGAGTCCCGGTCACGTGACCTCGCGCAAAGAAGATTACGCGAGCATCTCATACCAAAACGGCAATAGATCGTCATATCCGAGGTGATATTATACTTGCTAGCGGGGAATTATTATCGATTTAAGGGGTTGCACAAAAGGAACTAGCCTGGCGATCCATTAATCGCCAGGCAGCAGGTGATATCCAGTTTTCTGTAGTGTTAGCTTGTTTGTTTGATCAGGCTATATAAGCTCCATAGAGCAGCATCCAAGCCATCCGGCAACAAATGACCCTCTATTAAAGTATTCTGGATGGTTCTACAGTATCAACCGTTGATGATATGAGCACTATCCCTTCAATTCTAGTCCACAGAGTGTGTATTTAAAGTGTAGTTAATGTTTGTCGACATTAAAGCATTGATCATACTTGATGTTACTGCAATAACTGAAACATTTCCAGTTGATACAATTTCTGACTGATATTGTTCCCATCATGAAGGTGGTGTTTGATTACAATAAGAGATTCTCTATCATGTGACATGTGTACATCATTGTGACCTTGAGATTTTAGGCTGACTGAAAATCTCCTGCAGCCTCGCTCCTGGCAGCTATTTAAAGCTTCACTCCAAAGGATTAGTTGCAGCAGTTAGGAAGAGATTCCTCCATTCTATCCACCAATTGCAAGAGTCAATATCATTACACTTCGTGGAATAGCAGCTAAATCAGATTGTATCAAAATTATTGTTAAAAAGTAAGTGATAAATTTTGGAATGTACAGGGTGGGAGAAGCTTAATACAAATTACAGCACTGTGGAAGCCTACGTATCTCCATAAATAACACAGATTGAACAACAGACAGTAAGTCAATCAAGGATATCATTGTCACGTGAAGATCCCAAAACACACTGCTGTAGCACAAAATTTTGCAATAAAACAAAGTTGAACAGCAGGTTTATCAGGCGGATGCGTTAACAACTTAAATCATGGCTTAGTTTAGTGATATTTTGTAGGTGGTGAATAATCCATAAGAGTGTAAAATTTCTTCCACAATAGAGCTTTTTACATAATAATTTTAATTATTTTTAGTGGCGCCTGATCTAGCATCTAAAAGTGGTTGTAAAAATTGCTAAATTGAGCCTAGCAGTCTCCTGAAAGTACAGTATGTGTGTAATAATAACTTTGTGGATGTTATAAATGATTTGAGTATGTTGCATGGCGGCGCGTGCTAGAAATTTTGCCTATTATGCCAGCATTATGCTCAATGTTTTTAAATGCCCATTACGCCCAAAATTATGCCGGCATAATCAGCGCAAGCCTAATTGCAGCCAAGCTGGTGAAGCAGACTCAAGACATTATAGAGAGAAAAATGTCTTATAGTTAATTCTTTGCTGCAGCATGCACACAAAAAATATATTATATTGAAGGTTCTGGTGGCTTTCAAAACCACTCCTCTACAGACCTGAACAACATGGTATTACATACAGTAGCTATAGATGATTGGGTCAAACTCTGAATGACCACTATTAGCTATATCACTCATTGTTTTGTTTCTAGATCTCTCAAGTTTCCTACTAAACATCACCAATGCATTGTTTTAAATGGACCTTTGAGTTAGACTGATCGGTCAATAATGAGGAATTAGGTGTTTATCACCTTTTTAAGATTGGGGTGATTTTGCTATAGGTGTTGGAGATTAGGCAGAGACTATACCGATGTAGCCATAGGACAACAAGCATGGGAAACTAAGTAGACTCAGTAGACTAGGGAATCCATTGTGGAGTAGTTGACTGTTATGATCTATGCATAGACACCTTACATAATAGGGCAGGTACATCTGCTAGTAAATTTCTATTACCAGACCGTGCATGCACATGTGGCTGTACAGAGAGTAGTTATGACAGATTAATGCACTAAAAATACATTCACGTCATGTGAGTATAATCATCATGCTATTGTGCAAGGTTATCTCTAGAGTTAAACAACTCATTTTTATGATTGAATATGTAGCTATATCATTGTTGCTAGCTATAGCTACACATTAAACTACAACATCAGGTTATATAACGGCTAAATCAACTAAATTGGGAAATATACAAAAGTAAATCTATTTGCACACAATATTTATTCAATCCAGTTTTTTGTTGTGACTTCACTTGTCAGCAAGGATGCATGTAGATTTTGAAGTTAGTAGCAGTCCTCATACGTCGTGTAGGCTACAAGTGACAACAGACAGTAATAATGTATGTATGTATGTATGTATGTATGTATGTATGCATGCATGCATGTATGTATGTATGTATGTATGTATGTATGTATGTATGTATGTATGTATGTATGTATGTATGTATGTATGTATGTATGTATGTATAACCTATATACGTATATAACCTAACAAAAACAGCCTGGCTGTAAAAGAAATGTGAGACCATGCAATCATAAGTGGCATTGTAATATGGTTATATAAGTGACCAAAACTTCATTAAAAAATGCTTTTATTGATTGGCATTGTCACTTAGCCACCTTTAACTATATCCTCACACTTTTTTTACAATCAGCCAGGGTTTTTGTTTAGGACATCAATGCTTTTTATAAGTAACTATAGCTACAATGTTTAGTTATACCTGACAAGAAACCATAATTTTAAGTATCAACAAACTAGGAGGGAATTAATACTGTGGGCTTTTCTATTGCAAGTAATATCCCTCAACATGTAGCTATATTTGGCTAGTAGCTATAGCTAGCTACTTAGCTTGTAAGGTAACAATGCCTAATTGAGCTAGCTAGCTATCTGCTAATTTTATAGGTACAAATCTTTGTGAGTATTAGGTAGGTGAGTCACATTATACTGCAATGTCAGTGACTACAGGTATTTCAACTGAATACGTAGTTATAGCTACATGTGTATATAGCTAGCTATATAATAGTGTATTAATCCTTCTATAGTTAAAGATTAAAATAATTTCTATGATATGCAATTTTATTCTTGTAGCCACATCTTGCATTGCTGACTATTATCCACATGACTTGATTAATTTCATATTTTGACACATAATCAGCTTTAAGCCTAGCTACTATAGCTACCTTTAGTTAGCTAACAAACAAGCCGAATCTCTGATCTATTTTACATTCTGATTTGGCAAACTAAGATAGCTGTGGCTATTCCTGAATGTATATTAGCTGGTCACTAATGTGACATTGAACAATAACATATTATACAGTTAGTTATAGCACTTACTCGGCCATGAACATCTTCATCTTGTTTCTTAACACATTGAGACCACATCTTTATGCAATCCAAATCAGTAGGAATTCTGCATCTTTTACATGCTTTTGGGAGTGGTCGTGTTTCAGTAGAGTAATATGCAGCAGAGCAATATCCCAGTTGAGGTTTACACAAGCACATAGAGTTAGGGCTATGGGGTATATATACATATATACATACATACAACAAATCCATTGAAATCTCGTATAGGTTCTTAGAAATCTTGAAGTCTGAAATCTTAAAACCAAATGTTTCTGGATATACACAGATCCATGAGCTTGCTTTCTGTCGTAATTCAAAATTAAATATATTCATAGAAAAATAGTAAATACAATTTAAAATCTTGTAGACATCTTTACAGAAATCTTGAAATCTTGCTCAAAATCAAGATTTGAAATATCATACAAGATTTTTTGGAGTTGGGGCCCTTTGTTATTACCTACGTACGTATGTAGACTATAGAGCAACTTACATTATGCACAAGATATTTCTTCTAGATCTACAAATTTCATGAGAACATAATGGAGCTAGAACAATAACAAACATAACTAGTTGACAGGATGTTACGTAGCAAGCTAGCTAGCTATCTATAAGCTACAATTGTAGTATGTGCATGCATATTTTATACCATCAGCTAATGTGAATACAATATTGATGCTGATGTTTGCATTATAGCTAGCTACTAGCTATGCCATCCATAGTATTCACAAAACATTGCATGCATCTATGTACCTTTGGTCATAGCACAGTGATCATGAAAACAAATGTAGAATATTTAGTAGTTATACCATGGGCACGAGTGGTTTGCCTGATATATACACCCAAAGCCCGAGGGCCGAGGGTGTATATATCAGACAAACCACAAGTGCACATGGTATAACTATTATATACCAATTAATGTGTGGGCAAACCAGCACAATCATAGCTTCATGGCCTCCCTGTATTTATATGGGGACTTATTGGATTGCATTGTGGGTTTGAATTTAATGATCAAAACGTTTTTATGATGTCATATTGAAACCCACAATTAAATCTTGTAGGGCTCACTATATAAATAATTAATCATACTAGTGACCCATGGGCAAACATCAGCTCAATATGCAATCATGTGTGGGCGAACATCACCCCAAGCCCCACCCCATACATCATAGCACTGTGATTTGATGATCAAAACGTTTTTGTGATGCTATATTGAAACCCACAATCAAATCCCATATGGCTCACTATATAAAGGATTGATCAATACATACATACTTACTACACAAATGCAGTCCAAACAGCATTTGGATCAAAGCTATGAAAGCGCTTTTGTGATACTATATTGAAACCCACAATCAAATCCCATATGGCTCACTATATAAAGGATTGATCAATACTTACTACACAAATGCAGTCCAAACAGCATTTGGATCAAAGCTATGAAAGCTTTGTATCAAAGAGTGGTTCAAAGGATTGCTGGAAACCACCTTCCCGGGCAATATCTGAATATTGCCCCCTGGAGAGGGCAATATATATATTGCCCTCTGCAGAGGGCAATATAAGATATATTGCCCTGCAATTCCCCTTGATCCTCCCACGCAAAGTGGTATATACTATCTTAACCACCATGCACATACGTAGCTATAGCAAATAAGGTATGTGTTTCAGCATGAAAGAGAAAAATAATCATGCGTGAATCTACTGTTTACACAACTCACAAAGGACGTGTTATTTCTACATGGGTCTGTTTCACACATGGGCCAGTATTCCCGGCATGTAAATCATCAGATATCCTCTGCATATTACACAGATTAAGGTTATAAACTAAGAACTTCATATAACTAACTTATTGATGTTAAGACACATTATTTGCCTACAGGCTGCTTTTGCAAACTATTATCAATTGAAACTTGAAATAAAATACTTGGTGTGCTAGACGAGGAAATCTTTCCATCGCCATATATTCACCCCTAACTACTTCAATACATAAAACATAACTTACTTACGCAATAAGTTTCAAGGAGACATTTGATCTCTAACACCTTAGCCTTCACCTGATCATCACAAAAACCACGAAACGAAAACTGTTTGGCTCACATGTCAATTATTTCAAAGTTTTGAGGTACAAGAAAACTGATGATTTGAAGGCCTCTTTACTTACTTAGTTAATCTGGTAGTAATATTAATAGTAGCAAACAAAAGGTAGTGGTGCATTCTGAAGTGTCCTCCATGACATAGTTGTGGCCGTTACAATGTTGCCGGAACTAAAGAACCGTGATGAGGCGTACCAATTATATTTCAATATTAACAGGTACAGTGATATAATTTCTATGAATGCCCTCTGCATGAAGTTGAGTAGGACACGCAGCCACAACAGCTCTTATAGCCGTGTAGCTGTTAATTTCCACGCATGGACATGCGTGACAATGTTGGATGTGGCCGTGGGACATGCAGCCACATAGTGTGGGGCACGACAGCTCTTTCCATGTAGCCATGTGTGAACACATGTAATAACGCATGATAATGTGGAGTTGTAGTTGGACTGTACCGTATATAACAAGGCACGGTGGCTCTGGGCAAACTTCAGTTTTGTTGATTATTCACTGTGTATCGTTGCAACATGGGTGGTGATTTCAGTAGCGACAGTACTATCACCTCTCACCTTCTAGTATGATTATTAATTTTCACATACAACAATACAACTCCTCTCTCCATATACATTTGTTAACTTACTAAACACATTAACACTAGTGAGCTGCTCATCATATCCGTTATCATTTTCAGCTCTACAGGTATAGACTACACCATTATCTTTATTAATGTCCACATTTGATATTGTGATAGTTGATGTGCTTCCTCTGGATGAATCAACTACTCCATTACGATACCAACTAATATTTATTGGAGGTATTCCATTAATAATATTACAAGTGATAGTGAGATCATATCCATCAGCAATGTATGCAGGAGATCCTATCATCACTGTTACATCATTATTAGGAATAACTTCTGGTTGTGGTATGCATTGTCCCTCAACAATAACTGGTGGAGCTGTTGCTATATCAATTAAAATTTATGTTAACTGACAACATTTACATTACCTATGTAGTTATAGCTATATATATTATATACACTATAAATACTTCACTGATAAATTTATAATAGCTAGCTGTATACTTATGCAGTTAGTAACTGTGTCTATTTAATATAGTAGTGCAAATAATTGATAGGTAGTCATGTAACTAGCTAAAGTTTTGATGATTACATGAGCCATTAAAATTATTGGTAAAATTTTGATGACAGGCTGCATGGCTATAACTCTTTTTGGAATTTGATGGATAAATCTTGATCTTAGAAACTATGTATTTAAACTTTCTTCAACTCTTATTATTGGTGGCAGTGGAATGGGGACTAGGGAGCTGGAGGGGAAGAGTCCCCAACTTTGAGAAACTCAACCCCATGCACAGTGTCTCTACTGGGGTCCTTCACTCCTCAAATTTGTCAACAACATTTAAAATTTGCTAATATTTAGGCTGAATTTTAAATTTCCCGAACACAATGACTTCCAATATCCAAACATAACCAAAAATAAGATTTCAAATTTCAAAATTTATTTTAATAAAAAATTTCAAATAAATTTCAGAGTTGATCAACGACATTTCAAAGAATGAAGGATCCCTCGGTCTCTATTGTCCAATATGAACTGGTCTGCTTTTCTGGAGGGCATCTTGCCGCTGTGATGTCACAATTAAAAGAATGGTGCCTATAGAGGACACCAATTGGTAATGATGTGCAATATATCGTTTCTTTTATCCACATTGCAATAATCGATGATACCGTATCGATTTCATTATCGATTTTTACTTTACATAAACAATTTATCGTTTAAAGATTTTTGCATGTAAAGTTGTTCAAATATCATACCTTCGATGAGTTTGCTGTAAAAAATATTAAACTTCTCTACTGAAATTAGCAAGCATTTATAAAAACCTGCAGTAGCAAACCCTTATAGTAACTAATCATTTACTTGGCAGTGGGTACTTGGTACATATAGCAGATATTATTATCGTATTGATATTGACCTTGTAAAGTAATTATTATATTGATATCGTATAGTCTATAAAAACTCAATATCACACATCACTACCAATTGGATGGCCTTGATGCTAAACTCTCAGCCTCTTTATATAGTAATGAGTACTCATTGTGGGTCTCTATTTTATCATTGTCATGACGTTCTTGCATGGTAGTGGCAGTGATTGTGGGTTTACCACAACTTTTTATAAAGCTGCAAGATTTATAATGGGCTTAATATAATGGTGAGTATTGTAACTAAAGTAGATTAATATACATACAGTCACACAGTAAATAGATTATTTTTGTCACGTGAGCAACTCAGCTCGAATGGCGCTTAGTTATACTTCAGCTTATAAACTTGAAATAGATAACAGATAGCCTTTAGAAACATTTTTAGATTAAAAACAAAACTGTATTGAAATGGCAATTAATAATCAGCTTAAAAACTAAAAACTACAATCGATATTGCATTGGTGTGACTATATAAAGACCAAGTTAAAGTTTTTGAACACTTCAAATAGGTGACATCAGATTATGCCACACTTATACACTTTGATGTCCAGGTTATACCACAGCCAAGTGTGCTGATATCCACACCTGCATCCTTTGATGTAATTGTGTGAAGGTGTTACAACAAATTTGACATAACAATGAAATGAAATATGTAGCCTGTAACAACTAACCTCCTAGCAATGTAGTACCTCCATCATCTGAACCCACTACATTGGTAGCAGTACAGGTATAAGTACCAGCATCTGATCCTTGAAAATCATCAATTCTTAAAACACTAGTAATGACTGCTCCAGGTAATGTTGTTGTAGAGATTGTAAACCGACCACCAGCCACAACCATTACACTATTTCTGAACCATTCAATACTAGGAGTATCAATACCACTGGATGGACAGTAAATAGTAACATCTGTGCCAAGTGTAATAATAGTAGTATTCATAGGTTGACCAGTACTGACTGTTATTTCACCAGGTGGAGGAGTTGGGAAAGGAATAGGTAGAATTTGTTGTGGCCCTGCAAACAACACAAATTCACAATACTCATAGTGACAGCAGTCACAGTCACAATAGTCACAATAGTCACAGTAGTCATAGTCATAGTCATAGTAGTCATAGTCACAGTAGTCATAGTCACAGTAGTCATAGTCATAGTAGTCATAGTCACAGTAGTCATAATCACAGTAGTCATAGTCACAGTAGTCATAGTCATAGCAGTCATAGTAACTAGTGATAGTCACAGAAGTCATAGCGACAGTAGCCATAGTGACAGCAGTCATAATAGGAGTTTATAAACTTTTGCTAAACAAAACCTGGAGTGGGTAGTTATTAATCCAACTGTTACGTAATGATTGCGTGTTTTACAGAAATACATGGGTCGTATTACCTTGTCACTTTAAGGGGTTGTTGATGCATTCTGATACATGCAGTTAGTTGGCATGTATATAGGCACACTATTCATCAAAAATACCAACTGTCTTACAGAAATACATGGGTTGCGTGTTAGTTGTATTACCTCATCACCTTAAGGGGTTTTTGATACATTCCGATACATGCAGTTAGTTGGCATGTATACAGGCACACTATTCATCAAAAATACCAACTATCAAGTAATCTATACAAATTTTGCTATACTGGTATCAATAGAAATGAATATTGTTTAAGTAATATTATAGTGTTTCCATTCTCTCAATTCAGAATGATTTGGAAAAGATGATGGTCTAATAATGACTTCTATACAAGCAAAGTGATAATGCACTGCAAATATTATCAAAAGTCATGTTAAGCTATAAAAATGTTCAAAAGGACCTAATTTACATTCCCTGAACATTCCGAATTAGTTCTTATAGTTTCATCACTTATAACTGTCAACTCTTATAGCTAAGTGGTTAACTTATTGGGTAGTTTATATTATTCTTTTAATACAAATGTGAAGTATCTTCTGTAACTTAAAACAGTCATAGAAGGCTTATAAATTAAGCACCTTAATCATATTTTATTTGGTAACTCCGTGATCTTAAAGTACGAAGAGCAAAGACAAGCTCTACATATATGGAACAAAATTCAAAGGATGTTTAAATTAAGGGCGGGGTCTGAGGACTTACTTTCTTAGAAAAATTAGGTTGCTTGTTAAAAGAGTAAGAGTTACTTTACTGAGATAGTGAAATGCAAAAATAAACTACATCATTGCCCAGAAAACAGACTATTAATTATAGCTAGCTACTCAATGAGAAAAAATTAAGCCGGATATGTGTACAATGACACACCTTATCAATAACCCTTATATTATGACCACCTGATAAAGACAAGTATCACCTGATTTTAATAGGTCTCAAAAATTATGTAATGAACAGTAACAGTGGTATGATGTCTGACTACTGTTAAGTAGATAGATGCATGTATAAAAAGCACTAAGTGTGGTACTTGCATGCATACTTTAGTTTAGGTGATTAATGTGACTTGAGTGGGAATTATATAGAGCATATTGTATGGCAATTCCAACTCCAACTGTAACGATACCATCGTCTTTAATTTCTTTGTCTGATAAGTCTCCCCTCTCCTAAAGGTATCATAACTTTATTGGTTGAATAAAAACAGTTTGGAGGAATTTTTATGTGTTACATTAGCATAGTCACTTATGAAAATGATATGAATGGCTTCTATACATTAAAACAAATATAAATTTCAAACAAGGCTGACAATCAGTGTTGCTCTCACATATGCTATGCAGTACAATGTTATTAGCTAATGTAAAACATAAAATTCACACCTTAATTAGTCAAGGACACATGAGCCATACAATATTACAGAGGTGGTTCAGCCTGAAATTTTACAAACCCACAAAGTTGATTTAGAGAAAGACCAAACTATATCATAAGTGCATGATACTATTTAAGTCAAGAAACTTTTGTAAAAACCAGTGACAGGTCTAGACTTAGAATGTCCTATAGAATCCATAAGTAGAAGCTAGAAAAGGATTAACATCCTAGGTTGGAAGACATAGTGAAGATTACTGATAAGTGGTTTTATGGAGCCCAGTATTTAAAAGGTTTAGTAACAGTTCAGTTTGGTGTTTTATTACATGCTTGCAATACTCATTGTGGTGGTGGCATGCTTTATGACTATGCATGAATTAAGTCTACTTTACTTGGCTGTGTAACTCATTACCGCTTGATAACACAGATTTCAGTAAAGTTGTCAATATTTCAATTCTTATATCATTGACATGAAATTATGCAATAAGACTGACTTGTATATTAATTGTATGTTACTATGAATGAAAATATGGAAATTTCACTTACCAAACACATTTATAGTAGTATTCTCCATGTCAAACCCTATAGTATTATCAGCTCTACAAGTGAAGACATCGCCATCATTATAATCAGTATCAGGTACTATAATAATAGATTGATTTCCTCCAGCTGGGTAAAATGCTCCATTACGAATCCACATAATGGTAATTGGGCGTGTTCCACTAGCAATGTTACAGACAAGAGTAACGTCAAATCCATCAACTATATATGTAGGAGTTCCTATTGTAACTGTCATGTCTCCAGGCATAACAGTAGGTGGCTGTGGTATAAATGGCCCCTCATCAATGTCTGGTGGAACACCTAATAAAATAGATAAAAAACAAGAGTAATTAAATAAGTCAGAGAGACAAATTGTCAAATTGTGTCTTGTACAGAGTAGTTGCAAACAGGTCACAAACGTGATGTAAAACAACTTCCATGTGGCAAATAAAAAGAGCGGCATGATTTCAATTTTTGCTGTAGTTCAGCTGTCTGTTAGCTATATTCTTTTGACATAAATTGGATACTGATTTTTTAAAAATAACAGGAAGGTGGTTGGGAAATACTATGGCAAAAGATACTTAAAATCAGAGTGGTTCTACTGTGTCCAACAAGAAAAAGTGCTCTACTTTAAAACCATCAAAGGTCATGTTCTCTAAACAAAGCTGTAACATACATACATATGCCAATGAAATATTAAGTGTGTAGCTACTGCCCAATAGCTACCATCATCTTAGCACTCTCTTGTCACTCACTCTATTCAAGGGAAAAGGATTTTGCTGCCAACACAAAACCTGCTAATACTTAGCAATAATTCGCTGACTGTGAAAATGAAATCTATCCACTCTGGCTACATGTTTCTACTATACGTACCTTCCTCCTTGCCTCCTGCTAACATAGCAATGTTTAGAGGCATTGTAACAAAACTTCTACTGATGAAATACTCATATAACAAAGCATATAATTTTGCTACACAGAAGCCATTTATGATATTACTTGCAACTATGGACAAACTTTCGTAAAGTGACTATCCATGTACATCACATTAATGGCTATCAGCCACTCTCATGATCACCATAGGTAAGGATAAATGCTAACTATAGCACACCAATCATTTGACTGCATTGTTGCTTATACAGAATATAGTTTGTATGTTGGAAAATATTGAACCAGCTATTGTACTGATGTGTTATCGGTTATACAGTAATATGTTAACACACAGGAGAGCTATTTAAAGAATCAGCAATGTATAGCTAATGCAGACTATTTTCACACTGACTTACAATCTAGCAAATTAACAATACAAAGCCAAGAACAGTAGCAGTTTAGTTGGGTTTTTACTGTAGTTGCTTCATGATAGGGTGAACTCAGCGTGGCTATGCATCACAGCTAATCTTGTACTGTTAGTGCCTGAAAACTGGCTGTATTGTCACAAATACCAATTTTAATTATTCAAGACACTGTATGCTTAATTGTATATAATATTAATCACTCTAGATTTGCAACTAGTTTTATATGTAGCTAGCATTACATGAACAAAGTTGGCAGCTACGTAGTTGAAATCGTTGATTTTGAGAGGCTTTGAATGTTTTCGGAATATCATGAATGTTGCATATAAGGGATGAGCATGTGGGAAGGGGGTGGGGAGGGTGATGGTGGGTTGGTTATAACTGCCAGTAGACAGAGGCAGCCAAGCTGTATGTTCAGTAGTTGATCACAGTGGCCCTAGCACAAGCTGAGGTGGACATTGGGAGCAGCTTGGCACCCCATGCCACCTTATTAATGCCCTTCAGTAACCCCACAGGCTCTTTTATGACTCTCATGGCTTTACAGGGTCAACAAAATGCTATTAGTAAAAGCAGACCTGGCCATCTGTAACTATGTTGTTACTATGTCTGGATAATACTTGATTATGGCTATAATATTAAGCAATTTCTCTCAGTTTTTCCAAACATTTTAAAGTAGCATGAAGTACAGCTATGTACTTCATGCTACTTTGCTATAGAAAGTTTGGTTAAATATGTTATGGCCAAAGCTTCTCGCTGTCTTAATTTTTTGAGATTGCCTGTTCATCCGCAATTAAAGCTGTTTCCTACAAGTGCATAGTTCGTCCTGTTTTGGAATATGCAACTTTGCTTTGGTATTTGCACTTTCCCGGTGACATTGCATGTTTGGAGAATGTTCACCATCATGCTGCTCACTGGGTTTGTGACAGCATATGGAAACAATCCATATGAGGATGGACAAAGTCATCTGATTCTTGTTTGCATCAGTTAAAGTGGCCTTCTCTTCATCAGAGACAGTCACATTTTGTGGTCTCACTTCTTCATGATATCAATCACCACCGTGTGTCAGTGGAATTCAGCAAATATTTCTCACTTTCAACTAGTCATACGTACTCATTCTCACCCCCTAACTATTGAAGCTATACTGTAGGATTGAGTGGACTACTTGACATCAAGCTTGACTGCAATCTCATTAATCACAGTATAGCTACTAAGGAATGACACAATAAAAGACTGCATGTAAATTTACATGTTTTACCTAAAAAACCCCAAAATTTCATAATAGCTAGCTGTATACTTATGCAGTTAGTAGCTGTGTCTTTTACTATAGTAGTGCAAATAATTGATAGGTAGCCATGTAGCTAGCTAAAGTTTTGAGCCATTAAAATTATTGGTAAAATTTTGATGACAGGCTGCATGGCTATAACTCTTTTTGGAATTTGAAGGATAAATCTTGATCTTAGAAACTATGTATTTAAACTTTCTTCAACTCTTATTATTGGTGGCAGCGGAATGAGGACTGGGGAGCTGGAGGGGAAGAGCCCCCAACTTTGAGAAACTCAACCCCATGCACAGTGTCTCTACTGGGGTCCTTCACTCCTCAAATTTGTCAACAACATTTAAAATTTGCTAATATTTAGGCTGAATTTTAAATTTCCCGAACACAATGACTTCCAATATCCAAACATAACCAAAAATAAGATTTCAAATTTCAAAATTTATTGTAATAAAAAATTTCAAATAAATTTCAGAGTTGATCAACGACATTTCAAAGAATGAAGGACCCCTCGGTCTCTATTGTCCAATATGAACTGGTCTGCTTTTCTGGAGGGCATCTTGCCACTGTGATGTCACAATTAAAAGAATGGTACCTATAGAGGACACCAATTGGTAATGATGCGCAATATATCGTTTCTTTTATCCACATTGCAATAATCGATGATACCGTATCGATTTCATTATCGATTTTTACTTTACATAAACAATTTATCGTTTAAAGATTTTTCCATGTAAAGTTGTTCAAATATCATACCTTCGATGAGTTTGCTGTAAAAAATATTAAACTTTTCCACTGAAATTAGCAAGGATTTATAAAAACCTGCAGTAGCAAACCCTTAGAGTAATTAATCATTTACTTGGCAGTTGGTACTTGGTACATATAGCAGATATTATTATTGTATTGATATTGAACTTGTAAAGTAATTATTATATTGATATCGTATAGTCTATAAAAACTCAATATCACACATCACTACCAATTGGATGGCCTTGATGCTAAACTCTCAGCCTCTTTATATAGTAATGAGTACTCATTGTGGGTCTCTATTTTATCATTGTCATGACATTCTTGCATGGTAGTGGCAGTGATTGTGGGTTTACCACAACTTTTTATAAAGCTGCAAGACTTATAATGGGCTTAATATAATGGTGAGTATTGTAACTAAAGTAGATTAATATACATACAGTCACACAGTAAATATATTATTTTTGTCACGTGAGCAACTCAGCTCAAATGGCGCTTAGTTATGCTTCGGCTTATAAGCTTGAAATAGATAACAGATAGCCTTTAGAAACATTTTTAGATTAAAAACAAAACTGTATTGAGCAAATGGCAATTAATAATCAGCTTAAAAAACTAAAAACTACAATCGATATTGCATTGGTGTGACTATATAAAGACCAAGTTAAAGTTGTTGAACACTTCAAATAGGTGACATCAGATTATGCCACACTTATACACTTTGATGTCCTGGTTATACCACAGCCAAGTGTGCTGATATCCACACCTGCATCCTTTGATGTAATTGTGTGAAGGTGTTACAACAAATTTGACATAACAATGAAATGAAATATGTAGCCTGTAACAACTAACCTCCTAGCAACTTAGTACCTCCATCATCTGAACCCACTACATTGGTAGCAGTACAGGTATAAGTACCAGCATCTGATCCTTGAAAATCATCAATTCTTAAAACACTAGTAATGACTGCTCCAGGTAATGTTGTTGTAGAGATTGTAAACCGACCACCAGCCACAACCATTACACTATTTCTGAACCATTCAATACTAGGAGTATCAATACCACTGGATGGACAGTAAATAGTAACATCTGTGCCAAGTGTAATAATAGTAGCATTCATAAGTTGACCAGTACTGACTGTCATTTCACCAGGTGGAGGAGTTGGGAAAGGAATAGGTAGAATTTGTGGTGGCTCTGCAAACAACACAAATTCACAATAGTCATAGTGACAATAGTCACAGTCACAATAGTCACAATAGTCACAGTAGTCATAGTCATAGTAGTCATAGTCATAGTAGTCATAGTCACAGTAGTCATAGTCACAGTAGTCATAGTCATAGTAGTCATAGTCATAGTAGTCATAGTAACTAGTGATAGTCACAGAAGTCATAGCGACAGTAGCCATAGTGACAGCAGTCATAATAGGAGTTTATAAACTTGTGCTATATAAACAAAACCTGGAGTGGGTAGTTATTAATCCAACTGTTACGTAATGATTGCGTGTTTTACAGAAATACATGGGTTGCATGTTAGTCGTATTACCTTGTCACTTTAAGGGGTTGTTGATGCATTCTGATACATGCAGTTAGTTGGCGTGTATACAGGCACACTATTCATCAAAAATACCAACTGTCTTACAGAAATACATGGGTTGCGTGTTAGTCGTATTACCTCATCAATTTAAGGGGTTTTTGATGCATTCCGATACATGTAGTTAGTTAGCGTGTATACAGGCACACTATTCATCAAAATATCAACTGTCAAGTAATCTATACAAATTTTGCTATACTGGAATCAATAGAAATGAATATTGTTTAGGTAATATTATAGTGTTTCCATTCTCTTGATTCAGAATGATTTGGAAAAGATGATGGTCTAATAATGACTTCTATACAAAGTGATAATGCACTGCAAATATTATCAAAAGTCACGTTAAGCTGTAAAAATGTTCAAAAGGACCTAATTTACATTCCTTGAACATTCCGAATTAGTTCTTATAGTTTCATCACTTATAACTGTCAACCCTTATAGCTAAGTGGTTAACTTACGTATTGGGTATTCTTTTAATACAAATGTGAAGTATCTTCTGTAACTTAAAACAGTCATAGAAGGTTTATAAATTAAGCACCTTAATCATATTTTATTTGGTGACTCCGTGACATTAAAGTATGAAGAGCAAAGACAAGCTCTACACATATGGAACAAAATTCAAAGGATGTTTAAACTAAGGGCGGGGACTGAGGCCTTACTTACTTTCTTAGATTGCTTGTTAAAAGAGTAAGAGTTACTTTACTGAGATAGTGAAATGCAAAAATAAACTACATCATTACCCGGAAATCAGACTATTAATTATAGCTAGCTACTCAATGAGCCGGATATGTGTACAATGACACACCTTATCAATAACCTTTATATTATGACCACCTGATAAAGACAAGTATCACCTGATTTTAATAGGTCTCAAAAATTATGTAATGAACAGTAACAGTGGTATGATGTCTGACTACTGTTAAGTAGATAGCTGCATGTATAAAAAGCACTAAGTGTGGTACTTGCATGCATACTTTAGTTTAGGTGATTAATGTGACTTGAGTGGGAATTATATAGAGCATATTGTATGGCAATTCCAACTCCAACTGTAACGATACCATCGTCTTTAATTTCTTTGTCTGATAAGTCTCCCTTCTCCTAAAGGTATCATAACTTTATTGGTTGAATAAAAACAGTTTGGAGGAATTTTTATGTGTTACATTAGCATAGTCACTTATGAAAATGATATGAATGGCTTCTATACATTAAAACAAATATAAATTTCAAACAAGGCTGACAATCAGTGTTGCTCTCACATATGCTATGCAGTACAATGTTATTAGCTAATGTAAAACATAAAATTCACACCTTAATTAGTCAAGGACACATGAGCCATACAATATTACAGAGGTGGTTCAGCCTGAAATTTTACAAACCCACAAAGTTGATTTAGAGAAAGACCAAACTATATCATAAGTGCATGATACTATTTATGTCAAGAAACTTTTGTAAAAACCAGTGATAGGTCTAGACTTAGAATGTCCTATAGAATCCATAAGTAGAAGCTAGAAAAGGATTAACATCCTAGGTTGGAAGACATAGTGAAGATCACTGGTAAGTGGTTTTATGGAGCCCAGTATTTAAAAGGTTTAGTAACAGTTCAGTTTGGTGTTTTATTACATGCTTGCAATACTCAATGTGGTGGTGGCATGCTTTATGACTATGCATGAATTAAGTCTACTTTACTTGGCTGTGTAACTCATTACCACTTAATAACACAGATTTCAGTAAAGTTGTCAATATTTCAATTCTTATATCATTGACATGAAATTATGCAATAAGACTGACTTGTATTAATTGTATGTTACTATGAATGAAAATATGGAAATTTCACTTACCAAACACATTTATAGTAGTACTCTCCATGTCAAACCCTATAGTATTATCAGCTCTACAAGTGAAGACATCGCCATCATTATAATCAGTATCAGGTACTATAATAATAGATTGATTTCCTCCAGCTGGGTAAGATGCTCCATTACGAATCCACATAATGGTAATTGGGCGTGTTCCACTAGCAATGTTACAGACAAGAGTAACGTCAAATCCATCAACTATATATGTAGGAGTTCCTATTGTAACTGTCATGTCTCCAGGCATAACAGTAGGTGGCTGTGGTATAAATGGCCCCTCATCAATGTCTGGTGGAACATCTAATAAAATAGATAAAAAACAAGAGCAATTAAATAAGTCAGAGAGACAAATTGTCAAATTGTGTCTTGTACAGAGTAGTTGCAAACAGGTCACAAACATGATGTAAAACAACTTCCATGTGGCAAATAAAAAGAGTGGCATGATTTCAATTTTTGCTGTAGTTCAGCTGTCCGTTAGCTATATTCTTTTGACATAAATTGGATACTGATTTTTTAAAAATAACAAGAAGGTGGTTGGGAAATACTATGGCAAAAGACACTTAAAATCAGAGTGGTTCTACTGTGTCCAACAAGAAAAAGTGCTCTACTTTAAAACCATCAAAGGTCATGTTCTCTAAACAAAGCTGTAACATACATACATATGCCAATGAAATATTAAGTGTGTAGCTACTGCCCAATAGCTACCATCATCTTAGCACTCTCTTGTCACTCACTCTATTCAAGGGAAAAGGATTTTGCTGCCAACACAAAACCTGCTAATACTTAGCAATAATTCGCTGACTGTGAAAATGAAATCTATCCACTCTGGCTACATGTTTCTACTATACGTACCTTCCTCCTTGCCTCCTGCTAACATAGCAATGTTTAGAGGCATTGTAACAAAACTTCTACTGATGAAATACTCATATAACAAAGCATACAATTTTGCTATACGGAAGCCATTTATGATATTACTTGCAACTATGGACAAACTTTCGTAAAGTGACTATCCATGTATATCACATTAATGGCTATCAGCCACTCTCATGATCACCATAGGATAAATGCTAACTATAGCACACCAATCATTTGACTGCATTGTTGCTTATACAGAATATAATTTGTATGTTGGAAAATATTGAACCAGCTATTGTACTGATGTGTTATCGGTTATACTGTAATGTGTTAACACACAGGAGAGCTATTTAAAGAATCAGCAATGTATAGCTAATGCAGACTATTTTCACACTGACTTACAATCTAGCAAATTAACAATACAAAGCCAAGAACAGTAGCAGTTTAGTTGGGTTTTTACTGTAGTTGCTTCATGATAGGGTGAACTCAGCGTGGCTATGCATCACAGCTAATCTTGTACTGTTAGTGCCTGAAAACTGGCTGTATTGTCACAAATACCAATTTTAATTATTCAAGACTCTGTATGCTTAATTGTATATAATATTAATCACTCTAGATTTGCAACTAGTTTTATATGTAGCTAGCATTACATGAACAAAGTTGGCAGCTACGTAGTCGAAATCGTTGATTTTGAGAGGCTTTGAATGTTTTCGGAATATCATGAATGTTGCATATAAAGGATGAGCATGTGGGAAGGGTGTGGGGAGGGTGATGGTGGGTTGGTTATAACTGCCAGTAGACAGAGGCAGCCAAGCTGTATGTTCAATAGTTGATCACAGTGGCCCTAGCACAAGCTGAGGTGGACATTGGGAGCAGCTTGGCACCCTATGCCACCTTATTAATGCCCTTCAGTAACTCTTCATTGCTTTACAGGGTCAACAAAATGCTATTAGTAAAAGCAGACCTGGCCATCTGTAACTATGTTGTTACTGTGTCTGGATAGTACTTGATTATGGCTATAATATTAAGCAATTTCTCTCAGTTTTTCCAAACATTTTAAAGTAGCATGAAGTACAGCTATGTACTTCATGCTACTTTGCTATAGAAAGTTTGGTTAAATATGTTACGGCCAAAGCTTCTCGCTATCTTAATTTTTTGAGATTGCCTGTTCATCCGCAATTAAAGCTGTTTCCTACAAGTGCATAGTTCGTCCTGTTTTGGAATATGCAACTTTGCTTTGGTATTTGCACTTTCCCGGTGACATTGCATGTTTGGAGAATGTTCAGCATCATGCTGCTCACTGGGTTTGTGACAGCATATGGAAACAATCCATATGAGGATGGACAAAGTCATCTGATTCTTGTTTGCATCAGTTAAAGTGGCCTTCTCTTCATCAGAGACAGTCACATTTTGTGGTCTCACTTCTTCATGATATCAATCACCACCGTGTGTCAGTGGAATTCAGCAAATATTTCTCACTTTCAACTAATTATACTCGTTCTCACCCCTAACTATTAAAGCTATACTGTAGGATTGAGTGGACTACTTGATATCAAGCTTGACTGCAATCTTATTAATCATAGTATCATTAAGTACGGTAGTACTTAATAGTAGGGATCGATAAGGAATGTATGGAATGTGGAATTTTCGCACATCTAGAAACCCACCTTACAATGCGCTTTAGCCGAAAAAACCAACTTAAACGCACTGGCACAGCTATAATAATGCTTTACATTTGTTTAACAAAGCGAAATATCGATTATTTCGATCTATAGTGAATTTTAAAAAATTCAAAAATCACCTGGATTTCGTCTGCCGGCCTGCCAGCCTGCCGTAAGACCGGGTTCCGCTAGGTGTACGGCTCCAGAAATTCAGCACGGCAAAGGTTATCCTTTCCCATTTACGAAACTGTTGTTCCGAAGACGATTTATCCACTGCGCCATGGTGATTCCTTTATACTTCCTTTCTTTACTTTCTTCTCTATCGATTGGAATGCGTAAACAATTTCAGCATGACCACAACATTCCATACAAGGTGTAAACAGGTACAATAATGCGCGCCTGCCGTTTTATAGTTACAAATCGCTTCATGCATGGAATGTTGCATATCTCTTCGATGTTGTCAGAGGAATATTGTTTAACGGCTTAGAAGCATTCTAGGCTACAATACTTAAATATTACGCATGCGCATACACACACGTGGTTGCTATCCCATTACACAAAAACACACAGCATCAACTTACGCCACATCCACTGTTACATTACTTGATAACTAACAACTATTTGAAAACGACTATACACTATACGACTCCATAAATTATAACTAAACTAATTCAACTGAAACACACACCAGTCAACATCGACAAGCAGCTGGACAAATATATTCGCTGTTTTTAAAGGATGTAATTTGCTTGCACAGCTGCTTTGCCACACAAGCAGGTTGTTAACAAGCGCCTGTAAAGAAGCCATAATTATGTTAGCGCCTGTATATTTTTGTGTAGCTGCTATATAGGCACCTGAATGATTATTATAATGCCCTATAAAAAGCTTACAAACTAGAATAATAAAAAATTGAAAATTTAAATGATGAGTAGGGATCGAAGGGATCCACTAGTACAGTGCTACAAAAAGTAAGGAAACAAGAAATAAGATTCTGGCACGAATGAACACTGAAGATTCTGGCATGAGATAATTTATAAAAGTTTAATCCCTACTTTTGGCAAATGTACTATAATGACTAATATGAGCCAAAAGTAGGGATTAAACTTTTATAAATTATCTCTTGCCAGAATCTTTAGTGTTCATTCGTGCCAGAATCTTATTTCTTGTTTCCTTACTTTTTGTAGCACTGTACTAGTGGATCCCTTCGATCCCTACAGGGGGGTCTGGGGGCATGCCCCCCCAGGAAAATTTTGAAAATTAAATGCTCTGAGATTGATTCTGGTGATGATTTTGTATAATAATTTATATTCCCTACTCACCATTTAAATTTTCAATTTTTTATTATTCTAGTAGCTACTAAGGAATGACACAATAAAAGACTGCATGTAAATTTACATGTTTTACCTAAAAAACCCAAGGAAAAATGCAATAGGATATATGGAACAACACTGGCACAAGATTTTTTAAATTCTAGCTATAATTATGTACATACTTTTGATGGACATTTTTGTATTAGTCTTGTATAAATTATTCATTGCCAGAGTGTTGTTCCTATGTTTTTAAATGCAATTTTTAAAAACTAAAATTAAAATAATGAAATAATAATATTTTGACTATACCAGCATTCATGGTTGGAGGAGGGGGAAAGGTTGAAGTGATTGGTGCAAGTGTCTGCTGACCCCATATCACCAGTGCCTATAAAAATATCATGCACAAGCTCATGTACAGTCTATTTTACTTATTATGCAAGACATTAATAAACATGGTGCATAGTATGTTCAAGTTCACTGTCATTCTTTTCCATTCACTGCAGACATTGTAGAACAAAATTTATGTTGCCATAAACTGAAGCCCAGTATTTAATTGTGCTTCAATAGGGCTAAGCACCACAGAGATATTATATTATGGATCAAGATATTCAAGCACTATGCTTTGAAGATTATTCTCATGGGTGTAGTCTAACAGATCACATGTATAATGTAATAAATCATTTTTGTTCAATTTCGTTCCAGTATGGCCTGTCTTCATATGTAGTCTGGTGTATAGCAGACTGCATGTGTAAAGTGCATACTGATTAAGAGTATCGCGACATGATTTTTTCTGCATCCCTGTCAACAAGCTATATATAAGCCTTCTCACAGGTTTATAGCCATGGGATAATGTTTGTGATAAACCCCTTAACTGTGGAAAGAAAGGATATTTTAATAGAGGCTGCACTGCTAATCGCAAGACTTATTCACTGGGAAACTATAGCATCCCTCGGTGCCATGGTCAGGTACCCGAGAGGTTTCAACATCCCAGACTTTATAGATTTTATATCTAGTTAGATCTATATTCTCAGCATGTACATAACCTCCATCATTCACTACATAATGTACTTCCCCATAGCTAGTCTGTGAAAACAGCAACAATGATCAAAAATTCATGATGAATCCCATGAAGGAGAGTGATATAGTTATGCTACCCAGCCATAGGCAGATCTAGAGAGGGGAGCTAAGCACAGCTAGTACAGTGGATCTCTAAAGTAGGGGTTATTGGGTGTAGCCCTCAGAAGCTATGGGATGTTTTATTCTGTCAAGTACAGAAATGCCAGATTTAGAGTGCAATGCATAGCCGCTACCCCTTTAGTATAAATTGTTACTTGATGCAATTAAATGGACAAGAATTAGTGTTCTATAACAACACATCCATCCTTTTATATAGAATTAGTGTTCTATGTATAACAATACATTTATCCTTTTATATTTTTGACTGAGGGGGCTAACCACTGTGTTATCAAGATGGTATAACATGACACACGCTTTAAAGCGGAGAGGGCCCTTATACATCAGTGACATAATCAAACTAGTAGAATTTTAAGGTGTAGCTATACGTGTAAAAACCAGTGATAATTCTAGAACTAGGATACAGGGGGCTTAGTTTCTTGTCAGGGGACCAAGGAAGTTATACTACTTCACTCAGAAATGTAAATTTTGTGTGAAGTTTGCTCCTTAATTAAGTATAGCTATCATGCCAGTATGTCCTAGAAACATGTACTAGACTCTATAGACTCACTGTTTAATTTACCATCAGTGTTGTAGCTATACTGTAAGATTTTTCACTTATTTTCAATAGGGTAGGGGTGAGGGGCTGTACCCCCAGACCCCTTAAAATCGCCTATGGTATAAAAGAGAATTGATTGTGTCACCGCCCCCTCAAATATATATAGCCGCCCTAGCTGCCACAATAAACTACCTCGCACTTATGATATACCTCAGGCTACTCAGTGTACTACAAAAATCACGCTAGATATAACCAAATCAAACTTACTAAATCCAATGCTGTTAACAAGTATATAGCTAGACGAGCCATCTCATTGATCCAACTCAAATCCGGCAATCAACTCGACAGTTGCGAGGTGAAACCTATCAGGTGCACTATGGAATACGAAATTTTACGTATCAAAATGACATCAGTTGGAAGTTGGAGGATTTGTATCTGGAAAAGTTATTTGATACGTAGCTTTCAACAGCTAAGCCAGAATTAGAACTGAGGTTAGATATCAGGCTAAATTATAGCAATGCCAGCCCTACCATAGTCTCTCTGAGCGGGCGCTTATAATCTCTAATCGATAAGCGCCCTGCGACAAAAAGGGTCTGGCTACGCGAGACTACCAATGGTATTATCACTTCGGGACATGAATGCATTTCTTGTTCCGGCCACACAGTTAACGATATTCATTTGAACTTCGTAGCTACATTATTATTATATAGCCTTATATAGCCATTCAGCCTGTGCTGTGGTCCGAATTTAATCTGTGTAGTTGCATGACCTGACATTTTTAGCAAATCAGATTCCATGTGGTTCCTAATAAGTTAATTACATCATATTAAGTCCCACAGGCATGTAAACCTTAATCACTGATGTCTGCTGTATTCTTTTTATAGCTGGTAAATTATTGTGGTAATAATGTCACATCATTACCAAGAACTAATCAAGACTCACGATAGTGAGTCGCGAGGCCAAGAAGAAGCAGCCGTACGCGACGAATGAGTGAGTTATTTACACGTAGCACCGCTCTGAAATTTGAAAACGCTGTAACTAAGCCGCCACGACAGCTATCGCCTAGTTATTCAGGACTCAGAACGTTCTAACCATATAGAATTAGTAACCCGACAATGGAGGAAGTCGGCGCCACCAATCCTAAGTACCAGCCATTGCGAGTTTTATGGCACCCGTTCGTGCGCCCACGCTCGAAAAACCATCCCCTTGGCACCTACTTACTCGTTTACTAAACAAATAGTACCTTCAATGTATGAATAATCGTTGACCTGAAGTCGTTTGATATCCATGACACGAGTTTTCCGTACGCGCCTTATAAACTCCTTCCTGTAATCAAAAATATTTTAGGCGCCCGTCGTTTTTTTTTTCTTTCTTCTTCTTCTTTCTTTCTTTCTTTCATTTTCATCGCACACTTTTTGTGCGCTTGCGCGTGAATTCCGGAATTTCTATTTAAAACACTCACACTTATTTGTCTAATAACTCACTCATTTCTGCATGGATTTCAACCAAATTTGTATCAACACTTCTCCTATGTATGCTCTACCAGAAAAACAACTTTCAGCATAAAGCAAATACCTAACTATATTTGAGAGATACTTTTACACTGCATGTTGATAGTTTCCATAACTCAGACTCCCTCTAAATCATTTGAATAAAATTTCAGATACACAAACTATATTGATATATGAATCTTCAGGATAAGTTTAAAGAAATTGTGACACTTCAGTTTGTCAAAATTAGCCTTTAATGATTATTCATGCTTATGTGCCATGCAAGATAATTATACCAAACAACACAAGGTGAACAGTGGCCACACATTATAAATAGGAGACCACTGTCCTGTTAGCATGCACAAAATTTATTTATAGCATTATAATATATCTTCTCCTGTAGATCAATCAACAGTACAGGACATGATGGCAATGATGTAGCCTTCATTGAGGTTCTTCACTGTTCTCCACCTATATACATAGCTAACAATTATAGTAATACGTACTATATATGTTCATTAGCTACTTGGGGGAAATACAAGCCGGGGAAACACCTAAAGTATTAACTTCCAGCTCCTCTCCCCTTTAAATTTTTATTACTCTGCATACTTCATATAAGGTTTCTTGTCAGGACTTGTTTATAATTGTAATCTATTTACAAAAAGCAGTGATATGCTAAACAAAACAGCCTGGCTGTAAAAAAAGTGCGAGGCCAATCAGAAGCCACAATGGCTATAAGCGACCAAAATCTCTGATATCAAGTAAGGCCAAGAAGTTGAACATTTTATTAAGAATCCTTTTACTTGAATGACATACAATAGTTTACAGGGCATTTTCACAACTATGATTGGCTTTGTCACTTGGCCACCTTTTTGTACTATCATCTTTTATAAGGTGGCCAAGTGACAAAGCCAATCATAGTTGTGAAAATGCCCTGTAAACTATTGTATGTCATTCAAGTAAAAGGATTCTTAATAAAATGTTCAACTTCTTGGCCTTACTTGATATCAGAGATTTTGGTCGCTTATAGCCATTGTGGCTTCTGATTGGCCTCGCACTTTTTTTACAGCCAGGCTGTTTTGTTTAGCATAAACATTATAAACAGTGTATGAGCTGTTTTGTGTACATTTACGTACTAAGAATTTATTATTGGGTAGTTATTGTACCACTCATTTCCTTAGTAGCTATAATAGTTGTATCGTTTCTGTGTATTGGCCATAATAGTTTTTATCTTGTAGTATGTAGCTAATACTCATTGTCTTGTATGGTCTAGTTGTAAAAGCAATGTTTAGTTGTACCTTGTTTAGTGTTCTGTAAGACTATATCAAGAGTGTTATCACCTACTGGCATAATCTGACTACTATCAGTTATATATGAACTTTGACCTAACAAAAGATTTTTCAAAGAATTTACATAAGCTATAGCTATACTAATTAGCTATAATTATGTACTTGATATAACACTAACTGTGTACACACACACACACACACACTCACGTACGCACACACACTCACGTATACATACGCACACACTCACGTACACACACACACACACACTCACGTACACACACTCACGTACACACACGCACACACTCACGTACACAAACTCACGTACACACACGCACACACTCACGTACACACACGCACACACTCAATGAGTTCTATATAAAGTGGTGCCCAACCAATCACAATAGGCTAGCTATGCCACTGCATAGGAGACTAGATGGGCATAATATTATAGGAGATCATATAGTGGCTAGATAGTGTGATATGATCTGCATGCACATGAACATGCATTTAGCTACACGGCTTACACCCTGCACAACAGGCAGGTACACTTGTTAGTTTGGTATACGTAAGCATGGGTATATAGTGCATGGTCATGTCTCGTTTATTTCGAGCAGGCGTGGGATCCCACAATCCGAGGCTACTCAAGGCGGGTGGTTCTTTAGGTTATTCACCAGCTCACTGAAGTTCTTCTGTAAAGATAAAGCAGATTAACGTGTACTAGCTACTGAGGGAAATTTTGTTGCACATGGTTGGCCAGATTCACCTTCTCATTTTACATGGGGGTGGGAAAAGTGAGTCTGGCTTGCAAGACTAGATAAGACCATGCTTGATATGGTCAAAATAATATTTATCATTATTAAAGCAGGTTATTAATTTAGATGATACAAGTGCCCACTTGAAGATGCAGAAGGTAACAAACCCATTGGGTGTGTTAATTACAAGGGTGGGTGACTAGCTACTTAATAAAAATGTACTTCATGTTTTTCTCAAAGTCAAAATACATAACATGTAAATACTATACAATAGGTAAGGTCACATGAGGGGATCACATGACTGTTGTATGCTACATTTTATCCACATGTTATTGTCTCACTATGCCAAACCCTCTTTGGACAGGCATTTATCAATTGGCATGGGGGTTATAAGCATTCAGTTGAGCTACGGGGTCTGATACTATTCACAGTCAGGCCACAATATGTTTCTTCACACTTTTTTGGTAATGATGGGTTTTTGTAATGAATTAGCATATGTGCTTGTATTTGGCAGTGGATTTTTACACATGATCTTATGAACACCTAGCTATTAGCACCCAACAAAAACTGTTTGCTCAGGACCTGTAAACAGTACTAGACCCTTGTAGTGCAGCACTTATGATCTCCAATCGATAGGCGTCTATGCAAAGAGGGTTTAGCAATGCAAGACTAATTGGTATCAGGGTACAAGTCAGGGTGTCTAATTATACCCATTACATGAACACCCTAAGTAGCTTCACAGTTCCATTGTTTATAGGTGGCTGTATAGCTATGTTCTGTATATTTCAATACATACTTATGCTGTCACAATAAATATGTAAAATTTGCACTCTTACAGTTTTTGCTGCAAGGATATAAACAGAAAATATAATAGGAAAAATGAAGTGATCCACAAAACTATTTACGTACCTATATGACTTGAATTCTCATAATACATAATGTACATAACTATGTTACTGTACTATTGCAATAGCTATAGCTAACTACTACTGACAGCAACTTTGTCTTTTAACTGATCAGAACATGGAAGTTAGACTTATTTATCATTTGGCCACCTTTCGCCATTTATTATTGACAAGAAAGGCAACAAAGTGGCGATTAAACATGCCAAGCCTTCTTAAAGGGAGGGAGACAGGGTAATTTTTTGTTTCATTATATTAATTGAATGGTAAGATTATCAATTACACATTTTTAAATTTCATTTCACATTTTAACAATAAAACAAGGGATTGAAAACTTTTCCATTTAATGCAACACGTCATCAGTGCAATCAGGATCTGATGTCACAAGAGGCACAGATAATACAACATGGGTAAAATAGTAATTTCACACTAGTCTTATTAACACCTGGTCTAATCACTACTTCGAGTCCTTCCCTAATATTGCGACCACACTCGACAACGAAATCAAAGTCAAAATTATCAACTTCACCATTGAAAGTTTATAGTGAAAGTATAGGCGGATAAATGCATAAGAAAGATAATCACAGTATTGAGAAACATCAATTCAAGCCTATAGAGCAATTCCACTAGCACTCTGTTTCTAGGGACTATAGCTAGGTATTTGGTTGAATGCTCATCACATACATATAGCTATAAGTATGACTAAAGTTATTTGAATGTTTTAGTTATTATTATACAACTAGCTTAGTTAGCTATAACAATCTAGCTAATATATAAACATTTCTGATTAGTAATCAAATCTGTATAGCTGACAATGTACAATGCTCTACCTACTATAGCTACACAATGCATGATGAAGTCAAGTCAAATGAAAAATAAAAGAGTAGCAACTAAATCAAAATCCAAATTCAGTGCAGAAACCTAACAAAGAATTACACACTACTAGTAATTATAGTCAATTGCCAGCATGAAGGGAAACTGATTAAGGAATTCGAAAGTTGAAATTTCTTCTCACAGTAGAAGATCTTTTCCCTTCATCATCAACACAGAAGGCTTCTACAGCAATAGTATGTCTTCCTCTATTCAAGTTTCTCCAGATCATACGAGTTTTACCTAAATACACATACCTACGTAATATTACAACTAGTTGTAGCTATATGAAAGCTAAATCATTATCATATGGAGTTGTGCAGCTACATAAACATTATCTAGCTGCATACATTTTAAATGGTCATTCACAGTGGCATTTGGCCTGGCATTTGACCTTAGAGATTCTCTGATGTAGGAAACCAAGAAACTGTCCCTTCCACAAACTATAGCTAATATTTGTAGCTACGTATATATGTAAGGTTTGCACCTTAAATACCTCCTAAAATGCATAAGGATTAGCTATAGCTACACTAAAAGTATGTATGTAGCTACACTGCAAATAGGTATAAGCTCTAGCTAACCTTTCTTTAAAATATGGACCCAGTGCCCCCTAATAGCCCTATAAAATTATTTATACAACATTCTATGTAACTAAGTGTCATTCAATCCACAAATTTTTGTTCTGTTAATAAAGTTGTTAACCAGAAACTATCAATGTGTCGGTACAAAAATCTGATGAACTATGTAGCTATATATACTTACCATACTGGTAATAAAACATTGAACTTCATGCATGCAGAACTAGATATATACATACCTATCTTACACTTCACAAACAAAAATATCAATAATATAAGCCACAGTATGCTGGCTGTAGACAGCAATAAATGCTATAAACTCACAATCATCAAACTCCCCATCATCAAGTTTGCATCTATAAGTGACCTTTGGATCACCATCAGATGAAAACCTAAATCTTGTTCTGTTTCTTCGTTGGTTATGCCTAACTTTTCCACTAACCATGGTAACTGAGCAATCCTCTTCAGTTGCTAGATAAGTGCAATGTTTATAGTATAATATGTATAGCTATATGCAAGTATAGTGAGGTGTTATAATATCAAGTATGGTGGCAACTATTTAATAGGGATCTCAGACTAACAGGTACTTTTATAACCTCTACAGTGAATTTAATTATTACCAAGGGACAGCTATGATGTAGCTACATGCTGCAAGCTTGGTCTATCAAGCAGACACCTGCAGAAATAGGTTGACTACTGCTATGCCAATGAAGCTTACCCTACCACTTAAATTGTTGGGCTTATACGTAGCTAGATTCAATGTTTCTCAAGTTTCTCATTTCGATCATTTTTGCACATGAAGCTATTATCTTTCATTCATATCCAGTTACTTTTATTTTCATAAATAATTAACACCTTTATCTCATCGTGTAGTGAATGCATGGAACAATTTACCACAACCTTTTATTGAAACATGCTCTTTAAATTACTTCAAGGCGAAGCTGGATATGTATTGGACTGACAACATGTACTGTTTTATTGAATAATGATTTGGTGTACAGGCTATTTTTGCCTTTTTGCCAAAATTATAATAATAATAATTGACTGTGCAATCAATTTTTTGCTCTTATCTCAGTATAAAAATGTGTTTAATATTTGTATCTTTTGGGTAATATACAGAGCTCTATAGAGGCAGGTGCACCCACCTCTATTATATTACCTAATTTTACTTCCTTTGGGATACCCTGGATCCTCCCCTGTCGACACCTGCATGGTGTATGTTGAATGATTTCATAACAATGAATTATTAATTTTCATAGAATAGTAATTATGAGGTTGTTTATTAAATAATTATTTAAAATTCTTTATCAAAAATCCTTTAAAGCATAGCTAGCACTTGAATGACATGCGTACAAATAATTCGCAGGGCATTTTTAAACCACGTTCCCAGGACTTTGCATAGCTTCTTGAAATTGCTTTTGTTTGCAAATTATGTGTGTGAGTGTGAGTGTGTGTGTGTCTGTCTGTGTACGTATGTATGTGTGTGTGACTGCCTTGAGGCTATAAATAACTATTCATGTGAAATGTAACCCGAATAACCATTAAATAAGTCCTACTGCTTTCAGTTTTTCTTTATTATATGACATTTGCTGTTGATATTGATGAACATGGCCTTAGTAACAAAATACGTTGGGAGTTACTGCTAAAGAAGAGTAAGATAATGCCGTATTTGCTGTTCATTACACAGTAAAAGGCGCTTATCCAGCTGTACATTACTAATAAGATGGAGTGCTTCAGCTTTGAAAGTGAACATGCCATGCGGATTGTGAAGTTTATAAAAGAAGACTGGCCTATACAGTATCAAAACAACTTTTAAAAAGCTTTATCACTAAAGTGCTGGAGTGTAAAGCCAAATTTGTATGCATTGCTATGTGTTCCTAATGATGAGTCATTGCTCACGTGACTTACACATGATATTATAATGCATTAAATAGCAGTGGATTAACAGTGGTTTAACTTACACAGCGCCTGGTTTTTAGATGGTAAAATATCAACTTGTCACAACTATCACTGGATTTGTCACTTGGCCACCTTTTTTATACCATCATTTTTAAAAAAAGGTGGCCAAGTGATAAAGCCAATCATAGTTGTGAAAATGCCCTGTAAACTGCTTGTATGTTATTCAAATGGCTAAAGTGATTTTTGATAACTTCTTGGCCTTATTTGATATAGGGCCAGCGGAACCAGTTGGTAAGGCTGGAGCCTAACCAATTATTAATAGATAGTTTATGTCAATATACTCTAACTGAATAGTCACTCTAATAAAACAATCACCTATGTGTATAGCTTTGGAGTAGGTAAGCCCATAAGCTATATAATATCATCACAATAAAAGATCAGTATACTCTAATAGAACAGTCACAGTGCTTGTAGGATACTCTAATTAAACAACCTAATTTTTATAACAAGAAATAAGTCATAAATTCATAAACTTGATGGTTCATATGCATTTTGCATGCCCCTTAAAACATGTAACATCATATCCAAGTCAATGTTCTACATTGTGATATTACATGGCCTGACTAATTTCATTTTGATTCCTCCAGGCCTGTGATATCAAAGTGTTTGGTCACTATACATAGCTACAATGTTGTTTCTGATTGGCCTAACACTTTTTTACAGTCATGATCAAGCTATTTTTGTTTAGCAAAAAGCTATTACTAACAAATCATTTATTCTTCCATTGGCATACAAACAGAATGTAGTTTTGCCAACCAGCAGTATGCCTGGCCAAAGACAAATCATATGTCACAAATTATCGTTGATGGACATCTATATTAGTTGGGAAATACAAGGGAAAATCCTGAAGTATTGATTCTAGTTTATTATTGATACTTCTTAATTATCCTGCATATTTTATAAGGTTTTGTCAAAATTTTCTTATAAATTAGGATTAGCTATATGTATTTTAACAAACAAAAACTGTGACAGCCTGGCTATAAAAAGTGTGAGGCCAACCAGAAGCAGCGCTAGCATTGCAGAATGTAGCATTGCCAACCAGCAGTACGTCTGCCCAAAGACAAATTATATGTCGGAGCCAATCTATTATTGTTAATGGACATCTATTACTTGGGGAAATACAAGGGAAAATCCTGAAGTATCGATTCGCTTCTTCCTAGACACTTCTTAATTCTCCTAAAGGTTTTTGAGGATTATACATACTTAAACAAAACTGTGACAGCCTGGCTGTAAAATGTGTGAGGCCAACCAGAAGCAGTACTAGCATTGCATGTCATGTGATATCAACTAATTATGAGGCCAAGAGGCTTAATTGTTTACTTGAATGACAAATATTTTTAGGCTATTAGCTAGCTAGTTCAACAATAGAAATTTTATATTTTATTATTTACTAGTTTATCACAACTATGATTGGCTTTGTCACTTGGCCACCTTTATATACCATATAGCCGAGGGTGAAAAATTTTGAGATTGAGTGATTTTTCCTTTAAAAAGAAATTTTCGTGATAAAATTTTCGTGGATTGCAGAAGTAAAGTATTAAATTGTAGTATAGAGCAAATATTTCGAGGATAAAATTTTTGTAGATTGCAGAAGTAAAGTATTGAAATGTAGTATAGAACAAATATTTTGAGGATAAAATTTTCATGGTCGGTCAAAAAAACCTCAAAATCAGCGAAAATTTTCACCCTCGAAAAGTTTAGGCCATACGGTAATAATGATAGTAGCTAGCTACAGGCCAAATCACAAGCTAATCATAGTTGTGAAAATACCCTGTAACTCCCAGTAGCTAGATACATAGCTGTCATAAATGCTAAATGCATATTTTGGTATTTTTATTATTATTATTATTGTTGTTGTTGTTGTTGTTGTTGTTGCTGTTGTTGATTTGTGTTAATTTTTTTAATTTGGCGATTGTCACAAGTGATGTATCTCAAGTTAAATTTCTTGTCATTATGTATGAAAATCCAAACTACCAAAGCTTAGTCTACCACAAGTTTCTGGAGACGCATTATCATGAAAGACATTCTGAGACTCCTTTAAGGCAGGCATACATTCCAACCCAAACTTATATATAACAAATCAAACTTGTATTGATAAAATATGGAATTTACTTACCAAACACATTTATAGTAGTACTCTCCACGTCAAATCCTACAATATTATCAGCTCTACAAGTGAAGACATCACTATCATTATAATCAGTTACTGTAATAGTAGATATATTTCCTCCAGCAGCATAAGGTGCTCCATTACGAAGCCACATAATGGTAATTGGGCTTGTTCCATTAATAATATTACAGACAATAGTAACATTAAATCCATCAACAACATATACAGGAGTTCCTATGCTGACTGTCATGTCTCCAGGCAAAACATCGAGTGGCTGTGATATAAATGGTCCCTCATCAATGTCTGGAGGAACACCTAACAAGACAAATAGCTTAATCAAATAAGCAAAGCAGTCAAATAAATGTTATAGCTACTACAACAAATAATTAAGAATTTATAAATTAATGTATCAGCTTTAAGTGGTTGTCTATCAGCTAGGGATGGGCAATAGTAAAAATTTCATGTTACGATATATCATATCATTATAATCGATATTATTACAATATCAGTTTTAGTTAACAGTCAAGCACTATAGTTGTGAACATAGGATGAAATATTTTACTGGTACTATAAAATTCAAATGTTTATGAGTAATAAATGTCACGATATTGACAGTAATATTGTACTGCTGATTATAATATAGCTACAATTTGACTATACCATGATTAGATGTTGGAGGAGGAGGAAAACTAGGAGTAATTGGTGGAAATGTCTGTTGACTCCACACCACCAGTGCCTATATAGGATGGCATACAAAACAATAATCATGAATAAATTACTACTGTATGGTGGGAAAGTTTGGGCGGATTTACTCTCATGAGCGTTTGGTGAAGAAGAGTTTGGTGAATGGATATATTCAGCTGAGAAAGTAATTATAATTATACATAAAAATGGATGGTTTAGTTTGATGAATCACAGACAATTTGTCAACTTTTCCTCTCCAACTTTCCAGCTATACGGCACATGTTACATGTATCTTAATACCAATTAGCTATATAATTATTATACGTACAGCTACTCACAAAAGGTAAAAATGTTTATATATTATAAGTAAATATTATATTCCAATAAAGCCATACATCAAAGGAAAGTGCTGGATGATAACTACAATACCACTGGATGATAACTACTTCCTGGTAGTTATCATTTATCATCCAGCTGGGGTAGTTATAATCCAGCTGGGTAGTTATCATCCAGTGAGAAAAATTTCAAAGAAAGTTGCACCTATTTGTAGTACTAAAACTACATGTGTTTGTAAATTACTGCAACAAAGGATTGGAATATAAACCCATCACAGTACACTCGTATGATATCTTAGTTATTAACACTCATCCTCGGCTTCGCCTTGGACTCGTGTAATAACTAAGATATCATACTCGTACTGTGATATAACTATAACTTATAATATTTTATAGGCCACTATTTGTTGAAATCATGTCAAGATGCAATGCAGGCAGGCAGGTCATTACCATTATAATATACAAATTGTTTAAACGTACAATTGCAAGTTTATTACACTAGCTTGCAAATTAAATTGAATCTAGAACTCCAGCTTTTTGTATCAGCAGTGCTAACATTTTCTTCTAAAAGTTGTTATAATTCTCTTAATTCCTACTTTGTAGTTTAGCTGAATGCACAGGAGATATTCTACCCTAGTGCCCAGAGATTTAGGTGGAGTAGTCTGGTTAACAACCACTGAGGAATTATTAGCAGTTGATATAGAAACCTGTGGTTTAAATGCTTGGGCAAATGTAGATATTTCATCTGCTAGGGAGCTTTCTCCATCTTTGATGCAATACCGGAAATTTTGGAGGATCATTGCTGCCTTTGTGGTTTCCTGAGAAAATCATTCATGCTGAGGTATAGAATATTTAGACACATGTTTTCTTTAAGAACTTTCACTAAGTCATCAATGTCGTCTTCTGCTTGTTGGCACTTACTCATGCACAAACTGATTTGTTCCAGAATGCAATTCTCAGACCGTTTGCCAGATTCCTTCTAGATTTTCAAGCATCACAGCATAGTAGGATGTGGGGTTTCACTTCTTCATTGGCAGATCTATCAAGACACATTAACCAGTACTTTGTGCATTGTTTTCCAGAAAAATACCCTACATGTAACTCCAAAGTTTTCAGCATACGTATACCTGCAAACTAAATTCTTCCTTAAATTTTACCTTCATTAGCTACACCAACTGATGCAATCTGTCATGAAAATTGTGCATTTCTCTGATGATAAAATCTGTTTTCTCATTAGAGTTTATTACCTTAACACAATCAAAGTAGCTACGTGACCTACCGTATGGCATGAAAATTTAATGGTAATTAAATTTTATGGTTTAGCTATATTGTACAGGAAAAGAAAGTTGACAGATTTTATGGAAGAAATATGGGCGCTTATGGAATGTACCCTGGTCGTTGTGCATGTTTACATAGTGTGTGAGCTTCCAATAACTCCTCACATGTAAAATGAAGCCTGATTAGTCAGTTAAACAAATTCTGCTACTTTTCAATTCCTTCATATAACATTTTCCATCAATATTATGATGTGGGCATATCCTTAGTAATGATGCGCATGATGAATGCCAAACAAACAGGTGTAATCCTGTATAGCCATTACATTAGTGCAACAATTGTAAATGGTTTAGGGTACAAGATGTCATTTGCGAATGGTTCAGGGCACAAGGTACCTGCATGCTACGTACTTATAATTACATGAAGAAGGTGAAATGAAATATCAATATGTAATTGGCATAATTACAAGGATATTACAGCCATTTTGAAGAGTCATAAGATTTACGTAAAAATGTGTTGTGCCTATAAAAGGAGCATGCAGTCCCTATCCATTAGCTCTTTGTAGATAGCATGTGTGCTGGATACTGGTAGCTAGTCTTCTTAAAAAATACTGGTCAAAAAATTTACCCTCTATAAGTCCTGAAAAGGGATCTCGACCCTTTTGTCGACATCAGCTAGACCATCTAGAGAAGGAGGAACCATACAGGTAGTTGGAATTGGCTTTGTCCCTCTATGACACAAGCATGAGATCCAAAGCTGATGAAGAAAGTCCTCATGATGCATATAGGATTCCCTGAGATAGGGCAGACAACTGACCTGAGGTACTCCTTGTTGCATCAGAAAGTCTTGTCCCACCAGCATTGACACTAGATCCTGTCATTGCGGGATCTTTCTAGGGTAGTCCTCCAGAAGTTCTAGTACCATTGGGAACCATGACTGGGTTTTCCACAATGGTGTTATTAATACTACATGTGCTGCTTGCTTTGTCACCTTGGTGAGGCAATGATGTATCAGGCACCACAGTGGGTTGGCAAATCCCCGACAAGTTGTCCAATCCTGCATGCATAAAGGCATCTGTTACCTCTGCTTCTGGATCTGGTCTCCAGCTGTAGAAGTGGGGAAGCTGTGTTGTTAGATGAGATGCAAACAAGTCCACCTCCACTAGGTCCATTACTGACTCTATCTGTAGAAATACAGCCTATAGTTGCATTTCCAGTTGTAGCGGTTCTTTGCCATCCTGGACTCCTCATCTGCCTATGAGTTCAGTTGACTTGACAGGTGCTCTGCTGTAAGAGTAATGTTTCACTCTGCATGTGCACCAGGTCCAGATTGTTATAGCTACGTAGCTAGTTGGTATAGTGGTTTGGAAATTGTGCCACTTTCTGGTTTATTTAACTTACTGCTATAATATTGTCCATCCAAAGCAGGACTGTAATGTCCCACCAGGACTTCCCAAAGGCCTAGATACAATTGAAATGCTTTCCCAGGACTGCATGCATGAGTATGACAGCTATGCCACATCTGTAATATATGAACACAAGGTTTCAAAATGTGATGATCTAACGATGCAAGCAGCTTTATAGCTAGCTATATATCAGATATATACATAGCTATGTAGCTATACAGTAGGGTCATTGGCTATGAAGTTCATGCAAACTCGACTATAATGCATATAACACATGTTGAGATGAGCACTGCATGGTGGAACTTCAGATATCTGTTTACTCCACACTATGCAATTATAAATTATACATATAACTTACATTCAGCCAGCTATAGCTATATGACAGAAATAGAGATGTTGCTACCTCATAGCTGTCTTACCAGCACTAATACAGAAAGCAATTTATATGGTACCTTAGATTGAATGACTGCCACAATCACACAGCAAATTAACAACATTTTCCTTTCTTAAGTCCCACAGGTATAGCTATAGCTAATGCTGTCGATCTTTACAACTACCTTAATCACTGATGTCCGCTATATTCTTTTTATAGTAAGCTATATATATGAACTTTGACCTAACAAAAGATTTTTCAAAGAATTTACATAAGCTATAGGTAGCTATACTAATTAGCTACATATATACCGTAATATGTCAGTTAATTCATGTTATCTCAATTATTTAATGGAAATAAGTGATGACATGATTACAATTATCCAACAAGTTGGCCTCTGTAGTGGCTGTAAGTTATACCATTACAAAACAATTTTTTATGTTCCCATAAAAGGTAATTATATAGGTAAGTGATACAGCATGTAAGGTAACTCACTTATAATCAACCAATAACATGGCAATAACTTAACATTAACAGTATTCTACGTGATGTTTTCATCTGTGTAATACTTAGAACATTCATTCAAAGTACACATAGTCACTAACACACAATTAGCTAGCTACAATAGTTCTAAAGGCTATAATGGAGTAGAATCTCTCAAGAGAGGTACACCGTTACTTTCAGTGTAATGAAAACGGAAAATGGAACTTTCTCTTATAGAATGTGAAAGATCTAGAAGCCAACTGTCCTCTAGGCAAAACAGAACTTAGAGAAAAGGAAAAGGTGTGAGTCATCACTTGTAGCGTCAACAAAATTTTAATGCTACATTTGATCATTAATTTCATTCTATATGTAGATTAACTCATTTATCTCTAACAGGTGCATCATCACTTGGAAAAGGCCAACAAAAAGCTTGCATGCACTAAAGGTTCCACATGGCACACACGATAATATTGCAAGAATTTTTAGTTAGCTATTGCTGTATTGTTTACTAAATATACAGCTGTAATAAGCCAGCCAGTAACAGGCTGAGATGTTAAAAGCTATTATTATATTCAAAGTGTCTTTATCAGATGCTTCCTCCCATTAACCTTCCATTTATTCTCCTACATACGTATCAGTGTTTATACTACTTTATGTCTATGATAACAATGTTTTAAAATTAGCAATTAACAGCTGTGCCATTTTTAGGAAGAGGTTTTAGCAAAGTACACTCCCATTAGTGAATTAGAGGTCTATAAAATACGATCAGGTTATTATAATCATAGGCTTTTAAACAATTTTATTGCTTGTGGTTCCTTTAAAGGCAAAGCGGGAGCTGCAAGCTAAACTGATTGGAAGAGGTAAATAGCCACTTAGAGCAACAGGTAGCTAGAGACACAAGATTTGCATGAAGCTACTGATGATAAAATGATATTGATACTAGTCCACGGTTCAGGCAGCTATCGATAAGTTATGATCAGATACTGAGCTACAGTGGCAATCAAGATATGAACAAACAACTGAGGAATTGAAGGTGCTATTATTACCATTACATCATCAATTTATAAGTTTGTTATAGTTCCAATTAAAAAAAGCTCTCTCAGAAGTGGAAGAACTGAGAGTATAGCGAGATAGCAAGGATGCTGAAGCTATAAGGAGATACAAAGCGAGGATCTGCTCATGATTCATGTATGTAGGAACTCTTTGAAGTGGAGTCACAGAGACGAGAAAAGCTGAGTAGCAATTGGAGGTGACTAGAGAACACACAGATTGCTATAGGTACTGTCTCATTGCACATTGTTGCTAATATCAACAAACGTTTGATTTGGTTAATATACAGTGATCATTTTTTGTTAACCCCATCATCTACCAGATAATAGTTTTTCTTTATCAAGAAATTTACAGAATTCATCATCCTATTTGCAGCCTTCCACTTCACTAGGAGCAATTGGTGGAAATGTCTGTTGACTCCACACCACCAGTCCCTATAAAGATACATACAAAACAGTATCATAAATAAATTACTACTGTAGCTATAGGAGGAAAGTTTGGCAAATTTACTCTTATGAGTATTTGGTGAAGAAGAGTTTGGTCACGATATATTATTCAGTATAAGGTAATAAGTTTTGGTTTGATGAATCACAGATGATTTTCCAAATACACCAAACTTTTCACTCTCCAACTTCCCAGCTATACAGCACAGGTTACATGCATCTTAATACCAACTAGCTAGCTATATATCTAATACAAAAGGTGAAAATGTTGATAAAAGGTAAAATATTTTATCCAAGATGCAATGCAGGCAGGCAGGCAGGTCATTAGCTACCATTATGTATTGATATACAATTATATTGTTTTATACAATTGCAAGTTTATTACACTATAGCTTACAAAGTGAATCTACAGAACTACAGCTTTTGTTCAGCAAACTCATCAACAGCGATAACATTTCCTTCTAAAAGTTGCTGTAATTCTCTTACTTTGTAGTTTAGCTGAATGTACAGGAGATATTCCTACCCTAAGTCTTTGTTTTCCAGATCATTAGCTACACAAACTGATTCGGCAATCTTTCATGAAAATTGTGCATTTCCCTGATGATAAAATCTGTTTTCTTATCAGGGCTTAATATCTTAACACAATAAAAGTATGTGACCTACCGTATGGCATGAAAATTTAAATTTTTACAGTTTAGCTATAGCTACTGTGCAGGAAAAGAAAGTTAATTTTATGGAAGCCCTGGCTTGTTAAATATAGGTGCTTATGGAAGATGCCCTGGTTGCTGTGCACGTTTGTGTCACATGTGACCTTCCGATCCCTAATAACTCCTCACATGTACAATGAAGCCTGAATAGCCGGTTAAACAAATTTTAGCTGGTATAGATGCCTGGACAATTTAGCAACGGCTGCAGTATATAAAATTTTACAATGTCAGTCATTTTGATCAATGTTTTCATTGCAATACTCCATACACACTGAACCAGTGCATTTAAATAACTGTAGCTGTTATTTGACAAACTGAAGCATCGAAACCATGCAAGGTTTTCAGCTACTACACAATAGGGTAGGCCGAGCACCATGTACTGATAAATCATTCGCCAGCCATAGGGACTGCAGCAAGTGGGTTCACAACTAGTCTTTGTCACCATTTGTCACCAACCACACTTTGTCTGAATAGCTATAACTGGCTATACCTTATAAATATGTATTTTACATCACACTACACGAGTGTGATATAGGAGAGTATTAAGTATTAGTTATACCCCAGAACGAGTATGGTATCCTTGTTATTACACGAGACCGAGGCACAGCTGAGTTTAAGTGTTAATAACAAGGATACCACTGATACGAGTGAATGGGATATAACTTGTTTATCTCTCACAAAGCTTGTTCGCTTGTACTAGATCGTTTGTCACGAAAGGTGTTTGTTTGTTCAAACTTTGTTATTAGCAGCTGTGAAGAGGTGTTAAAACTACAACCTTAAAGGTTTCTGGGTAGGGAGATATTATAGTTATCACATTGTGATAACTATAATATCTCCCTGGCGGCTTCTTTGATCTTCCCACGCACTGGGAGATATAGTGCACCAAGGCATAAACTTGGGAAAAGCATTTTTTAAAACATCACTATTTCAACTCTACTGTAAACATGATGATATTAATGGCTTCACATTATATCTTTTTGTGATTAAGAAATAAATAACTACAAAATTATGTGGTATTTATATTGCATTTCTGTGGTTTTCTGTTGGTTGCTGGTGGGCACTTTTTAGAAATTTACTGATTTTTTGGTACTATTTTGACATTTAGCTCTCTCCACTTGATGCTTTGATTAAAATTTCAAATATTCTTAGTAAGAAGTTTTGTGTATACCTTTATGTATCTCATACCAGTAACTACATTTTCATTTATGGGACATTGTGGGAACAGTAACGATTTTAGAAAATAGCCTAAAAATAGCATTATTAATTATATCTTTGAAATCAAACAAATATTTTAAGATTTGCTCTGTAAGAAATATAGTCATATTGAAAATACACCTACAGATATGCAGTTTTATCAGATTAAATGCAATGTCATTAACTAGATATAAAAATACCAAAAATCAGTAAAATTGAAATATTCGATAATTAAGGGTTGTTTCCATAGCAACCAGATATTGCCTGAGTAGATTTAATAAGTGTCTACACAAATGCACTAATTAGATAAGTGTAATGCTGATAATTTTCTCAAAAAATAACAAAACATAAAATATTTCATTTTCCCAAGTACATGCCTTGGTGCACTATAATAAAAATGATAGCTATCACACGAGTGAGTGTGATATAGCTAAGCTGGACAGTCCTTTGCTCTATTAATAGTAAACATGTTTTTTATCGCACCTCTTTGTAGCTGCATTTTTTATTGAAATGTGCTGTATATTCACACATTATATATGCTCCCATGGTATAGCTATAATTGGTATAATTAATTTAAACCACCATGGTATAACTAAACCACTATCCATAGTATAAACTTAGTTATACATGCCACTGTGATACATAATATCTATTTTCTAAGAATATTACACACTGTTATGGGAATTTGTACTTCCACATGCAGTATCATGCAAAAGGATCTTATTTGGTAACAAGAAAAGGATTTACGTATTACGTATGAGAAAGCCAGTTAGCTATAATCACTTCCAGGCAGTTAACCATTAATCATAATATTGTCTATCCACTAATTGATCTAATCTGTTTTCATGATATCACTATATCATTATCACTGTAATGATTGCATTGATTTGTTATAAACTTAGAAGAGTTTATTATGAATTAACTTTACCAGTTAGGCACAGAAGTTATTATTATTATAGCTACTCCATTATTTTATAGTTACATGATGATAATATCCTAGATACAATGAAATGTTTTGGCAGGACTGGGTATAACAGCTAGGCCACATCTGTAATATGAGTTTATTTATACAAGGTTTCAAAATGTGGTGACCTACGATACAAGCAGATTTATAGCTATATATATCAGTTATGTAAATAGCTACGTATAGCTATACTGTAGGGTCATTGGCTATGAAGTTCATGCAAACTCAACTATAGTGCATATGCATGGTATGTAGCTATACACATGCAAACCCATACTTATAAGGAGCATACAAACCATATACGTAGCTATATAGCTCTGTGTGTGCGCATGTGTGTATGTGCGCGTCTGTGTATATGTGCATGTGTGTATGTATGCGTGCGCACGTGTGTGTCTGTATGTGTGTACATGCATGCATTCATGTTGTCAGTGCGGCATACATACATGCATAGCTATATGTGCATGGGGTTCTACATCATTACAACAAACATGTAGCTAGCTAGCTATCATTTTTGCTGGAGTAGAGTCAATAGGGATAGCTATACATATAGATAGCTAGCTAGTAGCCATGCCTGATAATGATGATGATAACATCATGGCACTACTATATATATGTATCTAGCAAATGTTAAGCCATCTTGTTGCCTACGAAATGCTAGGCTGCGTTGTTTACTACGTACCTTATGGGACTATACGTAGATAGCCTAGCTATAGTTCAGTATGATGATTGCACAATATATAGCTATATACACCGTCTCCACATTATCCGATTAGCTAATTTAGATTTACGTATATGCTAGCTATAGGTAGATCAAAAAATCTTCAGGCTACATGCTGTGATTGCGGGCTCCGAGTATATTATGATAGTGACTCGTTCTGCGTAACTCACAAGTTCAGTTATAAAAGGAATGCATGGCTGCATGAGATCTAGAAAGCTGAGCTGGTATTGAAACTGATATATATTGCACGGCAGCCTTTTTTTGACACCGGGGCCAGGGGGCAGTGGGCCCTCCGATATTTAGAGAGGGGGCCTGGCTCCCCTGGAGTGACAATCATGAGGTGTACATAATATTAATGTCATAAGGTTTTTCATCAATCATAATAATGCAGTTAGCTTTAATAATTTTGTACAGAATCATCTAGAACTGGTAGCTAGAGTAATTCAATATACACAGTTTTGTTAGCTAATCCCTCTAGGTCATGATCACGAATGTCTATGCTTAGGGTAATAGTATTCATATTAAGTGTTTCTTTTACTATAATGAGCCATTGTTACAGCAGATAATCAATAAATGTTTAGCGGTGTACCTTTCAGTGTTACTTGTTTGTGTGAGTACATATAGCTAAACTATTTAAAACCTCATGTATTAATGTCAAGTTGTAAAAGTGGAGCTACAGTTAATCATGACTTCAAGTCATGCAACCTCAGCTTCAAGTTCTAAGAAACAACGGCTGGAGTCCTCTATTGCATGTGCATCTTAAAGAGACAGATCAAATGGATCTTAATGATGTAGCCAAGGAATTTGTAAGAAGAAATGAAAGAAGAATTGGTTACTTTGGAAATTTCTAAAGCACTTTAATCATTGATATAGCTATATATGAGTCACTGTAAAGTCAGTATGCTATTGTTGTTAACTAGAAATCTTGACAATGTTACAAATGATATTATTGATAGGAGCATTGTAGTTAACCCTGTTTGGTAAATTTACTTAGTTTCAGGTTATCTATAGCTGATATAGCTACAGGCAAAAGTGCATCTCAGCCTGGAGCATCTATTTTTCGAAATTTTCCTGGGGGCATGCCCCAGACCCCCTAGTAGGAGCATGCTATGCATGTTGAGTGTGCTTCGCACACTATCAGTCAGTAGCGCTCACTTTTGGCCCTCCCAATTCCAAAAACATTCCTATTCCGCTGTCTCGCGCGGTCTAATCCAAGGGTCTGGCTATGCCAGACTACTCAGTGATATAGCTAGCTACCACAGAAAGGAAACATACCATATTCAAAATATCATACTACTACTAGTTAGATGCGCTGCCATCATGTTACTTGAGCTCCGCAATCCACAAGCAAGACTACAGTCAGTACTGGGTACCTCCGTCATTTGGTGATGTCATTACATCATCACGTGATAGATTTATTTATTTGTAAAGGCGCTTAAATATTCAGTCACGGTACCACAGTTAGATAACACAGGGTGTGATGTCACCGACTCACGCGTGTATCAAGCTTAGACAAGGTAGTGCTGCAGATGAACCAGTTATCATGGATTCTTAACAATCTATATGGTTGTATCAATTTGTAGGCTACTTAGTCTCGCTAGCCAGACCGCTTTTTCTTCTTTTATATTGGTTCTTCCCGTCCCAACATAAAAGAAGAAAAAGCGGTCTGGCTAGGGAGACTATATGCTACTGCGGCTAGGGGTATGACTCACCAACACAATTCCGAATCACGTCGATGGTTTGTAAAGATTCTGGAATCAGGAATCTCAACTTTTGTAAATATTCTTGTAATATAGAGTAAGTGACATATTATCGGACGGCATGCATATTCGGACGCTCGTTTGCACAGTCCATAATAATTATTTGAAATTTTCTTTGCTACATAGCAAGTATACCTGCTGCTGAATGTATATGCAAAGTTTCATCCTAATTTGTTTCTCCGTGTTAGAGCTACAGCTCGAAAAAGATTAAAATCGGAAGGTCATATTATCGGACCATTGGAACTATCATCGGACCAGCCATAATACTATACAATAAGTGCAATATTACTAATGTTTGTTAGACCCTTTTGTGATAAATTATCTGTACATTTTGGAGTGTTCTAAATCACTTAGACCCTTTTCATGTTTACTTAGACCCTTTTCATGTTTACTTAGATCCTTTTCATGTTTATAAATTTACATGTGTTTTGATTGGTTTAAATAATAAGCAATAACGTGACAATAGCGTGCCCGTAATTTTGGCTACGGGTGAGCGTTAAAAAAGGAAATAATTATCAGGCGATACTATTACTAATTACTGCTACATTTTCCCTAATTACTGCTACATTTTCCCGTTGTTTAGTTGTTACAAGCAGCTGCAAAGGTATTGTCTAACAAGAGGTCTCCCCCTGTGCCTCACTATTATCTGGATACTGAACTTATCTCCAGCAAACCTGTTATTCGTTATTTAGGGATTCTTGTTGATAGTCATTTAACTTGGAATGATCACTGTAAGTATGTAGCTGCTAAGGCTACCAGGTCCCTCAATTTTCTTCGTCATTGTTTATTTAATTCTCCTGGTACAGTTAGGTCTGCTACTTATAAGTGTATTGTGCAGCCTATTATGGAGTATGCTTGCCCAGTTTGGTTTCTACATACAGCTAAGAATATTAACACATTGGAGCGTGTCCAGAACCGAGCTGCTCGTTGGGCTGCTGGTAGCAGATGGAGTTCCTCCTCTTGCTGCTGGAGTAGGTCATCAGATGTTTGTTTGAAAGATTTGAAATGGCCTTCTATCCATCAACGTCACATTTACTTCTCTGTTTGCCAAGTTCATGACATTTTACATAATAGAAATTCTATTTCCTTTTCCGATTATTTTCAGCTCTCCATTGCTCCCACCAGGTCTCATCCACTCACTATTCGACCGGCCTCATCATCACTTAACTCTTATCGCTTTTCGTTTTTTGTGAACAGTCCCTTCCTGTGGAACGCTGTTTCATACAATATATTGAGACTGGTATTGACCAGCCCATTCCGCCATGCCCTGCGTCGCTTTCTTTTTTGACTGGTTATATAGTTGTATGTGTTTGCTTGTATGTATGTATGTAGTTTGTATATAGTTTGGTTTTGTAGTTGTGAATTTTATTGTCTAATAATGGATTATAATTTATGTAGTAGGTAATTTGTATACCTGTATGTATGTGTGTATATAGTTAGATATGGTATGTGTGTTTGTATTTGTATGTTTGTGGGGGAGCACGTTTGCAGGCCTAGCCTTTTGTGCAACCCTGTCCATGACAAAATTGATAATAAAAATAATAAAATAATAATAATAATAATAACTTAAAAGGGTCTAAATTGGTTAAACCTCAAAACCTACGTGGTCTACGTAATTTATAACCCTCAGGCCCTTAGTAGCGCCCTCGCTATGCTCGGGCGCATAGCCAAGGGCCTTCGGGGTTATAAATTCCGTAGATCCCTTGGTTTTGAGGTTTAACCTATATTTAAAAGCTAGCTCGTATACTGTAATGGACAATATCCGCAATTACGTTTATTGACGTCACGAAACAATATGGAGTCCATAGTGTGGGGACTTTGTACAGGGAATGTATGGTGAAGGTTGCGTTTCACCATGAACGACTTCATGAAATCAAAAGAAATTGTTGGTGGGTGTTATAATCAATATTGTAATGTAAACGAATACATTTGCGCATCGCTAAGAGCCCATGGGGCTGGTTTCTCTCCAGTGAGCATTGCATAAATGGAATCACACGAAGTTAATTGTCTTACCATTGGTCCCTAGGACTGTCTAGTAGTGCGTAAATGTAGATTAGCAGGAGTGCACGGCTTAATAAGCTGAGTAATGAAACGTTGGGCCACGCCCACTAGGCACGTATGCAGCCTATCTAGCCTACTATTCTTTATTCCCGCACTGCTAAACCATCTTACGCGTCGATAGTAAACAATTAGCTCTGTATGAGTTGTTTTTTCCAATATTGTTTTCGATTGTTAAATGCGCGTTGGTCAGAAACCCGCCCCATGGAATCTTTAGTGATGCGCAGTCGTATTCGTTTAGGTTTATAACACATCCTATAACACTCACCAGCGAGTTTTTCAATTTTATAAAGTCGTTTATGATGAAACGCTACTCTCACCATACATTTTCTGTACAAAGTCCCCACACTATGGACGCCATATTGTTCCGTGACGTCAAAATACGTAATTGCGGATATCGTCCATTATTTCAATAAATTATGTGCATGCGCACCAGTTTCACGTGATGCGTGTCCTTTGACCACTTAATTGAGCACGTTTTCTTCTCTCAATCAGTTTACTTTGTGAATTAAATTTCAGTGCCCGTTTATACATAGATTTTAAACACATCAATGGTCTTATCAATATCCGGGTTTGAAATATGTAATTACTCTCTAACGGAGTAGTCACATATGAATGCTCTATTAGAGAATTGATCTATAGTTACTGAAACTGAAGACAAAGGTTTTAACCTGGGTCATACACCTCCATGCGGTCATTTGAGGTCTAAGCTCAATAAGTCAGTGAGTCAACATTTGGTTTCAGCAGCTATATAATATTGTCACAGTGGGGGTGATCAATAGTAATACCAGTAAATTAATGCATCAATTTATGCGGCTTAATCATGACTATGAATGTAACTGTCTATGGCTTGCAGTCTTCACAATACCACAATCCAGGTGGTTTTTGGGATAATCTAACACAGGGAAAATGAAACCAGCCTATTTTGCAAGTTTCATTATCACATAGCTATAGGATCATTCGACCATGTTCTTCTTTGTGACACACACACCACACCGGTTTTTTAGTAGCAGAACATTTTTCTTGATCCTTTTGTGCCACTAAATTCAGAAAAGTAATTTGCTAATTGAGGTTTAAATATAGCCTTGTAGAACATGAAATTAAATACACTGTATAGGGTCAGACATCTGAGTCAAAATATAATGTGACAGTACACATTTATGCTAATCTCAGATCTTTTTTGCAAATGTCAGAACAGATTTTAGACATATGTCTGAACAATTTTCAGTCCTTATTTCATGTTCTATGCAAACAATATCAAGGTGTTCAACTACTGTACATCATTATATAACAAGATAAAATAAAATTGTAGCTACATAATAATATTCATGGATGGATCTAGGACCCCTGAGTGGGGGGCCAAGGGGTTTGGACCCTAAAGTTATAGAGTAATTGTATACTGCAAAGCATAAAAACAAACTTTCTGTAAAGGATATTGTTTATACCTTTATGGCGAAAGGTAATTTTGGAGGGCAATGCCCCCTTGCCCCCTCAAATCCGCCAATGATAAATACATAGATATAATGCTCTATAGATCTATTGTTTTCTTAATAAATGAAAACAGTTGCTTTTTTGAGGTTCTCAGGCAAATTAATGATATACGTAGTTAGCTATATTACATAACTAATATAACTATATACACAGAAGAGAGCAGCTAATCACTATAACAATATATATTATTTGACTTTACTTTGCACTTGATTCCTGGTAACAACTTTAGTGGATTTTTGAGAAGTCTTTGGTGGAGTTCTAACCCTTGCAGCTATTAAAATGTAATGCAATTTCTTAGCTAGCTATGCATGTATTTGGCTACATGGCTAGCTTACCATCACACTCTTGACAGTACCACATTCCAAGTGGCCTCCTAGTCAAGCCGATGCAAGAGAAGCGTTTTTCACACTTGCTATTCTCACATTTCATCATACGTCCAAATTTCTCTTTCTGACAAATACATACAATCTCAGGGTTTTCACCTATGTATATTGATCATGACTTCACATGAGCTATGTGTAGCTAGTTATATAGCTATAACTATACCTCTACTACCGGTGACACCTTTACGGACACCAGACTTTTCAGAACACTGTGCAGGAGCCTTTGCAGCTGTTACAATATAGTATATAGATATATATTGCAATAGAACAAGTAGAAGGCTTTATATATACAGCTACATATTACAAATATAACAACTATCTTAGCTAGCTAGCTATAGCTATTATATTATAGCCAAGCCAATGATGATTATTCAGGTCCATTTTTAACTACATCCCAACAATTTTATGATTACAGGTCAGCTCCTCACATTATCTTTAGCTATTTATCGTATGCATAGAATAGCTATACATAGCTACATAGCCAGCTATATAGTTTTGCCATAGCTACATAGCTAGCTTGTCATGACACGGAAATTACAAGCTCCTGCTGCTTATATAAAAGCTTACTATAGATCAGTTAATAGTCTAAACCAATTTAATAGTGTCTTCATTTCATGCACTTAGCTTTACTATAGCTAAGTATCTATAGCTAGCTAATGTATGTGAAGAATAGTTTACATTACGTACATATGATCAGCTAGCTACCTTTTTCTTATCTTTGATTTTTTCTCTTTCTTTTTGTTTTTCTTCTGCTGCTATCTTACGTTTTCTTTTCTCCTCAGCTTCTTCTTGTTTTTTCTTTTCTTTTTCCTCTAGTATATTCATGTTTTCAGAACTGGTCAATACCCAAGCTGATGTTTTTGGTGGTTTTGTAGCGATTTTGACAACTGCTAGCTCTTGAGAAGATAAAACTTTGGATAATGCTGTTGAATGTTTCAGCTGTGCATGTTCCTTCCTAGCAACACTAGCATTGTTCTTTTTGGTGGTATCAACCCCCGACTCCTTAGAAACATCCTTGGATACTATTGCACTTTTCGGCAATGCAGAATCATTTATAATAACAGGCTCTGAAGAAACACAGTCCTTTATAGCACCTTCATCATTCTTAAGTTGGACCCAATAATTGCATCACTTATCATGAGTAAGATCATACCTTTCCTCATATCTCTTTGTGAAAAGAGCAACCTCTTCTTCAGTAAAATCATAATAGCTGGATGGTGGCATTGATTTGCTTTGTGCTGGGCTATAGACAGGAATAAACTTCAGCTTAGTACCTTCACACAACGACTTCGGATTGAATTTTGATGGAGTTTCTGACCCTGAAACTGATAAAGCATTTCTATTGAATGGAAATATTCCAGTGATACGAAACCCTGCAATAACATTTGTCATATTCATGCTGCGAGTCCATGCTTTCCCAAACAGTGCTGAAAACTCATAACGAGTTACTACTTTCCCAGGATTTTTAGCTAAGAAACCATGACATACCTCTTTCTGGCACAAAATCACCTGGTAGTATCACAAAACTTCCTTATATGTTCGTAGGATAGCTCATGATATGATATAAGTACACGGCATAGATTAAAGAACACGAATAACAAACCTTGCAAGTTCTTGCGTGATATGGAATCACCCGGTAGTATCCCAAAACTTCCTTATAATTTATTATGTTCGTAGGATAGTTCATGACATGGTATAGGTTCACGGCGTATATTACTGAACTTCCATATATGTTCGTAGGATAGTTCATGACACGGCATATAACTAAATCTACTGGGTAGATTACTGAGTATCTATTAATAGCGAGGTGATTTTTGCACGTGGAATCCCGGCAGTCTCCCATCCAGTCTACTCTTGATGAATGATGGATCCAGCTAGGGAACATAGGCTGGCACGAAGAAGGGAGTTGTACAGGTTACACAGAGCTGCTGAAACTCCTGAGAAGAGGGAAGAGCGATTACTCAGACACAGTGAATAGCTACATGCGCAGGAGATGTGCAAATATAGCAGCTGAAGAAGGGTGTCTGGATTCAGTGGAATGGAATGGTGGACTGGAACGGTGGAATGGAATGGTGGCCTGGAATGGTGGACTAATTGGAATCAAAAATCGCTGTCAGTTGTTCGCAGTGACCACACAGCAGTTCGTTTATACCTCAGTTGGGCAGTAGCGCCCTATATAATATTATTATCTCTGATTTTAATGTATTAACATTTAATTAATGCGGGCATTAATCTAGCTGGAATGGTTTCAATAGTAAATCTGAATCGATATCAGTGTACCGCGTGGTCAGATCACTTGGCTTTGTCGGTTTAATACTGTGTGAGCTAACGCAATAGGTAACGCCCTGCCACTATTCAATTTTCTCATTCTAATTAATGCGCACATCTAGACCTTGTGGCTAAGGTGTTAAGTAATTTATTGTTATTCAGCCGAGTCATGTCTGAGAATAAAGAAAAGGCAACTGGAACAATTGAAAGTCCCATTATTGTAGATGAATGCGATGACGTGGAATCTTTGGTGGAAGTTGAGCGGTCCAAAAATCAATTTAGGTCTCCAGTTAAAGTTGTACCAGGGAATCAGTTTAGGTACGTGTGCGAAGTGTTTATATGGTAATATGAGTACTTTAGGTTTTACACTTAAGCATAATGGGTGTTTTCCACCATTCCATTCTGCCGTTCCAGTCCACCATTCCATTCCACCGTTCCAGTCCACCATTCCATTCCACTGAATCCAGACACCCGCTGAAGAAAGGCAATGTGTAATAGACACAACAAGCAGACATCAATCAGTATAGCGTATATAGCTATCAGTTATGAGCTAAAGGCTCTCAACGCAGCCATACATGTCTGACCACCTCCAATATCAACATCATCATAAACTGATTCACTGCCTGCATAAGAAAAAACACATTCTAGCTAGTTGACATATTTGTAGCTATCATACATACATGAGATTTTAGATGAATTTTGATGCACTGAGGTGCAATAACAATTGAACATTATGATGATGACAATATCGTGATATTGTGATATTTTAAAATAATACCGTACCGTCTCCATTTTTGTGATACCGCCCACCTCTAGTACCAGGAAAAATTTCAATTCTCTACAGATCACACCATCAGCATTTTCAGATTACAGTGTTTTTACATCATCACCAATGGTAAAGCTTATTGTAGGCATAAAATTTTGACATCAACTTTTCCATGTTGATTCCTACTTAACAATATAAAGTGTTATATATACAAAAACAGCCTGGTTGTAAAAAGAAGTGGGAAGCCAATCAGAAGCAGCAATGATTATAAGCAACCGTAAGCCCAAAAAGTTAAACATTTGATTAAAAATCCTTTTACTTGAATGATATACAATAGTTTACAGGGCATTTTCACAACTATGATTGGCTTTATCACTTGGCTACCTTTATAAAAGATGGTGGCCAAGTGACAAAGCCAATCATAGTTGTGAAAATGTCCTGTAAACTATTGTATGTCATTCAAGTAAAAGGATTTTTAATAAAATGTTTAACTTCTTGGCATTACTTGATATCAGAGTTTTTGGTCGATTATAACCATTGTTGCATCTGATTGGCTTTGCACTTGTAGCCAGGCTGTTTTTGCTTAGCATATACATAAACAGATGTTATAGTTATAAGCAAATCCTGACAAGAAACCTTATATAAAGTATGCAGAGTAAATAAATTTGTAAAAAAGGGGAGGATTAATACTTTGGGCTTTTCTTTTGTATTTCCCCCAAGTAATATCCCTCAACCATCATGAGTTCTTCTTAGCCTTATGACTCACAATAGTGTGTCTTGATACGTAGTTAGGTTCCCAAAACATTTTTTGATCACCTGCAAACAAATTTTATTTCTTGGTACTTGAAATGTTATATATTTCTTTCAGTATCACAACTCTCTTATATATACTTAGCTACTTATACCAAATACTATAAAGTAAATAACAAAGTTTTGGAATATAGGGTTGGCCATCTATTGTTGCTTTGTACCTAGCTATGTAATGAAAGGAGTGTAGCTATAACATCAAATGGATTTTAATTCTTGTGCATGAAAGGCTAAAGAATTATCTAATGCCAGAAGCCATGGTGTTTCATATTGAGTATTGCCATACTTAATAAAAACTAAACAGATGCTAATAGCATCGTGGGGCAAACCTGAGTATAAAAATAGGATATAACATTTGCTGCACATGCAGATGATATGCAAATACTGCCAGCTGCAATGATTCTATGAGATAAATATAGCTCCTGTAGCTACGTATGTGTGCCTCTAACATCAATTCAAAATCTTTAGAAATATAATATGATGCATGTATTGCTATGAACTTGCACACACACACACACACACACACACACACACACACACACACACACACACACACACACACACACACACACACACACACACACACACACACACACACACACACACACACACACACACACACACACACACACACACACACACACACACACACACACACACACACACACACACACACACACACACACACACACACACCTAGAATGCAGGTGCCAATGACACATATCCAAATATGGATTTAACCAACCTATTCCAATTTAGAAGTCAATGTAATTCTACTTAATGGACAGGTGCACACAGAGTCTGAAGTATTTTGGTTAGTGTTGCACCGATATGGGAATTTTGGGATTTTCCGATAACCGATATCTTTGCATCAAATCTGCCGATATACTAATATCCAAGCCAATATAGAGTTTATTGATTTAAAGCCACTATTGTTCATAACTGTACTGAAAACTTCAACTACAGAACTTGGAGGTATCCCACAAGTTAAAGCATGCATCATATTACTGGTTATAAGTACAAATTAGCACTTCTATAAAGGTAGGCTGAGACTTGTCTGGAAAAGTTAGTGTTAACCTCAGCGTTTGTATAAGATATGGCTTTCATTAGTAAATAATCTGCTACTAGCATGCCTAAGTGTGCTGATACTGATAAATAAAAATAATTGGTGCAACACTAATTTTGGTTACTTGAGGTACAAGTGGCCACTGCATATATGGGCAAAGAGTAAAATATAAAAAGGGAATAGGGATTGAATAACTTAACTAAAAATCAATAAGTTCTTACAGATCAAAAGAGTATGGAAACAAATTGGGTATTGATATACAATAGGGAGTTTTTACAACTAGGGCTAGTGTGCCTGATTTAGACCTATAAATATCTGTGTGTGTCTTATCACAAGGTGCTTTTGTGCATATGTATATCCTTTTTATGATATCATTGTCATATGCATGAGTGTGACTAGTTGAATAAGCTCCAAAGCACTTACTTGACAGTTTTAGATGTACCAAATTGATTGTAACAATATCAGTAGGGTTTCTTTCACAATTTTGGCTGGGGAGGGGCAAAATCAGATATATCGGGAGGCTGGGGGGCAAAGTGATGTCTTCATGCAAAATATCTACTATATAGGCCTGTTTTCACAATTTTATCACGTTCAATATACAATGCAGATGTCAATGATACGTAGCTATGTTTGTATACATCATTGGTGCCATTGATGTAACAGTATACATCACTCCCATGGGTAGCTATAGGGCACTTCACATGACACAAACAGTAGTGGCTAAATTTAATGAAATCGGCAATTTGCTAAAATAAAAAAATCCAATTTATGGTGTTAGTAAACCAAAGTCATACATAATCCAACAAAAGATACTTAAAGAAGTTACATTATGTAGCAAATAAGATGCAAATTCAAAATATAGCATTAGTTACACTTAATTAGATTAATAGTGCAGATCACATGATATTGATTGGGTGAGTTTCACAGAAATCATGCATGGCCTGAGATATCTTTGGCTAATAGGAGATGGTGATAGTTCAGTTTACCACAGTATAGTGACTGGAGTTCCGACATATGGTCGTGACATCACTAAAGTAGAATGTGCTAACCATGTGGTAAAATGCTATTGAAATAGGCTGGAAGCACTCTGTAATGACAAACTATAGTATTGTTATAAATATGGACTATCACAGGCTATGATGAAATGTGTCATGCACGGAGCAAGATGTGCCATTAAGATGCATAGCGCCACTTCTGACATCACAGTGCTTCGCCATGACCTAAGGAATGGTCCCCGTCATTACTTCGGCTTGCATGATCAGTGCAACTCAGCTTTCTGCAAGCAGAAGTCCAAAGGGCCTACAGATAAAGCAATAATAAATTTATTATTCTAGATTTTTAATTATTACTTACTGATCACAGGAACATCACCTCTTGATAAGCTGCCTCCTGATTTTCTTCGTGATGTTGAGGCAGCAGGCAGCAGGGGATCGATTGGTTTCCAAAGCTGCTCAACTTGTACAAAACAAGACCACCAATATAACGGAAAATTTCATGTCCATTAGATGCAAAATGGATGGGGGTAAATTTATATAACAGAATTCAGTCTGGTTCCTTTCAGCATAGACCAATGGCTGCTGCATTACGAGTACAAAATGGTCCTGGCTGGACAACATCCATTTAAAACAATCTGGGAATACAATCTTCTATATGTGACAAGTTTACCATTGAAATAAAGCGGAAGCATGATAAAGACACTGCACGAAAAATTCTCCTGAGATATAAGAAATAACGATTAATGACACGATATGGACAATCTACAGTCAATTCCTCACCTGATACATCATATGGCAGTGATCCAGCAGAACCGGCAGATGAACTGAAGCGACTCTGTCAAGAGTACTTGACATGTCTACAGGTTGGTGATAAAACATAAAAATTAATATTGTTGTTGATCACTACTGGCAGGTGTTCAATGAGGAAATACATCAGATAAGTATTAGAACAGTTGACCAGGGAGACGATCAATCAGGAGAATGGATTGTGCAGCGTCGAGGATGTGTGACTGCTTCTTCCTTTGGGGAAATCATCAAGCGAAGAGCGGAATATGCTCCACTAGTAATTAGACTTTTATACTCGAAATCACGCACAACAAAAGCCATGAAGTATATGGCCATGATAATGAGTCTAGAGCTCGAGACTTATATCTGGAATATCTTCAGAAGCATCATCACAACGATGCAACTGTACAAAAGACAGGTTTTCACATAGATTTTCAGGTAGTTACATACATACATACATAGCTTACTATCATTCCATAGGAATGTATTTTTCTGTGCAGGTTCAATGTAAAGAGTACCTTGATTATTATGTACAATTCTACCTTGCAGGCTAATTGGATGGGTGCATCACCTGATGGATTAGTAACCAACCCCAGTGAAAGACAACCATACGGTTTGGTTGAAATCAAATGTCCTGCTTGTGCAGAGAAAATCCCATTATTGGATCAGCTAAAGAAAGGACACAATTATTATTATCAAATACAAGGCCAACTGCAAATCACCTGTAGACAATGGTGCAATTTTGTAGTGTGGACTAGTGCTGGGCAATATATCGAAATTTAATCGTATCGTGATATTAAAATACTATCGAGTATAGAATTATGCTCCACGATAATATCGCCAATTAGTATAGTAATGACAAGCTGTACAATGTGTACATTTCTAAATATCTTGTATTTGCTCAAATTTCAATAAAAATCCATCAAATATGAACAAACTTTGCTGAAAAATATTTCAATTGGTGTTGTTTATTTAAATACAAGTATGCAAATTAGGAGGGGTGATGTATGTAAACAAATAGTTTTTTGAATAACACCATACAGGAAATATTGTGGATATCATTGTATCGTGATATTTTTCTCATATCGTATCGACATCTTAATTTTTCAATATCGCCCAGCACTATAGTTGGTTCGCGTTCACTGTGTGGTCGCCTTTTCTTTAATAACTTCCGGTAGAAACACGCTAGAAAAATAATTTTTATACTGTTGTGAAGCCCGTAAAATGCCGGAGAGGATGAAACAAGAAGTGCTTCAGCTGGAACCAGCGCTTGGGAGTTATTGAGCTTTTAAGTTTTCCCATATATTTCCTATGGAGAAGCCGTTTAACTACAGTCCTTTGAAGTTACCGAGCTGACACATGTTCGTGACGTATTTGTGGTAAAGTCGCGCCAATGTGTCGTCAGTAATAATACATTTTTGTCGCTAATGGTGAATTGTTCGCTTGAAGATACCTCTAAAGGTACAGTAAATATATTGAAACTATAGCACTATACATAGAAAAACCTACCAATTCATTTTAATTTTATCGTGTGCACTAAAACTTATTTAATCTCGCCATTCTTGGTTTATCAATATATTTTTCAGTAAAAACATACTTGTTTATCACTCCAAAAGTACTTTTCTTTCTTTAAAACGGTATAGCACGAGTCTTAGTAAAGACGCCATTTTTGTAAACGTGAGCAGTTGTGCTCCCATATTACGCATAATTAAATAGTGACGTAGAAAACATATATTTAAAAGGCTTTGATCTTAAATGGTTTCATTTCAGCTAGCTCAACCGCACAGTGAACGCGAACCAACTATAGTGTGGACGCCGTCAGCAACAATTGACAATCTTGTTGTACAGAGAATTTATTCAGATGAAGATGTATGGAAGAATACCATCTATCCGTGTCTATACTGCTTCTACGTATATGCGGTCCATGCTGCCGGAATTAGCCAGTCCTCGCCATGTTTCTTGTCAACCAGTTTTGCCCCATTTTGGAATGACGACGACCTTCAACCATCCTGCTCTGTCTTAGCGCACTATATAATAGCACCTATTTCTTCACTGATAAAGAGTAATGTAGTAGTAAACAAAATCACGTGTGACATGCGCGCCTCCAATGATTCATCGTGTGTGGCGAGTTTGTGGTTTCTTTTCCATCGTTGGCATAAAATCCGCCTTTACTTCAAAATTATTTAATCGAAAGGCTACAAAAATCGGCACGATGAATGGTTAGTGGGTGATAAAGAATCCTACGTATCTGGATAGCTGGTTTTTATCGTATCATTTAAAGATGAAGATATACAAGATTGTTTGTTTCTGTAGGGTAGTCTATCTTGTAAGTTACGACGTTGTACATTGTTAACAATACGTAAAACTTTTCGTTTAATATAGTTTATGCGTTGTACGAAAAATAATAGAGAAAGCTTCACTGTATCTACAGAAATCGTGGCTGGTGCCCATAGCCGATTATACATGTTTAAAATTGCTGGATCAACTTGGGCTTTGTTTGTGGAATGGAACTCTCCTTGTTTATTAATAGAATTGTTAGTCAATCTGTCATAAATATAACCATTTGTAGGTTTTAATTACTTGCGTGGGTTACTGCTATACTGCCACCTTAAAGCAATGTGGCTACGTATTTGCCACTAATCATTATTTCAACTAGAGGTGCACCGATATTAATATCAGTATTGGTGTCGGTACCAATATTGGTATTAGGCGTATCGGTAAAAAACATATGGCTTACCAATATAATATCGGTATTGGTACAAATGTTGGTAATATCAGCAATATCGGCATATCGGTGAAAGTTTTGTTGATCAATCTATACTATAATTGTAGTGAATTGATAAAGCAGCAATTTGGATTATTCTGCATAGTGGATAATATCAATCTAACTTGTATAGTGACTGAATATCTAGAGTAACGCAAGATTGGTATCAGTATCGGTGATTTTCATAGCCGATATATCGGTTATTGGAATATCGGTATATTTGATTATCGGTCCACCTCTAATTTCAACAGCAGTAACTAACTATTGTAAGTAAAATATAGTTATGGGAGATAATATTAGTTATTCAATATGGGTAAGGTATGAAGTTAGTGATATTTATGATTGCACATTTAGCAAATACTAAATTTAGCAATTGCACATCAATACTCTCTAATAGTACAGTCATCAATCATTAGTGACTGCTCTATTAGAGAGCATTGATCAAAATCTTTATAATTAGTGTTAGTAAATTTTAGTACAGCTACTCACTAAAATCGCTAAAATTAGTGTATTTTGTTATAATAACTTGGTTTAAGGTAGTTGTAAAATGCATACTTACTGCTAAAACAGACTATATAAGTGGTGAACTGCTACATATATACAAATGCAGTGTTTGTATGTACAGTACATAACAGTAACAACGATGGCAACAGTGAAACCAGCCTAGTTCGCACTTCGTAATATTTCGAGAAATAAGTACCATTTCAAAATATTAAAACAATAAGCTCTCTATAGCTGGCTGTCTTATACTAGCAGCAATTATTCATAGAGTTAACCTTGTGAACAGCTGGTGGCTGGATTTCAGGGCTTTTGAAATCCAGCCATCATCGAGGGGGCAGGTGGGTGGGATGGGAGAGAGGGGTGGGAGGTGGATCAACTATTTAGAGTAGGAAAAGCCTCCACACTACACCACAAGGCCAAGGCAATGGGAACAGTTCCAGGTCATGGCCACCCAATTGGTGCCCTTTATGATAGGCACTATTCTCTTTATCGTGACACCACAGGGTTGGCAAAATTCCTCCAGAAAAGCATACAAGTTCACATTGGCCAGCAGAGACACAGTAGTTGAAATGTAATACAACAGGAAACCTTGATGTTTTATACTGTACACACCTGCAATTCTAGACCACTGATTACTACGCTTTACATAACAGATGATGCAATCTTCCAGTATGAATAATGTTAAGGTTAATTAAATAATTTTTAAGCTTGTGCAATAAAATTGATTTCAGTTTTGGTGCGAACATGGCTGGATTTTGCAGTGACAGTCACATATACGTATATGCAATATAATGTACATACACACAATGCATTCAGTGATATCATATTACATCATTTGTTACACATGGTGTTTATTGTTTTATCATTTACACTACAATTAACATGCTAATAATAAATCATATTGATGTGCAACTTACCATCATCATCATCAATGATTTCAACAGTTTGTCTAGGAGTAACTGGATCACAGCCATCTATTACACCAGCTCTAACAGCTGCTTCAGGAACACTGAGTTCTAATTGAAAGGTTTCATCAAGCTCCAAAACAGTATCATTAATAATGGGAATGTTCACTGATTGTCTTGTTGATCCAGCAGGAAAGGTTACTGTATAATTTTCAGATGGTCCAAAATCTTCACCAGCTATAAATGAACAACTGAATAAACTTGTTAATGCACAGACTAAGTTTAACAAACCTCTAGCAGTTACGTTCGTTGCTATTACAAAAACACTGACTTCTTCACCAACTGCTTCACTGAGTACTAAAACTACTACCAATGAGCCTGCACTCTCTGATATTACTATGGTAACTCCTGATCCTCCATTTGTCTCAAATGAGACCACAGCTACAGATAATGACATAACCCAGTATCATTTGGTAACCATGGTACTAGCTGTACATCATAAGTGAGAAAGTGTTATTAGTGGTAATTTACAAGTACAAATATACACACACTGTAACTATGACAATAGGTAATGAATAATAGCAAAGAGCCAACAGCTGCTGTAACAGCTGCTGGTACATCTGTGCTGTGGTCAAGGTGAGTACAATGATTCAATGCCTATTGTTCTATTCTCAAAAAAAATGCCATCTGCCATCATCTGTAAACATTAAATGACCACAACCTTGTGTCCTTGAGAACAAAAAGGTTCTGAGATCATGTATAACAGATACACTGACAATTATACATACAATAATATATACTCATAACTTACAAAGAGCAACAGGAGCAACACCTGTACCTCCAGTATAACCCCATGACATCTGGTTATTGAATCCATACAATGTTACTGATAGAGCTGCATTTGGGTCTGAATGGCTTATCACTTGAGCTCCTTCATCAAGTAGTAACTGTGCCCCATAGCCCCATATGCTGTTATCTGCTCTCCTGATTGGTCTAAACTCTGAGGCATTAATTGGATTATCATTAATTGTTATTAAATTAGCATTAAAATACTCAGCTGGTACTGTTATGTTAGTATAGTTAACATATGCAACTCGTCCTGAAACAGTGCCTTCAATTGTTTCATTAAATGGAGCTGGAGCTACTACATAACTGTTACGATATTGTTCACAAGATGGCACTGACAACATAAATGGATCAGATATTATTCTATTATCAGTTGAAAAGCTTCTGCTAAATTGAAACACTGCAATTGGATTATTAGACTGTATCAAGGCAAAGTCAGCAATAGCCCCTGCGGCCATTGTTGAAGTACCCCCCAACTCTCTAAATCCATTACGATTAAGTGTGAAACTAAAACTATCACTGGTAACCATGCCACTACTGATGTCTGTATATGTAACATTAACTGTAGTAGAGTCTTGTGAAGCAAACACTTTTAGTACATCACCACTCCTTGTTCTCAGTGGAACTGTAACTACTTCATTTCCCCATGTATCTATTGGTTGAAGTTGTTCAATCAGTATGTCACAAGGTTCACTAGCTAATGGAACATTAGCACATTCATGTCCAGAGAAAACAGATATTGGCTTATCTGCTATTATACGAGTACCAGATATATCTCCACCACGAACCTGAAGATAAAATGTCTGAAACCTCTGAATAGTTACAGTACGATTCTCAACAGGAGTTCCAGGAATAAACCGGAAACCAAAGTCTGCTGGAGCAAAGGGATGCCTGATGAGAACAGATGGTTCAAGGATTATCTCAGTATCATTCTCAGTTCCAATAATTAGAGCCACGCTATCTTTAGCTTGTGGAACAGTACCTGAATCTCCAAATATTGATGCTGCAATGTACTCATAAGACCTTACTGCTGGCAGTGAAATAATTGGTAATGCTAGATAAGCATCATTGGATGCTACTTCTTCATGTTGACCAAACACAACAATTCTCCTGTCATCTTCTGCTTTAATATAAATTCCTTTAAACCGTGTATCAGTTTCACTATCTACAGATGAATCAAACACAATAAATCCAAGAGGTATGTCAACATATATTATTTCTCCAGGAGTTGCTACACCACTAGTAAGAAATCCAAAAAAAGTGAACACTTCAAAGTTGACTGGCATAGACTCTTTAGTTGTGATCCAAAGAACTGGAGGTATCACCTCAGGCTCATTAGTTCTGCCAAATCGGTTTCTGAAAAATCCCACAAAGAATTCATTTCCTTCATTAGTTTGATCTACAGAATACAATACAACAATAACGTATATTGAGAGTAAAATAAAATACAATTATGCTATAACAACTAGAATGATAAAAAATTAAAAATTCAAAAGGTAAGTAGGGATTGAATTCAATAGTGCTACAAAAAGTAAGGAACAAGGAATAAGATTTTGGGACGAGAGAACATTCTGGCATGAGATAATTTATAAAAGTTTAATCCCTACTTTTGGCAAACCAACTGAAGTGAGCCAAAAGTAGGGATTAAACTTTTATAAATTATCTCATGCCAGAATGTTCTCTCGTCCCAAAATCTTATTCCTTGTTTCCTTACTTTTTGTAGCACTATTGAATTCAATCCCTACTTACCTTTGAATTTTTAATTTTTTTATCATTCTAGTTTGTTTGGTTTTTATACATGCTAAGTATTCAATAATCTTTCAGCAGGCACACAAAATGTTACAGGTGCTTATGTAATAATTGTGCTTGTTTAAAGGCGCTTGTTAACAACCTGCTTACATGGCAAAGCAGCTGTGTGATAGCAAATAATGCTCGAAAAACAGCAAAAGCTATTTGTCCAAGGCTATAATATCTAAGTTCATGCAGAAGCCATAACAGGCTATCGTCACCTTCGGTGAGATTCATACCTTGCTAAAGGAATAAAGGAAGGGAATGAAGGATAAAAGGAATTGCCATGGTGCAGTGGATAAATTGTCTTCGGAACAACATTTTCGTAAATCTGCCACCATTACCTTTATTGTGTGAAATTTCTGGAGCCCTACACCTAGCACAACCGGGTCTTACGGCAGGCTGGCTGGCAGACGAAATACAGGTGAATTTTGAAATTTTCAAAGTTGGCTGTAGGTTGAAATATTCGACTTGTCGCTTCGTTTAACCAAGATACAGCATCATTACAGCCTTATCAATGCATTCCAGCCGGTTTTTTCGGGTAAAGCCTATTGCAAGGTATTTTAAAGCGCAAAATTTTCCAGAAGCCATACGATTTCCCACCGATCCCTACTATTAAGTACTACCGTACTTCAATAAACAAACTAAAATGGATTCCTGAACAAATTCCTAGTTGTACAGGTCCCTTCAAGCAATTATGTACTTATGCAGTGCTACAAATGTGATGTTGCACAGTTTGTTGACATGTGGAATGGAAAAGTTAGTTGTATGACCAAGTGTACAACTCCTTTTACATTCTAACGACTATACCATTTGAAAGATTTCACCAAACCTTTATAAAAAGAATGATAAAAAATTATAAATTTAAAAGGTAAGTAGGGATTGAATTCAATTATAGTGCTACAAAAAGTAAGGAAACAAGGAATAAGATTTTGGGATGAGAGAACATTCTGGCATGAGATAATTTATAAAAGTTTAATCCCTACTTTTGGCTCACTTCAGTATAGGTTTGCCAAAAGTAGGGATTAAACTTTTATAAATTATCTCATGCCAGAATGTTCTCTCGTCCCAAAATCTTATTCCTTGCTTCCTTACTTTTTGTAGCACTATTGAATTCAATCCCTACTTACCTTTTAAATTTTTAATTTTTATCATTCTAGTTTGTTTGCTTTTTATACATGCTAAGCATTCATAATAATCTTTCAGCAGGCATAATAATTATGCTTGTTTACAGGTGCTTGTTAACAATGCGCTTACATGACAAAGCAGCTGTGTGATAGCAAATAACGCTCGAAAAACATAAAAGCTATTTGTTCAAGGCTATAATCTCGAAGTTCACAATATAAAGTACACACTGTAATCAGTGCAAGCCAGGCTTTTGTGTGACATAATAAGCAGAAGCCGTAACAGGCTAACATCACCTTCGGTGAGATTTGCACCTTGCTAAAGGAATATAGAAGAACAAGGAAGGGAATGAAGGATAAAAGGAATTGCCATGGTGTAGTGGGTAAATCGTCTTCAGAACAATATTTTCGTAAATTCGCTGCCATTATCTTTATTGTGTGAAACTTCTGGAGCCCTACACCTAGCGCAACCGGGTCTTACGGCAGGCTGGCAGACAAAATACAGGTGACTTTCGAAATTTTCAAAGTTGGCTGTAGGTCGAAATATTCGACTTGTCGCTTCGTTTAACTGAGGTACAGCATCATTACAGCCTTATCAATACATTCCAGCTGTTTTTTTCGGGTAAAGCCTATTGCAAGATTTTTAAAGCACAAAATTTTCCAGAAGCCATACGATTTCCCACCAATCCCTACTATTAAATACTACCGTACTTAATGATAAAGGTTTAATTTTGACGTTGTTAGGTTGGTAGTCTCGTGTGTCCGAGTAGGGCACATGAAACTATCGTTTTGGTGAGTTATTGTTATTTAAGTCAGTTAATAGCAAAACAACATTGCTAGTAATGTTTCTTTGTTGCCATGCTGCTATATACAACCAGGAGGCCATTCCAGATGAGCAGTTTGTGTAATTCAAATGTATATCGTGAAATACATTATTATACTTTAACTAATCTACGTCCTTTATTCTACATTCACCCGGGCATTGGAATTGTTTTTGCAATATTCCAGGCTTGGTAATACATTAATATAACTTCATGTGTTTGGCAACAAATATCATGACCCATAATCAAGGTGAATACGTCAATGATATAAATACAGCAGCATTACTGGAAGTATAACATATTAGTTGGAACACAGACACTCGTGATTTGGCTGATAAGCCCGAGGGCGAGTGCAGATATATCAGGCAAAGCACAAGTGCCTATGTTACAACTATTATGTATACCCCTGTTATATGCATGCGTCAGGTTGTGGCTAAAGGTAAGCAAAAGATTTTACACATAGAGCACAGCCTTCACAAAGTCCTGGACTGGATTCAAAGATTAGAATAATGTTGTGTTTTGAATAGGATGGCCAAATTTTGTATCACAATTTCATGTCCTAAACTTGTAAATTACGCTATTTGGCAAAGAGCAGGTATGATTGTACGACAAGGTTTTTATTTCATTAACTACAGTCTAGCGAATACAGACAATAGAATGTTGAGTGTTTTGTTAATTACATAAAATCTAAATTTTAGCCTTTTACAGGTATATAGACTGCAATGGAAAATCACATGTGCTTTCTATTACTTGATTTAATCATGCAATGCACAAAACAATATGTGACCGTCTCTGCAAAAACCGGCCTTGTTTGCACCTGGTAGTAATTAGAGAAACACTTGTTTAAAGATTTTAAATTGAAATTACCAGCTTTTGCTCGTACTAGGCAGCTTTTGTTTAACAGAACTGGACTTAGTACCTTTGAAGTTATTCCTTGCTTGATTTTAGACCTTTTCAGACGATTTTTTCGAAGGTGTGCATCAATTTTAGCCCAGTATTACGAGGGGGTGGGTAGGAGGGAGGAGGAAAAACCTCCCCAGGTGAAGACACAAGGTGACTAGTTGCCCACAGATGGTCCTGACCATATAACCAGGCCGAAGGGACATCATTCCGGTCAAGGGTAGAATTCCAGGCCAGTAATACCTAATTGGTGTGCTCCACAGGTGCCAATGTGTCAGTCATGGTTTTACAAGGCTTTAAATCCTCCCCTCAGAAAAGCAAACCACTTGAGTCTGGCCATAGAAGACATGGTGTTAGGCTAGCTATTGAGTATAGCTATAAGCTGGGCCAAAAAATGAATTTAAATTTTAGTGCGAACTAGGCTGGTTTTTACAGAGACAGTCACATATTTTTATAATCAAATAATGATTATTGAGATATTAAGCTGCAATGTTACAAAATTTCACTTCCGCAAGTATACGTGATGTCAGATTGGGCTCTGGAAAAAGTTTTATTGTACACATTGTATTGGCAGAAGGCATAGGGAGATACAAGAAAGTCTGATTTGTGATCGTCATACTTCTCTCCTAGCAAGTTTGTGACAGAGAGCAAATCAATGCATTGCCAGTCATATGACAATGATGAAGGTGGTGTGAGAGGTGGTGAATATGGGATTTTCAAAATGAAGAGCTAATCTACTTTTAGATGAACTGCTTAGTATATGTCCTTACCATGTGTGATAATAATCTTGCAACGATAAGGAAGATTGGATCCACTGCCACCACTGTGCAACATGAAAATTCCAGGTGTAGTTGTGCTAATCGAAATGCTAAAGCCAACTGAGGCTGATTAAAGTATCATTCTATCCGACAATACATAGCAACTGGAACAACAGACATGCAGTGAACAAATCTCAACAAAACTAGTCATGGATTGCTAGTTGTCAATCCCACTTGTACATGTCCACCTTTCACAATTCTCGTTTTAAGAATAAACCTCTGTTACAACAGACGTAATCAATGTCCACACGTGTATATTACTGCTAGAAATACAAAGGTGCTCCAATAAGCTTCTTTGTTAGCCAATAATCCAAGAAGACGAAATTTCCATACATTCCATACAAACACGTGTGTTCTTATTCCCGACGTGATGTCGTGTGATGTAAGAAACCAGAATGTGCTAAAACCCCTGTAGTAGCTAAACCTAGCAGAATATCACCAAATCACACATGCCAATCTTCGTTACTAACACTAAGCTAAAATATATGCCCAAGTCATTTTTCCATTGCAGACTACCTTTAATCACATTAAAAGGCCATGTTATATATTTTGCTAATCATGTGATCTTTCCCCTCAAGGATGTCAATATTATATGATAATATAAAGCTGAAAAGCTATCTGTCCTTCTGTCTGCATTTTTGCCTTGTCACATCAATAACTAGCATAGGAGATTATAGCCTGACTAAGTACATAAGCACAGAAGACTATTTCTGCAAACTTGGCACCCATTGTAAAAATTAACCATTAAACATTGTGCCCTTGTAAAGTATATACCTGGTTCAAATGCAAAATCTCCTACTTGAAGGTTTTACAGAAATTTTGTACATATTATGAATGAAAATTTTGGATTACCGATGCACAAAAATGAATTTCTAACTGTGGCTGTTAAAAGCTATCTGGTATTACTAGTTACATATCTTACTTCTCAGTTAAAATGATTCCCATCTTGATAGCAAGTCATAATTAAATTTTGCGGTTTTGATAAAAATGCACATGCAGAGACATCTAAAGACAGGGCTTATGCCCTAAACTGTTTACCTTGGTGACAAGTTATTCAGTGGTCTTCATTGTGAGAGGTGTAATGATTTTTGTGTGATTCTGATCATAGCTATTAGAAAAGGCAGCTCTTAAAAATAGTTTCATGAATAAGGGGCTGGTTCTGTGAAAATTATTGCAAATAGTCACCTGATAGTTTTCACTTCATAGCACTTGATTAACAAAATTAATTTTGCCAACACATTTTGTATACCACCTCACCAGCTTACCATTACACAACCACATATGCATAGCTATTTTGTTATATTACCATGCAGAATGAGCTGGTTGGACTGATACTTATTTAACAGTTGAAGACGGTGACACCAGTGCATAAAATGCTAAGAAAGTTATGAGTTAGTACCGCTATACAAATTTGATACTTGCTTTCTCATCAACATTAATTTTTACAATGGGGTGAGAGTTAGACATTTTAAAATTTGAATAAATAATATTTATAAGCATACTGAAATTTTAAGGCGGTAATTAGAATCATTCGGGCGGTAATGAGAAACAAGTAAGCTTAATCAAGTTTGCCTGGCTTTATAGCGTACAACTATCTGAATGCAGAACAACGTACCGCATCCTGGAATGAAGGTTCTCTCGTTGCAGCATGGGTCATTACATGACAGTAACGTCAAAAGCACAAATTGCACAAATAATTTCATTCTCGTACATTAAACTGAAATAAACATGCCACCACCAAGATTCACCTCTCAAATATCACGCGAGCCATGGTCACGTGATCTTGGATAACACGTCTCATAAAGCTGCAATAGATCTAGATGGTCAGATTTGAGTTTTGGATGGTCAGAAAAATTTGATATTGTATACTTGCTAGTGGGGAAACATAATATTTGTTTTGGCGATCCTTTAGGCAGAAGTGATCACGCGATATTGGAGTTGGAATAGTGATCATCAATCCACGTACAGGGGTTGATGAAGTAGGTGATATTTTGTAATTATCATTTTCTGTGTTAGAGAAGATTTTGACAGCTTGTTTGTTTGATCAGCTACTCCATAGAGCAATATCAAGCCATCAACCATTCAGGGGTCCTGAAATGTCTTTGGAAACTTTGAAATTTTAACGAAATTTGCTGTACATTCCGATAGTACCCGGATATTTTGGTTATTGTAAATTTGAAAAGTCATTTTTCAGTTGAAATTTAGTTTGAAATTCAGCCTAAAAGCTTCGAAAATTGTCGAAGGTTTTGTGAGTGCAGGACCACTTGCAACCATGATTTACCCAGCCACTCCATTAAAGTGTTCTGGATAGTTCTGCAGTATCAACCATTGATCCTTCTATCCTGGCTTCAGTTAGTTGCAATTCTAGTCCACAGAATGTGTGTATTTAAATAATTGCAGTGTAATAAATAAATTAAAGTTGTTGACATTAAAGCCTTGATCATACTTGATGTTACTGCAATAACTGACTAGTTCTGACTGAGATTTCCTGCTGGATATCATATAGTAGAGATTGTTCCCATCATGAAGGTAGTGTTTGATTACAATAAGAGATTCTCTATCATGTGTACATCATTGTGACCTTGAGATTTCAGATACTGAGTTACTCTGGCTGAAAATCTCCTGCTGGCTTTTGTTAGATATCACCTAGTGCTCCTGGCAGCTGTTTATTTGCACTTAAAGCTTCACTCCAAAGGATTAGTTGCAGCAGTTAGGAAGAGATTCCTCCCAATTGCAAGAGTCAATATCATTACACTTCGCGGAATAGCAGCTAAATCAAATTGTATCAAAATCGTTAAAAAGTAAGTGATAAATTTTGGGTGGGAGAAGCCTGATACCCATTTACAGCACTGTGATCGCATCCAGGAAGCCTATCTCCATAACTAACACAGATTGAACTAGGAATGCCACGATAGTCGTGACATACGACATGTCGTGAAATAAAATTCCATGATATGATATAGGTTGCTTTATGTCGTGACACACTTTTTATTGATTATGATGTAATATAACGGGAGAAAAAATAAAAATTATAAACAAAATTGTTGTTAATGTTATTGTTGTTATGTATTGTTGATGTCAATATCAATATTTTTGAAAAAATGTTTAACATTAATGTTAATTGCATGCATAAAAAGTGTTGTGAAACCATTATAGTTTATGTCGTGACATGTGACATAATTCTCCATGACATATGACACAAAAAATTTTATATCGTGCATGGCATCCCTAGATTGAACAATGAACAGTAAGTCAATCAAGGATATCATTGCCACGTGAAGATCCCAAAACACGCTGCTATACCGCAATAGAACAAAGTTGAACAGCAGGTTTATCAAACGATGCATCAACAACTTAAATCATGGCTTAGTTTAGTGATGTTTTGTAGGTGGTGAATAATCCAGCGGTAGAAATAAGGGTCAGAAATTGGTCAGTCATTTTTTGAAAATATGACATTTTTGTAAGTTATCAATTGCCATGCCATTGAAAATGTATAGTAAATTTGGCCGACCAAACAAATGTTAAAATTGGTCGGAAAATGGCCAATAGCCGACTGTTATTTCTAGCACTGATAATCCATACCTACATTGGGGAACAGATGATCGTAAGGTTGTCAAAAGGAAGTCACCTTGCTGACAGTAGGAATTGGTGAGTGTTTTCTGTCATTCACCCATCTCCAAAGCAATTTCTGGTTGGAGGGTAATTAAATGTTTAGACACATAATCACTACAGTTAGAATAATCAAGTTGAGTGGCTATACATGAACACATTTATGTAGTCACTTTGGGCTCTATAGCTATTTGGGCACACATGTATATACGTGTAGCTATATACAGCATTTTGAAAGTGCTTGCCTTTTGCAGCCAAGCTGGTTACACAAGCACATAGAGTCAGGGCTATGGATACACATACATACATATATACATACATACATACATACATACATACATACATACATACATACATAAATACATACATACATACATACATACATACATACATACATACATACATACATACATACATACATACATACATACATACATACATACATACATACATACATACATACATACATACATATATGCATGCATTGCATTGCATATAGCTATCGATCTCTCGGTGCTAAGGAAACAATGCAAGGAATAAGATTTTGGCATGACAATTTCTATCTGTTATCTATCGAAGTTTATAGGTTAACTTATGCCAAAGGACTAGCTAGGTAGGCATAGGAGACGAGGTATGTAGGTGTAAGATACTAGGCATAGTTATTAGAGCATATTAAACTACATAGCTACTAGGAAGGCTCATGCATTAGGATTAGGACACCAGAGAGTCCATAAACTCCACTGGATTCTGGTTTCACAGCTGATTACATTATAATTAGCTACCATCTAGCTACACAATAGATTTCATGTGATTTGGTGTTTATCATGCACTCGTGTTGAACTACAGTTTATAAAAATAAACTTGCTGATACCAGAGGACATAGCTTTCCCCTGGAATTGATCGATGGAGAAATGGCAGAGTTCACAGTTGTTGGCCTGATGAGGAATGCAGATGGGTAGAATCTTTTTATAGTAATGGATCATACTGGCTGTGATTGTGGGTCACTATTTTGATGTTGGCATTGTTTAGCTGCAGTAAAACAGTCTATCCTCAAAGATCAATGCAGTTAGTAGCAGCATGCAGCAGCAGATAAATATCACAATTCAATAAGTGGGGCAACTCAAAATTGCCAAGTGTGATAATATTATAATTAGTTAATGATTGATTGATTGATTTATCATAAATCATGGTGGTAGTTCATGATAGGGATTGACCGAAAATTTTGAAAAATCCCAAATAGCCACGTCACATGGTAGCTATGTGTGTTTACACCAAAGTTATTAATCTACTTTCTTTCTTAATTTTCATCACAACCCTTTACAAGCACCTGAAATATTTTGTGTATCACACTTGATAGTCTAATAACTCACTCATTCTTTAATTGAGTTTACACCAGCATTTCTCCTACATATGTATATTAGCTACAATCTGTATGGCTGCCTGCAGTGCCTATAATATGCTCATAAACCAGTGTTTATTTCAGAGCTGTTAGGGGGAATCCCCAAAATCATAGTATCCCCTAAAATTATGAGTGATTCAGGGAAACAATTGTGTAGTTCAGAATCACTTTCTTTCTAGGTGGTGATATTTAAGAGTAAAGTACCTTGTTTTTTTGATCATCGGTTTACCACATCTTTACCCCCAAAAATCCTTAATCCCTCCAAATCTGTAATCCTAGAATAATCACTTCTTGTTTACTTCAATGTCTAGCTATTAGATTATCACACTGCAACTGATTGTTTGACTGTTCTATTAGAATATATCGATCTTCTGTGTCATAAACAAGGCCAAATTTTCATGCAGTAAATATATTTACTTGTAATAATGCCCTACTGTCGATTTAGTCTCTATCTATACGTCTAGCTATGTACATATATGGTAATATCTAGCTATATATAATTCTGACATTTTGAGTTTTTGATACATGGCAGTCATAGCTACACTCCATACTGACTAATCTTTAATGGTTCAGGGGCAGATAGGGTACGTGGCTAGCCACCCATATTAGGAATGCACTCTTATATATCTAAGTTGGCCACCAGCTGATTATATAATAGGTAATTAAGAGCATCAAGCATAAAGATCAAAAGATCAATATACTCTAATAGAGTATACTCTATACTCTAGTAGCATACTAAAAAGAATAGACTGGTCCCTGTAGCTACCTACCTAGTCATAGGATAATGTAGTATTAACTAATAAGGTCACATTCTCCTATATGACTGATTATAGGAGTAGGTAGCTAAGGCCCTGACTCTTTCTCTTAGGTATATATAGCTATAGGTGTCATTTCTATGGCACCATAAAAACCATATCATCATGTGATGTGGTATGGATTTATCCACATATATACGAATAATACAATTTAGAAATTACTATATAGCTACTTACATTCTACGTATTACTAGCTTACATTAGTTTTTGTTTCTGTACATGCCACACCTATATTGGCTAGCTATGTAGCTATGCACATAACTTACTGACTAAAATGTTAACACAGTAGCATATATATACATACATAACACACACACACACACACACACATACACACACACACACACACACACACACACACACACACACACAGCTGTCATGAGAAGTAGGGGACTGGGTACTGAAGAGAAGCTATGCATGGGGTGTGTGTAAAGTACAGAAACAGCACTTGTGTAATGCAAAGGTTTATATTATACACATATAGCTAGCTACTTTAACTATTGTAGCTACCTATAGCTAATGTGTTTTAGTAACCATCTTATATATATATAGCTAAACAGATTAGCTATAACCATATTAACATCAAGAGTTTATAATGGTTAGGGTTAGGGAAACTCTTAGTAATATATAATAATATATAGTGACATTTGTTACAGCTGGCCTAATTGGGACATCCCTACCACCATTTGATAGTTAGCTATATCACAGGGGAAACTGAGGGGGCATGAGAAGTGATTACCCCCCAATCTATACAACACAGAAGTGACCTAGTCTATAGCTACAACAGTTGGGAATATATTCTAGCTATATGTCTATGTTAATTTATGTAGCTATGTATGTGAACAGTATTGTCTAAAGTTTGCCCCCCAATGCCTTGAGGAGGCTGCAGAGCAGTAATTTACTGATACAGGGGTAGATTACCCCCTGTATCAGTAATCAACATGTCTAATATTTCAAATATTTTATGGCACTAATAAACCGCCTCTATGTAATCCTGTAGGGTTGGTGTTCTTTTGCTGATCTTCATAAATTTACTATCATTTGCTACAATGTGCCAGAAAATTTGCCTATTATGCCTCAATGTCTATTATGCCCAAAATTATGCTTATTAACTAGCTAATATTTGGGTACTAAGGGGACAAAGGAGCCTCCTTAATTGGCGTAATCGTGCTGCTTTAGTCTCAAACTACCATCCATGCTGGTGTGTTTGCTATAGCAAGTGTGAGATTCAACTATAACAAGTCCTTATTTGCAACAGAGTTGATGCACTAAGGGGTTTTAAGTAGCTATAAATTCATGCATAGGTACAGTGTAGAATGGTGGACTTAGTGTTAACCTCTGATCCAGATGTGAAGTTATTGACTAAAGCTGACAATCAAACTGAAAGTAAGTGTCTTCGACTTAAGCTAGCATACAGATTTCATATGGTTGGCATAATTACGAAGCTAAAAGTTAAATGCACAATAAGAGTAGCAGTTAATTCTAAATCTAATTTCAGTGCAGAAACCTAACAAAGAAATATAAACTACTATAGTCAAATGCAAGCATGAAGAGGGATGAAGTCACACTGATTAACGAACTCGAAGTTTGAAATTTCTTCTCACAGTGGAAAATCTTTTCCCTTCATCATCAATGCAAAAGGCTCTTACAGCAATAGTATGTCTTCCTCTCTTCAATTTTCTCCAAACCTTAGGACTTTTACCTAAATATACAATATTATGTAACTATATAGCTATTATAACTAGCTACATTATATTATAGTTATATTACAGAGTTATATAGTTAGCTATGTATATAATAAAGTAACTACATAAACATTCATGCATTTTAAATAATGGTGTTTCTACAAAATCAAGGAAACTTTAGATAGGATGCTTAGAATGATAAGCAATTTTAATGGGGTCCTGATGAGGAACAGATCCCCTGTTGTAAAGAAAATTTATAGCTATAGTATATTGCTATGTGGTCTGGGTCCCTAGTTAATTGCCATGAACAGTTTGTGTTTAGAGGTGGTGAAACCAAAGAAAACTTTGGGGAGCTGCTTGGGTATAATTTTTGCTTGGAATAATGTGCTATTAACTGCTCTATAAGGATAAATAACTGCTTTATTAATTTTGATTGTTTGTGTGTCCGCTGCCTGGGCTATTAAAAATTATTTGCGTGAAATGAAATCTGAATAAGCAATTAAACTAGTCTTAGCTACTGCCTTTCAGTTTCTTTGTATGGCACTTGCAATCAATACTATTGATGGGTGGGGTCTAAGTAACGAAGCGCGTCGTAAGTTACTGCCAAAGGAGAGTAAGGTAATGCTGTATTTGCTGTTCATTTTACAGTGAAAGCCATTTAACCAGTTGTACATTACTAACAAGACGGAGTGCTTTAGTTTTAAAAGTGGGTGTGCTGTGCGGGTTGTGAAGCTTATAAAAGAAGATTGGTCTATAGTGTTACAGTACAACTTTATGTTACTTTTAAAAAGTTTTATCACTAAAGTACTGGCGTATAAACCGGAAGAATTAAATTTGTATGCGTTGCTACGTGTTCCTTAGTGATGAGTCTTTCCTCATATGACTTACTGATGACATCATTAAGTACTGTTACAATACGTACATTGAGTAGCAGTTGATTGTGGTTTAACTTACACAGTGCCTGGTTTTTAGATGGTAAAACATTAACTTGTTTTTGGGGTGCCGCCTTTTTGCTGCCCTATGTATTTGCTAAAGTGATTAGCTATAAAATCAGTAATGATGAGATGCTTACACACTTATAGCGGTAACAGCAATGAATTCCATGCATACAGCATTTGATCTAGCTAGCTATAGTCTAAAAATTCTTGTACTGTAACAAAGCTATCATACAAATTGAATGTCACAGATTCTAAGTTCTATAAGAATTTATATTAGCTATAAACTCACAATCTTTAAACTTGCCATCATCAAGTTTGCATTGGTATGTGACTCCTAGATTACCATCAGATGAAAACCTGAATTTTGTCCTTTCTCTTGTTTGGTTATGGTTAACCTTTCCACTAACACTGGTAACTGAGCAAATCTCTTCACCTGCAAAATTAACAAAATAGTATAAGTAGACAGATGGTCAGATGGTATATCATTGTGGGGTGGGCCGACTCATGCATGGATAGTTTATAGCCTAATAGAGGTGCACTTGATAAGGTACGGTAGCTATATTAAGGTATAAAATATGTAAATTTAGTGGAAATCACCCATCAGCCCAATAGCTTTTGAGTTATGAGAGGCTGAAATCGGCTATTTTACCGGTCATGTAAATAACATACTTGTGTGCCTGTGTGTCTTTCTTGGCCGCTGACACATGACCGTCTGTCTTAACACAGCTATTGTTAACACTGTGCGTGTCTCTATAGGTCAAATCTCTCTACATGGAAGCAGTGAAGTTTATTTCACAACAGTTTGTGATCGTGTTAACACTTAACACCCCTTAAAACTACAGTGTATTTTTGTTGTGGAAGACACGTACCATTATAGCATCACTAGATCTGCTATAGCACCCTTAGTTCTGAACATCTTCCTACACTTCTGCTTGTAAATAATAACAATAGCTATAGATATTGAAAAATAATCCCTAGATAGGTGAGAACCAGTAAACAATTCTAATTGTCACATGCCATTAAGGAGATGCACATAAGCAGTAGCTAGCTATGCTAATTATAAGGATATAAAAGTGATTACAGCACAGTATAAATTATGCATATTTCATGTTATAAACGAGCTCGAGTATATGTAAGAAACCAGGTAAGTCCTGGGTTTAAACATAACAAATGCTGAAACAATGGAAAACATCAACCAACCTACATATCAGAGTAAGCAGCCAGAACTTCCTCTCCAGGCTCTCCTTATGATAAAATAAGCCTTGTTTGCCTCAATTAAGTATTAAATAGATAAAGAATAGTTGTCTCTTCTCATTACCATAAAGTACCAGTTAGCGTTGGCAATGGAGTTTACAAGCAGTTCATAAAGGATTCAGGTAACTGGTAATGCTAAACAAAAACAGCCTGGCTGTAAAAAAAGTGCGAGGCCAATCAGAAGCCACAAATATAAGCGACCAAAAACTCTGATATCAAGTAAGGCCAAGAAATTGAACATTTTATTAAGAATCTTTTTACTTGAATGACATACAATAGTTTACAGGGCATTTTCACAACTATGATTGGCTTTGTCACTTGGCCACCTTATAAAAGATGATAGTGCAAAAAGGTGGCCAAGTGACAAAGCCAATCATAGTTGTGAAAATGCCCTGTAAACTATTGTATGTCATTCAAGTAAAAAGATTCTTAATAAAATGTTCAATTTCTTGGCCTTACTTGATATCAGAGTTTTTGGTCGCTTATATTTGTGGCTTCTGATTGGCCTCGCACTTTTTTTACAGCCAGGCTGTTTTTGTTTAGCATATCACTGCTTTTTGTAAATATTCAAAAACAGATTATATACTATAAATAAGTCCTGACAAGAAACCTTATATAAAGTATGCAGAGTAATAAAATTTTAAAGGGGAGAGGAGGAAGTTAATATTTTGGGTATTTCCCTTGTATTCCCCCAAATAACTAATGAACATTATAAAGTATGTGTTATTATAATATAATTGTTAGCTATGTAGGTGGAGAACAGTTGAGAACTTCAATGAAGGCTACATCATTGCCATCCTCTACTGTTGATTGATCTACAGGAGAAGACAATTAATATTATAGTGCAAAATATTGTGTATGCTAATAGTGACAGTGGTCTCCTATTTATAATGTGTGGCCACTGTTCACCTCTTGTTGTTTGGTATAATTATCATGGCACATTAACATGAATGAAATCGTTAAAGGCTAATTTTGATAAACTGAAGTGTCATAATTTCTTTAAACTTATCCTGAAGATTCATATATCAATATAGCTTGTGTATCTGAAATTTCATTCAAATGATTTAGAGGGGGTCCGAGTTATGGAAACTATCAACATACAATGTAAAAGTATCTCTCAAATACATTGAGGTATTTGCTTAATGCTGAAAGTTGTTTGTCTGGTAGAGCATACATAGGAGAAGTGTTGATACAAATTTGGTTGAAATCCATGCATAAATGAGTGAGTTATTAGACAAACAAGTGTATGTACTAAATGAGTGTTTTAAATATAAATTCCGGGATTCACGCCGGGGGTCACGCAAGCCCACGAAAAGTGTGCGATGAAAATGAAAGAAAGAAAAAGAAAACGACGGCCGCGTAAAAATTTTTTTACTGGAAGGAGGACTTTATAAGGCTGTATCAGAAGACTGGCTGGTCCGATTTCGATGAACTTTGGGTTACTGATTCTACATTAAATGAAGGTACTAATTCTCTAATTAACGAGCGGAAAGGGGCGGGGCAGATGGTTCGTCGTGCGTTGTCGCAAAACGAGCGCCATAAAACTCGCAATGGCTGATACTCAGGAATGGAGGCAGCTATTTACTTCATTGTTGGTATATTGATTCTATATAGTAAGAACGTACTAGGTCCGTAATAACTAAGCGGTAGCTTTTATGGCGGCTTAGTTACAGCGTCTGCGAATTTTTGAGCGGTGCTACCTGTAAATAACTCACTCGTTCGTCGCGTACGGCTGCTTCTTCTTGGCCTCGCGACTCACTATCGTGAGTCTTGATTATTGTTATATAAGTACGTCCATAAAGTTTGTCCACAGGCTGCAAAAATGAACCTGGTGAAGTAAAAACAAAAAATTTTGAAACACAGACTTCACAATACTCATGTAGAATTACTTGTAGCATTACTGCTAGATTCTGGTTTTACTGAGCAATGAGATACCAATGGTTAGACAGCTGCAATAAGGAAGCGATTTGAGTTGTGGAAAGGTTAGTTTTATTATCTGATTTTATATACCATTGCTATGTGTAAGAGACTCTCTGTAGTCGTCATGTGAGCTGTTTTCATGGCCACGCGACTCACTACTGTGAGTTCTGATAATTATGCAGTGATGCTGTGCAATAAATTAAGGTGTTACAGTGCACTTGTACATAGATACATACTGCATAGCTCTATACTATATAGCAATACTGCAGTGGCAAATGGTGTATTAAGGTTAGCACTTGAATGGGTTGTACACATGCTTGATGCAATGTTGGTTTGCACTTAAAAGACTTTCAACCATACCGTATAGCCGGAAAATTTCGAGGGTTGAAATTTTTGAGGTTGAGCAAATTTTACTTTAAATGAAAATTTTCATGATAAAATTTTCAAGGTTCAGTGACTTGGAATTTTCCTATTAACGCTCGCTGGTGCAACTTGGCGCATGTCACAAGCCAAAACTGTATGAACATCGCTTACCCATTCAAGTCTGCCATATCATCTGCAGTGGGAAAGCAGTTGAGCTTCTTGGTAGGGTTACTATACAGTATAATGTTCATGTCTTCAGCACTGAAGATGACATATTCTGTACGCGCTTATTTGTTGGGAGCGCTGGCACTTTAAATTAGTATGATAGACCAGTCTACAGAGCATCATCGCCATGACAGTTGTTGAAGCTGACACTCGAGCCGACATTGTTGGCTGCCTTTATTCCTTTGCTGACACACTAATCTATTGATAAAGCCGACCCACTATATTAGACTCGCGTAAGTATATTGATATATTGCACGGGCTACCATAGATAAAAAACTTATTTAGCAGCCAAAACTTTTCGAGGATAAAATTTTCGAGGTTAACAAAAAATCCTCGAAATCCTTGAAAATTGGAGCCCTCGAAATTTTCTGGCTATAAGGGATGACATACAAGAACAAAAGTACGTATACAGAAAAGTATTCAATAATTGCTTACCATCATCATCCACAATGGTCACTGTAGCTCGACCAGGACTACCAACAGTAACATTAGTGGGTAGTGAGGATGGATTAATAGTGAGCATGAAGTTCTCAATGCTTTCCAAAACATCATCATCATTTATTGCAATATCAAATGGTACTCTTGTCACTCCAGCAGGAAATGTGACAGTGTATGGTCCAGAAATATAATCAACACCTCCTCCTGTAACATGTTATAGTATTAATAGTTAATCAAATACTACAGTACTCACCAATAGTTGATCCACCAGTAGCTGATCCATCAGTGTTAGTCACTGTTACATTAAATTCCAGTGATGATGGGTTACTGAGAACTAGTACAGGTTGTGCTGATCCAGCATCTTCATCAACACTGTATGTTGATCGTTCAAAGCTTACAAAGACAGCTATGGAAAGAAATATACAACAAATCAAGAACATTTACATGCCATGTACTTGTAGCTTTACATATGGACTCTTGCTATAATGTATAACTACTGATGATTAGCCAACTACACATTATGATCAGGCACTTCTTATGATCACTATAGCTCTATAGTTGCTAAAGCACAATTTTTAAGACCAAAAGTACCACCTACTAAGTAGTCTGTGGTATATTACATGCAAGGATAACCTACCACACATACCATAAACATGTGATAGCCTTTATTTTGTTGGAGGTAACAGGTAGTCCAGATTAAGCTAATCTTTTCAAGTAACTATTAACCTTGATATGAGTTAACTGAGGTAACTAATATTCTTATTATATTTTGTCATATCTAGTGTGTGCTAGTGACAGTAGAACTGTAGTTACTGCACCCAAGGTATGTATGTACATAGCTACATGTGTAAATGATATTTTAAATACAAATGTATGCATGTTTGATTACAGAAACTCAACATGGTATGTGAAATCAATTTTTAAAGACTCGCAGTTGATTGTGGGTGGTGACAAACACACATACCCCTGCTATCATTAAGTGAGTGACTGCATAATTTTTTTCATTTTTGCTATCCTGGCTTACAGGATTCACCTTGTAGGGTGAAAGATGGCTTTGGAGGAAGTGATCAAAGGTGAGATGCATGTTGCGGATGATGTAAACAGAATTAATGATACTTACTGAAACACTAGAAGAAAATGAAAATGAAAGGTTTAATGAACATTAGCACATCAGGGACATTGAAAGATACTGCAGAAAAGACAATGTACTGTTTACATTATACAGAATTTAAGTTTTTGCATGTGTTTACTTAATTTGTGAATGGCATGTACGTATGATTAATTTTAATATTATAGCATTAATTATTAAGTCTGTCATAACTATATATGTATAGGGCTGTTAATGCTATATACACCATCTGTCAAATATAGTAGAGACATACTGATAGGTCATCTGTAACAGTCATGTAACAGATATGTGACAGCTCTGTGGCAGTTTCAAATACAGATCTGTGACAGATCTGTTCTTTACAAGTCTGTAACAGATCTGTAACAGACTTGTCTGTTGTGTATGGATGTGTCCAGTGAAAGACAAAGGTTGAGATTAATTTGTCAAGTACAGTACCAGAGATATGACTTAGAGCAAGTTGACATTTTACCATTTCTAAATAAATAACTCCATATAGATTTAGGAAGAACAAGTCGACATTTTACCATCTAAAAACTAGGTGCTATATAAGTTAAAATGTAATTTATTATCATAACAATAAATTGAAGCTAACATGCAAGACATAAGAAGGGATGGGAACTAGCATGCACTGTGGTACGATTGTAAATATAGCGAGATAATACGTAGATATGCGAACACAAACCTAATAAATGCGCAATCTCATAACTCATCACGTGGTGCACCATGCGGTCGATCAGAAGGAGATTATCATCAAGAATTCTACCTCGTATCTAACCTGTGGGTTGTTTTGTGTGTGTATTATAACGATTATAAGCGCGTATTGTCACTATGGGTTTACTTTAGCACCTCAGTATTCTGAGCATTATGCCGTCAAAACGGCGCCAAGCACCTACATGTAGCGCACACGTTCGACAAACCACCCGATACCAGCAACACCGAGAATTGTCACTTTCAGACTTGGCTTCGTTACCAGCAAAAAATGTTTCGCTCCCAACTCAAAAGTTATAAACTATATAATGGCTAATCACTTTTATCAATTTTTGCATCCTACATCTGCGTCATTAGGTATAGAAACAGTACCGTCTACGCTTTCTTCAAACCTCGGCAGATAATGGAACAGTTGCCTTCATTTTTCAACAACTCAATAGGGCCACTCCCAGTATTATTGGCGATATTTCGGCAATAACCCACCCAGCGCTGATAATGTCACACCTGACGCCGACGAGACGCTTTCCCGCAAGCGTGCCTTGTGGTTCCTGCGAGCACAGGCTTGTGTGCACAAAAACTTTTCTGTATGCATAGCTGCTAAGTTTGTAATGTTATATGTACTGTAATGTTATGTATTGTACTGTTATATGTATTGTAATGTTTTATGCTTTGTAATGTTGTGTATATATTGTAACGTTGCATATTGTCTCCACGAGCGTGGATTTGTAATGTGCTCCGCAAGCGCGGAATTGTGTGCTTTATGTGGTCTCCGCAAGCGCGGAATTTTGTGCTTTATATTGTCTCCATGAGCGTGGAATTGTGTGCTTTATGTGGCATCCGCAAGCACGGAATTGTGTGCTTTGTATTGTCTCCACGAGCGTGGAATTGTAATGTGCTCCGCAAGTCCAGAATTGTGTGCTCTGCAAGCGTGGAATAGTGTGCTTTGTATTGTCTCCACGAGCATGGAATTGTAATGTGCTCCACAAGCGCGGAATTGTGTGCTTTATGTGGTCTCCGCAAGCGCAGAATTGTGTGCTTTATATTGTCTCCACGAGCATGGAATCGTATTGTGCTCCACAAGCACAGAATTGTTTGCTGAATTGTGTGCTTTATGTGGTCTCCGCAAGCGCAGAATTATGTGCTTTGTATAGTGTGGAATTGTAATGTGATCACATGTGTGGAATTGTGTGCATTCTGTGATCAGAGTTGTGCACTTTATGTGGTCTCTGTGAGTCCGGAATGGTGTGCTTGATGTGCTATATCTGCTTTCCGCAAGTGAAAAATTGCGTGTTTCTTGCATGTGGTTTTCGCAAGTGCTAAATCTTGTGCTATGTATTGTCTTTGTAGGCACGGAATGGTAATGTGATCTCTTCGGGTGTAGAGCTAGTCTCCACAACTATAGAATAGATCCGCACCTTGCTGCATATAATTATTTACATTATATTATAAAAGAATAAGTGCATTGTAACCTACTGAATTACTAGGTGCAAAAGAATAAGTGCATTGTAACCTACTGAATTACTAGGTGCACAGCATGCATGGAGCTACATAATATGCTGCTGTTCCTGCAGCTTTGTGAAAGAATAAGTGCATTTTAACCTACTGAATTACTAGGTGCACAGCATTCATGGAGCTATGTAATATGCTGCTGTTCCTGCAGCTTTGTGTTCATATCTGTAAATGTACAAAAGATAGTTTACATGCGCATGGATAATTATTTAGCTATATCCTGGGCAGCGAATATATTGATCACATAACAGAATCTTTCTATTCATCTACCACGTGAACGTGTGAATTGCCATTGGTCAAATATTAAATGCTTTCTTATTCAAATCACAGATCCTGTATTTCAGGGATTCAACAACTAGCTAGATACTGTACTCGTACAATACTGGCACAATGCCCACTCTCTTATCTATTTGTAGGCTTTGAGTCGCCCATCCAAAAAAAATTATTGCAATTTATTGGTGCCCACCTCGGGATAAACGCCAAGCTTTTTGTGATGATTATACATATCTTCAACAGTTTATGTTATGTTGACTTGCGTAGCTCTATAAAATTACAACAACACCTCAGTTATGTTATGTTGACTTGCATAGCTCTATAAAATCACAACCAAGTATAGGTATCACATGTAGAGACTATCAAAATATTTTAGTGGCACATCTTTTGACTGTCGATAATGTTGGTCCGCGTAGGTGCTACATTGGACTCTAATTCTACTAACTCTGTGTGTGGTTAGTCCGAAAGTTATATGGATTAGTATTAAGCCCAGATAGCCATAGTTTGAATTCGCTATAACTATATACCAGCTAGCTATACATCCACATGCTGTTTGCTACAAAGTTATTAGCTACTAGCTACTCCATTTTACGATTTCTTATGATAACTGTGGAACAATTGAGTGCTGTACTGCTAAAGCATTGTGTCGATGTAATCAGTATGCTATTTGTTATCATGTTGTTACTCACTGACAGGTTCCTGAAGGCAATACTTACTGCACAGAGCCCGACATATGTTTCCTGAGTACTGGTTCCTCTGCAGAGATATTTTTACATACTGATGGTGCCTGTAAGTCCAAGTACACAACTGTACTAACTACGTACATATCTGCTTGGGTGGAAAGATGTTCAAGCTAGTTGAACAACCTTTCTATGGCCTTGTTGGAAAAGAACTTGGTAGGAGGTAACCCCCCCCCTACGCTTTGCATAGCTTCCGAATAGGTGCAGCTACCACTGCCGCTACAGCAGGGTTACCATCGTGGTTGATTTAAAAACTTGGCAGATGGTTAAGTAACACATATTTACATCTATAGCCCAACAATTACCACATCATCAACTCCACAAATCCTTTCCCGCACAGGCGCCTCTCATCATCCAACATGGAATGTGGATCAATAGCAAAGCAGTAAATGATACACAACAGTACTGGCTAATGTTGGCGAGAACTCCTGCATATGATTGTAAATTCCACAGATCACGATTGCTATATACTAGCTATGTTGTAGCTATGTACACATACAGATGACAGTCAGTATTAATAAGGGCAACTGGGGAACTTTGGGCAAAAAATTGGGCACAGTAAATGCTTGTCACATAGTAGAGTAGCTTATTAAGGGCTTACATGTTCAAAAACAAGCTATTGTTGCTGCATGCGTGAATGCTATTATTGCTGCATGCGTGATTGCTGTTGCTGCATGCATGATTGCTGTTGTTGCTGCATGTGTGATTGCTGTTGTTGCTGCATGCGTGATTGCTGTTGTTGCTGCATGCGTGATTGCTGTTGCTGCATGCGTGATTGCTGTTGTTGCTGCATGCATGATTGCTGTTGCTGCATGCGTGATTGCTGTTGTTGCTGCATGCGTGATTGCTATTGTTGCTGCATGCGTGATTGCTATTGTTGCTGCATGCGTGATCGCTACTATTGCTGCATGCGTGATTGCTGCATGTGTGTTTTATTATCGGTTGCTGCTGCTGCATGTACAATTGCTGCATGATTGGCTATGGTATGCCAGATTGTGCCCAGTGATATCCTCAGTTGCCCTCTGCTAACCCAAAGTAGTCTAAACAGCATAAGCAAAGCATGTAATGTGTATTATGTGTCATCTAAGCAGTAATACAGTGGAGGTAAGTTAGGTAAGCGTATAGCTATGTAATCTGTAACTATGTGTATTTAATAAAGTTTAAATACCTTTAAACCAAGTTAATGTTAGAGTGAACTGCAGGCATGTGGCTCCAGGTGATGTCCATAGTGCAGCAAAATATAAGGAACTGGAGGGCATTAACAAGAATAGCAACGCATGCGCATTAGCACGTGCGGGCAATTACGGAATCTTCTAGAACCGCCATTATAGACAACCCTCTAGACTTTCAGAATGCCAAAAGCGAAGAAGTCACAGCCGAATAAGAAGACAGCTACGCCATCCGTTACGAGTACAAAAGCGAAGAAGTCACAGCCGAATAAGAAGACAGCTACGCCATCCGTTACGAGTACGCGTACACGGCAGCAACAGGAGAGAAGGCCACCGACACCGCACGAAAGTTCACGGCCAAGTGCGACGTCTCCCTCTACCCGCAAGAGAAAGACCAACAACCATAACGTCACGCCACCGACGCAGGAGAAGCGACCAAGGATTCATCCCCTTACTACCGATGATATCCCGGGCATTGTTCAAGCAGTTGTTAACGCCTTGCCCGCAACACCCCCCGACCAGGGACGGACGTCACGCCTCCCAATCAGTCGCCGTGAGGATAGCGCCCCGTCTAGTCAAGATACCAGCGAAGAGGATGAATTTGGTATGTTGTGTTGCCTGACATGGGCAGTATAGCGATTTGGACACACCCGTAAATGCCTCAACTGTTAACTACCATAATCGCCAAACACATGTATGTATTGCTTATGTTATGCTTATATATATACATGTATGATCAGTTGTACACATGCAAATAGTCACTGTTAACGCACGCACATACTAACATAATAGCAGCATGGCCACTACCACCCAAGTTTCATACCCCCCCCCCCCCTTCTCTCATCTTTAGCTTTTGACGATCTTCCTGTCTGTAATCAGCTCACTCATGTTCGGGAAATAGGGGACCCTGCCAACTCAAGTGACGTGCCTGGTACAGTCACCCCTAACCCCAGCAGTAGTGTACCCATGGATAGGCATCAGCCTCCAATTTTGATATGTAATAGCTTACCACCTGTACCACCCAGACTGGTGAAACGAGTGGAAGATGGGTTATTTGTGGAGATGTTTGAACTCCTGCCCGAACGTCTAAACTCTGCCGATTTCAATGCCGGAGATCTAGCTCCTCGCATCAAGAACAAGCCTCCCGAAGTCTCCAACATCATAGACTGGATACAATGCTTTGGACTTTACATCGCTATTATCTCCCGTACTCAACCAACCCGCATTGCAGATATGATCGGTTATCAAAGCCTGATAATACGTGCTTCACAGGACTGCCAGGAAGGATGCTGGGTTATATATGACCGCCGATTTCGTCTCAAAGCGTCTGCCTCCCCAGTCAAAGAATGGTCAGCCATTGACGTTACCATATGGAATTTGGCATTCCCTGACTAACTGTTACAAAATAAACTTGTTTTTTACATAGCTCTATGCACATTCATATATTCTGTATTGTACATCTACGTATTATTTGCACATTTATGCACATTATATGGCTCGTTGTACCATTTGCATGATCTCCTATATAGATCAACGCAGAGCACCCACAGTACAACACGAAGTGCTTCTCGATAAGGCTCAAGAGCTCTTCCGTGATGGGTTGGCAACATCCAGCAGAAACACTTATGCAGCAGGACAGGCAAGATACATCAATTTCTGCAAATTAGCAAGGGTCCCTGCAACCCCAGCAACAGAGTACACATCGACATTATTTGTAGCACACCTTGCTACAGCTAACATTTCTCAGGGTACCATCAAAGTCTATCTATCAGCTATACGACATATGCACGTTTCCAAGGGCTTGCATAACCAGTTCAACCAGCAGCTCACTCCACGAATTCAGCTCATTTTGAGGGGTATCAAGAAACACCAAGCATCGACCCACTCACCCAGAATTTGCCTACCCATCACAATCCAGATCCTGCACAGTATACGAAGACTTCTCTCACAAAAGCCTCGTTCACATGCTAACACCATGCTTTGGGCTGCATGCAGCTTAGCCTTTTTTGGATTCCTGCGTGTCAGTGAATTCACTATACCGCAAGAGGGGTTGTACGACTCATCCTGCCACTTATCTCTCCAAGACATCGCAATCGATAGCAGGGACACCCCCTCGGCTACTACAGGTGGTCTTGAAGCAGTCTAAGACGGACCCATTCAGACAGGGTGTAACACTCTACGTGGGTGCAACAGACTGCACCATTTGCCCAATAAAAGCAGTCCTTTCATACCTAGCCATCCGAGGGGGCCACACCGGACCACTTTTCATAACACAATCCGGAAAGGGCCTTACTCGACACATGTTTACTACAGAGCTCGACTCCTTACTAGCAAAGCTCAATCTAAATAAAAACATTACAACTCCCACAGCTTTCGCATCGGGGCAGCAACCACAGCCATGCAAGCAAAGATACCAGAAACTCACATACAGATGATGGGTCGCTGGCGCAGCAATGCATACCAGCAATACGTTAAGACTCCTCCAACAGAGCTGGCAAAGTTGTCCAAGAAGCTGGTGACTGCCATTCAGTGACAACAACCTAGGGACTATTCACATTAAACTGTGGAATCATGTATGTATGTGCGTATATACCATTTTGCAATATATCACATACCAGGTCCATAGTCGGCACCAAACACATTGTCCAGCTGTGCACATGCATATCTAACTGCACACATATGCACCTAGCTAGGGTACACTGATTGTTGCTCAAGCACATATGCAAGATTTCATAATTAGGCTCCTATGTAGTTACACAACAGTATCCTTGGGTGAAAGGCTACCGCCCCTTTTCAGCGGTCCCCTTTCTGTGGCTTAAGGAAAACGAATTTGGGGGATAGAACTGGCCCCGGGCACCAAATTCTTCCTCACCCAAGTATCTGTTTGCCAATACAACCTGAATTTCTTTCATTTGGCCTTGAAGTAGGAACCAAAAAATTTTTTCCCCTTGGGGCAGCCGAGGCCTGGTACATTTACCAAACCACCACCACAATCACCAGCTTGTGGGAGGCGAAGAAACAGAGTCATCACTTATAAACTGCAGCAAAGCACTTTACGTTAAAGGTAAGAGTGATCGATTAACATTAAATAAAGTTTAAATACCTTTAAACCAAGTTAATGTTAGAGTGAACTGCAGGCATGTGGCTCCAGGTGATGTCCATAGTGCAGCAAAATATAAGGAACTGGAGGGCATTAACAAGAATAGCAACGCATGCGCATTAGCACGTGCGGGCAATTACGGAATCTTCTAGAACCGCCATTATAGACAACCCTCTAGACTTTCCCCACCTCCCCCTTCACCCAATGCCCATGGATCTATGGGTATCACATAGACTTGCCACCGGGCATCATATATGCGCACATGTACTCCTTGTATATGTGTGCATGAAACCCAAGTAGCTGTGCTTGTGACTGTGTGTATACATGATTGTATGTTCTGTTGATGTTTCCAGACAGGTGTGTGCAGACTACCATAATTGCATTATGGAATAACCGGGATGACGCAGTGATTATGACATGCGGCTCTCTGGCATGCAGGTGTATATGTATGTATGGTATTCAAGTAGCTGTGATTATGACATGCGGCTCTTTGGCATGCAGGTGTATATGTATGTATGGTATTCAAGTAGCTAGGTAGCTGTTAAAGGGTATGATTATGCATGTTCATGATTGTGTATGTTCTGTTGATATCTCCAGACAGGTGTGTGCAGACTATGTTTACTGCGTCATGGAATAACCGTGAAAGAGCTGCACAGTGTAGCAGTACTGGATCATGACATGCTGTTCATCGATATGCTGCCACCACGATGGGCAAGTGCTGTAATGGAGTGTTACCAGCATGCTGCTATTTATAGCAAGTGCTGACTCCACACATCGGAACATTGACATGCTGCTTATTATATGGCAAGTGTCAGTTCCTTACCTTCAGCATGCTGTCACCACATTGGCAAGTGCTGTAATGGAGTACCATCAGCATGCTGCTATTTCTAGCAAGTGCTGGCTCCATACATTGGAGTGTTGACATGCTGCTTGTTACGGGCAAGTGTCAGCTCCTTACCTTCAGGGGGTATATCGGTATGCTGTCACTTGTTGGCAAGTGCCGGTATGCCCTCTGAAGCAGAGTGTAATAGCTCTGGCTGCATTTATGCAGCATCTCCATTCCTGATAGGGGGAATGTGATAGTACAAGGTCTCAACTAGGATGGCTGCCTCACATACTTAGGTATCCCCGTAGGGCTTAAGGAAAACGAATTTGGGGGATAGAACTGGCCCCGGGCACCAAATTCTTCCTCACCCAAGTATCTGTTTGCCAATACAACCTGAATTTCTTTCATTTGGCCTTGAAGTAGGAACCAAAAATTTTTTTCCCCTTGGGGCAGCCGAGGCCTGGTACATTTACCAAACCACCACCACAATCACCAGCTTGTGGGAGGCGAAGAAACAGAGTCATCACTTATAAACTGCAGCAAAGCACTTTACGTTAAAGGTAAGAGTGATCGATTAACATTAATCACTGTAACTGTTGGCGGGGGTCACAGATGATGACAAGTGATCATGTTAGCGTCTTTTTGACCATTGATGATCTGATGTGACCCCATAAAAAATACCATTGTGGTTACACACAGAAATGTAGAGTATCATGCAAGCCTTTACATTGCCTGCTTTAATTCGGCTAATTAGTGCATATTTGTCTGTAACATGTTAACTATTACTATATGAATATACAATGGCATCATGAGGAAGTCACGTGAACAAAGACTCATCACAAAGGAACACATAGCAACACATACACATTTTAACTTTATGTTTAACTGGGGTTAATACTCCAGCCCACAGGGATACATAAGCCATATACGGGATAAATATTAGAAAACATGGAATATGGAATAGTGAAACAATGGAATAAGCAAAGTTCTTTTACAACATATAGCTATTTCATTACAGGAGATCAATCTTCCCTAAATTTCATTGTGATATGGTTTGTAAACATTATATTTGCATGTTGAAAATGTTGGTGAGCTTACTTATAGTTTGCACTAAATGATATAGATCAAGACTTATGATAGTGAGTTACAAAACAAGGAAGAAGCATCAATACGTGACCATTGAGTGAGTTATATACATGTAGCACCGCTCTGAAACTTGCAAATACTGTAGCTAAGCTGCTGTAAAAGCTATCGTATTGTTACATATTATAGACCTAGCACTTTCTAGCATACACTGACAATGAAGGAAATTGGCACCACCATTCCTGAGTAGGGCTGGGTGATAGTGAAATTTCAACTCTATCATAATAGAGGGAAACATGTCACGATAGTGATAGATAGTACTGAATATCATTATTAACAACTGCACTGTATGTGTAAATATATAATAGCTAGCTAGCTAGCTACACAATCAAAAAATTATCTAAAAGTAAGATTGCATGGTATCATCTCACAGGTTAAACCTTCATCAGCCCGTTTGGTTACAAGTACATGTTTACACCTTCAATATAAGTAAGTCAGTGGCTACTATAGCCTCACTGTATGAGCCAAGATAGGGCTACCTGGCCACCTCCAGTTAGTACTTCATGATAGTAAGTTGCATTATCACTATCACAATAGTTGACAGCTTTGATGATAATAATATCAAACTAACGTACTATCGCCCAGCTCTATTCCTGAGTATCGGCCATTGTAGGTTCTATATATAATACTCGTTTGTTTGACTACATTCAATGAATGTATCTGCTCATTACTCAAGATATCAGTATCTTTGATCAGTAACCTGAGTTCAATGATATCAGCTCAGGTAGTTTTGCCTTATGGAGACCTTCCTTCCATCGATAAAAATTTACAAGGGTTGTGTATTTTCTGCCGGTTGAACATAGTGAATTAGGCAGAAAATATCCTACTTCCGGGAATGATATCTCACGTACCTGCACGTGAGGTTGGTAAGTAGTATATATATTACGGAAGTGTGACTGCATGCTCACTTCTACGCTGCATGTTCATGTGTTAGTGCAGGCTACCCACCCAGCAATGGAGGAATGGCAGTTTATTTTCCTTGACAGATACGCAGTTCATGAGGAGTTTGCTGCAGACAGTTCTTTAATTTGAGGGGGATGTATGTACGGTACTGCTCAGATGCAACGTTACAAATGCGTGTGTGTGCTGGTATGCTTACATGCATGTGTGAACATATGCTCCTGCCACGAGTGGCCAAGTGCATGTGTGTATCAGGCATAGTACATGCGTGTATCAGACATGGTACATGCGTGTCACCCATGGCGGGCAACTTACCATATTTATGCATCTAACATTTCAGGCCTCGCTCACTTCAATCACCTCTACCTAACTGACTGTGATGGTGTTAATTATCCATTGTGCAGTTGCGAATGATCGATGGCGTTATAAGCGCCTGCACTAACGAGATTAATTATAAATTCAATTTATCACATGAGACATATTTGACACCACGTTCTGGTTACCAGATTGTTGAAGCTGTTATTTACCGTGGTGTTGGTGTCTACATGGATTGTTTAGCTCATTGGTAAATCTGTTTTAGGCTTGTGCTGTGTATTACATGCGTCTATATAAATGCCACGAGGCGGCGATAAACTATAGCCTTACCAAACAAACTAGAGAAGTAATGTCACAAAGTGCTACTTGGGAAACCTTGTAGAACTTATAAGATACACCTAAAGTACACGCAAGGAATGAAAATACACATGATGGTGTTGTACACGTGTGTACACACGCGTGTCTTTAACTACATGCGTGTCCTTAGAGCACCATACGCGAGCACTTAGAATTCACTCGTGTGTAGTGGCTATCGAACTCGCGTGTCAGGTACATGCGTGTATAACATTGCATCTGAGCGGTACCGTAGGTTTTTTCCAGGCAGGCCAAAAAAAGAAAAAAGAAAACAAGAACAAGTAGTAAGCCTGTCTGGTTTTTTCCTTAGGCTCACTTGGGCACAGTGGGTCTAGAATTAAGTGCACCATGCAGGCCCACCCCTCTCAGTTCACAGCTAGTTATTGTTGTATGTATTGGTTGCATACTGTCTTTGGAGTGTTAATAATCATGAATTGGTAGCCGCACATGGCAGCTATACACCAATGATCTGTAGGGTTTTGTGTTTGTTAATTGGTAAATTGAGGAGGGAGGCTTTTTCTTCTTTCTACTTTTATCTTAATTGTATACCTTACGTGGGCTTGGATGAAACTGGAATTTTTAATTACAAATATTTATTGCGCCTATCACTCTTGTTCGTCCAATAACTCACTCATTTTTTCATTGATTTCAGCCAAACTTGCAACAGCATTTCTCCTATGTGTGCTCTATCTTTCATACAATTTTCAATGCAGGGTCATTAAATTGGACTCCCTTTAATTAGTGCTGTGCACCTACAAATTGGTCATAAATAATTGATGATAATCGGTTAATTGACACAGTAAAATCAACAAGGATAATGAGGTGTTACAGATTTTGAGTGTTAGATATCATAATTACATATGTGTACAAAGAGTAAAATTCACCATTAATAAGTATTAGCTAGTTAAAGCACTGCTGCAAGTGCTATACATAAAGTCTGTAAAAACTACACTTTTGCACAAAAACTGAAATCAATTTTATTGCACAAAATTATAGGTGCACGCAAGAACTATCAATGCACAGTGTCTCTACTGTCCAATGTGAGGTAGTCTGCTTTTCTGGAAGGCATTTTGCTGACCCTGCAAAACCACGAATGTGATAATAACACCTATAGAAGGCATCAATTGGATGGCTGGGACTTGGAACTGCTCCCATTGCTGGCTAGACGCCTCCTTGATCTTGTTGTGTGGTATAGGTGCCTTGTGGTTACTGTCTCCTGAGCCACCTCCCACCCCTCCCGTCCATTCCACCCACCCACCCCCTCACTACGCTGGCCTAAAATTAGTGCCCATCTGAAAAAATCATCTCTCAAAAGCTCTTAAATCCAGCCATCAGCCCCTTGTAAGGTTAGCTACGTATATGAAATTTAATAGATTAGCTACTACGCATGTTTATTGCTGGTAATGAAAGACAGTCAGTTACAGGCAGCAGTCTGTTTAATTAACTGAATGCTTTAAAATGGTGTTTCTCGAAATAATACAATGGACGTACATGGCTGATTTTCCCAGACCTGGTGACATACCATATAGTACAAAGCTTTGGCGGTAAAAATTTTTGGCAAAATTGTGATTTTGAAACATTGACAGAAAAACTTTGGCGAATCCAAGGCCTGCCTGCATTTTCATTATAGTGCACACACGACAGCTCTGAAATCCGTAAACTATGAAATTCTATATATCGTGAGCATGCGCTCCATCAAGCGCTCAAGATAACTGCTGATCAAGGACGAGACCTTTATTGAATGTGAAATGAGAATACCCAGCTGTGTTTCCTATAGCCAAGCAGTGGTGTATCTACAGTGGGGCCTAGTGGGGCATGTGCCCCACTAACTTTCAGTTTATATATTAAATAAACACGTAGCCTACCTTTCTTGTAGCTGCTATACACGTACGCATAAGTCGGCATAACCTGGAAGTGGAGGCCGCACTATGTAGTCACGAGTTCCTCTTCTGCATAGGGCATTTATCCGGGGCAATTGCAGTACATGAAGGCACGTGACATCCTGTGATGATATACAAAAGAAAAGGTTTGTAGAAAGCAAAGAAGTTTCAGGCCCAAAATGGAGCTTTCTGGTGAGTGTAGTGAGTCTATAGTCTCCATACTAGTGACAAACGTGATTGTAGTGAGGAGTCTATCCTCGGTGTATTCTAAAGTCTGATGACAATATATGCTAGTACTGATGATGACTCTTTGTTATACAGACCATGACCATGGGTCACCACACTAATGGTAGCAGTATATTTGGCATATAAATTCCCCAACCAGCATTCTAATTCTACTGTCACTCTAGTAAGTCGAATCAGTTATGGTAGAGCAGCGTTATAAAATTACATGTACGTAGCTAGCATTATAAAATCTTTATTATAAAATTATCGAGTGACATGTAGCATATACAAAATCATCACCAGAATCAATCTCAGAGCATCTAATTTTTAGGCATGCCCCCAGACACCCTAGCATTAGCATGCTTTGCATGGTGATTGTGCTTTGCACAACATGTAGCTAGCCAGTTAATCTCTACAACTTCCCAGTCCAGCTGTGCCCTACCAATCAAAGTGGTCTAGATACACCACTGTAGCCAAGGGCTACAATCATATTAAATATACAAGTTGACGTATTACCATCTAGAAACCAGGCACTATGTGCAAGTTAAACCACTGTTAATCTACTGTTATACAATGTATTATAATAGTTCTTAATGACGTCACCAGTAAGTCACGTGAGCAGAGACTCATCACTAAGGAACACATAGCAACACATGCGAATTTAATTCTTCTGTTTAAACCCTCTTTGTACTCCAATACTTTAGTGATGAAAGTAGCATAAAGTTGTTTTATGCCGAAATTCTTACTGTAGCACTATAGGCCAGTCTTCTGTTATAAGCTTTGCAACCCACACGGCATGCCCAATTTTAAAACTGAAGAGCTCCGTCTTGTTAATAATGTACAACTGGTTAAACGGCTTTTACCGTGTAATGAATGGGAAATACAGCACTACCTTGCTCTTCTTTGTAAGTAACACATGAGCGCTTTGTAACTAAGGCCCCGCCCATCAACAGTATCGATAGCGAGTGCCATACAGAGAAACTGAAAGGCAGTAGGACTTGTTTGAATGGCTATTTAGACTTCATTTCATGTGAATAGTTTTTATTAGCCTGGGGGGCGGACACACAGACAGACACACACACACACACGCATACCGACGTCCGCACAATATCAATTTTAAGAAACCAGGCACACGCCTGGTTTAACAAGCTAAAGCATGGGCAACTACAGTAAACGCCACACGTAAGCATGTAAAAGTCTATTATTGTTTCACTAACTTCCGCACATGTGTTTAGTGATTGTTTGAAGGGATTCAGTCATCCAGTCTTGCATTAATAATCGCCATAAGTCATCATTCATAAGCTAACGCATCATTTCATACAATATTTAGGTGCCTTGCTTCACGTGTCGTATGTTCACGACACAAACTGCATGACCATGTGCTTCATTGGGAATATTGGCAAAAAAACTTGGTGAATTGTGGTGATTCGCCAAATTCGCCAAAGTTTTTTCCCCGCCAAAGTTTTGTACTATGCGGTATACATAGTAAGAACGTACTAACTCTCAGTCGTCGCATACGTAGCTACTGCTGCTTCTTGGACTCATGACTCACTATTGTGAGTCTTGATGTACAAAAAACATTGTGTCCTTTAGAACAAAAAGATTCTGAGATCATGTGATATACCATACACACAATAACAAATGCTCATAATATAACTTACAAACAGCATAAGCAACAGGAGCAAGACCTGTTCCTCCAGTACAACCCCATGACATCTGGTTACTGAATCCATACAATGTTACTGATAGAGCTGCATTTGAGTCTGAATGACTTATCATTGCAACTCCATCAAGTTCTAGCTGTGCCCCATAGCCCCATATGCTGTTATCTGCTCTCCTGATTGGCCTAAACTCTGAAGCATTAATTGGATTATCATTAATTGTTATTAAACTAGCATTAAAATACTCAGCTGGTACTGCTATGTTAGTATAGTTAACATATGGACCTCGTCCTGAAACAGTACCTTCAATTGTTTCATTAAATGGAGCTGGAGCTACTGCATAACTGTTACGATATTGTTCACAAGATGGCACTGACAACATAAATGGATCAGATATTATATTATTATCAGTTGCAAAGCTTCTGCTAAATTGAAATACTGCAATTGGATTATTAGACTGTATCAAGGCAAAGTCAGCAATAGCCCCTGTGGGCTCTGTTGAAGTACCCCCCAACTCTCTAAATCTATTGCGATTAAGTGTGAACCTAAAGCTATTACTGGTAATCATGCCACTACTGATGTTTGTATATGTAACACTAACTGTAGTAGAGTCTTGTGAAGCAAATACTTTTAGTACATCACCATTCCTTGTTCTCAGTGGAACTGTAACTGCTTCAGTTCCCCATGTATCTATTGGTTGAAGTTGTTCAATCAGTATGTCACAAGGTTCACTGGCTAATGGAACATTAGCACATTCATGTCCAGAGAAAACAGATATTGGCTTATTTGCTATTATACGAGTACCAGATATATCTCCACCACGAACCTGAAGATAAAATGTCTGAAACCTCTGAATAGTTACAGTACGAAACTGAACAGGAACTCCAGGAATAAACAGTCCACCAGTTTGTGCTGGAGCAAAGTGATGCCTGATGATAACAGATGGTTCAAGGATTATCTCAGTATCATTCTCAGTTCCAATAATTAGAGCCACACTATCTTTAGCTTGTGCAACAGTACCTGCATCTCCAAATATAGATGCTGCAATGTACTCATAAGACCTTCCTGCTGGCAGTGAAATAATTGGTAATGCTAGATAAGCATCATTGGATGCTACTTCTTCATGTTGACCAAACACAATAATCCTTCTGTCATCTTCTGCTTTGATATAAATTCCTTTAAACCGTGAATCAGTTGCACTATCTACAGATGAATCAAATACAACAAATCCAAGAGGTATGTCAACATATGTTATTTCTCCAGGAGTTGCTACACCACTAGTAAGAAGTCCAAAAAAAGTGAACACTTCAAAGTTGACTGGCATAGACTCTTTAGTTGTGATCCAAAGAACTGGAGGTATCATCTCAGGTTCGTCAGTTCTACCGAATCGATTTCTGAAAAATCCCACAAAGAATTCATTCCCTTCATTAGTTTGATCTACAGAATACAACACAACAATAATTTAGAATGTGTTGATAATATGTATGTAGCTATAGCTAGCAAGTATCAAGCATGATAATTAATGCTTATTTCAACAAACAAACTAAAATAAATTCCTGAACAAATTCCTAGTTGTACAATCCCTTCAAGCAATTATGTACCCATAAACCACAAATACTATAAGTACAAGTATAGACTGTATATAACTGTATAGACAAGTTCAAGATAACACAAGTATAGACAAGACTGTACAGACAAGTATAGATAAGACTGCATAGACAAGTATAGACAAGATTGGGTATAGACAAGATTGTATAGACAAGTATAGACAAGACTATAGACAAGTATAGACAAGACTATAGACAAGTACAGGCAAGACTGCATAGACAAGTATAGACAAGACTGTATAGACAAGTAATACTACAAAATACATTATAGTACCATAGCAGCATACTACATAGAGTGGGTGTGTCAGTTTTAGATTTTAACATAAATATATATGCTAAACAAAAGCAGCCTGACTGTAAAAAAGCGCGAGGCCAATCAGAAGTAGCATTGGCTATAGTTATAAGCGACCAAAATCTTTGATATCAGGTAAGGCCAAGAAAATCCTTTTACTTGAATGATATACAGCCGGGCACTTTCACAACTATGATTGGCTTTGTCACTTGGCCACCTTTATGGCCTTGCACTTTTTTTACAGTCAGGCTGTTTTTGTTTAGCATATCAGTAAGTATGATGTTAGATATAAGCCAGTCTTCTGATACAGCCTTATAAAGTCCTCCTTTAGTAAAAAAAAATTTATGTGGCAGTCGTTTTTTTCTCTTTCTTTCTTTTATTTTCATCGCACACTTTACGAGGGCTTGCATGAACCCCGGAATTTTTATTTTCATTTCTTTATCAACTTGTTTGTCTAATAACTCGCTCATTCCTTCATTGATTTCAATCAAACTTGCACCAACATTTCTGTTATGTATACTGTACAACTCAAGCAATCCTCAGGGTTAAGTAAATGTATAAATGTACTGGAGAGAAACTTCTATGCAGCAAGACAAAAGTTTGTCATAACTCAATGAAAAATTAAATCATTTGCAAATTTCAGACACACAAACTACATTAATGTCTGAATGCTCACTAAAAGTTTAAAGAAACTGTGACACGTGAGTTTGTCAAACCTAAGCCTTAAACATTTGGTTGATATTATTATGTGCAATATAATATACTGAACAACATTTGTCACAGTAACCAAATACATGTCATCCACAATGCTCCTGGGCACCTTATTGAAAGTACAACAATTCATACACGATAACTAAGTGGCTTTTACTGCAAGATGTCATCTATGATAGTAAAAATGTTACCTTGTAGAGCAACTTTCCTAGCTCGTTGTTGATCACTGGGTAGTTTACCATCTTTCAGGAAGTTAAGCATCTCTAAAACACTCTGATCCTTTTGTTGTTCCTGTGCAAAATCACTGAGGTGGAGTCTGAAGGTTCTAAATTGAGCATCTCCATTATGTTCATCTCAGAACCAGATGCGGATGCTGATGGCGTCAAGTCATTGGTAATGACAGCAACTTGAACTTCTCCCTCTCCTATTCCATTGACAGGGGGCAAGCTATGAGGATTCCTAGAGAGTGCATCCGCATTCAGGTTTTCCTTTCTGGCACAATGAGTTATTGTTATTGTTCTCACTCCGCTGCTGTAAACTTTTGTCCACCATTGAGCATGTTTCCCATTAGGACTGGGAGTACTCAAAACAGCTTTAACAGCACTATGGTCAGTTCTCACTTCAACATCATGTCCATACAAATAAGCATGAAAATGACTTACTGCCCAGACCACAGCCAGAGTCTCTAAGTCGGTGATACTGTAGTTCTTTTCCTGTTGTGACAGAGCTCTGCTAGCAAAAGCAACAGGATGTATCTATTGCACCTATGCCCTTGATACTGGCATCTGTTTCCAGTATAAAGCTCTTATCAAACTTGGGGAATGCCAATACTGGTGCAGTCACAAGCCTTCTCTTCAGGTCATCAAAAGCAGTTTGACACTCTTCTGTCCACACAAATGTTGTCCTCTTGCAAGTCAGAGCATGAAGTGGATGTGCTATTTTTGCAAACTGTTTCATAAAGCGGCGGTAGTACGAAGCTAATCCAAGAAATTGTTGAAGCTGCTTGACATTCTTGGGTGATGGGTATTTCTTGACAGCCAAAAGCTGATCATCATTCATCATTCACCCAGCAGGTGTTATGGTGTGTCCCAGATACCTTATTTCTTCCTTGACAAAATAACATTTTTATGGCTTCAGTTTGACCCCAGCTTGTATTATCCTGTCCAATACCAGCTGCACATGTACTAGATGTTCTTCCATAGTCCTTGAGAAGATCAAGACATCATCTAAGTAAACAGCTACAAACATTGGTCCTTCCTCTGGGTTCAGTCCACACAATACTCTGTTCATCAACCTCTGAAATGCTGATGGCGCATTACATAAGCCAAATAGCATAACTAGAAACTCGTACAAACCACTATGTGTAATAAAAGCAGTTTTTTCCTGTGAGTTCGGATCCATTGCAATCTGCCAATATCCAGATGCCAAATCCAATGTTGAGAAGTAGCGTGATTCCCCTATCTGGTCCAGCAAATTATCAATCCTTGGAAGTGGGAAAGTATCTTTCTTCTTCACAGAATTTAAACCTTGATAGTCTACACAGAATCTAAGTGTTCCACACTAGTACAATTGGACTTGCCCATGGGCTGCTAGACAGTTGCACAACACCCATACTTTCCATCTTCTTAATCTGATGTTGCACTTCCTGCCGTACTGCAAATGGCACTCTACGAACTGGCTGTCATTTAGGAGTGGCATCCCCAGCATCAATTTCGAATTGAATTAGATCGGTTTGTCCTTGTTCAGTTTCACTAACAGCAAATGCTTCATGTTTCTCCTGTTGATCCCTCATACCTGATCTAGGTATATCCTCCTTGCATAACATATCCATCAGTTTCTCTCCTCGCTCTTTAGCAGTAGTGTTACATGCACTGACCACTTTGACTGCCGCTGGACTCCGCTTACCAGTTTCTGTTTGGTTGCATCCAAGGTCATGGGCTTGAACAACATTGGAGACATGGCCTAATTCAGTATCAGTATCCAACTTCAAAGTATAACCTTTGGTATTAGTGATTAAAACAAGCATTACCATCATCATCTGGTTTAATGAGTGATGTGTCCATTTGTAAACCAGTGTCACCTTCCAGTGTATCCTTAGCTTCCAACAAGATTGATTGTTCCTGATTGAAGTGATCCCCCATGTACACTTGTACTGCTGTTGTCTGATGAGGTAAAAATCAAGTAGCTTGAATCAACTTTACTTCCACAAGTGGGACTGTAGCCGTCAATTGAAACTCAGTTTTGTCCTGATGACCTCCATTCCACATTTCTACTCTGGGATGATAACTGACGATTCCAAGCTGTTGGCACACAGTTTCTGATAACAATAATTGATCTTTAGCATCCATCTTAATGTAATGAGCTCAATTATATATATATTTCTCTTGAAAGGCCACTTTCAGGTCCATCTTACCATCCAAAGTAAAAGTGTTGCCATCGTAGTTCCGTGGAACTTTACCTGGTTGTTGAAGATCCTTCTTCTTTAGCCTGGGTTTGGCTTTTGTAGCATTCAACTTGAACACCTTACCACCAATGATTGTGATATCAGCCCCAGTATCTACTATTCCATATACTGGCACTCCTTGTATTTCCACTTTAGCACAACGTAAGCTACTTCCTGCCTGAACTGCAAGTACATCCCCATCATCTGATTCAGATGCTAACAGATCAGATATTTCATTCTGACCAATAGGTTTCGTTTCCTTAGTCTGCTGCGCATCCACTTGTCTGGCATTGGGAGAATTCCTTGTAATGTTACTGTTTTGCCATCCTCTGCTTTCTTGTTTTACTGAAGAATTCCTCATGTTGGCACCACTTTGACCAGTACTCTCTGATTTGGCTACTCTGCAATTCCTTGCCAAATGGTTTTTACCACCACAGTTGTAACATGTTAATGGGCCTCTAGGAGAATAGTGCATTTCTTCTAGGTGTCTGGGGTGCTCCACTCTGGTTACTTTGTTTCCTGTGGCTATAAGTGGCATCAACTTCAAAACCATGACGTCGGCTCCTTCTGTTCAACTCTACCAATTAAATGCTTTTCCTTGTTTCTGGCAGCTACACAAAGGTTCTTATAGTCTGCAGCTCCAGATACAGCAGGGCTCTCGATCAACTTGTAGAGGAGACCCTCTTGTAATTGGCCATAAAGTAAAGCTTCTTTACTTTCTATAGGCATTCTGGCTTTACCATGTGCGATCCAAAAAATTCGTTCCAGCCTGCTTATAAATTTACTCACTGCTTCCTTCTTGTCTTGGTGTAAGTGTTGAAACTTTTGTGCAGCAATAGTTAAGTTGCCATGTCCAAGTCTATTTTGAAGAACTTTAATACCGCATTGCCAATTTTCTTTGTCAATATCATCCAGGAGGTTCCATTCCTGAAGAGCTCTTCCGTGGAGATGCCCTGCCAACTGAATGAAGCGATGGCAGGAATCTTTTGGAATTTCAACTTGATTCCAAGATTCCTGATGTGATTCCATGAAAATGATTTCTGTTTACCAAATTAGGGAATGTATGTCACGTGATTAATAGTATACAGAGAAATACAATATATTACAAGAATATTTACAAAAGTTGAGATTCCTGATTCCAGAATCTCTACAAACCATCGACATGATTCAGAATTGTGTCGGATCCCCGAGGATAACTTATCCATTGAATTCAAAGAGGATAGTTGTGAGTCAGTTACAAATGCTGGCGAAGTTATTGGAATTGCCGACAGGAGCTTCAGCCTCGGCAACTTGTTGAAGGACGATTACTGGAATTTGGGTACCAGCCCGAGAACGTGGAAGTTGTGGTTGAGGTGGTGACACAAGCCGTATATTTTTAGTTGATGAATCCGGAGTTATATGGGACACTGGAGTAATTTATCGTCATCCACTTTCAGTAAGCGTTTCACATCAATACTGTATGCCCAAACCACACGTTATCTCCAGTAAATAATGGAGATGGTGACACGCTAGAATTACGCAGTGTACTGTGCGATGTGCGTCGTGATAACGAGAGACTAGAGAGGGTACTAAATGAACAGTCCCTCTTGCTGGAGAAAGTAATGAAGCAACTTTCCAATACAAAATTGGTAAGTGAACAGCTGCAGTTATATCGCGGACCAAATATGCCCCACAACAGGCACCTATTAATAATAAGAGTGTTATTATTGAGGACATGCTCTGCAGGAAAGGTCGAGCATCCCGAAGCAGCAGTATGTCAACGGAGAAATTGAGTACCCTAATTGATCAAGGAGTTGTGCAAGCGGCATCTTCATCGAGAAAGAAATTACCACAATGTTCGTCGATGAATTATTATGGCCACGACCATGGGGATAAATGCAACCAACAACAACCTGTTGTGACTGCACCGCAAGACTGCACCGCAAGACTTCGGTTACCCATTCCAGATGCAGACAAACGGACGGCGGGGGAAGGCGCTGCCCATAGATCCCTTCAGTGGTGAAAATCCTGAGGTCACAATCATAGAAGAATGGCTGAGAATCACGTTGACAAAAATCTTTAGTATCGGACCCCTCGGTTATCCTTGTGGGAAACATGGTCCCAGGTAAAGAGTCTTCGTCCGACAACAATTCAGGGCAACAGCTTCTTTTTGCCATAGTGAAAGCATAGATATTATACGTAACATGGATTGGAAACGTATAATAATATTACGTACGTTATGACATTTTCCCCATCCTCAGTACGGTGCGCCAATTTGTTGCTATCTTGTTTGTGGTCACTCCAGCTGCTATTTAGGTTTCTTATAAATCCCAAAGTGTTTTAAAATGGTGTTGGAAAGCACCTTCACTTAATGGAGATTTGGCTGGTGGTAAAATTATGGCTGTTCATCATAAAAGATGTCTGTATAATTGATTCAACAATGTCTTCACTTCAGATAGTTGAGTCATAATAAATAAAATAATCTTTGCACCTATATAGCAGGATAGTACTACTAATATTGACATATATACTCTCCTTTAGATATCACTCTGACCTACATAGTGTTAAAAGTTCAATCATTTTTTATGTATTAGGAGGAAGTACAATCTGACTCTGTGCTCATGTTTACTGGAAGTCATGCACAACTAGAAATAGGCATAATGTTTCTGTATGCTCTATTAGAGTGTTTTATAAATGTACTTGTGTATTTAATAAACAAGGAATTGATATATGTAGTAGGTTTGTGCTCCAAATTTCCTTCATTATTCTATTCCAAATTTCTCTCAAAATCCCTTCATTATGCTCAATTTTATTCTTTTTTACTGTTCCTTCAATTACATATAATACCAATTAACATTAAGTCTTACATTCACTTATAGCTAGCTGTATGCTCACATGCAGTCATACAGAAACAACACATAGTCAATAAATTGTAATTTGGTCTTCCTCGGTCAGGCCGGAGTACCGTCCAGCAGGTCTGTAAGCTGTCAACGCAGGCCCGCATCGACTCACCTTCCAATGCCGCCTTGTGAGATCACCACCACAATTTGCACTGCCATACTGCATGGTTCACTCGTGTCGGGAGACCCTGCCATTCGGCATGTACCATGGCAGGCAAGGGCTGCCCATATTGTTGGTTGTATTTAATTGTGTATAACAATGTTAACAAACACATTGTAAGTAGCTAAATACAGTGTATATAGCTAACTATCTTGTTACTTTTTCTGCATAGTATATGAAATATTTTCATTATTTGCTCAATTGTTCCCCATTATTCCCAGCCAGAATATCATCTGCTATCAAAATTCCCAAAATTATTCCTGCATGGACATGACTAAAGCACGGAACGGACTGGAAAACGGACTCGCAAACGGACTGAGTAAATTTCTTTGAAAAGCATCCTTGTATCACTGCAGCATTGTTGGTAGCACACAAATCATAGCAGCACTAACAACGGCCGTATTCATCGCCTGCAGCCACGATTTCAAAGGTTGAAACACCACGATACTATGCTCTGCGCTTAAAACTAGCCTTTGTTTTCATAGATAATATACGCGCCTCGACTGGGTTACTTCAGTCCATTTATAGATCTCGCCAGAGTGATTGATGTTACAAATAACGCAACCAGTAATCGCTAAACCAGGCAAATCAGTCTAGTGAGGTATCTGTTTTATTAACGCTATTTTATTTGAACAACCATGAATACTAGTTTTAAGCGCAGGGCATAGTATCGTGGTGTTTCAACCTTCGAAATCGTGGCTGCAAGCGATGAATACGGCCGTTGTTAGTGCTGCTATGATTTGTGTGCTATTAAAACAATGCTGCAGTGATACAAGGATGCTTTTCAAAGAAATTTACTCAGTCCGTTTGCGAGTCCGTTTTCCAGTCCGTTCCGTGCTTTAGTCATGTCCATTCCTGCATAATTCCCTCATCCCTAATATGTAGTTATCAAGAGTAACATCATAAGACAGTGTATGGAATTCATTACTTAGTCAATAAACTGTGTAATTTTAAATTCAGGCATGCACCGCCTTTGGCCAACACGAACCTGGTTTCTTGAAATTATTTTGTGTATGTGTGTATTTGCCCAGTTACAAATAACTATTCACATGAAAATGAAGCTTTAATAAAGACAGAGTTAGAGTTGCTGCAGCAACAAGGCATTATAGCACCTGTAACAGAGGCCACACGTTGGTGTCCACCAATTGTAGTAACGTCCAAAAAAGGAACTGACCGCATTAGAATGTGTGTAGATTTGTCCAAGCTTAATCGCTTTGTCTTAAGAGAGCGGTATCAGTCACCAGCACCTGCAGAGGCAGTAGCTGACATAACAGCTAATGAAGCCAAGTACTTCACAGTCATTGATGCTACAAAAGGATACCATCAGTGTCCCCTAGCCAAGGATAGCCAAGAGCTTACGACATTTATCACACCGTTTGGATGATTTAAATACTTATGTGCACCATACGGACTCTCATCTATTGCAGAGCATTAAAAACGGAGGATGGCGGAGGCCTTGGAAGGGCTAACGGGTACCGCAGAATAGTTGATGACATTGTCATTTATGATAAAGATCCTCAGCAGCATGTTATACATGTCAAGCAGTTCCTCCAGCGGTGTAAAGGCAAGAAGATATTTCTTAACAGAGATAAATGGCAGTTTTGTCAGAGTCAAGTCAAGTTTGCAGGATTCCACTTAACACCAGAAGGATACCAGATAGACTCCTCCATTACAGCAGCTATAAAACAATTCCCCACACCCACAACACGTACCAAGCTATGTTCATTTGTTGGATTAGCCAACCAATTGACATCAGGCACAAATGCAATTGCTGAATTAATAGCACCATTAAGGCCTCTTCTCAGTACAAAGAACGAGTTTACGTGGACAATGGAACATGATCATGCAAGTACTGGAAAAAGCAAAGGAGAGCTTGACGACAGCACCAGTATTAGCCTTTTTCGATGTAGCAAAGCCCACAAGAGTGTGTACTGATGCCAGCAGGCAGGGCCTGGGATTTGTCATGCAACAGCAAACGGCAGAAGGACAATGGCGCTTAGTTCAAGCAGGCTCCCACTGTCTAACAGATGCAGAATCTAGATACGCAGTTAATGACCTGGAATTACTTGTAATCACATGGGCTATATGGAAATGCACAGTATTCCTCATGGGCATGCAACAGTTTGACGTGATAATAGACCACAATCCACTTATTACGATCATTAATCACCACAGACTAGATAAGATTGAAAATCCAAGGTTGCAGCGTTTGCGTGCAAAGATAATGGCATTCAACTTCAAAGTTAATTGGCAAAAGGGCAGCACAAACCATGCCCCAGATGCACTGTCCTGTAATGCAGTGAGTATGCCAAGCTCAGAAGAATTATTAGCCGAGAGTGATGAGAACAACCAGTGGCAGGAGATTTTTGTTACCATGCAGGGAGATTTTATCTGATAGTTGTGGACTGTTATTCAGATTGGCCAACAATCATTCCAATGGGAAGGAACATCACTACAAGCCATTTGAATGCAGGACTCAGAGAGTTGTTCAGCAGAACAGCTATACCTGACATATTCTGGTGGGATCGAGGATCAGAATTCACCTCAAGAGAATTCCAATCATTTGCTTGTCAGTGGGGCTTTCACCATCAGACCTCAACACCACACTATCCATAGAGCAATGGCAGGGCAGAGGCAGCAGTTAAGTCAATAAAGACAATAATTAGGGCAGCATGGAATGGCAGATGTATAAATGAGGAGAAGTTATGTAGGGCCCTTCTGCAGTTTCGGAACACACCATCAAGGAAGGATGGCTTGTCGCTAGCACAAAAGCTATACGGCCACCCTATCCAAGATGTACTCCCTGCTCACCACAGTTCTTTTGCACTGGAGTGGCAACATAGTAACTAGGCAGCAAAGCAACAGGCAGAAGCAACCCTAAAGGTAAGCCAAAGATATTACAACACAGGGCACATGCCCTCCCGGAGATACAAGTGGGAACAAATGTGGCAGTCCAGGACCATAGGACTAGACTATAGGACACCTATGGAGTGGTAACTGCCATAGGCCCTCAGTGGCAGTATCATATCAAGACAGAGAGGATCTGTATACTGATCAGGAATCGATGATTTATACGGTGTAGAGTACCAGAGTCAGTTCCCTATTTACGGCATGACAGGCAGTGTGCCAATGACCAGGAGACAGTGGAGCAGAATAATTTATTGTAATCAGTTGTAATTTATGATAGTCTCAGCTTTTTGTAAGTCCCCTCTCAAAAAGCTTGGTAGGGGGGTATAGGAAATATATATGTATGATTGCATGCATCCGCGATACTAATGAACTTGATCACGTGAGGCAATATACTGGTACTACACCAAGTAGCTAAGGATTAGTGGTGTGTTAAGGGTATTTTTCAGTAAGGAATTTTATATTAGTCCATATATATGTATGATTAGTGGTAGAGGAAGCTACTGAAAGTTAGGGGGGCCACTTAGCTAAACTCATGCATTGCAAAAATTGAATTCCTATGGAGTATAAAATTTAAGAGGGGCCATGGCTCCCCTACTTCTGCCGCCTATGCATACGATACTGTTGGTAGTAGTCATGTATTTGACTCACCCTATTCTAGCTATGAATTTTATATAAATGATGATCTACAACTCACTTACATAAACCTAAGACTTGTGGAAATCATAAATTTAGATTTTACAGAATGCAGTCACAAAACTATGGTGGTGTAATTTGTACAGCAAATTTATGAGCTATCTCAGCTATGAATATCATTATTGATATGTGTTTTACTGTATAAGGAATAAAACATATTTAGAATGCTTATGGGGATTGCCACTTGTGGTACCTTATAAGGGGCTATGACCTTTATGAAGCCACATAATATTTAGTGTTATATGAAATCATTGCTGCCACAAATCATTGGCTAATGCAGCTCTAATGAGCTTATAAGGTTTCCCTTAAAACTTCCCTCAAGTGACTGCTAGCTGGCTTCATTCCTTACTAAAGGTTAAGTGATCATTACCAGTATTCAATTATTGATTATCAGCCAAATAAAATGGGCAGCAAGGATAGGTTTGGATTTGCATATACTAGCTATGAGTATATAATGTAGTTGGCTATTGGCCATTTATTTGGCCAATCAAAATCTAATTTGGTCAGATAAATTTACCGTACATCTTTAAACAAAGTTTCTGCAAACTTGGCAAGAAATTCCCTTTGTGAAATAACTATTAAACATTGTGCCCTTGTAAAGTGTATAGTTAGCTAGCTAGCCTACTTGAAGAAATTTTGTACATTTTGAAAAATTTGGATTACCGATGCACCAGAATTAGAAAAATTTCTATAATCTTCTAACTCTGACTGTTTAAAGCTAGCTAGCTATCTGGTGTGACTACTGAAGTTACATATCTGACTTTTCAGCTGAAATGATGCCCCTCTTGATAGCAAGTCACAATTAAATTTTGCAGGGCTTATGCCCTAAAATGTTTACCTTGGTGATAAGGTATCCAATAGTCTTCATTGTGAGAGGTGTCAGTAATGAATTCTGATAGCTGTTAGAAAAGGCAGCTCTTAAAATGTGCAAATAGTACCTGATAGCTAGTTGTACTAGATCACCAAAATTAATTTTGCCAACCCATTTTTGTATATCACCTCACCCGGCTTACCATTACACAACCACATGTACATATTTTGCTAGCTATATCACCATGCAGAAAGAGCTGCTGGACTGAAACTTATTTAACAGTTGAAGACCAGTGCATAAAATGCCAAGAAAGGTATCATCAGTTATGAGTTAGTCCAAACTTGATACATGCCAGTGCTTTCTCATGCATCAAAATTAATTTTTGCAACTGTGATTTTGATGCTGGGGGTGAGAGGTGAAAAGACAGACATTTGAAAATTCAAGTACGTAAAACGATAATTTATAAACAAATGAAATTTACGCGTAAAGAGAAACAAGTAATCAAGTTTGCCTGGCTTTATAGCTACATGCGTACAATTATTTATATGAATGATACATGAACGCAGAACTTACCGCATCCTGTAATGAAGGTTCTCTCGCTGCAGCATGGGTCATTACATGACAGTAACATCAAAAGCACAAATTGTACAAATAATTTCATTCTCGTACATTAAACTGAAATAAACATGCCACCACCAAGATCGACCCGACCAAGATTTCACCTTGCAAATATCACGCGAGTCCCGGTCACGTGACCTCGCGCAAAGAAGATTACGCGAGCATCTCATACCAAAACGGCAATAGATCGTCATATCCGAGGTGATATTATACTTGCTAGCGGGGAATTATTATCGATTTAAGGGGTTGCACAAAAGGAACTAGCCTGGCGATCCATTAATCGCCAGGCAGCAGGTGATATCCAGTTTTCTGTAGTGTTAGCTTGTTTGTTTGATCAGGCTATATAAGCTCCATAGAGCAGCATCCAAGCCATCCGGCAACAAATGACCCTCTATTAAAGTATTCTGGATGGTTCTACAGTATCAACCGTTGATGATATGAGCACTATCCCTTCAATTCTAGTCCACAGAGTGTGTATTTAAAGTGTAGTTAATGTTTGTCGACATTAAAGCATTGATCATACTTGATGTTACTGCAATAACTGAAACATTTCCAGTTGATACAATTTCTGACTGATATTGTTCCCATCATGAAGGTGGTGTTTGATTACAATAAGAGATTCTCTATCATGTGACATGTGTACATCATTGTGACCTTGAGATTTTAGGCTGACTGAAAATCTCCTGCAGCCTCGCTCCTGGCAGCTATTTAAAGCTTCACTCCAAAGGATTAGTTGCAGCAGTTAGGAAGAGATTCCTCCATTCTATCCACCAATTGCAAGAGTCAATATCATTACACTTCGTGGAATAGCAGCTAAATCAGATTGTATCAAAATTATTGTTAAAAAGTAAGTGATAAATTTTGGAATGTACAGGGTGGGAGAAGCTTAATACAAATTACAGCACTGTGGAAGCCTACGTATCTCCATAAATAACACAGATTGAACAACAGACAGTAAGTCAATCAAGGATATCATTGTCACGTGAAGATCCCAAAACACACTGCTGTAGCACAAAATTTTGCAATAAAACAAAGTTGAACAGCAGGTTTATCAGGCGGATGCGTTAACAACTTAAATCATGGCTTAGTTTAGTGATATTTTGTAGGTGGTGAATAATCCATAAGAGTGTAAAATTTCTTCCACAATAGAGCTTTTTACATAATAATTTTAATTATTTTTAGTGGCGCCTGATCTAGCATCTAAAAGTGGTTGTAAAAATTGCTAAATTGAGCCTAGCAGTCTCCTGAAAGTACAGTATGTGTGTAATAATAACTTTGTGGATGTTATAAATGATTTGAGTATGTTGCATGGCGGCGCGTGCTAGAAATTTTGCCTATTATGCCAGCATTATGCTCAATGTTTTTAAATGCCCATTACGCCCAAAATTATGCCGGCATAATCAGCGCAAGCCTAATTGCAGCCAAGCTGGTGAAGCAGACTCAAGACATTATAGAGAGAAAAATGTCTTATAGTTAATTCTTTGCTGCAGCATGCACACAAAAAATATATTATATTGAAGGTTCTGGTGGCTTTCAAAACCACTCCTCTACAGACCTGAACAACATGGTATTACATACAGTAGCTATAGATGATTGGGTCAAACTCTGAATGACCACTATTAGCTATATCACTCATTGTTTTGTTTCTAGATCTCTCAAGTTTCCTACTAAACATCACCAATGCATTGTTTTAAATGGACCTTTGAGTTAGACTGATCGGTCAATAATGAGGAATTAGGTGTTTATCACCTTTTTAAGATTGGGGTGATTTTGCTATAGGTGTTGGAGATTAGGCAGAGACTATACCGATGTAGCCATAGGACAACAAGCATGGGAAACTAAGTAGACTCAGTAGACTAGGGAATCCATTGTGGAGTAGTTGACTGTTATGATCTATGCATAGACACCTTACATAATAGGGCAGGTACATCTGCTAGTAAATTTCTATTACCAGACCGTGCATGCACATGTGGCTGTACAGAGAGTAGTTATGACAGATTAATGCACTAAAAATACATTCACGTCATGTGAGTATAATCATCATGCTATTGTGCAAGGTTATCTCTAGAGTTAAACAACTCATTTTTATGATTGAATATGTAGCTATATCATTGTTGCTAGCTATAGCTACACATTAAACTACAACATCAGGTTATATAACGGCTAAATCAACTAAATTGGGAAATATACAAAAGTAAATCTATTTGCACACAATATTTATTCAATCCAGTTTTTTGTTGTGACTTCACTTGTCAGCAAGGATGCATGTAGATTTTGAAGTTAGTAGCAGTCCTCATACGTCGTGTAGGCTACAAGTGACAACAGACAGTAATAATGTATGTATGTATGTATGTATGTATGCATGCATGCATGTATGTATGTATGTATGTATGTATGTATGTATGTATGTATGTATGTATGTATGTATGTATGTATGTATGTATGTATGTATGTATGTATGTATGTATGTATGTATGTATGTATGTATGTATGTATGTATGTATGTATGTATGTATGTATAACCTATATACGTATATAACCTAACAAAAACAGCCTGGCTGTAAAAGAAATGTGAGACCATGCAATCATAAGTGGCATTGTAATATGGTTATATAAGTGACCAAAACTTCATTAAAAAATGCTTTTATTGATTGGCATTGTCACTTAGCCACCTTTAACTATATCCTCACACTTTTTTTACAATCAGCCAGGGTTTTTGTTTAGGACATCAATGCTTTTTATAAGTAACTATAGCTACAATGTTTAGTTATACCTGACAAGAAACCATAATTTTAAGTATCAACAAACTAGGAGGGAATTAATACTGTGGGCTTTTCTATTGCAAGTAATATCCCTCAACATGTAGCTATATTTAGCTAGTAGCTATAGCTAGCTACTTAGCTTGTAAGGTAACAATGCCTAATTGAGCTAGCTAGCTATCTGCTAATTTTATAGGTACAAATCTTTGTGAGTATTAGGTAGGTGAGTCACATTATACTGCAATGTCAGTGACTACAGGTATTTCAACTGAATACGTAGTTATAGCTACATGTGTATATAGCTAGCTATATAATAGTGTATTAATCCTTCTATAGTTAAAGATTAAAATAATTTCTATGATATGCAATTTTATTCTTGTAGCCACATCTTGCATTGCTGACTATTATCCACATGACTTGATTAATTTCATATTTTCACACATAATCAGCTTTAAGCCTAGCTACTATAGCTACCTTTAGTTAGCTAACATACAAGCCGAATCTCTGATCTATTTTACATTCTGATTTGGCAAACTAAGATAGCTGTGGCTATTCCTGAATGTATATTAGCTGGTCACTAATGTGACATTGAACAATAACATATTATACAGTTAGTTATAGCACTTACTCGGCCATGAACATCTTCATCTTGTTTCTTAACACATTGAGACCACATCTTTATGCAATCCAAGTCAGTAGGAATTCTGCATCTTTTACATGCTTTTGGGAGTGGTCGTGTTTCAGTAGAGTAATATGCAGCAGAGCAATATCCCAGTTGAGGTTTACACAAGCACATAGAGTTAGGGCTATGGGGTATATATACATATATACATACATACAACAAATCCATTGAAATCTCGTATAGGTTCTTAGAAATCTTGAAGTCTGAAATCTTAAAACCAAATGTTTCTGGATATACACAGATCCATGAGCTTGCTTTCTGTCGTAATTCAAAATTAAATATATTCATAGAAAAATAGTAAATACAATTTAAAATCTTGTAGACATCTTTACAGAAATCTTGAAATCTTGCTCAAAATCAAGATTTGAAATATGTGACCCTCCTTGCGAAAACCCGCCATGTTCGCACCTGGTAGTAATTAGAGAAACAGGCGTTTAAAGTTTTTAAAGTGAAATTACCAGCTTTTGCTCGTACTAGGCCGCTTTTGTTTAGCAAAACTTTACTTAGTAATCTATTGAATAAAATACAGTTTACCTTTGAAGCTGTTCCTTGCTTGATTTCAGGCCTTTTCAGACGATTTTTTCGAAGGTGTGCATCAATTTTAGCCCAGTGTTATGAGGGGGTGGGCGGGAGGGAGGAGGGGAGGGGAGGGTGGGGTGGGGGGGTGGGGAGGGAGGAGGAAAAACCTCCCCAGGTGAAGACACGAGGTGACCAGCTGCCCACAGATGGTCCTGACCATACAACCAGGCCGAAGGGACATCATTCTGGTCAAGGGTAGAATTCCAGGCTGACAACGCCCAATTGGTGCGCTCCACAGGTGCCAATGTGTCAGTCACGGTTTCACAGGGCCCCAAATCCACCCCTCAGAAAAGCAGACCACTTGAGTCTGGCCATAGGAGATATGGTGTTAGGCTAGCTATTAAGTATAGCTATAAGCTGGGGCAAAAAAATGAATTTAAATTTTAGTGCGAACATGGCTGGTTTTTGCAGAGACAGTCACATTTATAAAATAACATGTGGATCACGTGAGCTACCCTGACGTTGTCATTCTTGGGAGTAGTGCTCTGGCCTTCACAGGGCCACCTCTTGTACGTGGAAGCTTCCCTTTGCACATAAGGTGAGGAATAGCTAGTATAGAGACGCACTAGGCATACACAACACTTTTATATAATCACATGTGACCCTCCTTGCGAAAACCCGCCATGTTCGCACCTGGTAGTAATTAGAGAAACAGGCGTTTAAAGTTTTTAAAGTGAAATTACCAGCTTTTGCTCGTACTAGGCCGCTTTTGTTTAGCAAAACTTTACTTAGTAATCTATTGAATAAAATACAGTTTACCTTTGAAGCTGTTCCTTGCTTGATTTCAGGCCTTTTCAGACGATTTTTTCGAAGGTGTGCATCAATTTTAGCCCAGTGTTATGAGGGGGTGGGCGGGAGGGAGGAGGGGAGGGGAGGGTGGGGTGGGGGGGTGGGGAGGGAGGAGGAAAAACCTCCCCAGGTGAAGACACGAGGTGACCAGCTGCCCACAGATGGTCCTGACCATACAACCAGGCCGAAGGGACATCATTCTGGTCAAGGGTAGAATTCCAGGCTGACAACGCCCAATTGGTGCGCTCCACAGGTGCCAATGTGTCAGTCACGGTTTCACAGGGCCCCAAATCCACCCCTCAGAAAAGCAGACCACTTGAGTCTGGCCATAGGAGATATGGTGTTAGGCTAGCTATTAAGTATAGCTATAAGCTGGGGCAAAAAAATGAATTTAAATTTTAGTGCGAACATGGCTGGTTTTTGCAGAGACAGTCACATTTATAAAATAACATGTGGATCACGTGAGCTACCCTGACGTTGTCATTCTTGGGAGTAGTGCTCTGGCCTTCACAGGGCCACCTCTTGTACGTGGAAGCTTCCCTTTGCACATAAGGTGAGGAATAGCTAGTATAGAGACGCACTAGGCATACACAACACTTTTATATAATCACATGTGACCCTCCTTGCGAAAACCCGCCATGTTCGCACCTGGTAGTAATTAGAGAAACAGGCGTTTAAAGTTTTTAAAGTGAAATTACCAGCTTTTGCTCGTACTAGGCCGCTTTTGTTTAGCAAAACTTTACTTAGTAATCTATTGAATAAAATACAGTTTACCTTTGAAGCTGTTCCTTGCTTGATTTCAGGCCTTTTCAGACGATTTTTTCGAAGGTGTGCATCAATTTTAGCCCAGTGTTATGAGGGGGTGGGCGGGAGGGAGGAGGGGAGGGGAGGGTGGGGTGGGGGGGTGGGGAGGGAGGAGGAAAAACCTCCCCAGGTGAAGACACGAGGTGACCAGCTGCCCACAGATGGTCCTGACCATACAACCAGGCCGAAGGGACATCATTCTGGTCAAGGGTAGAATTCCAGGCTGACAACGCCCAATTGGTGCGCTCCACAGGTGCCAATGTGTCAGTCACGGTTTCACAGGGCCCCAAATCCACCCCTCAGAAAAGCAGACCACTTGAGTCTGGCCATAGGAGATATGGTGTTAGGCTAGCTATTAAGTATAGCTATAAGCTGGGGCAAAAAAATGAATTTAAATTTTAGTGCGAACATGGCTGGTTTTTGCAGAGACAGTCACATATCATACAAGATTTTTTGGAGTTGGGGCCCTTTGTTATTACCTACGTACGTATGTAGACTATAGAGCAACTTACATTATGCACAAGATATTTCTTCTAGATCTACAAATTTCATGAGAACATAATGGAGCTAGAACAATAACAAACATAACTAGTTGACAGGATGTTACGTAGCAAGCTAGCTAGCTATCTATAAGCTACAATTGTAGTATGTGCATGCATATTTTATACCATCAGCTAATGTGAATACAATATTGATGCTGATGTTTGCATTATAGCTAGCTACTAGCTATGCCATCCATAGTATTCACAAAACATTGCATGCATCTATGTACCTTTGGTCATAGCACAGTGATCATGAAAACAAATGTAGAATATTTAGTAGTTATACCATGGGCACGAGTGGTTTGCCTGATATATACACCCAAAGCCCGAGGGCCGAGGGTGTATATATCAGACAAACCACAAGTGCACATGGTATAACTATTATATACCAATTAATGTGTGGGCAAACCAGCACAATCATAGCTTCATGGCCTCCCTGTATTTATATGGGGACTTATTGGATTGCATTGTGGGTTTGAATTTAATGATCAAAACGTTTTTATGATGTCATATTGAAACCCACAATTAAATCTTGTAGGGCTCACTATATAAATAATTAATCATACTAGTGACCCATGGGCAAACATCAGCTCAATATGCAATCATGTGTGGGCGAACATCACCCCAAGCCCCACCCCATACATCATAGCACTGTGATTTGATGATCAAAACGTTTTTGTGATGCTATATTGAAACCCACAATCAAATCCCATATGGCTCACTATATAAAGGATTGATCAATACATACATACTTACTACACAAATGCAGTCCAAACAGCATTTGGATCAAAGCTATGAAAGCGCCTTTGTGATACTATATTGAAACCCACAATCAAATCCCATATGGCTCACTATATAAAGGATTGATCAATACTTACTACACAAATGCAGTCCAAACAGCATTTGGATCAAAGCTATGAAAGCTTTGTATCAAAGAGTGGTTCAAAGGATTGCTGGAAACCACCTTCCCGGGCAATATCTGAATATTGCCCTCTGGAGAGGGCAATATATATATTGCCCCCTGCAGAGGGCAATATAAGATATATTGCCCTGCAATTCCCCTTGATCCTCCCACGCAAAGTGGTATATACTATCTTAACCACCATGCACATACGTAGCTATAGCAAATAAGGTATGTGTTTCAGCATGAAAGAGAAAAATAATCATGCGTGAATCTACTGTTTACACAACTCACAAAGGACGTGTTATTTCTACATGGGTCTGTTTCACACATGGGCCAGTATTCCCGGCATGTAAATCATCAGATATCCTCTGCATATTACACAGATTAAGGTTATAAACTAAGAACTTCATATAACTAACTTATTGATGTTAAGACACATTATTTGCCTACAGGCTGCTTTTGCAAACTATTATCAATTGAAACTTGAAATAAAATACTTGGTGTGCTAGACGAGGAAATCTTTCCATCGCCATATATTCACCCCTAACTACTTCAATACATAAAACATAACTTACTTACGCAATAAGTTTCAAGGAGACATTTGATCTCTAACACCTTAGCCTTCACCTGATCATCACAAAAACCACGAAACGAAAACTGTTTGGCTCACATGTCAATTATTTCAAAGTTTTGAGGTACAAGAAAACTGATGATTTGAAGGCCTCTTTACTTACTTAGTTAATCTGGTAGTAATATTAATAGTAGCAAACAAAAGGTAGTGGTGCATTCTGAAGTGTCCTCCATGACATAGTTGTGGCCGTTACAATGTTGCCGGAACTAAAGAACCGTGATGAGGCGTACCAATTATATTTCAATATTAACAGGTACAGTGATATAATTTCTATGAATGCCCTCTGCATGAAGTTGAGTAGGACACGCAGCCACAACAGCTCTTATAGCCGTGTAGCTGTTAATTTCCACGCATGGACATGCGTGACAATGTTGGATGTGGCCGTGGGACATGCAGCCACATAGTGTGGGGCACGACAGCTCTTTCCATGTAGCCATGTGTGAACACACGTAATAACGCATGATAATGTGGAGTTGTAGTTGGACTGTACCGTATATAACAAGGCACGGTGGCTCTGGGCAAACTTCAGTTTTGTTGATTATTCACTGTGTATCGTTGTGACATGAGTGGTGATTTCAGTAGCGACAGTACTATCACCTCTCACCTTCTAGTATGATTATTAATTTTCACATACAACAATACAACTCCTCTCTCCATATACATTTGTTAACTTACTAAACACATTAACACTAGTGAGCTGCTCATCATATCCGTTATCATTTTCAGCTCTACAGGTATAGACTACACCATTATCTTTATTAATGTCCACATTTGATATTGTGATAGTTGATGTGCTTCCTCTGGATGAATCAACTACTCCATTACGATACCAACTAATATTTATTGGAGGTATTCCATTAATAATATTACAAGTGATAGTGAGATCATATCCATCAGCAATGTATGCAGGAGATCCTATCATCACTGTTACATCATTATTAGGAATAACTTCTGGTTGTGGTATGCATTGTCCCTCAACAATAACTGGTGGAGCTGTTGCTATATCAATTAAAATTTCTGTTAACTGACAACATTTACATTACCTATGTAGTTATAGCTATATATATTATATACACTATAAATACTTCACTGATAAATTTATAATAGCTAGCTGTATACTTATGCAGTTAGTAACTGTGTCTATTTAATATAGTAGTGCAAATAATTGATAGGTAGTCATGTAACTAGCTAAAGTTTTGATGATTACATGAGCCATTAAAATTATTGGTAAAATTTTGATGACAGGCTGCATGGCTATAACTCTTTTTGGAATTTGATGGATAAATCTTGATCTTAGAAACTATGTATTTAAACTTTCTTCAACTCTTATTATTGGTGGCAGTGGAATGGGGACTAGGGAGCTGGAGGGGAAGAGCCCCCAACTTTGAGAAACTCAACCCCATGTACAGTGTCTCTACTGGGGTCCTTCACTCCTCAAATTTGTCAACAACATTTAAAATTTGCTAATATTTAGGCTGAATTTTAAATTTCCCGAACACAATGACTTCCAATATCCAAACATAACCAAAAATAAGATTTCAAATTTCAAAATTTATTTTAATAAAAAATTTCAAATAAATTTCAGAGTTGATCAACGACATTTCAAAGAATGAAGGACCCCTCGGTCTCTATTGTCCAATATGAACTGGTCTGCTTTTCTGGAGGGCATCTTGCCGCTGTGATGTCACAATTAAAAGAATGGTGCCTATAGAGGACACCAATTGGTAATGATGTGCAATATATCGTTTCTTTTATCCACATTGCAATAATCGATGATACCGTATCGATTTCATTATCGATTTTTACTTTACATAAACAATTTATCGTTTAAAGATTTTTGCATGTAAAGTTGTTCAAATATCATACCTTTGATGAGTTTGCTGTAAAAAATATTAAACTTCTCTACTGAAATTAGCAAGCATTTATAAAAACCTGCAGTAGCAAACCCTTATAGTAACTAATCATTTACTTGGCAGTGGGTACTTGGTACATATAGCAGATATTATTATCGTATTGATATTGACCTTGTAAAGTAATTATTATATTGATATCGTATAGTCTATAAAAACTCAATATCACACATCACTACCAATTGGATGGCCTTGATGCTAAACTCTCAGCCTCTTTATATAGTAATGAGTACTCATTGTGGGTCTCTATTTTATCATTGTCATGACGTTCTTGCATGGTAGTGGCAGTGATTGTGGGTTTACCACAACTTTTTATAAAGCTGCAAGATTTATAATGGGCTTAATATAATGGTGAGTATTGTAACTAAAGTAGATTAATATAGCTACATACAGTCACACAGTAAATAGATTATTTTTGTCACGTGAGCAACTCAGCTCGAATGGCGCTTAGTTATACTTCAGCTTATAAACTTGAAATAGATAACAGATAGCCTTTAGAAACATTTTTAGATTAAAAACAAAACTGTATTGAAATGGCAATTAATAATCAGCTTAAAAACTAAAAACTACAATCGATATTGCATTGGTGTGACTATATAAAGACCAAGTTAAAGTTTTTGAACACTTCAAATAGGTGACATCAGATTATGCCACACTTATACACTTTGATGTCCAGGTGATACCACAGCCAAGTGTGCTGATATCCACACCTGCATCCTTTGATGTAATTGTGTGAAGGTGTTACAACAAATTTGACATAACAATGAAATGAAATATGTAGCCTGTAACAACTAACCTCCTAGCAATGTAGTACCTCCATCATCTGAACCCACTACATTGGTAGCAGTACAGGTATAAGTACCAGCATCTGATCCTTGAAAATCATCAATTCTTAAAACACTAGTAATGACTGCTCCAGGTAATGTTGTTGTAGAGATTGTAAACCGACCACCAGCCACAACCATTACACCATTTCTGAACCATTCAATACTAGGAGTATCAATACCACTGGATGGACAGTAAATAGTAACATCTGTGCCAAGTGTAATAATAGTAGTATTCATAGGTTGACCAGTACTGACTGTTATTTCACCAGGTGGAGGAGTTGGGAAAGGAATAGGTAGAATTTGTGGTGGCTCTGCAAACAACACAAATTCACAATACTCATAGTGACAGCAGTCACAGTCACAATAGTCACAATAGTTACAGTAGTCATAGTCATAGTAGTCATAGTCATAGTAGTCATAGTCATAGTAGTCATAGTCACAGTAGTCATAGTCACAGTAGTCATAGTCACAGTAGTCATAGTCACAGTAGTCATAGTCACAGTAGTCATAGTCATAGTAGTCATAGTCACAGTAGTCATAGTCATAGTAGTCATAGTCACAGTAGTCATAGTCACAGTAGTCATAGTCATAGTAGTCATAGTCACAGTAGTCATAATCACAGTAGTCATAGTCACAGTAGTCATAGTCATAGTAGTCATAGTAACTAGTGATAGTCACAGAAGTCATAGCGACAGTAGCCATAGTGACAGCAGTCATAATAGGAATTTATAAACTTTTGCTAAACAAAACCTGGAGTGGGTAGTTATTAATCCAACTGTTACGTAATGATTGCGTGTTTTACAGAAATACATGGGTCGTATTACCTTGTCACTTTAAGGGGTTGTTGATGCATTCTGATACATGCAGTTAGTTGGCATGTATATAGGCACACTATTCATCAAAAATACCAACTGTCTTACAGAAATACATGGGTTGCGTGTTAGTTGTATTACCTCATCACCTTAAGGGGTTTTTGATACATTCCGATACATGCAGTTAGTTGGCATGTATACAGGCACACTATTCATCAAAAATACCAACTATCAAGTAATCTATACAAATTTTGCTATACTGGTATCAATAGAAATGAATATTGTTTAAGTAATATTATAGTGTTTCCATTCTCTCAATTCAGAATGATTTGGAAAAGATGATGGTCTAATAATGACTTCTATACAAGCAAAGTGATAATGCACTGCAAATATTATCAAAAGTCATGTTAAGCTATAAAAATGTTCAAAAGGACCTAATTTACATTCCCTGAACATTCCGAATTAGTTCTTATAGTTTCATCACTTATAACTGTCAACTCTTATAGCTAAGTGGTTAACTTATTGGGTAGTTTATATTATTCTTTTAATACAAATGTGAAGTATCTTCTGTAACTTAAAACAGTCATAGAAGGCTTATAAATTAAGCACCTTAATCATATTTTATTTGGTAACTCCGTGATCTTAAAGTACGAAGAGCAAAGACAAGCTCTACATATATGGAACAAAATTCAAAGGATGTTTAAATTAAGGGCGGGGTCTGAGGACTTACTTTCTTAGAAAAATTAGGTTGCTTGTTAAAAGAGTAAGAGTTACTTTACTGAGATAGTGAAATGCAAAAATAAACTACATCATTGCCCAGAAAACAGACTATTAATTATAGCTAGCTACTCAATGAGAAAAAATTAAGCCGGATATGTGTACAATGACACACCTTATCAATAACCCTTATATTATGACCACCTGATAAAGACAAGTATCACCTGATTTTAATAGGTCTCAAAAATTATGTAATGAACAGTAACAGTGGTATGATGTCTGACTACTGTTAAGTAGATAGATGCATGTATAAAAAGCACTAAGTGTGGTACTTGCATGCATACTTTAGTTTAGGTGATTAATGTGACTTGAGTGGGAATTATATAGAGCATATTGTATGGCAATTCCAACTCCAACTGTAACGATACTATCGTCTTTAATTTCTTTGTCTGATAAGTCTCCCCTCTCCTAAAGGTATCATAACTTTATTGGTTGAATAAAAACAGTTTGGAGGAATTTTTATGTGTTACATTAGCATAGTCACTTATGAAAATGATATGAATGGCTTCTATACATTAAAACAAATATAAATTTCAAACAAGGCTGACAATCAGTGTTGCTCTCACATATGCTATGCAGTACAATGTTATTAGCTAATGTAAAACATAAAATTCACACCTTAATTAGTCAAGGACACATGAGCCATACAATATTACAGAGGTGGTTCAGCCTGAAATTTTACAAACCCACAAAGTTGATTTAGAGAAAGACCAAACTATATCATAAGTGCATGATACTATTTAAGTCAAGAAACTTTTGTAAAAACCAGTGACAGGTCTAGACTTAGAATGTCCTATAGAATCCATAAGTAGAAGCTAGAAAAGGATTAACATCCTAGGTTGGAAGACATAGTGAAGATTACTGGTAAGTGGTTTTATGGAGCCCAGTATTTAAAAGGTTTAGTAACAGTTCAGTTTGGTGTTTTATTACATGCTTGCAATACTCATTGTGGTGGTGGCATGCTTTATGACTATGCATGAATTAAGTCTACTTTACTTGGCTGTGTAACTCATTACCACTTGATAACACAGATTTCAGTAAAGTTGTCAATATTTCAATTCTTATATCATTGACATGAAATTATGCAATAAGACTGACTTGTATATTAATTGTATGTTACTATGAATGAAAATATGGAAATTTCACTTACCAAACACATTTATAGTAGTATTCTCCATGTCAAACCCTATAGTATTATCAGCTCTACAAGTGAAGACATCGCCATCATTATAATCAGTATCAGGTACTGTAATAATAGATTGATTTCCTCCAGCTGGGTAAAATGCTCCATTACGAATCCACATAATGGTAATTGGGCGTGTTCCACTAACAATGTTACAGACAAGAGTAACTTCAAATCCATCAACTATATATGTAGGAGTTCCTATTGTAACTGTCATGTCTCCAGGCATAACAGTAGGTGGCTGTGGTATAAATGGCCCCTCATCAATGTCTGGTGGAACACCTAATAAAATAGATAAATTGAAAAACAAAACAAGAGTAATTAAATACTGTATATTGCTTTTTGTTTGTGGTGAAAAACTATCGCTGTTTTCGCAGTTCAATCGGTAACCGTGAAAATTTTTCCATGAAACTTTTTCATTGAAACCTTTTCATTCATACAATAAACAATTCTATGACACCTGATAAGCAGCAAACTTCTGCAGTGAACCGCGAAAGTTTACCAGCGAATTAGAAGTACCTCATCCATCCGCAAAACTTTTTCACCGTGAACAAAAAGCAATATACGGTAAGTCAGACATACAAATTGTCAAATTGTTTCTTGTACAGAGTAGTTGCAAACACGTCACAAACATGATGTAAAACAACTTCCATGTGGCAAATAAAAAGAGTGGCATAATTTCATTTTTTTGCTGTAGTTCAGCTGTCTGTTAGCTATATTCTTTTGACATAAATTGGATACTGATTTGTTAAAAATAACAGGAAGGTGGTTGGGAAATACTATGGCAAAAGACACTTAAAATCAGAGTGGTTCTACTGTGTCCAACAAGAACAAGTGCTCTACTTAAATCATCAAAGGTCACGTTCTCTAAACAAAGCTGTAACATACATAGCTTTGCCAATGAAATGTTAAGTGTGTAGCTACTGCCCAATACCATCATCTTAGCATTCTCTTATTGTCACTCACTCTATTCAAGGGAAAAGGATTTTGCTGCCCACACAAAACCTGCTAATACTTAGCAATAATTCGCTGACTGTGAAAATGAAATCTCTCCACTCTAGCTACATGTTTCTACTATACGTACCTTCCTCCTTGCCTCCTGCTAACATAGCAATGTTTAGAGGCATTGTAATAAAACTTCTACTCATGAAATACTCATATAACAAAGCATACAATTTTGCTACACGGAAGTAATTAATTAGCCACTTATGCAACTATTCTATATATGAACAAACTTTCAAAAATTTCAGTAAAGTGACTATCCATGTATATCATATTAATGGCTATCAGCCACTCTCATGATCACCATAGGATAAATGCTAACTATAGCACACCAATCATTTGACTGCATTGTTGCTTATACAGAATATAGCTAGTTTGTATGTTGGAAAATCGGTTATACTATAATGTGCTAACACACAGGAGAGCTATTTAAAGGATCAGTGATGTATAGCTAATGCAGACTATTTTCACACTGACTTACAATCCAGTAAATCAAGACTCACGATAGTGAGTCGCGAGGCCAAGAAGAAGCAGCCGTACACGACGAACGAGTGAGTTATTTACAGGTAGCACCGCTCAAAAATTCGCAGACGCTGTAACTAAGCCGCCATAAAAGCTACCGCTTAGTTATTACAGACCTAGTACGTTCTTACTATATAGAATCAATATACCAACAATGAAGTAAATAGCTGCCTCCATTCCTGAGTATCAGCCATTGCGAGTTTTATGGCGCTCGTTTTGCGACAACGCACGACGAACCATCTGCCCCGCCCCTTTTCGTTCGTTGATTAGAGAATTAGTACCTTCATTTAATGTAGAATCAGTAACCCAAAGTTCATCGAAATCGGACCAGCCAGTCTTCTGATACAGCCTTATAAAGTCCTCCTTCCAGTAAAAAATTTTTTACGCGGCCGTCGTTTTCTTTTTCTTTCTTTCTACTTTCTTTCTTTTATTTTCATCGCACACTTTTCGTGGGCTTGCGTGACCCCCGGCGTGAATCCCGGAATTTATATTTAAAACACTCATTTAGTACATACACTTGTTTGTCTAATAACTCATTCATTTCTGCATGGATTTCAACCAAATTTGTATCAACACTTCTCCTATGTATGCTCTACCAGACAAACAACTTTCAGCATTAAGCAAATACCTCAATGTATTTGAGAGATACTTTTACACTGTATGTTGATAGTTTCCATAACTCGGACCCCCTCTAAATCATTTGAATGAAATTTCAGATACACAAGCTATATTGATATATGAATCTTCAGGATAAGTTTAAAGAAATTATGACACTTCAGTTTATCAAAATTAGCCTTTAACGATTTCATTCATGTTAATGTGCCATGATAATTATACCAAACAACAAGAGGTGAACAATGGCCACACATTACAAATAGGAGACCACTGTCACTATTAGCATACACAATATTTTGCACTATAATATTAATTGTCTTCTCCTGTAGATCAATCAACAGTAGAGGATGGCAATGATGTAGCCTTCATTGAAGTTCTCAACTGTTCTCCACCTACATAGCTAACAATTATATTATAATAACACATACTTTATAATGTTCATTAGTTATTTGGGGGAATACAAGGGAAATACCCAAAATATTAACTTCCTCCTCTTCCCTTTAAAATTTTATTACTCTGCATACTATATATAAGGTTTCTTGTCAGGACTTATTTATAGTATATAATCTGTTTTTGAATATTTACAAAAAGCAGTGATATGCTAAACAAAAACAGCCTGGCTGTAAAAAAAGTGCGAGGCCAATCAGAAGCCACAAATATAAGCGACCAAAAACTCTGATATCAAGTAAGGCCAAGAAATTGAACATTTTATTAAGAATGTTTTTACTTGAATGACATACAATAGTTTACAGGGCATTTTCACAACTATGATTGGCTTTGTCACTTGGCCACCTTTTTGCACTATCATCTTTTATAAGGTGGCCAAGTGACAAAGCCAATCATAGTTGTGAAAATGCCCTGTAAACTATTGTATGTCATTCAAGTAAAAAGATTCTTAATAAAATGTTCAATTTCTTGGCCTTACTTGATATCAGAGTTTTTGGTCGCTTATATTTGTGGCTTCTGATTGGCCTCGCACTTTTTTTACAGCCAGGCTGTTTTTGTTTAGCATTAACAATACAAAGCCCAGAACAGTAGCAGTTTAGTTGAGTTTTACTGTAGCTGCTTCATGATATGGTGAGCTCAGTGCTGGCTATGCATCATAGCTAATCTTGTACTATTTGTACCTGAATACTAGCTGTATTGTCACAAATACCAATTTTAATTATTCAAGACACTGTATGCTTAATTGTATATAATCACTCTAGATTTGCAACAAGGTAGACTAGTTTTATACATACCTAGCATTATATGAACAAAGTTGGCAGCTAGTTGAAATCATTGATTTTTGAGAGGCTTCCGGAATATCATGAACGTTGCATATAAGGGGTGAACAGGTGGGAAGGGGGTGGAGAGGGTGATGGTGGGTTGGTTATAACTGCCAGTAGACAGAGGCAGCCAAGCTTCATGATATGTTTAGTAGTTGATCACAGTGGCTCCAGACCATAGCACAAGCTGAGGTGGACATAGGGAGCTGCTTGGCACCCCATGCCACATTAATAATGCCCTTCAGTGACCCCACAGGCTCTTTTATGACTCTTCATTGCTTTACAGGGTAAATATACTAGTTCACAGGACATTTTCGCAACTATGATTGGTTTTGTCACTTGGCCACCTTTTTGTACCATCCATTATTTATAAAGGTGGTCAAGTGACAAAACCAATCATAGTTGTGAAAATGTCCTGTGAATTATTGTAGCTATATCATTCAAGTGAAAGGATTTTTAACAAAAAGTTTTACCTTCTTGGCTGTACTTGATATCAAAGTCTTTGGTTGGTTGTCACTTGATACAATGCCGCCTTGGACTTTTTTTACAGCCAGACTGTTTTTGTTTAGGATTAATTTTACCTTCTTGGCCATAGCTACTTGATATCAAAGTTTTTGGTTACCTATAACCATTTGATAATGCTCCTTCTGATTGGCCTCACACTTTTTCAGCCAGGCTGTTATTGTTAAGCATATCACAGATGCAGTGGAAACAAATAGGATTCTTGATGTGTTCCTATCGACTGTTCTATTAGGGTAGTAAATGTTATACTACATCACAATTCATTAGTTTTGAAGGGGCTCTGCCCATGAATTTTATAAAGTCGGGAGCCTCTCAACCACCCTTCAGCCACCACTGTATCACTGCTACTTTTAAGTGTTAATTATAAGCAAGTGCTGACAAGAAACCATGTAGAGTAATTGAAGTGTCATTAACAGCTTAAATATGAAAAGGAGTAGCAAGTTAACACTTCGGACTTTTCATCATATTTCCCCATCATTAGTTGTGTATATATTATAATAGCTTATAGCCGTATAGTAACACTTGTAATTAACCATGGTATATAGTTACCCTGTAACTACCACTTTATAAAAAGTAAAAAGATCTAACCATGACGAATTATTCTAGACACTGCTGTAGTTGTACCACACTTTTCAGTTGACAGTGCAAAAGTATATGTACCAAAATCATCATCACTAGGAGGTAGCATTGTAAATGTAAAACCTGTACCTCCGAGGAGTTCACCATCCTTGTAAATTTCTGTAACCAAAGGTTCTGATCCATTCAATGCCTGACAGCCAATAGAAAGAGAAACTACTCCTACTAAACTTTCAATAGTAACGTCTTGTCCACATGTTAGTGATATAAAAAATGGATTCACAGTTGCTGGTACAGTTGGTGGCACTATATGAGGGTAGCCTAAAGAAATATAGGTACCAATATCATTATAACAAAAAAGAACAAAAATCTTACTCACCACAAACTGCATTGCAAGTGATTTCATTTCTGCAATTTGGACCTGTGGGATCATCACAAACTTGACAGGAATAATTGCCTTCATTTCCAAGTTGACCACCAACAGCCAGTAAGGTATCAGTAATTATACAAAGTCTCATATCAGCAGATATTTGAACATTTGTTACAGTTGCATTTGTAAGTTCATTTCCATCTCTAAACCAAGTTACAGTGGGATTTGAAATTCCACCAGCTATTGCTTCATCTATCAGTGGACTACAGTCAATAGTCACTCGTACATCCTCTCCAACTACAACAGGTTCTCCAACAAACACAACCACTGATCCATTTATCACTAGTAATAAAGGCAACATCTATAAATTACTAGGTGAAATGCATGGCATTGTGGGGTGAGCCTGGTGCTATGATAGATACTTACCACTGATGACCTTCACATGCAATAATAATTATAAGGACAATACACTGTATGTTCTCAGTGTACAAGCAACAGTGCAGCTACAGGGATGGTAACTATGAACTGAAAAGATGAAATAATGGAAATTTTGTATTTAAAGGTGTCTGAGAGTTGAAGAAGCTACATAAGCATATGATATATGTTAATCACAAGCGGCTATTACATCTTATGCTTGTACCATCAGTATGTTAGTATATACCTACATAGCTATAGCTTTATGCATTACACAATGTAGAATGCTAACTCACCAGTAAGGATACATAACCTATCATTGGTGACTTCCAATATTCTACTTCTAAAAATAGCCTTTTTGGTCCTTTTCAATCAGTAAATATTTGTGACCGGATTTGGAAAACCTACCATCTACACACAAGAGACAAACAAAATAATTACAAGTATTTCACTAAGCTTGAAATGAGACTTTGGTTAAATAGTCTGATATATCTGTTAGGGATACATTGAATTACCAGAATAATTGTAGAAATACTTTTAGTTGGCTTGTGGGTCTGAGTTATGAAGTGGCAAAGTTAATTATTTCACTTGTGTGTAGATGGTACGTAGGTTTTCCAAAATTCAGTCACATTTAATTTTTTGTTCTTTCACCCACATATTTTTCAAGTATATAGCTATGTAGCTACTCTCATGCCTATCTAGTCATTTTTATCATTGCCTCTTCTTTATTTTTCTAGTCTCCTTTGCCTACCTTGTCTCTCCCATGCCTAACCCCCATGCCTAAAATTCCAAGGAAAATGCAGTAGGATATATGGAACAATACTGGCACAAGATTTTTTTAAATTCTAGCTATAACTACATACTTTTGATGGACATTTTTGTATTAGTCTTATATAAACTAGAATGATAAAAATTAAAAATTTAAAAAGTAAGTAGGGATTGAATTTTGGATTCAATAGTGCTACAAAAAGTAAGGAAACAAGGAATAACATTTTGGGACGAGAAAACATTCTGGCATGAGATAATTTATAAAAGTTTAATCCCTACTTTTGGCTCACTTCAGTAGGTTTGCCAAAGTAGGGATTAAACTTTTATAAATTATCTCATGCCAGAATGTTCTCTCGTCCCAAAATCTTATTCCTTGTTTCCTTACTTTTTGTAGCACTATTAAATCCAAAATTCAATCCCTACTTACTTTTTAAATTTTTAATTTTTATCATTCTAGTTTGTTTACTTTTTATACATGCTAAGCATTCAATAATCTTTTAGCAGGCGCACAAAATGTTACAGGCGCTTACATAATAATTATGCTTGTTTACAGGCGCTTGTTAACAACGCGCTTACATGGCAAAGCAGCTGTGTGATAGCAAATAACGCTCGAAAAACAGCAAAAGCTATTTGTCCAAGGCTATAATCTTGAAGTTCACGATGTAATAAAGTACACGCGAGTACACGCGAAAACATCGTGCTACTGTAACTAATTATATCACGTGCAAGCCACTGACGCAATAAGCAGAAATCGTCACAGGCTATCGTCACCTTCGGTGAGATTCGCACCTTGCTAAAGAATACATAAAGAACAAGGAAAGGAATGAAGGATAAAGGGAATCGCCATGGCGCAGTGGGTAAATCGTCTTCGGAATACGATTTTCGTAAATTCGCCACCATTACCTTTATTGTGTGAAATTTCTGGAGCCCTACACTTGACGCAACCCGGTCTTACGGCAGGCTGGCTGGCTGGCAGGCAGGCAGGCAGGCAGGCAGGCAGGCAGGCAGGCAGGCAGGCAGGCAGGCAGGCAGGCAGGCAGGCAGGCAGGCAGGCAGGCAGGCAGGCAGGCAGGCAGGCAGGCAGGCAGGCAGGCAGGCAGGCAGGCAGGCAGGCAGGCAGGCAGGCAGGCAGGCAGGCAGGCAGGCAGGCAGGCAGGCAGGCAGGCAGGCAGGCAGGCAGGCAGGCAGGCAGGCAGGCAGGCAGGCAGGCAGGCAGGCAGGCAGGCAGGCAGGCAGGCAGGCAGGCAGGCAGGCAGGCAGGCAGGCAGGCAGGCAGGCAGGCAGGCAGGCAGGCAGGCAGGCAGGCAGGCAGGCAGGCAGGCAGGCAGGCAGGCAGGCAGGCAGGCAGGCAGGCAGGCAGGCAGGCAGGCAGGCAGACGAAATACAGGTGAATTTCGAAATTTTCAAAGTTGGCTGTAGGTCGAAATATTCGACTTGTCGTTTCATTTAACCATCATTACAGCCTTACCAATGCATTCCAGCCGGTTTTTTCGGGTAAAGCCTATTGCAAGGTTGATTTTTGAAGTGTAAAATTTTCCCGAAGCCGTACAACTTCCTACCAATCCCTACTATTAAGTACTACCATACTTAATGATCATTCATTGCCAGAGTGTGTTCCTATGTTTATAAATACAATTTTTATAACTAAATAATGAAATAATAATATTTTGACTATACCAGCATTCATGGTTGGAGGAGGGGGAAAGGTTGGAACGATCGGTGCAAATGTCTGCTGACCCCATATCACCAGTGCCTATAAAAATATCATGCACAAGCTCATGTACAGTCTATTTTACTTATCATGCAAGACATTATACATGGTGCATAGTATGTTTTTCAAGTTTACTGTTATTCTTTTCCATTCACTGCAGACATTGTAGGACAAAATTTATATTGCCATAAACTGAAGCCCAGTATTTAAATGTGCTTCAATAGGGCTAAGCACCACAGAGAGTATTGTATAGGGAAGGCATTCAAGCACTATGCTTTGAAGGTTATTCTCAGTGGGTGTAGTCTAACAGATCACATATATAATGTAATAAATTTTTTGTTCAATTTTGTTCCAGTATGGCCTGTCTTCATATGTATATATAGTCTGGTGTATAGCAGACTGCATGTGTGAAGTGCATACTGATTACGAGTATCGTGACATGATTTTTTCTGCATCCCTGTCAAACAAGCTATATAATTATAAGCCTTCTCACAGGTTTATAGCCGTGGGATATAGTGTAGTGTTTGTGATAAACCCCTTAACTGTGGAAAGAAAAGAAGGATATTATAATAGAGGCTGCACTGCTAATCACAAGACTTATTCACTGGGAAACTAGTATCCCTCAGTGCCATGGTTAGGTACCCAGGGGGTTTCAACCCCCCAGACTTTACAGATTTTATATCTAGTTAGATCCATATTCTATAACCTCCATCATTCACGCTAGTTTGTGAATGAGACAGAAAGGGCTATATGATTAAAAATTCATGAAGTAGAGTGGTATAGGTTATCCCACCCAGCCATAGCCAGATCTAGAGAGGGGAGCTAAGCACAGCTAGTACAGTGGATCTCTAAAGCAGGGGCTATGGGGTGTAGCCCTCAGAAGCTATGGGATGTTCTATTTTGTAAAGTACAGAAATGCCAGGTTTAGAGTGTATTTAATTCAAGGCAAAGCTACCCCTTTAGTATAAATTGTTATGCAATTAAATGGACAAGAATTAGTGTTCTAACAACATATCCATCCTTTTGTATTTTTGACTGAGGTGGCAGGTGAGGGGGCTAACCATGCACTGTGTTATCAAGATGGTATAACATGACACACACTTTAAGCAGAGAGAGCACTTATACATGATATAATCAAACTAGTAGCATTTTAAGGTGTATACGTATAAAAACCAGTGATAATTCTAGAACTAGGACACAGGAGGCTTAGTTTTTTGTCAGGGGACCAAGGAAGTTATACTACTTCACTCAGAAATATAAATTTTGTGAAGTTTGCTCCTTAATTAAGTATAGCTATAGCTATGTCCTAGGAAACTTCGGATGTGCTAGACTCTATAGACTCACTGCTTAATCAATTACCATCAGTGTTGTAGCTATACTGTAAGATTTTTCACAACTTATTTTCAACAGGGCAGGGGTGGGGGGCTGTACCCCAGACCCTTTAAAATCACCTATGGTAAAAGAGAATTGATTGTGTCGCCGCCCCCTTGATTCTACATAGCCGGCTGCCTAGCTGCCACCAAAGGGTCAGTAACAACCTGAAATTTTGTCAATGCCTTGTGAAATTTATTTCTGAAATCTGAAATTTGGCTTGAAATTAGAAATTTGAAATCTGACTTCAAATATGCATCTCAATTATAATAAAGGTCTATGAATCAAGGCCAGTAATAGACTTTAACAAATATGGTTACCATTATCAGCTAAATTAGCTAAATAGCTGCGTATATTTGAATGGTTTTCTTTTGCTTTTCTCCACATGCAGAATCACCACTGCTGGACAGGCCAGACTTACAAGATATTTTTGGGTCCTCAGTATACCAAAGCTATAAAATTTCAGCAATTAAAGCAGACTAATAGGAGGCTGAAATTCCAACTATATCTAGCTCTGTAGCAGGTATATAGCTACAGCTAGCTGGCTGATATCAGTTCAGACGTCCTTATCTGGCTATACCTATATTCAGTGACATGTTACTTATCATGTATGAATCTTTTACGTAGCTATATATGTTATAATGCTAGCTATATACATATACCTATATACCTATAGATACTTACTAGCTAAAGCATAGTTAGCAATATATCACGTGTACTAGAATATAGCTAGCTAGTTACCACATGCTTTAACAGCTACCAAGATGGCTGCTGATTGTCAGACTTGCAAGAGTGGGTGCACAGGGGACTTACGCTTACATTATGCACGGAATCATGAAGTATATGAAGGTTTTGTGCAAGGTGAGGTGTGAGGCTTTGTAGCCTAGATGATATGAGTCAAACAGATACTTTACTGTACCTATAGCTATTATTGATTGGCCATCATGCACTGCACGTGCGCCGTAGCTATAGCCATAGCTATGGCTTTCACAGGAAGAGTCCGGCTGTTTGAACTGTGTATGTGTGTGTCAGTGTCTCTGTGTGTTCCACATTGCTAGGTATAGTGCAATGGCTGGCTAGCTAGCTCTACAATAATCAAGTAACTTGAGGGGATAACCGTTCGGAAATCTGAGTCTCTAAACAGTAAACTCCCGGCCTCACTCCCAGCAGTAGAACTACGCAAAGGGTATTAATGCACAAACACAATTATTCGGCATGCGGAAAACTGCTTGGCTTTTGCAGGGCAGGATTTAAATTTCGTTATGGCGTTAATTACAAAGGCGCGCTTATAATAGAATAATTTAAGTTCATGTGAAATTTGAAGAAATTTAACCCAACTTTGAGCCCAACTTTCAAATTACGTCGACGATTTTGTCTCGTTACTGACCCCCCGGCTGCCACAATAAACTACCTCGCAATATCCCTCAGGCTACTTAGTGTATTACAAAAATCACGCTAGATATAACCAAGAACTTACTAAATCCAATGCTGTTAACAAGTATATAGCTAGACGAGCCATCTTGATCCAACTCCACAATTCTGACAATCAACTCGATAGTTGCGAGGTGAAACCTATCAGATGCACTATGGAATACGGAATTTTACGTATCAAAATGGTACATGATCATTTCAGTTGAAAGTCAGCAGCTAAGCCTGAGCTCTACCAATGTATTATCACTTAGGGACATGAATAACTTGCAACTGAAAAAATCTGCACTTCTTGTTCCGGCCACACAATTAACGATATTTTATCAGTTCATTTGAACTTCCTATGTAGCCTACATATAGCCATTCAGCCTGCTGTGTGGTCCGAATTTAATGTTATATGTGTAGTTGCATGACCTGACATTTTTAGCCAATCAGATTTCATGTGGTTCCTAACAATAAATTAGCCAATAAATTGGTCAATAATTCAATTAGCTTGGTCAGTATAAATTATATATCATGTTTGGTTAGTAGCTCTTTCAATAAGCTGGCTGGCATGTAGTTTTAATTCTTTAGTTGCAGTTTTACAAGGCACAACAGCTTGGTACTTATATTATACTATATAGCTGTTAATTAGAGGCAATCACCAGTTTGAAAAACTATAGCTAGGCCAGCCTCTATTAGCTAATTATTATAGTTAATGGATCACATCACTGATCAGTGGTTAATATATAGCTATAGCTATGTATATGTGTGTGTATGTATGTATGTATGTATGTGTGTGTGTGTGTGTGTGTGTGTGTGTGTGTGTGTGTGCAAGTGTGTATGTGTGTGTGTGTGTGTGTGTGTGTGTGTGTGTGTGTGTACGTGCGTATGTGTGTGTGTATGCAAGTATGTGCAAGTATGTGTGTGTGTGTATGCATACGGTATGTATGTATTGTACATATGTATGTATGTAAATAAACACTGTCATAAACCCATCACTTTAAATTTTTGTTTAGCACTCAGCAATCTGATGATTGCTTGACTGTTCTATTAGAGTATATTAACCTTCTGTGTCATGAACAAAGGCCAAATTTTCATGCAGTAAATATATTTACTTCCAGCATAATGTAATAATGGCCTACTGTTGATCTATACATCTAGCTACGTACGTATATAGTAATATCTAGCTATATATAATTTGAGTTTTTGATACATGGCAGTCATAGCTACACTCCATACTGACTAATCTTTTAATGGTTCAGGGGCAGATACGGTATGTGGCTAGCCACCTATATTAGGAATGCATTCTTGAGTTGGCCAATATAATTAGACACCAGTTGATTATATAACTAGAATGATAAAAAATTAAAAATTTAAAAAGTAAGTAGCTAGGGATTGAACTTTGGATTCAATAGTGCTACAAAAGTAAGGAAACAAGGAATAAGATTTTGGGACGAGAGAACATTCTGGCATGAGATAATTTATAAAAATTTAATCCCTACTTTTGGCAAACCTATGAAGTGAGCCAAACGTAGGGATTAAACTTTTATAAATTATCTCATGCCAGAATGTTCTCTCGTCCCAAAATCTTATTCCTTGTTTCCTTACTTTTTGTAGCACTATTGAATCCAAAGTTCAATCCCTACTTACTTTTTAAATTTTTAATTTTTATCATTCTAGTTTGTTTACTTTTTATACATGCTAAGCATTCAATAATCTTTTAGCAGGCGCACAAAATGTTACAGGCGCTTACGTAATAATTATGCTTGTTTACAGGCGCTTATTAACAACGCGCTGACATGGCAAAGCAGCTGTGTGATAGCAAATAACGCTCGAAAAACAGCAAAAGCTATTTGTCCAAGGCTATAATCTCGAAGTTCACGATGTAATAAAGTACACGCGAAAACATCGTACCACTGTAACTAATTATATCACGTGCAAGCCAGGTTTTTGTGTGACGCAATAAGCAGAAGCCGTTACAGGCTATCGTCACCTTCAGTGAAATTCGCACCTTGCTAAGGAATAAAGAAGAACAAGGAAAGGAATGAAGGATAAAGGGAATCGCCATGGCGCAGTGGGTAAATCGTCTTCGGAATAAGATTTTCGTAAATGCGCCGCCATTACCTTTATTGTGTGAAATTTCTGGAGCCCTACACCTAGCGCAACCCGGTCTTACGGTAGGCTGGCAGGCTGGCAGGCTGGCTGGCTGGCTGGCTGGCAGGCTGGCTGGCAGGCTGGCAGACGAAATACAGGTGAATTTCGAAATTTTCAAAGTTGGCTGTAGGTCGAAATATTCGACTTGTCGTTTCGTTTAACCAAGGTACAGCATCATTACAGCCTTACCAATGCATTCCAGCTGGTTTTTTCGGGTAAAGCCTATTGCAAGGTTGATTTTTAAAGCTCGAAATTTTCCCGAAGCCGTACAATTTCTTACCAATCCCTACTATTAAGTACTACCGTACTTAATGATAGATAATTAAGAGCACTGAGCATAAAGATCAAAAGATCAATACACTCTAATAGAACAGTCACCATACCTATAATATAATAGTTCATGTAGCTATAATAAATATTTTGTAACCAATATATTGTTGTGTCAGTTAATTACACAGTAGTTTGCTCCAGATGACACATTTATCTAATTAGTTGCATGTATATAGCTATGGATAACTTACTGAGAAAGGGAGCCAAAACATAGTAGCTAGCTAGCATATATAAGAAGCAGAGGTCTGGGGGCTGTACTATCTCAGAGCTATAGCTATAGGTTGATTCTACATATTATGCTAAACCTTTGCATTACACAAGTGCTGTTTCTGTACTTTACACACAGCCCATAGCTTCTGGGCCACACCTTCAGTATCCCTGCTTCTCATGACATATGCTACTGTGTTAACATTTTAGTCAGTAAGTTATGTGCATAGCTACATAGCTACATGACTTACTAAATAAATAAATATAGCTATAGCTAATATAAGTGTGGCAAGTACAGAAACAGAAACTAATACAAGGTTTGTATAGTGTAATATGTAGAATGTATAAGTACGTATAATATATATTTTATATAAGTACTGTACATCCAGTGACTTGCATACAAATCCTAAGAGAAAGAGTCAGGGCCTTAGTTACCTTAGTTACCTACCCATATAATCAGTCATATAGGAGAATGTGATCTTATTTCTCCTAGGTAGCTATAGACATGCAGGGGCCAGTCATTATTATAGTATGCTACAGTGCTCATAAATTTCACCTGTAGCTATGCTCAATATCAGCTATATGCTTATGTGTGTGTAGCTAATATTTGTGCTTAATTTTTAAAATGTAGCACTCACAACCCCGGTTAATCCTCGAAAAGAAGCAATGCATGGCTTAAGGAAACACTGTATTCAGCTTGATGATCAGCAAAAATCCTTACAGACTTAATTGGCTTCCATGAAATGTAAGACCCTTGAAAATTACCGCATATATGGTAGATGATCTGAAGTCAACTTTTACAATTAGATATTTTGAAACACATGCATATTACAAAACAGCATGCACTAGACTAGCTAGTAGCTAGCTACTAAGTGCAAACTAGACGGTGTAAAACTGTAAACATGTAGCTAGCTATAGCTACGTAGTAGACTCTATAGACAATTGTTGAAATATTCTTCTCAAAATTAATTTATACAATTAATTTGGTAAATAATGTGAGCACATCACTTCATGCTAAGCCTTTAGCCACATTCTGATGTATTAATGAACTGAAGCATCAGTTATGCCTCCATGTAATCCTGTAGGGTCGGTGTTCTCTTGGTGATCTTTATTGATTGCTGTGCCAGATAATTAGCCTATTATGCCTAATGCTTTCCAATGCCTGGTATTTAGAGGATACAGGAGCCTTCTTTGAGGTAATCGTGCTGCTTTATAGTCTCAAACCACAATCCATGCCAGTGTCTTCCTGTCACATATAGCTAGAAAAGCTGTTTTAAAAGTGTGAGATTTAACTATAACAACTCATTAGTTGCAACAGTGCATGTTGATGCATTAAGTAGCTATACATTCATGCATAGGTAGCGTAGCATGGTGGACTTAGTTTTAGCCTCTGATCCAGATGTAGCTAAGTATTAGCTAGCTACATATATTTGTCTTCAACTTAAGCTAGCATACAGATCTCATATGGTTGGCATAATTATGAAGTTAAAAGTTAAATGCACAATAAAGAGTAGCAGTTAATTCTAAATCTAATTTCAGTGCAGAAACCTAACAAAGAAATATAAACTACTATAGTCAAATGCCAGCATGAAGAGGGATGAAGTCACACTGATTAACGAACTCGAAGTTTGAAATTTCTTCTCACAGTAGAAAATCTTTTCCTTTCATCATCAATGCAAAAGGCTCTTACAGCAATAGTATGTCTTCCTCTCTTCAGTTTCCTCCAAACCTTAGGACTTTCACCTAAATATACAATATTATAGCTATTAAATATAGCTACATTATATTATAGTTATATTACAGAGTTAGCTCTAGCTATGTATATATGAAGTAGCTACATAAACATTCATGTATTTTAAATGGTCATTCATATATATTGGTATTTCTACAAAATGATATAAGATAGGATGTGTAGAATGATAAACAATTTTAATACGGTCCTTACGAGGAACCGATCCCTGTTGAAAAACAATTTGTAAAGAAAGTTTAGCTGTAGTATATGGTGCAGTCCCTAGTTAATTGTCATAAACTAGAGGTGGTGAAACCAGGCAATAAATTTTTTACTATTAACTGTTCTATTAGGATAAATAACTGCTTTATTAGAGTATTTGGTATCTGTAACATTATTTTTAGAGGTGCTCTGCCCTACATTTTTGCTGCCCACGTGTTTGCTAAAGTGATTAGCTATAAAATCAGTAACGATGAGATACTTACACACTTATAGTGGTAATAGAGCACTGATAGCAATAAATTACAGCACTTGATCTAGCTAGCTAGTTATATAGCTATTATTTGTACAAAGCTATTGTACAAATTGAATGTCACAGATTCTACACATTTGGCTGGCTGAACTGATTTGCAGGTAGTTCTATAAGAATTTATATTAGCTATAAACTCACATTCTTTAAACTTGCCATCATCAAGTTTGCATTGGTATGTGACTCCTGGATTACCATCAGATGAAAAGCTGAATTTTGTCCTTTTTCTTCTTTTGTTATGGCTAATTTTTCCCCTGACACTGGTAACCAAGCAAATCTCCTGTTCACCTGCAAAATGAACAAAACATTTATAGTATAATAATTAGCTAACTTGTAACTATGCAAGTGTTGTAGTGTTGCATCATTAAATATGAAAGTAGCTATTTAAGGTATACGTAGGGGGACATGTTTTTTCCAAAGTTCACAGTTATGTTTATTCAATGATAAGTTTACTGAATAAACAGTTTAAAATTTTAGTCCACATTAAAGCAGCAAAACAAGTGTTTCCAGTTACTGGCATGTCATTAGATCTTGTATAGTGACTGAATATCTAGAGTTAGAATGATTAACTCTATCGGTATCAGTATTGGTGATTTTTGTAGCAGATATATCAGTTATTAGAATATCGGTTTATTTGATTATCGGTCCACCTCTTATTACAACAGCAGTAATTAATTAAAATATGACAATGTAGTTTAAAGTAGTGATGGCAGGTAGCGTTAGCTATTCAATATGGGTAAGGTATGAGTTCATACTGAATATGATATGATTCAATATAGCTATGTATTCCATTATAGTAAAACTGGCTCATACTATTTTATGGAGTGTAGGAATTATAATAATAATAATGGTGTGTAAAATACTTACGTACCTTAAGCTGAGTAATATTAAAGTTAGTGATATCTATGATTGCACATCTAAATTTAGCAATCGCACATCAATACTCTCTAATAGTGCAGTCACCAATCATTGATGACTGCACTATTAGAGAGTATCCATCAAAATGTTTATATTAGCGTTAGTAAATTTTAGTACAGAAATTAGTGTATTGTTATAATAAACTATTATACAATGCATACTGCTAAAACAGACACAAAACTGGCACATTAACAATATAGTGGTGAGCTGCAGGATATATACAAACAGTATGTTCCCAGTGTTTGCATGTACAGTACATAACAGTAACTATGATGACAATACTGTAATTGCTCAAACATATGTAACCATCTGAGTGAAAACCAGCCTAGTTCACATTTGGTAAAATACTATTTCAAAATATCAATGAGCTCCCTATACGTTCATAGAGTTAACTTTGTGAACAGCTTTGGGGTCTCAAGATCCCCCTCCAGAAATATGCCAAAACAATGATGTATTGCACACTATTTTTGACATTTCAATACTTTATGAGATAACACTTCCAAAGGGTTGCACCCACCACACCCGTACTCCATATTTGGTTTAAAGCTTCTTTGTATTTACTTAGCTAAATATGCTCTAAATCTTGCATTAGGCATGATTTTGGTGTCATTTTTGGTGTTATATGAAGTTTACATTGGCACAATTTAAGCCAAGTTAATGGAGGAGCCCACACTAGTAGCTTATATAAACTCATAACTAAGTGGGCACTAATTAATATAAGCACATGTGTATTAGTTAATACATGTTCCTGGTACCGCCAACCTTATATACGTAGTGTTAGTGTGAAACTGAGTTCGAAGTTGAGTTTAGAGTTATCTTGGAATGTGCCACGTACTACTTAAGAAGAAGCCAAACACTACACTGCATAGGAATGCTCCACTGTCACTATGACCAGATATCAGTCTGCTGCAAAGAGGCGAAGATTGGATTCGAGTTCCGCTGCAGAGGCCGACATCCTACTGACTGAGCAGGGGACAGATACGCTTGCTCAAGCCGATATTTCTCAAATTGTGGACGCTGTGCTAAGAAGCCTACTGCATTCCTCCATAGTAATGCTGACCAACGACGCTCATGATGATCTCAAACAAGAGTCACTCACCGACGACCCGGTGGACCCTCCCCTTGGTAAGTGGTGATAGAATCTGGTGTTCATGCATTTCTGTGTTTATATCCTTAACAGCTAGCCATACAGCTGGCATTATACCGTAGCATAGTTCGCAAGTAAACATGCATGTAGGAAGCACGCATGTTCTTTTGTTTTTTGCTTTCAAACAGTGTTTAGGAATGCATGTGAACAATGTGTTAATGCTCAGGAATGCATGTGGCCATGTTTTGAATAAACAACTTAATGAGTGCATTAAGTGCTTGGGTGTACAATATTGATGGTTTTTTTTAAAATTCCACGCACTACCTTTTGTCTGACTTGCACATGCACTGCATGGGATGGCTATGTATGTAACTAGCTAGCTACAACTACAGACTTGTGATACATACATATATATATATATATATATAATATATATACACTTCATATACACCCACATATGTAAAATACCATCATTTCACTCCCTTACTCATCGACACCTGCAAACTATTTTGTTGCACCTTCAAATCATTAACCCCCTGCTCATTGTCACCTGCATGCACTGTTGCGTTAATCTACCATACTACAAACATATCACAACTCGGCTCTCCTTTTTTAGATCTCCACCACGTCAGCCTGATTCAAGACAATCTACAAAATGTACCACCTGCCCCCCAGACCAGCTGAACCACCATACTCTACAAACTAACAGGAGCAGTAATCCCATTGATTCCTCCTAATTTAGTGAAAAATTGAACCTGGTGCCTTTGTTGAAATGGGAGACCTGCTTCCCAGTTGTCTAGATGCAGCAAAATCTACACAAAAACATCGTCTTATTACAAACATCATGGAATGGCTGCAAAACTTTGCAGTGTATGTTTCTTTGATTGCCAGAAAGCAGCCACAACATGTTCCTGTTCCTGTTCCTTCCTGATTTGTTCCTGTTCCTGGCTTGATTTGTCTTTGTAGGCTGAACTTTTGGTGTGTTGGTAAGTTGATTGAATATGTCAACAGGTATTACATTGGCTTCATTTTCTCGTAATAGTCGCTCTTTTAGGCTGTCGTTAAGTATTCCAAAAACTTATCACGCAGCATTTCTAGTCCTACTGCCGCTGGTCAGTCTTCTCTATTGTACTCACAAGCCTCTACCTTAATCTTGAGTCTGGTGAGATATATATCCATCTATTGATTCTCCTTCTGATTGTTGCAGGTTCCAGAAGCCGTGACGCTCGCATAAAATGTTTTTTTGCGGCTCACAATATGCTCGGAATGCTGCAATCACCTTTGCAAACTTCTTATCGTCTCCTTCAGCAGCCCACGGGAGTGTCTTGTATACTTCCCTTGCCTCTTTTCCAGCATGTGAGAGCATTATTTCAATCTTATTTCGTCGGATTTTGTGACACTTTCTGTGCCTGCTAAAAACCAATGGAGCTGCTATTCGAATTCTTTCTAATTCTGTGCCATATTTCCTGTCAGTGACAGAGGATCGGGTGGCTTGCAAAGATTCATCGTGACTGTAACAGACTCTTGTTATCATTTCAGAACTCATTTTCTGACACTTCTGACACCATGTGGTGATTCTCGAATAATCTTAATAATAATTACATCATACATACACGGTACATGATGACGTACATACACGCATACACGTAATAGCTTAATAGATTAGTCTAGTGCGCGAGACTAAGACTAGTCTGCGTTTCAGTTGAACTAGTTTAGTTATAATTTATGGAGTATATGTAGTCGTTCAAACTGTTGTTTAGTGGGTATATATAATAGTGCAACAGTGGATGTGGCGTAAGTTGATACTGTGCTTTTTCATGTAATAGGATGGCAACCACGTGTGTGTATGCGCATGCGTAATACTTAGCCTAGAATGCTTCTAGAAAGCCTCTTCTGTAAGCCGTAACAATATTCTCTCTGACAACATCGAGGACACATGCAACATTGCATGAAGCGATTTATATAACTATAAAATAGCAGGCGTGCATTATTGTACCTGTTTACACCTTGTATGGAATGTTGTGGTCACGCCGAAATTGTTTACGCATTCCAATGGATAGAGAAGAAAGTAAAGAAAGGAAGGATAAAAGAATCACCATGGCGCAGTGGGTAAATCGTCTTCGGAACAACAGTTTCGTAAACACGATGCGATTACCTTTGTTGTGTTGAATTTCTGGAGCCCTACACCTAGTGCAATCCGGAAGGTTGGCTGGCTGGCTGGCTGGCTGGCAGACGAAATCCATGTAATTTTCGAGATTTTCAAAATTCATTATAGTTTGAAATAATCGACTTTTCGCTTTGTTTAACAAATGTACAGCCTTATTACAGCAGTACCAATGCATTTAAGTAGGTTTTTTCAGCTAAAGCCTATTGTAAGGTGGGTTTTTAGAGGTGCGAAAAAGCCGCATTCCATACATTCCTTATCGATCCCTACTATTAAGTACTACCGTACTTAATGATTACATTGTTTATTTCATAGATATTCTAGAGCACCTTGTCTAGTTTCAAATACCTTTGTAATCATGGGACTTAACCTTATGGTAAGGACATTACATAGTTGGTTGCTGTAACTATGGGAACCACAAGATTTTACATGGCATTTAAGTGTCTTGTTACATAGCTGCTGGTTTATAGAACTTAATTTATTACTACATGACCTACATACATGCTATCATACACTCCTTAATAGATAACATTACATCAGGGATCAAACAACTAGTGATTTTGGGACAACTAATCAAATATTCGAACAATCTTTTTCGATTATTTGTATGTATCAGACATAATTAAATTATTAAGTTGTTATATCTTTAAAATAATGCATTGGAATAAATGCCTCAATTCACTTATGCATAAACAAGCATTGTAAAGTTATATAGTGAAACGTGGTGTCAATAATTTTATTTTGAAACTAATATTCAAATATCCAAAATTGTTCTGCAATTTGTAGAAGTATTTAAATAATAATTCCTACTCAGCTAAGGAAGTCATTCTTCTATAGCTACAGGTTAAACAATAGGCCATAGGGCCTGACCGATTAGTACCTTATGTATGTCTGTATACACATGTATAACATAATTATGTAAATAAGTATTCTTAGCCTCACCATCACAAACAAGGCCAACATTCTCTGAGTGATCACAGTAGAAATAAGTGTACACTTCGTGTTCACAGTCGATCAGTTTACTCTCATTGCCGATACATGTAACATTATGTATATTAATGGGTTGACCACTCCCTCCTCCAAGACTGCAAAATGCAACCATAATATCTCACTACACTTAGACTACAGTGTACATTATAGTAAATGAAAGGGTGGTATGCTGTATTTGTAAACTGTATATGCTTGGATTTCATTAATTAAGTCATCCTATAGTTTTAAAGTATTTTTATACTTTCAATTATCTTAAAAGAAAAGGTAGATCTATGTACGTAAAATCTATGGTCATATAAAGTTCAACATAACAACTTTATGTATCTGTTTACATGTATGGCTGTTTTGTGTGACTGAGTTGGGTGCCATAACAAGCAAACAATCATCACCTTCTTGCCTTTCTATATGTAACTCAAAGATTAATTAAAGATGTAAGGAAACTAGCATGACACAGTAAACATTCATGAAACAGAAATAGGCTGGCTGATAAAGTATGCGTTAACTAAACATACATAGCAATGTATGTAGCAGTACCATAGCCAGCTCTTTTCAGGTAAAGCTTGCTATTCTAGACAAGGTATATCAATTTGGATGTCATATCAATCCTCTCTCTACCCCATCCCCTCACCCCTAAATAATATTTGCTTCTTCAATGCATCATACACCATATAAAAAACCATTATGCTTACTAAAGATATTACCGAGCCAAAAGAACTAACTATGTTCCATCTGGTGAAACATTCTGGGGAATCAGAGTATCGATGAGGCATTCCAAAAAATGTTGTGGAATTAACACCAATAAACATTACAGAAATGAACCCTTCCTGATTATACTGATATCCAGTTATCTTCCTAAACAAAAAATATGTACCTGCAAAAATCAAAGACTGCCCCCATAGACAGCACATAATGAAAGTGGGCGACCACATAATAAGTATCATGTAATACTACATCTAATGAACACAATACCAGTAAGACCCCCATAGTCAACAAAAATACAAATCCAGCAACCCACAACATTGGAGTATCAAAAACGAGCTCTCCCTCCATTGCAGTCATAGTCCAACTAAATATTTTGATGCCCGTTGGGATCGCAATTATCATAGTGGTGACCATAAAATACACCCAGGTATCAACATCCATACCCACAGTAAACATATGATGGGTCCATACAATGAATTCTAATAATTATACCGATGGACACCATGGCATACACCATCCCCAAATACCCGAATATTTGCTTTTTATAGTATCATCCCCCAAAAAGATTCCCAGGAAAGATAACTGTATTATCAAGCTTAAAGATAAACCCACCGTTCCCCCCACAATCTCAAATAATAAATATAATGTCCCGATATCCTTATGATTAGTAGAAAATAACCAACGAGTTATTCAAGGACTGCTCTCTTTTGATGAAAAGAACCACTCAACAAACATTTTATTTCTTTTATAACCTATTATATAAAGTTAGTCATAAAAACTAAAGATACCAAATGATATAATGCACTAGAAAAACACAAACACGGGAGCAACTGGCGGGTCATAAGTATCACCATATTTAATTAATTTTTAGAGTTTGCATGTGGAGCAATAATGCTTTACATTCAAACTAACTTTTCCAAAATTTTTACAGCATAACGGAAGCCCATTTGTCTACAAGCAACATCAGCATCAGCCTTGTCAAAATGAACGCTACAAACGGTGCCCCATAGTCCATCTTTAATAATTTCCAACCTCCCTCTATTGGGACTGATGCCATCAGCTAGTCTCAGCTTTCCATCTGGTTCTGGCAGTCCAGCATCTGTGAACAATTTAAATAGAAGTAACACAAGTCCCTTAAAGTACGTACATATTAAGTATTACTTAAAGCACTGCTGCCAGTTTGTATGAAATATACAGCTGGAGGTGAGAGTCGAGTGGCAAATATAGCACGAGGCGAAGCTGAGTGCTATATTTGTCACGAGACCCTCACCAAGAGCTGTATCTTTCATACAAACAAAGTGTCAATGCTTTAAGTGTTTTATTGTATTATACACCTATTAACCTATTAATGTGCGAATAAAACACAGTTCTTTGATAGTATAAATAAAGGAATTGCACAAATAAATGGTGAAAAGTGTCAATGAGCTACCATTCTATAACTACTCTAGCGCTCTATAACTACCCAACCACAGTTCTATGACTACCTCCTTGACACATTATGGTAGATATAGAACTGTTGAACCCTTTGATCCGCCCACACAAAATGCAATAAAGGCTAATAAGGTACTTGACACAATCCTTAAGAAAAATTAATTACAATGTGTGGAATTAAAACATACCACAAGAAAGCAGTACATCTTCATCATAGGTACAAACATTATCACCATATCTATGCCTGCAATCCATCAATTTTTCTTCATAGCCTTTACAGTGAACTTCATTCAGAAATATTGTGTGGTTAGCTGTATCTATCCTGTACAATCACAATTGTGCTATCCATGCATGTAGTTATATAATGACACAAACCATGCATTGGTAACGTTAGAGATACTGATAACTCCTTTAAATCCTAGTTGTCTGCATGCCACATGCCCATCAATTGCGGCAAAGTTTCGTGAACATACACTTCCCCAGCTACCTTCAAAATTTATCTCAAGTCTTCCAGTACTGCTATTACTACCAGTCAACCGAAGTGCTCCATATGACATTGATGAATTGGAGCCTATTAAGTTTGTATATGTATACAATGTATTAGTACAAGGGCGGCGGAACCGGTCCGGCTGGTCCGGTTTTTAGCCGGACCACTTTTCCATGAAGATTCTAATATTTTCGGGTAGACCAAAAAACACACCTGAGACGATTGTGTAGAATTGTTGCTACTTCACGGATAGGATACGTATAATTATTTAGCTACACTATAAAAAGGATACTCTAGTTCATTTAGTCCATGAATCAATTGCACTTACAGTAGTTCTCAGTACACGCGCATATCATGTGACACATGTCGGTGACGACCAAGTGTAAGTTTTCACTGATGGATGCTGATTGTGCTAGTTCTTCCAATACTAATTATACCTTAAATCGATTTTATCCACCACAGAGTTGCTGCTTTCAAAAGCGATGAATCTAAGGATATGGTTTTTGAAGTGATGGCTGGCGCCAATGTAGCTCACCGTCAGTAATGTTTTAGAGCCTTTGAACTGTTTGTAACCTGTAACTGTTATTACTTATGCAGGGACTGATCCAGGGGGGGTGGATGGGGTGGCTAGCCACCCACCATGAATGGTTATGCAACTACTCAGACATGCAAATTAAATCATTACAGTTATGACATGTCACTTGCCAGTGTTGATTTAACTATAGTACAAGTGGCCAGCACAGTTGCTGAGCATTTATGTAGTTTAATTTTCAGTCAAAACTACTTCCAGATTCAATCTCAAGAGGGCAAATTTTCAAAATTTTTCTGGGGGCATGCCCCTAGACCATGCACTTAGCAAGAGCATGCTGAGTATGTTTCGCTCACTAAACAAGCTAGGCCAACACTCTGCACTTCATGTAGCTATCTTGCTATGGTAATGCACACAACATATGAAAGACCCAAACTGAAACCTAAGCCAGCCACCCACCTTAACTTATTTCTGGATTATGGCTATAGCTATAATTATTTTATTGGACATGAACTGATAGGAAATTAACACACATAGTTATATGCTATATAAGGAAGTGGTTATTGAACCGTAAGTCACGTGCGCATTATTTTGGTAGCTTATATATATCCAAGCCGGTTAGAGGTGAGCGTTAGTGCCCAGGCCGGTTTTGCCACGGTTAGTGGCCTGGGTCGGTGCCCAGGCCAGCTTTGCCACGGTGTTAGCGGCCTGGGTCGGTGCCCAGGCCGGCTTTACCACGGTTAGTGGCCTGGGTCGGTGCCCAGGATTAGGGTTAGGGTTAGTTTTAGTGTTAGCAGTAGCTGTAAGCAACCAAGTTCAAGTCCAAGATAGACCTTTTTCTTTTCAATATATAAAACTTTTCTAAAAATTGTCTAAGTCCCAAAATAATGTGCACGTGACTTACGGTTCAATATCCACCGCCTACGCCCATTGAACCGACCTTCGGTTCAATATCCACTGCCGCTATATAATTATGGAGAAGCTATAAGTTCTGGCTGAGAAAGCTCTCAGATACAATCTCAGAGCATGTTTTTTCCAAAAATTTCCTGGGGGGGCATGTCCCCAGACCCCCTAGCATTAGCATGCTGAGTGTGCCTTGCACACTTCTCCCTAACAGCCATACCCCTGGCCGGACCTATCAAAAGTTGCCTCCGCCGCCCTTGTAGTAGTACGTATATATATTAACATTGGTACATACCACAGTGGACTGCAACTTGATTGTAATAATTACATTTGACCTCTGTGGCATTAGTAAATGGACAGTTCCACAAGTGAGTTTCATTTCCAATACAATGTACATTAGTCATGAGTAAGAAATTTCTACCAACTTCAAGACTATTAAAAACACAACACAAAATTAACTGGCTTAAGTCTTCCTGGTGGGATAGTGTTTGTGATGAAATTAATATTGCATGACATATACACAATATATATATACATGTACTTACTAAGAATTATCTATTACACGAAGTGCACCAGTATATCCAAACTGTCGGCATACGACATCACCATCTGCTTGGTCAAAATGTTCATCACAAATTGGACCCCACCTTCCTCCATTGAACACCTCAATTACACCATATGGACCACTCCCTCCAAGCATTCTAACAGAAGCCAGTGGAGGGTAAGGTCTATTGTCTGAAAAATTCTCAATAACATGTTGATAGAAAAATATCAAATTAACTCACAACAACGAATGGAAGCAAAACGTCCTCCACTACAGCGAGTAGTTGGAGTTGGGAGGTCTTCAAAACTACAATCTGCAAAGCTAGTTTCAGCTCCTCTACAATCCACTGAATGATAGTGCACCACAGGATTGTCATTTAGTCTACAAAATAAGCAAAAAATATATGTGAAGCATCATATAGCAGAAACAATCATCAAATATTCAATTCATTCTATACTCACCTGATATTCGCATAATTAAAAATAACACTGTAACCTAACTGTCTGCATGCCACATGTCCTTCAGCAGCACGAAATCTATCAAAACATATTACTCCCCATGTATTATTGTGGAACACTTCAAGACGGCCAATGTAAGGTTGACTACCACCAACCAATCGGAGTGATTTTTCACGTACTGTGGAATTCACTTCACAGACTGACTTGTTCCCAACGTTTATATTCTGGAAAGCACTATGAGCTGTAAAAATATTTGTTCCTCATGCCATCATTTCTTTGGTATGTATGCATTTATACAAATATATTATTATTGTCCATGCAAATTCGTAAATACACAAAACCTTATGATCATAATTAATTTTCACAATTTTGCTTGTTTTTATATGTACATGAATCATTCCACTTTCATTAATGATCGACATGTGATCTAGAACCACAAGTTTAAGCACGTATGTCAGCCAATTGGTGACAGGTTGTTTCTTGTTTTAGGCTTGTGCTGTGGAGTTAATTAACTGTTTGGCACCTACTATCAAGTTATATGAGGCAGCAAAATAAAAACAAAAACTATGAGAAATTTTGTCACTGAAACCTTATAATCTATGCTACATACTCATATATGGGAAAGGAGATTTAGTGGAATTGGCGGAATGGCGGAAACACAGGAATTTTCATTTGGAGAGCAAGTACAACATTAGCACAGTTAAACTGTATAAGACTATGCTGTATACTGTATACAAGATTGTACTGTACAAGACTCACCACAACATAAGCACATGCTGTTCAGAGCGCCAGAGCCTTCTATACTTAGGGATCACGTGATACAGTATTCCAGAATATTCTCTTTGAACACATTGTTCCTCGTTGTCCTTGCGGTTGTGTTGTTAGAGCTTGTGAAAATGAATACGTGTGGGTCCGAAGTGATAGATTTAACTTTGAGTAATTTTTTTGAAGAAGACCTAGATAGGTTAGTCCCACCGCATCACCATACGAGTCCAGTATAGTACTAACTACAACATAACTACAAGGACAATGATGAACATTCTGGAATAGTGAGAGAAGGTGCTGGTGCTCTGAACGGCATGTGCTTATGTTGTGGTGAATCTTGTGTCTTATCATAGATTATAGAGGCACGAAACGCCGCACCTTTTAATCTATGGTCTTAACTATACAGTATAGTCTTATATAGTTTGCTCTCCAAACGAAAATTCCCATTTCTGCCATTCCGCCAATTCCGTTAAATATCCTTTCCCCTCATATACTGTATAATGGGTTTATTTCAAAGGAGTTGTATTTTCAAAAGAGCATGACTTCTATGAAAGTAAAACTTTTCAAAACTCTCCCTAACAAAACTCTTTGTTGCTGCCAAATGAAAGTATAACCCGTTATACATTAGTACATGTGAGGAATCAAAACACACACAATGGTTTTGTGTGTGCTTAGAGCATCACAGAGCAGTACCACAGATGCACACTCACGTGTAGTGACTGTTAGACTCGCATGTTAGATGCTTATGTGTGTAATGTTACATTTGAGCAGTACCATACTGTTATGAAACCTATAAAGATATCCATCTGGTCTATCCATTAGCAGCCTTATATGGTAGGTAGTGACAAACTAATAAAATCAATTATGGAGGCCATAAGTTCAAAAGACAAATGAGCATATAACTCCATAAAGACAAAATTTCATGACATCATGCAGTATAAAAACAACTTTTAAAATACCTTATTAGGATATTATGCTTGTCTGCTTGAGTAAATTTTTAATGCATAATTGCAATCTAATATTGACAGACTTACAGTAATGGGAGGAACAGACAAACAAATGAAAATGATGATGCAATACGTGGAGCTTTACATAATCACCCTTTATAAGGAAAATACATAATATTAATGTTGCTCCTTCAAATAGACCCCTGGCCAGCAGTAGATTTCCTACTACTGTGCAGCTACCACCGTCCGCAGATGGTGGGGGTTTTGGTAAGGTGTGCAGGGCTCCATTATTTCTCCTATATATTACTCTTTAATTAAACAGGCCTTTGTTCACATAATTTAAATATAACTACCATTCCAAATATCTATAGCATGTTTTACTAAGAAGGCTTAGAGGTATAGGTAGAAATACTTAGGGGTTCTAGGAAGCCACAAGAATTTCAGCATGCCATAGAAAGGCAATGCCTTTCCCTCCAAGCCATAGGAAGTAGCTACAAATGTAGCTATGTATGATAAATATATTGTTTACACCATGTCCCCTGCACACCCTTGTTATTTAAAGTATTTGAAATCAGCAGTGTTTGCGTACACATATATCCAGACTAGCATGCATATATGCCTAATTTATTATATACACATACAATATAATTATATGCACATTCATAGCCTAGTACATCTAATTATATACACCCACATAATCCTTGCATATACATATACATGTACACTTACATATCCATACGTACCAGGCCATAAACATGTGTATATATCACATGCGATTGCATGCAATTGTACTCAAAAATGTACAGCCCTGCACAAATCTCTTGATGCAGTCCCAAATTCTTTTGCGTTTGTAATGAAAAGATGGGGGAGCAGTAGTATTCACATGTCACAATGTGCCTATTTATGTATACTTCAGCCACATACGTAAAAATGGAGTACAGTATAAGCCAATAGTGCTGTGCACTTTGACTGTCAGTCGTTTATTTTCAAAATTCCCATAACTGATGTTAAATAACCGATTATCAGCTTCTAATTGTTTCATTTTCATACATATACATCTAACATACACAGAATTTATGCCGCTCTCCAAATTTTTACCAGCTGTGTATTTTTGTTGGTGGCGTACTCTTGTACACATGTGTAATTGTATGCTGGCTAGCACTCAAAATCCTAAAATTTTACCCCTTATTTTTCTTTATTGTAATTTTTTTAATTTATTTTTTTTTATTTTTATTTTTTATTTTATAAATTATCCCCAATAATTTGTGGCCAATTACCCGGCGACGAAACTCTTGCAGGTGCACAGTGCTATATGTCCGTGAGACAGACCTTGTCGTTGATCTCTTGGATGTGATCAGTAATTGGGAAATCCTTGGATCTCTTGTTAACTTTAAACCCTCGTGCTAACATAAACCCCATGGCAACATTACCATAATGACATACTACTTTCATGAGGGATCACATATACATTTATTTTGACGGCGACTGTCACATATCAAGCACGAAACAAGTATACTTCTTCAAACAAGCAATCCAGTATTCTGTTCAACTATACAAGTGAACTGTAATAGCACTATTCGCTAGAGCTTTAATGCGTGTGCACACAAATAATTATGTGTATGATATAATATACATGTAACTATACCCCCTTATATAGAACAGGTCTTCATATATACTTGGGTGTTTAGGGAAGAGGTGTGGGGGGCATTACCCTGCTGCAGCAATATAGCACAATCTGCACTAGTGACTACCTCAAATAAACTGCAAATAACTGGTATACTACGGAGGCGCGTTCACTCGATGGACTACACCGAGGCACAAATAGGACCTAAACTGGTATACTACGGAGGCGCGCGTTCACAAATAGGACCCAAAGGGGACCAAGGAGTGTGATACATTATTGGGCCCACCGGGCATCTACGGGAGCTACACAATTATCACACACGCAAATACAATAATAGCTTCATATATACACATGCACTTGTATTGCATCCAGCAGCTTCATATACGCACTTTTGCAAAACAATATATACTGCAAATAGCTGGCACATTGTATGTTCACTCGATGGACCACCGAGCCCACACCGAGGAATGAGTGGAATCCCAGGAGTGTGGAGCATTACTGGGTTAACTGGCTGACTGCAGGGAAGCCATAAGTTGATAATGCATATGCACTTATAATAATACACAATGCGCTCCTATAATTAGGGCTGCAACGAATATTCGCTTCATTCGGATATTCGTTAATAAATCGAATATCCGGATACCAAAATTAGTATCCGGATTTGTTTGTTGAGTCACATGAGTTCTGAAAATGGCGGCGCCTTGGTAGAAAACGCACGAGTATTATTTTGTGTTGTTGAAAAGGGGAAGAAGATTAAAAAGACCCTTGTAAGTTGTGCGATGGAGTAAACTTGGCATACGCGGGGGGAACAACTAAATTACATGACCACCTGGAATCGAAACACCCGTCTAGTGTTGCTGAAAGTAGTAAAAAGGAAGCTAGGAAGAAACAATTAACGCTCAGCGATTGTAAGAAATGCCCTCCCGACCAGGCTAAGAATATTATAGCGCGCATTGCTGAATACACGCCCAATTTCTACCGTCGATGGAGGAGGCTTTCAGCAGCTTTTTACACTACATAGTCTTGTACTACATGCAGCTGTGTTTTCTCGTATCAATTTGTAAGCTTGTAATTGGTGTACAAATATATAGACGAATATTCGGATATTCGTTCGTTAAGGCATGCGAATATCCGGAGCCTTAAAACTAGTACTCATTGCAGCCCTACTTATAATAATACACAATGCGCTCTTATACGCATCCACATACTATACATGCATCTGTGCCGTACTTTATCGATACACACTTATATTGCATCCATATAATATATGTATGTACATGCATATGTGCACACATGCAAATACAATAATAGCTTCGTATATACACATGCACTTGTATTGCATCCAGCAGCTTCATATACACACTTTGCAAAACAATACTGCAAATAGCTGGCACATTGCAGGGGCGCATATGTTCACTCGATGGACCACCAAGCCCGCAATCCAAGGAGTGTGGAGCATTACTGGGTTAACTGGCCGACTGCGGGGAAGCTATAAGTTGATAATGCATGTGCACATACAATAATACACAATGCGCTCTTATACACGTCCATATACTATACATGCATCTGTGCCGCAGCTTTCTTGATACACACTTATATTGCATCCATATAATATATGTACGTACATGCATATGTGCAGCGGCTTCAGTATCTGTGTAGCAGCTTCATATATACACACTCATATTATATCTACATAATATAACATTATATGCCTCAGTTATATGATATACCTGAAAAATTAAAACTTGCAACATGTGTAACGCATACTACATACCATATTGGCCATCAACCCACGAGTTACCTTCACAAATTCCCATCGTACAAAGCATTATGGAGGCACACACGCTCGCACGGTGAACTGCCACGGCCCACACCCAGTATGCCTTATGTATCTCTACCTAATAGACCCTTTGCAGTGTGCCATATTAATAATGTAATTTCTAGTAAACGTACGTTTTCCCCACCATCTTGGAGTACAGCCTATGGAGCGTTTCTATTGCAGCCCATAAAGTACATCGAGTGACTTAATATATACACACTTTTATATTGAAACACGATATCGTATTGGTAGCTAACCCACAAGTCACCCAATCATTTATTTTTCCGAGTGTGCGAGCAACGCACGAAATTTATCAGGTGGACCACCAGCTGGGGAACAAACAGGACTCCGGCAAGGGGGAGCCCCAGCGAAAAGCCGTTGTGAAACAATACTGGAACCAACGGGCGTTTATGGGGGAGCTACCATAAGCGTAACTAAATACTTGGAGTAAGGGGCGATTTCCTGCTGAACTGAAGCTGCCTCACAACTTCTTGAATGGGCAATTGCTCCTCGTCAAAATCTGTGGACCTGCCGTCAAACTCACTCTCAGTAGACACCAGCGCCACCGGTACTAGGGAGCGACATCTGTTCCGCCGATGATTCATCACCTTGTCTAATGTGCGTGTACCGGTAGCTAGTCATTCCTCGAAGAAAATATAAGGATAGACAATTTTACACCATGCTCCATGTGTGCTTCGACTTTACCGCGCCTTGCATTAATTAAACGCATGCGCACTTTTCCGTTTTCTAATTATTGCCTCCCTCTTCAGATGCAGCCATCGCTTCCTCTTCTCTTATGGGCCGCTGGGACCTTCTTCAATCTCCTTCAGGTTTATTTAGTTTATAACTTTCCGCTTGGCTCACTCGCGCCATTAACTTAGTTTAACTAGTTAAACTTCATTTAATACATTAGTATTTAATAGTAAGACTTCTAAAACATATGTGCCTTCAAAAATAACTAAAATGCAAAAAACTGACTACAACTCTATTGGTACAACACTAAACAATGCTATAACTAACTTCATTCAAAGTAGCCGTACACTGCTACCGTATTGAGAGAAAATTTTGGAAGGAAATATTTTTGAAAATTAATGCATTTCAGAAACAAAATTTCGGAAATATAAACTATTAGTCAACACATACAGTACCGCTCAGAGGTAACGTTGCACTCGCTCCCAACTTACACACTTGCCACTCAAATGCTTGATACGCTAAACTCGATTACGCTTGAGCAACTATTGAGGGTATAAAACGCGAGAGCATACTCACTTGAAGATACTTGCATATAATCATGTTCACAAAATCAGGGGCGGAGCCACGAATTTTTAGGTGGTCAGGTTGAGCTACTGCAATCAAAGGCAGATCTTACGAATGCACATGCTGAGTGTGCACATGCTAACACTAGGGGATCTGGGGGCATGCCCCCCCAAGAAAATTTTGAAAATTTGCGCCTTCTGAGATTGAATCTGAGAGCATTTTAAAGGATATTTGACTCTCCTAAAAAGGCCAAACAACTATACTAAAATTCTACATCTATCAGGTAACAACTGAATCTCCATATGACATAGCTAGTAATGCCACTTACTTAACCACTTGCCCTGGAAGCTGCAGTGCACAGGTCTGACCAAAAGATTGCTTAGGAAAACTAAAATTAACTGGCTGATGAGGCTCTTCAGGTAGTTCAGGTAAGGCAATTGAAGCATATGATCAACAAAAACGACGTACTAATATTATGTTAACTAATAAACATGCACACCACATCCTAATTAGAGCACGTGTGACGTGAATATAATAGAATACAACGGCATTTTTCTTCAGTCAGATCATTTTTATAAGCAGTGTCCATGGATGCATATTGAATAAAGCCTAACTAGCTATATTAAAAATGTTTCCTATAGTTGTATATATGAATTTTACTTCACCTTACAATAAAGCTGAAAAAGTAGTCAGGCCAAAACCTGACCGGCCGGACCGCTGGCTCTGGCCCTGCACAAAATAAAGTCTAAGTTTAAATCACTAGGTATGTTCGCTCAAGATTTGTTGCTGAAACCATATGCTATGCTTTAAATGGAATAATACTTGCACATGTGCACAAAACATAGTGCAATGGACTGGTCTCTGTGCATCAATTTTGCTCGTTCTTCAATTCATTAGTGATTAAAACTGGATTTATTTCATCATTTGAGAGTTGCAAATAAGGCGTTGCAACCATAGAACAATACACGTAAGTGTATCTCAATATTTTTGAGCAATATGAATTAATTTACTAAGCAATAAAGTTGATAAATTAATATCTTTAGATGTATTAGGTAACAAATTGCTAAGCGAATCATCAAATTCATCAAAAATTTTCCTAGTCAAACATTTACGTAAAGGTTATTTTCACGTAAAGGTTATTTTCATTAACATGAACATTTCCTATTTCAATCGCCATACTCACTTGGGGCCATAGGTTGTCATTTGTTCGGTCTTTTTGATATTCTTCATGTTGACATTTCACAAAGGTGTTAGCATTCTACACAAGGTGTTAACATGCCACATGCCTATATTGAATCGATGATGTTGTAGTAACAAAGATGTCATCGAAAGAAGGCTCACATAAGAACATGACTATTAGTCCTTTCATTTATAATAAGGTGTTTGCATAGTACCATGATAGAATATTTCAGTTATAAAGGTGGGCATGCACGCATAATAAATTATAGCAAAGTGTTTCATGAGCAAAGATTCATACACACATAGCAACACATATAAATTTTATTCCTCTGCTTTATACTACAGTACTAGTATAAAGTTGATTTAAGCCAAAAATCTTACTGTAACACTATAGAACAGTCTTCTTTTATAAGCTTTGCAGCCCGCATGGCACACTCACTTTTAAAACTGAAGCGCTTTATCTGGTTAGTAATGTACAGCTGGTTAAATGCCTTTTACTGTGAAATGAATGGCCATGCAAATACAGGATTACCTTCTTTGGCAGTAACTCACAACGTGCTTCGTTATTAAGGCCATAGCCATCAATTATATATATTGATACCAAGTGTTGTATAAAAAAACTGAAAAGCAGTACAACTTGTTTGATTGGTTATCCAGGCTTCATGGTTTAAAATAGCCTAGGGGTGGACACACACACACACACACACACACACACACACACACACACACACACACACACACACACACACACACACACACACACACACACCAGCTTCCTGTACAAAAAGCACCTTCAAACACATCTGGTTTAATAAATTTTCAACTAAAACTAAGCAGATTGTTAACCACAAATCATGGTGCAAGTGAAATTCATGATCTGATATATGTATTAAAAATGTTCATAATACATACATACATACATACATACATACATGTTAACTTTACTTACTACATCTAACTCCAACTTCACTACTACATTGATCCACTGCACTAGTAGGTATAGATGATAGGCATCGTGCTAAGCATACTTCATTCCCAAGACAGTTTAAGACGTCATTATACCATATTGTATTCCCTGTAACCATAGGCCGTGATATATTCAAGGTACCATATCCTCCTGATCCAAGGTCATCACCATCACTATAAAATTTAATTCAATAACTGAAACATACATGCATGTAAACACGCAGACCACAGACAAACCATAGTCAAAAAATGATGTAATTTATGTTGTTAGAAATTAGAATTATATACACATCCAATAACTATACCCTGTATATTTATAGTATTAATGTATACATACTTTGGTGTGTAGGATACAGCGGAGTCATAGCCCAGTTGTCTACATATCACATTTGCCTCATCACCACTCATGCTATCACTACATATTCTTCCCCACTCTCCATTAAGGTACATATCAACATAACCTTCAGAGATTGATGTTCCACCTACTAGTCTTACTTCTCCTGAGTATGGCCATGGTTTCCAGTCAGCTAGTAAAAACCATTACATGCAAGCTAAAAACTTACATGGAAGAGTAACTCACAGCATATTATTTCAATGTCCTCCAGATGAGTACAGCTGGTGTTAACTACCCGAAATTGGTTACAGTTAAGAATATGTGTTTCACTCCCATCACAAGATAGTAACAGATGTACAATGGAATTTGCTAATCCATGTCTACAGAACAATATTATTATTGAGAAGTTTTATGAATTGTCTATGTACAAGTGTTCCATTTAAAGCTTTTTATAACAGCACCCTTCTAGATAGGCACCCCTCTAGATAGGCATCTCCTTAGTGACACATATGTATTAAACCATGGTTGTTTTTTTGTAAACTTTGTGGAATTCACAAAACAAAGTATCAAGTTGATTTCGTGATCATCACTTTGGATTTGAGCATTAACAATGGAGGAGGAGCAAGAGTTTAGCTTTAAGGAAAATACCTCCATTTCAAGTCTTCGTAGTAAAAAGATTACATGTTTCCTATTTGCAATGCTCAGTCAGACATTATATCAAGCCAGATTAACTATCATTCACTTGTTGCGAGCTAGTAGTGGTTGTTCAATGCTTCACGATCGAGCAGATATCCAATAATTCCAGTGTTATTCGATATCCATGTTGCTGTCAAGTATACTCTCAATTGAGTGTCCTCAACAATCATCGAGCATGTAGTACAATCAACGAACATCAAGCATGGAGTGCTAAAACACTTGAGTTTAACAAATTACAGGCATGTTGTTTGATCGAGTTTACTCGAGAGTGAAGTACAAGTGAGTGCAACGTTATCTTTGACCAGTACTGTATATACTTCCCCTATGTATAGCTATATCCCATATGATGGTCTTCACATACAAAAGCAAACAATGTACCGTATAGGGAGTAAGTTTCGATGGGCGAAACTTTCGCGGTTTTCGCAGTTTCAAACACAACCGCGAAAGTTTTGCCGCTAAACAAAGATATTTAGCTACTCGGCTACTACAAATGTATAAGCTCCTTTCTACTGGAACGCAAAGGTTTTACCGCGAATATACTTGGAAGGCCTCTACCGCGAAAGTTTCGCCCAGCGAAACTTATCCCCTATACGGTATTTTTGTAATTTAAAAATATTTCACAAAAATACAAAATTGAAGAAATAAATCCAACAATCAAAATTTTATACACAGTTTAACAGGTTTATGGCGCTGGTGAGTTTTCATAAGTTTCAGCATAAAATCAATGATACATAAATAACTATTCAAAGCCGTTAAACCAGTTTTACTGCTTCACACTTTCGTTATATGACACTTGATACTATTGATGGGCGTGACCTTAGTAACAGCACGTCATGAATTACTGCCAAAGAAGTCTAAGGCAATGCTGTATTAGCTGTTCATTTTGCAGTAAAGGGAATTTTACCAGTTGTAAATCACAAGACGAAGTGCTTCTGTTATAAAAGTGGGTGTGCCATGCAGGTAGCGAAGTGTTTAAAAGACTAGCCTATAGTGTTACAGTAAGAATTTCGGCTTCAAACTTACTTGATACTACATACCTGATGCATTTTTGCTGTACAATACTGTGATGCATCACAGTATTATCCCATCTCTATGATAAATATATCACAATTATTCCATAATCCCATATATCACCTTACGCTAATTGTACATGTGGCTTGTATAAAATCAATAAAAGAGCCCTTATCAACACTAACCACCATTACTACACTGATGGATGGAGGGAGAGCAGTGTGTTATAAATATTGTGTTGCAGGTTATATAGACTAAAGAAATATGAATGGATAGAATCCCTTCCGATAAGCATGCAAAAATAATTTTGCTCCAGTTATTTCTGGGTTGTAAGAAAGGCCATGTACATACTGTAATAGAAATATGTTTTATAATCTACTAGTACATATAAGCCAACTGAAAATATACACAAAATATTATCATTATTCGATACAGTTTATTTGGCTTAGGCTAATATTTTGGACTCCCTGTCAATAGGCTTAAACCTTCCCACAGGTCCCTAGTAGGATAGTTACTATGAGAAACCCCCTAATCTACGAGAATTCAGTCCATTGAAGGCAGAAACATTTTGGATCCCAGCTGTGCATCTCCTTTGGCTCTCGCCTAGATTGTGTTCATGCCTGGGGCTCAAGTCACCACTGGTCTGGGACAGTATATTTGATATTTCTGACTCCCTGTCCAACAGGCTTAAAGCCTTCTCACAGCTCCCTAGTGGGATGGTTACTATGATGATAACCAATTGTAGAAAGTACCAACAAAACTAGTTAACTCCATTACAGGCATTTGGTATCATTTCCACAAGAAAGAGCAATAGAGTATGTACGTTGGGTAGACTTTTACAAAGTCTTTAGCATAGCACTTCACAATTAAAACTCTCGTGTTCACACACACTGCTACATTAGTATGAGTGAAGTCATGAAAAACACAAAACATTTTTTGGATGAAAGAAATCTGACATATATGTATATGTATTTCTGAATCCGATACTTCATCCAAGGTTCTGTTACTAAATGGCCATAGGCACCAAAACCATAATACTTGTATACTGCATCTGTATACAATTAGTAAACAAGTCATATAGTGGAAAAGTGGATACATAGCTATTTACATTGATGTAGAAAGTAAATCTGCAGAAGCCTTGTAAAATGTATTTTATACTGTATAGCGGGTTTTTGTCGCGGATAAAATTAGCCACGAAATAAAATTGAAACGACATTAATTCTCGCGTATGGTATCTCTCACGATAATTAAGTTCTCACGTGTAATTAATTTTATTAAATGCCAATTGCCGAAACAATGGAGTTTCGTATGGACTTGTGCATTCAAGGTTACCATGTATACGAAGAAATTTAGATTGTAGTTTTTCTCGCAGTTTTTGGAGAAGAATTATATACTGAAAGAGAAATTGGCAACGTTGTAGATCGTTACGCTGTAGCCATGTAGAATGTTCCCGTACAGTTAAGTCTTCTTCCTCCCTCAATCTTCTAGAACGTAGCTTATTTAATAAGCTTTCTTAAAACCACGAACCATACTTTCATTAATACCGGTACCTCCAAACTTTGAAATCCTTCTGGCAGCTGCTGTGGCTCCGATACTGCATGCCAGTTTACCAATTTCGGCTCGTCGGTTCTCTCAGTGAATAAACCTATATGTACACTACTTTCCTTTCCTTGGTTCCTGAAATGAGACTCGTGATGATGGGTTCCCTTGGCCCGTAACTTCATTTACTTCGAATTCGCTGAGTTGATGGCAGCAGAAGGAATTACATTTGATCCTTTCAGAGTTTGGAAGAGACCCCAAGCGAAATATTGAAATCGACATAGCACGAGGCAGTCACAAAATCTCACGTGATAAAAAGTCACAAGATTAAAAATGTAACGGATTTTAATGTTGCGGATTCCATGAGACACGACATTAAAGTCATCGCGACAAAAACCCGCTATACGGTATTGCATGAAGGGATTGTAAAATCTAATGGTAGTACAGTAGGGATCAACATGATACAAGCTTGATGTTCTACCATCTAAAACTAGATGCTATAGCTATAGGTTAAACTATTGCTAATCTACTCCTACTAAGAATATATACTGACATCATGAAGAATGAATGAACAAAAACTCATCACTAAGGACACATATGTAGCAAAGCATACATATTTACATTTTATGTTTAAACCGGCTTCATACTCCAGAGCCTTAGTGATAAAGGTAGTTTTCCAATCTTCTTTTATTAAATGCTTCGCTACTGCTTGGCATGCCCACTTTTAAACTGAAGTGCTCCATCTTGTTAGTAATGTACAACTGGTAAATCCCTTTTATTGTGAAATGAATGACTAATACAGAATTAGAAGATAATGCTCTTCTTTGGCAGGAATTTATGATGCGCTTTGTTATTAAAGCCATAGTATCAATAGCATGTGTCATATAAAGAAACTAAAAGAAGTAGGACTTGTTTGATTGGTTATTCAGGCTTTAATTTATGTGAATGGTTTTAATAACCTGGGGGCAAACACACACACACAGATAAACATATATGCTGACTTTGCAGACAAAAGTAATTTTAAGAAACCAGGCACGCTGGTTTAAAAACCTGGTGTCCAATTTCTATGCATTTCAAAAACAAGCTTTACAGTAAACTTTACCCAAGAATACTGACTGAAATGCATTGGTAACACAATAATGCAGTACCTTTGTTAACAATACAGCTGTATTTCACCTGCCTATGTACCTGTTGTAAGACCTATGCACTAGCACTAGGATTATGGCTCCAGATTATACATAATACATAATGATTTATGAAATTGTTGTTCCTATGAAGATTCATCCACTGCACCATGGTGTTTCTTTTTCATCCTTTGTTACCTTCCCTTTTTCTTTATGTTCACTTGAACTTATGTCACAGAAAATGCATGCCTACACACATCACATAATTAGAAATATCACTACCATTTGTGTTATTTAATTGCATCATGAACTTCTCTTAAACAAATATATTTTGGATTTTGGAACATGTTTAGTTATGTAAATGCTATTGTTAACAAGCGCCCGTAAACAAGCTTGGCACCTATAACACTGCTATAAGTGCCTGAAAGGCAAGGACAGATTGGCTCTTATTTAAAGAATTTTGCATGGGGATAAATGGGATAAATGTGCTTTGCATACCCCACCTAGAAGGTGTTAGGAGATTTTACCAAGGCTGTACACAATGCGATGCTGCTGGCCTTTTTGTTATCCGTTTTGTCATGACATGCAAATCAATAGTCTAATACCGAGATTTTGAGGTTGCTTGGTTTACGGAAATTTTATGCATGCATGCATGCTGTGCCACGTAATTTTGAATTTATAGTTACACTCATTTTCTTAACTAAAAACATCCATATGATTCTCCATCTTAGAGTAACTAACCAACATTCCTATATACGTACCTATATAGGTACACAAACTCTGAGTGGACTATGGAGCACAACATGTACGCATGCATAAAAATTCTGTAATCCAAGCAACCTCATAAGCTCAATATAAGCAAAAGAAAACTGCAAGTCTCACCAAAAGCACTAGTGTGTAAATGACATATGTGACTGAGCCTGCGAAAATCAACCATGTGAGCACAAATTACCCCTAGTTACATAATAATGAATATCTCAAGTTCAAAATGGAATATCAGCATTCTGTAAGCTTTAAAAGATTCTCCATTAATTGCTATATGCGCATGTGTGGTAGAAAATCTGTGTTGTTATTTTATATACATCACAATTTATGAAAAGACAAAGTCAAAACACATATTACTTGTATTACTTGAGCTATCACCATTATCAATGAACACCAACGAGTGCATTAACATCAAATGTTCAAGCATTTAATGTACTCTGTAAACAATCTTTAAAACAGTTAAAGTATCGTGTTATACATACATGAAATAAAGCACTTAGTGTGTGGCCTTGTGCATATATTTATAATCGATTATCGATCAATTAGTGCCACAGGAGGTCAATAATCGGCATCCTCCCAATTAATCGACAGATCATATGATTTTGCAAATTGTCATTTTGTGTTCCTATTACCGTAATTTTTGTGGCTACAAGAGAAATATGAGCAACTGTACATGCCAGAATTGCATCCCATAAATAATTACTTTATGAAATGTACTTGTTGCATTTGTAGTTGCTTAACTTGTGATTCTTCATCAAATTATAACCAGCTGGTATAAGAGACATTTTACTTCATGTGTTGTTGTATTTAATGATTTTTGAGTAAATTATAATGGTGGCCAATAATCAGTTATAAAGTCACAGGCCTAGCGTATATATTTTAACTAATATGCATAAATAAAAAGCAAACGGCGAATAGGGTCCGAGGGATTGATCTCTCAGTGCTACAAAAGTAAGGAAACAAGGGGAAAAGACTTTGGCATGGGAGAATATTATAGATTCTGACATGAGATAATTTATATCTACGTTGGCTTAATCATACTAACCTACTGAGTAGGGATTATAAACTTCTATAAATTAGAATCTTTAAAATCCTCCCATGCAAAAATCTTTCCCTACTTTTTGTAGCACTGAGAGATTGATCCCTATGTGCTTGTATTTAAATTTTTCATGTTTTTCTTTTATGGGCACATTTATATGAATCAGAAAAAGTTAACTTCATTGCATACAGACAAGTTTCTTTTGTTCAGCATCTTATTGTGTAATTAAATAACAGGTAGTGGTTAATTAGTTAGGTAGCCAGATATGCTAATTAGATTTATGGTTGAAAAAGTTGCAATAGTATACATATATAAAACTGGAGAAATCAAACAAGCCTTCACATCAATATGTTAATCAATAAGGAGCTTTACTTTTTTAGAATAAGAATAAAAATGATTTCCTGCTTACAGTAACAGCCTTTTCCAATTATCCTCAAGGGTCTTCAGTTGACATAAGTGTCAGGTAAAATCTAATTGTGTGCCATGAATCGTTTAAAGGTTAATGACACCTTTACAAAAATTTTAAGCACATCTATGTAATCTTGTGGGCAGGCAGATTTATCACTTATTTGTACTCTCACCATTTTTGTCTCGCCGCAAATCGTAGGCGAGATACAGCGGTCGTCGGCAAAAAAATAAACTCGGGCACTATTCTCCTAGAATACGCTTTGTGTGGCCTAGCTACACACAGCAATATATGAGTTTCGAAAGGGCGCGTATTTCATCTGAAGCGAATTTAGCGTTTCGTTTGTTACCAGGTCATGGCACGTCTGAAAGCACTCGAATTTGTATTCTAATTCTTTAGTTTGGGATATCCACCGGAAGCACCGAATCTCCTTGACAAGCCTGATATAACGCAGGTTTATTGTACCTGAAGGTGCGTTGCTGTTATATAAAAGCTGCAATGACAGCGATTGATTTCTGGCCTACGTCATGAGCGGGCTTTTGTTCATAGAGTGCATTTATGGATTCTAATGTTTTCACACAAAAAGCTTTTGTGGCTAGTGGTGTTATGCTAGGAAGTTCTTCTTTACATTGCGAAGTCGTTTGACTACAAAACAAGCTGTTTGGCTGGTTAGTGTGGTGATTAATCGCTTGCAGTTAAATTTGAATTTCGCGCTACGCTTTGCTGCCTGGAATTCGGAAGTAGACTTGAGTATAAAAACAATACGAGGATCACATGTCTTCTTTGTTTGCAATTGATGGTTTAGTGGAGTGGAGAAAAGATAGATCACTAGCTACTTTTCAACAATGGAGTTTTGTAAGTTCTTGAGGTTTGTCAACATGTAGCTATTGCTTGTGTTGGTAGCCTATGAATCATTTTAGATAACAAGCAGCAATTGCAGGACCTGTATAATCTTTTCCATAGGGTTGGCTTATGGTTCCTGAATCATGACACATATATAGGTGTGTTGTATGGTCACTCTGACATATGGATAGTAAAATGTCTCGCACATGTCATTGATTTACACCACACCCATTATACCTGTAAAACAAATATGGCAATATGTCACAAGGTATTTTATTACTGACATGTAGTGTAAGTCTATGTGACCAACTTCACTCAGAATCTAGGTCCCTTGTGGAAATTGATCTGCCTATGGGAAATGGGTGTGGATGTCCCTCAAGCTGCAGTGGTAGCTACTATGAAGGAGCACACAAAATGGCACAGACAACAGCAGAAGAGGAGTACACCTGAGTATTTGAAATACAGGTTTATAATTGCTACAATCACATTTATGAATAACATTACCTAACAGGAGTGAGCTCAAAAGGCGGTCAAACCAACGTCACGAGCAGGAGAAAGAGCACATGGTCACCTTGCAAGCACTTGGCATCAGTACCTCCTTGTATGTTGGTGACACTGCTGTAGCAGAGTGTGAAGATGACGATGATGACAATGTGGACGAACAACAGGATGAGGACATACCATTTGAGAATATCACTGTTGATTCCATTACATGTAGTGGTAAACATTTGTTGTTCATGTACGATTGTGAAACAACAGGAGGTAGTTTCTATCAAGACCACATCGTGGAAATTGGATCCGTGGTGATAGCTCCAGATGATGTGTCCATCAGTAATGAAGAATTTTCCAGTCTTTGCCACACATCACGTCACATCGCTCGTAAAGGTTTGTTTTATTGTTTTAACAAATTACCTTTATAGTGTTAGCAAAATGTCATAACAGTATCAGAAAAATGTGGAATAACTGCACGTGATCTCTACAACCAATCCAATTTTTCCACCGTATTCAAAAACTTCATTAAGTGGATACAAGCATGCTTAGAAGAAGCATAACATGAGGAGGAATACTACCCACGTGAGTTACCATGTAGACACTTTACTTTTTCTAACCTTATCATATAGTTCTATTATCACACAATGGCTTTGCCTTTGACTTTCCTTTCATCGTGGCGGAAGTGAAGCGTCGCAAACTTGATGACAACTTTAACACCCTTAATCTCTCCTTTGCAGATACACTATACGATGCTAGGAGGGTAGGTTACAAATACTGTCAACATAAAAGTTTTCATTTGGTTTCATACAGCTAGTCAAGGAAGAACATACAATTTTTACCGGATGGACAGCTCAAGAGAAGAAGAGGTTGGGGCTGGAAAATCTCTTCCATAAATGTTTTCCAGGAGAGACTTACAATGGTAATGTTATTTCATAATTTCAAGTGTGATAGCATCAACCTATCCAGCTCATCGGGCATTGGAGGATGTACGTGCCATGAAGAAAATTTTCTCCAGCAACCTGCTACATCCTTTACTATCCAACCTAACCATCCGCAGCAAGAATGATGTGGTGGTATACTGGCAAACCTTGCATCACGAAAGGGTTACTTCCCAGCAATTTATTATCCACCTCGGAAGTTTGTGCACCAAAACGATGGCCAAACGCCTGAATGAGTACAACATTACGTTCGAAATGTTAAAGTCTACATTTGAAGACAATTGTGACGATCGCCAGGCCTTTAATAATCAACTGCAAATAGCTGGAGTGAAACGGAAGGCCTGGCGTGACAAGATATGGAATCATTTTACTGGGCGAAAGCTGACATGAGTTTGTCGGCATTTGTCTTGTTATTAACGGCTTTTATAAAAGCCACCACTTCAGTAAAAAGTATTCACTGAATAGACAAGTAGTTTACTCTCAGCGTTGAATACAGCAAGCAGCAGTTGAATTCTTTATACCTCGGCGTTGAATACAGCAAGCAGTAGTTGAATTCTAATTCTTTATACCTTTTATCCAAGCCTTCATCAGTTTATCGTTGTGGGTCGGTCTGCTTGGCCTTGAGTTCTTTTGCGCGAATCATGTAACTTGGTAAACAACTTTTCCGTACTTTTGCCGATTATTCATCGGATTACGCCATCAATATAAATTCTGTGGTTTGCTAATTTGCACCGCGCGCATACCATCCTACATGCTCCTTCTAAAATGTGACCGGATTTTGGAAAACAGACCATATTGTCACGCATGAAATAAATAGAATTTCCATGTTTATGCATTTGTAATTTTAACAAGTACAAACTTCTAAACTATTTCCAATGCTTAAATAGTAATTCAAGTGGTGTGTGATTGATTTACCCGCTTATTAAACCAGTAGTACCATCTGGAGTGTCTTAAATAAACAGAAATATAAACAATGTCAAATGTGACAAAATGGTCTGTTTCCAAAATCCGGTCACAAATTAGAACTATTCGTGTATTTTTAAGTCCACAGCCTTCAAATTTTGTACTGGTAGACCTAGATAAATTAGATATAAATGTGCGGCAGCCGTTTCTTAAAATCTTAACCGGTTCGGCAATGGCATCCCATCAAAGAAGGAGTAATGAACGTGAGAGAAACCAGAAGAGCTGCATCTATTAAGTAAAGAAGTGAAATAACAAAATAAAAATGCTCTTTTGTAGATATAAGGTTACTTAATCCTTAACGCAGATGCCAAGGTCCGCGATCGCTTTTTGCGTGAGTAGTTCCTTGGGAAAGCTAGGAAACGTAACTCGCGTTTAGCGCACGATTAAAAGATTCCATTTGCTGTCAATTGTAGATCCAGCACAGCTTGTATATCGTAACTAGTCTTAGATGTTGTTAAGTTAATAGTTGCTGGGTTAGAGCGAGTTGAATATTGACCAGGAAGCCATAGTCGAACCCTACAGTGCCTCCTTAATCAGAACAGTTATAATTTAACCTTTATCAACAAAATATGGATTCTTTCAGGTGACAATATCAATGCTTACATCATGAACATATGTACACTACCAGTACGTCTTCAGTTCCACAAACAGATATGATTTTTTACACATGTGTATGTAAATTGAGATGCTTTTCAGGTTCAATGAGAATTGTAGGCAACAGTGCAGTTAGAATGCAATTGTATACATATGGATACTATCTGTTTAATAAATATGAGCCTCAGAGTATGTCTACAGGTACTGAATGTAGAGTCTACGGTGAATAACCTTACTTACAAATACAGGATGGTAAAACTTGTTATGTATATGTGTCACAAACTGCTTTAAGGTCTTATTCACAGATAAATTAGTAGAATTGTACAAGTGGTAACAATAAGAAGCACGAAGAGAAGGTACAATGTGGGCTTTTACTGCACCAGTAGTATTAAATAGTGCATTGTTGAGCTTAAGATGTGCTGGCAGTGTACAAATGTTCCATAATGTAAGCATCCATATGATCACATGGAAAAATCTATATCATGTTCATGAAGGTATTAATTGTGACTGCTCTGATTAGCTGAAAGAAGTCTGTCATCATGTAGCTATTGCTTGTATGGGTAGTCTATGAATCATTTTAGATGGGAAGCAGTAGTTGCAGGACCTATACAATCCTTTCCGTACAGTTGGCTTATGGTTCCTGAATCAAGACATATATAGGTGTGTTGTATGGTCACTCTGAATATGCATATACTGTCTCTTTATATGTGAGTCTCAGAGTATGTTTACAGTTGCCAGCTTTATCTCTTAATCAGAACAGTAACAATTGAACCTTAATCAACACAATATGGATTCTTTCAGGTGACAATATGGATGCTTACATCATGAACATATGTACACTACCAGCACCTCTTCAGCTCCACAAACAGGTATGACTTTTTTACATGTGTGTATTTAAATTGAGAATCTTTACAGGTTCGATGACAATGTCAGGCAATAGTGCAGTTAGAATGCAAGTTAAATTCGCTAATAGATACTTGGTACGAGTGATCTACCAAAATTTTGAAATATTCCTAAACCAAGTATGTATGCATATTTGTTTTGTTTAGAAACCAGGCTTTACCATGCACATGTGTATTTTACATTTTTTACAGATTTGGTCCACTTGAGAGTTACTGAACCATGACATACGAGGCAAAGCAGTACCAGTGCTATTATACCAAAGGTACCATGTTAGCTATTTCTATACCAATAGCATTTAAATGTACATAGTGGACCAGAAGATGTGCTGCAAGTGTACACATGTTTCCTGATGTAAGTATCTATACTGTCACCTATAGTAATTAACAATATGTTGAATGCAGCTGTTTATTGTGTTTTTATGAAACTATACTGCTCTGATCAGCTGGAAGTCAGTGATTAAAAGTGATAGCAGTGTATGACTCTGAAATATACATGAAGGTGACTACTTATGCATATGTGATGTACTGTTAAGGTATATAACAAAACAGTTAGATGTCTAGGTCACAAGTTGAAGAACGAAAGTGATAACAATATGGATGTTTAGCCAATCTTATTCCGAATTAGACCCATCTTTGATAATTGTTGAACAGTTGAAAAACAAATAGGAATACAAGGTTTTTGACAAAACAGTTTCAGGTTGGAACCAGCCAAATATGCTAGCATAATTTTGACCACAACAGGTAGCTAAAAGCATCAAGTATAATGCTAACACAACAACAAGTGCTTGGTTAAAAATGTAGTTAAATATCAATATACACTATTACAACATTCATCCTAACAACGATTTGTTCTATATACTGTACTGTGAAGAACTCGTATATACAAGTGTTGATACTCTAATTGAACAATCAGATATTGCACACAAATCTTCTACATGAGCATAATAAATTAATAATTTGAACATTGCAGCATAGCACAATACATAAAGAAACAAGCACAATAGACCAGTTCCTAGTTTATGAAAACGACTTGTTTGTACACCCTTCCAAAGTATAGAACCAGAACTAGCGATTTAGTTGTGGGTATAAGGATTTTGTGTTGCTATAGCTATTTAATACATTTTAGTTGCTACAACAACTGTTGAACTTCCTGAGGGATTTTATCCACCACACCCCCTACTCCTTAGTGAACACTATATAATTATACTATCAAGTCCTTGATGTTAATAACTAGGTAGCTAGCTATGTACACACAATATTCTGGTATGTCTGCATGTAAGGTGTTCTAATAGTATCCTGTACCTTCTGTGTGGCTACACTTCTGGATCCCCTGATACAGTCATCTACACCTCTACACTCACATCCCTTTACGACATGTCAGGCTTTGTTCATAACTAACAGAATTCATGACTTGTATTATTAATTATTGTCGTTGGCTATATGAGATCAATTTGACAACTTGAGTGACTGTAATGTACCTAGACTAAAAGAAGATGATGCTGTAAGAACTCAGTCCTGACTTGGCCTGACTAACAATAAATTGCTTCCCCCAGCCCTCCAAGGGCATTAAAATAGGGAAGTGGTTATTGAACCGAAAGTCACGTGCGCATTATTTTGGTAGCTTATATATATCCAAGCCGGTTAGAGGTGAGCGTTAGTGCCCAGGCCGGCTTTGCCACTGTTCAGGCCGGTTTTGCCACAGTTAGTGGCCTGGGTCGGTGCCCAGGCCGGCTTTGCCACGGTGTTAGCGGCCTGGGTCGGTGCCCAGGCCGGCTTTGCCACGGTTAGTGGCCTGGGTCGGTGCCCAGGGTTAGGGTTAGGGTTAGTTTTAGTGTTAGCAGTAGCTGTAGGCCGGAGAAAGCACAATTTCACACAGTTGAATAGAATTAAAATACATAATTTCAACTATGATCAGTGTGGGGCACCGTAGCTTGAGTGGTAGAGCAATCTGACTGATAATCTGGAGCACCGAGTTTGAGTCCGAGATTGACCTTTTTCTTTTCAATATAAAACTTTTCTAAAAATTTTATAAGTCCCAAAATAATGCGCACGTGAGATTACACTTTAGTGCCTTTCATTTCTTATGTGTGTCTACTATTCATTACATTATTTTTAAACCAGGTGCATGCCTGGTTTCTTAAAATTGCTGAAGTACTGGAGGTTTAAACCAAAAAAAGTATTTATTAAGTGTTCCTTAGTAATGAATCTTTGCTCACATGACTTACTTGTGATGTCATTAATAGCAGTTGATTAACAGTGGTTTGACTTACACAGCCCCTGGTTTTTAGATGGTAAAACATTTAAAAGCAGAAAATAATGGACACAAGTAGCTATAGTATTGCTTAAGCACAAGACACTTTTGAGTACTTTATGAAAATGAACTCAAACTCTAATCAGTGAGCTGTTCAAGCACCATCTTCCCTAGAGGAGCATGTGATCACCATCCCAATATGTATATTCACAGGTTATTAATGGATCACGTACCACTCCAATGGCTTTACTAAAGCCTATTCATACATATAGCATAATTTTATATTGCACACATGTGTCTTAAGTTTTCTCAAAGTAAATACTTTATCATGCATGATATCTAAAGCACACAAGTCAGAATAATCACTTTACAAGTACTAACTTGCAAAACATACAATTGTTTTTAATCCCTGTACCCATTACAGAACTTGCATACATATGCATGATACACACGCATGCACGCACACGCACACACACGCACACACACACACACACACACACACACAAACACACACACACACACACACACACACACACACACACACACACACATACTCACATAATACGCATAGCAGGAAGGGAAGAGTTAGGCAAATTTAGTGAATCATGGTACGTAGGCCAAACTTTTGCTTGTCTAAGCTTTCCTGCTGTACAGTATATCATACTATATACCATATGTGTATATATCACTATAAAAGCAAAGCCATATAATGAGTTAACATCAGGTAAATCAATTTCTGGCCAGTGTTCAGTGGAACTATGAAACATTAACAAGCAAGTGCTTACCATCAACACAGACAAACAGGCTAAACTGGTAAAAATATATATTTATTGGTGTCAGTGATCCAATACCTTAAAGTAATAGAATTATATGTGTAACAATTAAGCAGTTCACTGAACTGGTATTGCACAATGACAAGTTTTAATTACAGAAAGCTTTAAGGAGCTTCGTGCAGGCATGCACTTTGTGTGACCAACAGTGAAATTTGTCTTCTACTATTAGCTACATATAGTTTTATGAACATGCCATCAAAACAATCTATACAGTATACTAATTTGATTTTCCATAAATTACCACACTGATTCTAATAAATTAATGTACATGGGTTTAATGGGTTTTGGGGTGCAGATAACATTACATTATCAGTTAGAGGCTAAAATCAAACATCACAAAATAAATGCATTAATAGGTAAACTGCTTAACCTATCCCACATGCATCAGCAATTAGCCTTAGCTATTTACTACACTCAAAACTAATAAATGTGTTTGTAAAATGGGTTAGTGAAATTTTAATAATGCTTACCATGAAATGCAATGCAGATAACACTAAAATAATCAACAACCAACAACCTATAATTGTGACCGGATTTTGGAAAATCACACATGAAATTCAGTGTATTCCTGCATGTATTTAATAATACTATTTATGCATAAATATTTCCAGAATATTTCTTAACTAGTTTAGTAATTTGAGCATTGAATTCCATATAGTATTATGAAATATCTTCGAATATGTAATATTGTTTGTGTGGCAGTGATAAATATACTAAATAAAAATATGTGATTTGCAACTGTTTTCCAAATCCAATTTGTTCTATTAACAGATCAGACTATTGGTAACTTCGTAAAAAATATTGGTTTGTCGCTATGCATCTAATATTATTATGTAGTGTACTGATAATTAAAAACCATGACATGACATGCAAGGCTTCTATTTCACTCTAAAATTATCACATTTACTGTTTATACTTACTGGAACCAATGTGTAAACCAATAAACCACATTATATATTAGCTCCAGCTGCAGGTAGCTGAGTATAAACTAGATTATACCATATATGGATGCAATTTAACTAACCAATGTTTTACCTTTGGTAAGGACTTGCACTGTAGTTGACCGCATAGCCTAGTCCCATTTGTCTACAAGCTACTTCTGCTTCCCTGATGCCAAACCGTAAATCACATATGGTTCCCCATCTGTGATTGAGATATATTTCCAGTCGTCCCCATAAAGTTGTGGCTCCGTAACCAGCAAATCTCAAATCACCATTGGATGGTGCAGCTACAAGAGTGTATATAAATCATTATATTGTATATATTAATGATTATATAGATCAAATTGACATGTATTTGTAGCTATCTAGTTCACAAACCATAATCATAGCCCTGAATTGATATTCATGCAATGATCATAGCTACATACTGAATATCAAGAGTTTATAATGGTTGATAATATAAATTCATCATATTCCAGTACTTGACTCAGTACAATACCGCGTTGCCTAATGACGTGCGTCCATGGCGTTTGTCACGGCTACACGTGTCACCTTATTTACATGTAGTGCTGTGCCACACCTGGATTTTCATTTTTTAACAAAACTAGCTAAAAGCAACAAAGCAGCATCATAAATTGATGCCGATATATAAGCGCTGAATCAAAGAAAATACAGCTGAGTCAGTGAATTCAAACGTCACCAGAAGCAACTATATCAAACTGAGCACTTTTGGGACGCCTTAAAAAGTCAGTACGGCCCGAGCACGGTCCAGCGGCCAAGCCATAGAATTTGGCTTAAGGGGCTACCGGATCAATTCCTGCAGAACTCCTTATCCTTCATGAGCTATCCGGGGCTGTATACGTAGATAAGGGATTATAACGGCTGTCGCCGAGATAAAATGACAAAAATTAATATGTAATGCCATGCACATAATCTATGACATACGTGGCTAATCTCACCCGAGGTCTTACCTCTTGATTTGGACACTAATAAGCAAGTAAGTAGAGCGCAAAGTAGCAAAAGTGTTGACTTCATGCCACTCGTGATCAACTCTCCTTGCAATTAGACAACAGCCTCGACAACAGCAGTAAAGTGTGCTGTTCCTTTGTTTTCCGTATATTATACTTTGTAAACTAGCTAAAGATTAGTATACGGAGAGGTGTACGGGTAGCCAAGCGATCACGTTTTCGGGTAGGGTGCACGTGAGTACTGACGTAGGGTATACTATCTATGATAATGTGCATCTAAAGTGTTTATTGTATCTTCAAATCTGTGAAATTGATAAAAGAATTCCATAATGGCAGAAAGAGTATGTGTTAGTTCTGGCTGTCAGCTGGTAACTTCAAATTGTGTCCAAGAGTGGATCAGTACTAGTATCGGGGATTTAGAAAGATGATCACCTGATGTGAAATGGATATAAGGTTCCCACATTAATATTCCTTCTTTGCCGTTCCAAAATAGGTCAATTTAAGTTACTTAGCATAGAGGATGTAACACTTGAAGTTCTGGAGAAATCATTATACAAGCCTGGCTTATTGGTGTTGTACCATTCGATCCTGTTAATGTCACATAACAAGTGTGGTGACCAAATGGCTGAAGCATACTCAAGTATAGGCCTAACATAGGTGGTGTAACAAGCTGATTTCACAGAAGGTTGACATTGACTTAAATTTTTGTAAGATGAGAAATCCCTGTTAGAATTAGCTTTGTTGTAATATGTTCAGACCACGAAAGATTACGGCATGCACTAGTAGCTTGTTGGATAGCTTGATTAGAGATAAAATATTGAGCAGATGGGAAAGGGGAGTGCTTTGTGAGTGATGATGAGATGCATACATTTAGAAGCATTGAAGACCATTTCAGTGCCACTTGTGTGCTAATAGTGATAAAAATTTAAGGTCTTATTGAAGCATGGCTGTATCATTTGGTGAATGGATGACTCTATATAGTGATGTATCATCAGCATATAAATCTTAGATGAGACATGTTTAGGTAGATAGATTGTTGATGAAAAGCAGGAAAAGTATGAGTCTCAACACCGAGCCTTGAGGCACATCTGAGAGAACATTGGATGGGTCTCTGCTAGCATTATTTAAGTCACTTTTTGTGATCTGTTAGTTGAAAGGCCTTTAACCCAGTCCACTAATGTCCCTTGGATACCATTGTAGGCAAATTTTGCAAACTGATACATCAGTGTTGATTTGGCACCTTATCAAAGGCCCAAGCAGGATGGCATTGATTTGAGAGCCCGAGTAAACATGTACAGCAAAATCGTCAATAGTGGTTGGCTTTCACAGGAATGAAACTTTCTATCATGTTGTTCTTGACTAAGTATGTATATGCTATGTATGTTAAGATGTTTACATATGTTAACACATTATCTATGCTACGGTTATAGGTGATGGAAAAGGATGCAATTGCTTCATTTTAACATCATAAATAATTATGATTGTGAGGTTTGTGTTTTGTCTTTCTCAGTGGCCATTCTTTTCAAGATGATTCTTTGCTCCTCCTATCGTGACAGACCCTCGGAAAGACCTCGACCACGACAGATTGTGATATAGCTAGCTATATCAGGAGGAAAACATATAACTGGATTATTTCAAATCATAATCTTTACTAACTTAATAAAAAGAGAAAGTCTCTGTATAGTGCATCAGTTAGCTATTTTTGTGTGTCTTGCCAGTGCGTGTAGTAACTACTGCTGCTGTTGATAGACACAGTGTGAAATAATGTTGTGAAAGAAGAACCGAGCATCTCAGGAGCATGTAGGTCAAGGTTGCAATTGTGTAAGATCAGTGACAAGGAATATAGCTACATTACTTGGCTATATTGTATTCTTTTGTAGCCTCAAGTAGCTTCCACTACTAAAATATAAATCATGATCAACTTTGATAATTGTTTCCACTCTTGCCTGCGGTCTCTAATGAGTAACCGGAAATATGACCAATGCACTTGATTAATTTCTCATAGATCAAGACACACGGTAGTGTGTCAGCGGCCAAGAAAGACGCGCGAGCACAAGTGTGTTATTTACGCGACCGGTCAAGTAGCCGTTTTCAGCCTATCATAACTCAAAAACTATGGCGTCTATTTCTACTAATTCTACATATTTTAATGTCACCATATACAGTACCTTACATACTAAATTTGAGAGGAATAGCCCCAGCGGTTCCTGAGATACGAGCCCCTGAAACTTGTCGGATTTTCTTCTTCTTTGCACCAGACGATAAATACGTGCGTAAACAATCTTCTCGTGCAGCGAATACTATGAAATTTGGTACACTACTAGCACTCCCTAAACCCTATATCTCCATAAAATTTGGTACGATTACAGGTAACATTGACGAAAATATGACCGATAGTCGATAATATTTTTACCAATTTGTTGACACACCTACCGGAAAAACTGTTTGTGCCATTGCTCTGAAATTTTTATTAGGCACTAATGTAACATTAAAAGTGGACCGTTTTGAAGGATTTGTAAATCAGAGCAATATTGCCGATTTTATGATTAACAAAACAAGTAGGTGTAATTTTCGACGAAAAATTAAAGACGCGCTTATATCAGCTTTGAATAATAAGCCGTATAATTTATTGACCAGGATTTTTATCAGGCACTTGTCTAATAGTGCAGGATACTAACAAAGCAAGTAAAGTATGTGTACTTTTCTCGCATAAATGATGACCCGTAATTATAGCAAGAATAGATCGATACTCTCTAATAGAACAGTCATGATTTCTGAGGTTATGACTGCTATATAAGAGAGTATTACAGCTTTCCAGAGAAAGTGACCCATCTGATCCGGATATATGAATTGACTCCAATCGGATTCAATCCTGAATTAGCTATAGGTAACCAAACAACATATTAAAGGTGTCTGGATGCATATATGTATATGTCCAACTGATCTATCTGCCTACTCATTGTAATTATACATTAATAAATTTTAATTTTAAACATAACATTTAGGAAACGTTCAGCTTCATGAGCCACATCACATCCCTGCTAGGGTCCTGGCTGCATGTGCTACGGAAATGAACTATGGAGGTTGCTAAATTCATGGCCATCCCCTCGACCACTTGCTACTACATCAGCCTCATCATTATCAAAGCTGAATGAATTAAATATATAAAAGAAACATATATTTACATGAAGAAGTAGCTATATGTCACAAATCATTGGCTATATATGTTTACAAATTTCTACTTAATAAGTACATCTCCAAATTGAAAATACAATCTAACTAGCTACCTGTGGTTAGAAGTACTGTAGGGAATAACTGAAAATCCCCAAGGGAATTGTGGATGAATGAGCAGCAGTCATATAAGTAGTCTGACCAACACCTTCATTGATGATGTGTTGGTTGTTGCATGCCAAGTAGATAATGATTGATCTTCTTGTGGAAAGGAAATGACTGTTCTTGAAGTTGATGGTGTTTAGATGATTTCCTTGTGGAATGATTTGACTTTGTAATTTCTTCTTCCTCAGCTTTACACTGTCTCTCTTGATCTTCATTTTGCTTTTCTCATCCTTAGTGGTTACTCTGATAAAGTCATCATTCCCAGTAGCAGCCAAGGACAATGGAATAGGTTGTTCTTCATCAAAGACAAATACTGGTAGACTGTTATGTCAACATTAGCCAATTTGGCAGAAGCCTTATCTTTAATGGCCAGAGCCTCCTGATTAGAGGAACTGTCGTTGACGGCAACAGTAGGTGGACGATCTCATAAATGCCTTATGGTTAATCAATAATGAAATGCAAAACCATAAGGCTTGAGTTTATCATAACCATCTAAATGTCAGACAAAATCTTGACCCTATAGCAATTTTTAAATTGAATTGTGTTGTATTATGAAGCTCCTACTTTGTTTTGATAAACTCGTCGGACTAGCCGGTTTTATCATCTTCTTCTAACACCCTCAGGATCCATTACAGATAAGAGCATCTGCATAGTGCTCCTGTAGAATATGGTATGGTACGTGCATAAAATTATCTTTGACCAGACCAGCCCATTTTATTTGCCTGATAATCAAAATCCAATAATTGTGGAGGGACTGTGAAAGTCTATTGTGTGATTGTGAAACATATGCCGAAGCATTTTATTCCTTCACAGCTGAATCTGCAGATGCTGTAAATTACCACAATCGCTTACAGCAATATCAAGGCAAAGACAAGACCATTAGGATGGAAATAGACAAGTGTCGTACTCAGATGGAGATTGAAGAACAAAATTCCAACAAAGAGGCACATGAAAATGATCCATTACTGCATGGGGTTTCAGAGGCTAAGGAAGCTATAGCAGATTTTGAAGCTGCTTTGATAGATCATGACGACACTGATGTTAATACAATGATAGAAAATTTAAATAAAGATCAGTTGAGGGTATTTGACACAGTTAGAAACAGTGTGCACGCCCAGTGCCTGACATCACAAGCTGACAATACAGAGCCATTGCGAATGTTCATCAGTGGATGTGGTGGTACTGGCAAGAGTTATCTAATTAAGACAATCAAAGCATGGGTTTGCTCAGCAACTGACAAACATGTTGCAGTCACTGCTCCAACAGGAATTGCTGCATTCAACATAAACGGCCTAACCATTCATCGGTTATTGCAGTTACCTGTGGAGCATGGTAAAACTCCACAGTATCGTCCACTATCAGATGACAGCCTCAAAATTGTTAGGCAACGTCTGCATAATTTGATATTGCTCATAATAGATGAGATCTCAATGGTTAGTCATGTTACTTTGCTATATATACATCTCCGATTGACTGAGATATTTCAAACAGAAGAAATGGAAAATGGTTGGTTTGGTTGCAAAAATATACTGGTGTTTGGTGATTTGTTACAGTTACCACCTGTATTTGAAAGTCCAGTGTACATTCCACTGACATCTACCATTGTTAACAAACACACTGGTTCTGTAGGAGGTGCTGATATCTGGAGCCGATTGTTCAGCTATGATGAACTTACTATCAACATGAGACAGAAGGAACATGGTGAATTTATTGAACTACTTGGTAGGGTTCGGTTAGGTGCACTTTCAGCGAGTGATATCAAAATATTGTCAAATTGCAAGATACCGCTTAGGAGTGACACAGTGAACGAACGCATGAAGGAAATCGTGTCCAAGCTTGCAGAGCTACCAGAGGACACAGTATGTCTATTGCCAACTAGACATATGTGTGAACAGATCAATGCAGAGGTGCTGAAGGGTCTTACTGGTGAACGGTATAGCATTGTTGCAGAAGACAGTGTAGACTGTTCAGCAACCCTTGTTAAACAAAAACTAGCAAAATATTCAGAAGACTCCACTCACACTGCCGGTCTAGAGAATACAATTACTATAAAAGTAGGCTGTAAAGTTATGCTACGACGCAACATAGATGTCACTTTGGGATTGGTTAATGGAGCAATTGGAACGATTCGCAATGTTCAATGGTGCATTGATCATGCAAACAAGGTGGATACTGTAACCATCATGTTCAGTAACAATCAAGAGCATCACTTGAAAAGGGTCACTACTAAGTTTGAGGTGTTTGACAAGGTATATGTCATTCGCTCTCAGTTTCCTATAACCACTGCATATGCCATAACAATACACAAGAGCCAAGGGCTCACACTCAACCATGTTTTAACAGATATCGGCAACACTGTCTTCACCTGTGGTCAAGCTTATGTAGCTCTTTCAAGAGTTAAAACTATTGAAGGCCTGCACCTAATCAACTTTGATCCTAGATCTATCAAGGCATTGGATTCAGCAATTTTAGAGTATAATCGGCTTAGAAAAGATTTCAGGTCTAACATGCAACCATTTGTTCTCCCTAAACGACGTCCCAAAGCAATTGATGATAGACAGTGGTGCACAATCAGGTCTGCATCTGCAGTACAACAACCTGTCAACCAACCAGCTCAAGATGTTACCTTCAAAGGCAAGGGATTTGTCAATACTGATGGCGTCTCTAGTTACGCTAATTCAGTTATGCAATGCCTATTGTTGTCTCCTGCTGTATGTCAGGCTATGCAGCAGAGCACTAGTACAGCTATCAAGGATATGTGTGATGCATATACATCAACGGCTGAGTGTAATTTGGATTGTCTACAGCTCCGGCAGGAACTAGGAGCGCCTTTTGATGGACCACATACTCAAAGTCCTGTTGCATTTTTACAAGCACTAGTGCACCATTCATCACACTTAAGCTCCGCACTTCAGCATACTGTGAGATTGCACATTTAGTGTACCCACTGTAACATTGCTAGTTTTACTGAAAACCAACAGCACATCATTCCACTATTCATTCCGACATCAGTGAAAAGCTTGAAATTGACCAAACTAATGTAAATGTACATGGATTGGACTCAGTCAGCAGATAAGTTCTGTGATGTTTGCGAGCATCCAGTGAAAGTGCGTACAGAAATTGTAAATGCCAAACATGTACTGATATTGCAGATGGATGTGTGGAGTAGCATTGATGGTAATACTATCAAGCGAAAGACAAACATCATATCCTTACCAGATAGTTCAATTACAATAGGTAGTAGTACATACAAACTCATGTCAGCTGTTAGCCTTTTACCCAGCAGTAGACCAAGTTGTCATTACTTTGCCATACTGTCAACTAAAGGAAAAAAGTGGCTACATTTTCAGGATCTGGCTGCCTCTACTGCCCCTTGGCCTCGTGGAGGAAAAGACGTGTTAATATTATTTTATCACCTTAAAAATACTGTTGCATCTATGAAAACAACAGCAGCTAAGGACAGTAGCAGAAGAGAAGCTGGGCATTGCACTACAACATCACCACGAACCATTTTTGCTAAATCGCACAGAATGAAGACAACCACATCTGTATCAACCGAAGCCACCACAACTACACCAACAACTATGACATACACAACAGCAAGTTTCACAACTACAACTGGACCTACTACAGTATCTCCAACAACAACCCCAACAGTAGGTACAGCAACAACCACAACCAACACTGCAGCTGAGTATGGCACAACATCAGGAGGCACCAGTTTGACTTTTAACAAGTGTAAGGGGTTTACCAACAATGATTGTGTTTCGTGTTATGCAAACTCAATATTACAATGCTTATTGCAGCACAGGTCTGTCAGAAATGCATGTGTAATTAGTAGATATTCTGTGCTTCGTGATTTGGCTCATAACTATATGTTGATCCTACAAAGGTCGACCTTCTTACCAGCAGATCTGTTCGTAAACTGCTTCGAGCACCCTTTTCTGTTAATAGACAACAAGATGCAGCTGAATTTTTAGAAGCATTAGCCATGTTCTGTACACCTTTAAAAACTGCTTACAGTATACCATTACAACATACCTACGATGTTCCAACTGCACATACACAAGCAGTAGACATGAAGCTAACACTATCTTGCCATTAGTGATACCAGCTGACTCAACCACAGTGAGATTACACGAATTATTGGCAAAATTAGGCGATTGGGAAACCATGCTGGGTTCACACTGCAGTACATGCAATGCCGATGGAGCTGTTTTTCAGACGCGTCAAGAACTGGTCGGAGCTAGTGAACTTATTGTTGTACAGCTTAAGTTGTACGTGATTGGAGTAGATGGAATACCACACAAACTAAGAGTTTCTATAGACGATGTCACCAGCGGTACTATAAGTGTGCAAGGGCAGTGCTACAAAGTGCACAACATTGTTAGCCATCATGGCCCTAGTGCACTCTCAGGTCATTACACCTCCTATCACAAGCAGAATAGAGGATGGACATTGGTCAATGATTATCATTTAACAAGGGCATTAGAACCAGAAACCAACAGTGATGTTTATATTTTATTCTATGCCAAACAACCTTCAGGTCATCGCTGATTGCTTTTAGATGTTCATGTTCTTCATGCATGTTAAACTGGGTGAAGAAGATGATAGAATTCGCTCACTGATTAGTACCACATTGTAGCTGCATGTATTGTCTTGATTATCTTGTATGTTTTTATATAGGTAAATGATGATAACAACAACAACAACAACAACAACAACGGTGTTTATGAAATCAAAATGTTTGTAAAGTTGATGATGATATGATGATATGAAGAAGATGATGATGATAAGGATGATGACGACGATGATGATGATTTTACGTGGTGGTGGAGGGGATGGTGGTGGTGGGGCCCGAAATCAGCAACCTCCACGGTGGTGGGCCCTGGACACAATGCTAGTTTAGCATTGTGACTAATAGCTGACTTACCATACGTAAATGACCACCCTCCTGAATGTGTCATAGAATCACAACAGTCAATATCCAATACCCCACTGAAGAAAATATTTTAATGGCAGGCATCTTCAGAGAAAGTTCAAGAAACTACACTTAACAATACTGTAACAATTCTTAGTTTTATATGAATTTATTAAAGTACAGCTATACATAGTTAAAGAATTAAACCATATTAAAGGTTACACTAACATATGTGCAAGGAAAGTATGTATGCATAGCTACATAGTCTGCCACTCCAAACTCTCTTGCTAGGTAGCTAGCGAGCTACTTGTTTTGTATTGCTGTGTTCAACTATCTTTGCAGAGAAATTCTTGTGTATGTTGTCACAACACAGCAACTGATTACTGGATGTAATTGTATGCCAGATATCCATGTAATTAACATTTTCAGCTACTTGACTTGCAAATATGTGACAGGCCCTGTGAAAATCAATCATGTGAGCACAAATTACACCTAGTTAGATATTCATGAATATCTTAGTTTTAAAGGAGTAGCTAATATCATTCTACAAATTTCAAAAGATACTGCATTATGATGAAAATTGTAGATTGCTACTATAAATAGAGCATAAGTATGATGAACAAATTAGGTGATTTTGTGCAACTACATAGCTACGTTGTTGATTTTTGCAGGGTCAGTCACATACATGTTATAGCAACTGGCTAGCTATCGGTTTAGCAATGAATTCTCCCAATGTAGCTCCTATATACCACCTGTGCTGTATAATGGTCACAAAGAGTTGCTGTCTAGAGAGGTAGAACCTGACGATATCAGATCATCAACCCTTCAATTTATCCTGTATTGTGCTCACTGTGGCTTACACTATAATAAAAATTTGATATTCATCATATTAAAATTAGCTGTCACATCACATTCATGGGTAAATTATACATAATAGCTAATTAATGTAAACCAGTTTATAATTACTGAAAAAGCTGTAGCTACAACTAGCTTAATCCAACTATAGGTGGTTCAATTTACAGGTATATATAAATGTATAAGCCTGCATCAAATAGCTATCTATGCCAGTATAATAAAGGCTAGCATATTGCTAGTATATTGGGTGAATTAAACGTTGAATAGAATGATCTCTCTAATAGAACAATCAAGGTAGAAATATTCTAATAGAGCATATCTAATCTGTAAGTATATAGAAATTCCTGAACTGAGCAAAAATTGACTCAGGCCTACCATTTAGTAATTTTCCAATCGTATCATGACTCACATTGCCAAATTAAAATTGATAGAGAAACATTGCTCACCACACATTCATAGCTGTAGCTATGAAATCAGTAAAGAAATTCAAAACTTTATACACAATTTAAAAGAATGATACACCCTCAAACAGTAATTTAATGCTCATGCATGGAAGCTGACTATATAGCTACAGCTAATAGTTGACCTGTTTTTTCTAAAAAAGAAGTGAAATCTCAATCAAAAACACCCTGGGTGTAAAAAAAGGAGCGGCCAAGAACTAAAAAAAAAGAAAAAAGGCCTGGATAAAAAAGAAGTGAAATCAAAATGGGCGGCCAAGGCCTATGTAGTGTTACTGCTGATGGAAATAAAAATTTTAATAATCACAAGTCAGGCCGCAAAACATTAACAGAGGGCCTGTGTAGTGTTACTGCTGATGGAAATAAAAATTTTAATAATCACAATTCAGGCCGCAAAACATTAGCAGATGTTAATGTTTTGCGGCCTGACTTGTGATTATTAAAATTTTTATTTCCATCAGCAGTAACACTACATAGGCCTTGGCCGCCCATTTTGATTTCACTTCTTTTTTATCCAGGCCTTTTTTCTTTTTTTTTAGTTCTTGGCCGCTCCTTTTTTTACACCCAGGGTGTTTTTGATTGAGATAGTATATACCTACAGTAGGTAGGTTATTTCACTTTAGTATGACATTTAATTTGGAGATTTTAGGAAACTGGTCAACTCAGGTTTCTAACTGTAGCTACTCCACAAATGTTCTGGTTTCTTCCTGTTGCTGCCAGTGTGGTCATCCCAGCTATCTATAGGTTATAGAGGGACTTCAAAATTGAAAGATCTAGATATAGCAATTAGAGATGTGTGATATACAAAATTTACAACATAATTTTTATCACGATGTGCACGTGCATATAATTATGCATCTGTGGTAGAATTGAAAAGATGCACTCCAATTATTGCAACTCAGAGACAATGCAACACGATTATTTCCAATTGGCTATATTACACAGAACAGAGTATTTGGAAATTTTTGAATACAATATGTGTACGACATGTAGCTAAGAAATGACTTTACATTGCTTGATAATACACAAGTGATTAGTAGCTACTGTAAATACCATAACTGTAAACAATACACCAACCAAAATTACTAACTATATACGAGGATACAAAATATACATGCATGCTATAGCTACATAACGGCTGTTGCAAAAATGCTTTCACCCAATGTGTGATATAGCTACATAGCTACTTCCATATTTGTAATAACAGTTCACCAATTGATGATCAGCTGCTACTTTTCCAGTCAGTGCATTTTGGGAATTGCCCATAAAAGGACTTTATGTTATAGTTATAACTAACTAGCTACATCCTGCCAGTTGTATATGCAGTTACTTCTCATTTAATATCCCTTGTAGGGTTTCTGATCAGCATGTATACATGGACATAGTGAATGCCTTCATTTATAGCCTATCCGGAACCCTTCTGCTTATCCTCTCAATAATAAATACGTATATTATACATTAGATTAGATTATTAGATAATTATCAATTTTTAAAGGGTTACATAAAAGGACCACGCCTGGACTAGGTGCTCTCCAGAAAAACAAAAAAACATACACAACAAAAATATTAACTAGTTAATTAACTTACAAACACACACACACACATGCAATAGCTACAAACATAATATCTAGTTAAATACAACAAATACATAACTACATAACAAATTAACAATACATGCAAGAACAAAACATAAATTACAAAAACAACCATCTAGCTACATATAGTGCCAGTTTAAAGGTGGAGAACGAGTTCCCAACTGTAGCTACATCCAAAACATTAGAAGGAAGCTTATTCCACAAAAATTCCATTCACTTTTAATAGTGGAAGAAATAGCCGGGGTCTGAAAAGTTAACTTACAAAAATAAGTAAACTTGCAAAAATAATTATTATATTGATGTATTGCCATATCGTGATGGCATTAGGCAGTGATACTATATTGATACACATTTAAGTCATATTGATATATTGAATATCGTGATATATCGATGTATCAACATCAAAACTGTATAGCTACTTATACGTATAGTATTTGTGACCAGATTTTGGAAACAGACCATATTGTCACGCATGAAATAAATAGAATTGCCATGTTTATGCATTTGTAATTTTAATCAGTATGTACTTCTAAACTATTTCCAATGCTTAAACAGTAATTCAAGTTGTGTGCGATTAATTTAACCACTTATTAAACCAGTAGTACCGTCTGGAGTATCTTAAATATATACAGAAATACAAATGATGTCAAATGTGACAAAATGGTCTGTTTTCCAAAATCCGGTCACATTTTATGACTGATGCTGTAGTTGTATATAACACATGTGTGCTCCCGTGTCTTTCTTGGCCGCTGACATACGACCGTGTGTCTTGATTATGGTTGCCAGTTTACAGCTGTGCAACTACGTATTTAGCTAGTGCTTATAATTTTGGAAAAGTTCTAAAAATCAGTTATTTCACACTTTACTGTCATTTTATATCGCTGTAGATCATGATACAAAAGTGCATGGCAATTACACTATTGTTATACACCTCTTATGTATATGACTAGAATAAATTTTAAAATTTAAAAGTGAGTAGGGATTGCTACAAAAAGTAAGGAAACAAGGAATAAGATTTTGCATGGCACATACTTTTGGCTTGATCATAGCTAACTACTAACCTACTGAAATTGTGAGACAAAAGTAGGGATTAAACTTTAGTGTTCTCTTGTGCCAAAATCTTATTCCTTGTTTCCTTACTTTTTGTAGCGATCCCTACTCACTTTTTGAATTAAATTTTTAATTATTCTATTTTGTTTGCTTTTTATAGCATACTTGCATAGTATAATTATATATACGTATATAGTTTGCATAATCACATAATATAAATCAATCTGTCCCTAGACTACTTTCGAGGCGCCTAATTCGTTACAGGCGCCAACTTAATTATGTTTACAGGCGCTTGTTAACACGAACGCTAACATGGTAAAGCAGCTGTATTGTAGCGAAAAGTCAAAGTTATATATTGGCAAGTATTCTGAAGTTAATGATGTAATAAGTACACGCAAAAACATCGCGTCTGTTAACAGTATTAACGGCGGGTGCATTACTAATTATATCAGACACAGACTGTGTCTGTGTCTGTATTTATCACTTAGTCATTTCCCATGAAAGGTGCCATACAGCTATAATGATATAATGCATAATTATCAGTTCAGTTACACCTTTTGAACTAAGTAGTTAAATTGTCACAGAACAAAACATATAGCCGCATGTAGCTAGTTAGTGATCGATCTAGATCTTTATGAGTATACGTATTGTATAGCTATGTTCCGAAGGATTGTCATCGAATTGCAAGCATTAGTATAAGAATTGGCTCATAAACTAACTAGCTACTACATGTTTTTAATGATCAATGAATGAAACATGGACCGGATTGTTAGGTGGAATGGAATATAATGACACCTATTGGCATGGATACAAATAGCTATAAATTGTCTGGCTATATGTTAGGTCATGTAGCTAAGTGGTTAAACCAATCAGAGACAACTTGAATTACTGTTTCAACACAGAAAATATTTTAGATGTACATGTAGCTATGTGCATGTGCTCATTAAAATTGCAAATGCTTGATTATTTATTTCATGCATAGCTATATCCGATTACATTTACTGACTATACACGGGGTGTTAATACATATATATACCCACAAGCCTTTATTAATCATCAAAGCTTTTGAAATAGCTAAAACCATTTTGAAAATCACTGATACTACTGCTAAAAATAGAAATATCAATAATTACTGATCTTATTACCAATATTAATAATTATATATTTGTACATATTCCTCTAGCTATATAAGCTCAGTAGCTATCATGCATTACTTGCAAAAATATCTACGTAGTAGCTTTTACAGAAACTTGCAAATTGAATCCAAAAAGCTATAAAAAGTGTAATTCATAAAGTATAAGGAACCAATGTTCAAGCTCAAATGACTGTTGTCTAAGGCTATAGCTTGTAGATATAGTTATTATACCATTGTTTACAAATATGTAAGTCTTGTGTACATGTTAAGTAAGCCATTAACTTTAAAGGACACTTGGCTATGCTTTGTAGACCATGCTTTACGGATTAGCTATGTCTTACAGATTCAATTTGCAAGTCCTTGTGGTACTGAGGCATTCACCTCAAGAATGTGAAAGTGTTAAAGGTTTTTATGTTAGCTATAGCAACTAGAAATTGTCATTGTAACTTTACTGAGGCTATATGACAGTATATGCAAAGGCTATGTCTATTTGTAGCCTCAAAAATCACCATACAATAGCTAGTTAGTTAGCTGGTCACTATTGTAATCAGGCAACATTATATTTTCCTGAATGCATATACATATCTACACTGTTAAAACTGCTGTGTTGTTTTAACAAAAGATGAGTCATATTTGGTACCATGTCACAGAGAAAAACGGAGAAAAACAGAAAGAGGGTACCAAATATGACTTATTTGTGTGCTAAAACAACACAGCAGTTTTAACAGTGTATAGCTACATAATAACTAGCTATTTAGCTATAGCTAACAAGGTAGCTACTTCTTTTAACTGTTACCAGTTCTGTTGTACTAACTATAAGGAATGTATTATATAAATATGTTAATGATTTGAATTTACGTAACATGCACAGCTTAAAAATCAGAATGGGATAAGCTACAGTTAAAATAATATGTGGCTAGCTAGAGTATAGCTATAGCTACATAGCTAAACGCTAATGTTTTTCATAAGTTGAATTGTCAACTGAGACTGTTGTCTCCTCAGCATCATATATTGCAACACCATTAACTGTTTCATCATCTTTTTCATTTTCAAATTTTTGATGAGATATGGCGTGCCTTCGTTTTATAATGTATATAAAAAGGACCAATACTAGTGCTGGAATTCCAATTATGAAAAGAATTATGCCTGCAATGATTCCTGTAGTTGTTCCTATATCGTTATCACTACTGAAACTGAGTTTATACGTAGCTACATTCATTGTGTATTACAAAGTTATGCTGCAATTCAAACACTATTAGTGTTGATTAATGCAACCAACCATCATTTAATCTTTAGTCATTGAACTAAAATTGTTCATTATAATAAATTATTCATTAGCTACTATAATTTAGTTTTAGTCATTTTACTAAAATGACTCATTTACAGAACTGGCAGCTAAGTAGTAAACAATTAGTTTAGTTTTGATTAAAAATGGTGATATTAGTCTGACTAGAACAACACTCAGTAGTTATTTCTAATGCATACCTGCCTATACACCTTCTAAAGAAGGATTGCACCCACCACAACACCTGGTACTATTTTGGTTAGCTCTTCAGTTCTTACAAACTGAATTAAATACACTCTAAATCTTGTGTCACGTAGGTGGCATTTTGGCACTTTACAAAATGAACTGAATACCCTATAGCTTCTGGGGGCTGTGCCCCCAGACCCCCGGCCTGCTGCAGAGATTTACTACAATGGTTAGCCCCCCTCTCAGGAAGTTCCAGATCCGCCCCTGTAATTAAGACCATTTTGTAAATCTATATAGCTAGTAGAAATCTGGCACACATCACTCTCAGAATAAAAATAACATTGTCTAAACGAGGTGGTGTGGCCAAGAATAATATATTTACACCTAATGACATCACACTAGATACTCTAAGACATATCGTACTGTAATACTTTTTACTGTAATTTGTAAGGAACTAATACATCTACAGCTTGTACATTTATTTTATTGGCATGCATGATCTAAAAATATATCATAAGATTTTGCTTGCTTCATATAAAGATTCCTACACTTAAATTTAGCTAACTGTATTTTTCATAACGTTTACTGTATGTAGCTACATGTTATTAATGTAATGAATTACTAACACTCAATATCCACTATGGTCACTGTAGCTTGACCAGGATCACCAACAGTAACACCAGTGGGTAGTGAGGATGGGCTAATAGTGAGTATAAAGCTCTCATTGCCTTCCAATATGTTATCATCATATATTGGAATATCAAATGGAACCCTTGTCACTCCAGCAGGAAATGTGACAGTGTATGGTCCAGAAATATAATCAAAACCTCCTCCTGTAACATGTTAGTCATACCATTATAGTATTAATAGTCAATCAAATAATTATACATACTACAGTACTCACCACTAGCTGATCCATTAGTGTTAAACACTGTTACATTACATTCCATTGATGATTGGCAATTGAGAACTAGTACAGGTTGTGCTGGTCCAGCATCTTCATCAACTTTGTATATTGAATGCTCAAACATCACAGTGATAACTAAAAATAACCATTTTATGTAACATTCCATTGATAAAGTGATTTATATATAGTTAATGACTATTACAATTAAGATAAAGTGTATCATATGTACGTATATCTATAGCCAGCATGTTTATGCAATGGGTCTGTTTTTATGATAATAGTGAGCAAATCAAAAGGACTAATATGCTTTATTTTCCATAAAGTGCTGTATGGAAAATAAAGTATGCATGGTTATCTGTGCTATATATATGGAAAATAAAATACAATAATGTTATTGGTGTAAAATTCCAAAGGGTGACAACAGTTAGTAACAGAGATAATAATCATATACTTGCTTTTAAATGGGTAGAATTCTGGGAGCAGGAACGGAAAACAGGAACCTCCACAGGAACTCATCAATTTGTTGCAAATTATAAAAATAATCTTTGCAATTGCTCCTTCTCTAATAAGGTTTTTTAAAGTTGTGTGAGCCAAGCTACGTAGTACTGTACCATTGTGGCTTACATCTTCTTATCACGCAGGGTTTTATCAAATAAGCGCCTGAGCTGGCAGTAATCGATACATTGTTATACCATAGATAACTGATACTTTTTTATAAACCTCTATACTTGACACTCACTCACTTCGCCAGCATGCTTGATGGTCAAGTCACAATTAAGACTGCATGTTTCCAAACAGGAATCTACTCAATGTTTGCAAATAATATGACATGCATGTCCTCATTGATCTTAAAGAATAACTTCACCGATATCATAACTAATGCAGTGCTAGAAATCAAGACTCACGATAGTGAGTCATGAGGCCAAGAAGAAGCAGCCGTATGTGACGAATGAGTGAGTTATTTACTCGTAGCACCGTTCTGAAATTTGAAAATGCTGTGACTAAGCCGCCACGACAGCTATCGTCTAGTTATTCAGGACTCAGAATGTTCTAACTATATAGAATTAGTAACCCGACAATGGAGGAAATCGGCACCACCAATCCTAAGTACCAGCCATTGCAAGTTTTATGGCGCCCGTTCGTGCACCCACGCTCGAAAAACCATCCTTTGGTGCCCATTCACCCGTTTACTAGACAAATAGTACCTTTATATAGTGTGTGAGGAATTGTTGTCCTGAAGTTCATCAATATTGGTTCAGCAACAGCCATACAAAGTCCTTTCAGTCCTTCCTGTCATCAAAAAAATTTTACGCGGCCGTGGCTTTTTTTCTTTCATTTTCTTTGCACACTTTTTGTGGGCTTGCGCATGACCCCCGTGTGAATCCCGGAATTTCTATTTGAAACACTCATTTAGTACATACACTTGTTTGTCTAATAACTCACTCATTTCTGCAACCAAATTTGTATCAACACTTCTTCTATGTATGCTCTACCAGACAAACAACTTTCAGCATAAAGTAAATACCTCAATGTATTTGAGAGGTACTTTTACACTGTATGTTGATAGTTTCCATAACTCAGACCCCCTCTAAATCATTTGAATGAAATTTCAGATACACAAAATATATTACCACTGTCTCTACTAGCATATAAAATTTTTGTTTAAAACACTATAATATTGTTTTCTCCTATAGATCGATCAACAGACTGTCAGTAGAGGATGGCAATGATGTAGCCGGCTTCATTGAAGTTCTCAACTGTTCTCCACCTACATAGCTAACAATTATATTTAATAACACATACTTTATATATTCATTTTAGCTACTTGGGGGAAATACAAGGGAAACACCCAAAGTATTAACTTCCTCCTCTCCCCTTAAAATTTTATTACTCTGCATACTTTATATAAGGTTTCTTGTCAGGACTTGTTTATATTATATGATCTGTTTTTGAATACTTACAAAAAGCAGTGATATGCTAAACAAAAACAGCCTGGCTGTAAAAAAAGTGCGAGGCCAATCAGAAGCCACAATGGTTATAAGCGACCAAAAACTCTGATATCAAGTAAGGCCAAGAAGTTGAACATTTTATTAAGAATCCTTTTACTTGAATGACATACAATAGTTTACAGGGCATTTTCACAACTATGATTGGCTTTGTCACTTGCAATTGGCCACCTTATTAAAGATGATGGTGCAAAAAGGTGGCCAAGTGACAAAGCCAATCATAGTTGTGAAAATTCCCTGTAAACTATTGTATGTCATTCAAGTAAAAGGATTCTTAATAAAATGTTCAACTTCTTGGCCTTACTTGATATCAGAGTTTTTGGTCGCTAATATAACCATTGTGGCTTCTGATTGGCCTCGCACTTTTTTACAGCCAGGCTGTTTTTGTTTAGCATATAAGCATACACATAACACAAAGCACAAAAGTTATGGTAATGTATAAAAGCAATGAACAGTTGTAAGTTAAGCAGAGAAAACTGAGATATTTTACTTGAAAACCAGTTCAGTAATTGAAATACCACTAAGCACAATTACTGAGGTTGAACATTACTGCATGCATACCATGTGAAAATTTCTTCTGTATTGTGTTTTAAAGTATACGTAGATACCCATCAATTCAATGCCATGCTTATACAAATATGTGGTGTTGTAGTGTACCACTTTTGAAATATAAATCTTATAAAACTGACTCTAGACACTGCACTAGTTGAACCACACCCTTCAGTTGATGCTACAAAAGTATATGTACCAAAATCAGCATTGCTAGCAGGCGTAATTGTCAGTGAAAAATTATTACTAACTAATTCACCATCCTTATAAACTTCTGCTGTAGTCAAAGTAAATGATAAAATGCACTGAATAACAAGAGAAGCTACTCCTACTAAAGTTTCAATGGTAATGTTTTGTCCACATGTTAATGATATAACAGTTGGAAATATCATTGGTAGTGATACTGGCGGTGCTAAATATACAAAAGGTATATATTATATAGAACATTCCTCAGTAGTTAACATTAAGCCTTACCACAAACAAACAGACAACTAGTTTTATTCATGCAAATGGTGCCATCACAAACTTCACAAGTATATTGGCCAGCATTTCCAAGTTGACCACCAACAGCCAATAAAGTGTCAGTGATTATACAAAATCTTTTATCAGCAGATATTTCAACCTTTGGTACATATGCATTTGAGAGTTCAGCTCCATCTTTAAACCAAGTTACAGTGGGATTTGGAATACCATTATCAATTGCATCATCTATCAGTGGACTACAGTCAATAGTCACTCGTACATCATCTCCAACTGTAACAGGTTCTCCAACAAGCACAGCCACTGATCCATTTATCACTATAATTATAATAATTATAATGGGATTCAGACAACATAGGTATCTGATATTTGTTAACCATAGCTAAGTGAATATTTTGTCATATGCCTGTATCATCATAGATAATATATACTATGGTATCATCAATGTGGTAGTACTTAATAGCAGGGGGTAGGAAGAATGGGAAAAATAACTGATGTCACTGAACCAAAAGCTGGATCAATATACTCTAATAAAACAGTCATTCTAATAAAGAAGTCAGTGTGGTATATTTCACTTGTGTTCCTTGAATAAGTCAAGTCTGTGGGTTGTATGTATTTGATAATCATGCAATAGAGAATAATTTGTGTATGGAATCCCTCATGTGCATACATCGTGTATTTAAGCTCTTTCACCGCTCCTGGATTGTGGACCCTCAACAGAAATTTCTGGATACAGGCCTGTACTTGGCTAGTTCAGTTTGGTAACTTGTTTTGCCTGTGATTAACATTCAGTAGTGGCACCCATAAATAGAATATCTTCCTATAGATTTCACTTGTTACGATACATGAGAATGTGATAGGAGCCATATTCAGACAGAAAAAAGAAAGATCAATTGGCCATGATCTACCTGTTGAAGCATTACCAATACGGCCTATACACCTCTGCTTAATAGTAGGATTCAACACAAAAATGGTCATTGTTTCCTTACTATATGCAGTGAAGATTAATCCCTATTCCTCTTTTAAAATTTGAAAGATTTGTTAGTTATTTGCCTCATTGTGGCCAGATGAACTGTGAAGTGGGATAAATTACTGTCATGTATGTAGATTGGATTAGTGGATGTCTCATATAATGATTGCCTACTGGTGGGTTAGCCTCAGAGTTGGCATCCTGCATTATGTGATGTGTATATTACGTATGATTGTTTTATGAAATTTCGAGGATTTAAATTTTGTGGATGACAAGTTGACCACGAAAACAGCGAAATTTATGGCCCTCGAAAATCTACGTAATGAATAATTATTATGAAATATTGATACTCTCTAATAGTGCAGCCACCAAATATAGTGACTGCTTTATTAGAATAGATTGATAAAGTTGAACATTTTTTAAGAATCCTTTTTACCTGAATGACATACAATAGTTTACAGGGCATTTTCACAACTATGATTGGCTTTGTCACTTGGCCACCTTACAAAAGATAATGGTACAAAAAAGTGGCCAAGAATCATAGTTGTGAAAATGCCCTGTAAACTGTTGTATGTCATTCAAGTAAAAGGATTCTTAAAAAATATTCAACTTCTTGGCCTTACTTGATATCAGAGTTTTTGGCCGCTTATAACCATTGTGGCTTCTGATTGGCCTCACACTTTTTCACAGCCAGGCTGTTTTAGTTTAGCATATCACTGCTTTTTGTAAGTATTCAAATACAGATTATATAATTATAAACAAGTCCTGACAGGAAACCTTATATAAAGTATGCAGAGTAATTAAATTTTAAAGGGGAGGAGCAAGTTAATACTTTGGGTGTTTCCCTTGTATTTCCCCCAAGTAGCCAATGAACATATAAAGTATGTGTTATTAATATAATTGTTAGCTATGTAGCTGGAGAACAATTGATAACTTCAATGAAGGCTCAGTCATGTGTAGCATGTGTGACATCATTGCCATCCTCTACTGTTGATCAATTTACGGGAGAAGACAATAGTATAATGTTTTAAATAAAATTTTGTGTATGCTAACAGTGACAGTGATCTCCTATTTATAATGTGTGGCCACTATTCACCTGCTGTTGTTTGGCATAATTATCATGGATGAATGAAATGGTTAAAGCCTAATTTTGACAAACTGAAGTGTCATAATTAAACTTATACTGAAGATTCATATATCAATATAGTTTGTGTATCTGAAATTTCATTCAAATGATTTAGAGGGGGTCTGAGTTATTGAAACTATCAACATGCAGTGTAAAAGTATCTCTCAAATAGATTCAGGTATCTGAAAGTTGTTTGTCTGGTAGAGCATTCATAGGAGAAGTGTTGATACAAAGTTGGCTGAAATCCCGGCATGCAGAAATGAGTGAGTCATTAGACAAATAAGTGTATGTACTAAATGAGTGTTTCAAATATATATTCCGGGATTCACGCTGGGGCTCACAAGCCCACGAAAAGTGTGCGATGAAAAAAAGAAAGAAAAAAACGATGGCCACGTAAAACTTTTTTTGATGAGAAGAAGGACTTTGTATGGCTGTTGCAGAAGTTAGATGTGACCAATGTTGATGAACTTCAGAACAACAATTCTTCACACACTAAAGGTACTACTTGTCTAGTAAATAGGTGAATGGTCACCAAAGGGATGGTTTTTCGAGCGTGGGCGCACAAACGGGTGCCATAAAACTTGCAATGTCTAGTACTTAGGATTGGTGGTGCCGGTTTCCTCCATTGTCAGGTTTCTAATTCTATATAGTTAGAACGTACCGAGTCCTTAATAACTAATCGATAACTGTCATGGCGCCTTAGCTAGAGCATTTACAATTTTCAGAGCGGTGCTATGTGTAAATAACTGACTCATTCGTCGCGTATACGTACGGCTGCTTAATCTTGGCCTTGCGACTCAGTATCGTGAGTCTTGATACTATATCATAATGGCACAGCTATAGATGAACTTGTAGTGTTCCTGCTCCTGATTTTTGCTTTCAGAGCCAGGAACTCAAGTTGCTTCAGTATCTGAATGCAGCAGATTCTATCTCCAGTGACCCTATATAAGCACTAAACTAATGACTATTTTGCCATGTGCTAATGGTTATTTCAATTGCTTCTGTCAGGCGTGCTTCTGGTTTTGTGTGTCGGTCTGTCTGTCTGTCTGTCTGTCCATCCCTAGGCTATTAAAAACCATTCACATAAACGAACCCAATAACAAATCCTACTGTTTTTCAGTTTCTAATCATAGATAGTATAACTCTGTACGGAGTTATACTATCTTTGGTGTTCCTTAGTGATGAGTCTTTGCTCATTAAAATGCTATTGCAATACATTGAATGGCAGTAGATTAATAGCTAGTGGTTTAAGTTACGCAGTGCCTGGTTATTTTAGATGGTAAAACATAAATTACAGCTCTTAAAAGCTTTTAGAGCTGACATCAGAAGACACAGCTATCACATGCAAGTCCAGCGTTGATCAATGCAGAGATAACTGAGTTATCATTGACTCAGTGTTATGAGACAAATAGATAGAGACAGATGGCTTTCATTATATACAGATATTGCCATGAAAATGAAATATGCTTGAAAACAACCTTTATAAAATTACTATCGGATTGTTATGAAAATGAATGACTTCTGAAAACATGCACCTTGAAAAACAATTTTATAAAATCAAAACACAGAAAACCGACTAGTGGCACAACCTAATACTGTTAACTTGGCCCACTATCAAATTTAAAATGTTTTGAAAACTACTAGATTTTCATCTGCCAGCCTAGCCTGTCAACAGGGATTGACCTATTACTTAAATCACTGGGTGTATAGCCTTCAAGGCTATAGCTCTATAGTGCAACAAGGCATGTACTTCCAAAAAATTTTTAGCTCCGAAATATGAAATTGACAATAAGTTGTAAAGCTATTTAAAACTGTTCTAGCACGTCAAGGTTATGTCTGATAAATCATGTCAAACCTTTAGAAAGCATCACATACACTATTAGTAATCTAAGTAATTTTACTGAAAAAGTATAGATTTTGCAGTGTGTCTATTGTTTTTTCAATATAAATCAGCATAACTTAAACATATTTTATAATTTTTAAAAATCTCTCAATAACATTCGTTAAGATGCCTCAGAACTACAAGAAATAATAAAGTTTTTAAATTCAGAAGTATATGAGACTAGTTACATGTTTTACCAAAACATCTAGAAATTGCATTATCGCATGTACTTGAACTATTGCTTGAAAATATTGTTCCTTGCAGTTATCCTTAATCATACAAATGGCATTATTAATAGCGATCACATTATAGGCATGTGGCTCAGTACCCAAAGTGAGATGTTAACACCTTGTGTGGAATATTAATACCTTCATGCAATGTCAACGCCCTTTGGCAAAGAAGTTTAATAATGAAGACATAGCAAAGCAAGTGTGACAATCAGAATAGGAAATGTTGGTGCAGATGGAAATATAGTGCAACAAGGCATACACTTCCATAAAATTGTTTTGTGCATAACTTTCTGTAGATAGAAGATATCGATTCCATATTTTCACTATAGCATCACTTTATAATTATTGACTTTTTTGAAAACTTAATCTCTTATAATATTATTGACAGACATTTGAATAAACATAATTAATTCATACCAGAATTGTGTTCCTTGTTTCCTTACATTTGTGGCAGAATTGAGGGGCCCGACATATTTGTAAACCTTGTACACTCTAGTGTAAATCATAAATCACTTTTGTTTCTAGAAATCTTCATAAAACAAAATATTTTTGCATTTCAGTTGTAACATGTGACTATTTCAAAGTTCTTCATTCTCAGTAGTTTGCATGATTTTTTCACCGGTAATCATACTAAACATTTTGGGCACCATTGTTACTCGATTGTTACAAACTAAATCATAAAATTTGAAATAATTTGATTTATATACCTCATATGCAGATTGACAAGGTGTCAGGCTCCTCAGACAGAATAGCAATCCCTGCATTATTAAATTCAATTTATTGTCATTCAAGTAATAAATTAGCTATGATAGTAAATTAACTATACCAGTAGTCATTGTTGGAGGAGGGGGAAAGGTTGGAGTGACTGGTGGAAATGTCTGCTGACCCCATATCACCAGTGCCTAAAAGTGAACATCAATAATAATTATTTAAGAGAAACTACAGTATAATCATGGTCTATAGCCAACTTGAAAATCCAAAAAGGATTTTTCCAGACCAAAGCTTTTGCTGTAGCTAGATGTTGTAGAACAAAATTTTATACCCTTCAAATGCTGGAAACATTTTAAATCGGATTAGCTACATTTTATTTTATTTTACTGCTTTGATTGTCATGCAGCAGTTCAGTGAATGCATTAGCTATACACATAGCTAACAACTTCATTATATGTAGCATATATTTTTGCCATTATAGGCTACTCATCTTGCAATATACACCTACACATACTGTATAGCATGAAAGTTTGACTGGGAAAACTTTGATGAATGAATCATTCACAAAAGTTTGATGAATTGATTGTGGGTTTCATAGGAGAAACATTAAGAGATAAAGGTTTGTAGGGAAAAACTTTGATGAATCGCTAGCCATTCATCAAATTCGTCAACTTTTCCATCATCAAACTTTTGCTCTATACGGTAACTACAATGATCAATACATAAAGGAATTTTAGGTCTCTGCAACTTATTGTAGCTAGACACTTTTGTTGTGTTTATAGTAATTAAAGTGAACCATTTTCACTTATGCAGATATTTTAATATTAAATTAATAACTTTATGATGTAGTCACTGGCAAGTAGAAGCATTATGCCGACAAATTTTAGTAGCTACTGGTCAGTGAGGTTGTAGTAGTGGTCAGTACTGGTTGCTGTCGACTACTGTGGCCACATCCCTGATATGCATATGGGATAGATAGCCTACACACGCAGTGGTGTAGCTAGGCTTAATTATTACACTGACTCCAATATTTGACTGTTCTATTAGAGTAACACATAAATTGACTGTTCTATTAGAGTAACACATCAATTGACTGTTCTATTAGAGTAGATATACCGATCTGCTTTCTGTGGATATGACCTATTCCACTTGGTGTTGGGTGGGGCTCAGAACCCTTGGCAATGCTATTGTTAATACATGTGCGGGCAAAATATGCATATGATACAGTGCATAGTGAATAAATTTAAATCTTCTCGGCTAATCCCGACAATCAAGCAACCATCAAATTTGAGCCACAAAGTTTCATGGCTAGATCACAATTTAATACCACATAGTGAGAAAGTCTGGTGAAGGAATATTACTCTTATGCATGAGTGTTTGATAGGCCTGAGTCGATTATGCCAGCATAATTTTTAGCATAATAGGTGTGCAAAAGCATCAAGCATAATGCCAGCATAATAGGCATGATTTTGCAAATGCGGGCGCAAGCTGCATATTTAAACTTAATTTCAACATTTTTACAATCTAAAAACTATAAAATACTCTTACTCCACAGCTCCACTGCTAGGCAATGCTTCACAGTTTAAGCTTCTACAACTCCTTTATAGTCGCTATATTATATTAGGCACCACTAAAATGGTTATAACAACTACTGGCATGTGACAGGTCAGATTTTAGGCAGGTTTTTGCATTAAACTGTGTATTATTACTAGCATAATTGACTGTGGAGTAGCATAAAATCTAGCATAATAGGCACAAAATTGGAGCAATGCCAAAAAGCATAATAGGCAATTTTCAGAGCATAATAGACTCAGGCCTAGTGTTTGATGAGTGTTGAATATGTGGATGCAGCCAGAAGGTAATAATAAAGTGTAATTTCTGGTGCACTGGGTATTTAATATAGAAAATATTACTGTCATTTACCGGGTAATATAAAAACACTCAGTGGTTTGGTGTCAGACAATTAGCACATCAAAGTATTTGTGTGAAGCCAAATCAACAATATCAATACATTGGTTCATTAAATCAATAGATCAAGAATTATTTCCATGCCAATTGATATCAGTGGCAGAATGATCCTGATTAAGGAAAACACAACTTGTCTAGGATTCACTTAGTTTCATTTCAGTGTACCGTTTATAGTGATTGTGGCAAGGAGCCCCGTGATGCAACAACGATATTAAATACGGTGTACAGACATCCTATGAATCATGTGATGTTTATGAAAGTGTGCTATCGTGGATTGCGCATCCGTTGTCAGTAACAGGAATAAATCCCTGAAATTTGATTGGCTAATTTGTTCAAAATAATCAATCAAGTTTCAGGGATCCATTCAGTTACTGACAACGGATGCGCAATCCACGATAGCACTGTTTAAATATGATTATCATAAAATGCTCAGGTGACCTCATGAAATTGAAGTTGTTGCCTTTTGTAGCTATGTGCCAAAAGTTTAAATTACTATGACAGCCGAGTAGGTCACACATGACTAGCCTTCACAACATGCTGGTATGTCTCATGTGAGTAACTAGTCTATGTCCCAACTACTGTAGCCACAAATTATCACCGTTGGTTTATTGTATGTTTGTATAGAGCCACACAACAACTTGGCATGTGTGTTCCAGGTGGGTGTGTATTGAAGATCCACCATGCAGCAGTCAGTGTCTACTGTATAAACACGTCGCTGTTAAAGGTTTCAGGATACCAATATTTTAGCATTAGCTTGCTTTGAGATCTCAATTGCAAGCACAACTGCTTAACAACAGTCAACTTGAAATGTTGCTATGGAGATGAAAGAAACTAGTAAATATATAATATACAAGAAGGAAAACTGGAGGAGTATGGAGGCAAGGACTCAGACAGACTTGTCACAGGCCAGATAACGTATTTTGTTTATTTATCTGTTAGCTATTATATATGCAGCTTGTAACCTGGCTGAATTAATAGAATGTTTGACTGCTCTATTAGAGGTTATTGATATAATGTTTAAGTGTCATGTAAGCCTAAAAAGTGGACTAGCTGGCCACATGAAATGGAACCAATATTTACAAAACACGGCTATATCTTGGAAAGTAGACTATACACCTTAAAATAATCTCAACTGACTTACATCAGAGGAAGTTAACTATATGGCTTAGCTAGCTACCTATGGTCATAGACCACAAATGAATAAGCTTCTACATCATGATGCATGATGCTCATGGACTAAACAGGTTGTTACTGCTCTTGAAAAGATCCAGAGACGTATACTGCTATGATGATTACATGCAGTAGTCACATGCAATGTTGTTTCAGTATTAGATATCTTTTGTGCTATAGTTTAGTAGCATAAAGATTGTAATGTATGTATAATTCCATGATAGTATAGACAGTAAAAGTATTGGAGTATGAAAAATTGTAAAGTATTAGCTACTAACACTTTGCATGGACAGCATGTGTAATATAAGTAAGGTATTGAGTAATCATTTTATAACTGAAGTAGCTAACATTGTATTACACATACTGCAGTGTTGTTATAATCAGATATCGAGTGATCCGGCACTGAGTAGCTACGTATACAACAAAAATAGTAGCTAATAATAAGCTATACTATCACACCTAAAGTGAATGATATATGGTAGGTATTAAGTAGCTAATTCTTGGTAGTATATAGCTAGGTCTATAAGCAATGAAGCCAGCCGGTGATAGGAGTTGAAACTTAATTTTGTAGAGAATTCAATAAAGCACAATTGACTGACTCTGATGCCTACATTCCCTGATTAATTCTGAGACACTAGGACACTAGTCACCATAAATGAAAATGGTCGTTTTGGCCATTGATGGTACGATAAAGGATACATGTGTCCATCACACGAAGAATAACCGGTAGAGTTTACTGACAATCCATATAAGGCTGGTACGTATGTTCATCACACGAAAAATAATCGGTAGAGTTTACTGACAATCCATATAAGGCTGGTACGTGTGTTCATCACACGAAGAATAACTACTGAAATCCATATAAGGCTGGTACGTGTGTTCATCACACAAAGAATAATCGGTAGAGTTTACTGACAATCCATATAAGGCTGGTATGTGTGTTCATCACACGAAAGATTACCGGTGTGGTTTACTGAGGTTGGAGTTTGAAGCACGTGGCGCCGTTTCTGGATGGATAAAGAGAGGCTTATAGCTAGCTAGCTAGCCAGCTGACTGCCGCATGCAAAACCTTAATTGTGACCGAGTCCGCAAAACAGGTCTTAGCTATCTGCACAAAATACACCTAATTATACATTTTATCATACCTACCTCTTTTTTGTGTGGGTCATACAATATCTGTAAGTTTTATTGAATTCCTTAGGAAATTTTGTGTATATGATGAAAGTTTTGATAGACTACTATAGTAAGTTAGGAAAAAAGAGATAATAAATTTGAAAGGCTCAAAATGAGGTCCAATTTGACATGCGTGCAGATAAGGCTGGTTTTCGCAGACTTGGTCACAATTTACTTTGGCCTAGGCATGTGTAATTTAGGAGAGATGAGATATATACGTACTACTAGTAAACTTGTACTATTTTGCCACAAAGCATAATTAGGTGAAATATCCACTTCGAATATAATATTGTTAGTTCTACCATATTTCAGTCCAAGATCTACGTATATGTAAGTCAAGCAATTTTTCATGAACAAGATTGATAATAAGAGTTTGTGAATTAATAATATAGGTTGCATACTTTTAATATTGCGCATGATCAACAATAATCATCATTCATGTGTAAACATGCACAAACAGATTTGTTCAACAGCTGACAGCAAAATAATTATAATGTATTATGATTGTATTTCACCTAACTACAGCTATAGCGTGTTGTGCCATCAAACCTCTCGAAAATAGCTATATAGCTATATGTAGTGAAATCAAGTGATTTTTATAAATATCCACTACTCACTTTTCAGCTGCAGCATCAAATAGGGCTGAGCATTAGCTTCAAGTTGATATGATGTTAGTGCAATATACACACGGTTATCCGTAAATGAAGTGGACAAATCTCCATTTACGTATGTCACTATTACTTCCATAGCTAGTAACCATGGAACATGTGATAAACAATGACATATGTATGAATGTATTGCATCATTATCTATGGTAACCGATAAACAGCGGAAAAACTAATAGGAACATCCTGTTTACAATCTAAAACTGACTCCAGAAGCAATGGTATAGATAAATAGCTAGTGCTTCAGTACATCTTGTATGTCAAAAAATCTCAATTATAGCTAGCTACTTAAATTACCAGGAAACTACATGGACAACAAGACACACAGCCTGAAAGTTTACCATAAAACCTACAATTTCTATTTTCAGGTTATTTGGTACTGGCACGAGTCTTTGTGCCACTTGTGTAATCAAATTTTTCAGGAGGAAAATTTTCCAAAACTATTACATAATTGATATTGCTACTATATGACCATTATGTTATTTCATGAACAAGAACAACAAATCATTTAAATCAAATGCTGTAATTTCCTACAGTATACAGATTGCAACATAAGAGTGCATAGCCGCATTAAAATAATCAGTTCACTAGTTATGTGGGAAAAACTAACTATAAAAGATAAATTGTAGTAAAACTAAATTCATGCAGTCCACTGATCCCAGTAGTTAGCAAGGGTGGGTGTAGATTTTGAAGTTAGCAGCAGTCTTTATACGTCGTGTGGGCTGTATAAATGACAGCAGATAATAAGAATTAGCTACCTAAGGAATTTCATACAAAATGACAACCAGAATCATACAATAGTTTTGGCTGCCATTTTATATTAAAGTCTTACTTTACAGTGCATTCTGTATTATGGCGTACTATGTAGGATGTATATTCTTATATCTACGTATATAGATGGCTATATATAGCTACAACCATTTAAATTACAATATTTAGGATGGCAGCTATCAAATATTGTCCCATAAATACTGCAGTATAGTTGCATGGAATACTGCCTATAACCTGTATAGCCTGTATGCTAGCTATAATGAACATTTCACAGGAACACAGCTAGCCAGTTATGTTAACATCATTAGCTACACTGTTTTATTGACTAGCTATAGGACTTACTCAGCCATGAGCATCTTAATCTTGTTTCTTAACACATTGAGACCATGTCTTTAAACACTCCAAGTCAGTAGGAATTCTGCATCTTGTACATCTTTCTGGGAGTGGTCGTGTCTCAGTAGAGTAATATGCAGCAGAGCAATATCCCATTTGAGGTTTACACAAGCACATAGAGTTAGGGCTATGGGGTATATAGTAAGTAGGTGTGTGTATGTGTGTGTGTGTGTGTGTGTGTGTGTGTGTGTGTGTGTGTGTGTGTGTGTGTGTGTGTGTGTGTGTGTGTGGTGTGTGTGTGTGTGTGCGTGTGTGTGTGTGTGTGTATGTGTGTGTGTGTGAGTGTGAGTGTGTGTGTGTGTGTGTGTGTGTGTGTGTGTGTGTGTAATTAATTAACACATTAAATCAATGAACTATGTAGCTACTGACTATCTATGCACGTTGTTTGGTATGTTGATGCACTCAGTCTTATTGTAGTCAACTGTTTCCAGTAAAAATCAAACATACAAATAAACAAAAGTGCTACTGACATCAGCTGGGTAGCTACTGTATGGAACTGCCTACACAGCTAAGCCAGATGATTGATCATGCATAAGATGAAGGACTTAGTGTGTTATCGTTATCTATCACAATCATGTATTATATATTTCATTTCTCTTAAGCTGGATCCTTATAAACAAGTGCTACTGCAATTAAAATACCTACATATGATAATATACTGTTTAAACACAATTTATAGTCATACGTAAATACAGTTTATTATTACCTATACATAGGAAACTTACATTATGCACAAGATATTTCTTCTAGATCTACAAACTTCATGAGAACACAATGGAGCTAGAACAATGACAATTACATTAGCTACATCACTTTGTTATGTAACAGGAAAACTGATTATACAAACTTTAACAGTAAAACATCATTTTGATATACCTGTAACTAAATAGCTAATAGCTCACTCTTATATGTATATCATTAGCTATTGATACAATGAGGAGACACACGATTGTGTATCAAGACTCAGGATAGTGAGTTGCGAGCCCAAGAAGATGAAGCAGCAGTACATGACGACTGAGTGAATTATTTACACGTAGCAAAGCTCAAAAATTAGCCAATGCTGTAGATAAGCTGCCATAAAAGTTATCATTTAATTATCACAGACCTTCATACTATAATGATAATGAAGGATATCGGCATCACCATTCCTGAGTTCCAGCCATTGTAAGTTTTCTGGTGCTCGTTGTGTAACTACACATGACAAACCATCCCTTTGGGTCTGATTTGCTTGTTACTCAAGAATTAATACCTTCATTTAATGTAGAATCAGTGACTCGAAGTTCATCGAAATCAGTCCTGCCAGTCTTCTGATATACAGGGTTATAAAGTCCTCCTTCTATTAAAAAAATTTACCTAGCAGTTGTTCTTTTTCTTCTAATTCTTTCTTTCTTTATTTTCATTGGACACTTTACGAGGGCTTGTGTGAACCCTGGAATTTTTATTTTCAGATTTCATTCTGTACATCACACTTGGTTGTCTAATAACTCACTCATTCTTTTCATTAATTTCTACCACCAGCATTTCTCCTATGTAGCTATACTCTACGAGTCAAACAATTTTTAGAGTTAAGCAAATACATCAGTGCACTTAAGAAAAACTTTTACACAGAAGGACAAAAGTTGCCAAAACTCAGAGGAAAATTAATGTCTGTGACATGCGAATTTTTCAAAATTAAGCTTTAAACATTTGGAGTAGCTACTTGCACAAAGCTATAGTTATCATACACTTATATAGCTAATTCTATTATTGTATATAATCTTACATAACTAGCTATATGAATTGTTGTGTTTTCAATAGGTCCGGGTGCCAAACAATGGCCAGGACTGCCCAGGAACATTGTGGATGACATGCATTTGCTTAATTGTAGTTAATGTGACAAATTATATTACGGCACATGATATAGCTGCACTTCAGCTAGCACTCAGTATTCATATAACATCATCTTCTGTAAGTGGGAAAATACAATATTGGTGTAAATTAGCTATACATTTTACCTATTACCTTACTCTGAGTCTGGTAAATCAGTATAAAGTTCTTGCTCATCCTAGTGGATTCTGACATCTAAGCTAGGTACGTATACTACATGCATATACATGACTCATAATGGTTGATGAAATACAAGTAAAATATTAACTTGCTCCTCCCTATAATGTTTAAGTTTTTGTTGACACTTTACAAAATTTAATTACTCTACATACTTTATATTAGGTTTCGTCAAGACTTGCTTATAAAACTATAACATCTGTTTATGTATAGGCACAAAAAGCAGTGATGTCCTAAACAAGCATTGTAACAAGTTATAAGTGACCAAAAGCTTTGATATCAAGTAAGGCCAAGAAGTTAAAATTAATAGCTAATTCATAGGGCATTTTCACAACTATGATTAGCGTTAATGCTTGGCCATCTTTTCGTTATACTAGCTATAAAGATGGCCAAGTGACAAAGCCCATCATAGTTGTGAAAATGCCCTGTTAACTAGCTACTAGTTTTAACTTCTTGACCTTACTTAATACCAAAGCTTTGGTCACTTGTTACAATGCTGCTTCTGATTGATCTCACACTTTTTACAGCCATGCTGTTTTTGTTTGGGTATAACTAGCTATGTCATCCATGGCACTGCATGTTCATACAGCATTACCAGATCTTTTACATAGCTTCACTAATAGCTACCAATGATCTGTTAATTAAATATTTCAGATAAGATAGCTATTATATGTTACTGTACACACATGCTGTTGTAGAATATGCAGCGGCAGCCATTACCAAGAATAATGTATATGGACACAATTTTCTTTCAAATTAAAAGACAAATTTGGCAAGCAGTAGAGCTACAGTTGAATTAGAATAAATCGTTTGAAAAAACCTATAATGTGTCCATATACATATATAATAATGCATTGTGCTAAGCTTTGGCTGCATCCTCATTGTTGCCATCATTCACTTTCATATGGACTCTCAGTATAATTTGACCATGCATTCAAGGTGTGGTTTGTGTTAGGTGATCAACTACAATTGTTAAGTACTTACTAAACACATTAACACTAGTGAACTGCTCATCATATCCTTTATCATTTTCAGCTCTACAGATATAGACTACACCATTATCTTTATTAATGTCCACATTTGATATTGTGATAGTTGATGTGCTTCCTGTAGGTGAATCAACTACTCCATTACGATATCAACTAATATTTATTGGAGGTATTCCATTAATAATATTACAAGTAATAGTGAGATCATATCCATCAGCAATATATGCAGGAGATCCTATCATCACTGTTACATCATTATTAGAAATAACTTCTGGTTGTGGTATACATCGTCCCTCAGCAATAATTGGTAGATCTGTTGCTATACCAATTAAAATTAAATTTCTATTAACCAATAATCTTTACATTACCTAGCTACATATGAGGGTATAAATATTAGCTCCATTGTGAATATGCTGACAATTTCATAGAGTAGCTAGCTAGCTATATACTTAAATACAGTTAGCTATACCAGTAGCTGTGTCATTATCAAGTAAAATTTGTTATAGCTACATGAGTCATTAATTGGTAAAGTTTTGATGAATGGCTGTGTATAGCTAGCTTGAATAGTTGATGGTAAACATTTTGAATTTTCTTTAACTCTATATTAGTATAGGTAATCACATGCATTGTACCAGTAACAGTCAAGTAATTGAATGGGGTGAAGCAAAATACAATTTTGACTGTTATGTGTACAATCATTCTTGAATTGCACAAAAATATGTGTGATTGGCTACTAATCACACAGTACGACCTACGATGCCCACTCTAACTTGAGGCACGCAACCTGAGGCACGGTCGCAAATCTTGTTCGCTTCCTTGTTTTAGTAGCAGCGCATTTAGAATCTACTATATAATTAAAGCTGAAAAGCTGTCTGTCTGTCTCTCTGTCTGTCCATCCGTGGTCAGTATCTTGGCCGTGGGTGCATGGATCGACATCAGACTTGCTTGACGTGATAGCTACGTCTTCTGGTATGATGAAGTTTATTTTTAAAAGTTTCTAAGACCTTTAATTTTTCGACATGAGTGCCCCATAGATACCTGTGTCGATCCAGACAGCCATTGATCACAGCAATCCACTGCACAATTGGTAAAGCACTGGACTTCGACACCTTAGGTCGGTGGTTGGGGATTTAGTCACTGCATGTTTTTATTAGTTCATAAACTTTTTGTTACGCGAGTGAGTGTGAGCATGTTGATGCGTTTAACTGCTATCAAACCCCATTACCCAACACCAGCGTGCACATCTCGATCTGCTGCAGCTGAAAGTAACTTTGATTTATCTAAAGCCTCAGTATAGCACAGGTCTGTACAAGGCAGCTAAACACTATGACTCGATAAGTGGGCATGTCATTTGAAATAGCATCGATGGCTAAATATCCCATCTTCTGAATAAAATTAGTAGAAGCAGGGAGTCAAGTTCAACTGCATCAACGCTAGCATTTGTTATAAACTAGTCGACTAACTAGTTGAGTATAAAACGATAGCATCGAGAAATTCTTCTATGGACTATGGAGTACTCATTCAGTCAGTAGGAAGTTTGATTGGCTATTTTAGAGTGCAATGACTGAATATTGCTATGCTCAAGGCTATTAAAACTATACAATTTGGGATTAATTGCTATATACAAGCTAGCTATGTGATTATTAGTGGTAACAAAATATATGCACTGCAACTATGGCAATAGATTATAGCTGTTGTAGCAGCTGCTGGCACATCTGTACTGAGGTCACACAATTTCATTATACATAGTTGCAAACTTTGTTCACACGTACTGCATGATGGCAGATGAAATTACTCTTTGATAATAGAGCAACAGTCATCCAGTCATTACTTGCTGCTGTCTTGGTTAAAATTCCATCTGCCATCATTTTCATGTGACAGATACATTAACAATCAGCTACATACAATAAAAGATAACACAACCTACGAAAAGCAACAAGAGCAAGACCTGTCCCTCCTGTACAACCCCATGACTGTTGGTTACTGAATCCATACAATGTTACTGATAGAGCTGCATTTGGGTCTTGATGTCTTATCACTTGAGCTCCTTCATCTAGTAGTAATTGTGCCCCATAGCCCATATGCTGTTATCTGCTCTCCTGATTGGCCTAAACTCTGAGGCATTAATTAGATTGTTATTAACTGTTATTAAACTAGCATTAAAATACTCAGCTGGTACTGCTATGTTAGTATAGTTAACATATGAACCTCGTCCTGGAACAGTGCCTTCAATTGAAGGATCAAATGGAGCTGGAGCTACTGCATAATTGTCACGATATTGTTCATAAGGTGGTACTAACAACATAAATGGATCAGATATTATATTATTATCAGTTGAAAAGCTTCTGCTAAACTGAAATACAGCAATTGGATTATTAGACTGTATCAAGGCAAAGTCAGCAATAGCCCCTGTGGCAAATATTGCAGTACCCCCCAACTCCCTAAATCCATTACGATTAAGTGTGAAACTAAAACTATCACTGGCAACCATGCCACTACTGATGTCTGTATATGTAACGTTAACTGTAGTAGAGTCTTGTGAAGCGAACACTTTTAGTACATCACCACTCCTTGTACTCAGTGGAACTGTAACTACTTCAGTTCCCCATGTATCTATTGGTTGAAGTTGTTCAATCAGTATGTCACAAGGTTCACTAGTTAATGGAACATCAGCACACTCATCTCCAGAGAAAACAGATATTGGTTTATTTGCTATTATGCGAGTACCAGATATATCTCTACCACGAACCTGAAGATAAAATGTCTGAAACCTCTGAATAGTTACAGTACGAAACTGAACATAAACTCCAGGAATAAACTGTCTACCAGTTTGTGCTGGAGCAAAGGGATGCCTGATGAGAACAGATGGTTCAAGGATTATCTCAGTGTCATCTTCAGTTCCAATAATTAGAGCCACACTATCTTTAGCTTGTGAATTAGTACCTGAATCTCCATGTATTGATGCTGCAATGTACTCATAAGACCTTCCTGTTGGCAGTGAAATCATTGGTAAGGCTAGATAAGCATCATTGGATGCTATTTCCTCATGTTGACCAAAGACAACAATCCTTCTGTTATCCTGTGCTTTAATACGAATTCCTTTAAACCGTGTATCCTCACTACTATCTTCAGTTGAATCAAACACAACAAATCCGACTGGTATGGTGATATATGTTACTTGTTCAGGAATTGCTACACCACTAGCAATAAGTCCAAAAAAGTGAACACTTCAAAGTTGACTGGCATAGACTCTTTAGTCGTGATCCAAAGAACTGGAGGTATCCTTTCTTGTTCATCACTTCTACCAAATCGATTTCTGATAAATTCCACATAAAACTCATTCTCTTCATTACTTTGGTCTACAAAATAATTATACAATAGTTAATAAATAATGGAAATAATACCTACTAGTGATTAACAGTACTGATACAATGATTACAATATTATGATATTTTGGTTATTAAGCACCTCCCATAAACCATAGATATTACAGGGATTTGGGCAACAATCAGTGTTAACAATTCCAGCATGTAACACTAAGGTAGAGGTACGTACGTTCTTTCACCATTCAGTAACTTGTGTAGGCATTACATGCAGATGAAGGGCTCAAGCCTCTAACAATTTTACTTCCTACAATGAATTACTTATGTATTTTCTGTCGGTTGAGAGAATCGAATTAGACAGAAAATAAGCTCCCATTAAATATCGGAGGTCAAGTGACAGGTCACGTGACATGGGCTATATAAGGGTAAGTAATGTGTGAATTCTCATTCTACGCCACGTGTTCTTCATTGTTAAGCAGGTTGCCCCCCATCCCACCCATGATGAGGTTTTCCTTTGCTGGCTGATGTGTTGGTGAAGATGAAGAGTGATCAGCTGGAGCACAACCAATGGGATGCCTCAAAGACTTTTTTGCATACAGTTACATGAGAGTGATGCGTTTTAGGTTTTTTCCTGTGCGGGTAAAATAAATAAATAAATAAATTAAAGTGTACCCGCCAGGTTTTTTCCCTTGGACTACTTTAGGGCTGGGTAGTCCAGAACTTTTTATTTCATTTTTTGCTGTTTTTCTGCTAGCCCTCACTCTCGCTGTACCCTTGCATTTGTACCCTTGCATTTTTTGCTGTTTTTTGTTGTTTTGGAGTTTGCTGTTTGTGTGCATTGTTTATGATAACAAGTGGCCCGCTAGGCTTGCTAGTGGCGCAAAACCCCAATGGGTATGGTTGTGGTGTATTGGCTTGCTCAATTAAGTAGATAAATAAGTTAAGTAGGTATGGTGTTGGAGTGTCTGGGTAATTATGATATGCTTTGGGAAATCATTTTTCAAAGCTGCAGAACAGTTTAATTGTGTAGCTAGATTGCAACTAGCTAGCTAGCCAGTAGGGCTGGGCAATATTAAAATAGGTGATCATTGCAACAAAAGATATTGCTATAGTAAAACATACCCTAGCTCGCCTTGTTACATTTGCCAGCTGTACATATATATACACATATATACATGTTGCCTTCACTTCCTGATGAGACTTACAAATATTTGGTGGTTGGGTAGAAGCATCTCCTTTCATAGGGTTTCCATTCATGTGATTTTATTGCTCCCACCTGATCATGTGATTGCATCATTAACTCATGTTCTAGCAGCTGCATATTTGTATACTACTCAATATTTTCCCTGGCTCCAGCCAAACCGAGCAATTATACACTGCCAAAGACACTCTGCCCAAAAAATCCTTTACCTAAAGCGTCCTCATCCAGCCATGCCTCCTTGTGCATCAATGATGTTCTGTGTGTGAGTCTGTGTGGAAAATCATAAGTTGGTTGACTGCTGCTGCTAAGCTGCTTTGTTATAACCACCATGTGGGCTCCTTAATCTGACTGATTGTTAATAATTATACTGTATACAAAGCTAAGAACCATTGCTATAGCCAGAACCAATGCCACATTATATTCCCGCCTAGATATATAACTACTGCTTTGCTCGCAGACATTACTCAGTGCTGCCCTGGATGAATATCTGGCAATGTACATAACACTACAACGATTCCTCACTGAGGACTGAAGAGTCATGCATGGCAGGCATACTGCATGAAGCCCTGCCAATTGTGCCACTGACCTTCTCACTTGATCATACATAGTGACACCCAGCCCTTGCTGTTGTGGCTGCCTTGAGGCTCAAGCTGTAGCCTACATAGAATTTAAGATTGACCCCCACCTTGTTGAGTACCTTGCATGTACAGCCGGTAGTTATATATGAATATAAAGGTAGACTAAGTCAAGTTCAGGATGCTTCAATGGTGTGCTTTAACAAATAATTGTTAATGGATCGCATCAGACCTATCAAGAAACATGAGGCCATGCCATGCAGAATTGCTGCTACTGGGCACAATGGGCCACCTGTTCTACTGATAGCTGCTATCTATCTATGGACCCTTCCGTGAGTGTTTCTGTCAAATGAATCATGCACTGCACCAAGCCACATCTCACCCAGGCAAAGCAGCCGAAATATAGCCCATGCAGTATTCTAGCATTATAGCTGCCCACATCATGGCATCCTCGTGGTTAATTTCTCTGAGAGGTCCGACACTCTCCAAAATCCTGTATAAATTTTGAAATCAGCCTGATTTTTAGTTGATTTCAAATATTTATAATTATATTTTCAAATTACATTTTAAAGCGGGTTGCAGAGTAATACTGTTCTCAGTACAATTGATCAGCTATCATGAGTGGCCATTCGCTAGCTTGTGCGATGCTCATGGTCTCACACACTGTCTTACCTTACTATGAGGGGTCCCCGACTCTGAAAAATATTGTACAAGATTCCAATTTTGAGCAAGATTTCAAGGTTTCTGCAAAGATTTCAGCAAGATTTTAAATTGTATTTACAATTTTTGAATGAATTTCTATGTATTTACAAATTTTGAATTACGACAGAAACAAAGCTCAATTGTATGATTAATATTGGAAAATACTGAAATTATAGATTTCAAATTTCAAGATTTCTAAGGGCCTGTACGAGATTTTATGGAGTCGGGGCCTCCACCTTACCATATTAAATATAATCTATGGTGTTATGTTGCTGTATTATCTTCCGATAAACTGGAACACAAGCTGACTAGTCTTGCTTGGTTAGATAATTAGTACACAGGTAGGGTCATGTAGCAGCAAACTGTTTGCAACAGCAGGAAAACTAAAGGGGGATGCCTCTGAGGGGCAACCGATATCTCCAGTAGAAAGCAGCCCCACTAATACTGTGACAGTAGCTAGCTACCACCAAGATACAAGCAGCTATGATTGTAGGAAATATTGGTTCCTGAAGTAATGCTTGATTCAGGATCATCCATATCCTTGTTAGCACAAAACACAAACATATTGTATTGTGACAAAATCAATGCCACAATTATCCTTAAAGACAGTGTCAGGTGCACCACTTTCAGTCATCAATTATGTCAGAACCCCAGTCAGTATACAGAACATGGGTTCACCAGTACAACTTGTGGTTAGTTATCTCATTATGCCTGCAATTTTAGGTCTTGATTTCTTGCAGCAACATGGGTTGGCGTTGGATTTCTCAACTAAGTCTATCCTAAACAAAAGCATATGGATGTGAGACATTCTCAGTTGAAACACACAACAGAAGAAGTCAGAAAGAACTTCCCATATATATTGGGTTGATAGCTGCAGTAAATGACGAAAAAAGTGAAATCCCAGAGGAATTTAATTTGCCATTATGGAAATGTTTCCATACCTCTGAGGGCTAATATTTATTTTGGACGAGATTTCAACTTAGAAATTTTTCTTGAATGTATATTTCCTTCGGATAATTAAAAACAATTGATTATTATGGAGGCTGTTTGCTACATGTGACGTTCGAGTTTCCTCTACTGTACTAAGAATGAAGATTTGATCATGAAGTACGTGTATTTCATAGTACTGACGCAATGGCAGTGATTAAAGTGGACTGCTTTTACTGTTCAAATGGCGTCACGAGTACGTGATTCACGTGAGTGTGTATTAATGTTTTGTACATACTGTATTGCTGTTATAGACATTTATTATTAAATGGGTAGCCACTATATTGTTTGTATAATTATCATCACTATTGTATGCCTGTAGGAGCTTTGTCTATAGGCCGAGCCCTGATGTGTGCTCTGAAGAAATTAAGATATAAAATCAGAGATCATGTGAGAGCAGGAATACTACTTGATTTTAATTTTGTGCTACAGTGAAATCAAGGACGGCTTGTATTCAGGTAGAGCCTAATGCTAATGTGACACTACCAGTTGAATTCCATTCATGCAGGTAATTACAAATGGTTGGGCAAGTAATGTGTGCATTTGCTGCATGTGATGTTCAACTTACTACTTTCAATAAAGATCATGTAGCACATGTCTTTCAAGTTGCTGGTGTTACTATGCAGCAGCAATTACTGTTCAGGCCTGTCTCACGAACACATTACATTATAATATTTGCACATACCTTCTGTATTTGCTTGGTACATCTTGTAGTACATGGGTAGCTATTATAGTTGTATATAATTATTGTTGTGTCTGTTATATTCATGTAGTCACATGACTGTAAAGACAGGCCACCAGCAACCATTCAACATTAGGTATGCATAACAATAATGATCATAATAGTAGATTTTTAGATTCATTTTAGCCATGGAAACAGCTACTGAACAATATGTGTATTGTAGTCCATTTATACAAGTCTCAGAGATTGGACTTACAAGTCATGAGATCTATTTGTAGCTATGGAGGACAACATAATAATGTCTAAGAATTTGATATACTTTGATTATCAGGAGCAGTGCCATGTCCGCTATGCATGCTTGTGAACATTAAACAATTTGAGTAATCAATTATTATGTATTATTCCTGCCACAAACATACACATAATTTTATCCCCTGCCTCATACATTCTCTTATAGACTAGGCTGAACTGTGGATGGCTTCTAAACCAACTAATTCAGTAGAACATCAGGGAAACCAGTTCCATCATTAATACTGGTACCACTATACCAGTGCACACACGATCCCCTGAAACAGGTCAGTTGATAATGGTGAACAATCTGAACATAAAGCAGACTCCAATCCAAGAGAGGATCTAACCCTAACCCTGGCGAGAGAATCCATTGGTAAGACACTGTAGGAACGCAGAACCATGTCCCATCGTGCCATCCACAGAAACCACAAAATGTAAAGGAATCATGACATAATACAAGAACAATGAACAGATAAATCAAGCATGCAGTATTCCTGCATGGTATACGTAGTCTTGTATACATGATCTCTCCACTGGATACTACGATTTTATATATTAAATTCTTTGGAGCACACTGTCACATCAGGGCTCGGCCAAGACAAACTTGTGTGGCTCCCTACAGGCATACAATAGTGATGATAAAAATTAATATGTGACTGGATTTTGGAAAAAAGTTCCAAATCACACATTTTTATTTCAGTATATTTATCACTGCAACATGAAAAGTATTGCATTCCCAATAATATTTTGTTGCACTACAAGGAATTCAATGTTCCAATTACTGAAAGAATGTAAGAAATATTCCATAAATACATACACATACGTAAGTAGAAATATCATTAAATACATGCAGAAATACACTGGATTTCATGTGTGATTTGGAACTGTTTTCCAAAATCCGGTCACATATAGTGGCTACCCATTTAATACTAAGAGTCTATATCGTAACACAGCAATATCATTATGAAAAGTATGCACAAAACATTAATAGCTAGTATACTGACACTCACGTGAAGCATGTACTCGTAACGCCATTTGAACAGTTATAGTAGTCCACTTTAATTATTGCCACTGCGTAAAACACACCCATTACATGATCAAATCTTCATCCTTAGTACAGCAGAGGAAAGTCGAACGTCACGTGCAGCAAACAGCCTCCATAATAACCAACTGTTTTTAATTATCCGAAGAAAATATTAAAAAAATTTCAAAGTTGAAACCTCGTCCAAAAAAATATTAGCCCTCTGAGGAGATGCCATTAAAAACTGTGTGAACAAAACAACAACTGAGAAGGCAAGTAATTAATATTCATCAATCATAATTATTGTGACCCGGCATGAGAAAACCGGACTTATATGTACACAAAATACACCTATTCATACAACAGTACATATCTCCTTTACTGTTTAAGATTTTAGAATTCTACAGCTGCACAAGACTCGCTATGAAAAGCTGCATAAATGGTGTAAATTATATTAGAGTCATATGATTCCTTATAAAGCTATTAAAGTTTGAATGTGGTCAATTTTTATGTGCACATAAGCCCTGTTTACTCATACCAGGTCACAATTATTGGGTTGAAAATATGTACCTACGTGGCTTATAGCAGTAGTGTGAGCATGATTTTACTAGAGTAAGGTTGTAGATAAAAACTAATGTACTCTAATAAAATGTTTTTATCTCACTTAGGCGATATCTACATATAAAGAAGAATTTGACACTTAAAAGTTATGAATTTGTTTAGCATGAACAATTTACTGCCATATACTTATATAATTTTATTATAAAGATATTCATGTAACCTTGTTTTTTGTAACATGCTTTCTAATAGTATATGAATTGTTGTAGGTGGAGAAACGGAACAGTGGCCAGGAGCATTGTGGATGACATGTATTTGTTTAATTGTTTAATGTGACAACTGTTCAGTATCTAATTACGTCACATAAAAAGTTTAATCCTTAATAATTATTTTGATAAACTCACATGTTACAATTTCGAAGTGTCGATGTATGTATATCATTAGAATCAATAACCGACGATAGAGGAATCTGGCACCACCTAAGTACCAGCTATTACAAGTTTTACGATGCTATAAAGTCATCATCAAAATAGTTGTGTAAAAATTTCTCTCAAGTACACTGAAGTGTGTAAATTTTGTTGGACTTGTAGAGTATACATACATAGGAGAATGCTGGTCTAGTAAAAATCATTGATAGAATGAGTGAATTATTAGAGAAATAAACATGATGGATAGAATGAAAAATTGAAAATAACAATCCTAGGGTTCAAACAAGCCCATGAAAAGTGTGCAACAAAAAGAAAAAACAACCAGCACGTAAGAGCATATAATTGTTTTGCATAAAAGTTTTTAGACACACAAACTAAAGGCTGGCATGTGTCTGGTTTCTTGAAACTGCTTTCGTCTGGGAAATCAGTATGTGTACTTGTGGCTGTGGGGGTGTCCCCGCCCCCAGGCTATTAAAAACCATTCATGTGAAATAACCAATCAAACTGTGACAAGTCTACTGCTTTTCAGTTTCTTTATATGACACTTGCTATCAATATAACTGATGATTGTGGCCTTAGTAACAAAGTGTGTCATGAATTCATGCCAAAGTGATGCTGTATTTGACGTTCATTTCACGGTAAAAGGCATTTACTCAACTGTACATTACTAACAAGACAGAGCGCTTTAGTTTTAAAGTGGGCGTCCTGTGTGGGTTGTGAAGAAGACTGACCTAAGGGTTTAAGCAGAAGAATTAAATTTGTATGCATTCATTCAGGTTACTATGTGTTCCTTAATGGTGAGTCTTTGCTCATGTGACTTAATTGTGACATCATTAAATACTATTAGCAGTTGATTAACGGTGGTTTAACTTTCACAGCATCTGGTTTTTAGATGGTAAAAGTTAAAACATCAACTTGTTTGCATGGTTGGCCATTTGTCAAACTTCTAACCCCATAAAATTGTGTGTTAAATTTGTTCAACTAAATTTTTTGATTTGCCAAATGCTTTAATTGGTCAGAAATTAGCCAATGGCTGACTTATATTATACTCTGACAAAAATTTTGCACTATACACAGTACGTGCAAATCAAAACAATTTGTTTGTAAATAATTACATGTCTGTATAATTTCAGAAGTGATCATGCATATCAGATTATTTAGTCTGATAATTTGGCCTTATATTGTCTATGCCTCATGTGGCCAAAAGTTTTTGGGGATATAGGTAGTTAGATGTGCTGTCATAATAGGTAAGTCATGAATATTACTAATGGTCTATCACTACCTAGTAAGGAATAAACCAGTTACCAGTCTTTTGAAGGAAGTCTTTATGGTTTAGTAAGTTGTTATAATAAATGTGATTAATTAAGGTAGCACTAAAAGTGAGTAGAAAAAGTGAGTAGAAAAAGTGGTAATCTCTACACAGTTTATTCCTTTTATAGTAAAGCAAATTTCAGCTATATTAATTTATAAACAGGGCCATATATAGCCATCAAATTTGGAGTTGTCAGGTGTTGCTGGCACACGTCTGGTTAAGTCTTAGCTAGCTATATTGTACTCTACAGAGCTGAATTTCCTTTGTTAATAAATATCTTGTTAAAGTAAAACATTAGGCCACTTATTGGTAATTATATGTTTCAGATCAGGGAGTTACCCCAGGTGGGCGGGCTCATTATTTATTACAATCTTTATTATTAAATGGTGAAGAATTAAAATGTACTTTAGTATTCATACAGTTTTTAAAGTGTTGTATACAGTGTACACACAGCTAAGTAATTAGCTACTTGCATAAAATTTTAAAATAGCATGTTGAAATGATGCAATAATGGATGACATCATCAAAATTTAGGTGGTGAAACATAACAATGTAGGAGCTGGTGGATCTGAAACATATAATTAACAACAAGTATCCCAAGGGTATCACTATCCATTGATTCGCAACTCATAAACTTGGCCATATTGATATTTCCAGAAATTAATATGTAGCTACCTTTCAAATATAAATCATAGATCACCCGGCAAATCTCATGCATAATGCCGGTGACACTTTCAAATCACAGAAATCAGATTAAAATCAGAGCTGCATGATTTCGAAATCTCACACATGATTACTGAGGAAAAGTGACTGACCCCTCAATTGTGCCCACAATTTACAACACCTTGCAGTAAAGTCTACGTATAGCTAGCTAGCTACCTGATTCACAGAAAATCCAAAAATCTCCTATTTTGTTATTTTGGATACCAATGCACAAAATTTAAATTGCGCTGGGACTGAAAATTGAATCAGTTTCCATAATCTGTGGGATTTTTAAACACACTGGAAGTTGGGGCAGTGAGTGATGCGGAGGGCGATGATGATTAATTGATTGATAGATTATGCTCTGGCAATCAGCCATGGCCGTTCTTCCTTGCCAGAGAAATATAAAATACATACATACAGCTACATAAATATAACTACATGATTACATACATACACATACACTGTAATTGCATACATATATACACCGTACACTTAGCTAACATACAATTATACAGTACAACAAAATTTAATAACTACATACACAACCAAAAAAATACACAAACAAGAAAAGAAAATACACAAACAAAAGAGATGCCGGCCTGGCAAAATTTACACATGCATGTGTACAACTAACCAGCTAACTATATATATATATATATATATATATATATATATATATATATAATGAATGCAGAACTTACCGTGTCCAGGAAGGAAGACGGTTCTCTCACTACTCACTATAGCAACGATCAACACATGACAATAACGTCAAAAGGACAAATCGTATAAATAACATTTCATTCAGTTCTCTCGTACACTGATCGATTAAACTGATCATGAAATAAACATTCCGGCCACCACCATACATTATATAGCCCACGTGTATATCTATGGATTCATCTTATCCAAGCTTCGCAAATATCCGATAGTCACGTGATTTTCATATAATGGATGAAGGTGACGTTTTTACACCTGCCATAAAATCGTCAGACAAAGAATGAGAATTTTAGGTTTGGTCATAGTAAAGCCAGTGATTCGCTTGAATGTTAATACTTGATTAATTGCATAGCTATAGCTTTCGCTGGTCCAGAAGTTCCGGATCAACTGACATAAATTATATGCACAAACTTCCAGTTGATCCGAAGTTCGCACATGCAGTAATGGTATTCCTTGGCACCATTGAGTCCAGCAGTCATTCCGCTGTTATACACTCGAGCCCCCTTAATTAAAGATGGGATATTTTCACAACTAGCTATACATAGCTATATGATTGGCTTTGTCACTTGGACATCTTTTTAATCACATTATTTGTAAAGCTAACCAATTATATTACTATAGTGACAAAGCTAATCGTATAGTTGTGAAAAATACCCTATTGCATGCATATACATATAGATGTGATGCTGCTTCTGATTGCAATTGGCCTCACACTTTTTACAGCCAGCTGCATGGCTATTTTAACTACATGATGACCAGGCTGGGCTGGCCTTAGCAACTTTGGGGTCCTATATATAAGCAAATTAATTTGCCCTTATTATAGGGCTGAGAAATTATCTCAGGTTTCAAATTTCCTTATATATAACTACCTGTCCACATTATCCTCTACAGTTTCATTGACTCAAATATTTTATCACTCTATTAGAGTAACACACTGCAAACCTGACTGCTTTAATAGAGCGTTTCGTTGTTTTATTCATCTGCTTTCTGTACCCAAAGGTTTGGTCCACAATATTCGCAAAATATTAGCATAATGGATATGCTAACACCAGATATATAAGTAATTTTATTGCAGCCTTTATGAAGTTATTAGTTAGGAATGACATTTGCTATATCCCTATGCAACTGTTCAAGTTCTAGCTATATGGCTCAATTAACATGATTAAAAAGTGCATGTAAAGAGTCATAATTTGCATTATTTAGAAAACTCATTTATGTACATGTTGATTAGATTAATATGCCAACAATAAGAGGGATTTGATTGTTGATGAATATAGCTGCAATAACAAGAGCCTAGTGACCTATGAGAATTACATTGGAATTAAAATTATACTATCATAGCTACATATATATAGCCATAGGGCTTCTATAGTAATAGCTATAGCTATAGCTATTTTATTAAAAATTTAAGGCTATAGCTATATACCTAGTATATATAGCTATATAGCTATATAGCTATATATAGCTATATAGCTATATATAGCTATATATAGCTATATAGCTATATATAGCTATATAGCTATACTGTTCTCATAATCATGTGATTAACTAGCTATAGCTACATGATGTTTTCTGTGAACTAGCCATTTTGGTATACATGTATCAAATTTTCATGTAGCTATACGCTTAGCTACAGTTTATACAAAGAATTTCTTTTATAGCTTTAGCAAAATGTTATATCTATAGCTAACTTCTTAGGTACAAACAGGATACCTATAAAATTATTTATGCGGTGGCTAAAACAGATGCAGGCATTGCACAGGTATTGATAAATTTTGGCCTAAACAAAGTTAACTAATCGGCCAATCACACAATACCGATATTTTTCATTTAGCTATGTGATGCCTATGAGGCATACAATACCCATCCTCATGTACACTCACACACATCCCACACACTGTATGCCATAGCACATATACACACACACTACACACACACACACTACACATAACTACGTACATACTGCACATACATACTACACACACACAGTTACACACACACACACACACACACACATTACACAACACACACATACACACACAGACACATACAGAATACAACACAGTCACACACAGTACACAACATACAACACACACATACACACATATACATATACGCACACACATACACAATACACACAGTCACACACCAACACACATGCACATTCAGAGACAATAGCTAATAGCTAATATAACTAGATGTAGCTAGCTACACTTGCATGGTTTAAAACATACTAACTAGCTAGCTAGCTAATGCAAGTAATAAATGAAGCAATATGGCAAGCTGTGTACATAAATGTGTGTTAAAAAAGTGTTTAGTTACATTTAACAACATACATAGCTAACTATTCATACTGTCTATATTCATATTAGCTAACATGTAGCCAACACAAGTGTGGAAAATTTTGACAAATTAGAACACTTTTAGCTACATACAAACATGCTGCTGGAGTAGTAGTAATGGTGGTGTGGCTGCCACAGGCTGGCTACAAACATTTAATGAATTAGCTATTATTAAAAAAAATTTGAATTTTGACAAATCGGTAAAATTAGTCAGCTTCGTCAATATTTTCCATCAAAATTTTACGTGGTATGGTACATACGTAGCTACAACTAGCTATAAAGTTAAGTTTTAGATTAGGAAATCACTGTAGCTAGCTATAGCTACGTATGTTGCAAAATGTCAATATTATTATTGGGCAATTAGCTATGTGTGCATGCAATCTAGCTATATATAGCTATAATTGCAAAGTCATTGCTGTTCAAATTATGGCGATGTAGCCAACTAGCTGCCTATAGATTATACAAAAACAATATCAATATTATAGCTACCAAGTTAGTCATAGCTACATGTATACATAGCTGGATATGTAGATATCAGCAACTACTATTGTGTATTACATGTTGGTGTTGATGAACTCCACACACCATTAATACATGCTGCTAAGGACTGGCCTTTCAAGACATAATTTAAATTGCAGCTGAATGAAATGTACTTTACGAAGCCATTCATTCTAATCAAAGTTCTTTCTCCATTCTTGGGAGCTTCAAGAAGTGGAAGGCAAGGTTTTACATCTGTAGTATTCAAGTAAAATTCTGTAGCTATATTTAAGTTAGCAATTTATTTCCCTTACCTTTTACAATTACAGTAATGTTTGCTAATCCTACATGCTTCTCACCTCCAGCATAATTTACGCCTACACAAGTGTACACTGTAGTGTGTGGAGTATCAGTTGGGACTAAAAACACTTGCTGGAAATTTGACGAAAGAGGATTAACAGGAAAGTCATCTTTGTACCACTGTACAGTGGGAATAGGTTTACCACTAGCTCGACAGTATATTGTCCCCACACTACCCACAGTAGTCATGTAAGGTGACTGATTTACTATGGAAACACGTGGACCATCTGAATGGAGAAACATTAAATTGCGGCAATATTATTAGCTAACTCACATTCAATGATTAAATTTATTTTTGATTCAGAGTACAAATCAGGATGATTAAAAGCTCGACATGTGTACACTCCATCATCAGTAGGGTTAACAACATCAAATGTTAGTGTTGATTTAAGTTGTCTAGAATCTTTAACAGTTTCATTATATAGCAAAATACGTTTCCTCTCTGGTATTATAAGCTTATTTCCTTTAAACCAGTTTATTTGTAATGAATAATTGGCATGAGCATCATTAATGGCAGTGCATAATAAATTAATTTTGTCTCCCTCCAGTGAAACTGTAGAGTTACTGATCAAAATAATAACAGGAGGACCTACAAATATTTTGTAGTATCACAGCATAGTTATAATATCTATGAATACTCACCGTACACAAAAACAGTAGCACTGTCAGATATTACATTACCATCATCATTGGTGACAATACAGCGGTAAGCACCTTCATCTTCCTCTGTAATAATACTAAATTTCAGGTTTGGTGATGTGATATCCACAGCTCTGTGAGAGGGTTTTATCCAACTGTCACTCAACAAGTGGTATCTATCCCATTGATAATAAAAGGGCTCTATTCCGACAGCTTTGCATGATAATGCTGTTACATTTAGGTCTCCTGCTTTGAAGGTTACTGATGTTGGTTGCATAGTAATATTGGGAAGAGCTGTAACAATATAGCTATAACATTTTGGTTAGGAGTAGTGATGTATGATAAAAATAATTTTACAACTGTACCATTATCATGATGCATATATGTACGTATATAACAATATCGTTTATCATAATAGTATTTTATACACTATATATTGTTTGTCTCAAGCACACATTACCACAGATCAAAATACAAAGTTGTAGCTAGATACCTTTTAAGGTAAAATTAATTGTATGTTGGTGATTATTATGAAGATGGGAATTAAATAAAGTAGCTATTAGTTTTTATGCTTGCAAACATATCTCCAAGATTTCAAAGGGGGGTTTCTGCTGCAGAAACCCTTCTGGATCTGCCACTGCTACATACATACATGAGAATATTGTTTTAGATCTAGCAAAACAGTTATAATTTGTTCAAGAGTTAAACTACATTTGCAACTAACTGTTAACTTCCAGCCATTGACATTCTGTTGTATTCCCACCCTCATTAGTAGCAGTGCAGCAGTACCATCCTTCATTTGACGGTTGAATATTGTGAATTGCCAAATCATAAACAAGTGTAACTTCACCACCAAATGAATTAAAAAAGGTTTTGCGAACACAAGATTGCGTTGCATTTTGTGGTAAATGTCCATCACGCTTGCTCCAGTCATACATTAATACTCCTGAGCTTAATGCTAAACAGTTTAAATGTATGTCCTGGTTTGGAAACACTGTGATGTTTTCAAATGACATAATCATTTCTGGGTGGCGGACTGAAAGCAAACGGTAATAATTACACTGATAGTCCCTATACTTACAAACATGCACAAATAATATAATTATGTGGTAGAATTGAGGGACTTAGCTAACTCCTGTAGCTAACTGACACTTCTTCGCTTATAGCTAAATTTTCCAACTGCAGATATAGCTATAGACACCAGGTATTTAAATGTTAGCTTCTAAAGAAATTCAAATGCTAAAGATAGCATCCTAGGCCTGTGATTATATTAGTAGTTAATGCCACCGTTTCCTATGTAATGCCCGGATTGTCTTCAATTGGCTCTGCTGGCTGTTAATGAAAAGCTATTGGCTGTAAATTGCCACATAGTGATGTTGTCTACTGATTTGGCTACTTTTGGTGGTATCTAGAGCACAAATCAGTGGGCCCACTTGGAAGGGTGACTACTTGACATGTGTTTAGCCCGCCACTGCTGTGGCTTTATAGCTAGCTACATAGTTGATTGCCATGTGATGTGATAAATATGTTTGACAATATAATATCTATGTCACATGTTTTAGCTGGGACATAAATCTCTTATACTCCACCTTGTTTTCTTATACTCCACACCTTTAGGCACTAAAAACACTCTTATAATACAAACACCTTCCAATGCATTTAATGCCTTTTACGGTTAAAAAACCAGCTAATACAATATTGACTTACTCTTTAACAACAGGTTTAGATGATACACTTCGTTAGTTAGGCAAGCTGAGGTCCACACATATCGATTTGTCAGTTGTCATGACTACATGAGATGCGCAGGCACTTAAGTAATAGCTATGTGGTCACCATGGTGCCTAGATTTTGTGTGACCACTAATATTTGTTTACGAAAATTGTCGGTCGAAGTGACAAATAGTATCATATAGAGTCTACAAATTCTATAAACCCCCAGACTCTTAGTAGCACCCTCGCTGCACTCGTGCACTACAGCCTCGGGCCTATGGGTTTATAAAATTCGTAGACTCCCTGGCGTATGTGTATAGCCATTATACATGCAGTAGTTATCCTTTACTTTGTTGTACATGAAGATTAACTACTTTAGAAGTAACTTTCCCAGCCTTATTCTCAGCAATGCAGTAGTACTGTCCACTGTAGTAACCAACTATTTCAGAAATTCTTAGTGTACTAGTGAGCTGATTCAATGACTCCTCTTCAGTCACATCAGCTGTAATAGGTAAAGTATAGTTTACTCTTTTCCATACAATCTTTATTGAACCATAACCACAAGCAGCACACATAAATGAAGCAGAATTATATACTGCAACATTCACATCATCTGGTTGCTTTATAATTATTGGTGAAGACACTACAAAAGTAAACATGAAAAAGTAATTTGAATAGTATAATACAACCATCTCTTTTTACCTGTAATGTTCACAGTAGAAAAATTAGAGCTAATTTTGCCAGTTCTGTTACTTACTACACATTGATAGTCTCCAGAATCTTTTGGTCTCAAATTAACAATCGTCAGGCATAGTGAATTAATTCCTTGGGCCCTTGATGAAAGAATCTCATTTTTCTTTATCCATGTATATGTATAGAGTGAGTGATTGTTATCTGGTATACATTTCATTGTCAAATTAAAATTATTAACAGTAAGATTTACTACAGGAGCAACTGCTACTACTGGTAGTAACGGTGGATCTAAGCAATGTCATAAAAACAAACATAATTTCAAAACATGCTTTACCTGCAAGATGCAAATTTGCCATTCTAGACTGAGTTGCTATATTGCTGGCCCACACAACACAATAATATGTACCAATATCCTCAATGGCTACATTAGGAATTGTAAGAGTACTTGTGGTTTCATTCACTGATGTTGTCATTGTAGAATAAGCTTTTTGTGGTAAAGGTCCATTTTGCCTATGCCAGATTACATCTAGTTCTAGTTCACCACATCCTTTGGCAGAACAAGTAAACATGGCACTAAATGGAGCAGCAGCACTTGCTTCAATAGGTTGAGTTATAATATTGGGAGCAGCATCTGTGGAAAATACATGATAACTATCAAACAGTATCAAGTTCAAATGTTCCTATAGCTACTACAAATAGCTATAGCTGCCAAATTATCATTAGAATTATGAATAATAAAAAATGATATGAGGATAGGGTCACATATGTATCGCATAAGTAGTGATGTTATCATGTACGTATAAAATATGACCAAAACTGATAACAGTATCACAAAAACCAGGTTTTGAGTGTTCAAAGCACACACCAGCCAAAGGCTGGCACAAACTCTGATGTATACATTACATGACTGTATACATGAATAGGCCTGAGTCTATTATGCTCTGAAAATTGCCTATTATGCTTTTTGGCATTGCTCCAATTTTGTGCCTATTATGCTAGATTTTATGCTACTCCACAGTCAATTATGCTAGTAATAATACACAGTTTAATGCAAAAACCTGCCTAAAATCTGACCTGTCACATGCCAGTAGTTGTTATAACCATTTTAGTGATGCCTAATATAATATAGCGACTATAAAGGAGTTGTAGAAGCTTAAACTGTGAAGCATTGCCTAGCAGTGGAGCTGTGGAGTAAGAGTATTTTATAGTTTTTAGACTGTAAAAATGTTGAAATTAAGTTTAAATATGCAGCTTGCGCCCGCATTCGCAAAATCATGCCTATTATGCTGGCATTATGCTTGATGCTTTTGCACACCTATTATGCTAAAAATTATGCTGGCATAATCGACTCAGGCCTATACATGAATATTATTAACTATTGAAAAATCAAACCCGAGCAGCTAAAAATTGCTAAAATTTGTCTATGATAATAATACCCAGCCCAAGTTGATGTTTTACCATCCAAAAACAAGGCACTATACAATTAAATTACTTTATTTCATATAAATAGTCTTTTATAGCTCTGGGATGGGGACACACACTCATATGCACACATACCGACTTTCCAGACTGGTATCTATGATACAGCCATCAGTATAGGCACCATGCAGGTACAATAATCAGACATGCCAATTGCAACATCTCTATTGTGCAGAAATACAAATCTAGTACAGGAGACATACGTAGCTCCCAAGTTTAGTAACACTTGGTAAGATGCTAGCTACATGCATTCACTTTAAATAGTATCCATCCTGAAATAGTGGATAGTTGTGTAGGTACTGAAAATCCTCACACAACTAGCCATTTTAGCAGTGCTTGAAATAGTGGTCGGCCATTGGACATTTTCTGACCAAAATTGATATTTGTCTGAACATTTATAGTTTTGGTCGGACAAAATGTCTAAACAAAATATTCTTTACTGATAAGTCCACTGTTTAATGCTAATGGAACCCTGAAAGAAGCCAGTAGATAGCTATGGGTTCGCCACCTCCGTGATATGATTGGCTAAATATTAGATTTTGATATACAAAGAATGCAGATGTAATTAAGAAATTTAGAGTATATTTCTAAATACTGAAATACGCAATAAATCTTGATGCAGTGCCTAAAAACAGATGTGGGTAGTGGACAGGAAACAAGGTATCGATAAATGTTGGCCTTACCGAGATTCTTACAAACCGATTTTTAGTAAGATCTAATGATCCAGGATCTTTAGGCGATAATTTCTTACAACAAATAAGCTAGCAAATAAGAGAAGGTAACATGAGAGCTAATGTTTAACTGGCGCCCTCTCATGCAAAACAATAAACTTAAAGCAGTGCTTGAAATTAGCATAAAATATGCTAATCTGAACAAAAGTAATTTTGATTAGACACTTATGTAATTTGTTATGACAGTAGCATCCTAAATTGAATCCAGTTAACATGTCCATGCAAAGTGCATTGAATAGAATAGTACAATAAAAAGGCTACTAAAATATCGACTAACATTGAGATTTAGCTACTACGTTGTTTACTGATGCATTGTTTATGCGGTCTATGATAATCTCTCCCTTAATTAGATTTTTGATACCTCTGGACTGTCCACTGTGCTGTATTTGCCAACCACTGTACTGTATTTTCCATACAGTACACTTGCAATACAGTACAGTATCTCGCCTATGCAAAAGATAATAAATGCTATGTTAATTTGCTAAAATCACTAAAATTAATAATACCTGGCCTATATAAGGTAGCTATAGATCAAATTTTAAAAACATTAAGTCATTATTGACTCATTTAATGATTATCATTATTACTGTACTATTAACAACTATGTGCGTAGCTACAACCTTAATGAAAATGATTAGCTTACTTTTACACTGTGGTACATTGCCAGACCACTGACCATTGCCCTCACAAACTCGTTGAATCACTCCGTCAAGAACACATCCTTCATTACATTCATAAGTTGCAATAATTCCTGTCATTGTACTTTGAAACTTGACTATTCCATTAGTTGGTATCTCTGGTATCCCACAGTCCACTAAAGTTGCATATTATATGCTTGATAAATGCATTCCTTGGATCATCATTATCAGCATACGTAGTTACCTGCACAGGCCTTGTCTACCAAATTTGATATCACAACTCATAAATTAGTATATGTAATAGTATGGGTTGCTATAGTATTTGGAATTAATTAATTGCAGTGCAATTAATTCCAAATACTACAGCAATCCACGCTAGTGAAGAGGTATGGTTATGTAGCACGCTTCACAAAACAAATTATTAGAAACTTTGGCAACAGTGGCAACAACATGTACTACCCAGCAGAGAATGATTTAGAAAGCGAATGGTTTTGTTTAATGCAATGTAAACTACTAATTAGTATAAGCGTATTACAGTTTTTGATTGAGCAAGATATGTGACAAACAAGTGTTATAGCATTTCTATTGGCTATTTACTGTAGTATTTCAATATAATACATACAAGTTATATATTAGTATTAGGTGTTTACTGTGTAAAAGTGCAATACATATTGGATTAATAAATTAATACGAGCAATAAGGAAGCAATTCAGGTTGTGGAAAGGTTAGAATTCAAGTTTTGGAAAGGTTACTTTTGTTTTCTGGTTTTTGTACACTTTGCTAGTGTAAATAGACTCTCAGTAGCCATTGGATAGCCTGTTTTTCATGGCCATGCAACTCACTATTGAACAACTTTTATGTAGATATACAATAAACTTATCATATAAAAATTTTACCATCATTGTTTCACTATATAATAATGGTAAGACAAACATGTTACAGGAGAAGGTGTGGATTGTGTTTCACCTCACATTTTCTGCTGACTGCTGCAGTGACGTGTTTCAGGACGGTAATGGTATAACAGTGTCCTAAAGCTTTAAAAACTAAGTAGAGATTTATCTACACTGTGAAAAGTGAGGCAACAAGAAACAATATTCTGGCATGAGATGCTCACTTTATAGGTTTGCCAAAAGTAGGAATTAAACTTTTATAAATTATCTCATGCCAGAATGTTCTCTCGTCCCAAAATCTTATTCCTTGTTTCCTTACTTTTTGTAGCACTATTGAATCCAAAATTCAATCCCTACTTACCTTTTTAAATTTTTAATTTTTTATCATTCTAGTTTGTTTACTTTTTATACATGCTAAGCATTCAATAATCTTTTAGCAGGTGCGCAAAATGTTACAGGCACTTACGTAATAATTATGCTTGTTTACAGGCGCTTGTTAACAACGCGCTTACATGGCAAAGTAGCTGTATGATAGCAAATAACACTCGAAAACACAAAAGCTATTTGTCCAAGGCTATAATCTCGAAGTTTACAAAGTAATAAAGTACACGCGAAAACATCGTGCCACTGTAACTAATTATATCACGTGCAAGCCAGGTTTTTGTGTGATGTAATAAGCAGAAGCCGTATTAAACAGGCTATCGTCATCTTCGGTGAGATTAGCACCTTGCTAAAGGAATATAGAAGAACAAGGAAGGGAATAAAGGATAAAGGGAATCGCCATGGCACAGTGGGTAAATCGTCTTCGGAACAACATTTTTGTAAATCCGCCGCCATTACCTTTATTGTGTGAAATTTCTGGAGCTCTACACCGGGCCTAGCGCAACCCGATCTTACGGCAGGCGAAATACAGATTAATTTCGAAATTTTCAAAGTTGGCTGTAGGTCGAAATATTTGACTCGTCGCTTTGTTTAACCAAGGTACAGCATCATTACAGCCTTACCAATGCGGTTTTTTCGGGTAAATCCTATTGCAAGGTTGATTTTTAAAGCACAAATTTTTCCGGAAGCCATATAATTTCCTACCAATCCCTACTATTAAGTACTACCGTACTTAATGATGAGATTTTAGATGAATTTTGATGCACTGAGATGCAATAACAATTGAACATTATGATGATGACAATATCGTGATATTTAGTAATACTGTGATATTTTAAAATAATACCGTACCGTCTCCATTTTTGTGATACCGCCCACCCATAGTACCAGGAAAAATTTGAATTCTCTACAGATCACACCATCAGCATTTTCAGATTACAGTGTTTTTACATCATCACCAACGGTAAAGCTTATTGTAGGCATAAAATTTTGACATCAACTTTTCCATGTTGATTCCTACTTAACAATATAAAGTGTGATGTATACAAAAGCAGCCTGGTTGTAAAAAGAAGTGGGAGGCCAATCATAAGCAGCAATGATTATAAGCAACTGTATATAAGCCCAAGAAGTTAAACATTTTATTAAAAATTAGAGCTGTGCGATAATTTAGATAAATCTATTATCGAGATAATAAGTTCATTATCGTGATAAAGATAATAATTTTATTATCGTGATAATAGTAAATTTCCGGATACTATTGTATATTACACAAAACATACAAATACATTAGTACACAAAACAATTTTGGAATTACAAAAATCCAAATGTATGCATAATACCCTATCATAATTTTATCACGATAACTATCGTTATTGAGATAATTTTGTAGCGCATTACCGGCATTATCGAGATATAGGTTTTTCCATTATCGCACAGCCCTATTAAAAATCCTTTTACTTGAATGACATACAATAGTTTACAGGGCATTTTCACAACACTGATTGGCTTTGTCACTTGGCTACCTTTATAAAAGATGGTGGCCAAGTGACAAAGCCAATCATAGTTGTGAAAATGTCCTGTAAACTATTGTATGTCATTCAAGTAAAAGGATTTTTAATAAAATGTTTAACTTCTTGGCTTTACTTGATATCAGAGGTTTTGGTCGATTATAACCATTGTTGCGTCTGATTGGCTTCGTACTTGTAGCCAGGCTGTTTTTGTTTAGGATATACATAAACAGATGTTATAGTTATAAGCAAATCCTGACAAGAAACCTTATATAAAGTATGCAGAGTAAATAAATTTGTAAAAAAGGGGAGGATTAATACTTTGGGCTTTTCTCTTGTAATTCCCCCAAGTACTATCCCTCAACCATCATGAGTTCTTTTTAGCCTTGTGACTCACGATAGTGAGTCTTGATACGTAGTTAGGTTCCCAAAACATTTTTTGATCACCTGCAAACAAATTTTATTTCTTGGTACTTGAAATGTTATATATTTCTTTCAGTATCACAACTCTCTTACTTATACAAAAATACTATAAAGTAAATAACAAAATTTTGGAATATAGGGTTGGCCATCTATTGTTGCTTTGTATCTAGCTATGTAATAAAAGGAGTGTAGCTATAAATAGATTTTAATTCTTGTGCACGAAAGTCTTGCCGGTGCATGAAAGGCTAAAGAATTTTCTAATGCCAGAAACCATAATGTTTCATATTGAGTTATGCCATACTTAATAACAGTGGGTATAAACTAAACAGATGCTAATAGCATTGTGGGGCAAACCTGAGTGCAAAAACAGGATATAACATTTGCTGCACATGCAGATGATATGCAAATACTGCCAGCTGCAATGATTCTATGAGACAAATATAGCTAGTTCCTGTAGCTATGTGTGTCTCTAACATCAATTCAAAATCTTTAGAAATACAATAATTTTTATGATGCATGTATTGCTATGAACTTGCACGAACACACACACTCACACCTAGAATGCAGGTGCCAATGACACATATCCAAATATGGATTTAATCAACCTATTCCAATTTAGAAGTCAATGTAATTCTACTTAATGGACAGGTGCACACAGACTCTGAAGTATTTTGGTTACTTGAGGTACAAGTGGCCACTGCATGTGTGGGCAAAGAGTAAAATATAAAAAGGGAATAGGGATTGAATAACTTAACTAAAAATCAATAAATTCTTACAGATCAAAAGAGCATGGAAACAAATTGGGGATTGATATACAATAGGCAGTTTTTACAACTAGGGCTGATTTAGACCTATAAATATTTGTGTGTATCTTATCACAAGGTGTTTTTGTGCATATGTATATCCTTTTTATGATATCAATGTCAGTGTGACTAGTTGAATAAGCTCCAAAGCACTTACTTGACAGTTTTAGATGTACCAAATTGATTGTAACAATACCAGTAGGGTTTCTTTCACAATTTTGGCTGGGGGAGGGGCAAAATCAGATAAAATAGGAGGCTGGGGGGCAAAGTGATGTCTTCATGCAAAACATCTACTATATAGGCCTGTTTTCACAATTTTATCATGTTCAATGTACAATGCAGATGTCAATGGTACATAGCTATGTTTGTATACATCATTGGTGCCATTGGTGTAACAGTACACATCACTCCCATGGCTAGCTAAGGCACATGACACAAACAGTAGTGGCTAAATTTAATGAAACCGGCAATTTGCTAAAATAAAAATCTCACTAAAAATCCAATTTATGGTGTTTGTAAACCAAAGTTATACATCATCCAACAAAAGATACATAAAAAAGTTACATTAGCTATGTAGCAAATACACATAGCTAATGTAACTTTTTTATGTATCTTTTGTTGGATGATGTATAACTTTGGTTTACAAACACCATAAATTGGATTTTTAGTGAGATTTTTATTTTAGAAAATTGCCGATTTCATTAAATTTAGCCACTACTGTTTGTGTCATGTGCCTTAGCTAGCCATGGGAGTGATGTGTACTGTTACATCAATGGCACCAATGATGTATACAAACATAGCTATGTACCATTGACATCTGCATTGTACATTGAACATGATAAAATTGTGAAAACAGGCCTATATAGTAGATGTTTTAAAAATTAATATTGATTGGGTAAGTTTCACAGAAATCATGCATGGCCTGAGATATCTTTGGCTAATAGGAGATGGTGATAGTTCAGTTTACCACAGTGTAGTGACTAGAGTTCCGACATATGGTCGTGACATCACTAAAGTAGAATGTGCTAACCATGCGGTAAAATGCTATCGAAACAGGCTGGAAGCACTCTGTAATGATAAACTATAGTATCGTGGTAAATATAGACTATCACAGGCTATGATGAAATGTGTCACGCACGGAGCAAGATGTGCCATTAAGATGCATAGCACCACTTCTGACATCACAGCGCTTCGCCATGACCTAAGGAATGGTCCCTGTCATTACTTCAGCTTGCATGATCAGTGCAACTCAGCTTTCTGCAAGCAGAAGTCCAAAAAGCCTACAGGTAAAGCAATAATAAATTTATTATTCTAGATTTTTAATTACTACTTACTGATCACAGGAACATCACCTCTTGATAAACTGCCTCCTGATTTTCTTCATGATGTTGAGGCAGCAGGCAGCAGGCAGCAGGCAGCAGGCAGCAGGCAGCAGGCAGCAGGCAGCAGGCAGCAGGCAGCAGGCAGCAGGGGATCGATTGGTTTCCAAAGCTGCTCAACTTGTACAAAACAAGACCACTAATATAACGGAAAATTTCATGTCCATTAGATGCAAAATGGATGGGGGCAAATTTTATAACAGAGTTCAGTCTGGTTCCTTTCAGCATAGATCAATGGCCGCTGCATTACAAGTACAAAATGGTCCTGGCTGGACAACATCCATTTTAAACAATCTGGGAATACAATCTTCTATATGTGACAAGTTTACCATTGGAAGAAAGCGGAAGCATAATAAAGACACTGCACGAAAAATTCTCTTGAAATATAACAAACAACGATTAATGACACAATATGGACAATCTACAGTCAATTCCTCACCTGACACATCATATGGCAGTGATCCAGCAGAACCAGATATATCTGCAGATGAACTGAAGCAACTCTGTCAAGAGTACTTGACACGTCTACAGGTTGGTGATAAAACATAAAAATTAATATTGTTGTTGATCACTACTGGCAGGTGTCCAATGAGGAAATACATCATATAAGTATTAGAACAGTTGCAGGGAGACAATCAATCAGGAGAATGGATTGTGCAGTGTCGAGGATGTGTGACTGCTTCTTCCTTTGGGGAAATCATCAAGCGAAGAGCGGAATATGCTCCACTAGTAATTAGACTTTTATACTCGAAATCACGCACAACAAAAGCCATGAAGTATATGGCCATGATAATGAGCTTAGAGCTCGAGACTTGTACCTGGAATATCTTCAGAAGCATCATCACAACGATGCAACTGTACAAAAGACAGGTTTTCACATAGATTTTCAGGTAGTTACATACATACGTACATAGCTCACTATCATTCCATAGGAATGTATTTTTCTGTGCAGATTCAATGTAAAGAGTACCTTGATTATTGTGTACAATTCTACCTTGCAGGCTAATTGGATGGGTGCATCACCTGATGGATTAGTAACCGACCCCAGTAAAAGACAACCATACGATTTGGTTGAAATCAATTATCCTGCTTGTGCAGAGAAAATCCCATTATTGGATCTCTATACTGAAAAACAGTACAAATCAAGTTTTTTTCTGCAATACATTAATGATATACCAGCTAAAGAAAGGACACAACTACTATTATCAAATACAAGGCCAACTGCAAATTACCTGTAGACAATGGTGCGATTTTGTAGTGTGGACGCTATCAGCAACAATTGACAATCTTGTTGTACAGAGAATTTATTCGGATGAAGATGTATGGAAGAATACCATCTATCCGCATCTATACTGCTTCTATATGGGGTCCATGCCGCCGGAATTAGCCAGTCCTCGCCATGTTTCTTGTCAACCAGTTAGAGAAGTTGCCCCGTTTTGGAACGATGAGGATCTTCTGCTCTGTCCAACCATCATAAGATTCTTTGTTACACTTAGCGCACTATATAATAGCACCTATTTCTTCACTGATAAAGAGTAATGTAGTAGTAAACAAAATCACATGTGACACGTGCGCCTCCAATGATTCATTGTGTGTGGCGAGTTTGTGGTTTATTTTCCATCGTTGGCATAAAATCCGCCTTTACTTCAAAATTACTTATCAAAAGGCTACAAAAATCAGCACAATGAATGGTTAGTGGGTGATAAAGAATCCTACGTGTCTGGATAGCTGGTTTTTATCGTATCATTTAAAGATGAAGACATACAAGATTGTTTGTTTCTGTAGGGTAGTCTATCTTGCGAGTTACGATGTCGTATGTTGTTAACGATATGTAAAACTTTTCGTTTAATATAGTTAATGTGTTGTACGAAAAATAATAGAGAAAGCTTCACTGTATCTACAGAAATCGTGGCTGGCGCCCATAGGCGATTATATATGTTTAAAATTGCTGGATCAACCTGGGCTTTGTGGAATGGAACTCTCCTTGTTTATTAATAGAATTGTTAGTCAATCTGTCATAAATATAACCATTTGTAAGTTTTAATTACTTGCGTGGGTTACTGCTATACCGCCACCTTAAAGCAATGTGGCTACGTATTTGCCACTAATTATTATTTCAACTAGAGGTGCACCGATATTAATATCAGTATTGGTGTCGGTACCAATATTGGCATTAGGCATATCGGTAAAAATATATGGCTTACCAATATAATATCGGTATTGGTACAAATATTGGTAATATCGGCATATCGGTGAAAGTTTTGTTGATCAATCTATACTATAATTGTAGTGAATTGATAAAGCAGCAATTTGGATTATTCTACATAGTGGATAATATCAATCTAACTTTGTATAGTGACTGAATACCTAGAGTAACGCAAGATTGGTATCAGTATTGGTGATTTTCATAGCCAATATATCGTTTATCGGAATATCGGTATATTTGATTATCGGTCCACCTCTAATTTCAACAGTAGTAACTAACTATTGTAAGTAAAATATAGTTATGGGAGATAATGTTAGTTATTCAATATGGGTAAGGTATGAAGTTAGTGATATTTATGATTGCACATTTAGCAAATACTAAATTTAGCAATTACACAGCAATAATAGTGCAGTCACCAATCATTGGTGACTGCTTTATTAGAGAGTATCAATCAAAATGTTTATAATTAGTGTTAGTAAATTTTAGTACAGCTACTCACTAAAATTGCTAAAATTAGTGTATTTTGTTATAATAACTTGGTTTAAGGTAGTTACAAAATGCATACTTACTGCTAAGACAGACTATATAAGTGGTGAGCTGCTACATATATACAAATCCAGTGTTTGTATGTACAGTACATAACGCTAACTACGATGGCAATAGTGAAACCAGCCTAGTTTGCACTTAGTAATATTTCGAGAAATAAGTACCATTTCAAAATATTAAAACAATGAGCTCTCTATAGCTGGCTGTCTTATATTAGCAGCAATTATTCATAGAGTTAATCTTGTGAACAGCTGGTGGCTGGATTTCAGGGCTTTTGAAATCCAGCCATCATTGAGGGGGCAGGTGGGTGGAATGGGAGAGAGGGGTGGGAGGTGGATCAACCATTTAGAGTAGGAAAAGCCTCCACACCACACCACAAGGCCAAGGCAATGGGAACAGTTCCAGGTCATGGCCACCCAATTGGTGCCCTTTATGATAGGCACTATTCTCTTTATCGTGACACCACAGGGTTGGCAAAATTCCTCCAGAAAAGCATACCAGTTCACATTGGCCAGCAGAGACACAGTAGTTAAAATGTAATACAACAGGAAACCTTGATGTTTTATACTGTACACATGTGCAATTCTAGACCACTGATTACTACGCTTTACATAACAGATGATGCAATCTTCATGTTAAGGTTAATTAAATAATTTTTAAGCTTGTGCAATAAAATTGGTTTCAGTTTTGGTGCGAACATGGCTGGATTTTGCAGTGACAGTCACATATACGTATATGCAATATAATGTACATACACACAATGCATTCAGTGATATCATATTATCAAGAGTTCATAATATATATAGAGAGGAGAGTGTCCTACTATACAATAGGCTGTACAAACGCGTAGCGTGAAGTATTCCCGTATATTTACGTTATTTATCAAATATTCGTTTAACGCGCGCGTGTTAACTGCATGTTGAGTATCGTTATCGAAAGGTAGAGTATAATGGAAGGCATGCCCGAAAGGCCCATTTGAAGGACTATTCCCTACCATTGGTGTAACAACGATAACGTTGCGGAAACAGCCGGAAGCAGACTTGGCAACGGTAAAAAAATCACGTGATTACTTAGTTACGATGGTATTGCATCATAACTTCACGCTACGCGTTTGTACAGCCTATTGTATAGTAGGACACTCTCCTCTCTATATATATTATGAACTCTTGATATTATTACACAATGCTGTTAATTGTTTTATCATTTACACTACAATTAACATACTAATGATAAATCATATTGATGTGCAACTTACCATCATCATCATCAATGATTTCAACAGGTTGTCTAGGAGTAAATGGATCACAGCCATCTATTACACCAGCTCTAACAGCTGCTTCAGGAACACTGAGTTCTAATTGAAAGGTTTCATCAAGCTCTGAAACAGTATCATTAATAATGGGAATGTTCACTGATTGTCTTGTTGATCCAGCAGGAAAGGTTACTGTATAAACTTGAGATGGTCCAAAATCTTCACCAGCTACGTATAAATGAACAACTGAATAAAATTGTTAATGCACAGATTAAGTTCAACAAACCTCTAGCAGTTGTGCCTGTTGCTAATACAAAAACACTGACTTCTTCACCAACTGCTTCACTGAGTACTAAAACTATTACCAATGAGCCTGCCCTCTCTGATATTACTATGGTAACTCCTGATCCTCCATTTGTCTCAAATGAGACCACAGCTACAGATAATCAAATGATTCAATATCATTTGGTAACCATGGTATCATAAATGAGAAAGTGTTACCATATAGCCTAAATTTTCAAGGGTTAAATTTTTGTGGAATCATGAATTTAACAATTTCATAGATAAAATTTTCGAGGATTGCAGAAGTACAGTATTGAATGGGTGTGTGGAAAGCCTGGAATGCCAGATCAACCCGAAACAAGCTTATTTTTGCAATTTGATGTGCCACGTGATTTTATACAACTCTTCAGTTCAGTGTTTAAGTACACGACATAAAACAAATATATAGCTAGCTGTTATATGAATAACTAAAAGGCTCCCAAGGCTTTGTTTAATGAATTATTAAGAATGGCATATTGTCGGTAAACTAATGCGCATGCTTAAGGAATTAGCCACTCACGTGATTGCTTATCATTGCTGATCCACTCTTCAAAGGATTAGTACTACTGTGTTTGAGGTATAAATAATAGTTCCCTACAACTCTGTGCTTTTTCGTAGCACAAATCTAAGCATAGGTACATTTAACTGAGAAGAGGTGTAACCGACTCTTATGCACCTTACTGGGTGCTTAAGTTACGTGCTAAAATTATTCATTCACTTAGAGAAAGTAAGAAGTTGTAGGGAACTATTACTTATACCTCAAACACAGTTAGTACTAATCCTTTGAGGGGTGTTTGGATGGGTAGCAATCGCGTGAGTGGTTATTCCCTTGAGCACGCGTATTAGTTATACCGACAATATGCCATTCTTAATAAGGCATTGGGAGCCTTTTAGTTATTCATAACAGCTATAGTTATATATATTTTTATATCGTATGCTTAAAATTAAACACTGAAAGAGTTGTATATAAAATCATGTGGCACATCAAATCGCAAAAATAAGCTCGTTCCGGCTATCCCGGGTTGATCTGGCATTCCAGGTTTTCCACACACCCGTATTGAATTATAGCATAGAACAAATATTTCAAGGATAAAATTTTCGTGGTTGGTCAAAAAAACTCGAAATCATCAAAAATTTTCCCCCTTGAAAAATTTAGGCTATACAGTATTAGTGGTAACTTACAAGTACAAATATACACACACTGTAACTATAATGAACAATAGCAAAGGGACAACAGCTGCTTAACAGTAAACATGAAATGACCACAACTTTGCGCCCTTGAGAACAAAAAGGTTCTACCAAAAATTATAGATCACTGACATAAGTGACACTTACATACAATAACAGATGTTCACAACTCACAAAGAGCATCAGGAGCAAGACCTGTCCCTCCAGTACAACCCCATGACTGTCGGTTACTGAATCCATACAATGTTACTGATAGAGCTGCATTTGGATCTTGATGTCTTATCACTTGAGCTCCTTCATCAAGTAGTAACTGTGCTCCATAGCCCCATATGCTGTTATCTGCTCTCTTGATTGGCCTAAACTCTGAGGCATTAATTGGATTATTATTAACTGTTATTAAACTAGCATTAAAATACTCAGCTGGTACTGCTATGTTAGTATAGTTAACATATGCAACTCGTCCTGAAATAGTGCCTTCAATTGTTTCATTAAATGGAGCTGGAGCTACTGCATAACTGTTACGATATTGTCCACAAGATGGTACTGACAACATAAATGGATCAGATATTATATTATCATCAGTTGAAAAGCTTCTGCTAAACTGAAATACTGCAATTGGATTATTAGACTGTATCAAGGCAAAGTCATCAATAGCCCCTGTGGCCACTATTGAAGTACCCCCCAACTCTCTAAATCCATTACGATTAAGTGTGAAACTAAAACTATCACTGGTAACCATGCCACTACTGATGTCTGTATATGTAACATTAACTGTAGTAGAGTCTTGTGAAGCAAACACTTTTAGTACATCACCATTCCTTGTTCTCAGTGGAACTGTAACTACTTCAGTTCCCCACGTATCTATTGGTTGAAGTTGTTCAATCAGTATGTCACAAGGCTCACCAGCTAATGGAATATTAGCACATTCATGTCCAGAGAAAACAGATATTGGCTTATTTGCTATTATACGAGTACCAGATATATCTCCACCTCGAACCTGAAGATAAAATGTCTGAAACCTCTGAATAGTTACAGTACGAAACTGAACAGGAGTTCCAGGAATAAACTGTCTACCAGCTAATGCAGCAGCCAAGGGATGCCTGATGAGAATAGATGGTTCAAGGATTATCTCAGTATCATTCTCAGTTCCAATAATTAGAGCCACACTATCTTTAGCTTGTGAAACAGTACCTGAACCTCCAAATATTGATGCTGCAATGTACTCATAAGACCTTCCTGCTGGCAGTGAAATAATTGGTAATGCTAGATAAGCATCATTGGATGCTACTTCTTCATTTTGACCAAACACAATAATCCTTCTGTCATCTTGTGCTTTAATATAAATTCCTTTAAACCTCGAATCAGTTTCACTATCTTTAGATGAATCAAACACAACAAATCCAAGAGGTATGTCAACATATGTTATTTCTCCAGGAGTTGTTACACCACTAGTAAGAAGACCATAAAAAGTGAACACTTCAAAGTTGACTGGCATAGACTCTTTAGTTGTGATCCAGAGAACTGGAGGTATCACCTCAGGCTCATCAGTTCTACTGAATCGATTTCTAAAAAATCCCACAAAGAATTCATTTCCTTCATTAGTTTGATCTACAGAATACAACACAACAATAATTTAGAATATATATATTGAGAGTAAAATAAAATACAATTATGCTATAACAATATTTAATCAATAAACAAACTAAAATGAAATCCTGAACAAATTCCTAGTTGTACAGTCCCTTCAAGCAATTATGTACTCATGCAGTGCCACAAATGTGATGTTGCACAGTTTGTTGACATGTGGAATGGAAAAGTTGTATAACCAAGTGTACAACTCCTTTTTGTATTCTAATGACTATACCGCTTGAAAGATTTCACCAAACCTTTATATATGAGAGTCAAATATTTTTGATTGTGGGTTTAATTTTGATGTCGTTAGGTTGGTAGTCTCGTGCATCCAAGTTGGGCACATGAAACTATCATTTTGGTGAGTTATTTAAGTCAGTTAATAGTATAAAAAGCAAAACAATGTCACTAGTAATGTTTATTTGTTGCCATGCTGCTATATACAACCAGGTGGCCATTCCAGATGAGCAGTTTGTGTAATTCAAATGTATATCGTGAAATACAGTATTATACTTCAGCTAATCTACGTCCTTTATTCCACATTCACCCGGGCATTGCGATTGTTTTTGTAATGTTATCCAATATTCCAATACATTAATACAACTTCATATGTTTGGTAACAAATATCACGACCTATAATTGAGGTGAATACGTCACAATATAAGAAAGCCTAGTTTTTGATCGTTATACTTCTCTCCTAGCAAGTTTGTGACAAAGAGAGCATGTCCTCTGAATCAATGCATTGCCAGTCATATGAAAATGATAAAAGTGGTGCGAGAGGTGGTGAATATGGGATTTTCAAAACAAAGAGCTAGTCTACTTTTAGATGAATTGCTTAGTTAGATATGTTGATTTAATCTTGCAATGCACAAAACAACATTTTTTATAATCAAATTATGGTGTATTATTGAGATATTAAGCTTCAAAGTTACAAAACGTCACTTCCGCAAGTATATGTGACATCAGATAACAAGTTGACGTATTACCATCTAAAAACCAGGCACTGTGTGCAAGTTAAACCACTGTTAATCTACTGTTATTCAATGTATTATAATAGTTCTTAATGATGTTACCAATAAGTCACGTGAGCAGAGACTCATCACTAAGGAACACATAGCAACGCATGCGAATTAAATTCTTCTGTTTAAACCCGCTTTGTACTCCAGTACTTTAGTGATAAAACTTTTTGAAAGTAGTATAAAGTTGTTTTATGCTGAAATTCTTACTGTAGCACTACAGGCCAGTCTTCTTTTATAAGCTTCGCAACCCGCATGGCACGCCCACTTATAAAACTGAAGAGCTCCGTCTTGTTGGTAATGTACAACTGGTTAAACGGCTTTTACCGTGTAATGAACGGCAAATACAGCGTTACCTTGCTCTTCTTTGGCAGTAACACACGACGCGCTTCGTAACTAAGGCTCCGCCCATCAACAGTATCGATAGCAAGTGCCGTACAGAGAAACTGAAAAGCAGTAGGACTTGTTTGATAGGTTATTCAGACTTCATTTCACGTGAATAGTTTTTAATAGCCCGGGGGGCGGACACACACACACACACACACATACATCCGCACAGAAGTGATTTTAAGAAACCAGGCGCGCGCCGGCCTTCGGCCGGCGCGCGCCTGGTTTAAAAAAGTTTTATTGCACACATTGTATTGGCAGAAGGCACTAAAACTCATCTTGTTTTGCGTAGAGAGATACAAAGATGGCCAAATTTTGTATCACAATTTCATGTCTTAAACTTGTAAATTACACTACTTGGCAAAGAGCAGGTATGACTGTATGACAAGGTTTATTAAAATTATCATTAACTACAGTCTAGTGAGTACAGACAATAGAATGTTGAGTGTTTTGTTTAATCACATAGAATCTAAATTTTAGTCTTTTATAGGTAGACTGCAATGGAAAATTACATGTGCTTTTTATTATTCAAAACACAGTGCAGTCCAGGACTTAGTAAATGCTGTGCTCTATATGTAAAACCTTTTGCTTACCTTTATCCGCAACCTGATGCATGCATAGCGGGGGTATACAAAATAGTTGTAACACAAACACTCATGCTTTGTCTGATATGTCTGCACTCGCCCTTGGGCTTATCAGGCAAAGCATGACTTCCAGTAATGCTGCTGTATTTAGTATATGTCTTTACCATGTGTGATAGTAACCTTGCGATGATAAGGAAGACTGGATCCACTGCCATCACTGTGTGACATGGAAAATTCCAATCATTTAGTGCACGTAGTTGTGCTAATCAAAATGCTAAAGCCGACTGAGGCTGACTAACACACCATTCTATCCGACAATACATAGCAATTGGAACAACAGACATACAGTGAACAAAACTGGACAAAACTAGCCATGGGTTGCTAGTTATCTGGCCCACTTGTACATGTCCGCCTTTCACAATTCTCGTTTTAAGAATAAAGCTCTGTTATAACAGATGTTATCGATGTCCACACGTGTATATTACTGCTAGAAATACAAAGGTGCTCCAATAAGCTTCTTTGTTAGCTGATAATCCAAGAAGCACACGAATTCCATACATTTCCATACAAACGTGCGTGTTCTTATTCCCGATGTGATGTTGTGTGATGTAAGAAACCTAAAACTCCTGTAGTAGCTAAACCAAGCGGAATATCACCAAATTACACATGCCAATCTTCATTACTAACACTAAGCTAAAATATAAGCCCAAGTCATTTTTCCATTGCAGACTACCTTTAATCACATAAAAGGCCATGTTATATATTTTGCTAATCATGTGATCTTTCCCCTCAAGGATGTCAATATTATATGATAATATAAAGCTGAAAAGCTATCTGTCCTTCTGTCTGCATTTTTGCCTTGTCACATTGATAACTAGCATAGGAGATTATAGCCTGACTAAGTACATAAGCATAGAAGATTATTTCTGCAAACTTGGCACCCTTTGTAAAAAATAATCATTAAACATTGTGCCCTTGTAAAGTATATACCTGGTTCAAATGCAAAATCTCCTATTTGAAGGTTTTACAGAAATTTTGTACATCTTATGAATGAAAATTTTGGAATACCAATGCACAAAATGAATTTCTAACTCTGGCTGCTGAAAGCTATCTGGTGACTAGTTACATATCTTACTTCTCAGTTAAAATGATGCCCATCTTGATAGCAAGTCACAATTAAAATTTGCGGTTTTGATAAAAATGCACATGCAGAGACGTCTAAAGACAGGGCTTATGTCCTAAACTGTTTACCTTGGTGATAAGTTATTCAGTGGTCTTCATTGTGAGAGGTGTAATGATTTTTGTGTGATTCTGATCTGTCATAGCTATTAGAAAAGGCAGCTCTTAAAAATAGTTTCATAAATAAGGGGTTGGTTCTGTGAAAATTATTGCAAATAGTCACCTGATAGTTTTCACTTCATAGCACTAGATTAACAACATTAATTTTGCCAACCCATTTTTGTATATCACCTCACCTTACCATTACACAACCACATGTGCATAGCTATTTTGTTATATAACTGTAAGTAAGTCGGCCGAGATTCCCGCAACAGTTATACTGACAGAAAACACCACTGTCATAATAGTGAAACTGATGTAGCATTTATATACAGAGTAAATACAAAAGAACAAAGTACAAGAGAACAAAGCAGCGATAAAAAGAAATATGATCACAAGCAATTACAACAGCATGATTACAAAACTAAATGAGATAACTAACTATAAGGTCAGGTGTGTGCAATGAGTCGAGCCAGTCCGTGTTATTCACTGTATAACTTCAATGTATGCTGCTACATAACCATGCAGAATGAGCTGGTTGGACTGAAACTTATTTAACAGGTGCATAAAATGCCAAGAAAGGTATCATCAGTTATGAGTAGTCCAAACTCGATACTTTTTACAATGGGGTGAGAGGTGAAGACATTTTAAAATTTGAATAAATAATGAATTCATAGAGTAAGCGTTGGTATTATGAGACAGGGGGAATTATGAGACAGTACAAGTTTTGTCCAGATAAACAAAAATACAATAATGCTAAGCCCTTTCCTGTCTATGTTGTTGCCACTGAAGAGATAGAGAACTATTATGAATATTCTAAATACGGTGCATGAACCCAGAACATGTGCCTGATGTTTTTGCATCAGAGTGTGGCATATATATAGCTTTGCACTATTTGCTCAAAGACAGGTATGCATATGAATTTTCACCTTATTCCAGCAAGTTACGTAACTACTTCAGAAGATCTGGTGTCAAGTTATAACATGATAGCATTCATTATAGTGTGATATTTACATGTCTCATAAATCCCACACATGCCTCATAATTGGTACAACAGGGAGTGAACTTATGAGACTTCCACTCAAGCAATAAAATGAGCTGCATTTCTGGAACTACTTTCACAGATAGTGTAATGACAAAGGTCTCTGGTAACCAAAATTCAGATGTCAATGCATAATATGTTACTGTAGAGATCACATAACACTTACATGTCCCATAATACCAGCACTTACTCTAAACAAGAATAATAAAAAATTTAAAATTTAAATGGTGAGTAGGGATCGAAGGGATCCACTAGTACAGTGCTACAAAAAGTAAGGAAACAAGAAATAAGATTCTGGCACGAATGAACACTGAAGATTCTGGCAAGAGATAATTTATAAAAGTTTAATCCCTACTTTTGGCTCATATTAGTCATTATAGTACATTTGCCAAAAGTAGGGATTAAACTTTTATAAATTATCTCTTGCCAGAATCTTCAGTGTTCATTCGTGCCAGAATCTTATTTCTTGTTTCCTTACTTTTTGTAGCACTGTACTAGTGGATCCCTTCGATCCCTACTCACCATTTAAATTTTAAATTTTTTATTATTCTAGTTTGTTAGGGCATTATAATAATCATTCAGGTGCCTATATAGCAGCTACACAAAATTATACAGGCGCTTACATAATTATGGCTTCTTTATAGGCGCTTGTTAACAACCTGCTTGTATAGCAAAGCAGCTGTGCAAGCAAATTACGTCCTTTAAAAACAGCGAATATATTTGTCCAGCCGCTTGTCGATGTTCAGCTTATAATCAGGAACATCGATAAGCGGCTGGCGCGTAAATTAGTCTGGCGCGTCAATTAATCTGGCGTGCGAGATTAAGACTGGTGTGCGTTTCAGTTGAATTAGTTTAGTTATAATTTATGGAGTCGTATAGAGTATAGTCGTTTTTAGTTATCAAGTAATGTAACAGTGGATGTGGCGTAAGTTGATGCTGTGTGTTTTTGTGTAATGGGATAGCAACCACGTGTGTGTATGCGCATGCGTAATATTTAAGTATTGTAGCCTAGAATGCTTCTAAGCCGTAACACAACATTCCCTCTGACAACATCGAGGAGATATGCAACATTCCATGCATGAAGCGATTTGTAACTATAAAACGGCAGGCGCGCATTATTGTACCTGTTTACACCTTGTATGGAATGTTGTGGTCAAGCTGAAATTGTTTACGCATTCCAATCGATAGAGAAGAAAGTAAAGAAAGGAAGTATAAAAGAATCACCATGGCGCAGTGGATAAATCGTCTTCGGAACAACAGTTTCGTAAATGGGAAGGGATAATCTTTGCTGTGCTGAATTTCTGGAGCCATACACCTAGCGGAACTCGGTCTTACGGCAGTCCGGCAGACTGGCAGACGAAATCCAGGTGATTTTCGAATTTTTTAAAATTCACTATAGATCGAAATAATCGACATTTCGCTTTGTTAAACAAATGTAAAGCATTATTATAGCTGTGCCAGTGCGTTTAAGTTGGTTTTTTCGGCTAAAGCATATTGTAAGGTGGGTTTTTAGACGTGCGAAAATTCCGCATTCCATACATTCCTTATCGATCCCTACTATTAAGTACTACCGTACTTAATGATACTATTAAGTACTACCGTACTTAATGATACTGAAATTTAAGGCGGTAGTGTTTGGAGTCATGCGGGTGGTAATAAGAAACAAGTGATCAAGTTTGCCTGGCTTTACATATGCGTACAACTATCTGACCGGGTATCATATGAATGCAGAACGTACCGCATCCTGGAATGAAGGTTTTCTCGCTGCAGCATGGGTCATTACATGACAGTAACATCAAAAGCACAAATTGTACAAATAATTTCATTCTCGTACATTAAACTGAAATAACATGCCCACCACCAAGATTCACCTCTCAAATATCACGCGAGCCATGGTCACGTGATCTTACGCAACAACGATTACGTCTCATAAAGCGGCAATAGATCTGGATGGTCAGAAAAATCCGATATTGTACTTAATTGCTAGTGGAGAAAACATAATTATTTGTTTTGGTGATCCTTTAGGCAGAAGTGATCACGCGATACTTGGGACACTACTTATAATTAGCTATACGACAATATATAGTGATTATCAATCCATGAAGCAGGTGATATTTGCCGAATCTAGTGATTATCCAGTTTTCTGTATTAGAGAAGATTTTGATAGCTTGTTTGTTTGATCAGCTAGAGCAGCATCAAGCCATCAACCATTGACCTTAGGAGTTCGACTTGAACCAGACTTGAAATTTCTTTAATTTGGAGTTGGGTGAACCACAGAAAATTGAAGCCTATCACTCACCAATTCCTACTGTCAGCAAGGTGACTTCCTTTTGACAACCTTACCCTCCCATTGTTGTATGTAGAATGTAGGTACGGATTATTCACCAGTGGCTATATGAAAACGTTTATGTAGTCACTTTGGGCTCTAGGTATTTGGGCACACGTGTATATAGCTACACGTATATATAGCATTTTGAAAGTGCTCACCTTTTTGGTGTATTGCAGCCAAGCTGGTGAAGTAGACTCAAGAATTGGCAACATTAGAGAGAAAAATGCCTTATAATTCTTTGCAGCAGCATGCACACATAAAAATATATTATGTTGAAGGTTCTGGTGGCTTTCAAAACCACTCCTCTACAGACCTGAAAAACATGGTATTACATACAGTAGTGTTCTAGATCTCTCAAGTTTCCTACTAAACATCGCCAACACATTGTTTTAAATGGACCTCTGTGGGCACATGTACATGTTTCAGCTGGTGTGCTTCATCATGATCAAGGCTCAAGTTTAGGACCTCTTTTTGTACTTCACATTACTATTGATCCTCAGTGAAATTGTTTGCATCACACAACTAAGGAGGGTGACTGTTCACTTCTTCAGACTGTGCTAGCAAATTAAATTCCAGCACATAGCCAAAAATTTGACAAACATGTGATCCTGCATTGATTTTGATAGTAACTAGCTACGTATATCATGTCACTTGTTAAATAATGTGATATTGCATTTCACAAGCAACCTGAGAAACATGGCAGTAAATTAAATGAGTGGTAGAACATTTATGACAAACCAAATTGGGAGTCTGACATAATAATTCTGACGTTCCAACAAGGGATGGATTCTGATGGATTTACAGACCTATGGAGTTAGACTGATTGGTCAATAATGAGAAATTAGGTGTTTACCGCCTTCAGGATAGCTACCTTCTTGAAGGGTCATTCATCAATGTTTCTCTTTAATTAATTATAATTAATAACACTGGAGGTACAAAGGCAGAGCCTATAGGGATACCCCCAACTAAGATACAACAACTATTTATACGTACAATAGCTATAACAACATAAAATTAAAATAGCTAATATAACTAGCTATATTATTAGCTATAAACTACAATATCGATACGTAGCTATGTAGAGTAGACGTACAAACATGCACACACCTACGTACGTACATGTTCACACCATTCAGAAAAAATAGCTAATTTCTATAAACTAGATCTAGCTATACATGCGTAACTACACCAGCTATCTAGCTAATTAAATTAAATGCAGCAATACGACAAGCTGTTGTACATAAATGTGTGTTAAAGGAAAAGTTTATAGGTGCATTTAACTGTTTATAATTCATATTACATACGTAGCTAACATATATCTAGCTAACTATTCATGTTATTTATATTCATATTAGCTGATATAGCTATAGCTAACACAAAATTTTGACAGTGGAAAATTTTGACAAATTAGGCCTAACTACAGGGTTAGGTAAAATTTGATGAGTAGCTAAATGCAACAGCTTTATAGCTGCTGGAGAAACTTTGAATGATAAAATTTTGACAAATCCCTAGATCTAGAGTTTCAATATTAGAAAATCATTATGATAGTACTAGTATGTTGAAAACTATCAATTGGCCAAGTTATTATATGTAATAATTAGCTAACTACTATCTATATAGCTAACTGCAAAAATAGCTATAGCTATATGTGACCCGGTCTGACAAAACCAGTCTTATTGCCCGAAAATACACCCATGTGTATTATGGTATCTATCTCTTGTTCTGTAGGTGCTATTCAAATTCTGTAAGTTTTATTGAATTGCTTAGGATTTGTGCTAGCTACATGGTGAAGTTAGTGCTAAACTATTGTGTTCAGAAAAGAGTTATTAAACTTGAAAGACTCAAAAATTTTTATGGCAATAAGACCATGCACATATAGTTGCTGTTAAATGCTTAAGTATTTCCCTTACCTTTTGGCTATAGCTACATGTACAATTTGTAAATCCTATAATTATGTTTCTCACCATAATATACACCTACACAAGTGTACACTGTAGTGTGTGGAACTAAAAACACCTGGAAATTTGATGGAGATAAGTAGCTAAACAAGAAAGTTATCATTGTACCACTGTACTGTGGGAATAGGTTTACTGCTAGCTTGACAGTATAATTATTGTCCCCACACTGCTCACAGTAGTCATGTAAGGTGACTGATTTACTATGGAAACACATGGACCATCTGAATGAAGAAACATTAAATTATTATTAGCTATAAACTCACATTCAATGATTAATTTGTTTTTGATTCAGAGTGCAGATCACAATGATTGAAAGTTCTTGTCTGTGTACACTCCATCATCAGTAGGGTTTACAAGGTCAAGTGTTAGTGTTGATTTAATTATATAAGTTGTCTAGAATCTTTAACGGTTTCATTATATAGCAAATTATGTTTTCTCACTGGTATTTATGAGCTTATTTCCTTTGTACCAGTTTATTTGTAATGAATAATTGACATGAATATCATTAATGACAGTACATAACAAATTAACTTTGTATCTCTCCATGCAGTGAAACAGTATAGAGTTGTTGACTGTACTGGTAGCTGTCTATCTTTAACATTAATTTATACCTTTGTTGAGTAAAAACTTTGGAGCCATACTCTTAGGTCTTAAGGAAGGTCACTTATAGGTCAGCAGGCAGTCGTAAGAATTCTTTTGCTACAAATTGCATTGATGGAATTTTTCATGCATTTAGAAAGTGCATGTACAACGTTTACATATAGTATTATTGAGTTGCCAATACATTTCTTGCTGTAAGGTCTTGTTATGGAGTTGAAAACTATTTTCATGCTAATCCCTACTATTAAATAGCTATGTAGCTACTACCATATTTAATGATAACAGAATAATGTGCATAGCAATGGCTATTTACTACACACTACTAGCTAGCTAGCTGGTAAAGATAATATTACACACACCACAGGTATAATTACAACTATACATAGCCAATTATTTAGGGTAGTTACATTTAATGGAAATATGATCAGTACATCGTTTATGTTTACACTTCTGACTTCTTACAAGATCAGATAAGCAGGATTAGTATCCATTTTAACAGTGCAACCAAGATTTATATTCTCAACTTGTGCAAGTTCATATTCTGCAGATGGTTTATTATGCTTGTTCATAGTATCTGTAATGGTGTTGTCTCTTGATACTGATTGCTTGACATCACTGCATCCAATGCTACTCTGATTAACATCATATCTTTAACAAATAGCTATATAGCTACGTACATACAATGTACAGCTACTAGCTATAACATACCTTGATTGTTTACGTTGTACAATAAAGAATACATTAATGATTACAGAAATCACCAGTCCAGATACAGCAATAGCCAATATTGTAGCCAAAGCAATGATTGTTCCATTATTATCATCTGAGCTACTATCACTGCTAGCTCCTATTAAAACAATAACACAAAAGATAAGCACTTATATACTAGTATATAATTATTGTATTATAACCATTTTTAACATACGTAGGTACTTTGTTATAGTGTATGAATTGTTGTGAATTACAGTATAGTGCAATTTTTTGATGGGGAAATATTGACAGATGCACTTTATTAAACTAGCTATAATGGTTTGCTAGCCTGAGAGCGCCCAAATCTACAAGATTTAATGCCTACTTTGACAGGCTATATGCATATGCATGATGCTTAAATATGAAGCTATACATCTACCAAAGTAGGGATTAAATCTTGTAGATTTGGGTGCTCTCAGGCTAGCCAACTATTATAGCTAGTTTGCTACTTGTTTCCTTACTTTTTGTTGCAATCCCTACTCCCTTTCTAAATTATAATTTTTTAAATGCTAGTTCGTTTACTTTTTATGGTACACTTTGTAGCTATATAGCTAGATATAGAAGTATTCACAACTGCAGACATAAAATTTTAAGTACTATAGCTATATAAAATTGCAAGGATCATGATCACGAAAAATTTTACAAAAATTGTTGCTATAGGTTTACAATAATAGCTATGACCCTATAGCTATAGCTAGCTATATTAGGGCTGAGGTACAATAAATAATGCCAAAATAAATATAACTATTAACCCCAGTGACATAGATTTTATCATGTACATGCTGTACAGCAACATGCATATGAGCAAGATATGATGGACTCATGACTCTATATAGTGACAGATCAGCCAACTATATGTTCTGTGGTACCTGTATGTCACTGTCACTGTGGCATTAATGATGGTGCCTCGAGCTCCTGAGTCAGCTGAGTGGGTGTTAATAAAAATACCCCACGATTACAATCTATGTACAATAAAATCACTAAATCATTCAGTAGGATGTGGAGATTATATTAATTATGGAAAAGTTTACACAGTCATATTGCCAAACAGTTTGTGCCACCATTCCACTCTGATCAAAGACGTAGGGACTGAAAGGAGCTTGTCTGCACATCTAACTGGCCATACACCTTCAATAAACCATTTCCTTTGTGAATAAGCAAACAATCTAAATTCTATTGTGTCAAATTTGTACCATTAATTGGGTAACTGCATGTGTAGCTATGTAGCTAGTAATGTAGTTATGCTTTTTTAAGGACAATAAATGCTTTAAAATTTTTCATCATGATACAATTAGGTGTATGTACTTACATGGTTGACAGATATAATGCAAAAGTCATGCATGCATGCTGACTCAACTGTAGTCATATAATTTCATTGCATCTATGGGTGTGGAGATAAGAAGACTTGTTATTCAGTATAATAATTATTCGTTATAATTACCTTCTATATACGTACGTTATACGTATATATATACTATCTGCAGCTATCATCAATATACAGGTCCCTATGACAGTAACATTATTACTATGACAGTAACATTATTATGATGTGTACAATGTACATACAGCTATGACATCACAAATCATTGTTTTTGGGGTACTTCGCTCCTCCATTTGCAAAGTTGGGGGAAACTTAACTATTCTAGCTCCCACCTATTATCCTCTTAGTCACAGAGGTGGCAGAAGCAAATTAGAGTTGGGAGACTAGCACTGCTGGTATTGAAATTTATAAAGTTGCCCTATCCACTGCTTGGTATTGACTGTTATATTAGAGCATACACTGGCTTATTTTTAGAGGGCTCTACCCCTGCCTTTTCAGAGTTGGGGGGGCTAGGGCCCACTGCACTACAATTAAGTTATACTCTATCTCCAGTATGCTTTATCTTTAATGTTATGAATGCAATTATGAACTATATTTGGTACTGAGGTTTTATACCAAAACTAAAAATGAAAGTTTGCATATGCCATTTAGTTTAATCCCTCCACTGAACATTTTGCCACTTATGGTAGTGTCAAATATAGTGAATTAATTTTATCTAGATACCCAAGAAGATTTTTGTTCATTAGTTAACCATATAGCCTATAATGGACTCTTGATATAACAGTTAAAGTTTTTTGCTAAAGCATCAATTAACTCACTGGCAACATCACTACATACAAACCTGAATTTATTATTACAATAATCCTTACCTGTAGCTACTAACACGCTCATCACTTAGCTATGTAGGGATAAGTCACAATTAGCTACAGTATATCGCTTACTCTGTTATGGTATTTTCCTTTTCAATTCGTTTCCTTTTTGTGCCGCAGGGGTGTCACTGTACAAACACTTATAAGTGTGAATAAACAAATACAATATGGCATATTAAAATATGCCTACCTTTTATAACTTTTTACACACTAGCTAGCTAGCCACTACAACTATATTGCAAGCTAGTTAGCTAGTTCTTTTGAATATTTGGTTGCTCATATTCTGTAACATGTTAATGGACATAGTTAGATGTTATCTTGTGTTGACATGTTTCTGAACACTTCATAGCCCTTATTTCTGGCTCTGTAGCTACTTTGTGTCTAAATCTTGATCGGTTGATCCACAGTTAGAGACTTTCAACATTTGCATAATTAATGCTGTCAGTTTACCTTTAGTTTACTAAAGAAAAAGTTGGGTACTGTCAATGGATTGCTAGTATAGCTAAAGAAAACAAAAACACAATTATCACTTACTTTTGTTGCCATCGGTTAAGTAATAATCTTGGAAGATAATATTGTTGCTGATCAAATGTACAAGGTCAAAGTATGATGTAGCTATCATCGATTCAATCTCTTCAACTTTCTCATCAATCATGTTCATAAAAATTGCTTGGTTTATTGTTCTTGCATTGAAGTTGATAGATGTTGTGCTTTCTTTTTGTGAACCATGCACATCTACATAGCTAGTTCACTATAGCTACCCAATATGGTACTGCGCACAATGTGTAACTGTGTTACGTATATGGTTAACTGTAGGTGAATTGACAGTGACTTTGGCTTGTCAATTAACAAATTCCCGCTTATAAACTATCACTAGGCATAGATCATGCAATACCTGTGGGATATTATTTATAGCTATAGCTATTACTATTACTATGGCTACACCATATACGTATTGTACATATAAAGGAATTCTAGAGTGTTTGTATGATGTTTTGATGTTTTACAGATTATTTGAACCACTATCGTGGTCCATGATAAAAATCTCACTCTTCTTACCAGCAATAGTTACTTCTGCTTGTCTTGGATCTCCTAAAACTACTCCAATACCACTGGCTTCAAGCAGGACATCAAACCTCTCCTCTCCTTCCACTATTGTATCATTTACAATTGGAATGGACACTGTAACATCAGTGTCTCCAGGCAAAATAGTAACTCTAATAGGAGTGCTATCAAAATCAGCAACTAAAGAGATGATAGGGAATATCTTAACAAGCTTGATTCTTAATCTTACCAGTAGCATCTACAGGTGTTTGTTCTTTTGGGTGGAGAGTTACACTGATAGCATGGCAATTTGGTGTATCAACTAATATGGTAATATCAACAAAACCATCACTCTCTTTAACTGTATATGTGGTACGTTTAACTGTAACTACACTCCCTGTAGACCAATGTAAATCAGTAACAGTTCCTGGTTATAAATACTGGTACTCACTGATCAAATTACAGCTGGGTATTGATCCTGACCACATTCCAGTAGTTAAACATGTCCTTGTATCATCACCACACAGGACAAATGGTACATGACAGGTATAGGTTACAGTGGAGCCCAGATTAGTGCTTGTAAGAGTAACATTTCCATTAGCTATAGCTCCAGGATGTCCACAATTAACTACACAAAAGCACTGGTAAAATTATTCTGTAACTAATTAGCTAGTTAGCTAGTAGTTAGCACTATTGGATATTAGAGCTGAAATAAATGTTCAGACAATTGTATCATTGGAATTGTAATATATACCAAGAAATTATTTGGATGCAAAGTGAAAGACATAATATATATTTTGCTACTATATAGCTAGTTTCCAAGTTAATGTATATTATCATATAGTGCAATCTTTATGGGGCAAAATACATACACTTCATGGAGAGATACAAAGTGGACGGATGCACTTCATAGGCAGTTTTTACAACTAGGGTTAGTGTGCCTGGTTAGGATCTATAAATATCTGTGTGTGTCTTATCACAGGGTCTTTTTGTGTATATGTAAATCCATTTTTGTTGTATGTAGCTATGAATGTGACTTGTTGAATAAGCTCTAAAGTACTTAGCTATGTACTTGACAGTACTAGATGTACCAAATTGATTGTAACAGTAGCAGTAAAACCATCAGGGTTTCTTTTAAAATTTTGGCTAAGGGGGGCAAAATAAGGAGGCTGAGGGGCAAAGTGATGTCTTCATGCAAAATATCTACTAGGTCTGTTTTCATAATTTTATCAACATGTTCAATGTACGTACAATGCAGTATCAATGGTATGTATGTTTGTACACATCACTTGGCATAGTGATGCACCAATTACTCAGGAAAAGATTGGAAATTGGTTTATCGGCAACATTTTAAAGACATCGGTAATCGGTATAATATTAGCAGATAATTGGGGTATTATAATTGATGTTATTTTAACTACCTGACAAAATTTTATTTATGAAATTGAGATATGAAGTTGAGAAAATATATTGCAATATTGCATGAAATATGTAGATATAGAGTAAAATATAAACATTGGATTGGTTATTGATATTGGTCACTAAGCAAATTAAAATATCAATTAATCGGGAAAACCTCTTATCAGTACATCACTAATTTGGCATATGTGGTGCCATTGATGTAACAGTACACATCACTCCCATGGCTAGCTAGGGCACTTCACATGACACAAACAATAGCTAGCTAGCTAGTGGCTAAATTTAATGAAACCAGCAATTTGCTAAAATAAAAGTCTCACTAAGAATCCAATTTACGATGTTTGTGAACTAAAGTCATACATAATCCAACAATACATGCTTAAGGAAGTTACATTATGTAGCTAGCAAATAAGATGCAAAATTCAAAATACATAGCTATAGCATTAGTTACACTTAAGTTCAGTATTAGTGGTTTGTAGATTAATAGCGTAGATCACATGATTAAATTAGTATTGATTGGGTGAGTTTTCATATGGTGTTACTGTGTAGCTATTGACTTTTGTTTCAAATTTCTAGCTACTTACAGAAAAAGTTATTCCAAATCCCAACAGAACACTTTCCAGTTTAGTAGCTACCATTGTGTGCTACATATGCAGCAAACTATAAAGTGAATGAATTTGTGCAGTTACAGAATGCTCAGTAAATCATTTATATTGCTAATTTTTGAGCTCATTGTAGAGCTGTCACCAAATGTTGCCATACAAATGATAGCTCTGCAGGAGTAAAGCCACATGCAGTTTCTATTTATTGATTATAGAGCATAATTTTCATGTGAATAATCACATATTGCAAGCTTGAGAGATAGTTGCTCAGAAATACTTTGTGTTTCTAAGGGAAATTATAAAACTAGCTTAATCTTTTCATATTACATCATGTATTCTGGTAACTGAAGCACCAGTTGCTGATAATAAGATGCCAGTGCTGACAGTTGATGATTTGACTAGTAAATATAAAAAATTGTTAATTTCAAAAAGGAGAATAGGGATCCTGAAAAAACTACCTAAACAAGGTGAAGATAGTGAGAGTTTGTGATTTTATTATATTTGAGATCCCTATTTTGACAGTAGCTGAGAGTATGGTCAACTACATATATCATTTCAACAGTCAAAATAGGGAACTCAAATATAATAAAATCACAAACTCTCACTATCTTCACCTTGTTTAGGTAGTTTTTTCAGGATCCCTATTCTCCTTTTTGAAATTAACAATTTTTTATATTTACTAGTTTCTTTAGTTTTTTCATGTCCATTGCTGGACAGTGACACCTGCATATGAAATGTATGAACAATTATCTTTTACTATTCACGTAATAAATCTTTCTGACAGCCTCCTTTTTCTTTTCAGGGTTGCTCTCATAAGCCTCCCTAGCGGCCTCTTTACACGCATTAGTGTAACACTATAGGCCAGTCTTGTTTTGTAAGCTTCGCAACCCGCACAGCACGCCTACTTTTAAAACTGAAGCGCTCCGTCTTGTTAGTAATGTACAACTGGTTAAACGGCTTTTACCGCGTAATGAACAGCAAATACCGCGTAACCTTGCTCCTCTTTGGCAGTAACTCACGACGCGGTTCGTTACTAAGGCCCCTCCCATCAATAGTATCGATAGCCAGTGCCTTATAAGAAACTGAAAAGCAGTAGGACTTGTTAAATTGGTTATTCAGGCGTCAATGACTTTAATAGCCCGAGGGGCGGACACACACAGACGTGCGCACACATACCGACTTCCAGGACAAAAGCACGCGCGGTGGTTAAATACAACAATTAACACAACACACAATAGCACTTACCTTAGAATGGATAAATCCACTGTGTTATTCTCCACCTTCAACAGTTATATATGACGTGGAAAATAAAGGACTTAGTTATTTTTCTAGCGATGAAAATAAAGGGTTGAAATCAATAGCTGAAATACGTTGCTCAGTTATAAAATCACTTATAACAGGCAGTATGGCGTCAATAAGATGGGTCACATAATGTTGAGGTCGTTTTGGCACATGCACCACGGGCGTTCGTATGGCTTCTCGATCTTTATGGAGGAAGTTTTGGCTCATATCTTCCAATCCCTTTAGAAAACGAACTTTTTAAAATATCACAGACCTGAGTAGGGGCATTTTAAAGATACGCCAGCAGTTTTTATTTCTGATTTTGACTTTGTGTGGACTGTAGATGCACGAAAGAAGAAGAAGAAGATGGAGAAATTGGGATATTTTCAAAAACATGAAAAATATAGATACCATATAGCTAGGCTTTTTATACTTCGGTAATAGTCTTAGTAGTATTGAAAGAGGATCTGGGCAGTTTTTTCAACAGCATAGGAAGTTTTAAAGATGGTTTTTGGCGTACGTTCTATTAGAGTGTTTACACAATTTTTCGTTGGATCCCTATAGAGCTTGTTGCAGTACTTGATACTCATATCTCCAACCTACGTAGTAGCTAGCTATGTGCTTAAAGGAAATTTTGATATGTATAAACTTTTAAATATGTTAATTATTACCAGCTAAAGAGGGTTATCAATATTCTATTGATTGATATGTAGTATGCTTTCATTATTAAATGACTACTTATACATACCTTGTTATCTCTTGAAAGAATACTGTATAGCGGGTTAATTTTGCGTGGGGGAAATTTTTGAGGTTTTCACAGATTTTGCTCTATCCTCGAAATTTAAACCACGAAAATTATAATTTACCTAGCCATCAGGTGGGCCTGCCGTTGTGGTGGAGCCAGATGACACGGAGCGCACTAGACAAGAGTGCTAGTGGAACGTATTCCAAGCTTTCAGCAAAAAGCAGAGCTAAATTTACAGCTGAGCATAGCTACTACGTACCATTGCAGCTAGCTATATAGCATGGCCTCCTGAGGAAGTTTGCCATTTTTGTGTACCAGATATCCGATGCCCATACACAAAGTATCCGAACTTATAGAGAGCGATCGAGTGAAGGAATACTTACAGAACTGGAGTAAAAATGAAAGGTAAAATGAATATTGAAGAGCTATACCAGAACTTGAAAGGCATGGACGGCCCGAACCCAAGACGGTCTGACACTTTTAGTGCAGGGCGCCATTAACTGGATAGTGTGTATCCTTATGGCAATTAGCTACCTTACAGCAAGTTTTATCCATGAAAAGGTTGTGTTAGTTAATCCTCGAAAATTTATCTGCTAAAAATATATATTAGACTATGGTATGTGTAGTATGCTTTGATATTTTTGCTGTAATTAGGCTTTTAAAATGCGACAGATACTCAAGCAGGGTTATTAAACCGCTTAACTACTCAGCTGTGATGCACGCAGTTTTCGATTGGTTAAATTCATTTCTATGGCAATTAACTTATCCTACATATGGCCTAGCCTATTGCTGAAAATAAATCGAGGTATAATGATAGCAATGCAATTTTATATGATATACATGGTGGCTAGGCATTCGCTAACTTGGTTATCGTTTGAATCGATCGCTTCTACGCTGTTTTAGATACCTTTGGAATTGTCTTGGGGAACAATGTCATGCGCAATAGACGCTAGCAAACCATAGTCTAAATTAGTTATTGTTCAAATCCATCGGTTCTACATTGTTCTAGAAACCTTTGGAATGTTACATAATCACCTCGGGCTATGCCCTCAGTGATTATGTAAGTTTCTAAAACATATGGCGCGTTTTCTGGGCAAAAATTCATCTGTAAAACATCATCGAAGTTAAACACATCGATCAGTAATTTTTGATTGAAATTTGACATCGATTGAAATTATCGATCAAATTTTCACATCGATCCAAATTATCGATCGAATTTTCACACTGATTGAAATTTTCGATCGAATTTTATGGCGACAAAAATTAACTATAAGACGCATCGATTTCGATCGAAAGTTGGTATCATTATTAAGAACTAGACTATGTGATATCGATACGGTTACGGTATCGATTTTCCGCGATATCCAGTAATGAGTATTGTCTACAAGCGACTACACCGATACAAATGGCGGATTTGTGGGAAGAATTTTTCACTGATTTAGCTTCTTTTCTTCAGTTATTAAGTTCAAAAGAAGAAAATGCTTCTGTAGCCGTGGCGGAGACAGCATTAGTGAAGTTGGAATGTTATCTTAGTGTATTGCGTTCAATCATTGATGCTTTACAAGAATCATGTATGTACTATAACATTACTGTCTTTGGATCTTACAATCTGTAAAGACGTGTTTAATTATTCACCTTATTTAATGCTCACCTTTAAACACATTTTACGTGTAGTAACTATAGCCGATACATTTTCGTTTAGGGTGACACTCAAAAGCCTTAGTAGCTCTCTGCTAATGGCTACATACCTACGTATAAGTTTAAGGTAGCTGCTGATGATGTAAATAGTGCATAGCTACTAGATATGTTAAATTACATATAACTAGCTATGCCGGTACCTTAGCTTGCATATTACTTCATCAATCATGAAAGGCCAATGTGTAGTTTCCGAAACTTTGATGAAGGAGGGAGGCTTATTGTCATTTATTCATTAATGTATTTTATACTTGCAATGTTATGCACCTATCAATGTGAAGCCCTACTCCCCCCCCACCCTGGCGTACATGGGGATTTGTGCATCTTTTGCCAGAATTACACTCCCCACTATTGGGGATTTTGTAATTGTAGTTATTTGTAAAAATTTAAAAATATTTTCATAAAATAATTTACAAATTGCAGAGTCGAACGAAAAGCAAGTGTTGGTTTGTTTAGGTAAACGCAACAGGCCAGCAATCGATCATGAAAGTTCTATATATGTTTACACAGAATGAACTCCCACATTGCCCCAGGATATTGGGTGCGTCTAGAGAGGGGCATTGCAAAAAATATTGCCCCTGGGGTATGTCTTTTTAGTTACAGGTTTTACAAATCCCCACCTATGCCCGGGTGGGGGGAGTGGGGCTTGACATTGATAGGTGCATTAATTATGATGACTGCTCTATTAGAGTATATCAATCTTTTGATATAAATTTTCCCTGTTTTTAAATACCTAGCCAAACACTTCCTCTTATGCATTATGCTTGATGCTTTAAGCTACCAGCACTTGTGCTGGCATAATCAGTGTGTCCCTAGGCTAGCAGCACAGCACATTTTTGCATAATTTGACAATATTGACCATTCAATGCAGATACTCAGACATGATGCAGGCAAAGGATGGGAACTACCCACTTATTTGGAATGGCCTAAGAATATAGCTAGAAACTGTATGTATAATAGAGATGTACCAATCCGGTAAATATGAACCTATCGAACCAATTTAGCTACTAAAAACTCTATCAATACTAATCGTAAAATGGTTACCTGATACTAGGGCCCAAACGAACTTGGATTACCTGAGTTCGAACATTCATTAGTGAAAGTTCACGAATCTTTCGAATTTACATGACATACATATAAGTGTATATAGATTACAGTTAAACTTTACTAAATAGACATCAGCTTCAATCAAAGCAATAAATCATGTGATTATTTTTTATGAAGAAATATCATTTAGCTACATTCCTAGTAGAGTTGCACCAATATGACTTTTTGCCGATATTCCGATAGTCAATAGAAACAAAATGTTAAAACTGATAAATACAACCAATCCGATATAATCAATAAGTCACTATTACTCTGTAAATGTCCCCAAAATAAGGTTGGTGGTATCCCACAAATTAAAGATTTCATCATCTGTTAGGTTATAAATACGTAATAACACTTCTGTATAGGTAGGCTGTTACAGTACAAGTGTTAACTTCAGTGTTTGTATAAGGTATGGCTTCCTGGCCACCACCTGACCACCCAAAAATGTCATTACCAATAGACTAAATAGACTAGCACTGCCCAGCAATTATATCAGATCAGATGCCATATTCACTAACAATGGAAATTACTGTACTCCTTTCTGCATATTATGCTTCTTGTATAATTCGAATTACTCAATCCACATTTGAATGTTCGTTCGTTCGTTCGAACGAACATTCGAATCCAGTTAAGTTCGTTTGGGCCCTACCTGATACTGCTATAGCTAGCAACACATTCACTGGTTTGTATTAATATTACACTATGCAAACATGTAATTATTGAACCAAAAAGTAATAATCCCACAAGTACAAATTTTTGGATATTTGCACGGGCTATGGCTATGTGTAGGTTGATATTTGTCTGAAAATTTTAAGTGCTATCCTCAGTGTTTACATAAATTATGGCGTCCCCAGCTGGGCCTACACTAATTGTGAAAACACTGTCTGGTGACATTAGTCCATTTTCTTGATTCCGGAAGTTCAAATCTACCCAATTAAGTTCGAACAGTTTCACAACCCACTTAAAATATTGTGTCGGTTAATGTGCTGTATCGGAAAATCTATTCCCTGTCCAAATAATATACACAGCTATTAAAATATTTTTATTTTAGGATAGGGTATTCTAGATGGCGCTAAACCTTCCATACTTAACGATATTCTAATATTTTAAGTGGATTATATAATCTTCGTATCTGATTGGACAGCCAAAATCTTGGCTCCCAGAATCAAGAAAGTAAACTAATGTTACCAGATGATGTTTACGCTATTAGCATGGGACTAAATATATTAGTTAAAATACCAATCTGAATCAGTGAATCGGTACATCTCTAATATGTAATTATTCATATATTGGAAGGTTTAAACAGTGAAACAAGGCACGGAGCTTCTGTTAATGAAATATTGTCTAATATTGAGGATCTAATAGAATCATTGAAAATCATTCAAGATCGTTGGCATGATGTTGAAGCTGGAGTAACACTGTCGGCTCCCGGTGATAACTTAAGAGCTGAGAGAGAGTACACAGGTAGACGTGGTAGGCCTAGATTTATCGTAAAGGAAGAGCAGCTAATTTTTCTTAGAGAATTACGATTTACATGGTCTACAATTGCTGTTATGTTCGGTGTAAGCCGAAGAACTATGTACAACATAAGATCAAACTTAGGATTAGTTGGCACAGAATTTACTGGCTTTAGTGATATCACAGATGATGATTTAAAATCCATAGTGTCAGATATTCAACAAGGAATGCCAGATATTGGACAGAGTATGTTGAGAGGTATACTCAATTCAAGGGGCATCCATGTGTCCACTGTTAGATTACGTGAATGTTTATCTGAAGTAGATCCAATAAATTCAGCTTTACGATGGGCATCTCCCATTAGAAGAAGGGTGTACTCAGTTCCTTACCCAAATGCCCTATGGCATATAGATGGGAACCACAAATTAATAAGGTAGCTACATAGAACATGGTTTTTAAAAGTCACTATAATAATTTTTCTGTGTAGGTGGAGGCTGGTAGTGCATAGTGGGATAGATGGTTTCTCTCGATTTATTGTGTATTTGTGTTGTTCGAATAACAACAGGAGTGAAACAGTGTTTCATTTGTTTGAGGGTGCAGTCAGAGATTATGGCCTTCCAGATCGTGTCAGAAGTGATAAGGGGGGTGAAAATATCAAGGTAGATAGCATGTATTTAGCTACATAGCTACATAGCTACCTAGTCTATCTAACTATAGATTTAGCTTTAAGTTATATATATATAGCTAGCTATTTAGCTTAAGTTTTTGATCACTATAATTGTCACTTAGTCTATTGTATTGCCTTTTGTGAACAATTAACTTGCAATTGGTTCTTTTTATGACTGTGCATATTTAGGTTGCTGAATACATGCTGATTCATGGACACAAGAGGAATCCTATGATAACTGGCTCATCTGTCCATAACCAAAGAGTAGAACGTTTGTGGAGAGACACATACAGATGTGTACTTTCAGTGTTTTATCAAATATTTTATCATTTGGAAGATAATGGAATTCTTGATCCAGCTTCAGAATTGGATCTATTCTGTCTTCATTTTGTTTATATGCAAAAGATAAACGATGCTTTAAAAACTTTCATGACTGGATGGAATAATCATGCCCTAACGTCTGAAAACAACAAGACGCCAATACAATTGTATACATGTGGCATTTTATTTGGAAACACAAATTCATTATCAATACCTTCTGAGTATTCCGTACATTCTGAGTTGCTTGATTTGCCAAATATTATGGTGCCAGATACCAATAATCCTTTGAGTTCACAGCAATATGCCGAGTTGAATACTTTGGTAGGTGGTCACTTGATAGATTCTCCAGATGCAACTGGTGACTACGGTATTGACGCTTACTTACAAGTTAGAAGATACGTACATAGCCATTGCAATCAGTGACTCCTTTGTTACTTAAACTGCATAATAGGTACTTACGTAGTTAGCCATCTAATAATTTGCTAATTAGAATCCTTAATTGTGTATTCATACATAAGCAAATATCACATAACTACGACTATAGCTATAGCTACACAATATAGATAGTCTAGCTATATAGCTAACTATGTGTGAAATCAATTACAATAATAATCATGGCTATGTCCTTGTTTGTTGAAATTTAGCTTTTCCCTAGCTAACTATATGTTCCCATATCCACCACCAAACTCCAAAGCCTTTACAAATGCATCGTTAAATGACTGTTGGCTCTTGTGCACCACCGGTAAAGTAAGCCTTGAAAAGCATACTTGAGCCATAGGGTAAATTGCATCCTCATCATTTAGCTGGTAAGTAACCTTGATTGAACTTGATTGAAGGGGTGGAATGCTAGATAATCCCGTGGTGTAACGCAATAGTGATGGTAGAGAAACATTCCGTGTTTTATCTCCTGTAAAAGAGATCATACAGCTATAGTTTATATGGACTAGCTACTATATAGCTACTTTCAAGTTTCGACTATATGTTGTGCTTATAAATGTATAGCTAACTATTGTTAACTAGCTAGCTCTTACTTTCAATGCAACTGATAAATTCTTTAAAATAATCCAGTGCTTTTGCTTGGTTCTCATTCTTTGGTTCATCAAATGTGGCCAGTGCAAGGAAACCATCTGCTGTAATTTCAGCATTTTCTTCTGCAATAAACAACCCACGTGTAACATTGGGATGCATCTTTATTAATCTCCCAAGATGTAAATAATCGAGACCACGACAAACTGCTCTCAGATTACGCTCACGTTTTATGATTACTTCATCATGAATCAAGTGCTGTAGAAACTGAAGTTTGTTAGCAGGTGTAATGACATTTGTTATGCACCATCCACTGTTGTTCAGAATGTAAGCATTTGATGGTTAATTTGTCAATGTCTTCCTCACTGGATGCATCATTGAGCTGTATTAACAGTAAGCTATAGCTAGCTAATTAATTTAAACAGCATAATTATATAACGTAGCTAGTGTTAACTGTTTTAATATAGTATTAACAGACTAGCAGATGTACCTGCCCTATAGTTAAATAAATGCTATGCATGGCATGATTTAAGAAAACCGACTGTATTGTCACAATTTGTATTCAAGAAATTCCAATTTGAAATATTCAAGACACTGCGGTTCACTGAAACTTGATTGTATAGCCATGGCAGATTTGTACCAGAAGAATACTGGTTTTATAGCTAGCAAGTTGACAGCTAGTTGAAATCACTGGTTTTTGAGTGGTTCTTGTAAACTTTCTGTAATATCACGAGTGTCACGTACAAGTGGGGTTTCAGGAACCAGAACACTCAGGCAGCCATGCAAGCTGCAGCTTGTTCAGTAACTGACAGAAACAGCCACAGTGGACCCAGACCATAGCACGGGCAGAGGTAGACTTTGGGAGTAGTTTGACGCCCAATGCCACCTTATTAATGCCCACAGGCTCTGTTGTGACTCCTCATGACTTGACAGGGTCGTCTAAAAGCAGACCTGGCCTCTTATAACTATATTGTTACTGTGTCTAGATAGTACATATTTGAGTGTAGCTATAACATTAAGTAGATTTTGGTTTTTGCAAATCCAGTCACTACCTAGTTTCTATGTCTACATAATAATTATAGCCCTTTGCCTATCTAAGCCTACCTAGCTATATTACCGTAAAAGTGTTGTGTATTTATGACACTGCAGAGTGCTCATCACATTGTTATTAGATGCACACTTTACGTAGCTACATAGTCTCCCATGCTTATATATGTACTTAGTCTAATTGGCCTTCTTAGCCTCAAGCTTACTCTGTGTGTATGCGTGCGTGTACGTGTGTGCATGCGTGCGTGTGTGTACCTATAGATTTCCGCATATAGTCTTTATTTACTTGTGCCTATATATTTAGCCTATAATAATAGCTATAGTAATATAGTCAGCCATGCACACCCATGGTATCCTACATAAGTACGTATGCCTGCACCTAGTCAGGCTATAGTCTTCCTATATGTCTCCCTAGTCTTCTATTACCTAGCCCCCTCACAGCCTACATATTTGTCTGTTATTTAATAAGGAACTCCATGACAACAACTTGTGTGGTTTGATTGTTTATATTTCTCACCTTGTAGTAGGCTGTACCAGCTAGTAACAGCTTAATCTATGGATCAGCCAATTGAGTTAAGACGAATAGCTATAGATTTTGAATGTATTTCACTATTGCCATGTTAACGATCTCGTTTACAAGCACATTTAAAAAATTAAGTAGGTGCCTGTAATGTTTTTAGGTGCCTGGAAAGCAAGGACATATTGATTTATAATATGCATATGATTATGCAAACTATATACTTATGCAAGTATGGTATAAAAACAAACAAACTAGAATAATTTAATTTAAAAGGAAGTAGGGATACTTTTATCCACCTATTATGCTTAAAATGCTGGCATAACTGGCAGGTGATATTATAGCAAATTTTAAGAATTCCAACATTAAATTTAACACTTGTTTATTGATACTCTACTAATGCAGTAACCAATCATTAATCTATTTTATTAGAGAGTATTGAATGTAACAAATTTTAGTCACTAAGCTTAAGATTAGTGCATCATAATTGGGGTGAGCCTGAGCGAGCCCCACATAAACGTGAAGTTCGTGCGGTCGGTCTGTCTCTCTGTTGTTCTGTCCGTACGTTCATGACACAAAAATATACAAGAGTAATATTAATTTACGGGGTACCTTCAGTTGTTGATTGCAGCGTTTAAGGCGGGTTTGGTGCACTGCTTTGTTCAACAAACATGTAGTGACAAACAACATGAACAAACAGGTTCTTATACTAAGAAGCAAGTTTATCAATCGCTAATGAATAATAATTTTACCTAGCACTATCTTATGTTGTTGAAACATGGAGCGCCTGTTAGCGTGGTGTGGAATTTGTAGTATCTAGCACCTGTGATTCGTAAACAAGCCAACTGCAAGGCTTGAAGGTTCCATTCATGACATGTACATGTATTTTGTGAAAACGTGTTTATGCGCAATTAAAATATGCGTGTTGTGACGTTGCTCAGGCTAGCCCCCACAATACATTGTATTTTGTCTAGTATTATTACTCAGCTTAAGGTACGTAACTGAAACCTGACTGGTAACTATGGCCCTCTCTGTACTAGTTACTTTGTAGCCTGAAATATAACCATGCACTATATATTTGGTCCCTGTATGACTTAGCTATTAATTTTGTTGCTGTTATTAACAAATTGTGCACACAGTGTATTGTACATTATCAACCCTATTTTTCCAAATTGCATGGAAACTTTCTATAAATACTGATGAAATAATGATTGATACCCTGGCAATAGTTACTTACCTCTTCAATAAATGTTAGCAGGTCATGTGTTGCGATGTTCAAAGGGATGTCTTCTTTCACTGGAAAACATTCATCACTCATTTCTGTTGCAAGATACTGAAACATGCAGGGGCTCAAGCAAGGAAAGCCTGGGCCTTCCTGCATAATTGAATGGGCCACCATCATTCCAAATATTTCACAGATTACTTCCAGTCCCCAATCTTTCTTTACTATTCGTCTGTCATTTTCACCTTCAAAAAGGCGCAAATTTCCCTGATAGATTATATCTTCAAAAAATTCACGCCGTAGAGCTCCAGAGTCAGCACCAGCTTCTCCATCAAACTGAATCACCAGTTCTTTACAAAGTTTTCCAGGCTTTACGATTGCATTTTTATAAAAGCAAACAGCACTTTGCCAAAGCTTTTCAGGAGTAGATCTATCAACTGATAAGATATACTCAGCTAATGGATCCAATACTTCATTCTGATGCATATATAGTATTGACTGCAGTGACAATGATTCTTTAGGAGTCTCACCATGATCAACAATGATTGGGTTGGTGGCAGTGCCACCACTGTTATTAAGCAATGGACTCCTCTAAAGACATTATATATCAACATAAAGTTAGCTATCTTTGAAACCATATAATTATATACACGTAGTATAGCTGATCATGATAAAATAACTATAGCTACTTAGCTATCTGGTATATTAATCATGATTATATGTAGTTACCTCAAAGTCAATCAGGTCCAAGTTTGAGTTCTCTGCCAAATTCTGCTGTAACTGTGTATCTTGAAGCGTTTCATGGTCCTCATTATCTTGTTCACATGTTGAGTGGATTTTCCTTGACAACCCAACAAATGATCCACAGCTTCACTAAAACCATACTGTTGTAAGGCCTTTTCTATTTCATCCTGAGGTAGCGTATGAAAAATTTCCTTTAATGTTTCCAGATTACTCTACATAATAAAATAACATAGCTATATAGCTATATAGCTACGTACATAATATCCCACCTTTGATGGTAAATCATTTGCCATGTTTATATCACTTTCTTTTAAAGGTACAAGGTGCACATCATCCTCATCATCACTAGTGGCACCTTCATCCACTTTCACATGCTCAACCTCCCGCACTTTCCTAACAACATACAGGCAGCCAGAACCCATCAGAACTCGTACTGCTTCTGAATCCCAGCAATCAGCATTTTCAACATCTTCTAAATTAGCTGCACGCAAGTACCTTCCATTGGCATACATGTATTGTATAGTGCTTCTGTCATAATTCCAGTTAAAAGCCTCACATATCTTCCTTGTTACCTCTTCAGCTAGTGCATTTTCGCGTACCCAGACACTCTTCATCAGCGATTCTCTTATAGTACCAACTGGAGCCTTAGAACACATCTTCCTTAAACCAACCACTCTTAACCGATATTCTTTTACTTTTCTTTTAATGGGACCTTTAGCTGGATACTTGCCTTTCCCCTTCATCTTGCACTTCTGAGACTGACTTGGACTTGCAATATTGCTTGGGCCTGCAACATCAACATTACTTAGACCTGCATTCAGACCTTTATCAGTTTCTTGATGATTCATTCTGCCCATCTGCTTGTTGAAAAGTTGCCCAAGAGTACTACGGAGATCTCTCCCTTTTGTTATTCCCTTTAAATTGTTTGTTTTTTGCACTGATTCTTTGTATACATCTCGATTTTGGTCTTTAGAAGCACTGATCAGCCCCCGTAATAAGCACTTTTGTCCACAATTCATTTGTGCTAAGAGTCTTTCGCAGTCTTCAGAATCCATACAAAGGTTTGCTGGATTGAAAAGACACAACTACAGCTATAGCTACTGTGACTGCGTATATATACCTATTATCTATATCATAATAGCTATACATGCATGTACTATAGTTCTATAGTTAGACACATCATGCAAGCAGATCTAGAGGAACACAACGTCCAGTAGCTATAGCTATTTGTCAGTAAAATGCCAAACCCCTGCTATATAGCTAGCTAGCTATTTAGCTACATAGTTACATCCCAAAATAATGCAAGCATGCGATTCTGGTTGAAATTGATTAATTGATTAATGATTTTTAACCTCCCAGCAATTGACATTGCCGTTCTTCCTTGCTGGAGGCATATAACATACAATATACAACACACAACCATATAATACAATAAACATGCTATATAAAATAACAATACAACATATATATATACATATATAATAGACATACACAATAACAATACAACATGACAACAACATTATAATCACACAACTACAAAAACCAACAAAAAAATTATGAGTTCAACAAATCATGTTTGGCGGCTCGGAAAACTCAGAAAAAGACGTCATTTGCTTTATATATATTATTATAGATGCATGTGATGGTAAATCGTTCCAATTATTTGTGGCAGCAAGCGATTAAGATTAGCAAAGTGGGGCTGGGTTCTAGTATAATAAGATGTGTGGTTACCAAAATGTATAGTCGGCTTCAATGAGATCCCTTGTGAGCTACAGTATGGTACTGATGGAACATCACACAAACAAGGTGAAGCTGAATGAGCTGATCTAAGTCAAGCCACAAGAGTGCAAGTGCTGCACTCCTTAGTGCAGCACTTGCATGCATCCACTAAAGAGTGAAATGCAAACTGAACTATATATTAACTGGTCTGCTACAGACCCCCTATATAGCTACATGCATACCATGCATGCATGCCGGCATAATACACGTATATAGCTGATATGGCCCGTGAGAAAGTTGCAACTCACTGATAATACATAGCTAACTATAACCGCCTATGATACACATGTACAATTGCAAGCTAAGCGGCTTTACATATAATGTATTCAATCAGTAGCTATACGTATATACGCATCGTTGGGACCCGGCCCGTGACGGGAAAAACGGCCATAGCTAATCGAACCTCCCGGCACGTGCACGGTGGCAAGTTCACAGAATAGTTCAGTTTGATCTTGGCGGTTTTGATGACAGAACTCAGTGAAAGTAGTCGCTAGCTATAGCTCAGAGCTATATTAGTAGTGGCTGCCCAGACCGCTGATACACATGCATGTGCATGGGTCGCCGCCCCCGACTCGGCGAATATACACTGGCCCGGCAAACCGCGGCCCGACTCACTGTGACTGAAAGTAGTAAAAATAGCGGACCGGGCTGCGTGATTAATAAACTAACTATATCTTCAGACACTGCTTACCTAATGCAAGTTTTGATGTGAAGCCAAATGATGCCAATATAGCAATGAATTGGTCGTTTCCACCGTTTTCTTTAACCCACGTTTCAAAACTGCTTTCACCAGCCATTTTCTTTTGTGACGTATAACTACGTTATGCATGGTATACATGGTATACATGGTATACCGGTACATTCATGCAAATACGAATGCATGCATGTATAGAATGTACGTAAATTGCTAACTGGGCCGTTATATTATATAGCTATAGCTATATTGACATGCATGCACTGAGACAATTATAGCTATAACATGCACTGCATGTAAAAACTATGTAGTGAGTAGCTATAGCTATATAGTGGCAGCACAGTGATGGTCACTAATATTTTCAGTGATGTTCTATTATTCACTAATATTTTCAGTGAACATCACTTAAAATATTAGTGAACATCACTTGCTGCCTATAGCTACATATAATTTTTACAGTGCATGAACTTTTGGCCCACTCTTGTATAGCTATATGCATGCATGCATGTGGTGCATGTATACATGTATGTATAGCTATATAGCCATCTAACTATTATTGTTGATACCTATATTTGCAAAGCTAACTAGCTATATGTTCAAATGCTGTTTTTGGTTATTTTCAGTATTACCACAGCATGCATGTGTATATATAGCTATACTGTATGTATAGGTATATAGCTACAACACGGTTTGTCTCTATGAGTCTTTTGTATTCTAATCATAGCTTACCAATGTTAATGTAGCTAACTATATAGCTACTATACCTATAAAGATCATTGGATTAATCAAATGCAAGCAATATGTTAGATGTCTTAATTCGAGACTCATGCACTGAGTGGATTATAAATCATGCATGCCAACTATGGATATGATTAGCTAAGTCATGTAGCTAGCTATACTTTTTGATAAATTTATGGATATTTTTCAATTCACCATCTCATGAGTATTTTAGTGATAGGATATCACTGTTACAGTACTATGATCTGTCATTATAATAATAACATAATGTCATTGCATAGCCTCAGTGTATAGCTATAAGTACACTATAGCTGCCATGCAGCTGCTGTATACAATCACACTATCTGCTGAGTATTAGCTATAGATAACAGATATTATTATATATATATATATATATATATATATATATACACATAGCTATACGTATGTTACATGTAGCTACCAATTGATAATGGGCTCTGCTCCCATGCACATACCACAACTTCTTAGTCACTCTTAATCCAACTAAATGTTATGTCATGACTATATCCTTGGCTACTAAGTACAGAATAACACACAATTATGTACTACATGACACCCACTGCCTGCTGTAAGTCAACTTAAGTATCTTGGAATTACTCTGCAGAGTAAACATATCCGCAGTTGTCTCCAAAGCAAGCCAAACCTTGGGTTTTCTGAGAAGAAACTTTAAGATGGCTCCACAAAAGATCAGAGAATTAGCCTACTGTACGATGATACACCCCCAAGTTGAATACGCCGCTTCAGTCTGGTCGACATGGCTCCTTCAAGATATTTATAGGCTTGAAAGATTGCAACGTAGAAGTGCAAGATTTGTATCAAGAAACTATCAGCAAACTGCATGCTAGTGTAAGTAATATGATTAAAACACTAGGATGGGAATCTCTAGAGGATAGAAGGAAAAAGCTAAGAGTTCAGATGCTATATAAGATTATTAATGACATAGTACTACTACCATCTACCCAAGTAACAAGAATGGAACCTTCCTGCTATGATTTACGTGACTTTAATAATCAAAGAATTAATCCACTTTTTGTAGAACTGACATATTTTATTAATATTCATTCTATCCCCAAACAATCGAACTGTGGAATAATTTACCCTTGCAAATTGCTGATTCCCCTTCATTCACAAGTTTTCAGAACCTCTTACATAAGTATATAGTATAAGTTTTGATTTGTTAAACTACCTGTGTATGTATTTGCCTTCTTCTAGAATAATAATAATAATAATAATAATACATATGCGGAGTGTACCCATAATATACTATATGTCTAGGCCAATAGCTGTACACTGCTAAAAATGAGGAGCTGTGGTAACTCCAAAAGGAGTTGTTTTCAGACATTTTACCCATTTTTAACAGTGTAGCTATTGAAGGCAGACTAGCAACTAATACTATTTAACTATAGCTAGCTATGTAGCTAGCTAAGTTATACTACAAAATATGAAGACAGATTACAATTTAGGAAAATTGAAGATGTGGTGTAGTTTAGCACAATTACAACCAAAACATAAAAAATGAAGGGTACTGAGCTGTACAGGATCATATGGTTCCAAAAATCAAATAAGTTAATTAACTATGTCATATGAGAGAGTATTATCAATAATAGGGAGAGAGTTCCATAATCTGGGGAGTTTAAAGATATGAATTAAGGGTTACATTGTTGTCGGAAACCCTATATAGCAAACCTTTGTACCAAATGACATAGCTAACTATAGCTAGTGTTTGAACTCAAAAATTTGTAATATTGATGAAAAATAGGATGTCCATTAGCTCATAGATATACATCAAAGCCAGGAAGCAGATTTAGCGAGATTTATAGTCTGTTGAATAATCATTCAGAATAAACTTGCTAGTTCGACTCTGTATACTCTCTAACAGGATAATGTCTTGAACAAGGTAAGGTCTCCATAATGGGGAACAGTGTACAGTAAGCATGATCTATATAGCTATAAATATCACAGTAAAGCTTTTTGAGTATGAAAACTTGAAAAATTGTGGCAAAGAAGTCCAAGTGCCCTATGCATGAGCTTTACTAATAATATGCTCATAATGAGGATGCCATGACTATTGGCAGAAAAAGTTATGCCTAGATCATAATGTGAAGTTTTCCAGAGATTTCACACTATAGCTACGTCATATCAGAGGTGGCTTAACGATTTGCTCAAAAGTGTGGAGGCACAATAAAGTAGCAAGACACATTTGCGCATGCATTAAATTCCTATTATAATTTTGTGGGGGAAAGTGCCCCTAGTACTACTCCCTATTCTGCCGCCTATATATGTGATGCTGTATAGTGATATGATGAATTTTTGGGTGAATACTATGTATGTTAAGACAATAAGTTGTTACTTTTCAAAATGAGATCAAATTTTACTTATAAAAACCTTACAATGCATATGCATACATGTACAAATTAGCTAATTCTACATGGTAGCTATAGCTAAATGCACCGATGGTCCACAGGCAACCCATGTCTGTGGCCATTCATATGATAAAGTTATGATTAGCTAGCTACTTGTTAAAATTATTAATGATAGGATGTTGCATGGTTGCACCTGGAGCAGCTGCACAGGAAGGGGTAGCTAACTGCATGCATTTTCAGAGCTGAAGTTGCTTTCAAAGTTCTTCCAGAAGTAAAATGGGAGTTTTTGTTTGATCATGCACCTTTACATCAAGATTAATATTATTGACAGGCAGAGCATTCCAAATATGTGGAAGTCTATTGAAGTAGAAATTGGTAGCGATGTTATTAGTATAGATCTGGTGTGCTGTAATTTATGGTTAACTGCGCATGCTCTAGTAAGATCACCCTACAACTATAGAAGCAGATAGCTACTTTAGATCCTTCTATCAGATACCATTTAGTTTCAATTTCCATTTCTGAAGCTTAAGTATTTAATGCTCTCTCTGCATTGAACCCTACTAAAGCAACTGGAATTGATGGTAGCTGTTGGGCCCAGGGTTTTAAAATACTGTGCAGAAACTTTGTTCAAACCCTTACACTTCTTATTTTCACTAAGTCTTAATAAGCATACACTACCCACTGATTTGTGTATTCATTCAATATAATCTACTATATAAACCTGAAAGGCCATCTGTCTGTCCATCTGTCTGTCCGTCCACACTTTTTGTTGGTCAGTTTCTCGGCCGTGGCTGCATGGATCAACATCAGACTTGCTCAATGTGATAGTATGTCTTCTGGCATGACCATGCAAGTTTATTTTAAAAAATTTCTAAGAGCTTTAGTTTTTCGACACGAGTGCCCGATAGACACCCGTGTCGATCCAGACAGCCATTGACCACAGCAATCCAGTGCACAGTTGGTAAAGCATTGGACTTTGACACCTTAGGTCGGTGGTCGGGGATTTAGTTACTACCAGTTTATAAACTTTTTTTACAAGCTGGTACAGCCTACATTGTTATGTGGTGCATAAGAGGAGACTCCAGACGGTTATGAATCGCAGCAATCCAGCTAGTGCACAGTTGGTGAACCACTGGACTTCGACACCTTAGTTCGGTGGTTGGGGATTTAGTGACTGCATGTTCTTTTCGTTTATAAACTTTTTTTACAAGCTGTTACCAGGTCAGGGATTTAGTCACTGCATTAGTTTATAAACTTTTTACAAGCTGGTACAGCCTACGTATTATACAAGGTGTTAATTAAACAAAGAAACCTCAAGGTGTTAACATTGCTATGTGGTGCATAAGAGAAGACTTATGGAGGCTTAGGAGCCACATAGGAGTTATAGGTAGGCTTAGGAGACTAGGTAGGCATAGGAGACTATAAGTAGGCTTAGGAGACTAGGTACATAGGTGTAGGAGATCATAGGTAGGCAGGCAGGCCTAGGAGGCAAGGTATAGACATAGGGGATCACAGGTAGGCAACCACATAGGTAAGCATAGGAGACCATAGGCAGGCATAGGAGACCATAGGCAGGCCCAGGAGACCAGGCATAAGCATAGGAGATCAGGACACTAGGTAAATCATTGCATGGAGACCACAGGTAGGTATAGGAGACTAGGTAGCATATGTTACCACCATGCACAGCATGCATTTAGCAGCACCTGCACAATAGGGCAGACCATAAGTAGCTGGCTATAGGCAAAAGACACCATAGGTAGGGTCATGCATTGCATTTAGCTACACAGCCTACACCCTGCACGATAGCGCAGGTACACTTGTTAGTTATATATGTATATATAGGTCCCTGTACATGTGTACAAATCTGGTGACAAAACCTTGACAAATAACTACCGCCCTTCATCTCTACTGTGTAATGCATCCAAAGTACTTGAGCAATTAATTCATGGCAAAATATACTTTCACATCTTCAAGTTCATCTCTTCCTGCCAATTTGGATTTCTAAGAAATAGGTCAACTACCTATTCTGCTAAATAAAGCTATAAGCACTATAGGTGCCAAACTGATGTAATATATTTAGATATCCGAAAGGCATTTGAGAGTGTCTCTCACAATGAACTGTTAGTTATCTTTGCATGGAAACCTTTGCATGGTTATGGTTCAAATCCTATATTTATCAAATCGGCAACAATGTGTAAAATACACAATAAATATACTCTAGTCTATTGCCTGTCTTATCAAGAGTCCCACAGGGAAGTATCCTGGACCCATTAATGTTCCTCATACATATATGTCAACAACATTCCTAACTATGTTGCTTTATCAGTGACTTTACTCTTTGCTGATGATATCAAATGCTTCAAAACCATCATCCAACCATCTGACTCCTTTCAGCTCCAACGTGACATTGAATCTTTAAGAGAATGGAGCATACGTAGCTATAGCTAGACTGGAACCTCATGTTTAACTCCTCCAAAACTGTACTGTTAAGCTTCAATTCTATAGTATCATCAACTTACACGGTAACACCATTGGTACTTCTGTAATTAAAAAAGTTGATAACCATGCGCAGTGACTTGGGTGTTATACTTTCTTCAACCTCTTCTGGGAACCACACTACCAAGGTGTTACTTCTAAGGCTTATAAGTTGCTACAACACTCATTCCTGTTAATTGCAAAAAAACAGCTTTATATCTCATTAATTCGGTCTCACTTCATGTAGCTACCACTCAATTTTATGGAAACCACACCATATACAGCTTATTAAACGTATCCAACCAAATATATTTTAAATGACTATATTATGTTAGCAACTAGTTACAAATCTCGTCATATACGTAAAACTTCATATCCTGCCTGTTATGTACATCTTAGACCTCAACAACATTATTTTCTTTATCAGAAATCTAAAATCTCCACATGAAGGGTTATTATTATTATTATTATTATTATTATTAATTCATCAAAATAAACAGGGGGAAGCAAAAGGCTAAAAAAGCCTATAGGGGCATCCCCAAGACATACATACATACATACATACATACATACATACATACAAGGAAAAAACAAGGGTTTGATATAAAGACTTTTATTTCTTTTATTTCTGGGGATACTCGTTCTGGTAAAAACTGAATAGATAAACTGGTTAAACTGTATAGCTTTACCAAAATCATCAGAGGCATTAGAATCATTATAAAAATAGTTGGCGGTATTGTGTTTGATTTAGTAATATTTCTTATATACTGATATATTTTTCTTTGATCACCCGAGATGAAATTTGATATCAGATTAGACTCAAATGAGGTTTTGACTAGTGAACACTCATGGGTGAACTGATTTTTATATGATTCAAGATGGTTGTTAACATGGTCAGTAGGTAGGTTTCCGTATCCTCAGTGTATGAATACATTTTAATTGATGTCGCAGGTTTCAGTGGTGTAAATCATTTTAGATATGAATTTGGTTTCAGTGTAGCTAGCTAGCTATATGACAGGATAAATCTCTTAATTGCAACTAACAGGATGGATTCAGTAAATTGCCAAACATATTCAACATTATCAGATTGGAGAAGTCGGTGTTGCACAGAAACTCATTTAGAATGGCTATATCCACAGAGATTTTAATAGTACATAAGTAGCTATGAGCATGGTAATTCCATACAGTATATAGGTAGCTAATTCCATACACCATGCTGTAAGTATGGAATATATAGCTAATTAATGCTTAACTTTTTGTTTACAATAGAAGATTAGAGTGCAGTTTAGTAATCAAGTATACTCTTCGTAATTCATTTGTGCTAGCCATCCTAACTTTGGATCTCACTATAGGTTTCTCTGTTGACCATAGTTTGTATAGTCTGTTAAGGATTTAGCTGCTTTGTATTTCGAGAACTGACAAATATTATTTCTTTGTTAAAGGCTATTCTTGAGCTTACAAAGAGTATAGCTAGCTAGCTAGCTATATAGGGACAAACTGATTTGTGGCAGTAAATGATACTTATAATATCGATAATTAATACATACGTCAAATTGGTGATTCAGAATATCGATTTTAAATAATCGACTTTTAAATATAAGAATTTAAAATATCGCGATCAAATATCGATCGAATTTTTCTAACAGTTTTCGATCGTTTTGTAACTTCAATCAATTGATTTCAAAACTTCGATCGATCGATTTGTAAAAATTCGATCGATTTATAAATTTCGATCGAAAATTATAACCGATGCGTTTGACACATTTCACTGAGGTTCGATTAATTAATGTAAAAATTCGATCGATAATTTGGATCGATGTGAAAATTCGATCGATAATTTCAATCGATGTCAAATTTCAATCGAAAATTACTGATCGATGTGTTTAACTTCGATGATATTTTACAGATGAATTTTTGCCCAGAAAACGCGCCATAAAAACAATGTAGAACTTCGGATTTGAACAATAACCTATACCTAGCTTATCCTCCCCTCGACATTAACCCACTATGCGGTATATTACTTCTTTACAAGTCCTACAACTATGCTATTGCAATATGTCATATTATATATCATCAAGCAACGTACAACTAAAAACATCACATACCACTGATACCAGCAGCTATAATATGGGAAATGTAACTACTGAGAAAGATTTGTAATACACTAGTAGGATATTATGCCAATTGGTATCAGTACAATGACAGAAGTGAACTTGTAAAGTTATTAAAGCAATGTGGCTACATATTTGCCACTAATCATTATTTTAATATTGGCATATCAGTGAAAATTTTGTTGATTAATCAATACTATAATTGTAGTGAATTGAAGTAGAAAGGACAGCAAATTTGGATTATTCTACATAGTGGATAATATCAATCTAACTTGTATAATGATGGAATATCTAGAGTTACGCAGGATGATTAACTTTATCGGTATCAGTATCAGTGATTTTCATAGCCGATATATCGGTTATCAGAATATCGGTTTATTTGATTATCGATCCACCTCTAATTTCAACAGCAGTAACTAACTATTGTAAGTAAAATGTAGTTATGGAGATAGTGTTATTCAATATGGGTGTAAGGTATGAGTTCATATCGAATATGATTCAATCTACTATATAAAGCTGAAAAGCCGTCTGTCCGTACGTCCGTCTGCATTCTTTCCTCGTCAGGCTGCTGACTCTGCTGTCTCTGGATGGATCGACGCCAGACTTGCTTGAAATGAAAGCCATGTGCTCCGGCATCTGCGAGTATATTTCTAAAAGTTTCTAACGGCTATAGTTTTTCAACACCAGCATCTGTGTCGAACGATACAGCCATTAACCACAACAATCCAGTGCACGATTGGTAATGCACTCGACTGTGATACCTTAGTTCAGTGGTCGGGGATTGAGTCACTGCATTTTTTGATTTCAAAAAATTTACGTAGCGCTGATTATGTGATTGAAGAAACGAAAATGACGATAAGTAGCTGTTGGTACAACCTATTACAAGGTGTTAAATAATAATGAAGCCTTATAGTGTAAACACACAGGGTGTCAAATGAAGCCACACAGGGTGTTAAGCTAAGTAAACATTGTTAGGTAGGCATGAGAGACTAGAGTGGCTACATGAGACCAAACAGGCTATAAGAAAGTATGGAGTCCACTGTATCAACTATAGCTAACACTATATATGTAGCAAGGCTGACTAGGAGACTACATACCTAGCATGGGTATAGCTATATGCCTATACCACTAAGCATATAGCTATAGGGCTATAGGTATGTAGGTGCACCAGACTATAGATCAGCAAAACAGACTACAGAAACTACAGCATAAGGATAGTCAATTATATAGGTATAGACACCTATAGCACAGCATACATTTAGCTACACCTGCATGATAGGGCAGCTGTAGGAATAGATCTAACTGAAGAAAGCTTCACACATGGAATGCTTTATGTAGCGCTCTCTAGAGTAGGTTCCCCAGATTCTCTCACACTTTTAGTTAGGGAAGATTGCAAAACCCGTAATGTTGTCTATAGTGAGGTTTTTAGTTAAGTGCAAACTGCAAAGTTTATCTGTTGCTTTTGTCTTTGTGCATTGTATGTCCCTATGTGTATGTATGCATCTATGTACATATGTATGCACACACACACACACACACACACACACACACACACACACACACACACACACACACACACACACACACACACACACACACACACTGTGCAGCGATGACATGAGTCGCACATCAGCCTTTGGATAAGGTATTGTGATGATGCTGAGTCAATGTGACATTGATAACTCTAAATCTGAGCACCATTTTTAGACTCTACTTCATTAGGAACAATGACATCATATTGTTTCATGCACAATTGATATTGATTGTAGTGTGTGTGTATGTATGTATGTTAACATATTAATTAATAAATATTTTATAGTTATATAACTTTGTACTACTGGAAATCTTCAACATCATCCTGTCTGATCATCATTATGCCTTTATAGATTATAGATCATCAGTAGTTAAGGTAATCGTTACTAAGCAACCAGCTTATTAATAACCTTGCTGTTGTAATTTCTTTAACATACTTACCCACCAAGACTGCTAAAGATGTCTTAGCAAATGCATACAATTATTTTATTTTTACATGCACTCTGTATACTTACGTACCTTAAGCCGAGTAATATTAATGATACACTAAAGTTAGTGATATTTATGATTGCACATTTAGCAAATACTAAATTTAGCAATTGCACATCAATACTCTCTAATAGTGCAGTCACCAATCATTAGTGACTGCTTTATTAGAGAGTATTGATCAAAATGTTTATATTAGCGTTATATAGTAAATTTAGTACAGCTACTTGCTAAAATCGCTAAATTAGTGTATTGTTATAATAACTATCCATACTGCTAAGACAGACTACCGTATAGCGGGTTTTTCATGCGAGGATTTTAATCTTGCGATTGGCTTAATTTGCAAGGTTTTAATTACGTTGTATTTTACTTGCATGCATGTACAAAACTAGCAAATCGTTCAGTAATCAGTATACTGGAGTAGCTGTAGTTCTTTACTGCAATTCTGTATACATCTAGTCTGGCGTAGCCATACTTTTATGCACGACGTGATCTAGTCGATCAATAAAATGGGCATGTCCATACAGCAATCATATACAGACTAAAGGCCAAAAATTACGATTCCCATGCATAACTTGAAGATATTTTAAGCCTTTAACTATGGTAGCAAGCCAAACCCCTTGTGTTTTGAAGTGGGTGTGGCACATGGGCGTCGATCGCACAGGAAGTATACGGTGAAAAAGGATGTCTATTCACAGATATTTTCGCAATTCAGTATAATATGAGCATATGACGAAGATTTAAAGGAAAGCTTTATTCTTCGCTTTATTCATTCGAGGAATTTAATATTGTGAATAGGCTAGCTCACAAGATTAAATGTCGTTTAAATTTTATTTTGCAACTTTTTGTGTCCACATTAAAAACCCGCTATACGGTATATATATACTAGCACAAAACTGGCACATTAACAATATAAGTGGTGAGCTGCTACATATATACGAACCCAATATTTGTATGTACAGTACATAACAGTAACTACGATGGCAATACTGCAATTACTCAAATATATGAGTGAAAAACAACCTAGTTTGCACTTGGTAATATTTCGAGAAATAAGTACCATTTCAAAATACTAAAACAATGAGCTCTCTATAGCTGGCTGTCTTATATTAGCAGCAATTATTCATGGAGTTAACCTTGTGAACAGCTGATGGCTGGATTTCAGGGCTTTTGAAATCCAGCCATCATTGAGGGGTGGGTGGGTGGGAGGTGGATCAACTGTTTAGAGTAGGAAAGGTCTCCACACCACACCACACCACACCACACAAGGCAATGGGAACAGTTCCAAGTGATGGCCACCCAATTGGTGTCCTCTATGAAAAGCACCATTCTCTTTATCGTGACATCATAAGGTTGGCAAAATTTCCTCCAGAAAAGCATACCAGTTCACATTGGCCAGCAGAGACACTGTGCATGGATAGTTCTTAAGTGTGTGTAGCTATAAGCTTGTGTAATAAAATTGTTTCAGTTTTAGTGCGAACATGGCTGGATTTTGCAGTGACAGTCACATATACATATATGATGTACATACACACAATGCATTCAGTGATATCATATTACATTATTTGTTACACAATGGTGTTAATTGTTTTATCATTTACACTACAATTAACATGCTAATGATAAATCATATTGATGTGCAACTTACCATCATCATCATCAATGATTTTAACAGTTTGTCTAGGAGTAAATGGATCACAGCCATCTATTACACCAGCTCTAACAGCTGCTTCAGGAACAATGATTTCTAATTGAAAGGTTTCATCAAGCTCAAAAACAGTATCATTAATAATGGGAATGTTTACTGATTGTCTTGTTGATCCAGCAGGAAAGGTTACTGTATAATTTTGAGATGGTCCAAAATCTTTACCAGCTATAAATGAACTGAATAAAATTGTTAATGTATAGACTAGGTTTAACAAACCTCTAGCAGTTATGTCTATTGCTATTACATAAACAGTGACTGGTTCACCAACTGCTTCACTGAGTACTAAAACTACTACCAATGAGCCTACCCTCTCTGGTATTACTATGGTAACTGCTGATCCTCCATTTGTCTCAAATGAGACCACAGCTACAGATAATGAAATGACTCAATATCATTTGGTAACCATTGTATCATAAGTGAGAAAGTGTTACCATATAGCATAAATTTTTCGAGGGTTAAAATTTTCATGGAACCATGAATTTAACAGTTTCATAGATAAATTTTTTGTGGAATGCAGAAGTACAGTATTGAATTATAACATAAAACAAATATTTCGTTTTCGTGGTTGGTCAAAAAACTCGAAATCAGCAAAAATTTTCCCCTCGAAAAATTTAGGCTTTACGATATTAGTGGTAATTTACAAGTACAAATATACACACACTGTAACTATAATGAACAATAGCAAAGAGACAACAGCTGCTGTAACAGTAAACATGAAATGACGACAACCTTGTGTCCTTGAGAACAAAAAGGTTCTAACAAAAATTAGATCATGTTACAGATCACTGACATAAGTGACATTTACATACAATAACATGTTGTTCATAACTTACAAAGAGCAACAGGAGCAAGACCTGTTCCTCCAGTATAACCCCATGACATCTGGTTACTGAATCCATACAATGTTACCGATAGAGCTGCATTTGGATCTGAATGGCTTATCATTGTAACTCCATCAAGTTCTAGCTATGCCCCATAGCCCCATATGCTGTTATCTGCTCTCCTGATTGGCCTAAACTCTGATGCATTAATTGGATTATTATTAACTGTTAAACTAGCATTAAAATACGTACTCAGCTGGTACTGCTATGTTAGTATAGTTAACATATGCAGCTCGTCCTGAAACAGTGCTTCAACTGAAGGATCAAATGGAGCTGGAGCTACAGCATAACTGTTACGATATTGTTCACAAGATGGTACTGACAACATAAATGGATCAGATATTATATTATTATCAGCTGAAAAGCTTCTGCTAAATTGAAACACTGCAATTGGATTATTAGACTGTATCAAGGCAAAGTCAGCAATAGCCCCTGTGGCAAATATTGAAGTACCCCCCAACTCTCTAAATCCATTACGATTAAGTGTGAAACTATCACTGGTAACCATGCCACTACTGATGTCTGTATATGTAACATTAACTGTAGTAGAGTCTTGTGAAGCAAACACTTTTAGTACATCACCACTCCTTGTTCTCAGTGGAACTGTAACTACTTCAGCTCCCCATGTATCTATTGGCTGAAGTTGTTCAATCAGTGTGTCACAAGGTTCACTAGCTAATGGAACATTAGCACACTCATGTCCAGAGAAAACAGATATTGGCTTATTTGCTATTATACGAGTACCAGATATATCTCCACCACGAACCTGAAGATAAAATGTCTGAAATCTCTGAATAGTTACAGTACGAAACTGAACAGGAACTCCAGGAATAAACTGTCTACCACTTTGTGTTGCAAAGGGATGCCTGATGATAACAGATGGTTCAAGGATTATCTCAGTATCATTCTCAGTTCCAATAATTAGAGCCACACTATCTTTAGCTTGTGAAACAGTACCTGTATCTCCAAATATTGATGCTGCAATGTACTCATAAGACCTTCCTGTTGGCAGTGAAATAATTGGTAATGCTAGATAAGCATCATTGGATGCTGCTTCTTCATGTTGACCAAACACAGCAATCCTTCTGTCATCTTCTGCTTCAATATAAATTCCTTTAAACCGTGTATCAGCTTCACTATCTGCAGATAAATCAAACACAACAAATCCAAGAGGTATATCAATATATGTTATTTCTCCAGGAGTTGCTACACCACTAGTAATAAGTCCAAAAATAGTGGACACTGTAAAGTTGACTGGCATAGACTCTTTAGTTGTGATCCAGAGAACTGGAGGTATCACCTCAGGTTCGTCAGTTCTACTGAATCAATTTCTGAAAAATCCAACGAAAAATTCATTCCCTTCATTAGTTTGATCTACAGAATACAACACAAGAATACATTGAGAGTAAAATAAAATACGATTATGCTATAATAATATGTAATCAATAAACAAACTAAAATGAATTCCTGAACAAATTCCTAGTTGTACAGTCCCTTCAAGTAATTGTGTACTCATGCAGTGCTACAAATGTGATGTTGCATAGTTTGTTGACATGTGGAATGGAATAGTTAGTTGTATGTAGACTTAATGTGCTATACCCAAGTTAAGCATGCAACTCCTTTTTGCATTCTAATGACTATACTGTTTGAAAGATTTCACCAAACCTTTATATATGAGAGTCAAATGTTTTTGATTGTGGGTTTAATTTTGACGTTGTTAGGTTGTTTGGTAGTCTTGTGCATCCGAGTCAGGCACATGAAACTATTGTTTTGGTAATTTATTTAAGTCAGTCAATAGCATAAAAAGCAAAACAACATCCCTAGTAATGTTTATTTGTTGCCTTGCTGCTATATACAACCAGAAGGCCATTCCAGATGAGCAGTTTGTGTAATTCAAATGTATATCATGAAATACAGTATGATACTTAATTCAGCTAATCTATAGCTACATCCTTTATTCTACACTCACCCAGGGCATTGGGATGGTTTTTGCAATATTCCAGGCTTGGTAATACATTAATACAACTTCACGTTTTTGGCAACAAATATTACGACCCATAATCAAGGTGAATACATCACGATATCTAAATACAACAGCGTTACTGAAAGTGTAACATATTAGTTGCAACACAGACACTTGTGCTTTGCCTGATAAGCCTGAGGGCGAGAGTACGAGTGCCTGTGTTACAACTATTATGTATACCCCTGCATGCGTCAGGTCGTGACTAAAGGTAAGCAAAAGGTTTTACATATAGAGCACAGCCTTCACTAAGTCCTGGACTGGACTCACAGATTAGAATAATGCTGTGTTTTGGCCAAATTTTGTATCACAATTTCATGTCTTAAACTTGTAAATTACACTACTTGGCAAAGAGCAGGTATGATTGTATGACGGTTTTTATTTCATTAACTACAGTCTAGTGAGTACAGACAATAGAATGTTGAGTGTTTTGTTAATCACATAAAATCTAAATTTTAGCCGTTTAAAGGTAGGCTGCAATGGAAAATCACATGTGCTTTTTATTGGTTAGATATGTTGATTTAATCTTGCAATGCACAAAACAACATTTTTTATAATCAAATTATGGTGTATTATTGAGATATTAAGCTGCAATGTTACAAAATGTCACTTCCGCAAGTATACATGACGTCATATAAAAAAGTTTTATTGCACACATTGTATTGGCAGAAGGCACTAAAACTCATCTTGTTTTGCATAGGGAGATACAAGAAAGCCTGATTTTGATCATTATACTTCTCTCCTAGCAAGTTTGTGACAAAGAGAGCATGTCCTCTGAATCAATGCATTGCCAGTCACATGACAACGATGAAGGTGGTGCGAGAGGTGGTAAATATGGAATTTTCAAAATGAAGAGCTAATCTACTTCTAGATGAATTGCTTAGTATATGTCCTTACCATGTGTGATAATAATCTTGCAATGATAAGGAAGACTGGATCCACTGCCACCATTGTGCAACATGAAATTCCAATCATTTAGAGCACGTATAGTTGTGCTAATCAAAATGCTAAAGCTGACAGAGGCTGACTAACACACCATTCTATCCGACAATACATAGCTAGCAATTGGAACAACAGACATGCAGTGAACAAAACTTGACAAAACTAGTCATAGGTTGCTAGTAATCCGGTCCACTTGTACATGTCCGCGCCTTTCACAATTCTCGTTTTAAGAATAAAGCTCTGTTACAACAGACGTTATGATGTTCACACGCGTATATTACTGCTAGAAATACAAAGGTGCTCCAATAAGCTTCTTTGTTAGCTGATAATCCAAGAAGCATACGAATTCCATACATTTCCATACAAACGTGCGTGTTCTTATTCCCGATGTGATGTCGTGTGATGTAAGAAACCTAAAACCCCTGTAGTAGCTAAACCAAGCGGAATATCACCAAATCACACATGCCAATCTTCATTACTAACACTAAGCTAAAATATAAGCCCAAGTCATTTTTCCATTGCAGACTACCTTTAATCACATTAAAAGGCCATGCTATATTTTATGCTAATCATGTGATCTTCCCCTCAAGGATATCAATATTATGATAATATAAAGCTTAAAACCTGTCTGTCCTCTGTCTGCAATTTTGTCTCGTCACATCGATAACTAGCATAGGAGACTATAGCCTGACTAAGTACATAAGTATCTGCAAACTTGGCACCTTTTGTAAAAATAACCATTAAACATTGTGCCCCTTGCAAAGTATCATTAAGTATGGTAGTACTTAATAGTAGGGATCAATAAGGAATGTATGGAATCTGGCTTTTTCGTACCTCTAAAAACCCACCTTACAATAGGCTTTAGCTGAAAAAATCTACTTAAATGCATTGGTACTGCTGTAATAATGCTAGCAGAGGGAATATTGTGCAACTGCTTAGAAGCAAATTCTAGGCTACAATACTTAAGTATACTATACATGCGCATACACATGTGGTTGTCACGCCATTACACAAAACATGTATACAACATCAACTTAAGCCAGACGACCAGTGGCGTAACCAGCCTACTTCTGATGCCAGGGCCCAGATACTGACATACTTTATATAATAGCCAGATTAAGTGTGATGGTGAGACAAGTTCATAGTTCCAGTCTGTTGTCTGGGTACATTTGCCAAAGGTCTTGTTCATTCCGTCAGTATAATGGTTAAATATAATTATTCACATTATCTTTAATTTAAACAAAAAGTGCATTGTCACCTACTGAACACTGTAGAAATGCATGAAGCCAGCTATTAGCTCCTGTTCCTGCAGCTCAGTGTTTATAATATATGCTAAAGGTATTTACGTGTGCACGGTTATATCTGTGCATTAATTATACTTTTGCTGGCGAGATGCTGCTTCTTTCTTGTAATCATTAAATCTTTGACTTGCGAATCTCCGAGTGTGCAGAGGCCTTTAAATCTATTTAAAACTCACTATGGATTGTATACCATTGCAGGTTGCCTATTCTATTATCCTTGCCTTTGTCCATGTAGGGTTTGAGCCTTACTTGATAGGCTCAGGATCACGCGCCATTTTGTCCATGAACTCACTGACTGAATCATCAGAATGGCATAAATAATCAGAGAGAAATGGTGTACGCTCCTCGTGATAATCACCAGTACTTAATCATTTCACCTCAAAATCACACTTTGTTACTGCTTACAAAACACGCGCTTGGCCATATTAAGTTATCACGTGACAAATTATTTTTAGTGGCGCTTGTTTCGGCTATTCATTCACAGGCATACCCGGTATGGCTAGCCATTCGATAAATGGAGATAAAAGCATTAAGGTATATATTAACATGTTATGATTAGCTACTTGCACACAATTTGATAGTAGTCACTGGATATAAACTTAGACTTTCATTTCTAATTTCTAAAAACATTCCAAAATTGATGCCCGGGCCCAGGCCCGGGTAGGCCCGGGTTTAGTTACGCCACTGCAGACGACCACTTCAATTGTAGCATTTTTACAAAATAGATTTTGATGTTTTTTGAATGTAATGAGCTATAATACAGCTGCTTTACCATGTTAACGCTCTTGTTAACAAGCGCCTGTAAAACATAATTAAGTTGTGATGCCTGTAACGATTTAGGTGCCTGGAAAGCAAGGACAGGTTGATTTAAATTATATTATTATGTCAACTATATACTTATGCAAGTATGCTATAAAAAGCAAATGTACTAGAATAAATAAAAATTTAAAAGTGAGTAGGGATCGATCTTTCACTGCTACAAAAAGTAAGGAAACAAGGAATAAGATTTTGGCACAAGAGAACACTAAAGATTCTGGCATGAGATAATTGATAAAAGTTTAATCCCTACTTTTGGCTTGATCATGCATAGCTACTAACCTATTGAAATCGTGGACCAAAAGTAGGGATTAACTTTTATCAATTATTTCATGCCAGAATCTTTAGTGTTCTTTTGTGCCAAAATCTTATTCTTTGTTTCCTTACTTTTTGTAGCAGTGAAAGATTGATCCCTACTCACTTTTTAAATTTAAATTTTTTAGTATACCTGCAAAATCTAAGGTTTTTGAAATTTTGTACATCTTATGAAAATTTTGGATTACTGATGCACAAAAATGAAATGCTATTGAAAGCTATCTGGTGACTAGTTACTTATCTTACTTATCAGTTAAAATGATTCCCATCTTGATAGCAAGTCACAATTAAAATTTGCGGTTTTGATAAAAATGCACATGCAGAGACGTCTAAAGACAGGGCTTATGTCCTAAACTGTTTACCTTGGTGATCTTATTATTAACTCTTGGTGATAAGTTATTCAGTGGTCTTCATTGTGAGAGGTGTAATGATTTTTGTGTCATTCTGATCATGGCTATTAGAAAAGGCAGCTCTTAATAGTTTCATGAATAAGGGGTTGGTTCTGTAAAAATTATTGCAAATAGTCACCTGATAGTTTTCACTTCGTAGCACTAGATTAATAAAATTAATTTTGTCAACCCATTTTTGTATACCTTCACAACCACGTGTGCATAGGCTATTTTGTTATAATTATTACCATGCAGAATGAGCTGGTTGGACTGAAACTTATTTAACAGTTGAAGACCAGTGCATAAAATGCCAAGAAAGGTATCATCAGTTATGAGTTAGTCCAAACTTGATACTTGCTTTCTCATGAACATTAATTTTTACAATGGGAGTGAGAGCCGGGTGAAGACATTTTGAATAATGAATTTATAAACATACTAAAATTTAAGGCGGTAGTGTTTGGAGTCATGCGGGCGATAATTGAGAAACAAGTAATCGAGTTTGCCTGGCTTTATAGCGTACACTATCTAACTATCATATGAATGCAGAACAACGTACCGCATCCTGGAATGAAGGTTCTCTCGCTGCAGCATGGGTCATTACATGACAGCATAGATATTAGCTATAGACTCCGTACGGGTACGGAGTCTATAATATCTATGATGACAGTAACATCAAAAGCACAAAATGTACAAATAATTTCATTCTCGTACATTAAACTGAAATAAGCATGCCACCACCAAGATTCACCTCGCAAATATCACACGAGCCATGGTCACGTGATCTTGCGCAACAACGATTATGTCTCATAAAGCGGCGATACATCCAGTGTAGAGCTGAGTTTTGGATGGTCAGAAAAATCTGTGCTAGTGGGAAAAACATATTTTGTTTTGGCGATCCTTTAAGCAGAAGTGATCACGCGATATTGGTGTTGGAATTCACACTACTTAGCTATTGTTTATTGTTGTTGTTAGATTACAAGTAAAATAATTGTAATAATTTAGTTAGTCAGGTTCATAAATTTACTATCATTTGCTACAATGTGCCAGAAAATTTGCCTATTACGCCTCAATGTCTAGCTATATATTATGCCCAAAATTATACTTATTAACTAGCCAATATTTGGGTAGTAAGGGGACAAAGGAGCCTCCTTAATTGATGTAATCGTGCTGCTTTAGTCTCAAACTACCATCCATGCCGGTGTGTTTGCTATAGCAAGTGTGAGATTCAACTATAACAAGTCCTTATTTGCAACAGAGTTGATGCACTCAGGGGTTTTAAGTAGCTATAAATTCATGCATAGGTAGCATGGTGGACTTAGTGTTAACCTCTGATCCAGATGTAAAGTTATTGACTAAAGCTGACAATCAAACTGAAAGTAAGTGTCTTCGACTTAAGCTAGCATACAGATTTCATATGGTTGGCATAATTACGAAGTTAAAAGTTAAATGCACAATAAAGAGTAGCAATTAATTCTAAATCTAATTTCAGTGCAGAAACCTAACAAAGAAATATAAACTACTATAATCAAATGCCAGCATGAAGAGGGATGAAGTCACACTGATTAACGAACTCGAAATTTGAAATTTCTTCTCACAGTAGAAAATCTTTTCCCTTCATCATCAATGCAAAAGGCTCTTACAGCAATAGTATGTCTTCCTCTCTTCAGTTTTCTCCAAACCTTAGGACTTTCACCTAAATATATAATATTATGTAACTAGCTATATATAGCTATTATAACTAGCTACATTATATTATAGTTATATTACAGAGTTAGCTAGCTATGTATATATGAAGTAGCTACATAAACATTCATGTATTTTAAATGGTCATTCAGGCACGTAGCCAGGGGGGGTTCGGTAGGTTCGGACGAACCGCCCTCACAAATAAAAGGTCCACTATTTTGTAATGAAAGGTCCACTTTTTAAAATAAAAGGTCCACTTTTAAGATAAAAAATCCCTACCCCACCATAATTATAATATACCTTTTCACTTTCTTTAGGCTTGAACAAGATATTTCAGCAGTCCAACGTGCCTCTCTGCCTCATGATTTATGCATTGTAATTGATTATGGGTTTCGAATTATAAAAATTAATCACGTGATTAATCACGTGATTTAAATTCAAAAACAAAAGTATTAAATGGCGACGGTTCATGCATTCAGTGACTGTGAGTGGGACTACAGGTGGCGTGCGATTAAATATTCAAACAAGAGGCAAAGGATACAAGTTCAAATAGATGGAAAATTCGTCTGGTCAGTTTTATGGGGAGCAAGCAATGAATACCACGAAGAAACGGGGCAGTACAACTGTACCAATAAGCAGTTAGTCGCTGTGAATATAACAGTGCTTCAAAAGGGAATAGCCTAACCAGTTTGATGAAAGCCTTACTAAGACTGAAGGAGTTGTATAAACTATGGAGTGTGTCACGTGCTCGTCCAGCGGGCGTTTGGAATTTTCCAGTCATGATCAGGCAAATATAGTGCCTTTGTCTGTTGATTATAATGATGTATATATAAGTCATGCAATAGAGAATAATCTGCATAAACAGCAGTATATTATAGGTTTACCTAGGACACGTAAATACAATGCACTTTTAAATATTATACATATTGTATGTTTACAAGCCCTCATGAATGTGGGCTATGTAGTATGCACACACCATATAAGCTCTTGGACTTGGCTTGGCTGCAGTAGCAAAAGGTCCACATATTCTTCAAAAGAACCCCCCAGCAGAATTTTCTGGCTACGTGCTTGTCATTCATATGTATTGGTATTTCTACAAAATGATATAGGATAGGATGTGTAGAATGATAAGCAATTTTAATGGGGTCCTTATGAGGAACCGATCCCTGTCGAAAAACAATTTGCAAAGAAAGTTTAGCTGTAGTATATGGTGTGGGTCCCTAGTTAATTGTCATAAACTAGAGGTGGTGGAACCAGGCAATAAATTTTGTACTATTAACTGTTCTATTAGGATAAATGACTGCTTTATTAGAGTATTTATTTTTAGAGGTGCTCTGCCCCACATTTTTGCTGTCCATGTGTTTGCTAAAGTGATTAGCTATAAAATCAGTAATGATGAACACACTTATAGTGGTAACAGAGCATTGATAGCAATAAATTACAGCACTCGATCTAGCTAGCTAGTTATATAGCTATTATTTGTACAAAGCTATTGTACAAATTGAATGTCACAGATTCTACACATTTGGCTGGCTGAACTGATTTGCAGGTAGTTCTATAAGAATTTATATTAGTTAAAAACTTACAATTTTTAAACTTGCCATCATCAAGTTTGCATTGGTATGTGACTCCTGGATTACCATCAGATGAAAACCTGAATTTTGTCCTTTTTCTTGTTTTGTTATGGCTAACTTTTCCACTAACACTGGTAACTGAGCAAATCTCCTCTTCACCTGCAAAATGAACAAAACATTTATGTAGTTGGTTCGCGTTCACTTTGCTGTTGAGCTAGCTGAAATGAAGCCATTTAAGATCAAAGTGTTTTAGACATATGTTTTCTACGTCATTATTTAATTATGCGAAATATGGGCGCACAATGGCTCACGTTTACAAAAATGGCGTCTTCACTAAGACTCGTGCTATACTGTTTTAAAGAAAGAAAAGCACTTTTGGAGTGATAACAAGTATGTTTTTACTGAAACATATATCGATAAACCAAGAATGGCGAGGTTAAATAAGTTTTAGTGCGCACGATAAAATTAAAATGAATTGGCAAGTCTTTCTATGTATAGCGCTATGGTTTCAATATATTTACTGTACCTTTAGAGGTATCTTCAAGCGAACAATTCACCATTAGCGACGAAAATGTATTATTACTGACGACACATTGGCGCGACTTTATCACAAATACGTCACAAACATGTGTCAGTTCGGTAACTTTAAAGGACTGTAGTTAAACGGCTTCTCCATAGGAAATGTATGGGAAAACTTAAAAGCTCGATAACTCCCAAGCGCTGGCTCCAGCTGAAGCACTTCTTGTTTCATCCTCTCCGGCATTTTAAGGGCTTCACGACAATATAAATTTTTTTATTCTAGCGTGTTTCTACCGGAAGTTATTAAAAAAAAGGCGACCGCACAGTGAACGCGAACCAACTATAGTATAATAATTAGCTAACTTGTAACTATACAAGTGTTGTAGTGTTGCATTATTAAATATGAAAGTAGCTATTATTTTAAGGGGACATGTTTTTTCCAAAGTTCACAGTTATGTTTATTCAATGATAAGATTACTGAACAAACAGTTTAAAATTTTAGTCCACATTAAAGCAGCAAAACAAGTGTTTCCAGTTACTAGCATGTCGTTAGATCTTGTATAGTGACTGAATATCTAGAGTTAGAATGATTAACTCTATCGGTATCAGTATCGGTGATTTTCATAGCCGATATATCGGTTATCACAATATCAGTTTATTTGATTATCGGTCTTAACAGCAGTAACTAATTATTAATTAAAGTAGTGATGGGAGGTAGTAGTTATTCATATGGGTAAGGTATGAGTTCATACTGAATATGATTCAATATAATGTATTCCATTATTACATAATAAAACTAGCTCATACTATTTTATGGAGTGTAGGAATTATAATAATGGTGTGTAAGTACTTTTACACACCATTATTACTCCATAAAATAGTATGATATAATTAAGTACGGGATCGATAAGGAATGTACGGAATGCAGATTTTTCCCATGTTTAGAAACCACCTTACAATATGCTTTAGCTGAAACAAGTTGACGTATTACCATCTAAAAACCAGGCGCTTTGTGTAAGTTAAACCACTGTTAATCTAATGTATTGTAATAGCCCTTAATGACCTCAGCAGTAAGTCACGTGAGCAGAGACTCATCACTAAGGAACACATAGCAACGCATGCGAATTTAATTCTACTGTTTAAACCCGCTTTGTACTCCAGTACTTTAGTGATAAAACTTTTTGAAAGTTTTATGCCGAAATTCTTACTGTAACACTATAGGCCAGTCTTCTTTTATAAGCTCCGCAACCTGCACGGCACGCCCACTTATAAAACTAAAGCCCTCCATCTTGTTAGTAATGTACAACTGGTTAAACGGTTTTTACCGTGTAATGGACAGCAAATACAGCATTACCTTGCTCTTCTTTGAAGTAACACACGACGCGCTACATTACTAACTCAGTTACTAAGGCCCCGCCCATCAACAGTATCGATAGCAAGTGCCGTAAAGAGAAACTGAGACTCATCACTAAGGAATACATAGCAACGCATGCGAATTTAATTCTACTGTTTAAACCCGCTTTGTACTCCAGTACTTTAGTGATAAAACTTTTTGAAAGTTTTATGCCGAAATTCTTACTGTAACACTATAGGCCAGTCTTCTTTTATAAGCGGCTCCGCAACCCGCACGGCACCACCCACTTATAAAACTAAAGCCCTCCGTCTTGTTAGTAATGTACAACTGGTTAAACGGCGCTCTTCTTTGAAAGTAACACACGACGCGCTACGTTACTAACTTGGTTACTAAGGCCCCGCCCATCAACAATATTGATAGCAAGTGCCATACAGAGAAACTGAAAGGCAGTAGGACTTGTTTGGTTGGTTTAAAAACAACTTGTAACTTATAATTCCTTAAAATTAGTGTACATTGTTTATCACATTGGAACTGAGATTGCTTAATTCAGTTACGTAGGATCAAGAATATTTGAGCCCTAAACTCAAGCTATATAGAGCAATCCATGCTACAAATTCTATTTGAAGCTTTTACATATTTTGCTGCATTGAGGCTATTTTCTACTGTAGCTATATAGCTAGCTATTAGACATTCTAACGGGCATGCAGTACGGCTGAACTGAATGGTAAGGCAACTGATTGGATTCTGCTAAAATGTGAATTATAAAATATAACATTTGAACACCAGCATAACCTCAGCTCTAGTAGTTATTAGTAAGCAAAGCCTTAAACCCTTTGTATATAAAGACTGCAAAATGTACGGTACCACAATGTGTAGGTGAGAGGGACAAAATATAGGGCATCATTAAAAAGCATTTACGATTGGCAATAGGCTGCAGATTCTTCATAAAGATAAGCTATTCATATCACGTGAGAGTTGGCTATTCCGGGCACTATGCCCCCTATTATTTCTCAGATAGCGTGGCACCTTCTACCTTATAACTAGAAACCGTGACATAGAATGACAATTATTGGGGATTAATGACATACAATAGTTTACAGGACAATTTCACAACTACGATTGGCTTTGTCACTTGCATGGCCACTTTATAGCTACGTACAGCTATATAAAAGATGATGGTACAAAAAGGTGGCCAAGTGACAAAGCCAATCATAGTTGTGAAAATGCCCTGTAAATTATTGTACGTCATTCAAGTAAAAGGATTCTTAATGCAAATTCTTGGCCTTAGCTACTTGATATCAGAGTTTTTGGTCGCTTATAACCATTGTGGCTTCTGATTGGCCTCACACTCTTTTACAGCCAGGCTGTTTTTGTACATATCACTGCTTTTTGTAAGTATTCAAAACAGATTATATATTATAAACAAGTCTTGACAAGAAACCTTATATAAAATATGCATGCAGAGTAATTAAATTTTAACGGGGAGGAGCAAGTTAATACTTTGGATGTTTCCCTTGTATTTCCCCCAAGTAGCTAATGAACATATAAAGTATGTGTTATTAATGCAATTGTTAGCTATATGTAGCTGGAAAACAGTTGACAACTTCAATGAAGGCTCAGTCATGTGTAGCACGTGCGACATCATAATTGCCATCCTCTACTGTTGATCAATCTACAGGAGAAGACAATATTATAATGTCTTAAACAAAATTTTGTATACACTAACAGTGACAGTGGTCTCCTATTTATAATGTGTGGCCATTGTTCACCTATTATTGTTTGGTATAATTATCATGACACATAAACATGAATGAAATGGTTAAAGCCTAATTTTGACAAACAGAAGTGCCATAATTCTTTAAACTTATCCTGAAGACTGATATTTCAATATAGTTCGTGTATCTGAAATTTCATTCAAATGATTTAGATGGGGTCCGAGTTTTGGAACCTACCAACATGCAGTGTAAAATTATCTCTCAAATACATTGAGGTATTAAATTTGCTTTATGCTGAAAGTTAATTGTCTGGTAGAGCATAGCTACATATAGGAGAAGTGTTGATACAAATTTGGTCGAAATCCTGCAGAAATGAGTGAGTTATTAGACAAACAAGTGTATGTACTAAATGAGTGTTTCAAATATAAATTCTGGGATTCATGCCGGGTCACACAAGCCGTGTAAAAAATTTTTTGATGACAGGAAGGACTTTGTATGGCTGTTGTAGAAGTTAGACGTGACCAATGTTGATGAACTTCACGTCAACAATTCTTCACACACTAAAGGTACTATTTGTCTAGTAAACGGGTGAATGGACGCCAAAAGGATGGTTTTTCAAGCGTGGGCGCACGAATGGGCGCCATAAAACTCGTAGTGGCGCCGATTCAGTTCCTCCATTGTCGGGTTACTGATTCTATATAGCTAGAACATACTGAGCCCTTAATACCTAAACGATAACTTTAATGGCGGCTTATTTAGAACGTTAACAAATTTCCGAGGGGTCTGAATTTGATTGACAAGATTTGAAATCCTTAATTGATTTGGGGGTGATTTGATTTGTATATATTTTACATTTCAAAGTATTTACTTTGTATTTTGAAATATATTTTGATAATGTAAATCTATTGAGCTAATATTGACAAGAATTTACAATAATTACGGAAGGTTTTCATGATTTGTGATTTGAAATCAAGGCAAACCATCAACAAGATTTGAAATTGTGTCGGACCCCTCGCAAATTTCACAGCAGTGCTATGTGTAAATAACTCACTTGTTCGTCGCGTATGGCCTGCTTCTTCTTGGCCTCGTGACTCATACGCGTAGCTGCAATAACTTACCTAGTACTAGGATGCCCAAAGACAGAAGAAATCGAAAGAATCTTGACCCAACATTGCCATTTAGACATATCAATTAATTATTTATGCGCCAGGTATGATTTTAAGCACTGGGGCATTATTAATGGACTGCGGGAGCCAACATACGCAGGTCTGCAATCAATGCCGGGTGCTAATGGACAGCTCACATACAGGTACCAGAACAGTCTTCAGATTTTGGCGCAAAGGATTACTTTTCAGAGTCTTGTCAGTTTAGTAGAAGTTCTGGACAAATATAGCGAGCAACTAACTAGTAATGATACTTATTTATTTTAGAAGGATTCCATCATATAATGCAATAAAGCCCTCCCATCATGTCTATTGCTCATATTATTGATTGACATGATTGTAACACAAGAAGTCATGTGGGGGACAGTATGACCACAATGTTAGGGGGCATCTCCAAACTGAATTTAGTACACTTAACGTCATTGTGACACTAACTATTTGATCCCCCTCCCCCTCCTTAATGTCATGCTAGTAAAACAATGTATTGGCACAAAATCATGTTATTTAATATTTTACCCAGTAAGGCATACATACATACAATATATAAAGTATACATACAAAATATATACATACATACATACAATATACATACATATAAAGTATTTAAATTAATAACGTCACGGTCTGAAACCCCCCTCTAAACGTCATTATGACGTTAAGCGTACTAAATTCAGTTTGGAGATGCCCCCTTAGTAATCACTCATTCACGTGAAACACAACCACCACATACTACACTACATGGGGACTGTACATATGCCTCAAGATGTTAGTATGAAGATAATGCTTACCACAATAATCACCATGGTAAGGATCTATACAGCTACAGTTAAAGGTATGATCATCAAGAGGTTGACACTTCCCTCCATTTAGACAAGGGGTTGCTATGTCACAAGCTTGACAACCATTTGTTCGTATTATGTCACTAAGGACAGCCCCCAAGCTTAGTGGTTCCATGTTCAACATCAACTCCACACATCCCATCAACCCATCTACACCTCCAGCCTCACCCCCAACTACTACAGATGTAGAGCTGAAGACTGCAATAAGTGATGTAACTCCACACCGAGTGCTAGCATGAGGACTGCTTACTGTAATACTAACTCCATCACTACTGTCTGACCCAACTATAGGCTCTACACTTAGTGAGTACCAGTTAGTCGGAGTAATGGCAAGGTTACAGCTGCTACTGTAAGCCCTATCATCAACTAGCAAGCTTATATACACTTTAGAATTGTTGATAGCAACACGGAAGAAATTGTTTCCACTCTCGGCATGTAACAATATAGCATTTTGTTGTGCTGTACGAAATTGTAATTCAATGTGAGTAGTTAATCCATCTCCTAGGTTGCCTGGTAACATAATCCGAGCATTAGAATCAACAAAATTTACTCTATCAACTCTTGAAACATCTCTCTCATTAAAACCATTACTTGACAGATGGTAAAGATTATAATATACTTCTTGTAAAGGACCAGAATAAAGGGGACTCTTTAAGGTAGCACCACCTACACAAATATCAAGGAATCGAACATAATCAAATTCTCGTAAAGTAATATTTCCTGTGGCAAATGGTGTTCTAAAATTTGTCTCATCAATTATGTTGAACTCGATAATATCAACAGTTCGATAAACTTCAAATGTTCCAACCCCAATATCTTGAGTAGAGGTGACGTTAACGATGCTTTTATTACCTTGCCATGCTTCATAATGAAGTATATGCTCTTTAATATATAAAGAGAAATGATAGTCTCCTCTCCATCCAGTCATCAAGGTACCACTAGGTGGCGGAGTTCTTGCAAATAGTGTAATACTTTCATCTTCAACAAATGGACTATCATACTGAGGTAGAGTGTAACATTTATAACTCAACCCATCAAATGCTGTAATAGCTACCGTCTCTAATAACAGAATATCACAGTACATTGCAACATAATTCTCAACTTACCATTACACCAAGACCCCTCACTATCAAACACTACTCTGCAGTTACATATTCCATGAGTATAATACTCTATACATTGGCCTTCACTATCCACTTCTGGGCTACAGTCTAACATTCGACATGCTAGAGTACAGTCATCCTCTATATCCCTACTACGTTCTGTAGCATCTGCACTATCTGTATCTGTAGTTCCATTGCTCAGCTGTACACGTCTCACACAACCCACTAAGTGGGCATTATTCATCACTAGGTCATTGGTAATTGAAAATGGAGGCGTATCTGGTATACCTCCAATAAAGATGGGTGACATGATCTCCACTTGTCTGCTAATATTTACACTCTCCGTGCCGCTGTTACCCATAAGTTTTATCATTCCAGTGGTAAATTTCATCTGCACTCTTAGTATTGTACGGGTTAGGCAAAGATCTCGTTTTCGTGCCGTTGCCATCATTTACTGCAAGACTCATTCTACCATTCACTAGATGTAGATAAACGAATGTCTCATCGACTCCTTGTATATACAACACAGTAGCATTTAACTGGTAGGTTCTGAGAGTTAACGTGACGGCGCCCTCCGGCTCAATTACTAATCCTTCGTACATAAGGTAGGATGAAGTAGAGTTGAGTAACGTCATTATCTGACATTGTACAATAGTAGTAAATATTGCTACTATTAGCACAAGGTCAATTCGCAACATGTTCAATGTAAGGATCGAGCGAAATTATCAGAAGCAGAGGTCACGTGAGGTAGGGTCTGCAATGTGAACAAGTTGACGTATTACCATCTAAAAACCAGACGTTGTGTGTAAGCTAAAACATTTATTTAATGTATTGTAATAGTCCTTAATAACGTCATCAGCAAGTCACGTGAGCATAGACTCATCACTAAGGAACACATAGCAACGCATGCGAATTTAATTCTTCTGTTTAAACCCGCTTTGTACTCCAGTACTTTAGTGATAGAACTTTTTGAAAGTAGTATAAAGTTATTTTATGCCGAAATTCTTACTGTAACTGTGTAGGCCAGTCTTCTTTTATAAGCTCCGCAACCCGCACGGCACGCCCACTTATAAAACTAAAGCGCTCCGTCTTGTTAGTAATGTACGACTGGTTAAACAGCTTTTACCGTGTAATGAACGGCAAATACAGCGTTATCTTGCTCTTCTTTGGCAGTAACTCACGACGCGCTTCGTTACTAAGGCCCCGCCCATCAACACTATCGATAGCAAGTGCCGTATAAAGAAGTGAAAAGGCAGCAGAACTTGTTTAACCAATCACACAGGGTCCATATCATGCCACTAGTTATTCATGGCCTCGGGGGCGGACACACACACACACACACACACACACACACACACACACACACACACACACACACACACACACACACACACACACACACACACACACACACACACACACACACACACACACACACACACACACACACACACACACACACACACACACACACATCCGCACCGAAGTGATTTTAAGAAGGGTAGCGTTAGGTACAGGCCCAATGCCGCAACCGGAAATCGGTTTCTACCGTAAAACTTACTTAATTTATTTCTACAGGCGTTTGTAATTCTTGATTTGATCGATTGATTGATTTGTTAATCAACTCACCTTCCCATTTGTTCCTTGATGATTACGGAGCCTTTGACTATAACGTATTGTTTTCCGATCGCTTTATATCAGCGTGTTTGAGATGATGATTATTAAAGCATGTTTCACTGCAGTGACTGCACAACTTTCAAAAATCCATGCCTCACGTGAGTATTTCAACGTCTTACCATTGCCTAACCACTATTATAGCAACAACCTTTTACTGTTGGCTAGCTTTTGTGTGCGTGTCCGTACATGTGTAATGACGGTCCACCAGCAAATCATGCAGTGTTGGGTATGTGTAACATTTAATATCAACACTTGGGTTTTTCAGGTCCTGTCAAGCCATTCAACAAAACTAGGGTTGGATACATAGCTGTGAAGATTTTTGCTGTAAAAGAACAGTTTAACTATTATGGCCAAAGTCTTATGCATCATGAAGTTGAACTTGAACTTCAAGGCTTCAACATGTGCAACTTTACCTGATGATATACTGTCACAAGAAGATGAGTGGTGGATGATACAAGGATATTCAGGACCAGCATGATAAGTGAAAAATTTCAATAGGGAAATTTTCTGTCAATTTGTCAATGTTCCGCCCATCAAGTTTGTATAAGAACTATGCAACTATACATAGGGGTAAGACTTCATTTCCCATAAAAAATTTTGTGCTATACAATATTTGTAATTCTTTATATTGTGTCTGATTTTATGAATTACAGATTTTACTGAAATACAGGCAATATTTGTGGGGTATAAGATGGATCTAAGTACGTATTATAGTACCTGGAATGGTAACACACAATATAACAATAGTTAAACAGTTCACTATGATTCCACATGCACATGCACAGTATCAACATTAAGATTAATCTTGTCTAGTCTCATGTAGGGTCTGGTGACAATCACGGGTGTCATTGCAACTATAGTCACAGCACCAATTAGATAGCAGTATTATAAAATCACCAATCAGATCACAGTATTTGCTAAATTTATGACAATTGAACTATAATAATAAACATAATTGCATTCCAATTGCACAAGAACATCTGTGATCGTTACACTTCGCGCTTGGATCTGGCTATGCTCTTGTCCATGTTCCCTTGTTTCTATACTCAATTTTGTTCTTGCTTCTTGGGAATCTGGTTCCTTGACTTCCGTAGTGATACTTTCAAACTGGTTGCACATTGTTTACATCTTTATTTCAATGTGCCAGTACAATCATACAATGATGAACAGTTTTATCCCGGAACATCATACTGAACACAAGACTGAACAGTACCTACAAAAATAAGTGTTATAGTGTTACATAATTACAACCTTTGTTGGTGAAGTCATATTACTGCAATGCAGGGGCGTAGCCAGGATTTTATAAAGGGGGTTTCCACTGGGAGTATAGATCCCAGACGCTGACGAATTATCAAATATAATCAGATGTAAAATAATGTTTGTGTGTATCTAGCTCCTGCATGATTACAGTGAATGTATTAATGATATAGTTAATTAGCTAGCTACCTACAAAGATTTGGATTCCATTAAACACCTATGCTTCTAAAATTCAGTTCTAATTTTCATTGTAGATGGTATGTATGTGGTAGACTTATATACATTTAGTAAAGCTAAGCCATTTAATCTTTTTTGGCTCATTGTAGTGTGGAGATAAGTCTTCAGTCTACGCAAAGTACTGAAAGAACGCTCTGCTTCATATGAAGTTACTGGCAGTACCATCATATCGCAATTCTGCAATTCCAGCCTGCCAGCTACAAAAGTATTCCTTTACAGGCTTATGATTACTTTTTAATAAGCCTGTACTAAAAAGGATCTTTTGTAGCTAGCTGACTGAAATTGCTTAGCTAGGTACTCAGTTAGTAAGTTCAATATCGTGCTTTAAAACAATTAACCCATGGAACAACATGCATACAAAGAAACACAATAGAATTCAATATGTATATATATGAATTTCATACCTTTGCTTAGTTTTCACAAAACTAAACCCATCTAGAGTCATCTGGCGCTTCATAATTAAATACACATGTAAATTCTAAATAATGCACACCCCGTAAATGGCGATGTTCCATTCTGATACAGAAGGTTGATAGAAAGTTTAAAGCAAGTAAGTAATTATATACGTACCAAGACTATATATATTGAGCCTCAAAGGTTTGGTCATTTATATCATTTGTAATATCACTGGTGTAATTTCACCAAGTTGTGTTATGTACTGAACTTGAAGGGGGTTTCCTGAACCCAAGGAAACCCCCCTCCCTACGCCCCTGGCAATGGCCAAGATATATAAACCCTTAAATTGGTCGTATATAAAACTGAACAGTTTATCTATGGTAGCATGTTGAGCGACTCACGTGAGGCATGGACTTTTGAAAAGTTGTGCAGTTAAACGTCTGCTTTAATAGCCATCATCTCAAACACGCTGGTATAAAGCGACTGGAAGAGACAAAAGCTGCAACGTTATAGACAAGCACTCCGTAATCTTCAAGGTAGAAATGGCAACATCATGTGGGGAAAACACCGCACACTTCCAGCTGTTTTCATTGAATCGTTTTCATTAGTATCCAAACGAATTAATCCAAGCCGCAAGCCAAAGTGGGCCCAACAAATTCGCCCGGCCTGCCGTCGTTAAAACTTGTCAGCTAGCTAGCAGCTCAGTAATCAGCTATCATGTCCAGGCTACAATGTAGTCTGGCGTTGCCAGACCCTTTTATGCGCTCGCTAATTTATTTGATGGGGCGCTCGCTGATGCTCACACATGGGGGCTGGCTACGCCAGACTAGCTACAATGGGGCTACAACCGTTGTTGCTCAAAGTCTATCACAAGCGCCTATCAAAATAATTAAAGTTAGTAATTGCGGCATTCGGCCTGTACCTAACGCTACCCTTTTAAGAAACCAGGCGCGACCGACTTAAATGCACTAGCACAGCTATAATAATGCTTTATATTTGTTTAACAAAGCAAAATGTTGATTATTTTGATCTATAATGAATTTAAAAATTTTGAAAATCACCTGGATTTCATCTGCCTGCCAGCCTGCCAGCCAGCCTGCTGTAAGACCGGGTTGCGCTAGGTGTAGGGCTCCAAAAATTACACAAAACAACAGGTTACTGCGTCGAATTTACGAATCTGTTGTTCCGAAGACAATTTTCCTACTACGCCATGGTGATTCTTTTATCCTTCCTTTTATTACTTTCTTCTCTATCAATTGGAATGCGTAAACCTATTTCAGCGTAACCACAACATTCCATACAAGGTGTAAACAGGTACAATAATGCGCGCCTGTCGTTTTATAGTTACAAATCGCTTCATGGAATGTTGCATGTGTCCTCAGAGAGAATTTTGTGTTATGGCTTACAGAAGAGGCTTTCTAGAAGAAACATTCTAGGCTAAGTATTACGCATGCGCACACACACACACACGTGGTTGCCATCCCATTACACGAAAAAGCACAGCATCAACTTACGCCACATCCACTGTTGCACTACTTGACACAACTGTACACTAAACAATTTGAACGACTATACTCCATAAATTATAACTAAACTAATTCAACTGAAACGCAGACTAGTCTTAGTCTCGCGTGCCAGACCAATTTACGCGCCAGCCGCTTATCGATGTTTTGATTATAAACTAAACATCGACTAACCACTGGACAAATAGATTCGCTGTTTAAAGGACGTGATTTGCTTTCACAGCTGCTTTGCCACACAAGCAGGTTGTTAACAAGCATCTGTAAAGAATCCATGATTATGTAAGCGCCTGTAGAATTTTGTGTACCTGCTATATAGGCACCTGAATGATTATTATAATGCCCTATAAACAGCTAACAAACTAGAATAATAAAAAATTAAAAATTTAAATGGTGAGTAGGGATCGAAGGGATCCACTAGTACAGTGCTACAAAAGTAAGGAAACAAGGAATAAGATTGTGGCACGAGTGAACACTGAAGATTCTGGCAAGAGATAATTTATAAAAGTTTAATCCCTACTTTTGGCTCATTTTAGTCATTAGTACATTCACCAAAAGTAGGATTAAACTTTTATAAATCAAGACTCACGATAGTGAGTCGCGAGGCCAAGAAGAAGCAGCCGTACGCGACGAATGAGTGAGTTATTTACACGTAGCACCGCTCTGAAATTTGAAAACTCTGTAACTAAGCCGCCACGACAGCTATCGCCTAGTTATTCAGGACTCAGAACGTTCTAACCATATAGAATTAGTAACCCGACAATGGAGGAAATCGGCGCCACCAATCCTAAGTACCAGCCATTGCGAGTTTTATGGCACCCGTTCGTGCGCCCACGCTCGAAAAACCATCCCCTTGGCACCTACTTACTCGTTTACTAAACAAATAGTACCTTCAATGTATGAAGAATCGTTGACCTGAAGTCGTTTGATATCCATGACACGAGTTTTCCGTACACGCCTTATAAACTCCTTCCTGTAATCAAAAATATTTTAGGCGCCCGTCGTTTTTTTTCTTTCTTTCTTCTTTCATTTTCATCGCACACTTTTTGTGCGCTTGCGCGTGAATTCCGGAATTTCTATTTGAAACACTCACACTTATTTGTCTAATAACTCACTCATTTCTGCATGGATTTCAACCAAATTTGTATCAACACTTCTCCTATGTATGCTCTATCAGACAAACAACTTTCAGCATAAAGCAAATACCTAACTGTATTTGAGAGATACTTTTACACTGCATGTTGATAGTTTCCATAACTAGGACCCCCTCTAAATCATTTGAATAAAATTTCAGATACACAAACTATATTGATATATGAATCTTCAGGATAAGTTTAAAGAAATTGTGACACTTCAGTTTGTCAAAATTAGCCTTTAATGATCATTCATGCTTATGTGCCATGCAAGATAATTATACCAAACAACACGAGGTGAACAGTGGCCATACATTATAAATAGGAGACCACTGTCCTGTTAGCATGCACAAAATTTATTTATAGCATTATAATATATCTTCTCCTGTAGATCAATCAACAGTACAGGACATGATGGCAATGATGTGCCTTCATTGAGGTTCTTCACTGTTCTCCACCTATATACATAGCTAACAATTATAGTAATACGTACTTTATATGTTCATTAGCTACTTGGGGGAAATACAAGCCGGGGAAACACCTAAAGTATTAACTTCCAGCTCCTCTCCCCTTTAAATTTTTATTACTCTGCATACTTCATATAAGGTTTCTTGTCAGGACTTGTTTATAATTGTAATCTATTTACAAAAAGCAGTGATATGCTAAACAAAAACAGCCTGGCTGTAAAAAAAGTGCGAGGCCAATCAGAAGCCACAATGGCTATAAGCGACCAAAATCTCTGATATCAAGTAAGGCCAAGAAATTGAACATTTTATTAAGAATCCTTTTACTTGAATGACATACAATAGTTTACAGGGCATTTTCACAACTATGATTGGCTTTGTCACTTGGCCACCTTTTTGTACTATCATCTTTTATAAGGTGGCCAAGTGACAAAGCCAATCATAGTTGTGAAAATGCCCTGTAAACTATTGTATGTCATTCAAGTAAAAGGATTCTTAATAAAATGTTCAACTTCTTGGCCTTACTTGATATCAGAGATTTTGGTCGCTTATAGCCATAGTGGCTTCTGATTGGCCTCACACTTTTTTTACAGCCAGGCTGTTTTTGTTTAGCATTATCTCTTACCAGAATCTTTAGTGTTCACTCATGCCAGAATCTTATTCCTTGTTTCCTTACATTTTGTAGCACTGTACTAGTGGATCCCTTCGATCCACACTCAGCATTTAAATTTTAAAATTTTTGTATTGAATCATATTCAGTATGAACTCATACCTTACCCATATGAATAACTACTACCTCCCATCACTACTTTAAGTAATAGTTAATTACTGCTGTTAAAATTAGAGGTGGACTGATAATCAAATAAACCGATATTCTGATAACCGATATATCAGCTACAGCATTAGCTATTACATTTACATCTAGAACTGTCAAGTAAGTACTTTAGAGCTTATTCACACTCATGCAACAAAAGGGATTTACATATGCAGAAAAATACCCAGTGATAAGACAAACGCATACATTTTTCTTTCATCTAAACCAGACACACTAGCTCTGGTTATAAAAACTGCCTATTGTATGATTCTCAATCCCCAACCTGTTTCCATACTTTCATGATCTGTAAGAGCCTAGTTAACTTATTTGATCCCTATTAATTCCCCATTTTTAAATAAGCTAGGCAAACTTGTTCACTTTTTGCCCACATGTGGGCAAAATACTTCAGATTCTGACACTTGTTCATTAAGTAGAACTACAATGGCATCATTGGAAGGTTAAATTGGAAGGTGTTGATAAAATCCATATTTGGGCATGTAAATGTTGTCACTCTCCATATCTAGCTGGGAAGGAAACTGAGATCGAGCTTCTTATGCAAATACCTTCAAGTCTGCAAGCATTTATAATCCCTAATCTATGTGTACGTACATGTTCGTGTGAAATGCATCGTATGGCTAGACAAGACTGAGTGCAAGAGCCAAGGCTGAATATATATAGCAAGCAAAGTGACAAAATTTCAACTAGGAAAACATTCGTTGTTAAAAATTTTCGTCAACTATCTCAGAAGATGAAAATATTTTACCACGAACTGTTTCCACGTGAAAATTTCCAACAGCAAATTTTTCTCTAAATACAGTAAATGGTTTAGGTACATATACAAAATGCTATAAGTTACATTACAGAGTGTGGAATAACAGCCTGACAGTGGACATTTTCTGGAGAAAAACACTATTTGTCAGGGCATTTTTACATTTGTACGGAATAAACGTTTGAGCAAAGACTACTGGAAGACTGTTGATTTAACACAATGTTCAGACAACTCCACTGCACTTATGTCCGTCCAAACTTTATGTCCTGACAGTGTCTCAGGCCATGTTTCAAAAATTATTTTGCACATTGCATTACGATCTACCTTATGTGGGTGAGTGATATAATATTTATTTTCTTTAATTGATGTTTTGTATGTAAATAATCCTAACGAGCATACCATTGTAATGTGTCATGTCAAGTAACAACTAAAAACATCACATACCAGCTAGTTGATTACATAATATATGAAATGTAACTACTGAGAATGGTTAGGAAAATTTGTACTACAATAGTAGGGTATTATGCCAATTGGTACCAGTACAATGACAAAAGCAAAACAATGTGGCTATTTTCCATTAATCAATATTTCAACAGTAGTAACTAACTACAGTATTGCATGTAGTGATGGGAGCCATTTCAATTATTCAATTTGGGTAAGGTATGAGTTCATACTGAACATGATTCAATATACTGTATAATAAATATTCCATTATTATGTAATATAGCTATGTAGCTACTGTATACTGTATGCAGTCTAGCTCCTACTATTTTATGTAGTGTAGGAGTGGTACAACTCAAAGGCAACTTGATACCCACACGTAGGTGGTGAGCTGAAGGCATCGGTAAGTATCTGGCTTGGTCCCTCCATGCGCGTAACGAATACTTTATAAATGCGCAGGATACTAACAAAGAATATAATATTTTGAAATGAGTTTTCAATTGGTGGGATGAAATGAATGGTGCCTAATTTACTTAAGAAAACCAGCTATCCTTGTTCTTTCCAAGCAAGGCATGGCAATACAACCAATTGATATGGTGACAAACAAGTATAAATTTGGTTGGTATGTTACAGCATTAAATCTATGTATATGCGTGAACTAGTGTAAGAATAAACAAGCCAGAATGAAGAACTGAGTTAGGTGGAGAGAATCTGCATTACTTTTGGCATGCACATGTCCCTTACATGCACATGTGGGTGTGGGTGACACTCGAGCTAACCATGTATGCTCTGCCTGCATGCATCAAGTTGTCTTTGAGCTGTAGCTATATACTGTATAATAATAATGGTCTGTAAAACTACTTATGTACCATAAGCCGAGTAATGTTAACAATATATACACTAAAGTTAGTGATTGCACATTTAGTGAATACTGATTGCACATTGATACTCTGTAATAGTGCAATCACCGATCATTGGTGACTGCTTTATTAGAGATTATCAATCAAATTGTTTATAATTAGCATCAGTAAATTTTAGCGATAATGCAACCACTCACTAAAATCAATGTATCTTTGGCTCATTGTAGCTATAAAAATTCATGCTGCTAAGACAGACTATATACTAGCACAAAACTGGCATAATTATTATAGTGGTGAGCTGCTGCATAGCTATGTATATATACAAACCAGTAGATTCCTAGTGGTTTATATGTACAGTGCATAACAGTAACTATGATGACAATACTGTAATTACTCAAATATATGTGACCATCTGAGTGAAAACCAGCCTAGGTAATATTTTGAGAAATAACATTTCAATTAATTAAAACAAGCAATTGCCTATAGCCAGCCATCTTATATTAGCAGCAATTATTCATAGAGTTAACCTGATGGCTGGATTTCAGGGCTTTTGAGATCTAGCCATCATCGAGGAGTGAGTGAGTGGGATAGGAGAGAGGGGTGGGAGGTGGATCAAAAAACTGTAAGGAACTGTTTCAAGTAGGAAACGTAGCCACAAGGAGCCTACACCACACCACAAGGGCAAGGCAATGGGAACAGTTTCAGGTCATGGCCACCTAATTGGTACACTGGCTCTATGATAGGCACCATTCTCTTTATCGTGGCATCACAAGGTTGGCAAAATGCCCTCCAGAAAACACTTGTTCACATTGGCCAGTAGAAATACTGTGTGTATTGATAGTTGTTCTTGAGTGTAGCTATGATCTTGTGTAATAAAAATGGATTTCAGTTTTGATGCAAACATGGCTGGTTTTTACAGACAGTCAGATATATTATATGTAATATATAAAAACAGTCTGGCTGTAAAAAAAGTGTGAGACCAATCAGAAGCAGCAATGGTTATAAGTGACCAAAGGCCAAGAAGTTAAAACATTTTATGATGATATACAATAGTTTAGCTACAAGGCATATTCACGACTATGATTGAGTTTGTCACTTGGTCTCGATGATAGTATAAAAAGGTGGCCAAGTGACAAAGCCAACCATAGCTGTGAAAATATTGTATATTTTTAATAAAATGTCAACCTTACTGATATCAAAGCTTTTGGTTGCTACACTGTTTCTGATTGGCCTTGCACTCTCTGATACTATTAAGATAACTCCTGATCCTCCATTTGTCTCAAATGAGACCACAGCTACAGATAATGACATGACTCAATATCATTTGGTAACCATGGTAGCTACTAGCTGTACATCATAAGTGAGAAAGTGTTATTAGTGGTAATTTACAAGTACAAATATACACACACTGTAACTATGACAATAGGTAATGAATAATAGCAAAGAGCCAACAGCTGCTGTAACAGCTCATCTGTGCTGTGGTCAATGTTGAGTACAATAATTCAATGGCTATTGTTCTATTCTCAAAAAGAAATGCCATCTGCCATCATCTGTAAACATTAAATGACCACAACCTTGTATCCTTGAGAACAAAAAGGTTCTGAGATCATGTAAATATATAGCAGATACACTGACATTTACATACAATAACAGATGCTCATAACTTACAAAGAGCAACAGGAGCAAGACCTGTTCCTCCAGTACAACCCCATGACATCTGGTTACTGAATCCATATATGGTTACTGATAGAGCTGCATTTGGATCTGAATGGCTTATCACTTGAGCTCCTTCATCAAGTACTAACTGTGCACCATAGCCCCATATGCTGTTATCTGCTCTCCTGATTGGCCTAAACTCTGAGACATTAATTGGATTATCATTAATTGTTATTAAACTAGCATTAAAATAATCAGCTGGTACTGCAATGTTAGTATAATTAACATATGCAACTCGTCCTGAAGCTGCAGTGCCTTCAATTGAAGGATCAAATGGAGCTGGAACTACAGCATAACTGTTACGATATTGTTCACAAGATGGTACTGACAACATAAATGGATCAGATATTGTATTATTATCAGTTGTAAAGCTTCTGCTAAATTGAAATACTGCAATTGGATTATTAGATTGTATCAAGGCAAAGTCAGCAATAGCCCCTGTGGCCACTGTTGAAGTACCCCCCAACTCTCTAAATCCATTACGATTAAGTGTGAAACTATCACTGGTAACCATGCCACTACTGATGTTTGTATATGTAACATTAACTGTAGTAGAGTCTTGTGAAGCAAACACTTTTAGTACATCACCACTCCTTTTACTCAGTGGAACTGTAACTGCTTCAGTTCCCCATGTATCTATTGGTTGAAGTTGTTCAATCAGTATGTCACAAGGTTCACTAGCTAATGGAACATTAGCACACTCATGTCCAGAGAAAACAGATATTGGCTTATTTGCTATTATACGAGTACCAGATATATCTCCACCACGAATCTGAAGATAAAATGACTGAAACCTCTGAATAGTTACAGTACGAAACTGAACAGGAAGTCCAGGAATAAACCGTCCACCAAATGCTGCTGGAGCAAAGGGATGCCTGATGAGAACACGCGGTTCAAGGATTATCTCAGTATCATTCTCAGTTCCAATAATTAGAGCCACACTATCAGAAGCTCGTGCAACAGTACCTGAATCTCCAAATATTGATGCTGCAATGTACTCATAAGACCTTCCTGCTGGCAGTGAAATAATTGGTAAGGCTAGATAAGCATCATTGGATGCTACTTCTTCATTTTGACCAAACACAACAATTCTCCTGTCATCTTCTGCTTTAATATGAATTCCTTTAAACCGTGTATCAGTTTCACTATCTACAGATGAATCAAACACAACAAATCCAAGAGGTATGTCAACATATGTTATTTCTCCAGGAGTTGCTACACCACTAGTAAGAAGTCCAAAAAAAGTGAACACTGTAAAGTTGACTGGCATAGACTCTTTAGTTGTGATCCAAAGAACTGGAGGTATCTCCTCAGGCTCATCAGTTCTGCCAAATCGATTTCTAAAAAATCCCACAAAGAATTCATTTCCTTCATTAGTTTGATCTACAGAATACAACACAACAATAATATAGAATGTATTGTGATGCTATAACAATATGTAGCTATAGCAAGCAAGCATGATAATGGTTATTTTAACAGACTAAAATGAATTCCTGAACAAATTCCGTTGTACAGTCCCTTCAAGCAATTATGTACCCATAATTCATTGGAACTATTAAAACAGTTAACACTACATACATAGCTAGGACATTATGAGCAGTACTAGTGGTATACAACCATAGCAGCACACTATGCAGAGTGGGTGTGTCAATTTTAGATTTTAACATAGAATATTCATCTCTGATAATGATTTAGGCGACTTGCCAAACACTATACAGTGCAAAAGGGTCTTGCAGCAAAGATTAACACAAAATATAACATGACCTTTTAAGGCTAAAATTTAGATTAACAAAACATTCAATATATATTATGTTCTATTGTCTGTACTCACTAGTTAATGATAAATTTACCAATTCATCAAAATATAAACCTTGTCATACCTGCTGCTAACTCCCTGTAAGTGTACATCAATAATTTACAAGTTTATGGGCTGTGAGCTCATGAGATTTTGATACAAAATTTGGCCATCTTGTTCAAAATACAACGTTGTTCCAATTTAAGATATCTTTGAGTCCATGCAGTCCAGGACTTAGTGAAGGCTATGGTCTATATCTAAAAACTTTGCCACAACCTGATGCACAGCTACATCATATTCTCCTTGCTTTGCTAGTTAATGTATTACAGGAATTATGATATCAAAATAATTTTACTGTGGTCGTGTCAAGAATGTCAATATTATATCATGATAATCAATATACATGTGTCGATGATTTAGAAGCCATAGAGGCATGAGCCAGCAACTACCAGTGTGTTATTTATTGGCAATTTTTGAGGTGCATACCTTGGAAATGACTGGATAAAATTTTTGTGAAGTGAGGTATAACTGGTGGATATCGATATAATGCTTATTTTCTGAGCTATATGAGTAGATGAAAAGCACAGATCATTGTGATTAACAAAACAGTCTACTTTCAATAGAAGCTTTAAGCCTTGAAAAATTCAGATAAATTGCAACAACATTTTTGTGGGAGGCATGTGCAAGCGGAATTTTATGCAAAATTACTTATAACTCCTCAATTTTGGGTCAATTTGAACAAAATTTTGTGAACAAATGTGTAGCGCTACGTGTATATGAAATATCAGTATTACTACTAGCTATATAGCTACCTCTACCCATACTAAATTGTACGTAGCAATCTTGTAGCAATCTTGTAGCATGGTAACATACACAACAACCTAAGACGTCATGTGACTCACCCTATTGTAGCTATGAATCTTTATATAAATGGTGATCTACAGCTCACTTACATAAACCTAAGACTTGTGCAAATCATAAACTCAGAATGCAGTCACAAGACTATGGTGGTGTAATTTGTACAACAGATTTATGAGAGAGGTAAGCTACCTATCTCTGCTATGAATAATATGTTTTACTATATAAGGAATAAAGCATATTTTGCAATGTTTATGGGGATTGCTACTTGTGGTACCTTACAAGGAGCTATGACCTTTATGAAGCCACATAATATTTAGTGCCATATGAAATCATTGCAGCCACAAATCATTGGCTAATGTAACTCTAATGAGCTTGTAAGGTTTCCCTTAAAAACCATAAAGACTTCCCTCTAATGACTGCTAGCTGGCTTCATTCCTTACTATAGGTCATTACCAGTATTCAATTATTGATTATCAGTCAAACAAAATGGACAGCAAGGATAGCTTTGGATTTGCATATACGTAGTTAGCTATTGGCCATTTTCTGAAAAGCATTTGGCCAATCAAAATCTAATTTGGTCAGACAAATTTATCATACATTTTAAATCAGATTATGAGGTTAGATTTTTAACAAATATGGCCAAGTCTTTATATTGTAGCTAGCTATATAGGGACAAAGTTTCTGCAAACTTGGCAAGAAACTCCCTTTGTGAAATAACTATTAAACATTGTGCCCTTGTAAAGTATATAGCTAGCTAGCTACCTCGTTCAAATGCAAAATCTCCTACTTGAAGAAATTTTGTACAGTTATGAAAATTTTGGATTACCGATGCAGAAAAATTTCTAACTCTGACTGTTTAAAGCTAGCTAGCTATCTGGTGTGACTACTGAGGTTACATATCTGACTTTCAACTGAAATGATAGCAAGTCACAATTAAATTTTGCAAATTTTTGTTTGATTAGGGGATTATGCCCTAAAATGTTTACCTTAGTGATAAGGTGTCCAATAGTCTTCATTATGAGAGGTGTCATTAATGATTTGTGTCTGATTCTGATAGCTGTTAGAAAAGGCAGCTCTTAAAATGTGCAAATAGTCACCTGAAACTAGTTGCACTAGATCACCAAAATTAATTTTGCCAACTCATTTTTGTATATCACCTCACCCACCTCAACCACATGTACAGTTTTTGCTAGCTATATCACCATGCAGAAAGAGCTGCTGGCCTGATACTTATTTAACAGTTAAGACCAGTACATAAAATGCCAAGAAAGGTATCATCAGTTATGAGTTAGTCCAAACTTGATAGCTACTTGGTTTCTCATGCATGTATTTTGATGGGATGAGAGGTGAAAAGACATTTGAAAATCAATCAAAAATAAGTAAAACGTATACATACTGAAATTTACGAGCTACATGCATACAATGAAAGCAGAACTTACCGCATCCTGGAATGAAGGTTCTCTCGCTGCAGCATGGGTCATTACATGACAGTAACATCAAAAGCACAAATTGTACAAATAATTTCATTCTCGCACATTAAACTGAAATAAACATGCCACCACCAAGATCGATCCGACAAAGATTCACCTTGCAAATATCACGCGAGTCACGGTCACGTGATCTCACGCAACGATAGTTACGCATCTCATACCGAAACGACAATAGATGGTCAGATCTGACCCTGAGGTGATATTGTACTTATTGTACTTGCTAGCGGGGAATATACCGTATATATAGCTAGCTTTTGGCTATCAGTGCATGACACTGGTAGACCATCAGATATGTATCCATTTTTTGTTTCTCCATTATACAGTTTGATTTATTGTACAGATCTGTAAATTAAATTAGCGGGAAATTTTGGAATGGTTTAATTTTCCAAAATGGTCAAGCACTTTCGAAAATATTTTTCGAAATAGCTAGGTAGCTAATATAGCCATAGACGTTATCATGCATTGTTTGGAGGATTTTCGAAAATATTTATCGAAATCTCTTTTTCGAAAATTTAAGCCGCATCCGAAAATTTCCCGCTATACGATACTGATTTGTTTTGGCGATTTAGGCAGTAAAGATCACGTGATATTGGAATTCACACTATTTATATGATCAACCATTGACACTCCATTAAAGTGTTCTAGATGGTTCTACAGTATCAACCCGTCGTTGATCCTACTATGAACACTATCCCTTCAATTCTAGTCCATAAAGTGTATTTAAAGTGTAATCTTTGTTGACATTAAAGCATTGATCATATTTGATGTTACTGCAATAACTGAAACATTTCCAGTTGATACAATTTCTGACTGAAAATCTCCTGCAGCCTTTTATCTAGTGCTCCTGGCAGCTGTTTAAAGCTTCACTCCAAAGGATTAGTTGCAGCAGTTAGGAAGAGATTCCTCCATTCTATCCACCAATTGCAAGAGTCAATATCATTACACTTCGTGGAATAGATTGTATCAAAATTATTGTTAAAAAGTAAGTGATAAATTTTGGAATGTAGAGGGTGGGAGAAGCATAATACAAATTACAACACTGTGGAAGCCTACATATCTCCATAACTAACACAGATTGAACAACGGACACGTCGGACAGTAAGTCAATCAAGGATATCATTGCCATGTGAAGATCCCAAAACACGCTGCTGTAGCGGCATAAAATTTTGTAGAACAAAGTTGAACAGCAGGTTTATCAAGCGGATGCATCAACAACTTAAATCATGGCTTAGTTTAGTGATATTTTATAGGTGGTGAATAATCCATACCTACATTGGGTAAGAGATGACCGTAAGGTTGTCAAAGGGAAGTCACCTTGCTGACAGTAGGAATTGGTGAGTGATAGGCTTTTCTGTGATTCACCCAACTTCAAAGCAATTTCTGGTTAGACACTATATAGCTAGCTATACAGTCAAGTTGAGTGGCTAGCTACATGAACATGTGTATGTAGTCACTTTGCATGGACTCTAGCTACTTGGGCACACACGTAGCTAGCTATATAGCTACACGTATATACAGCATTTTGAAAGTACTTGCCTTTTTGTTGTATTGCAGCCGAGCTGGTGAAGCAGACTCAAGAATTGGCAACATTATAGAGAGAAAAATGCCTTATAGTGCTGCAGCATGCACACATAAAAAATATATTATGTTGAAGGTTTTGGTGGCTTTCAAAACCACTCCTCTACAGACCTGAAAAACATGCATGGTATTACATACAATAGCTATAGATGATTGGGTCAAACTCTGGATGACCACTATTAGCTATATCACTCATTGTTTTGTTTCTAGATCTCTCAAGTTTCCTACTAAACATCACCAGCGCATTGTTTTAAATGGACCTTGGAGTTAGACTGATTGGTCAATAATGAGAAATTAGGTGTTTATCACCTTTTTAAGATTGGGGTGATTTTGGTATAGGTGTTGGAGATTAGGCAGAGACTACCAATGTAGCCATAGGACAACAAGCACAGGAAACTAAGTAGACTCAGTAGACTGTAGGGAATCCATTGTGGAGTAGTTGACTGTTATGATCTAACCACCACTATGCATAGGAGCATGCATTCAAATACACCTTGCACAATAGGGCAGGTACATCTGCTAGTAAATTTACCAGACCATGCATGCACATGTGGCTGTACAGAGAGTATAGTTATGACAGATTAATGCACTAAAAATACATTCACGTCATGTGAGTATTACCATCATGCTATTGTGCAAGGCTATCTCTAGAGTTAAACAACTCATTTTTATGATTGACTATGTAGCTATATCATTGTTGCTAGCTATAGCTACACACTAAACCACAGCATCAGGTTATATAACTAACTAAATTGGGAAATATACAAAAGTAAGTCTAAGTATTTGAACACAATATTTATTCAATCCAGTTTTTTGTTGTGACTTCACTTGTCAGCAAGGATGCATGTAGATTTTGAAGTTAGTAGTAGTCCTCATACGTCGTGTAGGCTACAAGTGACAACAGACAGTAATAATGTATGCATGTATGTATAACCTATATAATGTATATAACCTAAACAAAAACGGCCTGGCTGTAAAAGAAGTTAGACCAATCATAAGCGGCATTGTAGCTATATGGTTATAGCTATAAGCAACCAATTAAAAATGCTTTTATTGATTTGCTTTGTCACTTGGTCACCTTTAGCTATATCCTCACATTTTTTTACAACCAGCTGGTTTTGTTTAGGACATTAATGCTTCTTGTAAGTAACTATAGCTACAATGTTTAGTTATACCTGACAAGAAACTATAATTTTAAGTGTCAACAAACTAGGAAGGAATTAATACTGTAGGCTTTTCTATTGCAAGTAGCTAATATCCCTCAACATGTATACTTAGCTTGTAAGGTAACAATGCCTAATTCAGATAGCTAGCTATCTGCTAATTTTATAGGTACAAATCTTTGTGAGTATTTTCTTATGTAGCTAGCTAGCTCTTTATGAATTAGGTAGGTGAGTCACATTATACTGCAATGTCAGTGACTACAAGTATTTCAACTGAATACGTAGTTATACATGTGCATATAGCTAGCTGTATGTTTCTATAGTTAAAAATTAAACAATTCCTATGATATGCAATTTTATTCTTGTAGCCACATCTTGCAATGCTGACTATCAAAATATTATCAATATGACTTGATTAATTTCATACTTAGACACATAATCATCTTTAAGCCTAGCCACCTTAGCTAACATACAAGCCGAATCTCTGATCTATTTTACATTCTGATTTGGCAAACTAAGATAGCTGTGGCTATTCTTGAATGTATACTAGCTAGCTGGTGACAGGTCACTAATGTGATATTGAACAATAACATAATATTATTATACAGTTAATTATAGGACTTACTCGGCCATGAGCATCTTCATCTTGTTTCTTAACACATTGAGACCACATCTTTATACAATCCAAGTCAGTAGGAATTCTGCATCTTTTACATGCTTTTGGGAGTGGTCGTGTTTCAGTAGAGTAATATGCAGCAGAGCAATATCCCAGTTGAGGTTTACACAAGCACATAGAATCAGGGCTATGGGGTACATACATAGCTATACATATACATACATACATACATACACCAACTCCACTGAAATCTCATATAGGCTTTTAGAAATCTTGAAATCTGAATCTTATAGCTAAAACCGAATGTTTCTAGATATAGCTACACAAGTGCATGAGCTTACTTTCTGTCATAGCTAATTCAAAATTATAAGTAAATACATAGAAAAATAGTAAATACAATTTAAATCTTGCAGACATCTTTGCAGAAATCTTGAAATCTTGCTCAAAATCAAGATTTGAAATCTCGTACAAGAGTCGGGGCCCCTCATTATTATCTACATATGTACGTAGCTAACTATAGAGCAACTTACATTATGCACAAGATATTTCTTCTAGATCTACAAATTCCATGAGAACATAATGGAGCTAGAACAATAACAAACATAACTAGTTGACAGGATGTTACATAGCAAGCTAGCTATAAGCTATGGCTAATTGTAGTATGTGCATGCATATTTTATACCATCAGCTAATGTGATTACAATATTGATGTTGATGTTTGCATTATAGCTACGTACTAGCTATATGCCATCCATAGTATTCACCAACACTGCATGCATCTACGTACCTTTGGTCATAGCGTAGTGATCATGAAAACATATACTATTTTAACCACCATGCACATACGTAGCTACCTCAGTATAGCAACTAAGGTACGTACCTACAGGTATTGCAGCTATAGCTGTATCAAAAACAGTTGCCTATTAATAAACGATAATAGTGAAATAAATGCTGTGTAGCCAGTCTAGCTACAATACATAGCTATGCAGTCTGCAAAATATGGAAACCTTTCATGATTTAGCTAGCTATGTACAGCCCAACTACAACTTAACATATGCGTGATATCTGACACGTGATACCCCGCGTGTTTCAGCGTGGAAGAGAAAAATAATCACACGTGAATCTACATAATTATTTAGACGACTTACAAAACATGCGTGATTTCTACATGGGTCTGTTTCATGAGTGGGCTAGTATTCCCAGCGTGTGAATCAACGGATATCTTCCGCATATTAGCTACATAGATTAAGGTTATAAACTAAGAACTTCATATAACTTATTGATGTTAAGACACATTATTTCCTTACAGGCTGCTTTTGCAAACTGTTATCAATTGAAATTTGAAATAAAATACTTGGTGCGCTAGCTATACTGGGAAACCTTTCCATCGCCACCTAACTACTACAATACATAAAACATAGCTAACTTACTTAAACAAAAGTTTCGAGGAGATATTTGATTTCTAACACCTTGGCCTTCACCTGATCATCAAGAAAAAAACACGAGGTGAAAACTGTTTGGCTCACGTGTCAAAGTTTTGTCTCGACTGAGGTACAAGAAAACTGATGATTTGAAGGCCTCCTTACTTGCTTAGTTAATCTGGTAGTAATATTACAAACAAAATGAAGTGCTTCGTTCCGAACTGTCCTCCACGACATAGTTGTGGCCGTTGCAATGTTGCTGGAACTAAAGAACCATGATGAGGCATACCAATTATATTTCAATATTAACAGCTATGAATGTCCTCCACATGAAGTTGAGTAGGACACACAGCCACGGCAGCTCTTATAGCCGTGTAACCGTTAATTTCCATGCATGGACATGTGTGACAATGTTAGACATGGCCGTGGGACATGACAGCTCTTTCCGTGTAGCCACGTGTGAACACGTGTAATAACGCATGATAATGTGGAGTTGTAGTTGGACTGTACTGTATATAACAAGGCACAGTGCCTCTGCACAAACTTCAGTTTTGTTGATTATTCACCATGTATCGTTGTGACATGAGTGGTGATTTCAGCAGTGACAGTAGCTACTATCACCTCTCATCTTCTAATATGATTATTAATTTTGACATACAACAATACAACTCCTCTCTCCATATACATTTGTTAACTTACCAAACACATTAACACTAGTGAGCTGCTCATCATATCCGTTATCATTTTCAGCTCTACAGGTAGCTATAGACTACACCATTATCTTTATTAATGTCCACACTTGATATTGTGATAGTTGATGTGCTTCCTCTGGATGAATCAACTACTCCATTACGATACCAACTAATATTTATTGGAGGTATTCCATTAATAATATTACAAGTAATAGTGAGATCATATCCATCAGCAATGTATGCAGGAGATCCTATCATCACTGTTACATCATTATTAGGAATAACTTCTGGTTGTGGTATGCATTGTCCCTCAACAATAACTGGTGGAGCTGTTGCTATATCAATTAAAATTTCTGTTACTAACAACATTTACATTACCTACGTAGTTATAGTTATACACTATAAATATTTCACTGACAATTTCATAATAGCTAGCTGTATAGCTACTTATGCAGTTAGTAGCTGTGTCTTTTTAATATAGTAGTGCAATTAATTGATAGGTAGCCATGTAGTTAGCTAAAGATGATTACACGAGCCATTAAAATTATTGGGCTGTATGGCTATAACTCTTTTTGGAATTTAATGGATAAATTTTGATCTTAGAAACTATGTATTTAAACTTTCTTTAACTCTTATTATTGGTGGCAGCGGAATGGGGACTGGGGAGCTGGAGGGGAAGAGCCCCCAACTTTGAGAAACTCAACCCCATGCACAGTGTCTCTACCGGGGTCCTTCACTCCTCAAATTTGTCAACAACATTTAAAATTTGCTACTATTTAGGTTGAATTTTAAATTTCCCAAACACAATGACTTCCAATATCCAAACATAATCAAAAACAAGTTGACGTATTACCATCTAAAAACCAGGTACTGTGTGCAAGTTAAACCACTGTTAATCTACTGTTATTCAATGTATTATAATAGTTTCTTAATGACGTCACCAATAAGTCACGTGAGCAGAGACTCATCACTAAGGAACACATAGCAACGCATGCGAATTTAATTCTTCTGTTTAAACCCGCTTTGTACTCCAGTACTTTAGTGATAAAACTTTTTGAAAGTAGTATAAAGTTGTTTTATGCTGAAATTCTTACTGTAGCACTATAGGCCAGTCTTCTTTTATAAGCTTCGCAACCCGCACGACACGCCCACTTTTAAAACTGAAGAGTTCCGTCTTGTTAGTAATGTACAACTGGTTAAACGGCTTTTACCGTGTAATGAACGGCAAATACAGCGTTACCTTGCTCTTCTTTGGCAGTAACACACGACGCGCTTCGTAACTAAGGCCCCGTCCATCAACAGTATCGATAGCAAGTGCCGTACTAGTCTCGCGTAGCCAGACCCTTGTAATAGATCGCGCCGCGCGCTGATACAAGGGTCTGGCGACTCTAGCTAGTACTACTTGTGTTTACTGCCACTATAGTGGCAGTGGGAAGTGATAAAACCTGGACTGGACTCTGGACTGGATTCTGGACTGGATTCTGGACTCCGTGTTGTAAATATGATTTTTGTACCTAATAGGTCTAGCTATAGCTAGGTATGTTGGTTGAACATACCTCATAGATTAGGGGCAAGGAGGCCTTTGGAGATGATGAGTGCCTCACAATCTGATTGACATACGTAGCTACAAGCATACGTACGCTTGCCCGGAAAGTCTGGCGTAGTTAGTTTTGTGCGTAAGTTGCAGAAGGTGGAGACTGGAGGGGTGGGGCTATAGAGTTAAAAGTAGAGGGACAGAGCATCTATAGAATAGACCACCCAATTACTGCAAGCAGCCCCTCCCCTCGAGTTTGCTCTGCATGCATGGACCTTAACAAAAAGTCTATTTTGATTTTTATGTTATAAATAGTAGCTATGTCATTACCTAGGCCCTATATATACCAGGTGGAAAGCTAAAAAGTTGAGGTGCTCTATAGCCACCCCTCTAGGTCCCATCTTTTGCAACTTCAGTACTCACAAGAAACCAAGCGCTTGTCAATCGGATGCCGTCATGAGGCACTCATCATCTCGACTCTGAAGGCTTCATTACACATGCAGAAAGATTCTCCCAACGCAGCATGCCTAGCTATATTACGGGTGCAACGAGGGGTCGGACACTAACTGAAATCTCGTACACTCTGCCAGAAATTACTGGCTAGAAATCAGAAATCAAGCAAACATCACATTTACAGCACGGAATCCAGTCCAGAATCCAGTCCAGAGTCCAGTCCAGGTTTTATCACTTCCCAGTGGCAGTACCAATCAAATCGCAGTATTTGTTTAAATTGAATTATTATGACGAAAACCGCGTAAATTATGTCACACTCCATGTAATAATGGCAGCGGCAGATGAAGATGTGGAGCGCGCTGGTTATAAAGTGGCTAGATTTCTTGCCTAAAGCCAGACAAGAGAGTAGAGTAGTTCAATTTCGTCTATCATTACCGACTCAAAATCTGCCTGTGGTGACTAGTGTTTCTCCTAGAACAAGATGTTTTACGCGTTCTACATCTACGCAGAACAAAGGAACATCATCGGCCGTACTACCACAGTAAATAGAAGCCATGTTTAATAATGTCTCGCGCAAAGTTACGTTATTTATATGAATAATTGCATCCATTTGCACAGGTGCCGTATACCAGAGTCATCAGACCCTTATTCTATTACAAGGGTCTGGCTACGCGAGACTAGTGCCGTACAGAGTGAAAGGCAGTAGGACTTGTTTGATAGGTTATTCAGACTTTATTTCACGTGAATAGTTTTTAATAGCCCGGGGGGCGGACACACACAGACATCCGCACTGAAGTGATTTTAAGAAACCAGGCTCGGCAGGCCGGCGCGCGCCTGGTTTAATAAGATTTCGAATTTCAGAATTTCAAAACATTTCAAATAAATTTTAGAGTTGATCAATGACATTTCAAAGAACGAAGGACCCCTCGGTCTCTATTGTCCAATATGAATCGGTCTGCTTTTCTGGAGGGCATCTTGCCGACCTGTGATGTCACAATTAAAAAAATGGTTCCTATAGAGGACACCAATTGGTAATGATGTGCAATATATTTTATCCATATTGCAATAATCGATGATACCGTATCAATGTCATTATTGATTTTTTACCTTACATAAACAATTTATCGTTTAAAGATTTTTGCATGTAAAGTTGCTCAAATATCATACCTTCGATGAGTTTGCTACTGCAGGTTTTTATAAATGCTTGCTAAATTATTTAGCAAGCATTTATAAAAACCTGCAGTAGCAAACTCTTAGAGCAACTAATCATTTACTTGGCAGTGGGTACTTGGTACATATAGCAGACAGGGGCGTACCCAGGATTTTTTGAAAGGGGTTTCCACTGGTTGTAGATCCAAGACGCGGGGGTCTGGGGGCGCAGCCCCCAGCCGCTGACGAACTTTATATAATTGCATTTTGATCTTGTAGTAAATTTTAACAGTAAAATTTACACAGTTGTTTCTTTTTAAGTAGCATTTATTTTAGCTATAGGTATATGAAGTACAGTAAACAGCTATGGCTATGACTAAACATATCTAAGGAGTTAAACTAAAGGGCTTGCAAAGGGCTATCAATTTTACTGAAAATATATTATGATTTAGGGTTATCATTGGACATTTGGAAGTACGTATATGCAGGGATTACAGCTAGTAATGCAAATTCTTAACAATCCAGTTTATTTACAACTACAAGATGCTTATAAGAAATATTGAAAGAAACCCCTAGAAAGACACCTAGCGCGTAGTACGTAAGGAAATTCCAAGTATATTAATACTGCCACAGTTGTATGTAGAGGTATAGTATAATTAACCTTAGACTATGAAAATAATTACTATTATATAGTTTCTATACCACTAGGTAGTATTAAAGTAATTACCTGTATTTATCCCTGATAAAGTTACAGCCAAATAAAGTCTGCCTGCGTTTTCATCTCAAATAGTACAACCTGCACGTGCGCGATTCTAATTAGAGCTCACCTTATAACATTGAAGGGAAGGCTTATGTGTGCCTCAGTTAGATGAAGGCCTACAAGCTGTAAGTTATAATAGTAAATGTTGCTATATTTATAATGATGATTTGTATTGAATCATAAACTGAAGTCTACTTATTAAATAATTTTCTAGTACTTGGTGAAATCCATAGGGGTTTCCTGAAACCCCTGGAAACCCCCCTCGGCACGCCCCTGAGCAGATATTTATTATTGTATCGATATTGAACCTGTAAAGGAATTATTATAATTGATATTGTATAGTCTATAAAAACTCAATATCACACATCATTACCAATTGGATGGCCTTGATGCTAAACTCTCAGCCTCTTTATATAGTAATGAGTACTCATTGTACATGTGGGTCTCTATTTTATCATTGTCATGACGTTCTTGCATGGTAGTGGCAGTGATTGTGGGTTTATTTATAATGGGCTTTATAATTATAATGGTGAGTATTGTAACTAAAGTAGATTAATATACATACAGTCATGACTGTATGTATATTAATCTACTTTAGTTACAAAACTAAAGTAGATTAATCTACTTTAGTTACAAAACTAAAGTAGATTAATATACATACAGTCATGACTGTATGTATATTAATCTACTTTAGTTACAATACTCACCATTATATTAAGCCCATTATAAGTCTTGCAGCTTTATAAAAAGTTGTGGTAAACCCACAATCACTGCCACTATCATGCAAGAACGTCATGACAATGATAAAATAGAGACCCACAGTAAATAGATTATTTTTGTCACGTGAGCAACTCACCTCAAATGGCGCTTAGTTATACTTCGGCTTATAAACTTGAAATAGATAACAGATAGTTTTTAGAAACATTTTTAGACTAAAAACAAAACTGTATTGAGCAAACAGCTTAAAAAACTAAAAACCACAATTGATATTGCATTGGTGTGACTATATAAAGACCAAGTTAAAGATGTTGAACACTTCAAATAGGTGACATCAGGTTATGCCACACTTATATACTTTGATGTCCTGGTTATGCCACAGCCAAGTGTGCTGATATCCACACCTGTATCCTTTGATGTAATTGTGTGAAGGTGTTACAACAAATTTGACATAATAATGAAATAAAATATGTGGCCTGTAACAACTAACCTCCTAGCAACGTAGTACCTCCATCATCTGAACCCACTATATTGGTAGAAGTACAGGTATAAGTACCAGCATCTGATGCCTGAAAATCATCAATTCTTAAAACACTAGTAATGACTGCTCCAGGTAATGTTGTTGTAGAGATTGTAAACCGACCACCAGCCACAACCATTACACCATTTCTAAACCATTCAATACTAGGAGTATCAATACCACTGGATGGACAGTAAATAGTAACATCTGTGCCAGGTGTAATAGTAGTATTCATAGGTTGACCAATACTGACTGTCATTTCACCAGGTGGAGGAGTTGGGAAAGGAATAGGTAGAATTTGTGGTGGCTCTGCAAACAACACAAATTCACAATAGTCATAGTGACAGTAGTCATAATGACAGTAGTCACAGTCAAAGTAGTCATAGTAACAGTAGTCACAGTCACAATAGTTATAGTGACAGTACTCACAGTCACAATAGTCATAGTAACAGTAGTCACAGTCACAATAGTCACAGTCACAGTTATCATAATAACAGTAGTCATAGTGACAATAGTCACAGTCACAGTAATCATAGTGACAGTAGTCACAGTCACAATAGTCATAGTAACAGTAGTCATAGTAACAGTAGTCATAGTAGTCATAGTAACAGTAGTCATAGTAGTCATAGTCATAGTAGTCATAGTAACAGTAGTCATAGTAGTCATAGTCATAGTAGTCATAGTAACAATAGTGATAGTCACAGTAGTCATAGTAACAGTAGTCATTGTAACAGTAGTCATAGTCATAGTAGTCATAGTCACAGTAGTCATAGTAACAATAGTGATAGTCACAGTAGTCATTGTAACAGTAGTCATAGTCACAGTAATCATAGTCATAGTAGTCATATAGTCACAGTAGTCATAGTAACAATAGTGATAATCACAGTAGTCATAGTGACAGTAGCCATAGTGACAGCAGTCATAATAGGAGTTTATAAACTCTTGCTAAACAAAACCTGGAACGGGTAGTTATTAATCCAACTGTTACGTAATGATTGTGTGTTTTACAGAAATACATGGGCTGCATGTTAGTCATATTACCTCGTCACTTTAAGGGTTTTTGATGCATTCCGATACATGCAGCTAGTTGGCGTGTACGTACAGGCACACTATTCATCAAAAATACTGTCAAGTAATTAGTGTTGTTTTAGTAAGGGCTTGTAATTTAGTTTTAGTTTTAGTTTTAGTAACTTAGCTCAATAATTTTAGTTTTAGTTTTAGTTTTAGTAAGATTACTGAATTATTTTTAGTTTTAGTTTTAGTTTTAGTTAGATTTCTGAAGTATTTTTAGTTGTTTAGATTTCTGAAGTATTTTTAGTTGTAGTTTTAGTTTTAGTTATATTTCTAAATACTTTTAGTTTTAGTTTTAGTAATATTTCTGATTAATTTTAGTTTTAGTTTTAGTTTTAGTTAGCTAACTAAAATAAAAAGGTCTTACTAAAATTATTTTTAGTTTTAGTATTGATTAAAAATAGGCTTAAAACAGGTTTGCGCCTAATATGCCGGAATAATTTGAGGAATAATAGGTACCATTTCATACGAGAATTATTCTAGAATAATAGGTCCTCAGTGAGCATAAGATTTATTAAACGATCGTCCGCCCACGCAATTGATTATAGCGCATATTGAAAATATTTCGTCTCCAACTCGGCAATCACTTTGTGGACTTTCTCAATGTTATAAGGTACTTTCTATGCAAGGTCTTTAATTCTATAGCTAGCTGTGTAATCAATAGTTAGTTAGCTGTAGTTATTATTTTCTTACTGTCAGAGCAGAATAATTTGGGAATAATTTGGGAATAATAGGTGGTATTTTAAAGAATAATAGGGAAAGATTTTGAGAAGTTCTGGAAGGAATAATAGGTAAATTTTTGAGCATATTAGGCGCATCCCTAGCTTAAAACAGGTTTAAACAGCGTTATATTGCACCAAATATGCCATTTGAAGACGTACTATTACCCTTAGTTTTAGTTATGCTTTTAGTTTTAGTTTTAGTAAAAATTTACATTCTAACTTAGTTTTAGTTTTAGTACTGACTCACAATTAATTTTAGCTTTAGTATTAGTTTTAGTACTAACTCACAATTAATTTTAGTTTTAGTTAACTAAAATATAACTGCTTTACTAAAATTATTTTTAGTTTTAGTTTTGATTAACTAAAACAAAACTACAAGTAATCTATACCAATTTTGCTTGTAGTATTTCCATTCTCTCAATTCAGAATAATTTGGGGGTCTAATAAAGTAATAATGACTTCTGTATACAAACAAAGTGATAATGCATCAAAAGTTAAGCTATAAAAATGTTCAAAAGGACTAGTTTACATTCCCTGAACATTTTGAATATACCTTAAAGTCTGATTTTTGATAAATAGTTCTTATAGTTTCATCACTTATAGCTGTCAACTCTTATAGCTAAGTGGTTAACTTATTGGGTAGTTTATATTATTCTTTTAATACAAATGTGAAGTATCTTCTGTAACTTAAAACAGTCATAGAAGGCTTATAAATCAAGCACCTTAATCATATTTTATTTGGTAACTCTGTGACCTTAAAGTACGAAGAGCAAAGACAAGCTCTACACATATGGAACAAAATTCAAAGGATGTTTAAACTAAGGGCGGGGTCTGAGGACTTACTTACTTTCTTAGGTTGCTTGTTAAAAGAGTAAGAATTACTTTACTGAGATAGTGAAATGCAACATCACTGCCCAGAAAAACCAGACTATTAATTATAGCTAGCTACTCAATGAGAAAAAAATTAAGCCGGATATGTGTACAATGACCCACCTCATCAATAACCCTTATATTATGACCACCTGATAAAGACAGGTATCACCTGATTGTAATAGGTCTCAAAAATTATGTAATGAACAGTAACAGTGGTATGATGTTTGACTACTGTTAGCTAGATAGCTGCATGTATAAAAAGCACTAAGTGTGGTACTTGCATGCATACTTTAGTTTAGGTGATTAATGTGACTTGAGTGGGAATTAGATAGAGCATTGTATGGCAATTCCAATTGTAATGATACTATCGTCTTTAATTTAATTTCTTTGTCTGATAAGTTCAAGGTATCATAACTTTATTGGTTGAATAAAAACAGTTTGGAGGAATTTTTATGTGTTACATTAGTATACTCACTTATGAAAATGATATGAATGGCTTCTATACATTAAAACATAATTATAAATTTCAAACAAGGCTGACAATCAGTGTTGCTCTCACATATGCTATGCAATTCCAGGGGCGGATCCAAGGGGGTCTTTGGGGTCTGGAGACCCCTCCTTCCAAATTGTGCTTATTCTAAAACAAGCGCTTCAAATAATTATTCTAATAGGTGCTAAAATAATTATTAATTTGTTGTACTTTAAAGCACCAGAACCGGCTTGATTATGCCTGGAGATTCACATAAAAACAATGTACTAGCTCATAGAGCATTCTTTATTACTAAAAGATTAGTTAAATTGCTGACCTGGAATCAGCTAGCTACTGTGATGGATACCCGATACAAGCGCCGCTAAAATATTTCGATAATTATTTCCATGCAAGCACTGGCTACCGTAATATGACAGATGAGGAGATTAATTAACGTGCATTTGATTCGATGCGGTGAATGATGTACTGAAGAGGGATCTCATGAGGAGGTTGTGCGCCTTTTCTCCCAGGAATTTAAACATGCGGCTCGCCAGTGACCCGTTTTGAACTGATCAACATGATGATAGGGCAGAATAACTCAAACTCAGGTTCAAACTAAAGGTACTATGGTGGATGAAATAATGAATATTAACAAGCTTTTTCAAAGATAATACACTACTCAGTCTCAGTGATTTGAATTTTTGCTCACGTGAGTGCTCACGTGATAAATTCTCTGCAGAGGGGCACTGAAAGATTTTTGATAACAGGAAAGAAGAATCATGTAGTACACAGGGTTTTAGTATAAATAACTAACCATGCATACATAAATATCGCTAGCTATACAATTGCTGAGCTGCAGGAACAGCAGCGAGTAGATTCATGCATCTATAGCTTTCAGTAGGTTACAATGCACTTCATTTAAAATAATAATGTGAATAATTGCAATATATTTTATATATAACCATTGCCTCGAAACCCCCCTTTAAAAATCCTGGAGCCGCCCCTGAGTTCAATGCTATTAGCTAATGTAAAATATAAAACTCACACCTTAATTAGTCAAGGATACATGAGCCATATAATATTATAGCGATGGTTCAGTCTGAACCCACAAAATTGATTTAGAGAATGACCAAACTATATCATAAGTGCATGATACTATTTATGTCAAGAAACTTTTGTAAAAACCAGTGACAGGTCTAGACTTAGAATGTCCTATAGAATCCATATAAGTAGAAGCTAGAAAAGGATTAACATCCTAGGTTGGAAGACATAGTGAAGATTACTGGTAAGTGGTTTTATGGAGCCCAGTATTTAGCTAAAAGGTTTAGTAACAATTCAGTTTGGTGTTTTATTACATGCTTGTAATACTCATTGTGGTGGTGGCATGCTTTATGACTATGCATGAATTAATTAGCTACTTGGCTGTGTAACTCATTACCACTTGATAACACAGATTTCAGTAAAGTTGTCAATATTTCACTTCTTATATCATTGAAATGAAATTATGCAATGAGACTGACTTGTATATTAATTGTATGTTACTACGTATGAATGAAAATATGGAAATTTCACTTACCAAACACATTTATAGTAGTACTCTCCATGTCAAACCCTATAATATTATCAGCTCTACAAGTGAAGACATCGCCATCATTATAATCAGTATCAGGTACTGTAATAATAGATTGATTTCCTCCAGCTGGGTAAGATGCTCCATTACGAATCCACATAATGGTAATTGGGCGTGTCCCACTAGCAATGTTACAGACAAGGGTAACTTCAAATCCATCAACTATATATGTAGGAGTTCCTATTGTAACTGTCATGTCTCCAGGCATAACAGTAGGTGGCTGTGGTATAAATGGCCCCTCATTAATGTCTGGTGGAACACCTAATAAAATTAATTAATTAATTAAAAACAAAACAAGAGTAATTAAATAAGTCAGACAGACAAATCGTCAAATTGCTTCTTGTACAGAGTGGTTGCAAACACGTCACAAACATGATGTAAAACAACTTGCGTGTGGCAAATAAAAAGAGTGGCATGATTTCAATTTTTGCTGTAGTTCAGCTGTCTGTTAGCTATAATTATTCTTTTGACATAAATTCGGTACTGATTTTTTAAAAATAACAGGAAGGTGGTTGGGAAATACTATGGCAAAAGACACTTAAATTCAGAGTGGTTCTACTGTATCCAACAAGAACAAGTGCTCTACTTAAATCATCAAAGGTCACGTTCTCTAAACAAAGCTGTAACATACATAGCTTTGCCAATGAAATGTTAAGTATGTAGCTACTGCCCAATACCATCATCTTAGCATTCTCTTAATGTCACTCACTCTATTCAAGGGAAAAGGATTTTGCTGCCAACACAAAACCTGCTAATACTTAGCAATAATTCGCTGACTGTGAAAATGAAATCTATCCACTCTAGCTACATGTTTCTACTATACGTACCTTCCTCCTTGCCTCCTGCTAACATAGCAATGTTTAGAGGCATTGTAACAAAACTTCTACTGATGAAATACTCATATAACAAAGCATGCAATTTTGCTACACGGAAGTAATTAATTAGCCATTTATGCAACTATTCTATATATGAACAAACTTTCAAAAAATTCAGTAAAGTGACTATCCATGTATATCACATTAATGGCTATCAGCCACTCTCATGATCACCTTAGGATAAATGCTAACTATAGCACACCAATCATTTGACTGCATTGTTGCTTATACAGAATATAGTTTGTATGTTGGAAAATCGGTTATACTGTAATGTGCTAACACACAGGAGAGCTATTTAAAGGATCAGTGATGTATAGCTAATGCAGACTATTTTCACACTGACTTACAATCCAGTAAATTAACAATACAAAGCCCAGAACAGTAGCAGTTTAGTTGAGTTTTACTGTAGCTGCTTCATGATATGGTGAGTTCAGTGTGGCTATGCATCACAGTTAATCTTGTACTGTTTGTGCCTGAAAACTGGCTATATTGTCACAAATACCAATTTTAATTATTCAAGACACTGTATGCTTAATTGTATATAATCACTCTAGATTTGCAACAAAGCAGACTAGTTTTATACATACCTACGTAGCATTATATGAACAAAGTTGGCAGCTAGTTGAAATCATTGATTTTTGAGAGGCTTCCGGAATATCATGAACGTTGCATATAAGGGGAGAACAGGTGGGAAGGGGGTGGAGAGGGTGATGGTGGGTTGGTTATAACTGCCAGTAGACAGAGGCAGCCAAGCTGCATGATATGTTTAGTAGTTGATCATAGTGGACCCAGACCATAGCACAAGCTGAGGTGGACATAGGGAGCTGCTTGGCACCCCATGCCACATTAATAATGCCCTTCAGTGACCCCACAGGCTCTTTTATGACTCTTCATTGCTTTACAGGGTAAATATACTAGTTTACAGGACATTTTCGCAACTATCATTGGTTTTGTCACTTGGCCACCTTTTTGTACCATCCATTATTTATAAAGGTGGTCAAGTGCATAGTTGTGAAAATGTCCTACAAACTATTGTAGCTATATCATTCAAGTGAAAGGATTTTTAACAAAAAGTTTTACCTTCTTGGCTGTACTTGATATCAAAGTCTTTGGTTGGTTGTCACTTGATACAATGCCGCCTTGCACTTTTTTTACAGCCAGGCTGTTTTTGTTTAGGATTAATTTTACTTTCTTGGCCATAGCTACTTGATATCAAAGTTTTTGGTTACCTATAACCATTTGATAATGCTCCTTCTGATTGGCCTCACACTTTTTCAGCCAGGCTATTATTGTTAAGCATATCACAGATGCAGTGGAAGCAAATAGGATTCTTGATGTGTTCTTATCGACTGTTCTATTAGGGTAGTAAATGTTGTACTACATCACAATTCATTAGTTTTGAAGGGGCTCTGCCCATGAATTTTATAAAGTCGGGAGCCTCTCAACCACCCTTCAGCCACCACTGTATCACTGCTACTTTTAAGTGTTAATTATAAGCAAGTGCTGACAAGAAACCATGTAGAGTAATTGAAGTGTCATTAACAGCTTAAATATGAAGGGGAGTAGCAAGTTAACACTTTGGACTTTTCATCATATTTCCCTATCATTAGTTGTGTATATATTATAATAGCTTATAGCTGTATAGTAACACTTGTAATTAACCATGGTATATAGTTACCCTGTAACTACCATTTTATAAAAAGTAAATATCAAGATCTAACCTTGACGAATTATTCTAGACACTGCTGTAGTTGTACCACACTTTTCAGTTGACAGTGCAAAAGTATATGTACCAAAATCATCATCACTGGGAGGTAGCATTGTAAATGTAAAACCTGTACCTCCGATGAGTTCACCATCCTTGTAAATTTCTGTAACCAAAGGTTCTGATCCATTGAATGCCTGACAGCCAATATAAAGAGAAACTACTCCTGCTAAACTTCCAACAGTAACGTCTTGTCCACATGTCAGTGATATAAAAAATGGATTCACAGTTGGTGGTCCAGTTGCTGGCACTATATGAGGGTAGCCTAAAGAAATATAGGTCCCAATTCATTATAACAAGGAAAACAACAAAAATCTTACTTACCACAAACTACACTGCAAGTGGTTCTATTTCTGCAATTATGATCTATGGGATCCTCACAAACTTGACAGGAGTAATTGCCTTTATTTCCAAGTTGATCACCAACAGCCAGTAAGGTATCAGTAATTATACAAAGTCTCATATCAGCAGATATTTCAACATTTGTTACAGTTGCATTTGTAAGTTCATTTCCATCTCTAAACCATGTTACAGTGGGATTTGGAATTCCACCAGCTATTGCTTCATCTATCAGTGGACTACAGTCAATAGTCACTCGTACATCCTCTCCAACTACAACAGGTTCTCCAACAAACACAACCAAGGATCCATCTACCACTATATAATAAAGGCAACATGCATAAATTACTATGTATATATACACTAAGGAAATAGGGATGGTAACTATGTGAAACAACTGAAAAGATGAAAATAATGTAATTAAAGGTGTCTGAGAGTTAAAGAAGCTACATAAGCATATGATATATGTTAATCATAAGCAGCTATTATGTCTTATGCTACATAGCTATAGCTTTATGCATTACACAATGTAGATGCTAACTCACTAGTAAGGATACATAACCTGTCGTTGGTGACTTCCAATATTCTACTTCTAAAAATAGCCGTTTTGGTCCTTTTCAATCAGTAAATATTTGTGACCGGATTTGGAAAACCTACCATCTACACACAAGAGACAAACAAAATAATTACAAGTATTTCACTAAGCTTGAAATGAGACTTTGGTTAAACAGTCTGATATATCTGTTAGGGATACATTGAATTACCAGAATAATTGTAGAAATACTTTTAATTGGCTTGTGGGTCTGAGTTATGAAGTGGCAAAGTAGAAAAATAAAGAAGAGGCAATGATAAAAATGACTAGATAGGCATGAGAGTAGCTACATATATGCTTGGAAAATATGTGGGTGAAAGAACAAAAAAGTAAATGTGACTGAATTTTGGAAAACCTACCATCTACACACAAGTGAAATACCTTGTCTCTCCCATGCCTAACCCCCATGCCTAAAATTCCAAGGAAAATGCAGTAGGATATATGGAACAATACTGGCACAAGATTTTTTAAATTCTATCTATAACTACATACTTTTGATGGACATTTTTGTATTAGTCTTATATAAACTAGAATGATAAAAATTAAAAATTTAAAAAGTAAGTAGGGATTGAATTTTGGATTCAATAGTGCTACAAAAAGTAAGGAAACAAGGAATAAGATTTTGGGACGAGAGAACATTCTGGCATGAGATAATTTATAAAAGTTTAATCCCTACTTTTGGCTCACTTCAGTAGGTTTGCCAAAGTAGGGATTAAACTTTTATAAATTATCTCATGCCAGAATGTTCTCTCGTCCCAAAATCTTATTCCTTGTTTCCTTACTTTTTGTAGCACTATTAAATCCAAAATTCAATCCCTACTTACTTTTTAAATTTTTAATTTTTATCATTCTAGTTTGTTTACTTTTTATACATGCTAAGCATTCAATAATCTTTTAGCAGGCGCACAAAATGTTACAGGCGCTTACATAATAATTATGCTTGTTTACAGGCGCTTGTTAACAACGCGCTTACATGGCAAAGCAGCTGTGTGATAGCAAATAACGCTCGAAAAACAGCAAAAGCTATTTGTCCAAGGCTATAATCTTGAAGTTCACGGTGTAATAAAGTACACGCGAGTACACGCGAAAACATCATGCTACTGTAACTAATTATATCACGTGCAAGCCACTGACGCAATAAGCAGAAGCCGTCACAGGCTATCATCACCTTCGGTGAGATTCGCACCTTGCTAAAGAATACATAAAGAACAAGGAAAGGAATGAAGGATAAAGGGAATTGCCATGGCGCAGTGGGTAAATCGTCTTCGGAATACGATTTTCGTAAATTCGCCGCCATTACCTTTATTGTGTGAAATTTCTGGAGCCCTACACTTGACGCAACCCGGTCTTACGGCAGGCTGGCTGGCAGGCAGGCAGGCAGGCAGGCAGACGAAATACAGGTGAATTTCGAAATTTTCAAAGTTGGCTGTAGGTCGAAATATTCGACTTGTTGTTTCGTTTAACCATCATTACAGCCTTACCAATGCATTCCAGCCGTTTTTTTCAGGTAAAGCCTATTGCAAGGTTGATTTTTGAAGCGTAAAATTTTCCCGAAGCCGTACAACTTCCTACCAATCCCTACTATTAAGTACTACCATATTTAATGATTATTCATTGCCAGAGTGTGTTCCTATGTTGATAAATACAATTTTTATAACTAAATAATGAAATAATAATATTTTGACTATACCAGCATTCATGGTTGGAGGAGGGGGAAAGGTTGAAGTGATTGGTGCAAATGTCTGCTGACCCCATATCACCAGTGCCTATAAAAATATCATGCACAAGCTCATGTACAGTCTATTTTACTTATCATGCAAGACATTAATGAACATGGTGCATAGTATGTTTTTCAAGTTTACTGTTATTCTTTTCCATTCACTGCAGACATTGTAGGACAAAATTTATATTGCCATAAACTGAAGCCCAGTATTTAAATGTGCTTCAATAGGGCTAAGCACCACAGAGAGTATTGTAAAGGGAAGGCATTCATGCACTATGCTTTGAAGGTTATTCTCAGTGGGTGTAGTCTAACAGATCACATATATAATGTAATAAATTTTTTGTTCAATTTTGTTCCAGTATGGCCTGTCTTCATATGTAGTCTGGTGTATAGCAGACTGCATGTGTGAAGTGCATACTGATTAAGAGTATCGTGACATGATTTTTTCTGCATCCCTGTCAAACAAGCTACATAATTATAAGCCTTCTTACAGGTTTATAGCCGTGGGATATAGTGTAGTGTTTGTGATAAACCCCTTAACTGTGGAAAGAAAAGAAGGATATTTTAATAGAGGCTGCACTGCTAATCACAAGACTTATTCACTGGGAAACTAGTATCCCTCAGTGCCATGGTCAGGTACCCTGGGGGTTTCAACCCCCCAGACTTTACAGATTTTATATCTAGTTAGATCCATATTCTATAACCTCCATCATTCACTACATAATGTATTTCCCCATAGCTAGTTTGTGAATGAGACAGAAAGGGCTATATGATCAAAAATTCATGAAGTAGAGTGGTATAGGTTATCCCACCCAGCCATAGCCAGATCTAGAGAGGGGAGCTAAGCACAGCTAGTACAGTGGATCTCTAAAGCAGGGGCTATGGGGTGTAGCCCTCAGAAGCTATGGGATGTTCTATTTTGTAAAGTACAGAAATACCAGGTTTAGAGTGTATTTAATTCAATGCAAAGCTACCCCTTTAGTATAAATTGTTATGCAATTAAATGGACAAGAATTAGTGTTCTAACAACATATCCATCCTTTTGTATTTTTGACTGAGGTGGCAGGTGAGGGGGCTAACCATGCACTGTGTTATCAAGATGGTATAACATGACACACACTTTAAGCAGAGAGAGCCCTTATACATGATATAATCAAACTAGTAGCATTTTAAGGTGTATACGTATAAAAACCAGTGATAATTCTAGAACTAGGATACAGGAGGCTTAGGTTTTTGTCAGGGGACCAAGGAAGTTATACTACTTCACTCAGAAATATAAATTTTGTGAAGTTTGCTCCTTAATTAAGTATAGCTATATGTCCCAGGAAACTTCGGATGTGCTAGACTCTATAGACTCACTGCTTAATCAATTACCATCAGTGTTGTAGCTATACTGTAAGATTTTTCACAACTTATTTTCGACAGGGCAGGGGTGGGGGGCTGTACCCCAGACCCCTTAAAATCACCTATGGTAAAAGAGAATTGATTGTGTCGCCGCCCCCTTGATTCTATATAGCCGGCTGCCTAGCTGCCACCAAAGGGTCAGTAACAACCTGAAGTTTTGTCAATGCCTTGTGAAATTTATTTCTGAAATCTGAAATTTGGCTTGAAATTAGAAATTTGAAATCTGACTTCAAATATGCATCTCAATTATAATAAAGGTCTATGAATCAAGGCCAGTAATAGACTTTAACAAATATGGTTACCATTATCAGCTAAATTAGTTAAATAGCTGCGTATATTTGAATGGTTTTCTTTTGCTTTTCTCCACATGCAGAATCACCACTGCTGGACAGGCCAGACTTACAAGATATTTTTGGGTCCTCAGTACCAAAAGCTATAATTTTCAAAGTCCTAGCAATTAAAGCAGACTAATAGGAGGCTGAAATTCCAGCTATATCTAGCTCTGTAGCAGGTATATAGCTACAGCTAGTTGGTTGATATCAGTTCAGACGCCGTTATACAGAGGCTATACCTATATTCAGTGACATGTTACTTATCATGTATGAATCTTTTACATAGCTATATATGTTATAATGCTAGCTATATACATATACCTATATACCTATAGATACTTACTAGCTAAAGCATAGTTAGCAATATATCACGTGTACTAGAATATAGCTAGCTAGTTACCACATGCTTTAACAGCTACCAAGATGGCTGCTGATTGTCAGACTTGCAAGAGTGAGTGCACAGGGGACTTACGCTTACATTATGCACGGAATCATGAAGTATATGAAGGTTTTGTGCAAGGTGAGGTGTGAGGCTTTGTAGCCTAGATGATATGAGTCAAACAGATACTTTACTGTACCTATAGCTATTATTGATTGGCCATCATGCACTGCACGTGCGCCGTAGCTATAGCCATAGCTATGGCTTTCACAGGAAGAGTCCGGCTGTTTGAACTGTGTATGTGTGTGTCAGTGTCTCTGTGTGTTCCACATTGCTAGGTATAGTGCAATGGCTGGCTAGCTAGCTCTACAATAACCAAGTAACTTGAGGGGATAACCGTTCGAAAATCTGAGTCTCTAAACAGTAAACTCCCGGCCTCACTCCCAGCAGTAGAACTACGCAAAGGGTATTAATGCACAAACACAATTATTCGGCATGCGGAAAACTGCTTGGCTTTTGCAGGGCAGGATTTAAATTTCGTTATGGCGTTAATTACAAAGGCGCGCTTATAATAGAATAATTTAAGTTCATTGTGAAATTTGAAGAAATCTAACCCAACTTTCAAATTACGTCGACGATTTTGTCTCGTTACTGACCCCCCGGCTGCCATAATAAACTACCTCGCAATATCCCTCAGGCTACTTAGTGTACTACAAAACTATCACGCTAGATATAACCAAAAACTTACTAAATCCAATGCTGTTAACAAGTATATAGCTAGACGAGCCATCTTGATCCAACTCCACAATTCTGGCAATCAACTCGATAGTTGCGAGGTGAAACCTATCAGATGCACTATGGAATACGGAATTTTACGTATCAAAATGGTACATGATCATTTCAGTTGAAAGTCAGCAGCTAAGCCTGAGCTCTACCAATGTATTATCACTTAGGGACATGAATAACTTGCAACTGAAAAAATCTGCACTTCTTGTTCCGGCCACACAATTAATGATATTTTATCAGTTCATTTGAACTTCCTATGTAGCCTACATATAGCCATTCAGCCTGTTGTGTGGTCCGAATTTAATGTTATATGTGTAGTTGCATGACCTGACATTTTTAGCCAATCAGATTTCATGTGGTTCCTAACAATAAATTAGCCAATAAATTGGTCAATAATTCAATTAGCTTGGTCAGTATAAATTATATATCATGTTTGGTTAGTAGCTCTTTCAATAAGCTGGCTGGCATGTAGTTTTAATTCTTTAGTTGCAGTTTTACAAGGCACAACAGCTTGGTACTTATATTATACTATAGCTGTTAATTAGAGGCCATCACCAGTTTGAAAAACTATAGCTAGGCCAGCCTCTATTAGCTAATTATTATAGTTAATGGATCACATCACTGATCAGTGGTTAATATATAGCTGTAGATATGTATATGTGTGTGTGTATGTATGTATGTGTGTGTGTGTGTGTGTGTGTGTGTGCGCGCACGTGCGTGCGCAAGTGTGTGTGTGTGCAAGTGTGTGTGTGTATGTGCGTGCGTGTGTGCGTGCAAGTGTGTATGCGTGTGTGTGTGTGTGTGTGTGTGTGTGTGTGTGTGTGTACGTGCGTATGTGTGTGTGTATGCAAGTATGTGCAAGTATGTGTGTGTGCGTATGCATACGGTATGTATGTATTGTACATATGTATGTATGTAAATAAACACTGTCATAAACCCATCACTTTAAATTTTTGTTTAGCACTTAACAATCTGATGATTGCTTGACTGTTCTATTAGAGTATATTGACCTTCTGTGTCATGAACAAGGCCAAATTTTCATGCAGTAAATATATTTACTTCCAGCATAATGTAATAATGGCCTACTGTCGATCTATATGTCTAGCTATGTATGTATGTATATAGTAATATCTAGCTATATATAATTTGAGTTTTTGATACATGGTAGTCATACCTACACTCCATACTGACTAATCTTTTAATGGTTCAGGGCCAGATATGGTATGTGGCTAGCCACCTATATTAGGTATGTATTCTTGAGTTGGCCAATAATTAGACACCAGCTGATTATATAATAGGTAATTAAGAGCACTGAGCATAAAGATCAAAAGATCAATATACTCTAATAGAACAGTCACCATGCCTATAACAGTTTATGTAGCTCTAATAAAAATTTTGTATAATTATATTGTTGTGTCACAGTAGTTTGCTCCAGATGACACATTTATCTAATTAGTTATATGTATATAGCTATGGATAACTTACTGAGAAAGGGAGCCAAAACACAGTAGCTAGCTAGCATGTATTAGAAGCAGAGGTCTGGGGGCTGTACCATCTCAGAGCTATAGCTATACATATTACGCTATAAACCTTTGCATTACACAAGTGCTGTTTCTGTACTTTACACACAGCCTATAGCTTCTGGGCCACAGCCTTCAGTATCCCTGCTTCTCATGACAGCCAGTAAGGTATCAGTAATTATACAAAGTCTCATATCAGCAGATATTTCAACATTTGTTACAGTTGTATGTGTAAGTTCATTTCCATCTCTAAACCATGTTACAGTGGGATTTGGAATTCCACCAGCTATTGCTTCATCTATCAGTTGACTACAGTTAATAGTCACTCGTACATCCTCTCCAACTACAACAGGTTCTCCAACAAACACAACCAAGGATTCATTTATCACTATATAATAAAGGCAAAATGCATAAATTACTGTGTATAGCTATACACTAAGGAAATAGGGATGGTAACTAGCTATGTGAAACAACTGAAAAGATGAAAATAATGTAATTAAAGGTGTCTGAGAGTTAAAGAAGGTACATAAGCATATGATATATGTTAATCACAAGCGGCTATTACATCTTATGCTTGTACCATCAGTATGTTAGTATATACCTACGTAGCTATAGCTTTATGCATTACACAATGTAGATGCTAACTCACCAGTAAGGATACATAACCTATCATTGGTGACTTCCAATATTCTACTTCTAAAAATAGCCTTTTTGGTCCTTTTCAATCAGTAAACATTAATTGTACTTTTTTGTTCTTTCACCCACATATTTTCCAAGTATATAGCTATGTAGCTACTCTCATGCCTATCTAGTCATTTTTATCATTGCCTCTTCTTTATTTTTCTAGTGTCCTTTGCCTACCTTGTCTCTCCCATGCCTAACCCCCATGCCTAAAATTCCAAGGAAAATGCAGTAGGATATATGGAATAACACTGGCACAAGATTTTTTTAAATTCTAGCTATAACTACATACTTTTGATGGATATTTTTGTATTAGTCATTACCAGAGTGTGTTCCTATGTTTATAAATACAAATTTTATAACTAAATAATGAAATAATAATATTTTGACTATACCAGCATTCATGGTTGGAGGAGGGGGAAAGGTTGGAACGATTGGTGCAAGTGTCTGCTGACCCCATATCACCAGTGCCTATAAAAATATCATGCACAAGCTCATGTACAGTCTATTTTACTTATTATGCAAGACATTAATGAACATGATGCATAGTATGTTCAAGTTCACTGTCATTCTTTTCCATTCACTGTAGACATTGTAGAACAAAATTTATATTGCCATAAACTGAAGCCCAGCATTTAAATGTGCTTCAATAGGGCTAAGCACCACAGAGATATTGTATAGGGAAGGCATTCATGCACTATGCTTTGAAGGTTATTCTCAGTGGGTGTAGTCTAACAGATCACATAATTATATAATGTAATAAATTTTTGTTCAATTTTGTTCCAGTATGGCCTGTCTTCATAATATGTAGTCTGGTGTATAGCAGACTGCATGTGTAAAGTGCATACTGATTAAGAGTATCGTGACATGATTTTTCTGCATCCCTGTCAACAAGCTATATATATAAGCCTTCTCACAGGTTTACAGTGGGATATACATAGTGTAGTGTTTGTGATAAACCCCTTAACTGTGGAAAGAAAAGAAGGATATTTTAATAGAGGCTGCACTGCTAATCGCAAGACTTATTCACTGGCAAACTAGTATCCCTCAGTGCCATGGTCAGGTACCCTGGGGGTTTCAACCCCCCAGACTTTATAGATTTTATATCTAGTTAGATCCATATTTTATAACCTCCATCATTCACTACATAATGTATTTCCCCATAGCTAGTTTGTGAATGAGACAGAAAGGGCTATATGATCAAAAATTCATGAAGTATAGGTTATGCTAAACAAAAACAGTCTGGCTGTAAAAAAGTGTGAGGCCAATCAGAAGCCACAATAGTTATAAGTGACCAAAAACTCTGATATCAAGTAGCTAAGGCCAAGAAGTTGAACATTTTATTATGAATCCTTTTACTTGAATGACATACAATAATTTACAGGGCATTTTCACAACTATGATTGGCTTTGTCACTTGGCCACCTTATTAAGTGTAAAAAGGTGGCCAAGTGACAAAGCCAATCATAGTTGTGAAAATGCCCTGTACATTATTGTATGTCATTCAAGTAAAAGGATTCATAATAAAATGTTCAACTTCTTGGCCTTACTTGAATCAGAGTTTTTGGTCACTTATAACCATTGTGGCTTCTGATTGGCCTCGCACCTTTTTACAGCCAGGCTGTTTTTGTTTAGCATATCACTAGTACTGCCTTTTGTAAACAGATTACAATTATAAACTAGTCCTGACAAGAAACCTTATATAAAGTATGCAGAGTAATAAACTTTTAAAGGAGAGAGGAGCAAGGTAATACTTTAGGTGTTTCCCTTGTATTTCCCCCAAGTAGCTAATGAACATATAAAGTATGTGTTATTACTATAATTGTTAGCTATGTAGGTGGAGAACAGTTGAGAACTTCAATGAAGGCTACATCATTGCCATCCTCTACTAGTACTGTTGATTGATCTACAGGAGAAGACAATATGAATAAAATTTGTGTATGCTAACAGAACAGTGGTCTCCTATTTATAATGTGTGGCCACTGTTCACCTGTTGTTGTTTGGTATAATTATCTTGCATGGTACATAAGCATGAATGTAATCATTAAAGGCTAATTTTCACAAACTGAAGTGTCATAATTTCTTTAAACTTATCCTGAAGATTCATATATCAATATAGTTTGTGTATCTGAAATTTTATTCCAATCATTATAAGGGGTTCCAAGTTATGGAAACTATCAGCATGCAATGTAAAAGTATCTCTCAAATATATTAAGGTTGTTGCTTTATGCTGAAAGTTGTTTGTTTTGTAGAGCATACATAGGAGAAGTGTTGATACAAATTTGGTTGAAATCCATGCAGAAATGAGTGATTTATTAGACAAACAAGTGTATGTACTAAATGAGTGTTTCAATTATAAATTCCGGGGGATCACGCAAGCCCACGAAAAGTGTGTGATGAAAATGAAAGAAGGAAAAAAACGACAGTCGCCTAAAATATTTTTGATGACAGGAAGGAGTTTATAAGGCGCGTACGGAAAACTCGTATCATGGATATCAAATGGCTTCAGGTCAACAATTCTTCATACATTGAAGGTACTATTTGTTTAGTAAACGAGTGAATAGGTGCCAAGGGGATGGTTTTTCGAGCGTGGGCACACAATCGGGTGCCATAAAACTCGTAATGGCTGGTACTTACATGCTGAGTCCTTGATAACTAAGCGATAGCTATCATGGTGCCTTATTTAGAGTGTTTACAAATTTCAGAGCGGTGCTACGTGTAAATAACTCACTCGTTTGTCACGTACGGCCTGCTTCTTCTTGGCCTCGCGACTCACTATCGTGAGTCTTGATCCCACTCAGCCATAGGCAGATCTAGAGAGGGGAGCTAAGCACAGCTAGTACAGTGGATCTCTAAAGCAGGGGCTATGGGGTGTAGCCCTCAGAAGCTATGGGATGTTCTATTTTGTAAAGTACAGAAATGCCAGATTTAGAGTATATTTAATTCAACGCATAGCTACCCTTTAGTATAAATTGTTATGCAATTAAATGGACAAGAATTAGTGTTCTAACAACATATCCATCCTTTTGTATTTTTGACTGAGGTGGCAGGCGAGGGGGCTAACCATGCACTGTGTTATCAAGATGATATAACATGACACACACTTTAAGCAGAGAGAGCCCTTATACATGGTATAATCAAACTAGTAGCATTTTAAGGTGTAGCTATACGTGTAAAAACCAGTGATAATTCTAGAACTAGGATACAGGGGGCTTAGGTTTTGTCAGGGGATCAAGGAAGTTATACATACTACTTCACTCAGAAATATAAATTTTGTGAAGTTTACTCCTTAATTAAGTATAGCTATATGTCCTAGGAAACTTCGGATGTGCTAGACTCTATAGATTCACTGATTAATCAATTACCATCAGTGTTGTAGCAAGGGTATTAATGCACAAACACAATTATTTGGCATGCGGAAAACTGCTTGGCTTTTGCAGCCGGGGCAGGATTTAAATTTCGTTATGGCGTTAATTACCGAGGGGTCGCCAACGAAGCGATTTCGCGTACGAGATTTCAAATATTTCGAGATTTCTTTTGTATTTCATTATAAAATGAGTTTTCAAATAATTCGAGATTTCTTTTGTATTTCATAAATATTTCATTTTAAAATGAGTTTAAGGATTTCAATATTTTATGAAAGATTTCAGTTATATTTTAGCAATCAGGCTTATGGCTGTAGCAGTGACTGCACCAATGTCATATCAGGTGTTCCACAGGGAACAGTTCTCGCACCACTGCTTTTTCTCTGTTACATTAATGATTTACCTGAAAATGTTATCTCTAAAGTTAAATTGTATGCAGATGACGTGTTGTTATACAATAATATTCACACTAAAGATGACTGCCTAACTCTGCAAGAAGATCTTAATATTCTTCAACTCTGGGCCAACAAATGGCAAATGACTTTCAACCTTGATAAATGTGAGTTAATTAGGATAACCAATGCTAAATTCCCCATTTTGTATGACTATAACATCCAAGAGAAAAGGTTAAAAACAGCTTCCTCTGTTAAATATCTGGGTGTGTACATTGATGAACATTTGATCTGGAAAGACCATATTAATCATATTATCAGCAAAGCTAATACATCAAGAGCTTTCCTACAAAGAAATATCTACTCATGTCCTAGAGCAGTCAAAGAAGCTTGCTACAAGATGATGGTTCGCCCTATTTTAGAATATGTAGCCATAATATGGAGTCCATTCACACAATTAGCAATCTATAAACTCGAATCTGCCCAAAGGAAAGCAGCAAGGTTTGTATGCAACAACTATTATAGATACTCTAGTGTATCTGATATGCTACAGCTATTGGACTGGCCAACTTTAGAACATCGGAGACTTGAGGCCAGAGCCATAATAATGTATAAGATCATTAACAATCTAGTTTAGGCTGACTGAAGTGACTTGATTTTTAATCCACGAAACACACGAGATCATCCATTTCATCTCTGTCATTTGCCTACAAGAGTCGATGCTTACTGCCACTCCTTCTATCCCTCAACAATACGAATATGGAACAATCTTCCAGAATCTGTAATCTCATCAACAACTGTCGAACTATTCAAATATAATTTATGTAAATTAGAAACTATATAGCTAATGATATGTACGTAATACTCCTTTGGAGGTCTGTACATTATAATTATTACTGATTATTATTATTATTATGCAGCAGGAATTCGAATGTTTTGCTGATTATTTTCTAGCTAGCTACATCAAGCTTTACACACGTAGCTACTATAGCTAGCTATGGCTTCCTTCGACTACTCTCGGTAAGGCTACTCCTTGGACTGCTCGAACATTTTGAGAACACAAAGTCATTATCCTCCATTTTACGGTCCTCGTGGCCTTGCTAACTGCATGCGCACGACCTCGTGCACGACTGTGCATTACTTAGAAATAACCTTAGTTTACGGAAAAAACGTAAATATACGGTTCAAGAACTACCTCAACAAGATGAGATTTCTGTATTTCTAAATATTTCTTGACGGATTTCATGGAAAGTGTACGAGATTTCAGGGTCGTTGGCGACCCCTCGTTAATTACAAAGGCGCGCTTATAATAGAACAATTTAAGTTCATGTGGAAATTTAACCCAACTTTCAAATCGATTTTGTCTCGTTACTGACCCCCCCGGCTGTCACAATAAACTACCTCGCAATATACCTCAGGCTACTTAGTAAACTACAAAAATCACGCTAGATATAATGCTGTTAACAAGTATATAGCTAGACGAGCCATCTTGATCCAACTCCACAATTCTGGCAATCAACTCGATAGTTGCGAGGTGAAACCTATCAGATGCACTATAGAATACGGAATTTTACATATCAAAATGGTACATGATCCGAGACATGATCATTTCAGTTGAAAGTTTGTACGAAAAGTTATTTGATATGTAGCTTTCAACAGCTAAGCCTGAGCTCTACCAATGTATTATCACTTAGGGACATAAATAACTTGCAATTGAAAAAAATCTGCACTTCTTGTTCTGGCCACACAATTAACGATATTTTATTCATTTGAACTTCCTATGTAGCCTACATATAGCCATTCAGCCTGCTGTGTGGTCCGAATTTAATGTTATATGTGTAGTTGCATGACCTGACATTTTTAGCCAATCAGATTTTATGTGGTTTCTAACAATAAATTAGCCAATAAATTGGTCAATAATTTAATTAGCTTGGTCAGTATAAATTATAGCTATATCATGTTTGGTTAGTAGCTCTTTTAATAAGCTGGCTGGCATGTAGTTCTAATTCTTTAGTTGCAGTTTTACAAGGCACAACAGCTCGGTACTTATATTATACTATAGCTGTTAATTAGAGGCCATCACCAGTTTGAAAAACTATAGCTAGGCCAGCCTCTATTAGCTGATTATTATAGTTAATGGATCACATCACTGATCAGTGGCTAATATATGGCCAATGATGCAATCTAGTTTCTTCACCGCAACTGTGTACAAGTCATGCGAGTTGCCCTCTTCTTTCTCACAATGCAGTACCTCCCCTATGATAGGCGTCCATATCTCTTTATATACATGATGGCCTCTGATAACAGTATCAGTAGAAATCTCCATCACATTTAATAATTAGTATGCGCGCTTATTTGTGATGTGCATAGCTAAGTCATAGATTATAGAAGGGCACAGAACACGCCCTTCTATAATCTATGGCTAAGTAGCAACATTCTGAAATTTTATTTCCAAAATGACAGTTTCATTCAAATTTCTGAAAATATTTCTCTCCAAAAATTTCCTGCCATACGGTATTAGCTACATTGTATGAATATACTGACAATTTCATATAGTTGGTTCGCGTTCACCGTGCGGTCGCCTTTTCTTTAATAACTTCCGATAAAAATACACCAGGATAAAAATTTTTTATATCATCATGAAGCCCGTCAAATGCCGGAGACGATGAAACAAGAAGCGCTTCAGCTGGAGCCAGTGCTGGGGAGTTATGGAGCTTGTAAGTTTTTCCATACATTTCCTATGGAGAAGCCATTTAACTACAGTCCTTTGAAGTTACCGAGCTGACACATGTTCGTGACGCATTGGTGGTAAAGCCGCGCCAATGTGTAATTAGTAATAATACATTTTCGTCGCTAATGGTGAACTGTTCGCTCCAAGATAGCTTTAAAGGTACAATAAATATATTACAACTATAGTGCTATACATAGAAAGCAACTTTCCAGTTCATTAATTTCACCGTTCGCACTAAAACTTATTTAACCTCGCCATTCTTGGTTTATTGATATATATTTTATCAAAACATACTTATTATCGCTCCAGAAGCGCTTTCTTTCTTTACAATAGTATTGCACAACTCTTGGTGAAGACGCCATTTTTGCAAACGAGAGCATTGTGCGCGCATATTACGCATAATTAAAATAGTGACGTAGAAAACATATGTTCACAACACTTTGATCTTAAATGGCTTCCTTTCAGCTAGCTCAACCGCACGGTGAACGCGAACCAACTATAGTAGCCAGCTAGCTATAGCTATATACAGTTAGCTATAGCTATATACTTAATACAGTTAGCTATAGCTATATATTTAATACAGTTAGCTATAGCTATATACAGTTAGCTATAGCTATATACTTAATACAGTTAGCTATAGCTATATACTAGCTATAGCTATATACTAAATACAGTTAGCTATAGCTATATACTAGATACTTAATACAGTTAGCTATAGCTATATACCAGTAGCTGTGTCATTATTAAGACAGTGGAAGTATTTGATAGAACTTTGATGATTACATGAGCCATTAATTGGTAAAATTTTGATAACACAGGTACTGTGGGTACTGTAGGTACTATAGGTACTGTAGGTACTATAGGAACTGTAGGTACTATAGGTACTGTGGGTACTGTAGGTACTGTAGGTACTATAGGTACTGTAGGTACCGTATGTACTGTAGGTACTGTTGGTACTGTGGGTACTATAGGTACTATAGGTACTGTGGGTACTGTGGGTACTGTAGGTACTGTGGGTACTGTAGGTACTATAGGTACTGTAGGTACTGTGGGTACGTACTGTGGGTACTGTAGGTACTATAGGTACTGTAGGTACTGTAGGTACTGTAGGTACTGTGAGTACTGTAGGTACTGTAGGTACTGGGGGTACTGTAGGTACTATAGGTACTGTAGGTACTGTTGGTACTGTAGGTACTATAGGTACTGTCGGTACCGTAGGTACTGTAGGTACTGTGGGTACCGTAGGTACTGTAGGTACTGTGGGTACTGTAGGTACTGTGGGTACTGTAGGTACTATAGGTACTGTAGGTACTGTAGGTACTGTGGGTACTGTAGGTACTGTGGGTACTGTGGGTACTGTAGGTGCCGTAGGTACCGTAGGTACTGTAGGTACTGTGGGTACTGTAGGTACTGTGGGTACTGTAGGTACTATAGGTACTGTAGGTACTGTAGGTACCGTAGGTACTGTAGGTACTGTGGGTACTGTAGGTACTGTGGGTACTGTAGGCACTATAGGTACTGTAGGTACCGTAGGTACTGTGGGTACTGTAGGTACTGTAGCTAGGTACTGTAGGTCTGTGGGTACTGTAGGTACTGTGGGTACTGTGGGTACTATAGGTACTGTAGGTACCGTCGGTACTGTGGGTACTGTAGGTACTGTAGGTACTGTAGGTACTGTAGGTACTGTAGGTACTATGGGTACTATAGGTACTGTGGGTACTGTAGGTACTGTAGGTACTGTAGGTACTATGGGTACTATAGGTACTGTGGGTACGGTAGGTACTGTGGGTACTATAGGTACTATAGGTACTGTAGGTACTATAGGTACTGTGGGTACTATAGGTACTGTAGGTACTGTGGGTACTATAGGTATTATAGGTACTGTAAGTACTGTAGGTACTGTAGGTACTATAGGTACTGTAGGTACCGTAGGTACAGTGGGTACTATAGGTACTGTAGGTACTGTGGGTACTGTAGGTACTGTGGGTACTGTGGGTACTGTAGGTGCCGTAGGTACCGTAGGTACTGTAGGTACTGTGGGTACTGTAGGTACTGTGGGTACTGTAGGTACTATAGGTACTGTAGGTACTGTAGGTACCGTAGGTACTGTAGGTACTGTGGGTACTGTAGGTACTGTGGGTACTGTAGGCACTATAGGTACTGTAGGTACCGTAGGTACTGTGGGTACTGTAGGTACTGTAGGTACTGTAGGTACTGTGGGTACTGTAGGTACTGTGGGTACTGTAGGTACTATAGGTACTGTAGGTACCGTCGGTACTGTGGGTACTGTAGGTACTGTAGGTACTGTAGGTACTGTAGGTACTGTAGGTACTATGGGTACTATAGGTACTGTGGGTACTGTAGGTACTGTAGGTACTGTAGGTACTATGGGTACTATAGGTACTGTGGGTACGGTAGGTACTGTGGGTACTATAGGTACTATAGGTACTGTAGGTACTATAGGTACTGTGGGTACTATAGGTACTGTAGGTACTGTGGGTACTATAGGTATTATAGGTACTGTAAGTACTGTAGGTACTGTAGGTACTATAGGTACTGTAGGTACCGTAGGTACAGTGGGTACTATAGGTACTGTAGTTACTGTGGGTACTGTAGGTACTGTGTACTCATCACTAATATACTGTATTAATAACAAAAACATAGACTGATTTAAAATGGTAAACCAATAAAACATATTACTGAAACTGCTGTATGGCTAAATAAAACCAACTAATTTATCATGCTGATAGGTTTGACACAGCATATGCACACATGACACCAATACTGTAAACAAAAACAGCAATAGAATGGACACTAATTATAGCCACATCTGCATAATTATTATTGGACACTTACAGTAGCTACCAACAGTATCTAACCACATTGTCACAGTACCCACGGTATATCTACAGTATCCATATAGTACTCCTATAGTACCAGTATAGTACCTATAGTATCTAGCTACAGTACATAGCTATAGTACCTACAATACCAACTACAATAGCTACAGTACCTATAGTACCCACAGTACTTATAGTACTTACAGTACCCATGCACAGTACCTACAGTACCTATAGTACCTATAGTACACTGTAGGTACTGTAGATAGTGTTGGGCGGTATCAATATTTTTCCAATATATGGTATTACAAATTCAAAACGGTATTCAGTATTTCACGGTATTTTGATCAAACACAGCTGACATCTTATAGTTGGCATTTTTGTTAACAATGTGTTTACCCACAGTACCTACAGTACCCACAGTACCATGGGTACCAACAGTACCTACAGTACCTACAGTACCTATAGTACCCACAGTACCTACAGCACCTACAGTACCCACAGTACCGACAATACCTACAGTACCTATAGTACCTACAGTACCTACAGTACCTATAGTACCCACAGTACCTACAGTACCCACAGTACTCACAGTACCTACAGTACCCACAGTACCTACAGTACCCACAGTACCGACAGTACCCACAGTACCCACAGTACCTACAATATACCCACAGTACCTATAGTACCCACAGTACCTACAGTACCCACAGTACTCACAGTACCTACAGTACCCACAGTACCCACAGTATCCACAGTACCTACAATATACCAACAGTACCTACAGTACCTATAGTACCCACAGTACCTACAGTACCCATAGTACCCACAGTACTCACAGTACCCACAGTACCTACAATATACCCACAGTACCTATAGTACCCACAGTGCCTACAGTACCCACAGTACTCACAGTACCTACAGTACCCACAGTACCCACAGTACCCACAGTACCTACAATATATCAACAGTACCTACAGTACCTACAGTACCCACAGAACCTACAGTACCTATAGTACCCATGCACAGTACCTACAGTACCTATAGTACCTATAGTACCCACAGTACCTACAGTACCTACAGTACCTACGGTACCTACAGTACCTATAGTACCTACAGTACCTATAGTACCCACAGTACCTATAGTACCTACAGTACCCACAGTACCTACAGTACCTACAGTACCCACAGTACCCACAGTACCTACAGTACCTACAGTACCTATAGTACCTACAATACCCAGAGTACCTACAGTACCCACAGTACCTACAGTACCCACAGTACCTACAGTACCTATAGTACCTACAGTACCCACAGTACCTACAGTACCTATAGTACCCACAGTACCTACAGTACCTACGGTACCTACAGTACCTATAGTACCCATAGTACCTACAGTACCTACAGTACCTACAGTACCTACAGTACCTACAGTACCCACAGTACCTACAGTACCTACAGTACCTACAGTACCTATAGTACCTACAGTTCATATAGTACCTACAGTACCTATATTACCTACAGTACCTACAATACCTACAGTACCTACAGTACCCACAGTACCTACAGTACCTGTGTTGTCTATTATATATATTTAGACAATAGTACATGTATTTCAAAGTATTTGTATACGTATTTTGTGACTTTTATATGGAGAAACAACCTAAATTTGAGTGCAATTCAAGAATAAGTAGCTACCATGCCAGTAACAGTCAAGTAATTGTATGAGGTGACACCAAGTGCAATTTTGACTGTATGCTGTTACTTGTACAATTATTCTTGAATTGCACAAAAATACGTGTGATTGTCTACTAATCACACAGCATGACCTATGATGCCCACTCTAACTTGAGGCACGCAATCTGAGGCATGGTTGCATATCCTGTTTGTTTCTTAGCTTGTTTTAGTAGCAGTGCATTCAGAATTGAGTATAAAACGATAGCATTGAGAAACTCTTCTATGGACTATGGAGTACTCATTCAGTCAGTAACTGTTACTTGCTGCTTATTACATAATTGCTTGTTGCATTTAAATGGCTTCTTGCATTGTGGAAATTTGATTGGCTATTTTAGAGTGCAATAACTGAATATTGTTACGCCCAAGGCTATTAAAACTGTACAATTTGGGATTAATTGCATTGCTAATAATGGGACAATATATACAAGCTATGCGATTATTAGTGGTAACAAAATACATGCACTGTAACTATGGCAATAGATTACAGCTGTTGTAGCATGCTGGCACATCTGTACTGAGGTCACACAATTTCATTATAGTTGCAAACTTTGTTCACACCGCATGATGGCAAATGGAATTACTCTTTGATAATAGAGCAACAGTCATCCAGTCATTACTTGCCACTGTCTTGGTTAAAATTCCATCTGCCATCATTTCACGTGACAGATACATTAACAATCATCTACATACAATAAAAGATGATATAACTTACGAAAAGCAACAAGAGCAAGACTTGTCCCTCCAGTACAACCCCATGACTGTTGGTTACTGTATCCATACAATGTTACTGATAGAGCTGAATTTGGATCTTGATGTCTTATCACTTGAGCTCCTTCATCAAGTATTAACTGTGCCCCATAGCCCCATATGCTGTTATCTGCTCTCCTGATTGGCCTAACTCTGAGGCATTAATTGGATTATTATTAACTGTTATTAAACTAACATTAAAATACTCAGCTGGTACTGCTATGTTAGTATAGTTAACATATGGACCTCGAGCTTGTATTGGTGAAGTTCCTTCAATTGAAGGATCAAATGGAGCTGTAGCTACGGCATAACTGTCACGATATTGTTCACAAGATGGCACTGACAACATAAATGCACTAGATATTATATTATTATCAGTTGAAAAGCTTCTGCTAAATTGAAATACAACAATTGGATTATTAGACTGTATCAAGGCAAAGTCAGCAATAGCCCCTGTGGCCACTATTGAAGTACCCCCCAACTCTCTAAATCCATTACGATTAAGTGTGAAACTAAAACTATCACTGGTAACCATGCCACTACTGATGTCTGTATATGTAACATTAACTGTAGTAGAGTCTTTTGTGAAGCAAACACTTTTAATACATCACCACTCCTTGTTCTCAGTGGAACTGTAACTGCTTCAGTTCCCCATGTATCTATTGGTTGAAGTTGTTCAATCAGTATGTCACAAGGTTCACTAGCTAATGGAACATTGGCACATTCGTGTCCAGAGAAAACAGATATTGGCTTATTTGCTATTATGCGAGTACCAGATATATCTCCACCACGAACCTGAAGATAAAATGTCTGAAACCTCTGGATAGTTACAGTACGAAACTGAACAGGAACTCCAGAAATAAACTGTCTACCAGTTTGTGTTGGAGCAAAGGGATGCCTGATGAGAACAGATGGTTCAAGGATTATCTCAGTATCATCCTCAGTTCCAATAATTAGAGCCACACTATCTTTAGCTTGTAAAGCAGTACCTGAATCTCCAAATATTGATGCTGTAATGTACTCATAAGACCTTCCTGCTGGCAGTGAAATCATTGGTAATGCTAGATAAGCATCATTGGATGCTATTTCCTCATGTTGACCAAAGACAACAATCCTTTTGTAGTCCTGCGCTTTAATATGAATTCCTTTAAACCATGTATCCTCACTACTATCTTCAGTTGAATCAAACACAACAAATCCAATTGGTATGGTAACATATGTTATTTGTTCAGGAATTGCTACACCACTAGCAATAAGTCCAAAAAAGTGAATACTTCAAAGTTGACTGGCATAGACTCTTTAGTCGTGATCCAAAGAACCGGAGGTATCCTTTCTTGTTCATCACTTCTACCAAATCGATTTCTGATAAATCCTACATAAAACTCATTCCCTTCATTACTTTGGCCTACAAAACAATTATACAATAGTTAATAAATAAAAGCAAAGGAAATGGAAATAATACCTACTAGTGATTAACAATACTGATACAATGATTATATTGTTTCAATATTATAATAGTTTGGTTATTAAGCACCTCCCATAAACCATAGATATTACAGGGATTTGGGTAACAATCAGTATTAACAATTCCAGCATGTAACACTAAGTTAGTCAATTTTAGAGGTACGTTCTTTCACCTTTCAGTAACTTGTGTAGGCATTACATGCAGGTGAAGGGCTCAAGCCTCTAACAATTTTACTTCCTACAATGAATTACCTATCATTTTTCAAAGCTGCAGAACAGTTTAATTGTGTAGCTAGATTGCGACTAGCTGGGCAATATTGAAATACGCGATCATTACAACAAAAGATATTGCTATAGTAAAACATACCCTAGCTTACCTTATTACATTTGCCAGCTGTAGCTATATATATACATCTGTTGCCTTCGCTTCCTGATGAGACTTATAAATATTTGGTGGTTGGGTAGAAGCATCTCCTTTCATAGGGTTTCCATTCACGTGATTTTATTGCTCCCACCTGATCATGTGATTGCATCATTAACTCACGTTCTGGCAGTTGCATATTTGTATACTACTCAATATTTTCCCTGGCTCCAGCCAAACCAAGCAATTATACACTGCCAAAGACACTCCGGCCAAAAAATCCTTCACTTAAAGCGTCCCCATCCAGCCATGCCTCCTTGTGCATCAATGATGGTCTGTGTGTGGGTCTGTGTGGAAAATCATAAGTTGGCTGACTGCTGCTGCTAAGCTGCTTTGTTACGACCATCATGTGAGCTCCTTAATCTCTGACTGATCGTTAATATACTGTATACAAAGCTAAGAACCCTTGCTATAGCCAGAACCAATGCCACATTATGTTCCCGCCTACATATATAACTACTGTTTTGCTTGCAGACATTACTGCTGCCCTGGATGAATATCTGGCAATGTACATAACACTATAACGACTCCTCACTGAGGACTGAGGAGTCATGCATGGTAGGTATACTGCATGAAGCCCTGCCAGCTGTGCCACTGACCTTCCCGCTTGATCATGCATAGTGACACCCAGCCCTTACTGTTGTGGCTGCCCTGGGCCTCAAGCTGTAGCCTACATAGAATTTAAGATACCCCCACCTTGTTGAGTGCCTTGCATGCATAGCCAGTAGCTATATATGAATGTAAAGGTAGATTTAGTCAAGTTCAGGGTGCTTCAATGGGAAACATGAGGCCATGCCAGAATTGCTGCTACTGGGCACAATGGGCCACCTGTTCTGCTGATAGCTGCTACGTATCTATCTATGGACCCTTTTGTGATGACTTCCGTCAAATGAATCGTACACTGCACCGAGCTACATCTCGCCCAGCCAAAGCAGTCGAAATATAGCCCATGCAGTATTCCAGCATTATAGCTGCCCACATCATGGCTTTCTCATGGTTGATTTCTCTGAGAGGTCCAACACTCCAAAATCCTGTACGAATTTTGATTTCATTGAAATCAGCCTGATTTTTAGTTGATTTAGAATATTTTTAATTACATCTTTAAATTACATTTTAAAGCACAGGTTGCAGAGTAATACTGTTCTCAGTGCAGTTGATCAGCTATCATGAGTGGTCATTCACTAGCTTGTGTGATGCTCACGGTCACGCATTGTCTTACCTTACCATGAGGGGTCCCCGACTCTGAAAACTCTTGTACAAGATTCCAAATCTAAGATTTTGAGTAAGATTTCAATATTTCTACAAAGATTTTAGCAAGATTTTAAATTGTATTTACAATTTTTGATTGAATTTCTATGTATTTACAAATTTTGAATTACAACAGAAACAAAGCTCAATTGTGCGATTAATATTGAAAAATACGGAAATTATAGATTTCAGATTTCAAAGAGCCTGTACGAGATTTCATGGAGTTGGGGGCCCCCGCCTTACCATATCAAATATAATCTATGGTCTTATATTTGTGTATTATCTTCCTATTTAAGCTACCGATAAACTGGAACACGAGCTGAACTAGTCTTGCTTGGCTAAACCGTCATAATTAGTACACAGGTAGGGTCATGTAGCAGCAAACTGTTTGCAACAGCAGGAAAACTAAAGGGGGATGCCTCTGAGGGGCAACCGATATCCCTAATAGAAAGCAGCCCCACTAATACTGTAACAGTAGCTACACTAAGGTACAAGCAGCTACGTATGATTGTAGGAAATATTGATTCCCGAAGTAATGCTTGATTCAGGATCATCCATATCCTTGTTAGCACAAAACAGTATCATACAAATATATTGTATTGTGACAAAATCAATGCCACAACTATCCTTAAAGACAGTGTCAGGTGCACCACTTTCAGTCATCAACTATGTCAGAACCCCAGTCAGTATACAGAACATGGGTTCACAGTACAACTTGTGGTTAGTTATCTCATTATGCCTGCAATTTTAGGTCTTGGTTTCTTGCAGCAACATGGGTTGGCGTTGGATTTCTCAACTAAGTCTATCCTAAACAAAAGCATATGGATGTGGGATGTTCTCAGTTGAAACACACAACAGAAGAAGTCAGAAAGAACTTCCCATATATATTGGGATGATAGCTGCAGTGAATGACGAAACAAGTGAAGTCCCAGAGGAATTTGCCATTATGGAAATGCTTCCATACCTCTGAGCAAAAGGATGGAGATGCCATTAAAAAACTGTGTGAACAAAACAACAACTGAGAAGGCAAGTAATTAATATTCATCAACCATAATTATTGGGTTGAAAAATATGTACCTATACGTGGCTTATAGCAGTAGTGTGAGCATGATTTTACTAGAGTAAGGTCGTAGATAAAAATTAATATCGTCTAATGTACTCTAATAATTATCTCACTTAGGTGATGTCTCCATATAAAGGAGAATTTGACACTTAAGAGATATGAATTTGTCTAGCATGAACAATTTAGTGCCATACGCTTATATTAATGTAATCTTGTTTTTGTAACATGTGTATGAATTGTTGTAGGTGAAGAAACAGAACAGTGGCCAGGAGGATTGTGGATGACATGTATTTGTTTAATTGTTTAATGTTACAACTGTTCAATATCTAATTACGGCACATAATCCTTAATAATTGTTTTGATAAACTCACATGTCACAATTTCAAAATGTTGATGTAGTTTGTGTCTAAAACTTTTATGCAAAACAATTATATGCTCTAGTTCTGTAAAAATTTCTTTCAAGTATACTGAAGTGCTTGCTGCTTATAATTATTTACTGTACATTTTGTTGGACTTGTAGAGTATACATACATAGGAGAATGCTGATTGAGTCAAGTCTAGTAAAAATCATTGACAGAATGAGTGAATTCAGTAATAGAGAAACAAACGTGATGGATAGAATGAAAAATTGAAAATAACAATCCTAGGATTCAAACAAGCCCACGAAAAGTGTGCAATAAAAAGAAAAAAACAACCAGCGTGTAATTTGATGATGACTTTATAGGAACTAGAAAAAACTGGCCGAAGTGATTTCAATGAACTTTGGGTTACTGATTCTTCGATTCATTAAAGACAGTACTAAATTCTCGAGTAACAAGCAAATCTAGTGGAAAACAATGATTCGTTGGGCATAGTTGCACAAATGAATACCATAAAACTTGTAATAGCTGGTACTTAGGTGGTGCCAGATTCCTTTATCATCAGTTATTGATTCTATATAGCTAGTAGGAACATGCTCTAGCTCTGCAATAACTAAGCAGTGATATAGTTTTATGGTGGCTTAGCTCAGGATTTGTAAATTATTGAGTGGCATTATGTATAACTTACTGAACGGTTGCTACTTCTTGGCCTCGCGACTAACTATTGTGAGTCTTGATCACTATTGATTTGTAGGGCTGTAGCCGCCAGTTAGGTTGGTCAGATTTTAACTTGACCACCTATGCTGGTCTGGTTACCAGTCAAGTAAACACTTGTAAAACACCAATAAACAATAATGTATTAGAACAAGTAATTTGCTTTGAGTGGCAGGTATACAAGCTTATCATGTTGATCCAGTACCTTTTATAGTCAGAAACTGTTACAGTACTTGTTCAAATAAAAAAATGAAGACACAAATGTGTGAAATAAATGGTGTTGTATTTAATATATTTAACTGAGCAATAAATCTTGATGCAGTAATTGAATGAGGTTAGTGAGTAAATAAGTTTACCTTCTTGTTAAGCACAGAAATAGGTATAAATTATTACTCATGGCTTTTTAGGCCAGTAACATATCATCTAGGTAGTGAGCACTTTCAGCTACATTTTGTGCAGAAAATTCAACCTGATGACTCCAAAGTTGGTGGCTATGGCCCTGTATAATAGCTGAAATTTACTTTACTATAAAAGGAATAAACCATGTAGAGATTACCACTGTTGCTACTCACTTTTAGTGCTACCTTAATTAATCATATTTATTATAACAACTTACTAAACCATGAAAATTTCCTTCAGGTAAATGGTTTCATTCCTTACTAGGTAAAATATACGTACTTACATGATAGACTATTACTAGTATTCATGACTTACCTATTATGACAGCACGTCAAACTACCTATACCCCCAAAAAGTTTTGGCCACATGAGGCATAGACAATATAGCTTCATTAATTATGAAAATAAGCCCAATTATCACATATCAGACTAAAAAATCTGATATGCATGATCATTTGCAAATATTGCTTTGATTTGCACGTACTGTGTATAGTGTAAAATTTTTGTCAGAGTATAATATAACAGTCAGCCATTAGCTAATTTCTGACCAATTAAAGCATTTGGAAAATCAAATCTAATAATCTAATTTAGTTGAACAAATTTACCACACAGTTTTAATGGGGTTAGAATTTTTAACAAATGGCCAACCAAACAAGTTGAGGCTTTACCATCTAAAAACCAGGTGCTGTGAACGTTAAACCACTGTTAATCTACTGGTAATAGTATTTAATGATGTCACAAGTAAGTCACATGAGCAAAGACTCACCATTAAGGAACACATAACATTCTTCTGCTTAAACTGGTTTTATACTTAGGTCAGTTTTCTTCACAATCTGTACAGGACGCCCACTTTTAAGACTGAAGTGCTCTGTCTTGTTAGTAATGTACAGCTGAGTAAATGCCTTTTACTGTGAAATACAGCATTATGCTCTTCTTTGGCATCAATTCATGACACGCTTTGTTACTAAGGCCACAACCATCAGTTATATTGATAGCAAGTGTCATAAAGAAACTGAAAAGCAGTAGACTTGTCACAGTTTGATCGGTTATTCTGGTTTGAATGGTTTTAATAGCCTGGGGACGGGACACCCTCACAGACACAAGCACACATACTGACTTCTCAGATGAAAGCAGTTTCAAAGAACCAGGCACATGCCAGCCTTTGGCTGGTGCACATCTGGTTAAATCTTAGCTAGCTATATTGTACTCTATTGGGCAAAATTTCTAAAAATATCTTGTCAAACATTAGGCTACTTATTGCTAATTATACGTTTCAGATCAGGAAGTTACCCCGGGTGGGTGGGCTCATTATTCATTACAATCTTGATTATTAAATAGTGAACTTTTGTACAGAAGTAAAATGTACTTTAGTATTCATATTATTCAAAATGTACTACAGTTTTTGAATTGTTGTGTCAGTATAGTGTACACTTCTATTTAATACACAGCTACGTAATTAGCTACTTGCATAAAATTTTAAAATAGCATGTTGAAATGATGCAATAATGGTGGGAATAGGCATGACATCATCCAAATTTAGGCGGTGAAGCATAGCAATGTAGGAGCTGGTGGATCTGAAACATATGTGTCCCAAGGGTCTGTCACTATCCATTGACTCGCAACTCATAAACTTGGTCATATTGATATTTCCAGAAATTGATACCTTTCAAATATAATTACATAGATCACCTGACAAATCTCATGCATAATGCCGGTGACGCTTTCAAATCACTGAAATCAGATTTAAAATCAAGAAATAAGAGCTGATTTCGAAATCTCACACATGATTACAGAGGAAGTAGTCTCGTAAACCAGACCACTTTCTTTGGGTGGCGCTTATCGATTGGAGATTATAAGCGCCCCTACTTTCGGTAGGGGTGCTTATAATCTCCAATCGATAAGCGCCACCCGAAAGAAAGTGGTCTGGTTCACGAAACTACTGAGGAAGAGTGACTGACCCTCAAAATTGGGCCCACATTTTACAACACCTTGTAAAGTCTTACGTATATTTTAAAATTTTTTATAGCTAGCTACCTGATTCACAAAAAATCCAAAATCTCCTTATTTTGTTATTTTGGATACCAATGCACAAAATTTATACTGAGTTGGGACTGAAAATTGAATTTCCACAATCTGAAAACAAAGAAATTTTTAAATACACTAAAAGTTGGGGCGGTGAGTGATGCGGCGGGCGATGATGAGATGCCGGCCTGGCAAAATTTGGCACATGTATGCATACAACTAACCAGCTAACTGTATATAATGAATGCAGAACTTACCGTGTCCAGGAAGGAAGCCGGTTCTCTCACTATAGCAACGGTCAACACATGACAATAATGTCAAAAGGACAAATCGTATAAATAACATTTCACTCAGTTCTCTCGTACACTGATCGATTAAATATTCTGGTGGATTATATAGCCCACGTGTATTTCTATGGATTCATCTTATGCAAATAACCGATAGTCACGTGATTTTTGATTGCGCATGCTCAATTGCTCATAATGTATGAAGATGACGTTTTTACACCTGCCATAAAATTGTCAGATGAAGAATGAGAATTGTCTGGCCGGTTTAAGTATTTAGATATTGGCCATTCCCGGGCCCCCGGCTCCAATAAAATAAATTTAAAATGGAGTCACGGAGTCAGTTAGGTCTGATCGGAAAACAATTAGTGGATAGCTATAGTTATCACTCACCAGCCATGCAGTACTGTATGTGTTTGCTCTAGAGCTTTCCAGTTCATTTATCAGTGGAGTAGGAATGTTTTTGGAAGTGGGCAGGGTCAAAAGTTACCGCTATAGCTACTGACTGATAGTGTATGTTTGCCAGTTTAGTATCGTAGATTATTTTGTACAATTAGCGCAATTTACACATACCGTAATTTGTATTAATAAAACAAATTAAAATAGGTAATTTCAAGTGCGATGTAGTGTGGAGTAGGTGGTAGGATCCAAGGCTGTCGTTCTGGAGGATGTGGGTTCGAATCTCATCTCTGCTGCCTTTTTTCAGTTTATTACTTTTTCATAAACAGTCAATAGCAGAGCACAACAGTGAATAACTAACAAGACATCTAAGCCAGGACATCATACGTAGTATAATATGGCAGGTCTTTCTTGTCAGCAACTAGGGATGCTAATCTCTTTAAAAAGAAGGTAAATTGTTCACCAGTAAGGGGCTGTAAGTGGGGCTCAATGCTGACGTCATTACATACTTCTGAAAGAAGAGCAGCAGTAAAGTTTCTAAGTTTATTATATACCTGATAGTAGGATAACCGCCTGTTGGACAATTTATAGCATGATCTGTGTTGGTTAATAATTAGGCATAGCAATAAAATCTGAAAATGTGTAGTAATTGTAGCTATGTACAAAATTGAAATGTGTGCTTAGGCTTAATTGTTTAAGACACACTACATTACAAAACTAACTGTAAAACTGATGCTCTGTAAAATCTTGTTCAGGAAAAGTTACTGTGGTGATATTTGATTCAGCAAATTCTATTAAACGAAAGATAAGACCATTTGATAAGAAAATTTAATGTGTATAGTTTAGTTAGCTACGTATATTCACACAGGAATGATAAAAGTCTTTATAGCTATATAGCTAATTGTATCTAAGGTAACTAATGTTTTAGTCTAGTAGCTAGATAAAATTGCAATTTCATTCGTGTGTTTTGGATAGACAAAACCTGTTAACACTTTAATTGACATATATAAGCCTCATAACATGCGCAAAACGTAAAATCTAAGTACGTAGCTACTTCACAAAAAGCTCAAAGTGGATGGATTATTACAGTGTGTATTTTAATTTGCATTGAGTTTAATATTCCATGTACGACTATGATTATTGCAACAAGAGGCAATACAATTATTGTAGCGATATTGAAGTGGAATGCTTACTACAATAAAAGGAGTAGTTAGCTATAGCATCATCCAGCATGTGCACCATTAGCTAGTATATTATAAAAATTAACAAGTATCTAGTGAATAGTAGTGATATAATATATTAGTGCTGTTCCAGCATTAGATATTTTATGCTGTAGCTATATAGCTAGTTATTGGTATTGGATTTAGAACTTTTAATTGTATTGTTAAAGTATGTACTGTAATAATGCATGTATAATTCCATGATGGTATATGGTATAGTAAAAGTATTGACTATTGAATATAAAATTTATTTAGTAACCCTTTAGTTTTAAAGTAGGTATTGTTGCAATAATAAACAGTATAAATAAGGTATTGAGTAATGTATTTCAATCATTACATTATTGAAAATTACACCATTAACACATGCAGTCATCAACAATATAGTTAAGCAGTTTATTTTTTAACTATATAATGTTGTGTAAAGTCGCATACTCAAATAAACAACTTAAACCAGTGTAATTAGAATATCAAGTGATGAGCACAATCGACATTAAGGTGGCAGTCAAGCAGCTGCGGGTGCCCTGTAATTGAAACCATACAATGTATGACACAATTGAAATGCGTTTTAATGCACACCGTACATGATTAATTATGGCGTTTTTGTAAAGGAAGAGACGTTTAATGGTAAGATAATCTTTAATTTATGCTAATAATGCACTAATATTAGCAACGGTTCACTTACTTGTAAGTGAAAGAGCTGGGCTTCTTGAACAGAAAATCAAACCGCGAATGGTTACCGGTGGTAACAGTAACTTCGTGCGATAAACAATGGATTAATATTAAATGTTTGTAGCAGGTTTTCTCTAGCTGTTATTATCGCAATGGTCTAAAAAATTGTAAGCGAGTAGATGGACGGTAGACAAATGTGCCTACGTTAAGCTTTTCCCAGTCCGAGTTTGTAGGGTGGTGGAATGTTGGAAAGCCTGTACTACAATTGAATTCTTTCTTCATCTAAACATTAAATGTTAAAACATACGAACACGGAGAACAAAGTAAACAGCTTGATTATGAAATAATTTTGGGCTTGTGTTCTTCAGAAAAGTTGCACTAACACAGCAAGAAAAGCATGCGAATGCGTTACCATATTCAACTGTATTACTGCCCGTCTCTCACGGCTATACGACGGAAACGGCCATCGTATTGATTCTCACGTTTTCGCCTGTATTTTCCGTAAGTGTACCACTTTTGCTAGACGTATCCTCGTGTTCGGTCCCGTCCTCGTCTTGGTTTGCCGGTGCCGGGCGCTGGTTTTGCCTCAGTATTTATAATTAGACTTGTATTTAGTGTTTTTAAATATTTTGTTAGGATTTCAAAATGAAAACATTTCGTAATTATTAGTTACAAAAATATTCTTTTAAAAGTCTGTACAAGGTACAAAGCTGGAGTCAAAGTCTTCACTATCATCACAGTTTAATGAACCATGCTGGCTAGAACTTGTCAGCTGATAGCGTATCATCTTGCCGTGGGTAGCTATATGTATACCAGTGGATGATATGATTGTAGCACCTGTGCAAAAAGATAAATTCTGGTTAAAGGGGATTAAAAACAACACTATAAGTATAAAAATGTCAGTATAGGACAATCATGCATGCATATTGCATGTACCACAAACAACAAATGCTATTGTGCATGCAGTATAGATATTGGAGCTGATGTTGCTTTGAGTGCTGTAATAAACATTTAAAGCTTAAAACTTCATTTAAATTTTGGGAGTTTGTTCAAATGTATGACATAAATGTCCCTGACATACCTTTGTAATATCTCCATTGCCATTCCCCAACCTAGCCATGTACACACAATATTATAACTATTATATATATATACTACTACTACTACTAACCTGCCAGCATGTTTCTCTTAAGTCAGGACGGTGATTACTCATCCAAGAAATATATCCACTTAAAGCACCATGGCCCACCGTCTCACGAGTTTTCAATCATCCATAGACACCACCTCATGTTCTACATAAACGAAGTATTGTATTAAAGGGCTAGCTATATATACACAAGTGGCATATCTGCATGAAAATTCATTTTGATTTCTAATTCAGCAGCCTTCATCATAGTCCGGTCAAGCGGTTGAGTATATGCATCCCATGCACTAACCACAGCGGAAGCTTGGCCCCAAGGGCTTTGTCCTGGTTGTGCATAAATGAGTTCCATCATCCATGTATACTAGCAAATGCACTTGTTGTAAGCTTCCTTTCTGTAAACCACACATAAATAAAAGTATAGAGCTGTAGCGTGCAAGGCTAACCTGTTCTGCTCAACTATTCGCACAAGTCCATCACTCCATCAGTCATCCATATTGCAACCAAACATCTAAAATACCGGCATTTCATACTTCTGGCTATAATATAATATTATACACTATTATTCTCACTATGCTAAAACATGAATGATTATAGCTGAGCTCGGTGCCATCCCAAGCGATCATGCAACTGTATACGGTTCAATTCGATAAAAATATTGTAATGCATGCAAGGAGCTAACCTTCGCCTCCGAAAAGTTCCAGTCGCAGTGATGACTGCCCATCATTAAATGCCGCCGTCGATGTCAAACCATAGCGGTTCCCTCCCTACACTACAGAGCAGCTATAGGTCCTGTACGCACTCATTTATGAAATAAATGCGCCATAAAGAAATCGAGGCCTTCCATCCTTCTTGTCAATCTCAAACAAAAGAAAGCATACGTCATCTATTGTCCTTAACCACTACCACTCATAATTATAATGTTGACGCGCACGCTTATACTTCCGGCCAAATTATTACTGCTGCGGCTGCGGTTTATTACGGAGAAGACAGTATCATTTTTGCATTGTGTGTTTTTAGCAATTGTGTTTTCCGTCTTTTCCGTCTTTTCCGTGTTGCCTTTGATACACAATACCCGAATATTTCGTCTTACATACCTTTTCTTGCTGTGTAAGCGTCAATTGCAAACGTCTCGTAAAAGTAGCATCCAGTTCGCATAGCTACTACTCTAATTAGTGCTTTAAGTGGTTTTACAGAATGTCTATAGATTAATGGCTCATTGCAGCAATATTTTTCACGATACAGCAACTTGTTAATAAATAGCTAATTACGTGGGCGAGCCACTTGATCACCACCTTAATAGTAAGTGCGTAGTAAGTATTTAATATTCAACCGATGAATACTATTAGTGGTCCGAGTTATGGAAACTATCAACATGCAGTGTAAAAGTATCTCTCAAATACATTGAGGTATTTGCTTTATGCTGAAAGTTGTTTGTCTGGTAGAGCATACATGGGAGAAGTGTTGATACAAAGTTGGTTGAAATCCATGCAGAAATGAGTGAGTTATTAGACAAACAAGTGTATGTACTAAATGAGTGTTTCAAATATAAATTCCGGGATTCACGCCGGGGGTCATGCAAGCCCACGAAAAGTGTGCAATGAAAATAAGAAAAGAAAAAAACGACGGGCACATAAAATTTGTTTGATGACAGGAAGGACTTTGTATGGCTGGTTCAAAAGTTCAACGTGACCGATTTCGATGAACTTCAGGTCAACAATTCTTCACACACTAAAGGTACTATTTGTCTAGTAAATGGGTGAATGGGTACCAAAAGGATGGTTTTCGAACGTGGACGCACAAATGGGTACCATAAAACTCCCAATGGCTGGTACTTAGTATTGGTGACACCGATTTCCTCCATTGTCAGGTTACCGATTCTATATAGTTAGAACGTGCTGTTTCCTGAATAACTAAGCGACAGCTGTCGTGGCAGCTTAGCTACAATATTTTCAAATTTCAGAGCGGTGCTACGTGTAAATAACTTACTCATTCGTTGCGTACAGCTGCTTCTTCTTGGCTTCGCGACTCACTATCATGAGTCTTGATATAAATAAGATGATGTGAACATTTTAGTAACATAGCTACACTTTTTGTAAATGTTTAGTACAGTTACAATAAGCTATGGTTGTTATATTTGTAACATGATTTCTTTTAATACAATATCTACGTATAGGTGGAGATATCAAACAATGGCCAGTAGTGTTGTGGATGACATGAACTTGCTCTAATCTAACAACTGTTGTTCAGTATGATAGCATATGAACCAATTAGATAAAACTCACATGTAGTAAAGACATAATTATGTCAATGTAATTTACATGTCTGAAATTTTATGTAAAATGTAAGTTTGAGCTCTGAGTTGTGACAAGTTTCAACCTGCTATATATGGTAACTAAGTTATCAGAGAAGCAAAATCAGAGAAATGAAATGAATGAATGAGTTATCAGAAATAAGTGTGATTTAAAATGAAAATCTTAAGCTGCTGTACAAAAATTTTTAAGGACTTTATGGGGTATATCAGAAAACTGCCTGAATCAATTTTGATGAAGTTTGGGTTACTAATTCTAAGTAGTAATTCTCAAGTAACAAGTGAATAAGATGGAAAACAATGATTTGTTCAGTTGAGATGAACAAGTGGTGAAAAACTCATGCTTATTGATGATGCTGATTTTCTTTATTGTTTGGTTTATTGATTCTGTAAAATAAGAGTGTGCTAGACCTGCTTTAGCATCTGCAAATTTCAGAGTAGTGCTAGGTACAGATAACTTACTCTAGTAGTCACATATTGCTATGTATGTACTTCTCTTGGCCTCATGACTCACTATCGTGAGTCTTGACACGGAGGCAATAAAGACAGAAAAATAATGATTTATAATGATACATGTTGTTATCTAGTTACTGGGTTTTCTTTCATGAATAATAATAATAGCAAACTGGCAATAAGACAAGCAGCTAAATCAGTTCAAGTAGGCAGCTAGTATTTAGACACATTAAATCCTAAAAATCATATTGCTAAAAAGTGCCTTTTTTCACTTTACAGTATGTGGCAATGGAGTTGTCTTGGTGGTTGTAGCTGCAGAATTTCTTTCTACAGCAACAGTTGCACCTTCTACTTCAATATTAGATCTTTTCTCCATTTCGATATCTTCAGTAATTGATTTTTTATCTTCTTCTTCGATATCACGATTATCTTTATCTAGCTGTTTTTCTTTCACTTCAATGTCATGTTCTTCAGTTACCGATTCTTCCAATTTTCTGAACGTTTTCAACTTTATTTGGTAGTCATCTTCAACAACACTGTCTTCTATAAAAAACATACATTGATCTTTTCAATAGTGAAAACACATAGCCATCCCAATTACCTTTTGACAAGTGTGTTTCCAAATTTGAGCTTAAGTAATCCCCACCAGTAACACCACCTCCAAACGAAGTAGTTACTATTTTTTTACCATGACCACTGACTTCACTAGAAGAATTCTGAGAAGCTAAATTCACAGCATGTAATAATTTAATTACCTTAAACTACATACTACATACACGTCTTTGCATTTATTATAGCTAATAGTTAGCTAACTGAGACCTACTTTTTGCTTTTGATGAAACTCCAAATGTACTTGTACTGTTACTACCACAGCTCTATGGTGATCACCATAAAAGCATAGTAACTAACATTATACTGGAGGCTACAACTTATCAAAGGCATCAGAAGTCACTCAGTAGTGGGGGGGTGTACCCGTCAGCTGAAATCTCAGGTTGAATCTTAGCTTTTTAAGCTGACTTTCAGAGAAGTAATTGACAATTGATTGTTGTGTGCCATTATTCAGCACTTAGTTATTAACAAGTGGTTGGAATCTAACACATATACTTCAGACACAATTTATCTTGTTGGGAGCTACAAGCTATGTACGTATATTGGGATGGAGATGTATAGCTTAATATGTACTTTTTGGGCTTTAGCCCCTGCCACCTACTTCTGATGCCTATAACAATCATGCAGCCAACTGTGCATTTGCATTTCGATTACTTACTGTAAACCAATCTCTCATTTGCTTTGCTACCTGTATGTATAAGTTAAAATGCCATCCACAATAAGATAATTTACATATGTAATAGCTATATACTTAATAAAATATTTACCTGCTTATTTCTCAGCACATGAAATATAAATATGAACACTCCCTAATTATATCAATAATAAGTAACTATATAGCTGTATCAACTACAATGGTAGGATTCATGTTGTTTACTTGTAAAGAGTTGAGGATTGCAAAGATCCATGCAAATACTTGAGTTTCATTATTGACAGCAATTATGCCGATTATCCAAGTCAATCCAAGTACAGGTAAAAGCACTATTACAGCTTTCAATAAATCTCTATTAAGAATTATGCACAGATTAAATAATATAGCTACATACGTACATACTTGACTGTATCTGTATTAGAGTAAATTTTTGCACTCATTGTTTTTTGTTGACGTGCCCACAATACTTTTAATGTAATAGCCAAAAATACACAATTGATCTGTAAA